>NZ_BAAAYR010000001.1:881347-1224875 GCF_039536445.1 Microlunatus spumicola | reverse complement strand
CTCGTCACGAGCGGGCCGTTCGTGGTTGTGCACCTCGTCAGGGGTCGCGCGGTGCCCGCAGGGTCGTCCGAGCCGCCTGCTCCCACGGCCATCGACCGAGAGTTCGGTAGCGCGCGAAGTAGGAAGTGGGCACACGACCCGCTGCCGCCAGGTGAACTGAGTTCGGGTCCGACGGGTCCGACGGTGTCAGTCGCTCGAGCGAACGAGGAGCTGAGCGAGGGGATGAGACCGCAGCCCAGAACGGATCGACCTAGACAACCTGCCTCAGTTCTCGGCTAGCTTTTCGTCGGTCGCGTCCGAGCTGTCAGTGGTTCGCTTGTCGCGCTTCTTTCGGAACAGACCAGCGACGCTGCCGCCGACCGATCCCGCTGTGCCGGCGATCGCGCCGCCTACGCCCTTGACCGCAGTAAGAGCCTGGGGCTCGTCCGGGATGCCGTCCCCGTCGATGTCCACGCTTCGAAACACGCGTGTTGCTGTGTCCGCTGCGCTCGCCACTCCTGTGCCGACGGCGACAGCGCTCGTTGTGACGCCGCCACCGACCGTGCTGGCGGTGTCCGCGAGCCAGGTCCCCGTCATCTTCGCGGCGTCCTCCATGGCCGCCAATGCTCGATTCTGCCCGAGCTCGTCATCTTCGCCTTCAGGATGTTCCGCCACCTTCACCGCGAGGTGCTCGGGAAACTCGTCCGGGGCGTCTGCAAATGCCGCACGGGCTGCGACCACGACGTCGCGACCGAAGACGAAGCGCGTGACCCCTCCGGCCAGAGCTCCGACACCGTATTCGATGGTGGCCTGCTGCTTTCCGGTCAAGCTCTCGCGCACGACGTCGAGCTGACCTGTCTGCATGGTCCTCACCAAGCTCTGTGCGGCGCCACCAGGAAGGGTGTCCGCGAGAGTGTTGGCCCAGTGCGACCAGTCCGTGCGACCAGCAGCGATCTTGCTGCCGACACCGACGGAGTTCTCGGTCGACGAACCCGACAAGTCGGTCGCCATCGTCGCGATCTGCTTCTGACTCACGCGCTCGTTGGAGAGTCCGTACACCAGAGCGAGTGCTTGATCCTTGTCGAGATCCATCCCGTGGATGTCGGCGATCGCAAGAGCGAAGATCGCCGTGATCTCGAACTGCAGCTGCTCGTCGCCTGCGGGTAGCAGTGCTGCCGCTCGCTGCGCGCCGTTCTTGGCAGTTCCCAGCGCCATGTTCTTCGCGGCGTGCTTCGCCGCCTTCTTGGCAGCGACCTTCGCGGCTTCCTTGCCGGTCTTCTTGGCGGCCTGCGCGCCCGCACTCTTGACCCCGGCCGCTGCAGCCCCGACCCCAGGAATCATGGCGATGCCGATGTCAGCGGCGATCACGCCAGCTGTGACGAGCGCACCAGCAGTCGTGATCGAGGTGGCGTAGTGACGCTCGAGCATCTGGATCACCTCGGCAGGTGTCGCAGCGGGATGCCGACGCCGGATCCGCATGACGTACTTGCGAGCGATCGAGTGGCGAGCGCTGACTGCTTGTGCGATGTCGCGCGTCGCCTCATCTGTGGCGAGCTCCGCCTCCACCGTGACCGCCTCCACCGTGACCGCCTCCACCGTGACCGCCTCCACCGTGACCGCCTCCACCGTGACTGCCTCCACCGTGGCCGCCTCCACAGTGGCCGCCTCCACAGTGGCCGCCTCCACCGTGACCGTCTGCACCGTTTCCGGGTCGCCCTGAGTCATCGCTTGCTCCTTCTTCGGTTGCACCGCCGGATCGACAAGGGGCGCAGGAGGGGTCGTTGGAGACCGGCAGGGCTGTCGCAGACCCCTGAAGTTGATCTCCAGCAGGCCCTGGGTCGTCGCACCATATCCGCGATCATGGTCTGCTCTCGGGTGTCAGGGCCGATCGCCTAGATCACGGGACTCGTCACGAGCGGGCCGTTCGTGCGTCCGGCGTCGTTCCCCAGAAAGACCGTTCCCACGGTCCTGACACGAACGCTCATGAAACCTTAAGATTCTCCCGTGTCAGAACAAATGCGCACCTCGCGCCGCCTTCCGTGGGCCGCCGGGCGCCGCCTCCGCCGCACCACGGCGGCCCTGCTCCTGGCCGGCGCGGCCGTGACGCTCGCCCCGGGGATGGCCGTCGCCGCACCGCTGGCCGACGACCTCACGTTCGCGGACCCCGTCTTCCGCACCTGCGTGGCCGCGAACCTGGGGATGCCGCCGACCTCGGCGATCACCCGGGCCAAGGCCGCGACGCTGACGGCGCTCGACTGCGGCGAGCTGTCGCCGGCCTCGCTCGACGGCGCGCAGGCGCTGACGAACCTCGCGTCGCTCTCCTTCTCGTACGGCAGCACGGTCTCCGACCTCGCCCCGCTGGCCGGTCTCGTAAACCTCCGCGAGCTGGACCTGCCGATGAGCAAGGTCTCCGACCTCTCGCCGCTGCGGGCGCTGACCGGTCTCACCAGGCTGGACGTCTACGGCAACCCGGTGCAGGGGCTGCAGCCGCTCGCGCAGCTCACGAAGCTCACCTACCTCGACGTCACGGGCGCGACCTGGACGACCCTCGAGCCGCTCCGCTCGATGACCGCGCTGCGTCGGCTGTCGGCCGACCAGGAGGGCCCGGTCGAC
The DNA here is from genome assembly GCF_039536445.1 of Microlunatus spumicola. Classification (NCBI taxonomy): domain Bacteria; kingdom Bacillati; phylum Actinomycetota; class Actinomycetes; order Propionibacteriales; family Propionibacteriaceae; genus Microlunatus; species Microlunatus spumicola. The sequence continues at coordinate 1,222,283 of NZ_BAAAYR010000001.1, read as the reverse complement.
GTGGCCGCGGTCGGCGCGCTGACCGCGCTGCAGCGCCTCGACCTGGCGGTGCCCGAGGTGAAGGACCTCTCGCCCCTGCGGAACCTCACCGCGCTGACCCAGCTGCGGGTGCAGGCGGCCGCGACCGACGTGTCTGCGCTGGGCCCGCTGAACCGCCTGCGGACCCTGTCGCTCACGTCGCCGGCGACGAGCGGGACGGGCCTCGCGGGCAAGCCCGACCTCACCGAGCTCTCCGTCTACGGCGTCCGGCTGCCCAGCTTGGACGTCCTGGCCGCGTCCACCCGCCTGACCTGGCTGGTCGTCGCCTCGTCCGGGATCAGGGACGTCTCGACGCTGCGGAACATGACCGACCTGCAGGAGCTCGTGGTCAGCGGCGTGGACCGCGCCGACCTCAGCCCGCTGAGCCAGCTGCCGCAGCTCGGCTACCTCTCCGTGTCGGAGAGCCGGCTCGGTCCGCTGAACCAGCTCGCCGGGTTCGCGGCGCTGTCCTCCCTCGCGCTGAACGACGACCAGCTCGACAACCTGGACGGGTTCCGTCTGCCGGCCAACGTCTCGTCCCTGGACGTGTCCGGCAACCACCTGGCCGACCTCAGCCCGCTCCGCTGCGGGGTGCTGGTGAACGCCCTCGGCCAGACCGTGCAGGTCAAGCCGGCGGCGCGGGTCGGGCAGCCCTTCCGGCTGCCGCTGGAGACGGTCGCGGGCCAGACGGTGCAGCTGGGCCGGTCGTCCGCCTGGACGACGACCGGTGCCGCGATCAGCTACAAGGCCGCGGGGACGTACCAGGTGCCGTTCGTCGGGGACGGGCCCGAGTGCGCGGAGGTCCAGTTCGGTGGCGTCGCGCAGCAGGTCGTCGTGGCGGGCAGCGCACCGCGGCCGATGCGCCCGCCGCGCGACCGCTGACCCCGCGCCCCTGACCCCGGCGCCAGCGGACCTCGGAAACGGGAACGGCGCCCGCCGCAGGTCACCACGAGGGTGTCCCACGACGGACGCCGTACGACGTGCGTCCCGGGCCGCTCACCGGCCCGGTCGTGATGTCAGCGGACGGGGTAGTCCACCAGGTTCACGATGTTGCTGCCGTCGGACTTGGGCGTGGCGGCGGCGCCCACGTCGTTGACCACGTGGTCGATCGTGCCCGCGTTGTTCAGGCTGACGGTCACCAGGTCGTGGAGCCGGACGCCGGCCCGGTCGGGCACCTCGAAGGAGTGCGAGAGGTGCAGCGACGGGTTGACGTTGGTGTAGATGTACGACCCGCCGGCCCACAGCTCGTGGTGCTTGACCTTGTCATTCACCTTGTACGCCGCCCACCCGAGCGTGTCGCCGTGGCGCCACGCCTTCTGGTCGGGGGCGTCGTACGGCAGCTCGTTCTGGAAGAAGACCGTGCGGCCGTGCTCGCCGTTCCAGATGACGTTGTAGCGCTGGTAGTGCTCGACGAAGAGCCCCGTCGCGGTGACGTGGTCGCCGTTGACGATCACGCCGTTGGCGGCGGTGTTGACCTTCCAGCCGACGCCCTCGCCGTGGTCGGCGCGCCAGGCCCAGATGTCGTCGAGGATGACGTGGTCGCTGTTGACGAGCAGGCTCACCTTCGCCTTGCCGACGTGCGGGCCGCCGATCCGGAAGAAGACGTCCTGGACGGCGGTCGGCCGCTTGGCCGTGGGCCCGTGCGCGTTCTTCTTGCCGGAGCCGATGACGAGCAGCGCCTTCGACGTCTTGGAGCCGGCGTCGATCGTCAGGCCCGCGATGTCGACGTCGGGGACGTCGGCGACCTCGATCGGCACGGCGCCCTTGGTCGCGGTCAGGGTCGCGAGGCCCAGACCGAGGACGACGGTGCCGGCCTTGCGGACGTGCAGGGTGCGGTCGATCGTGTAGACGCCCGGCGTGAACAGCAGGTTCTTGCCCTTGGCGAGCTGCTTGTCGATCGTCCTGGCGGAGTCCGAGGGCTTCGCGACGAAGAAGGTGGAGAGCTTCAGCCCACGGCCCGGCGTACGGCCGTCGGCCCACGACGCGCCCGAGCTGTTCTTCTGCGCCCGCGGCACGAAGACCTTCCAGCGGCCGCGGTCGGTCACGAAGAGATAGGGCTTCTCCTTGCTCGCCGGGGTGGTGGCGAGCGTCGTGTACGGCGGGTTCGTGGTCGGCAGGTTCGAGAACGACTGCGGCGGCGCGCCCTGGACGCCGGCGAAGGTCTGGTTCCACACGCCGTTCGACCAGCTGCCGATCTGGGAGTTCCGGGTGAACCACTGCTGCTGCGAGCCGTTGGTCACCTCCCCGGCCACGCGGGCGTCCGCGAGGTAGCCGCCGCTGGCGTACTGCGGGCCGGCGGTGCAGTAGTCCATGAACGTCGTCTTGCCGGTGATGTCGACCCGGCGCAGCGGCGCCGCCTGCGAGACCGCCCAGAACTCGGTGTTCGCGCGGCAGCCCTCGCCGCCGGTCGGGTTGATCGTGAGGTTGGACAGCGAGCGCCAGAAGTTGTTCAGCGCGATGCAGCTCTCGGCGCCGGTGTCGTCCTTGGTGCACTGGTTGAACACGTTCACGGAACCGTTGATCACCACGTCGCCGGGGTTGCGGCCCAGTCCGGCGACCTCGGTGTAGTAGCCGACCTGGAAGATCAGCGGCTTCTCCGTGGAGCCGTACGTGCCGGGCGCGAAGAGGACGGCGTCGCGCTCCTCGCCGAACTGGTTGGGCACCTGGCGGGCCGCGATGGCGTCGAGGCGGGACTGGATCTCCGCCTGCGGCGTGGCCGGGGTGAACAGCGTGACGTTGGGGCCGAGGTCGAGCGCCTGCGGTGCCACCGCAGGTCCGACCGGTGCGGCGGGTGCGACCGGGGCGCTGGGCCGGGTCGGCGTGGCGTCCGCGGGGGCGACGAGGGCCCCGGTGGTGAGGCCGGCCAGCGTGAGCGCGCCGAGCAGCGCCACGGCTCGACGGCGGAAGGGGGTGCGGGGCGCTGGTCTGCGCGTGGTCCGCGGTGCGGTGGGCGTCATTGCCACTCCTGAATCGTTTTCCGACGGTGATGAACCGAGAGGAACTTAACCCCGCCCGGCCGGCTCATGCATAGCCGGACCATCGGGCTCGACCTCGGTGCTCGGACGTCGGCCGGGCGTGGCACGGTTGGCGGGCACGGGGCTGCCCGCGCACCGTCGTGAGGACAGGGGCTGGTCATGGTCGAGCAGGTCGCGGAGAAGCAGACGTTCGTCAACGTCATCGACGGCGAGGAGCGGCCCAGCGCGTCGGGCGACGTGCTCGACATCGTCAACCCGGCGACGGGCGAGGTCTACGCGACCTCGCCGAACTCGGGCGACGAGGACGTCGACGCCGCCTTCACGGCGGCCGCGAAGGCGTTCGAGTCCCAGCGCTGGACGACCCCGTCGGAGCGCCAGCGGATGCTGCTCAAGTTCGCCGACGTCGTCGAGGGTTCCGCCGACGAGCTGGCCCGGATCGAGTCCGAGAACACGGGCAAGCCGCTCGGGCTCACGCTGTCGGAGGAGGTGCTGGTCCTCGTCGACCAGATCCGCTTCTTCGCCGGCGCGGCCCGCGTCCTCGAGGGGCGGGCGTCGGGGGAGTACCTGCGCGGCTACACCTCCTCCGTACGCCGCGAGCCCCGCGGGCCCGTCGCCCAGGTCACGCCGTGGAACTACCCCGCGATGATGGCGATCTGGAAGCTCGCGCCCGCGCTCGCCGCCGGCAACACCGCGGTGCTCAAGCCATCGGACACGACCCCGGCCTCGTCGACGTGGCTGGTCCGCAAGGCGCAGGAGGTCTTCCCGCCCGGCGTGGTCAACCTCGTCTGCGGCGACCGCGACACCGGCGCCCGCCTGGCCGCGCACCCGGTGCCGCGGATGATCTCGATCACCGGCTCGACCCGGGCGGGCATCGCGGTGGCCACGGCGGCCGCCCCCGACCTCAAGGTCGCCCACCTCGAGCTCGGCGGCAAGGCGCCGGTGATCGTCTTCGACGACGCCGACCTCGAGTCCGCGGTCGAGGGCATCCGGGCGGGCGGGTTCTTCAACGCCGGCCAGGACTGCACGGCCGCCACGCGCGTCATCTGCCAGGACGGGATCTACGACCGCTTCGTCGCCGCGCTCGCCGAGGCCGCGCAGGGGACGCGCACCGGCTTCGACCCGGCCGACGAGGACCTCTTCTACGGGGCGATCAACAACGCCCGCCAGCTCGAGACGATCACGGGCCTGGTCGACCGGGTCGCCGAGCACGCCCAGGTCGTCACCGGCGGCCGGGCGGTGGGGGACCGCGGCTACTTCTACGCGCCCACCGTCATCGCCGACGTCCGGCAGGGCGACGAGGCCGTCGTCACCGAGATCTTCGGCCCGGTGATCACCGTGCAACGGTTCAGCGACGAGGACGAGGCCGTCCGCCTGGCCAACGACACCGCGTACGGGCTCGCCTCCTCGGTCTGGACGACCGACGCCGGCCGCGCGGCCCGGGTCCCGGCGCGCCTCGACTTCGGCTGCGTCTGGGTGAACACCCACATCCCGCTCGTCGCCGAGATGCCGCACGGCGGGTTCAAGCACTCGGGCTACGGCAAGGACCTGTCGATGTACAGCCTCGAGGACTACACGCGCGTCAAGCACGTGATGCAGCACCACGGGTTCGAGGGGTAGGTCGGCCTCGGGCGAGGACGCTGACCTCTTCGAGGCCCTTCGACAGGCTCAGGGAGCGTTCGCGCCTTCGACAGGCTCAGGGAGCGTCGGCCAGGTACGCCCCCTGAGCTTGTCGAAGGGCCTCGAAGAGGTCGGCGAACCTACCCCTGGCGCGAACCCGTCAGCTCGTCCAGCTCCGCCCACAGCTCCTCGGGGATGGGGACGGCGCAGCGGCGGTCGTTCTCGGCGACCTCGTCGGCCGTGCGGACGCCGAGGGGGACCGAGACGACGGCCGGGTGGCGGAGCGGGAACTGCACGGCCATGTCGGGCAGCTGCACGCCGTGCCGCTCGGCGAGGTCGGCGAGGGCGTTCACGCGGGCGAGGAGCCCGGGCGGGACGGGCCCGTGGTCGTACGTGAGCCCCTCGGACGGTCGCGGCCGGCTGAGCAGGCCGGACTGGAAGACGCCCGCGGCGACGTAGCCGACGCCGCGTTCGAGAGCGAGCGGCAGCAGCTCGGTGAGGGCCTGCTGCTCGAGCACGCTGTAGCGGCCCGCGACCATGACGACGTCGAGGTCGGTCCGCCGGATGGCCTCGGCCGGGCCCTCGGGGTGCTTCATCCCGACGCCCACCGCTCCGACGACGCCCTGGTCACGGAGCTCGATCAGGGCGGGGATCGCCTGGGTGTACGCGGTCTCGGCGTACTCGTCGTCGGGGTCGTGCACGTAGACGATGTCGACGTGGTCGAGCCCGAGGCGGGCCATGCTGTCGTCGAGGCTGCGCCGGACGCCGTCGCGGCTGTAGTCGCGGACGCGTTCGTGCGACGCGGGCACGTCGAACTCCGGGTCACGCTCGCCCGCCCGCTCCGGCGTGGGCACCAGCCGGCGCCCGACCTTCGTCGACACCACGAACTCCGACCGGGGCCGCCCGGCCAGCGCCTGCCCGATCCGGCGCTCCGACAGCCCGAGCCCGTAGTGCGGGGCGGTGTCGAAGTAGCGGATCCCGTGGTCCCAGGCGGCCTCGAGCGCGGCGAGGGCGACCTCGTCGTCGAGCGCCTGCGGCAGGTTGCCGAGCTGGGCGCCCCCGAAGCCGATCTCGGTCAGCGGCAGCCCCGTCCGCAGCCGGCGCACCTGCATCTGCTCCTCCTCCTGGTCGTGCTCCGTCGTTCCCGGTGCTGATCCTGCCTCGGCAGGGTCAGGTCCGGACGCCGATGGTCAGCAGCAGGTTCGCGCAGATCCGCTGGTCGCCGGTGGCGACGACGAAGGCCACGTCGGGCCCGCGGGCCGCCTCGTAGAACGCGAAGCGTTCCATCACGGAGAAGTCGACCCCGTCACCGAGCAGCTGCTGGTACTCGGCGTGGGCGGGCACGTCGCCGTTGTCGGGCAGCGCCATGACGCGCGCCGCCTCGATGTTCACGGCCTCCAGGAGCGGGCCGAGCACCTCGGTGACGCTCAGCAGGCCGGGACGCAGGTTGAGGTGGATGACCTCGGCGCCGGCCGGCTTCGCGGTGGCGGCGGGGTAGTTGCCGTCAGCCAGCAGCACCTGCGAGCCGTGGCCGGCGGCGGCCAACGCCCGCAGCAGCGGGGGGTGGGTGAGCGTGTAGTTGAGCACGGGGTTCCTCCTGCGCGAGCGCGGGTCGGTGATGGCTGGGGCAGTGACTGGGGGAGGGGGGGAGCGGGTCAGGAACGCGGACGCGCCACGGAACCGCCGGGCACGAGCTCGGCGGGCAGCACGACCCGACGGTACGGCTCGGGCTCGGGGGCGTCGTCGGGCCGGGGCTCGAGACGCTGCCGCATCAGGTCGGCGGCCCGTACGGCGATCTCGTGCGTCGGCTGCACGACCATCGACAGGCGGGGTTTCATGACCTGCGACAGCTCGAGGGAGTCGAAGCCGACGAACGAGATGTCCTCCGGGATCCGGAGCCCCGACTCGTTGACGGCGATCAGGGCGCCGATGGTCAGCTCGTAGTTCATGCAGACGACGGCGGTCGGGCGCTCGGGCTCGGCGAGCAGGCTGCGCATGCTCGCCACCCCGGACTCGACCGTGAGCGGCCCGGACCGCACGGTGGCGGGCCCGGCCTCGAGTCCGTGCTGGCGGAGCGCGTCGAAGAAGCCCTCGTTGCGGCCCTGCAGGCTCCAGATGTCGGGGGGCCCGGCGACGGCGGCCACGCGCCGGTGCCCGTGGTCGACCAGGTGGCGTACGGCCTGGCGCGCTGCGTCGCCGTTGTCGAGCACGACCGCGTCGCAGTCGAGCCCGTCGACCAGACGGTCGATGAGCACGACGGGGAGCCCGCGGCCCCAGACCTGGGTGAGCGCCTCGGCGTCCTGGTGGGCCGGGACCGCGATGATGCCGTCGACCATGCGGTCGGCGAGCGCGTCCACGGCGGCGCCGAGCCGGCCGTTCCCGTCGCGGCTGGCGCTGACGACGACCCCGACGCCGCTGCCGCTCAGCGACGCCTCGATCCCGGCGATGATGCTGAGGTGGAAGTTGTTGTCGAGCACGGGCAGCAGCACCCCGACCGTGCGTGAACGCTGCGTCCGCAGGTTGCGGGCGAGCGTGTTCACGCGGTAGCCGAGCTCCGTCGCCGCCGCCTCCACGGCGAGGCGGTTCGACTCCCGCAGCGGCAGGCCGTTGAAGTACTTCGAGATCGTCGACAGCGACAGCCCCGTGTGCTCCTGGAGGTCCTTGTAGGTCACCGAGGACCGCCCGGGCCGGCCGGCCCGGGCGCGTGGCTCGCCCCCCTGGTCCTCGCTCACCGGTCCGCGCTCACGGGGTCATCGTGCCGCGCCGGTCGTGATCGTGCCGTCGAGGTCCCACAGGTCCTCCCACGACTCCGAGCCCGGCCACAGGAAGACCTGGCCCTTGATCAGCCGGTCGCCCTGGTCGGCCTCGCGCAGCGCGGCCATCTCGGCGTCGGTCAGCGGGTCCGTGGTCACGGTCTGCAGGTTGGACACGTACTGGGGGCGCTTCACGGCGAAGGGGATGGGGACCTGCCCGCGCTGCACGGCCCACTTGAGGCAGACGAGCGCGGGGTGGACGCCGTGCGCCTGCGCCGCGGCGACCACGGCCGGGTGCTCGGTGTCGACGTGGTCGCCGGGCGTCCGGTCACGCTCGGGGCGCGAGGGCGAGCCGAGCGGGGAGTACCCGACCGGCTGGACGCCCTCGGCGACGCAGAGGTCGAAGAGCTCGGGCTGCTGGAAGCAGGGGTGCAGCTCCATCTCGTTCAGCGACGGCCGGATCCGCGCGTCGCGCAGGATCAGGCGCAGCTTGGGCACGGTCACGTTGGACGTCCCGATGTGGCGGACGAGGCCCTCGTCGACGAGCCGCTCCATCGCCTGCCAGGTCTCCATGAACTCGTCGTGGAGGTAGGGCCGGGCGTGCGGGTCGCGGGCGTCGGGGTCGGCGGCCGGCGGGTGGTGGTTGGGGAAGGGCCAGTGCACGAAGTAGCCGTCGAGGTGCTCGAGCCCGAGGTCGGTCAGCGTGCGGCGGACCGACGTCGCGACGCCCTCGGCGCCGTGGCTGTCGTTCCAGAGCTTGGACATGACGAACAGGTCGTCGCGCTCGACGACCCGGTCGGCGAAGGCGTCGGCGAAGACCCGCCCGATCTCGGGCTCGTTGCCGTAGACCGCCGCGCAGTCGATCAGCCGGTAGCCGACCTCGAGGGCGCCGCGCACGGCCTCGGCGACCTGCGCGGTGCTGTAGCGGTCGGAGCCGAAGGTGCCCATCCCGACGGCCGGCATGCGGGCCCCGCCGGTCAGGACACGGAAGGGGACCGACGCAGGGTCGACGACGTCGGCGGTGACATCGGGGCTCGAGCTCACGAGGACTCCTTCGGGTGGAGGGGCTGCCCTCCGAAGACGAAACGATTCGTGTGGACCTTACGAGCGGCTGCTCCGCGATGTCAACGATCTGCGTCGTTGGTCAAACGTTGCACCAGATCCATTGACAGTGCCGAAGATCGATGAGTAGGTTCCCTCTCGTCCCGAATGCAAAACGTTTCGCCTGGCGGTGAGCCGACCCGGCGCGTGACAGGAGTGTCAATGAAGACCAAGGACATCAACCGTCGTACGCGGACGACGCTGGGTCTGGTCGGCGCCTCGCTCGCCGTGCTGATCGCCTCGGCGTGCGGCGGCGGGGGCGGCGGCGGGCTGCCCGGCCAGGCCGGAGCCTCGGCACCGGCCCAGACCGACTCGGGCGGCGCCATCACGGTGTGGGTCGACCCGCCCCGGGTGCCCGCGGCGGAGGCCTGGAAGAAGGCCAACCCCGAGATCCAGACCACGATCAACCAGATCGACGGCACGGTCGGCAGCAAGGCGCTGTCGCAGCAGTTCGCGCAGTTCAACCAGGCCAAGCAGGGCTGGCCGGACGCGATCTTCTTCCCGTCCAACGACGACATCGCCTGGGCCGCCGGCGCGCAGATCAACTACGCGGCCGACCTGACCACGCAGCTGCCCGACCTGATCAAGGGCTACGACCCCGCGGTCCTCGCGCCCTGCAACATCGACGGCAAGATCCGCTGCCTGCGCAACGACGCCGCCCCGGACGTGTTCTGGTACAACCAGAAGTTCTTCGAGGCCAACGGCTACACCCCGCCGAAGACGTGGGAGGAGTACGGCACCCTCGCCGTCAAGATCGCCTCCGAGCACCCCGGCAAGGTCAGCGCCTTCCTCGGCGACGCGTACGCCCCGGACCGCTACCTGTGGGCCAGCGGCTGCCCGACGAACCAGCGCCTCAACGAGACGTCCGTCCTGATCAACCTGGACGACGCGAAGTGCCAGCGGGCCAAGAAGCTCGTCGGCGAGATGGTCGACGGCAAGGCCGCCTCCAACCTCGGCATCTTCGACGCCGACGCCGCCAAGACGGGCAAGGACCTCGTGATGAGCCCGGGCGCGCTGTGGTGGGGCGACTACCTGTTCCGTCAGACCTGGAAGATCGACCCGGGCACCATGACGGCGACGGCCCCGCTGACCTGGCAGGGCGAGTCGAAGCCCTCCACGGGCAACGAGGGCGGCGGCCTGTGGGGCGTCTCCAGCCACATCACCGGCAAGCAGCTCGAGAACACGCTCAAGTTCGCCACCTTCGTGGCGAGCGACCCGCAGTGGCAGGTCGAGCTGAGCACCGGTCTGCCGGCGTACGGACCCGTGCAGGACGCCTGGATCGAGAAGCAGAAGGCCTCGAAGTACTTCGCCGACAACGACGCCACGTTCGCGGCGTTCAAGGAGGCGGCGACGTACGTCCCCGGTGACCACGCCTACACGCTCTACAACACCGGCGGCATCTGGACCGAGACCGTCACGAAGGACCTCGTCGCCGGCAAGAGCTTCGACGACGCGTGGACGACCTTCGGCAGCGAGCTGAACAACCAGGCCAAGTCCCAGGGCTACGAGGTGAAGACCACCCCATGAGTGTGGCCTCCTCCGCACGAACCGGGTCTGCGACGGCGGCCGACGCCGCCGTCGCAGCCCCGGCACGGCGACCGTCTCGACGCACCTCCCGGCGCGTCGAGGCGGTCGGCGCGTGGACCCTCTGCGCGCCGTACGTCGTCCTGCTCCTGATCGCGGGCGTCATCCCGATCGGGTACGCCTTCGTCACCGCGCTGCAGACGCCGCCGACCCCGCTCAACCCGGCGGTCGGCTTCGGCGGGCTGAAGAGCTTCGAGACCGTCGTCACCGACTTCCGGTTCCTGCGGACGTTCGGCAACATCGCCAGCGTCCTGGTGATCTGGCTGCCGATCATGATGATCGGCGTCGTCGGCCTGGCGCTGCTCGTGCACGCGAGCCCCGGGCGCTTCGGCAACGCGATGCGCTTCATCTACTACGTCCCCGGTGCGCTCGCGGGCGTCGCGAACTTCGTCCTCTGGGTCTACCTGCTCAACCCGAGCTCGTCGCCGATCCAGGCGTTCTGGAGCGCGCTGGGCCTGACCGACATCAAGTCGGTCGTCGTCTCCGGCGACAACCTCTCCTTCATCCTCGCGGCGATGCTGTTCTTCCAGGGCGTCGGCACGTGGATCGTGATCGTCAACGGCGGGCTCAACGGCATCGACGACGCCGTCCTCGAGGCGGCCGAGATCGACGGCGCCGGCCCGTGGCGGGTCGCCTGGAACGTCAAGCTGCCGATCATCCGGCCGTGGATCGGCTACGCCGCGCTGATGAACCTCGCGTACGGCTTCCAGCTCTTCCTCGAGCCGCAGCTGCTGGACCAGGTGGCCTCCAACGCGCTGCCCGACCAGTACTCGCCGAGCCAGCTGGGCTACGCCTTCGCGTTCTCCAACTACAACTTCCCGGCCGCCGCCGCGATGTCGCTGATCCTGCTCGTCATCACCCTGGCGATCGGGCTGCTCATCGTGTTCAAGAGCGGGCTGTTCAGCGAGGAGACCAACTGATGGCCGTCGCCACCGCCACGCCCGAGGCGACCGTCCACGTCCCGGCCGGCCGTCGTCCGATCTCGCTCAACCGGCTCGCCCGCATCGTCACGATGCTCCTCGTCGCCGCCGCCTTTGTCTTCCCGATCATCGGCTTCGTCGCCATGGCCTTCCGCAACGCCGACGAGGTCGCGGCGGGGACGGGCGGGTTCCTGGGGCTCGGGGGGGTGTCGTGGGACAACGCGCGCTTCTCCTGGTCGCAGGTCAACGGCTTCGGGCCGGGCACCGGCGGACTCTTCGTCCGGTGGATGATCAACTCGCTCATCGTCTCCGTCGGCGGTGCGCTGATCGCCGTCGTCGCGGCCATCCCGGCCGGCTACGCGATGGCGCGGCTGCGGTTCCGCGGACGCCGCATCCTGCTCTTCGTCACGCTGCTGGCGATGGTCATGCCGAACACGGTCCTGGTCATCCCGCTCTTCCTCGAGGTCGCCGCGGTCGGCGCGGTCGGGGAGCTCTGGCCGGTCGTCGTGATCATGGGCTTCTTCCCCTTCGGCGCCTACCTCGCCTACATCCACTTCATGACGACCATGCCGCCCGAGCTCGTCGAGGCGGCCCGGATCGACGGGCTCAACGAGATCTCGATCTTCACCAAGGTCGCGATCCCGATCTCGAAGCAGGCCGTCGCCCTGGTGGCGTTCTTCTCCTTCGTGGCGAACTGGACGAACTTCTTCCTCCCGCTCGCCCTGCTCAGCTCGAACCAGAACAACAACACGGTCTCCATCGGCCTGCAGCAGCTGATCGGCGCGAGCCCGCTGTTCAACCCGACCGTCGCCGCCGGGCTGAACGTGAAGCTCTACATGCCCCAGCTCGCCCTCGCGACGTTCATCAGCATGCTGCCGCTGCTGATCGTCTTCCTCGGCGCGCAGCGGTTCCTGATGCGGGGCCAGACGGTGGGCGCGGTCAAGGGCTGACCCGGACCGAGCCCTCCGCCCGCTCGCAGCACGATTCACCGAGGTCGGTGCGGGGCCGCTGGGTAGGGTCGGGCAGCCGCTCGAAGCAGTCGTCGGCAGAAGGAGCTGGTGACCGATGTCGAGCCCTGCGACCCTGCGCGTCGCGCCCTTCGTCGTGCTGACCGGCTCGACGTACGGACGTCCGAGCAGCCGGTGCGGGCGATGAGCCGGGCCTGGCTGCCGGGGCGAGACAAGAAGGCCGTCCGTCATGCCGGTCACCCCGGCGCCCTCCACCCGACCTCTCACCGGCCCCAGCCGTCGGCCCTCGTCCTCGGGGGTGGCATCGCGGGCATCGCGGCCGCCGTCGGCCTCGCCGAGCGTGGCGTCAAGGTCACGCTCGTCGAGCGTGAGGAGCAGCTGGGCGGCCGGGTCCGCTCCTGGCCCGTCGACCACGCGACCGCCGACGGTGCGCCGGTCACCATGAGCCGCGGCTTCCACGCCTTCTTCCGGCAGTACTACAACCTCCGCTCCCTGCTCCGTCGCGTCGACCCGGCCCTCGAGGGTCTGACGCCCGTCGACGACTACCCGCTCGTCCTGGCGGGCGGCCACCGCGACTCCTTCGCCGGCGTGCCCCGTACGCCGCCCCTCAACATGGCCGCCTTCGTGGCCCAGAGCCCGAGCTTCACCGCGGGCGACCTGAAGAACATCGACAAGGTGGCGGTCTGGGAGCTGCTCGACGTCGACTTCCCCGCGACCTTCTCGGCCCACGACGGCGAGAGCGCCGCAGCGTTCCTGGACCGGCTCGGTTTCCCGGACGACGCCCGGCACCTGGCGCTGGAGGTCTTCGCGCGCAGCTTCTTCGCCGCGCCCGACGAGTTCTCGGCCGGCGAGCTGGTCGGCATGTTCCACAGCTACTTCCTCGGCTCGTCCGAGGGGCTGCTCTTCGACGTCCCCGTCGACGACTACGACACCGTCTTCTGGGCACCGTTGGGCCGCTACCTCGAGCAGCTGGGCGTCGAGGTCCGGACCGGCGAGTCCGTCCAGAGCCTCGACCTCGAGGGCGAGCGGGTCGAGGTCACCACCGACGCCGGCACCCTGCTCGCCGACACCGTGGTCCTGGCCACCGACCTCCGCACCACGCGCCGCCTGGTCGAGACCACGCGGGGGAGCCTCGACGACCCGGAGTGGCGAGGTCGGATCGCGGAGACGCAGGACGCCCCGCCGTTCGCGGTGTGGCGCCTGTGGCTGGACCGACGCGTCGACGCGGAGCGCCCGGCCTTCCTCGGCACCAGCGGCTACGGCCCGATGGACAACATCACCGTGCTCGAGCGCTTCGAGGCCGGCGCCCGGCGCTGGTCCGACGCGCACGACGCGTCCGTCGTCGAGGTGCACGCGTACGCCCTGCAGCCCGAGGACGGTGACGAGGAGCAGGTCCGACGCACCCTGCGCGCCGAGCTGGCCCGCGTCTACCCCGAGACCGCCGACGCCCAGGTGGTGGCCGACGAGTGGATCCTGTCGGACGACTGCCCCCTGGTCGGCACCAGCCCCTGGCTGCGTCGTCCCGAGGTCGCGACCCCGCACCCGCGGCTGGTCCTGGCCGGCGACGGGATCCGGTGCGACTACCCCGTGGCGCTGATGGAGCGCGCGGCGACCACCGGGCTCCTCGCGGCCAACCAGCTGCTCGCCGGCTGGGGGCTCGCCGGCCACGACCTGTGGACCGTGCCCATGAGCACGCGCCAGCCGGCCCTGCTCAGGGCCAAGCCGCTGCTGGACCGCGTCAGCCGCTGAGAGCAGTCGTTGACGGGGTCAGACCGGCAGCGGCCCGCTGCTGGTGTCGCCGATGATCCGCTTGTAGGCCAGCTCGGCCGAGATCAGGCAGATGGGCATCCCGATCCCCGGGCTGGTGCTGGCGCCCACGTAGTAGAGGTTCGACAGCTTCTTGCTGATGTTGTTCGGCCGGAAGGCCGTCTGCTTCATGGTGTGCGCCAGGCCCAGCGCGGACCCGCCGTACGCGTTGTAGTCGGCGGTGAAGTCGCGCGAGGTGTACGTCCGCTCGAACACGATCCTCGACTCCAGGTCGGGGACGTCGAAGTCGGTCGCCAGCAGGTCGAGCGCCTTCTGGCGGTAGGTGACGATGTCGGCGTCGGTCATCGACAGCCCCGGCGCGACGGGCACGAGGACGAAGAGGTTCTCCTGACCCTCGGGCGCCGCCGTCGGGTCGGTCCGGCTCGGCGCGCAGACGTAGTAGGAGGGGTCGTCGGGCCAGGTCGGGTCGTCGAAGATCTGGCCGAAGCTGCGCTTCCAGTCCTGCCCGAAGGCCAGGTTGTGGTGGGTCAGGCTCGGCACCTCGCCCTGCAGCCCCAGGTAGAGGATGAAGGCGCTCGGCGCCAGCGTCTTCCTGGCCCAGTAGCGCTCCGGGTAGGTCCGGGCCTCCTTCGGCAGCAGCGTCGTCTCGGTGTGCGCCATGTCGGCGTTGGAGACCACGAGGTCGGCGTACAGCTCCTCGCCCGACGCCAGCCGCACACCGGACGCGCGCCCGCCGTCGGTCAGGATCTGCTCGACGGGCGCCCCGGTGCGGTAGGTGACCCCGTGCTTGGCGCCGATCGCCTCGAGCGCGCGGATGATCGAGTAGATGCCGCCCCGGGGGTAGAAGACGCCCATGTTGAAGTCGATGTGGCTCATGATGTTGTAGAGCGCCGGGGTGTTGTAGGGCGAGGAACCCAGGAAGACCAGCTGGTACTCGAGGATCTTCTGCACGGCGTCGGTGGAGAACGTCCGGCTGATGTACTTGTGCATGTTCTCGAAGACGTGCAGCTGCCGGCCCTGCATCGCCGTCTTGCGGTCGATAAAGTCGAAGAAGCTGTCGTGGTTGCGGTACATGAACTGGTCGATCGCGATCGCGTACTGCTCCGCCGAGCTGTCGAGGTAGGTGCGCAGCGCCTGGCCGCTGCCGGGCTCCAGCCGCTCGAAGGTCTCGACGTCACGGTCGAGGTCGGAGTACATGTCGACCTCGAGCTCGGTGCCGCGGAACACGATCCGGTACGACGGGTCGAGCCGCTCGAGGTCGAGGTGGTCCTCGACGCGCTCGCCCAGCAGGGCGAAGAAGTGCTCGAAGACGTCCGGCATCAGGTACCAGGACGGGCCCATGTCGAAGCGGAACCCGTCAGCCTCGAAGTAGTTCGCCCGGCCGCCGAGCAGCGCGTTCTTCTCCACCACGGTCACGTCGAACCCGCGCCGTCCCAGCAGAGCCGCGGTGCCCAGGCCCCCGATACCGCCGCCGACGACCAGTGCAGTGCTCACGGGGCGCGACGATAGCCTCGGGCCAAAGACACCACGGTGACCACGCCGACCAGGGCCGCGAGCCACTGCCCGCTCCAGGCGTTCACGGCGGTCCAGAACACCAGCACCAGCCAGAGGTTGCGGGCGAACAGCCCGGGCAGCGGCCGGGGGAGCCGGCGGAGCGCCAGTACCGCGATGCCGCCCGAGACCACCCAGCCGAGGAAGTTCACCAGCGGCACGCCGTAGTAGCGGCCCGGGTCGTCCCACGCCCAGAAGCCCAGGCTCACCGCAGCCGGGTCGAGCACGAGGTCGCAGACGACGACCAGCACGACCGCCTGCCAGGCACGCCGGGTGGACGCGAGGCTGCCCAGGAGCAGCGGGGTCCAGGCGAGCAGCACCGTCGGCGGCACCAGCCCGAGCATCGGCGGGCCCAGCACACCGCTGTAGGAGAACCGGCCGTACGGCACACCGGTGGCGACGGCGACGGACTCGAACACCACGGCGTACAGCCCCAGCCCGAGGAGCAGCGCCACACCCCGCCCCGCCCCCAGCCAGCGCAGGGCGCCGACGACGACGGGCGCGGAGAACAGCAGGATCGCGAGGGCGGAGACCCACCACCAGCGCGGCTGGAGGGGCGCCTGGACCAGCCCCGCGGCCGCGGCCACCAGCAGGGCGGTCAGCACCCATCGGTACCGACGGAAGGCCTCGTCCACCCGAACTAGCATGGCGGTCGATGCGCCACCTGATCCGGGTGTCTCGGCCCCGCTTCTGGATGTACCTGCTCGGCCCGTACATGGTGGCCCTCGCAGCGACCTCGTTGCGCCCGCCGCTGGAGGTCTGGCTGCTCGGCCTCTACCTGACGCTGCCGGCCAACCTGCTGATCTACGGCGTGAACGACCTCTTCGACGTCGACACCGACCGGCTGAACCCCAAGAAGCGCGACTACGAGCACCTGCTGCAGCAGACGCAGCGCCGGGGCCTCGTCATCGCGATCCTCGTGCTGAACGTGCCGTTCCTGGCGCTCGTGCCCTTCCTCCCGAACGCCTGGCCGTGGCTGCTGCTCTTCCTGGTGACCGGGATCGGCTACTCCGTCCCGCCGCTCCGGGCCAAGGCGCGGCCCGTCGTCGACGCGGCCTTCAACATCCTCTACGTCGCACCCGGGCTCGCCGCCTACGCCACCGTCAGCGGCCAGCAG
The DNA here is from genome assembly GCF_039536445.1 of Microlunatus spumicola. Lineage (NCBI taxonomy): Bacteria > Bacillati > Actinomycetota > Actinomycetes > Propionibacteriales > Propionibacteriaceae > Microlunatus > Microlunatus spumicola. The sequence continues at coordinate 1,205,912 of NZ_BAAAYR010000001.1, read as the reverse complement.
CCGCCGGTGCCCGTGCTCGTCGCGGCCCTGCTGTGGTGCATGGCCATGCACGCCTACTCGGCGGTCCCGGACATCATGGCCGACCGGGCCGCCGACCTGTCCACGGTCGCGACCTACTTCGGCCGCGTCCGGACCCTGCTGCTGTGCGGTGCGGCCTACCTCGTGGCGGCCCTGCTGGCCTTCCCCTCGGTCGGGGCCTTCGCGGCGGTGGGCGGGCTGGCCTACCTCGTGATGATCGCCCTGTCCCTCCGCAGCCGGGGGCCCGAGCAGCTCTTCGCCCTCTACCGCCGGTTCCCGGTCCTCAACACCACGCTGGGCGGGGCGCTGTTCGTCGTCACCGGGCTGAGGAACGCGACCTGGCCCTTCGCCTGAGCGCGCTCACGGGGTGAGCACGTGGTGCCCGGCAGCCAGCTCGAGCGCCCGGCCGTTCAGCACCAGGGTGATCGGGAGGTCGGCGTCCACCACGACCGCGTCACCCTCGGCGACCGCGTCGAGGGTGGCGGCTCCGCACCGCAGGCGCCGGACCCCCTGACGTCCCTCGCCGTCGGGGTCCCAGGACACCGTCCGCGTGGTCGCGTCCACGCGGAACCCGAGCACGTGCTCGAGGAGCATGGAGATCGGGCCGAGCGCCGACCAGCCGCAGAACTGCGGGCGCACGGTCGTGCGCCCGTCCTTGTCCGTCGCCGGGGCTGCCGCGACCGGGGCGTACGCCTCCCAGATCGTCGAGGGTGAGCAGCCGGCCCAGGTGGCGGCCATGTGCTCCAGCAGGGTCCTCGACGCAGTTCGTGCCAGCTGCGCGTGGCCGTGGTCGGCCAGGGCGCGGGCGCTCATGTAGGCGAGCGGCACCCAGACGCTCCCGCGCCAGTACTGCCCGTCGGCGCGGAACGCCGGGTCGTCGCGGGCGACCGACGGCCACGGCACGGGACCACCCAGCCGCTGCGGGTCCGTGAGCAGGTCGGCCAGCGACCGGGCCTGCTCCGGGCTGCAGGCCCCGGCCAGCAGGGGCCAGTACGCCGCTGGCGTGACGACGCGTCGGAACGGGAAGGGCGCGGTCTCCAGGCGGTCGTAGAAGGTCGCGTCCTCGTCGTCCCAGTGGTGCTGGAGCTCGGCGCAGAGGGCCTCGTGACGCGCGTCGTACTCCTCGGCGAGCGCGGTCCGACCGACCAGGCGAGCCAGCCGGGCGATGCTCAGGGCGGACAGCGCCTGCTGGGCCATGGCGTCGAGCCAGAGGATCCCGCCCCGGGAGTTGCCGTACCAGTTCGCCTCCCCGGCGCGCGGCGTGTTGTCCATGCCGCTCTGGATGGCGCCCCAGCGGTAGCCCTCCGGCCGCCGCTCGATCGCCGTCGGCATCACGGTGGTGGGCAGGACCGTCCCGGGAGCCACCGTGTCGAACCAGGCGAAGTGGCGCTGCAGGTAGCCCGCGTCCAGGAGCCGCGCCACGTGTTCGAGGTCGCCCGTGTGGCGGACGTACTCCTCCTCCGCCCACGCGAAGAGCGGCGGGTTGTCGGGGTGCTGGATCTGCAGGACCGACGGCGCGTCGTCGTGCAGGGGACCGTAGAAGTTCTGCAGGCTCTCGATCCCCGGGAACAGGTCCGGCGCGTACTTGCAGAAGTGGGTCATGAGGCAGGTGTCCCAGATCCAGATGACGTCCGGGTCGAAGCCCTCGTCCATGTAGGGCGACCGCGGGACACCCTCCTGCTCGACGACGTGGGTCCACGCCGTCTCCCACGCGGTCCAGTAGAGCGAGACCAGGTGCGGGGCGGCGTCGAGGACGGGCTCCGGCAGCCTGCTCTTGTCCAGCACCCGCACGGGCGCAGAGGGAGGCACGGAGGACGACGGTAGCCGAGGGGGAGAAGCGCTCCGGTGCTCAGCGCGCCGGATCAGTCCTCGACCTGGGCGGACAGCCACGTCTCGGGGGCGAACACCGCGACCTGGCGACCGTCGAGCCGGTCCAGGACCGTCAGGACGCCCTCGTGCACGACGAAGTGCTCGCCCTGCTCGACGTAGACGTCGGTGCTCCCGGTGGTCTCGTCGGGCTCGCGCCGCTGCACGTTGACGGGCATGTTGCTCCTCGGGTCGGGATCGGTCACCCGGCACCGGCCGGACAGTTTTGGGGTCACCTGTGAGGGACGGACCTCAGACGGCTGTGTACCCGCCGTCGATCAGGTAGTAGCCGCCGGTGATGAAGGACGCCTCGGGCGAGAGGAGGAAGGACACGAGGTGCGCGACCTCGTCGGGTCGACCGAGCCGGCCGAGCGGGTGCCGCTGGATCAGCGCCGCTCGGTACTCCTCGGGCAGGCCGGCGAGAAGCGGCGTGTCGATGTACGCGGGGCCGACGCAGTTGATGCGCAGCCCCGCAGGCCCGTACTCCGCCGCAGCGTTCTTCGTGATCCCGACGACGCCGTGCTTGGCCGCGGTGTAGGCGCCGTTCCCGAGCGCAGCGACGGTTCCGTGGATGGACGCCATGTTGACGATCGCGCACTGCTCCGCACCCGCGGCGAGCATCGCCGGGATCTGGTACCGCATCCCGTAGAGCACGCCGCTGAGGTTGATCCCGATGACCTTGTCCCAGGCATCGAGGTCCGTCTCGCCCGCCGGTGCCTGAGGTCCGCCGATGCCAGCGTTGTTCACCGCCAGGTGCAGGCCGCCGTACGTGTCGACGGCGTGCTGCACCGCCTTCTCCGAGTCGGCCGCACGCGCCGTGTCCTGCTCGAACGCCGATGCCGTGCCGCCGGCGTCGGCGATCTGCTGCACCACCCGTTCCGCGCCGGCGAGGTTGATGTCGCTGACGACGACGCTCGCTCCCTTGGCCGCCAGCTCGAGGCTGATCGCCTCACCGAGGCCGGAACCTCCGCCCGTGACGAGCGCGACTCTGCCGTCGAAGTCAGGCATCGTGGTCCCTCTTCCTGGAGGTCGTTGCTGGTTCCGTCAGTGTTGCCGAGACGTCATGACTGCCAGCGCCTGGGGTCCCTCCAGAGGGCACCATCCGCGACACGACCAGTTCGTTCGCCTGCGTGTTCCGGGCGCTCGCGCGCGAGGCTGCCAATCCGGGGGCCGGTTTCAGTCGTGACGAGCCACAGCCAGGCCGTAGACGTGGCTGGCCGTGCCGGACCAGACGGCATCGGCCTCGGCGGGCGACAGATTGGCGAGCGCCGTACGCAGGCCGTCCAGGACTCGTCCGTAGCCCCCGACGGGTACGGAGACCGGCCAGTCGCCGCCGTACATGAGGCGGGAGGGTCCGAAGACCTCGAGCGCGCGGTCGACGAAGGGCTGGAGGCCGTCCACGCTCCAAGACGCCGGGTTGCTGCCTGGGTAGAGGCCCGAGATCTTGGCGTGCACAAGCGGGTTCTGTGCGGCGATTCCGATCAGGCTCCACCAGGGCTCCACGGAGTCCTCGCCGATCGGCGGCTTGGCCAAATGGTCGATCACGATGCGCAGGTCGGGGTGGCGCTCGCTGATCGTGGCCACGTGCTCGAGGTGGCGGGGGAGGACGGCGACGTGGTCCCAGGGGAGGCCGGCCTGCTCGATGAGGCCGAGGGTCTCGTCGACGTCGGGGCGCAGGACCCAGTCGGGGTCCGGCCGGTCGTGGGTGAGGTTGCGGATGCCGACGACGTACGGGTTCTGGAGCAGCACCTCGAGGCGGGCCGCGGCCTCGGCGGGTCGTTCGAGGGGGATGTACGCGACGACGCCGACGACCTCGGGGCGGGCGTCGGCGACCTCGAGCATCAGATCGGTGTCGCGGTCGTCGTCGTCGGCCTGGACGAGGATGACGGCGTCGACGCCGTTCTGCTCGAGCTGGGGCGCAACTTCGCCGAAGGTGAAGGTGCGGTTGAACGGCGGGACGTCCCGGTCGATCCAGGAGTAGGGCGAGCGGTCGAGGTCCCAGACGTGCAGGTGGGAGTCGATGATCACCGCAGCGCTCCCTCGGGGTCGACGACATCGGCGGCGGAGCTGCGGCCGGCCCAGAAGGTCCCGTCCGGGAACGCGTATTCAGCGACGGATGCGGTCTTGATCTCCGCGCTGTAGCCCGGCTGGGACGGGAGCACGTAGGCGCCGTCGTCGACGATGCAGGGGTCGGTGAAGTGCTCGTGCAGGTGGTCGACGAACTCGGTCACCCGGTGCTCGGTCGTCCCCGACACCGCGACGTAGTCGAAGACCGACAGGTGCTGCACGAGCTCGCAGAGCCCGACGCCACCGGCGTGCGGGCAGACCGGGACGCCGAACTTCTTCGCCATCAGGTAGACGGGCACGATCTCGTTGATCGAGGCCAGCCGGGCGGCGTCGAGCTGGCAGAAGTCGATCGCCTCCGCCTGGAACATCTGCTTGAACAGCACCCGGTTCATGCCGTGCTCGCCGGTCGCGACACCGATCGGGGCGACGGCCTTGCGGATCGCGGCGTGCCCGAGCACGTCGTCGGGGCTGGTCGGCTCCTCGATCCACAGCGGCTTGAACTCGGCCAGCGCCTGCACCCACTCGATGGCCTGGGGCACGTCCCACACCTGGTTGGCGTCGATCATGAGGTTCGCGTCCCACCCGATGACCTCGCGGGCGATCGAGCAGCGGCGTACGTCGTCCTCGAGGTTCGCGCCCACCTTGAGCTTCACGTGGCGGAAGCCCTGCTCGACCGCCTCGGCGGCGAGGCGACGCAGCTTGTCGTCGGAGTAGCCGAGCCAGCCGGCGGAGGTCGTGTAGCAGGGGTAGCCGGTGCGGCTCAGGTCGGCGACGCGCGCGGCCCGGTCGGTCACGGACGACGCCAGCATCGCGACGGCTTCGTCGCGGGTCAGCACGTCGCTGAGGTAGGTGAGGTCGAGGGTGTCGACGAGCGCCTCGGGGTCCATGTCGACGAGCAGCTGCCAGAGCGGCTTGCCGGCCACCCGCGCGGCGAGGTCCCAGACGGCGTTCATCACGGCGGCCATCGCCAGGTGCTCGACGCCCTTGTCGGGGCCGAGCCAGCGCAGCTGCGAGTCTGACGCGAGCGCGCGGTAGGTCCCGCCGAGGTCGCCGACCAGCTCGGCGACGTCCCGCCCGATCAGCGCCGCGGCGCGGTGCTCGGCGGCCAGCACGCAGACGTCGTTGCCGCGTCCGATGGTGAAGGTGAAGCCGTGCCCGGCGAGCCCGGGGTCGTCGGTGCGGAGCACGACGTACGCCGCGGAGTAGTCGGCGTCCTTGTTCATGGCGTCGGAGCCGTCCATCGACAGCGAGGTCGGGAAACGGAGGTCGACGACGTCGACGGCGACGATGCGGGTCATGAGGGCTCCTGGAGGCGGGCGTAGGGGACGGAGGATCAGGGGAGGGGCGGGGCGAGGTCCGCGACGGCGGCCGTGGCGGTGGCGAGAGCCGGGTCGACGGGCTCGCCGTGCCAGACGACCTCGTCGACCAGCGTGTTGAGCACGCCGACGAGCGCGGGCAGCTCGGGCACCGGGGGCAGCGGGCGGGAGCTCGCGTGGGCCTGCTCGAAGAGCGCGTGCTCGGGGTGGGCGACCAGGAGGTCGGCGTCGGCCCAGGTGCTGCGCCGGGCGCCGGACGCACCGGCGCGGGTGGTCTCGAGGTCCATCGCCGCCGACGTCGCGTGCCGCAGGTAGTCCCAGGCGCGGTCCGGGTCGGCGCAGGCAGTGCTCACGCAGGTGACCCAGAAGGCGTTCACGGTGACGGTGGGGCTGCCGTCGTCGTGGGTGGGCACGACGGCGCAGGCGAAGTCGTCGGCCACCGCGCCGGCGGCGGCGAGCGAGGCGTAGCCGGCCCAGTTCACGGTGACGCCGACCCGGCCCCCCGCGAACTCGTCGCCGCTCGCGTTGCTGTCCATCGCAGCCGCCGTCGGGCTGACGAGGGTCGTGACGACCTCGCGCAGGAAGGCGAGCGCCGTGCGCATCGGGGCGGTGTCGAGGACGATCCGGCCGTTCCCGTCGACCAGGTCCCCGCCGAACCGACGCAGGTGCAGCACGAGATCGTAGACGTTGTTGTGGCCGTCGGGCTTGCCGGCGAGGACCGTGCCGGCGCGGACCCCGCGCTCCTGCAGCGCGGCCGCCTGGGCGAGTAGCTCCGACCAGGTCGCTGGCGGCTGCAGCCCCTGCTCGGCGAGCAGCGACGGTCGCGTGAACAGCAGCTGCGGACCGTCGTGGAAGGGCAGGCCGTAGACGTCGTCGCCCCAGGTGATGCCCTCGTGGAAGGACGGCGACCAGGCGTCCGGCCAGCCCTCCGGCGGGGTCTGGTCGAGGTACGGCGTCAGCGGGCGGATCCGGCCCCCTGCCGCGAGCGCCGGCAGCCAGTCGGCGGGGACGACGAACAGGTCGGCGTCCGGGGCTGTCGGACCAAGCGCCGCGGCCTCCAGCTCGGGTAGCCCGAGCCAGGTCGCGCGTATGCCGTCGCTGCCGACAGACGGCCAGGCCACGGCGTGCGCCGATACCGCTCGGCGGAAGCCGTCGAACTCGCGGCCCAGGAGGATGAGTGCGGGTTGGCCCACGTCAACCACTTCGTGGCCCTTCGACAGGCTCAGGGGACGTGTGCTGCGCGTGCCTCATCCGCCGCGCTTGTTGGTCAGGTAGAGGTGGGTCAGGACCATCACGGTCTCGGCGCGCTGGTTGGTCACGGTGACGAGCTCGTGGACGTAGCCGTAGCGGTCGGGCTGCTTCTTGTGGTCGCTGAGCTCGGTGATCGCGGCGGTGACGGTGATCGTGTCGCCAATGAAGACCGGCTTGATGAACCTGATCTTGTCGTAGCCGTAGGACATCGCCTGCGGGTTGATGTCCGTGGCCGTCATGCCGACCGCGACGGAGAGGATCAGCGTGCCGTGCGCGATGCGCTGCCCGGCGGGTTGCGTGAGCATCCACTCCGCGTCCATGTGGTGCGGGAAGAAGTCGCCCGTTTGGCCGGCGTGCATGACGACGTCGGTCTCGGTGATCGTCCGCCCGACCGACGTCCGGCTCTCGCCGACGCGGTAGTCCTCGAACCAGCGGTCCTCGGTCTTCATCGGTCCTCCGTCCTCGTGTCCTGCTCGACCAGGAGGCGCCCGGCCAGCTCGTTCGCGCGGCGCAGCAGCGTCTCGTCGCTCAGCCCGCGCTGCAGCGCCTCGGTCACCCAGGGCGAGACCGTGTCCTGGAGCTCGATCAGCCCGGCGGTGCGCGGGCGGACCCACGACTCCTCGACCGTCCGCCGGGTCCCGCGGAAGAAGTCGAACGAGTCGGCGTTGAGCCGGTCGTCGTCCCACGACGCGCTGTAGCCGGGCTGGCCGCCGGCGTCGTAGTAGAGGCCCGACTGGATCTCCGGCGAGGCGACCCACAGCGCGTACGCGCGCGCCGCGGCCAGGTCGGTGGCCCGGCTCGAGACCGCGACGCCGGCGCCGCCCAGCTGCGACCCGGCGACGCCGCGCGGCCCGGCGGGGATGTCGACGTAGCGCAGCCGGTGCGACCGGAAGCCCGCGCGGGAGTAGTTGCTGTAGCCGTAGAGCAGCGGCGCGTACGCCCAGACCTCGTCGCTGTCGGCGGCGAGCGCCTCGGCGACCTGGATGGGGTTCGCGGACAGGCACCAGGCGGGGATGCGGTCGGCCAGGCGGTGCAGCAGGTCGAGGACGGGGGCGGCGTCCTCGGGGGAGAGGAACACGCCGGGCGAGGCCCCGACCGGGGTGCCGCGGTTGGCCGCGATCGTGCACAGGCTCGACCAGGCGTCGATCGGCTTGGCCGGCCAGATGACGCGGCCCTCGTCGGCCAGCTCGAGCACCTGGTCCCAGTCCGTCGGCGCGTCCGCGAGCCGGTCCGGCCGGTGCACCGCGACCTGGGCAGCGGTGTCGGTCGCCAGCCCGTACTGATGGCCGGCGTGGGCGTACGTCGCGTGGCTCGGCCCGACCGAGTCGGCGGCCAGCGCGGCCAGCTCCTCGTCGTGCCCAGCCCCGTCGAGGGCGGCCAGCAGACCGGCCTTCGCGGCCAGCGGGACGTGCGGGTGGTCGATGACGAGCAGGTCGTAGCGCGCGGTCAGGTCCTCGAGCGGTGCGTCGGCGAAGAGCTGCAGCGACCGGAACTCCCACTCCACCCGCACGCCCGTACGCCGCTCGTACTCCGCGGCCGCCGCGACCTGGCAGTCGTAGCCGCGCGGGTGCTCCCAGGTGATGCCGCGCAGGGTCGTGACGGGGAGGGTGGTCATCGGTTGTGCTCGCCCAGTGCCGGGCCAGGTCGGGCGCTCGTCAGCCGGTGGCCGTCGACGCGGATCGGGCTGCGGGTGGTGGTGAGGCTGACGTCGCCGGCGCTGATCTGCTGCGTCATGGCGATGGCGGCGAAGCCCTCGTGCCCGATCAGCTCCTCCAGCGTCAGCACCGGTGCGCACCAGACGTCCTCGGCGTCGAGCAGCGCGAGCCACGCGTCGCGGGTGTCGGTGCGCAGCCGGTCGGCGATCAGCTCCTCGATCTCCTCCTGGCGCTCCCACCAGCCGCTCGGGTCGGTCATGGAGACCAGCTCGTGCAGCCCGAGCAGGCGGCCGATGGTCGGGACCGGGTTCATGGCGATCGCGAGGTAGCCGTCGGAGCAGGGGTAGATGCCGTACGGGGCGGGAAGGAAGGCGTGCGCCGAACGCGGGCCCTTGCGCTGCACGGCGACGGTCGGGTCGTTCAGGCGCGTGGTGAGCAGCTCGAACTGCAGGTCGAGCAGGGACTCGAAGAGGCTGGTCTGCACGAGCCCGCCGCGGCCGGTGCGGTAGCGGCGGACGAGCAGCGCGGTGATGCCCTGCGCGAGGTGGCAGCTGGCGAGGTGGTCCGCGACGGACAGCCCGACGGGGACCGGCGGGTCGTCGCGCGAGCCGTTGAGCCAGGGCAGCCCGGAGATGGCCTGGGCCAGCAGGTCCTGCCCGGGCCGGTCCTTGAACGGGCCGGCGTCGCCGTAGCCGCTGACGCTGCCGTAGATGATCTTCGGGTTGATCTTGCTCACGGAGGCGTGGTCGAGGCCGATGCGCTCCATCACCCCGGGGCGGAAGTTCTGGATCATCACGTCGGCGTTCGCCACCAGGTCGCGGACGGCGGCGAGGTCGGCGGGGTCCTTGAGGTCGGCGGTGATGCTCTCCTTGTTGCGGTTCATGGCGTGGAACGACATCGAGCTCGCCCCGGCCATCCGACCGCCGAAGGCGAGCGTCCGACCGAGATCACCGGTCCCCGGACGCTCGATCTTGATCACGCGGGCACCAAGATCAGCGAGGCGCAGGGCCGCGACCGGGCCGGCGAGGAACTGGCTGAAGTCGAGGACCGTGACGCCCTCGAGCGGCAGGTCCAGGGCCTCGTCCTGATCGCCAACCCGTTCCGGGCCCCCTTCGACAGGCTCAGGACGCTGCTTCGACAGGCTCAGAAGGCGTTCGGGCACGGTCACTGGCCGGCACCGTCGCGCTTCTGCACTGCGCGCGCCCGCAGGTGGGTGGCGCCGCCGTCGACGTCGAGCGAGGTGCCGGTGGTCGAGCCCGCGCGCGGGCTGGCCAGGTAGGCCACCGCGTACGCGACCTCCTCCGGCGTCACCATCCGGCCGATGGCCTGGCGGGCGTCCATCGCGGCCTTCTCCTTGGCCGGGTCGGGGAAGGTCGCCAGCATCCGGTCCACGAATCCGGTGTGCACCGTCCCCGGCGACACGCAGTTGACCCGGATGCCCTCGGCGACGTGGTCGGTCGCCATGGCGAAGGTGAGCGCGAGCACCGCCCCCTTGGAGGCGGCGTAGAGGGCGCGCTGCGGGAGCCCGTTCAGGGCGGCGATCGAGCACGTGTTGACGATGGCCGCGGCGTCCGACTTGCGCAGGTGCGGCAGGGCGGCCGCGGAGACGCGGGCCATCCCGACGACGTTGACGTCGAGGACGCGCGACCAGTCGTCGTCGGACAGGTCCTCGACCGTGCCGACGGCGCTGATTCCGGCGTTGTTGATCACGACGTCGAGCTGCCCGAGCTCGGACACGACGGTCGCGATGGCAGCGTCGATCGACGCGCGGTCGCGGACGTCGCACGGCACGGGCAGGACACCCTCGGGCGCTCCGCTCGGGTCGACGTCGAGCGCGGCGACGCGCGCGCCGCGGGCGACGAGCTCCTCGACGACGGCCAGCCCGATGCCCGCTCCGCCGCCGGTCACCGCGGCGACGAGCCCGGCGAACTCCTGGGTCGGGTCCACGGGGCTCATCGGGTCGCCTGCGCGAAGGTCTGCACGGCGCGGCCGAGGCCGGTGATCTCGAGCTCCACGACGTCGCCGTCCTTCAGGTAGGGGTTGCCGGGCAGGCCGAGGGCCACCCCGGCGGGCGTGCCGGTGTTGATGAGGTCGCCCGGCTCCAGGACCATGAACTGGCTCAGGTACCAGATCACGTGGTCGACGCCGAAGATCATGTCGGCCGTGGTGCCGTCCTGGCGCGGGACGTCGTTGACCGACAGCGTCAGGCGGAGGTCCTGCGGGTCGGCGACCTCGTCGGCCGTGACGAGCTCGGGGCCGAGCGGGTTGAACGTCTCGCAGCTCTTGCCCTTGTCCCACTGGCCGCCGCGCTCGAGCTGGAACTCGCGCTCGGACACGTCGTGCGAGACCACGTAGCCGGCCACGTGGCTGCGCGACTCCTCCGGCGAGGCGAGGTAGCGCGCCGTACGCCCGATGACGACGCCGAGCTCGACCTCCCAGTCGGTCTTGGTCGAGCCGACGGGCACGAGCACCTGGTCGAAGGGCCCGACGACGGTGCTCGGGTCCTTCATGAAGAGGATCGGCTCCTCGGGCAGCCTGGCGCCGGTCTCCGCCGCGTGGTCGCGGTAGTTGAGGCCGATGCAGACGATCTTGCCCGGGCGCGCGAGGGGCGCCCCGACCCGGAGGTCGGCGGCGTCCGCCAGCTCGGGCAGGGAGCCGTCGGCCAGGGCCTCGGCGGTGCGCGCGAGCCCGTCGGCGGCGAAGAACGCCGGCCCGAGGTCGGCGACGCCGAGGGAGCTCAGCACGGGGCGGAGGTCGTGGTGGGTGCCGTCGACGACGACGGTGGCGATCTCGGCTCCGGGGGGCCCCAGGCGGGCGAGTCTCATCGTGTTCCTTCCGGGTGGTGCAGGGGTGGTGCGGGTTCGGACGGGGGAGGGCCGAGCGGGCTCAGCCGTCGTACGGGGGTGGTTCGCCGCCGGCCGCCGCGGAGCGGTAGGCGGCCTCGACCAGGGCCATCGTGCGGAACACGTCGTCGACCGACGTCGGCAGGGTCGGGATCGAGCCCTCGCAGAAGCGCTGCAGGACGCTCATCGACCCGATGAAGGCGTCGGGGAACCAGGAGCCCGCGAAGGCCAGCGGGCGCCAGCCCTCGTCGAGCCGGTCGTCGGTCACGACCTCGAGCCGGTCCTCGCCGCCGCGCGGGTAGTCGAGCAGGAGCCCGAGCTGCGCCCGCACGGCGCCCCGGGTGCCCTCCCACTTGACGAAGCTCTCCTCGTACCGGGCGCCGAAGTGGTGGTCGTGGTTCGTCGAGACCACGACGCGGATCGGCCGGTCCCCGTAGGTCAGGGCGATGTCGGAGCGGGTGTTGGCGACGGTCATGGTGGGGTGCCGGACGGTCACGGCCGAGACGCCGGTCGGGTCGCCGAGGAACGAGCGCAGCAGGTCGAGGTAGTGGACGCTGTGCATGTTGATCTCGAGGCGGGGGAGGTCGAGCACGTACGGGAACATCTCCCACGGCGTGTTCACCGAGACGCGGACCTCGACGTCGTACAGCTCGCCGATCGTCCCCGCGGCGATCAGCTCGCGGGCGGCGGCGACGTACGGCGCGAACCGCAGCTGCGTGTTGACGGCCGCGACCAGGCCCTTGCGGTGGCAGACCTCGCGGGTGCGGACGCCGTCCGCGAGGTCGTTGCCGAGCGGCTTCTGCAGCAGCACGGCCGCGCCGTCCGGCAGCGCCTCCAGCACACGGATGTGCGCCTCGGGCGGCAGCGCCACGTCGTAGACCGCGTCGGCGGGCGCGTGGGCGACGGCGTCGGCCACGTCGTCGTACGTCTCGGCGATCCCGTACGCGTCGGCGAGCGTCCGCGCACGGTCCAGGTCGAGGTCGGTGATGCTCGCGACGGTGAAGCCGGCCTTCGCGTACGCGGGCAGGTGCGCGTCGCGGACGATGCCGCCGGCCCCGATCAGCACGATCGGGCGCGGGTGGTCCGGCAGGGCGAGCCGGTAGCCGGGGTGCGGGTGCCGCTCGGGCAGCGCGTCCGGGTCACCAGCGGCGGACGGCGGCGGCACGGTGACTCCTTCGCGGGTGGCGAGCGGCACCGATCTGTCGGCGTCGACGGTGATCAAACGTTAGACCAGGGCGCTCGGAAGGTCAACGACCCGGTGCGTCGAGGCCCCGCGACGTCCCGGTCGGTCGACTCAGGAGGAAGGGGGAGCCGTCGACTCCCTGACCACCAGCTCCGGGGCCGGGTCGAGGATCACCTCGTCCGTCATCGCGCCGCTCCCGAGCCGGTGGACCAGGCTGACCACCGCGGTGTGGCCCATCGCGTAGAACTGCATCTTGACCGCGGTGAGCGGCGGCCAGGTGTTCTCCGCGGTCCAGGAGTCGAGGACGGTGGCGACGGACAGCTCGCGGGGGACGTCGATCCCGAGCGCGCGGGCCTCGGCGAGCAGGCCGATCGCGGCGTTGACGTTGGCGACGACGATGCCGGTCGGCCGCGGGTCGAGCGCCATGAGCTGCCGCAGCGCCTGCCGCCCCTGCTCGGCGGTGTAGCCGAGCGCGGTCTCGTGGTCGGCCCGCGGGTCGAGCCCGGCGGCGCGCATCGCCTCCTGGTGGCCCCGGCGCCGCCGCTGCGCCGTGTAGGACGTCGGGAGCCCGCCGGCGAGGGCGATCCGCGTGTGGCCCAGCCCGATCAGGTGCTCGGTGGCCGTCCGGCCGCCGCCCACGTCGTCGACGGTGACCGACGAGGCGCGCCCGGGGGCGACGGAGTTGATCAGCACGACGGCCGCGCGGGGGTCGAGCAGCTGGGCGAGCGCGGCCGGGTCCACGCCGTCGGTGGCCTGCAGCACCAGCCCGTCGACGCGGCCCTCGCCGAGCAGCCGGGCGATGACCTCGGTCTGCGGCCGGTCGGTGTCGAGCCGGCCGAGCAGGACGGTGTAGCCGTGCGCCGCGGCCGCGTCCTCGACACCGTGCATGAGCTCGGTGAACAGGGCGTTGGTCAGGTCGGGGACCACGAGCCCGAGCACCTGGGTGCGTGCCGCCTGGAGCGCACGGGCGGCGAAGTTGGGGCGGTAGCGCAGCTCCTCGGCCGCCGTCAGGATCCGCTGCCGGGTCTCGGGGCTGACCCGGATCGCCGTCGTGCCGCGCAGCACCTTGGAGACCGCGGAGACCGAGACGCCCGCCTTCGCGGCGACCTCGGACAGGGTCACCGCCGCCGTCGCGGACGTACGGCCCCGGTCGGCGCCGGCCTCGTCGTCAGCGCTCACGCCACGCCCCGCCGTCGTCGTCGGTCAGCACGGTGGTCGTGCCGACGCGGCCCTGGGCGCCGAGACGCGGCGAACCGCGGCCGCTGACCAGGCGTTCGCCGTCGATGCGGATCGGGCTGCGGGTCGTCGTGAGGCGGACGGGTGCGCCGCCGGGTTCGCGCGGCGGGCGCTCGACCGTCTGGGTCATCTCCACCGCTCGGAACGCGTCGTGCTCGAGCAGCTCCTCGAGCGTCAGCACCGGGGAGCACCAGACGTCGTCGCCGTCGAGCAGGTCGAGCCAGGCGTCGGTGGTGCGGGTGCGCAGGAGCGGGGGCAGGTCCTCGGGCCGGGGTGCGGGGACGTCGAGGAGGCGGGCCAGGCGGTCGGCCGACGCGGTGAGCGCCAGCCAGCCGTCGGCGGTCGGGAAGACGCCGGAGACGGGCGTCTGGGCGAGCTCCTCCGACCCGGGGGCGGTGGTCGCGGCCTCGCTCAGCCGCGCGGTGAGGCGTACGAGCTGGAGGTCGAGCATGCCCTCCAGGAGGCTGGTCTCGACCAGGCCGCCGCGGCCCGTGCGGGCGCGGCGTACGAGGAGCGCGACGACGCCCTGCGCGATGTGACAGCTGAGCAGGTGGTCCGCGAGGGAGAGGCCGACCGTGACCGGACGGTCCCCGGAACCGCTCACCCAGGGCAGGGCCGACACCGACTGGGCGAGCAGGTCCTGCCCGGGCCGGCCGGCCCAGGGCCCGTCGGCGCCGTAGCCGGACGCGCTGGCGTAGACGAGGCCGGGGTTGAGCGCGGCGACGGTGGGGTGGTCGAGCCCGAGACGTTCCATGACGCCGGGCCGGAAGTTGTGGAGCAGCACGTCGGCCCGGCGGACGAGATCCTTGACCAGAGCGAGGTCGTCCGGGTCCTTGAGGTCGGCGACGACGGCTTCCTTGTTGCGGTTCATCGCGTGGAAGGACGCCGTGTCCCCGTCGATCCAGCGCCCGGCGAAGGCGAGCGTCCGCCCGATCTCGCCCGTGACCGGCCGCTCGACCTTGATCACCCGGGCGCCGAGGTCCGCCAGCCGGAGCGCCGCCACCGGCCCCGCCAGGAACTGGCTGAAGTCGAGCACGACCGTGCCGTCGAGCGGGAGGTCCGAGCGGTCGAGCACAACCCTCCCAGCGTCACGACGACAACCGTCCGACGCGCAGCAGAGTACGGCGGTTGTGATCAGCCGGGCAAGCAACCCGCTGGGGTTCGGTGCGCGAGTGGCGCCGATCGGCACGCGACACGCCGCCTGAGCGTGCCCGTTGGCGCCACTCGCGCGATGGGGGTGGGGAGGGGGAGAGGTGAAGCCGACCTCTTCGAGGCCCTTCGACAAGCTCAGGGGGCGCTCTTGTGCAACTCAGGGGGCGTGTGCCGCGTACGCCCCATGAACCTGTCGAAGGGCCCCGGAGGGGTTGGCTTCGTACGCCCCCTGAGCCTGTCGAAGGGCCCCGGAGGGGTTGGCTCTCCTCAGACGACGTCCGGTGTGAGCTCGTTGAGCTCCCAGGGGGAGTCGTAGCCGTCGGGGGAGGCGAGGAGGTCGAGGAAGGGGACGGCGTCGAAGGCCTCGGGGCCGAGGACGCCGGCGCCGGACCAGACGCCGGTGGCGAGGAGCTCGAGGGCGACGACGGGGTTGAGGGCGGTCTGCCAGACCACGCACTGGGCGCCGTCGATACGCATGGAGTCGGCGTTGTCGACGACGTGGGAGAGGTAGACCTTGCGCGGCTGGCCGTCGATCCCGGTCCCGGTGACCAGGAGCCCGGCGCAGGTGGCGCCCGACATCGCGTCACCCAGCGTCGCGGGGTCCGGCAGGCAGGCGGCCACGACGTCGCGAGGCGAGACCTTGACGCCCTTGACGTCCACGAGGTCGGTCTTGTCGAGCCCGACCTTGTGCAGCGCCTTCAGCACGTCGATGAACTCGGTGCCGAGCCCGTACTTGAACGTCACCTTGTCCGCGTCCAGCCAGCGCGGCATGAGGAGGACCTCCTCGTGCTCCACGTGCACGCACTCGACGGGCCCGATGCCGCCCGGGAAGTCGAAGACCTCGGGCTCGCTGAACGGCGGGATCGTGTACCAGCCGCGGTCCCGCTCGTAGACGACCGGCGGGTTGAGGCACTCCTCGATCGTGGTCCAGATCGAGAAGCCGGGCGCGAAGTCGTAGCCGGCCACGGCGAGGTTGCCGCCGTCCCGCACGCCGAGCTCGGTGACGTGCGAGAAGAGGTGGTCGACGGCGTACCGCGCGAACACGTCGGACAGACCGGGCTCGACGCCGATGCCGACGAGCGCGAGCCGGCCCTCGGCGCGCCACGCGTCGTCCTGCGCGAGCTGCTCGTCGCCGAGCTTGACGCCGGTCTGCTCGTACGGGCGCTCGGCGTGCGGCCGCGACAGCGACATCGCCATGTCGAGGTAGTCGGCGCCCGCCGCCCGCGCGCCCTCGAAGATCGGCATCACGAAGCGCGGGTCGACCGCGTTCATGACGTGCGTCGCGCGGTGGGTGCGGACGGCGTCGGCCACCGCGGCGGCGTCCGAGGCGTCGACACGGGCGGCGCTGAAGCGCTCCTCGCCCGGGTTCCGCTCGCGGACGGCGGCGACGGTGCGCTCCGCGCGCGCGACGTCGTGGTCGGTGACCACCAGCGCCTCGAAGAACGGTCGTCGGGCCGCGATGCGCGCGAACGCATCCCCGACCCCACCGGCGCCTATCAGCAGAATCCGCATCGCACAAGCCTCCCCATCGAGCATCCTGAGCCCTACACTCCCAGAAACCACGGATTCCGCACCATATCGAACGGCAGCGGAAAGATGTCGGCCCGCGGCCGACGAGGGGAGGCCCGGTGGCAACAGCAGTCCAGGACACGACGAGCGCAGGGGCCGGTGCGGGCGAGAAGGGCCTGAAGGGCGGTGCCATCGGCCTCGTGTCGAGCATCGTCGTCGGCGTCGCGTCGACCGCGCCGGCCTACAGCCTGGCCGCGAGCCTCGGCTACGTGGTCCTCGTCGCGAACGGGGACGACGGCATCGTCGGGATCAAGGCCCCGTCGATCATGCTGCTGGCCTTCGTGCCGATGTACTTCATCGCCGTCGCGTACGCCGAGCTGAACAAGGCGGAGCCGGACTGCGGGACCACGTTCACGTGGGCGGCGCGGGCCTTCGGGCCCAAGGCCGGCTGGATGGGCGGCTGGGGGATCATCGTCGCCGACGTGATCGTCATGGCGAACCTCGCGCAGATCGCCGGCTCGTACACGTTCCTGCTCCTGGGCCTCGACGGCCTCGCGGCCTCGACGCTATGGAGCACGGTCGCGGGCGTCCTGTGGATCGCGATCATGACCTACATCTGCTGGCGCGGGCTCGAGCTCTCCGCCCGCATCCAGTACTGCCTGCTGGGCGTCGAGCTGGTCGTCCTGGTGATCTTCGCCGTGTACGCGCTGTTCCGGGTGCTCGGCTCGAACCCGCCCGAGGGCTCGATCACGCCGACGCTGGCCTGGCTGTGGCCGTCGGGGCTCACCCTGAACGCCCTGGTCACGGCCCTGCTGATCGCCGTCTTCCTCTACTGGGGCTGGGACAGCGCCGTCGCGGTGAACGAGGAGACCAAGGACCCCGCGACCACGCCGGGTCGCGCCGCGGTGCTGTCGACGCTGCTGCTGCTCGCCACGTACGCCGTCGTCTCGATCGCCATGGTCGCCTTCGCCGGGGTCGGGGACACCGGGGTCGGTCTGGGCAACGAGGGCAACGCCGAGGACATCTTCGCCGCGCTGGGTACAGAGGTGTTCGGCGGCAGCACGCTCGGCCACGTGATGGAGGTGCTCCTGGTGATCACCGTCCTCACGTCCGCGTCGGCCTCGACGCAGACGACGATCCTGCCGACCGCCCGCACCTCGCTGTCGATGGCGGCCTACAAGGCCCTGCCGTCGCGCTTCGCCCGGATCCACCCGACGCACCTGTCGCCGAGCAGCTCGACGGTCTGGATGGGGATCATCTCGATCATCTTCTACGTCGGCCTGACCCTGGTCAGCGAGAACATCCTCGCCGACTCGATCGCCGCCGTCGGCCTGCTGATCGCCTTCTACTACGGCCTCACCGGCTTCGCGTGCGTCTGGTTCTACCGCCGCACACTGACCACGAGCCTGCGGAACTTCGTGATGCGCGGGCTCTTCCCGTTCCTCGGCGGGGTCTCGCTGCTGGGCGCGTTCGTCATCGCGGCCTACCAGTACGCGAACCCGGACTTCGGCGAGACGTCGATCGGCGGCATCGGCGGGGTGTTCCTGCTCGGCATCGGCTCCCTGGTCCTCGGCCTGGTGCTGATGTTCGTGTGGCAGGCGCGCCACCCGGCCTACTTCCGCGGCGAGACGCTGCCCAAGCGGGCGGCCGACGAGCTGCTGCTCGCGCGCGGTGGGACCAACCCGCCGCGGGTGGCGCTGCCGGACTCGGGCGAGATGGCCACGGTCATCGCCCCCGACCTGTCCAACCTGCCGTCCGGCGCGCGGACGGTCCGTCCGCAGGAGCCGCCGGAACAGTGAACCTCCCCGACCCCGCCGCCCGCGCGACCCGTCGTCCGCCCGTCCTGGACGACGTGTCGCGGGCGTTGATCGAGATGCTCCAGCGTGACGGCCGGCAGTCGTACGCCTCGCTGGCCGCTGCCGTGAACCTGTCGGAGACGACGGTGCGGCAGCGGGTGCAGCGGCTCCTCGACGCCGGCGTGATCCAGGTCGTCGCGGTGACGGACCCGACCCACGTCGGCTTCACCCGCCAGGCCATGATCGGCATCCGCGTCGACGGCGACCCGAGCGCACCGGTCGCCGCGATCGAGGCGCTGCCCGAGGTCGAGTACCTCGTGAGCACCGCCGGCACGTTCGACCTGCTCGTCGAGGTCGTCTGCGAGGACGACGAGCACGTGCTCGACCTGCTCGCGCGGCTCCGACGGCTGCCCGGCGTGAGCGGGACCGAGACCTTCCTCTACCTCAAGCTGCACCGGCAGCGCTACGACTGGGGCACCCGATGACCATCGGCCCCGGCCCTCACGACCGACGTCCCCCGAAGACTGCAAGGAGACCAGCATGACCAGCACGCCCCAGGAGGTGGCCCAGCCCTCCGGCGCCGCCACGACGCCGCGCGGCACCGACCGCGGCCTCGCCGCCCGCAAGCACCTGTGGAAGCACTTCACGCGCGAGTCGGCGTACGGCGAGGGCCACGAGGTGCCGATCATCGTGCGCGGCGAGGGCGCCTACATCTGGGACGACCAGGGCCGGCGCTACCTCGACGGGCTGGCGGGGCTGTTCGTCGTGCAGGCCGGCCACGGGCGCCACGAGCTGGCCGAGGCCGCGGCGAAGCAGGCCCGCGAGCTCGCCTTCTTCCCGCTCTGGTCGTACGCGCACCCGGCGGCGATCGACCTCGCCGAGCGGCTCGCGCACTACGCGCCCGGCGACCTCAACCGCGTCTTCTTCACCACCGGTGGGGCCGAGGCCGTCGAGAGCGCCTGGAAGCTGGCGAAGCAGTACTTCAAGCTGGTCGGCAAGCCGCTCAAGACCAAGGTCATCTCGCGCTCGGTCGCCTACCACGGCACCACCCAGGGTGCCCTGGCGATCACCGGCATCCCCGCGCTCAAGGAGGTCTACGAGCCGCTCGTGCCGGGGACGTTCCGGGTGCCGAACACCAACGCCTACCGCGCCCCCGACGTCGTCGCCGGCGACGCGAAGGCGTTCGGGCGCTGGGCGGCGGACCGCATCGAGGAGGCGATCCTCTTCGAGGGGGCCGACACCGTCGCCGCCGTGTTCCTCGAGCCGGTGCAGAACGCGGGCGGCTGCTTCCCGCCGCCTCCCGGCTACTTCGAGCGGGTCCGCGAGATCTGCGACGAGCACGACGTCCTGCTCGTCTCCGACGAGGTCATCTGCGCGTTCGGGCGGATCGGCTCGATGTTCGCCTGCGACGACTTCGGCTACGTGCCGGACATCATCACCTGCGCCAAGGGCATGACCTCGGGCTACTCACCGATCGGCGCCATGATCGCCAGCGAGCGGCTGTTCGAGCCGTTCGCGCACGGGACGACGACCTTCTCCCACGGCTACACGTTCGGCGGGCACCCGGTCTCGGCCGCGGTCGCGATGGCCAACCTCGACCTCTTCGAGCGCGAGAAGCTCAACGAGCACGTGCACACCGAGGGACCCGCGTTCCGCCGGACGCTGGAGAAGCTGCTGGACCTGCCGATCGTCGGCGACGTCCGCGGCGAGGGCTTCTTCTACGGCATCGAGCTGGTCAAGGACAAGGTGACCAAGGAGACCTTCGACGCCGACGAGTCCGAGCGGATGCTGCGCGGGTTCCTTTCCGGCGCGCTCTTCGAGGCCGGCCTCTACTGCCGCGCCGACGACCGCGGCGACCCCGTCATCCAGCTCGCCCCGCCGCTGGTCAGCGGGCAGCGGGAGTTCGACGAGATGGAGTCCGTGCTGCGCGACGTCCTCACGCGCGCCTGGGCGCTGATCTAGAGCGGAGGCCGGGGCAGGGGGGCCCGCCCCGGCCTCTTTCACCTGCGCACGCCCTCGCGCAGCGACGCCCCCTGAGCTCGTCGTAGGTCCGAGCACGCCCCCTGAGCCTGTCGAAGGGCCTCGAAGAGGTTGGTTCCTCGTGTCGGCAGAGGAGAGCCAACCCGTCCCGGGCCCTTCGACAGGCTCAGGGGGCGTTCGTGGCCCTTCGACAGGCTCAGGGGGCGTTGCGAGGGGCTAGAAGTTCTCGCCCGTGCGCCAGGGCATCTCCTGCAGGGCGAGGGAGTTGCCGTCCGGGTCCGCGAACCAGGCGTACTTCACCCCGCCGCCGACGTCCACGACCTCGGCCACCTCGACGCCGCGGTCGAGGAGCTCCTGGCGGGCCGCGTCGATGTCGGCGATGACCAGGTGCAGGGCCTTCTGCGTGCCCGGGGCCATCGAGGACGCCTCGCCCATGCCGGTGCCGATCAGGATCGAGCACCCGGAACCGGGCGGGGTCAGCTGCACGACCCGCATGCCCTCCATCGGCTGCACGTCGACGTCGAGGACGAACCCGAGCCGCTCCGTGTAGAACGCCCTGGCGCGGTCCACGTCGGTGACCGGGACCTGCACGAGCTCGAGCTTCATGTCCATCGGACGTCTCCAACCTTCTTCTTCGACGGGTGATCGACCGGGAGACGGAGCCGGGTCGGCGTTCTCGACACGGCGGAGGACGTCAGCTCGCGGCGAGGGCTCCCAGCAGGACGTCGAGGCCCTCGGACAGCAGGGCGTCGCCGATGGCGAGCGGGGGCAGCAGGCGGATGACGTTGCCGTACGTGCCGCAGGTCAGGACGATCACGCCCTCGCCGGCCGTGCGCTTGGCGACGGCCGCGGTGAGGGCGGCGTCGGGCGCGCCGGTCGCCGGGTCCACGAGCTCGATCGCGACCATCGCGCCGCGGCCGCGGACGTCCCCGATGCGCGGGTCGGCGGCCTGCGCGGCCCCGAGCCGGTCGAGCAGCAGCGCGCCGATCTCGCGGGCCCGCTCGACGAGGCCGCCGTGCTCGAAGTGGTCGAGCGAGGCGAGCGCCGCGGCGCAGGCGACGGGGTTGCCGGCGTACGTGCCTCCGAGCCCGCCGGCGTGCGGGGCGTCCATGATCTCGGCGCGTCCGGTGACGCCGGAGAGCGGCAGGCCGCCGGCGATGCCCTTGGCCGTGGTGATCAGGTCCGGCACGAGGCCCTCGTGCTCGCTGGCGAAGAGGTCGCCCGTCCGGGCGAAGCCGGACTGGATCTCGTCCACGATGAACACGACGCCGTTGGCGGTGCACCACGCCTGCAGCGCGGGCAGGAAGCCCTCGGCCGGGACCACGAACCCGCCCTCGCCCTGCACCGGCTCGATGATCACCGCGGCGAGGTCCTGCGCGCCGACCTGCTTCTCGATCACGGTGATCGCGCGCGCGGCCGCCTCGGGCCCGGAGAGCCCGTCGCGGTACGGGTAGGACATCGGCGCGCGGTAGACCTCGCCGGCGAACGGCCCGAAGCCGGCCTTGTAGGGCATCGCTTTGGCGGTCATGGCCATCGTGAGGTTCGTGCGGCCGTGGTACGCGTGGTCGAAGGCGACCACCGCGGAGCGACCGGTGTGGTGCCGCGCGATCTTGACCGCGTTCTCCACGGCCTCGGCGCCCGAGCTGAAGAGCGCGGTCCGCTTGGCGTGGTCGCCCGGGGTCAGCCGGTTGAGGCGTTCGGCGACCTCGACGTAGCCCTCGTACGGGGTGATCGTGAAGCAGGTGTGGGTCAGCTGCGCGGCCTGCGCGGCGACGGCCGCGGCCACGGCCGGGTCCGCGTTGCCGACGGTCGTCACGGCGATGCCGGAGCCCAGGTCGATGAGCGAGTTGCCGTCGACGTCGACGAGCACGCCGCCGCCGGCCGCCGCCGCGTACACCGGCATCGAGGAGGCGACGCCGCTCGCCACGGCGGCCTTGCGCCGGTCCGCCAGCTCGAGCGAGCGCGGGCCCGGGATGCTCGTGACGAGGCGCCGTTCCTGGGGCAGCGTCGGCCCGCCGAGCGCGGTGTGATCAGTTACGGACATGGGGTGTCCCTCCTGGGCCGGGGCGACGAACGTCCTGCCACTCTAAGTGCCATCCTGTCGAGGCCGACAGGTGAGGAGGACGGAACGCATGAACCTCGAGAAGGTCGTCTTCGGCTTCTTCGTGCTCCTCGCCGCGACGCTCAACATGGGCTTCTTCGTCGGCGACATCGCGAACCCGGACCTGCACAACATCTACGAGCTGTTCGCGGCGCTCGCGGTGAGCCTGATCGCCACCGTGCTGAAGTTCGGCGACCGCACGCAGATCGGCGCGGTGCACCTCGCGACGAGCCTGGTCGCGGACCTGCAGCTGATCGCCGCGGGCGTGGTCTGGGTCTGGGCGGACGAGATCTCCAGGGCGGGGATCACGCCCGAGTCGACGGCCAGCGTGGTGTCGCTCTCCGGCGGCGCGCTGCTGGCGAACCTGGTCTCGGTCGTGCTGCTCGTGACCGAGACCGTCACGTTCCACCGGGGCTGAGCGGCTCCCCGGGCCACGTCGATGAGCAACCCGCTGCTGGTCTTCCTGGAGCTGCTGGGCCGGCGTGAACCGGTCCGCCGGATCCCCGCGCTCGTCGACCTCGCGCCCGAGCAGGCGTCCTCGGCGATCTTCGTGGTCATGCGCCGGATGCGCGCGCCCCTGATCACCCTGATCGTGATCTTCACGGTCAGCGTGATCGGGCTGAACCTCATCCCCGGCGTCGACGACCAGGGCCGCCCCGCCCACATCGGGCTCTTCGACTCCTTCTACTTCGTCAGCTACACCGCGACCACCATCGGCTTCGGCGAGCTGCCGTGGCCGTTCACGCCCGGGCAGCGGCTCTGGGTCACCTTCACGATCTACGCGTCGGTGATCGGCTGGGCGTACGCGATCGGCTCCCTGCTGACGCTGCTGCAGGACCGCGCGTTCCAGCAGGCGGTGGCCCTGCAGGGCTTCACCCGCAAGGTCGGGCGCATGCGCGAGCCGTTCTTCCTGGTCGCCGGCTTCGGGCGGGCGGGTGAGCTGCTGGCGCGGGACTTCGACGCGCTGGGCCAGCAGCTCGTGGTCGTCGACTCATCCTCGGACCGGATCGACGCCCTCGAGCTCGGCTCTTACCACGCCGACATCCCCGGCCTGGTCGCCGACGCCGCCAACCCGCGCAACCTCGGCGCCGCCGGGCTCAACCACCCGCGCTGCGCGGCGGTGCTGGCGCTGAGCAACGACGACGAGACGAACCTGGCCGTCACCATGGCGGCCGCCCTGCTGCGTCCCGACATCCCGGTCGTCGCGCGGACGGTCTCCAAGGCGGTGGCCGAGCGCATGCACGCCTTCGGCACGCCGACCGTGGTGAACCCCTTCGACCGGTTCGGGGAGCACCTGCGCCTCGCGCTGAACGCGCCGGCCTCCTACCAGCTGCTGACGTGGCTGGAGGCGGGCCCGGGCGGCGAGCTCCCGCAGCGTGGGGCGCCGCGGCGCGACGGGCTCTGGATCGTCTGCGGCTACGGCCGCTTCGGGCGCGAGGTGACCTCCGACCTGCGCGCGGCCGGGCTCGAGGTCGCCGTCGTCGAGTCGGAGGCGCGCGACGACCACGACGACGACGTCATCGTGGGTGACGCCTCCGACGCCGACGTCCTCGCCGCGGCCGGGCTGGAGCGGGCCGCCGGGCTGGTCGCCGGCACCGACAACGACACGACGAACCTCTCCATGCTCGCCAGCGCGCGCCGGACGAACCCGGGGCTGTTCCTGGCCGCGCGGCAGAACCTGCCGACGAGCGCCGCGCTCTTCGAGGCGATGCACCCCGACGCGCTGCTGGTGCCGACCGAGGTCGTCGCGCACGAGGTCTACGCGCAGCTGAGCACCCCGTTGCTGTGGCGGTTCATCCAGCGGCTGCCCGCGCAGGGCGAGGCGTGGGCGGACGAGGTCACCGCCCGGCTCCGCTCGAGCTGCGGCCACACGCTGCCCGCGCTGTGGAAGGTGCGTCTGGACCCGGACCAGGCGCCGGCGCTGCACCCGCTGCTCGGGGCCGGCCCGGTGCGCCTCGGTGACGTCCTGCGCAGCCCGGAGGACCGGTCGCGGCGCCTCGACGTCGTCCCGCTGCTGCTGCTCCACGGCGACGACGCCGTGCTGACCCCCGACGACGACGCCGTGCTCGCGCCGGGCGACCAGCTGCTGTTCGCGGGGCACGCGGCGGAGCGGCGGGCGCTGGAGAGCACGCTGGTCATCGACTCGACGGCCTCGTACGTGCTGCTCGACCGCCGCGTCCCGTCGAGCTGGGTCTGGCGGCGGCTCGCCCGCGCCGAGCGCGCCGAGGCCACGACCGCGCACGACGAGGTCGGCAGCCCGCGCGGCTGAGCGCGGGTCCGGCCGAGACCCCTCAGCCGGCGAGCAGACCGTCGCGCAGGGCCTCGACCGACCCCTGCCGGAACCGCTGCGCGATCGCGGATGACGCGGGCGCGAGGCCGTACGCCCCGTGGTACATCCCGGGCACGACGTCGAGCGCGCAGGGGACACCGGCCGCGACGAGCCGGGCGGCGTAGGCGAGGTCCTCGTCGTGGAAGAGGTCCGCGTCGCCGACCCCTATCCACGCCGGCGCCAGCCCGGTGAGGTCCTCGCGCCGTGCGGGAGCCGCGTACGGGCGCTCCTCCGTCGCGCGCACCGGGTGGCCGAGGTAGGCGGTCCAGCCGGAGCGGTTCGAGGGGCTGGTCCACACGAGCGTCTCCGGCTGGTCGGCGCGCAGCACCGTCCGGTCGTCGAGCATCGGGTAGACGAGCAGCTGGAAGGCCACGTCGACGCCCTCGTCGTACGCCCGTTGCGCCAGCGCCGCCGCCAGCCCGCCCCCGGCGCTCTCGCCGCCCACCGCGACCCGCGCAGGATCGACGCCCAGCTCGTCGGCCTGCGTGTGCAGCCACCGCAGAGCCGTCGTGCAGTCGTCGAGCGCGGCCGGGAACGGGTGCGCCGGGGCGAGCCGGTAGTCCACGCTCACCACCACCACGCCCAGCTCGCGCACGAACCGGGCGCAGGCCTCGTGGTCGTTCGCGGCGGCGCCGGCGACGTAGCCGCCGCCGTGGACCCAGAGCAGCGCGCCGCCGGACGGAGCGTCGACGGGGGTGCCGGACGACGGCCGGTAGACCCAGACGGGCACGCTCGACCCCTCGTGCGTCGCCGTGGCGGGCCGCGCGTCGACGTCGGACGGCGGTTCCGGGGACGGCAGCGGCAGCACGGCGAGGAGCCGGCGGGCCGGCGCCGAGGTCAGCAGCCCGGTCGGGAGCCAGAGCATCGGCGTGCGCAGCTCCGGCGGGACCGCGGCGACCAGCCGGCGGTGCTCCAGCAGCAGCCGTCCGAGGTGGCCGGCCACCGCGAGGCCGGCGAGCAGGAGCGGACGGGACAGCGGGGGACGGGCCACGCCCACACGGTCGCACGGCCCGCGGTGGGCGCCCGGTCGGAGGGTCCTGACAGGCTGCGGTGAGCAGGACGGACGGGGCCCGTCCCGGCACGACGAGGAGGACGCATGAGCAGACGGTCCGAGGGGACGTTCGAGGTGCTGGGCTTCACGCCGGCCGACGTCGAGCCGGCGGTCGACGTGACGACCGCGATGCCGGTGGGCGTGGCGGCGATGGAGAAGCGCTACACCGGCGAGGTCGACGGCACGTCCGCGACCTGGTTCGTCGGCGGGCAGGCGCCGAGCGGCGACGGCACGTACGTGGCGCTGGAGGCCTTCGCCGGGAGCCTGGACACCCGGGCGGGGGCCTTCGTCTTCGTGCACGCGGCGTCGACGCACGGCGAGGACCGCTACGCCGAGTACTTCACCATCGCCACCGGCAGCGGCACCGACGAGCTCGCCGGCATCTCGGGCTCGGGCGGCATGGGCGTCGACGAGGACGGCACGCACCGGATCTGGTTCGACTGGGACCTGCCCTCCGCGTGACCCCGGAGGACGGCGCGGAGCGGGAGGAGCTGCTCGTCCGCTACCGCGCGCTGGTGGACGACGCGCTGCCCGCGGCGGCGCGGCGCGACGGCTGGTCGCTCCGCCTGAACCACTGCTTCGGGCGGGTGCTCCTGGACGACGCCGTCGGCGGCTGCTGGTACGACCACCTCAACCGGCGGGCGGGCCCGGCCTACCGGCAGCTGGACGACGCGCAGCTGGCGGGTGCCGTCGCGCTCGGCGAGCGGCTGCTGGTCGAGGGCGACCCGCTGCTGCGCACGCTGGACGCCCGGTCCCTGGCGTGGCGGGGCAAGGCCCCGAAACGGTCCCGCGCGACCGGCCGGTGACCCTCGTCGGCGAGGGGCGGCCGGAGCGCTGAGGCCCGGTGATGGTCCGCGGGGGGCCGGGCCTCAGCACGTCTGTCCGGCGGGTCCTACTCCGCCACGAAGGAGCTCGGGTCGACCGAGACGATCTGGCCCTGGCCGTCGGCCCCGAGGAAGGCCTTGTAGAGCGACCGGGCGGAGGCGTAGAGCTTGCCGTCGAGGTAGAGCAGCCCGCTCGGCTGGGTCACCTGGGCGTACGTGCGCTTGCCGTCCGAGGCGACCTTGACGATCTGGCCGATCTCGTCGGGGTTGAAGCCGGGGGGCGGCGGGCCCTGCGGAGCCCCGTCGATGGCCTCCGAGACGTAGACCGTCCCGTCGGGCGCGACGGCCACCCCCGTCGGGGACGTGAAGCCCGTGAGGGTCTTGACCAGCTTGCCGTTCTTGTCCACGACGTAGACCCGGCCCTGGTCCTCCGCCTCGCTGGACAGGCCCGAGACGTAGAGCAGACCGCCCGGCCCGTACGCGAGCCCGGTCGGGACCGGGTCGCAGCTGGGCCCGGCGGGGCTGTTCTGCTCGGCGGTGGCGCAGGACCCGGTCGTGATGGTCTGCGGGACGAAGAAGGTCGAGACCTTGCCCTTCCTGCTGACCGCGAGGACGTCGTTCGCACCGGCGTCGGCCACGAGGAGGAAGCCGCCCCTGGCCTTGCTCTTCACCACGAAGTACGGGTTGGAGAGGGTGTCGTCCTCGGGGCCGGTGCCCTGGGTCTGGTTGTCCGGGTTGTACGTCTGCTCGTACTTGAGCAGGTTCGCGAACACCCGGGGCGACCCACCGGGCTTGGCCACGTGCAGCCGCTGCGTCGCGGGTCCCTCCTTGCCGCCGGGTCCGGACGAGCCGGCCGCCAGGTAGAGCTTGGACCCCGCCTTCACGACGCCCTGCGCGTTCGGCACGCCCTTGACGACCGTGGTGCGCGCCCCGCCGACCTTCGCGACCCTGGCGATCTGGTTCAGGCCCGACTCGGCGACGTAGAAGAAGTCACCGCTGGCGCTGAGCTGGCGCGGGTCGGTGAGGTTCTTGGCCACGACCTTGACCTTGGCCGGCGTCTCCGCGGCCTTGGCCGTGCCGGCCGTCGCGGGCGCACCGCCGACCAGCCCCGCGCAGGTCAGCGCCGTGGCCGCGACGAGCGCGACCCGATTTCGTACGAGCATCCGTTTCCCCCCGAATGTGATCTGGTTCACCCCCTGACGGGGCGTGCAGAACGTATTGCAGGGGCTGAGCGGTTGACCAGACTTTCTCAGAAAGGTTCAGGAATTCGTCCGCCGAGGTCAACCAGTGACACGGCAGGGCACGAGGCCCTGGCGGCTCTTCAGCGCGACGACCCGCGTCGCGCTCTGCTCGACCCGCTTCCGGAACGCGCGGTCCGTGCGCGCCCGGTCGAGCAGGCCGTCGTGGACCTGGACCGCGGCGCTCGTGCTGCCGACGAGGGCCAGGTCTCCGCCCGCCTCCAGGAAGCGGACGCCGCGGGTGCGGACCGAGGTCGAGGCGAGGGCCTTGCCGAGCAGGTCGTCGGAGACGACCACGCCGTCGAACCCGAGGTCGTGGCGCAGCATGCCCTCGACGACCGTGCGGGAGTAGGTCGCCGGGTGGTCGGCGTCGATCCGGGAGTAGACGGCCGAGGACACCATCACGGCGTCGGTGCGGTGCTCGACGTCCGCCCGGAACCCGGCCAGCAGCGCGTCGTGCCGGGTGGTCCGCGTGTCGACCACGCGGGCGGTGAAGTCGGTGTTGCCGCGGACGCGACCGAGGCCGGGGAAGTGCTTGACGGCGGTGGCCGTCCCGCCGGCGTGCATGCCCTCGACCACGGCCACGGTCTTGCGGGCCACCACCGACGGCTCGGGGCCGAAGCCGCGGCGCAGCGCGTAGACCGGCTGGTTCGCGGCGCCGACCGAGCTCGGCACGACGTCGGCGACGGGCGCCAGGTCGAGGTCGATCCCCGCACGCCCGAGCTGTTCGGACCACGTCTCGGCGCGCCGGCGCAACGTCTGGTCCGACCAGCCCGCCTGGGTCCGGGCGCTCGGGATCGTGTCGAAGCCCGGGCCCTTCAGCCGCTGGACGAGCCCGCCCTCCTGGTCGACCGCGACCAGCAGCCCCACCCCGTCGACCTCGTCGAGGTCGTCGCGCAGGTCGTCGACCAGGTCCCTGGTCGCGGCGCGGCCCGCCGTGCTGTTGCCGAGCAGGACGACCGAGCCGAGGTGCAGGCGACGGATCGTCTCCGCACCCTCCCGGCTCGCCCGGGTCGAGCTCTGCGCGACCATCACCGTCTGCCCGACCTGCTCGGCCAGGCTCATCCCGTGCACGACCGCCGCGCAGGTCGGTTCCCGCGGTGCTGGCTTGGACGTCGAGGGTGCGGGCGTGGGCGTGGGCTTGGAGGTCGGCGTCGCGCTGGGGGTGGGTGACGGGGCGGAGGTCGAGGCCGTCGTCGTCGGGGTCGTCGGGGTCGTCGCCGGGACCGGGGCGAGGGCCGGGCCCGTGCCGCAGGCGGCGAGCAGCACCGCGAGCGGGAGGAGACCGGCGGCGACGGCAGGGCGGAGCACCCGGCGACCCTAGGCGCTCGAGGCGTCGGAGGACACTGGCGTCGTGGTCTACCTGCCCCCGCTGCGGCACCCGCGGGTCACCTGGGGGAGCTGGAGCGTGGACTTCTCCGCGCGGGTCCTCACCATGGGCATCGTCAACCGGACGCCGGACTCGTTCTTCGACCGCGGCGCGACGTACGCGCTCGAGCGCGCGGTCGGTGCCGTGGTCGCCGCGGCCGAGGCCGGGGCGGACTGGGTGGACGTGGGCGGCGTGCCCTTCTCCCCGGACACGCTCGACGTGAGCCTCGCCGAGGAGCTCGACCGCGTCGTGCCCGTCGTGCTGGGGGCCCGGGTCTGGACCGACGTGGTCCTGTCCGTCGACACCTGGCGCCCGGAGGTCGCCCGGCAGGCGCTGGCGGCCGGCGCCGTCGTCGTCAACGACACGAGCGGGCTGCGCGACCCCGAGCTCGCCGACGTCGTGGCCGCGTCGGACGCGGGCGTCGTCATCACCCACAGCCTCGCGGCGCCGCGGACGCACCTGCGCCGGCCGCGCTACGACGACGTCGTCGACGAGGTGAAGGCCCACCTGGCCGACCGCGTGCAGGCGGCCGTCGACCGCGGCGTGCCCGAGGACCGGATCGTCATCGACCCCGGGCACGACCTGAACAAGAACACCCGCCACAGCCTGGAGCTGACCCGCCGGCTGCCCGAGATCGCCGACCTCGGCCTCCCGCTGCTCGCGGCCGTCTCCAACAAGGACTTCGTGGGGGAGTCGACCGGGCTGCCCAAGCCCGCCCGGCTCGCGCCCTCGCTGGCCGCGGCGAGCGCCTGCGTGCTCGGCGGGGCACGGCTCCTGCGGATGCACGACGTGGCCGCCTCGGTCGCGGCGGCGCGGATGCTCGAGGCGGTCCTGGGGCTGCGCGAGCCGACCGGCCTGCGGCACAACCTCGAGGACGACCCCGACGACCCGGCGGGCCCGGACGAGGTCACGGACGTCGCCGGCTGACCCGGCGCCGGGCCCGCCGGTCCTGTCGGAGGTCCTCACTACTGTGGCGCCCGTGGAGGTCTGGAGCCGGGCGCAGGTGCTGGCCGCCGCCCCGGACGACGCCTCGCGCCGGGCGGCCACGCCGCTGACGGCCACCCGGCTCTGGTCGGAGTCCGGCCGGGGGGCGGAGGGCCTGCTCTGGGGCCGTTGCCGCGGGTCGGCGACGTACGCCGTCGTGGCCGACCCGGGACGCTCGTACGCCTGCAGCTGCCCGAGCCGGAAGTCCCCGTGCAAGCACGCCCTGGCGCTGCTGCTGCGCTGGGCGGACGGCCTCGTGCCGCCGGGTGACGAGCCGGCGTGGGTGTCGGCGGCGGCGGGTTCGCGGCGCGAGCCCCGACCGGCCGAGGAGCGCGAGCCCGACACCGACGCCGCGGCCGCCCGCGTCGCGGAGCGGCGGGCCAAGGTCACGGCCGGGCTCGAGGAGCTGGACCGCTGGCTGCACGACCAGGTGCGGACCGGGCTGAGCGTCTGGGAGCGGCGCGCCTGGACGCACGTCGAGGGCGTGGCCGCGCGGATGGTCGACGCCCAGGCCCCCGGCGTCGCGGGGATGCTGCGCGGCCTGCCCGGGCTGCTCGCCCGGGACGCCTGGCCGGAGCACCTCCTGGGCGCGCTGGCCGGGCTGCACCTGCTCGTCGTGGCCCACCGGGGTCTCGACCGGCTGCCCGACGACCTCGCCGCGACGGTTCGTGCGCGGGTCGGCTACCCCGTCGCCAAGGCCGCGGTCCTCGCCCGTCCCGGGCTCGTCGACCACTGGTGGGCGCTGGGTGCGGTGGACAGCCTCGACGGCCGGCTGGAGACGCGGCGGGTGTGGCTGTGGGGTCCGGCCACCCGCAGCTGGGCCCTGCTGCTGAGCTTCGCCGTCCCGGGCGCGGGGCTCGACGAGAGCGTCGCCGTGGGCCAGGTCGTCCACGGCGCCGTTCACCGCTACCCGGGCGCCGCCGAGCACCGGGTGCTGCTCGGGGAGCAGCTGCCGGTGGAGGAGGACGCCGTGCGGGAGGTCCAGGGGGCGAGCCCCGCGGAACCGGTCGCCGGCGCCGAGGGGCGCTGGGCGGCGCAGGTGGGGGCCGACCCGTGGGCCACCCGGATGCCCGCGGTGCTGCGGGCCGTGCCGGTGCCGCCGAGCCGGCCCGGCGAGCCCTGGCACCTGGCCGACCCGGACGGTTCCGCGGTCCGGCTCGTCACGGGCACGCCCGACCCGTGGCCCCTCCTCGCCGCCTCGGGCGGACGGCCGGTCGACGTGTTCGGCGAGTGGGGCCCGGCCGGCTTCAGCCCCGTACGCCTGGTCGAGCGGGACGCCGTCGGCGCGCGGCTGCTGGCGGTCGCGTGAGCACCACGGTGGCGCCCGACGTCGACCTCGTGAACGCCGCCCTGCTCGGCACGGACCGACGGTCCCTGCCCGTCCCCGCCGGAGGGGACCCGGCCGGCTGGCTGCTCGACGCCGCGGGCCGGCGGCGGGCCTCGACCCTGGTGGCCGGCGCCTCCACGGTCGTCCGCGTGCCCGAGCCCGGTCCTGAAGACGGGCCGCCCGCGCCACCGGCGGCCGCCCGGGAGGTCCTCGACGAGCTCCTGCTGCAGGGGTCGTCCGTCGTGCTCGACCTGTGGCTGCGCGAGGCGCTCACCGCCGGGTCCGGTCTCGCGCCCGAGCACTGGACGCCGGTGCTCGACCGGGCGCGCCGGTCGACCGACCTCGACCGGCGGCTGGGGCAGGCGCTGGGACCCCGGGGGCTGTGGTTCGCGCGGCACAACCCTGCGTGGTCCGCCGTCGTCCGGGCGGCCGAGGCACCGGGTCCCGCCGCACCGGAGCCCGCGCGGGGGCCGGACGACCTGGCCCGGCTGGCGCAGGACCCCGACCTCCTGCTGACCTGGCCCGACCCGTGGACCGCGGACGTGGGGCGCGTGGCGGTCGGGGTGCTCGCCGCCGGCCTCGTCGCGGTCCGGGCCGCCCGGGCCTTCGGCCAGCGCGTCGGCACGCGGGTGCCGCTGGAGACCGCGGCCGCGGTCGAGGCCGCCCGACCGGGGCTGCTCGACCCGGTCGCCGGCGCCTCCGCCCGTACGGGGCTCGCGGCCGCCGCCGAGGTCCTGCGCGTGCGCACCGCCCTCGCGCTCGCCTTCGACCCGGGCCAGGTCCCGCCCCCGGACCCGCCCGACCCGACCGAACCCGTACCCACCACCCCCCAGGAGCGTCCGTGAACCAGGCCCCGTCCGAGCAGGACCCCCAGGCGGCCCTCGTGGCGCCGGCCGTCCTCCGGCCGCACGCCGAGGTCGCGTCCGCCGCCGAGCTGGCGGCGCTGGAGGCCTTCGACGCGGAGCTGGGGCGCCCCCGGCCGCCCCGCTGGCGGATGTCGCCGTGGGCGGTCGTCACCTACCTCGTCGGCGGGACGCTGGCCGACGGGACGGTCGTGACGCCGAAGTACATCGGGTCGCGCCGGCTGATGGAGGTCGCGGTCGCGACCCTGGCCACCGACCGGGCGCTGCTGCTCCTGGGGCTGCCCGGGACCGCCAAGTCCTGGGTGTCCGAGCACCTCGCCGCGGCCGTGTCCGGCGACTCGACGCTGCTCGTCCAGGGCACGTCCGGGACGGCGGAGGAGTCGATCCGCTACGGCTGGAACTACGCCCGCCTGCTCGCCGAGGGCCCGACCCCGCAGGCCCTGGTGGCCTCGCCCGTGATGGTGGCCATGGAGCGGGGCGCGCTCGCCCGCGTCGAGGAGCTCACCCGCATCCCGTCCGACGTCCAGGACGCCCTCATCACCGTGCTGTCGGAGAAGGTGCTGCCGGTGCCCGAGCTCGGGCGCGAGGTGGCGGCGCTGCCCGGCTTCAACGTCATCGCCACCGCCAACGACCGGGACAAGGGCGTCAACGAGCTGTCCTCGGCGCTGCGGCGCCGCTTCAACACGGTGGTCCTGCCGCTCCCCGCGGACGCCGAGGACGAGGTGCGCATCGTCACCACCCGGGTCGCTGACCTCACCGCCTCGCTCCAGCTGCCGCCCGTCAGCACGGCCCGCGAGGAGATCGAGCGGGTCGTCACCGTGTTCCGGGAGCTGCGCTCGGGCGTCACCACGGACGGCCGGACCGCCGTCCGCTCGCCCACGGCCACGCTCTCCGCGGCCGAGGCCATCTCGGTGATGACCAACGGGATCGCGCTGGCCGCGCACTTCGGCGACGGCGTCCTGCGGCCCGCCGACGTCGCCGCCGGCATCGTCGGCGCCGTCGTCAAGGACCCGGTCGCGGACGCGCAGGCCTGGCGGGAGTACCTGGACGTCGTCGTCCGGGAACGGCCGGGCTGGGGCGCGTTCTACGAGGCGTGCACGGACGGCACATGAGCCTGGCGACGGAGCAGGGCAGCCTCGCTGCGGAGCAGAACAGCCTCGCTGCGGAGCAGGACCTCGAGCACGAGCCCGGGCAGCTGGCGGACGCGCGCGGGCCGGTCGAGGTCTTCGGCATCCGGCACCACGGGCCGGGCTCCGCGCGCTCGTTGGTCGCGGCGCTCGACGCGTACGCGCCGGACTGCGTGCTCGTCGAGGGTCCGCCGGACGCGGACGCCCTGCTGCGGTTCGTCGGCGACGAGGACCTCGTCCCGCCCGTGGCGCTGCTCGCGTACGCGCCGGAGGAGCCGCGGGTGGCGGCCTTCTGGCCGTTCGCCGGCTTCTCCCCGGAGTGGCAGGCCGTCCGGTGGGCCCGGCGCCACGACGTCGAGGTCGCCTTCTGCGACCTGCCCGCCTCGGCCACCCTCGCGCCGCGCGAGGCGACCCTGCTGGACGAGGTCCCGGACGACGAGCCCGACGAGGACGCTCCGGACGGCGACGACGGGACCGACGGGCCGTCGGCCGTCGACCTGCTGCTCGGCGCGGCGACCGCGAGGGGCCCGGAGGCGGAGGCGCGCCGCCGGCTCGCCAGCCGGGACCCGCTGGCCGCGCTCGCACAGGCGGGTGGCTACGACGACGCCGAGCGGTGGTGGGAGGACGTCGTGGAGGGCCGGCTCGACTCGTCGTCGCCCTTCCCGCTCGTGCTCGAGGCGATGGGGGAGCTCCGCCGGCTGGTCGGGCAGCGCCGCGGCCGCCACGGCGAGAACGAGGCGCGGCGGGAGGCGTACATGCGCCAGACCATCCGCGCCGCCCTCAAGCGCGGCCGGACGCGGGTGGCCGTGGTCTGCGGCGCCTGGCACGCGCCCGTCCTCACCGCGCCGCTCGGGCCGGCCGCGCCCGACGCCCGGCTGCTGCGCGGCCTGCCGAGGCGCAAGGTCGTCTGCACCTGGGTGCCGTGGACGCACCGGCGGCTCGCCGCGGCCAGCGGCTACGGCGCGGGGATCACCTCGCCCGGCTGGTACGCCCACCTCTTCGAGGCGCCGGACGTGCCGGTGACGCGCTGGCTGACCGCGGTGGCGGGGGAGCTGCGCGGCCGGGACCTCCCCGTGTCGAGCGCCTCGGTCATCGAGGCGGTGCGGCTGGCCGAGACGCTGGCCACGCTGCGCGGTCGCCCGCTGGCCGGCCTGACGGAGGTCACCGACGCCACCCGGGCCGTGCTGTGCGACGGCGACGAGCTGGCGCTGCGCTACGTCACCGACCGGCTCGTCGTGGGGGAGCGGCTGGGCGACGTGCCCGCGTCGGTGCCCACCGTCCCGCTCGAGGCCGACCTCCTGGCCACCACCCGGCGGCTGCGTCTCAAGCGGGAGCCCACCGCCCGCGCGCTCGACCTCGACCTGCGCCGCGGGATCGACCGCGAACGGTCGCAGCTCTTCCACCGGCTGCGCCTGCTCGAGCTCGGCTGGGCGAAGCCGGGGCAGAGCGACGTGCAGGCGACGGGGACGTTCCGTGAGACGTGGCGCCTGGCCTGGCAGCCCGAGCTGGCCGTGGCGGTGGTCGAGGCGGCCGTCTGGGGGACCACCGTCGAGTCGGCGGCGACCGCCCGCGTCGCCTCGGTCGTCGCGGGGCAGAGCCTCGTCGAGCTGGCCACCACCGTGGAACGCTGCCTGCTCGCCGGCCTGCCCGACGCCCTGGCGCGGTTGCTGGAGGCGTGCGCCGACCAAGCGGCCCGCGACGCCGACGTCGTGCACCTGATGGAGGCGCTGCCGGCCCTGGCCCGCGCCGCCCGCTACGGCGACGTCCGCGGCACCGACACGGGCGCCCTGCGCCAGACCGCCGAGGTGCTGGTCCGCCGGACCTGCGCCGGGCTCGGCCGGGCGACGACCGGCCTCGACGAGGACAGCGCCGTCCGGGTGCGCGACCTCGTGGACGCGGTGCACGCCGCCGTCGGCCTGCTCGCCGCGGAGGGCGACGACGGCGGGGTGCGGGCGGAGTGGCTCGCGACGCTGCAGGCCCTGGCCGACCGACGTGACCTGGCCCCGCTGCTGCAGGGCCGCCTGACGCGCCTGCTCGTGGACGCCGAGCTGGTCGACGACGCGCCGGAGCGGCTGCACCGGGCCCTTTCCTACGGCAGCCCGGCGCCGACCAAGGCCGCCTGGGTCGAGGGCTTCTTCACCGACGGTGCGGTGCTGCTCGTGCACGACCCCGCGCTGCGCGCCCTGCTCGACGGTTGGGTCCGGGGGCTGGCCGACGCCGAGTTCACCGACGTGCTGCCGCTCGTGCGGCGCACGTTCGGCACCTTCTCCACCGCGCAGCGCCGGGCGCTGGCCCAGCGGCTCGCCCACGGCGACCCTGTGCCCTCGGTGACGGGCACCGACCGCCTCGCCGACCTCGCGGCCCCGGCGCTGGCGACCGTCGAGACGATCCTGGCGGCGGGCCGGGATGCCTGACGCGACCGAGCCCGTCGGGGGCACGCCGGCCGAGGACGAGGGGGACAGCCGCGACCGCCGCTGGCGGCTGCTGCTCGGCGAGCCGGCCGAGGAGGCGCTGACGCCGGGCCTCACCGTGGACGAGCAGCAGATGGACCAGGCGCTCGGAGCCCTCTACGACGCGGAGGAGCCCGGCGAGGACGGCCGGACGCGGCGCCGCGGCGGGCTCGGGGCGACGGCCCCGTCCGTCGCCCGCTGGCTGGGCGACATCCGGACCTACTTCCCGACGTCGGTCGTGCAGGTCCTGCAGCGCGACGCGATCGAGCGCCTCGACCTGGCCTCGCTGCTGCTCGAGCCCGAGCTGCTCGACTCCGTCCAGCCCGACGTCCACCTGGCCGCGACGCTGGTCAGCCTGAACCGGGTGATGCCCGAGACGACCCGCCGCACGGCGCGCGTGGTGGTCGGCCGGGTGGTCGCCGAGATCGAGCGCCGGATCGCCCAGCCGACCCGGTCGGCGGTGCACGGTGCGGTCAACCGGGCCTCCCGCACATCCCGGCCGCGACCCCGCGACATCGACTGGAACGCCACCATCGCGGCCAACCTCAAGCACTACCTGCCGGAGCACCGCACCGTCGTGCCCGAGCGGCTGGTCGGCTACGCCCGCGCGTCGCCGGCCGTCTCCCGCGACGTGGTCGTCGCCCTCGACCAGTCCGGGTCGATGGCCGAGTCGGTGGTGTTCGGGGCGGTGTTCGCCGCCGTGCTGGCGTCCGTCCGGTCGCTGCGCACGTCGCTGGTCGTCTTCGACACCGAGGTCGTCGACCTCACGCCGCACCTCGACGACCCGGTCGACGTCCTCTTCGGCTGCCAGCTCGGCGGCGGCACCGACATCAACCGCGGGCTCGCGTACGCGGCGGGCCTGGTCCGTCAGCCCGAGAACACCCTGCTGGTGCTCGTCACCGACCTCTTCGAGGGCGGCGACGCCGAGCAGCTGCTGCGCCGCGTGGCCTCCCTCGTCCGCTCCGGCGTCACCGTCGTCGTCCTGCTGGCCCTGAGCGACTCCGGCACGCCCGCGTACGACCACGAGCACGCGGCCGCGCTGGAGGCCCTCGGCGTCCCGGCCTTCGCCTGCACGCCGGACGCCTTCCCGGACCTCCTGGCCGTCGCGCTGCGGCGCGGCGACGTCGGGGCCTGGGCCGCGCAGCAGCAGGCGGGCCGCGCGTGAGCGAGCCCGGGCACCCGCGACGCACGACGGCGCTCGTCGGCGTGCTGCTCGCCGTCCTGCTCGCGGTCGCGTACGCGGTGACGTCGGGCCTGGCGTCCGAGCCCGGCCCCGTCGTCCCGACCTCGGCGCCGCCGCTGCCGGTCCCGACGGCTACCACGACGACGCCGCCGCCCGGCACGCCGCAGCGCGGCGCCGACTTCCCGGTCCGCAAGGTCGGCGCCCTCGACGCCGACCGGAGCGTGCTCCTGAACGGCCGCGGGAGGGCCGAGCTGCGCTACCGCCGCGCCCCGCACAACGGGACGCGGCTGCACTTCATCTGCACCGGCTGCGACGGCGACACCTGGCTCGTCGAGCTGCCCCGGGGCAACCCGGTGGGAGGGGGCCCGCTGCTCAACCCCGCGGACGTGATCTGGGCCGTGGACACCGTCGCGCTCGGCCCGACCAGCAGCCTGCTCGTGCAGGCACCCCCGACCGCCCTGTGGACCGTCACGCTCACCCCGTTCGACGCCGTCCCCGTGAACGAGCAGACCTTCGGCTCCCTGGGCGACGACGTCGTGGCCGTCAGCGCGCGCTCCGACCTGCAGCTCACCTGCGGGGGCGCGTCCTTCGTCCGCACCCTCGCCCGCGGACCGGGGGAGGACGACTACGCGGTCGACACGCTGCAGCAGCAGGACGACCCGGGGACGTTCCCGGTGCGGCGACCGCCGGCCACCGACCGGATGATCCTGATGGTGTCGTGCCCGGGGCGCTGGACCGTCACGTTCCCGTGATGCCGAAGAGGGCGCGGGCGTTGCCGGACGCGAACCCTTCGCGAGCGTCGTCGTCCGGCAGCTCCTCGAGGAAGGTCGCGATCTCGGTGCGCGACGGCCGCTGGAACGGGTAGTCGGTCGAGAACAGCAGCCGGTCCGGCGTGGTCACCGCGAGCGCGTGGTGCAGCAGCGCGGGGCTGAGCATCCCGGAGGCGGTGACGTGGACGTTCGTGCGGACGTAGTCCGACACCCTGCGCTCCAGCCCGGCCACGCGCGACAGGCTGTCCGTCCGGTCGAGCCAGAAGAGCAGGAGCTCGCCCCAGTGCCCGAGCACGACCTGCAGGTCGGGGTGGCGGTCGAAGGTGCCGCGGACGATCAGCCGCAGGGCGGCGAGCCCGGCCTCGAGGTGCCAGCCCCAGCCGAACGTGGCCAGCGCCAGGTCGGTCGTCGGGTCGAAGCCGGCGTACTGCGCCTCCCGCACCGCGGGCGTCGGCACCTGCGGGTGGATGAAGACCGGCTGCCCCAGCGCGGCCGCCGCGGCGAGCACGGGCTCGTGGCGCGGGTCGTCGAGCGGCGTCTCCCCGACGCGCCCGTAGAGCATCACGCCCACGAACCCCAGCGCCGCGGTGCGCTCGAGCTCGGCGACGGCCGCCTCCGGGTCGGCCATCGGCAGCGTGGAGAACGCCCGCAGGCGGGTGGGGTGGCGGCGGACGGCCTCGGCGGCGACGTCGTTCGCGTCCCGGCTGAGCGGGACGGCGTCGGCCGCGTCGAGCGGGTGCGTCCCGGGCGGGGCCAGGGACACGACCGCGACGTCGATGCCCTGATCGTCCATCTGGGCGACTCGGCCGTCGCCGAGGTCGGCGAGGCGCGCGAGGTTGTCGCCCATCTCGTCGAACACGAGGCTGGGGTCGGACCGCCCGGCCGGCAGACCCCGTACGGCGGCGGTCACTGGGGGTGAGTCCCAGTGCTCCTCGATCGCGATCAGCTCCATCGCGGCTCCTCTCGGATCGGGCGGGGCAGCCGTGCGTGAGAACATGCAGACGTGAGCGCTGTCCCCTCTGTCTCGTACTCCATCACCGTACGGCTGGAGGTCCCGGCGGGCGGAGCCTCGGTCAGCCAGCTGACCACGGCCGTCGAGCAGGCCGGCGGGGCGGTGACCGCCCTCGACGTGACCGCCTCCGGGCACGAACGCCTGCGCATGGACGTCACGGTCGCGGCCCGCGACACCGACCACGCCGACCAGCTCGTGGAGCTGATGACCGCCGTGCCGGGGGTGACGATCGGCAAGGTCAGCGACCGCACGTTCCTGATGCACCTCGGCGGCAAGATCGAGATGGCCAGCAAGCACCCGATCCGCAACCGCGACGACCTGTCGATGATCTACACCCCGGGCGTGGCGCGGGTCTGCCTCGCCATCGCGAAGAACCCCGAGGACGCGCGCCGCCTGACGATCAAGCGGAACTCGATCGCCGTCATCACCGACGGCTCCGCGGTGCTCGGGCTGGGCAACATCGGCCCGCAGGCCGCGCTGCCGGTGATGGAGGGCAAGGCGGCGCTGTTCAAGCGGTTCGCCGGGATCGACGCCTGGCCGCTCTGCCTGGACACCCAGGACACCGAGGAGATCATCGCCGTCGTCAAGGCGGTGGCCCCGGGCTTCGCCGGCATCAACCTCGAGGACATCTCGGCGCCGCGGTGCTTCGAGGTGGAGCGTCGCCTCCGCGAGCAGCTCGACATCCCGGTCTTCCACGACGACCAGCACGGCACGGCGATCGTCGTCCTCGCCGCGCTCTACAACGCGCTGCGCGTGGTCGACAAGAACATCGCCGACGTCCGGATCGTCATGTCCGGCGCCGGGGCCGCGGGCACCGCGATCATCAAGCTCCTGCTCGAGGCCGGCGCGGGCGACATCGTCGTGGCCGACATCGAGGGCGTCGTGCACCGCCAGCGCGACGGGCTGGTCGGCGAGCTGCTCTGGCTGGCCGAGCACACGAACGCGCTGGACGTCACGGGGTCGCTCCGGGCTGCCGTCGCCGGCGCCGACGTCTTCATCGGCGTCTCCGCTCCGAACGTGCTCTCCGGCGAGGACGTCGCCACCATGGCCGACCAGGCCATCGTCTTCGCGCTGGCCAACCCCGAGCCCGAGGTCGACCCGGCCGAGGCCAGCAAGCACGCCGCGGTCGTGGCCACCGGTCGTTCGGACTTCCCGAACCAGATCAACAACGTGCTCGCCTTCCCCGGGGTGTTCCGCGGGCTGCTCGACGCGCGCAGCTCGGAGATCACCTCGACGATGCTGCTGGCCGCGGCCCGCGCGCTCGCCAGCGTGGTCTCCGACGCCGAGCTCAACGCCTCCTACATCACGCCGAGCGTGTTCAACGCCGACGTGCACACGGCGGTGGCCGCGGCCGTCCGCCGGGCGGCGGGTGGCCCGGCGGAGCTGCCGACCGAGGTCCTCGACACCGAAGCCGCGGTGTGAGCCAGGCGCCCACCTCCAGCCCGGCCCTCCGGCCTGCACCCGGGCGACCGGCCCGCACCGCCGCGACGGCCGCGGCGGTCGTCGGCGTCGCCGTGCACCTGTGGGGCCTCTACCGCGACCACGGCCCGCCGAGCGTCCCCTGGTTCCCCCAGGCCGACAAGCTCGAGCACCTCGTGGGCTTCGGCCTGCCCTGCTTCCTCGTCCTGCTCGCCCTGCACCTGCACGTCGCCGCGGCCGGACGGCTGCTCGCGGCCCGCACCGTCGGTCTCGTGGTCGGCCTCTTCGTCCTGCACGCCGTGGTGAGCGAGGTCGTCCAGGGCGACTTCTACACGACCCGGTCCGGTGACCCGTACGACGCGCTCGCCGACGTCACGGGCACCCTGCTGGGCCTGGGCGCGTACGTCCTCGTCCGGCGGCGGAGCGGCACGGTCGGCGCGGAGCCCGGAGCCACGACCAGGCGGGCGGCCCATGGCGGAGCGTGAACCCCGGCCCGGCGACCTGCTCGTGGCCAGCGTCGCCCTCGCCGACGGCGTCTTCAACGCCACCGTGGTGCTCGTCCTCGACTCCGACGCCGACGGCGCGCTCGGCGTCGTCCTCAACGAGCTCTCGCCGACCGGCCTCGAGACGGTGCTGCCGGACTGGGTGCCCGTCGTCTCCGAGCCGCGGCTGCTGTTCCACGGCGGCCCGGTCTCGCCCAACGGCGCCATCTGCCTCGCCCGCGTCCGGGTGCCGGGGGAGGAGCCGCCCGGCTGGCGACGGCTGTTCGGCGACGTGGGCCTGCTGCACCTCGACACCCCCGTCGAGATCGTGACCGGGGCGTACGCCGACCTGCGCATCTTCGCCGGCTACGCGGGCTGGGCCTCCGGGCAGCTGCAGGCCGAGATCGACCAGGGCATGTGGCACGTCGTCGGCGCCGAGCCCAGCGACGTCTTCGGCGACGCGCCGCTGGACCTCTGGCGTTCCGTGCTGCGGCGCCAGCGGACGCCCGTCGCGGTGTTCTCGACGTGGGTCGACGACCCCACCACGAACTGAGCCCGGCGCCCGACGCCGGGCGCGCCTGACCCCGGCCGG
Source organism: Microlunatus spumicola (assembly GCF_039536445.1). Taxonomy (NCBI): domain Bacteria; kingdom Bacillati; phylum Actinomycetota; class Actinomycetes; order Propionibacteriales; family Propionibacteriaceae; genus Microlunatus; species Microlunatus spumicola. Next base: position 1,164,919 of record NZ_BAAAYR010000001.1, on the reverse strand, counting down.
CGGGCCGACCCGGCGCGCGCTCCTTCGATCACGACGCGGTGACGACCGCGCGCATAGGATGTGGCCACGCCGGCAGGGTGCGACGGAGCGCCCCGCTGGTCCCGCGACGAAAGGGCTGTGCGTGTTCGACGCCATGGCAGTGGGCTCCAGCGAGCCGACCGAGACCAGCGCCGCACGCCCCCGCATCCTCGTCGTCGACGACGACGCGGCCCTGGCCGAGATGCTCTCCATCGTGCTGCGCAACGAGGGCTTCGAGCCGTTCTGGTGCGCGTACGGGGACAAGGCGCTGGCGTCGTTCCGGGAGAACCACCCCGACCTCGTCCTCCTCGACGTGATGCTGCCCGGGCGGGACGGCGTGGACGTGTGCCGCGACATCCGCGGCGAGTCCGACGTCCCGATCGTCATGCTCACCGCGCGCACCGACACCGTCGACGTGGTCGAGGGCCTCGAGGCCGGCGCGGACGACTACGTGTCCAAGCCGTTCAAGGCCAAGGAGCTCGTGGCGCGCATCCGCACCCGGCTGCGGCGGCTGCCGAGCGTCGTCGAGGAGGGCGAGGCCGACACGCTCGCCATCGGCGACCTCGTCATCAGCGTCGACGGCCACTCCGTCAAGCGCGACGGCGCGTCGATCGCGCTGACGCCGCTCGAGTTCGACCTGCTGCTCGCCCTCGCCCGCCGGCCCTGGCAGGTGTTCAGCCGCGAGGTGCTGCTGGAGCAGGTCTGGGGCTACCGGCACGCGGCCGACACGCGCCTGGTGAACGTCCACGTGCAGCGGCTGCGCTCCAAGATCGAGCGCGACCCCGAGCACCCGGAGATCGTCGTGACGGTCCGTGGCATCGGTTACAAGGCCGGCGAGCCCGTCCGCGCCTGACGTCGGGGCCGACGCGGCGACGGGTGCCGCGCCGGTCGCCCCGCGTCGCGCTGCGCGTTTGCTCGCCCGCCTGCGTCCCGTCGCCACGTCGCACTTCTGGCGCCGCCCGCTGGACTGGTGGTCCCGCTCGCTCCCGCTGCGCGTCACCTCGACCGTCTTCCTCGCCTCGGTGGTCGTGCTGGTGCTCGGCGGGTTCCTGCTGATGCAGCAGGCCACGGCCGGCGTGCTCAACGGCAAGCAGGACAGCGCCGCGAACGAGGCCCGCCAGGCCGTGAACAGCGCGCAGGCCCAGCTGAACGCGACCGACCTCTCGGGCGAGGTCAACGTCGACAAGCTGCTCCTCGACCTGGTCAAGGGCTTCGCGACGCGCTCCGGCGGCGGCGAGCAGTACCAGGTGATCGTCTCCGCCCGCGGCCGGACGCTCACCTCGGGCGACGTCACGGCGGAGAGCATCCCGGCCGAGCTGCGGACCCAGGTCGAGGCGAGCCCCGACCTGCTGATGACGCCGACCGAGGTGGTCTACGACGACGGAAGGCCGCCCGTCGCGGGCCTGGCCGCCGGCTCCGCCCTGACGCTGCCGGGCACGGGGCGCTACGCGATCTTCCTGGTCTTCCCGCTGACCCAGGAGGTCAGCACGCTCGAGGTGCTGCGCTACGCCGTCGTCAGCACCGGCGCGGTGCTCGTCATCATGCTCACCTTCATCGCCGCGCTGGTCGCGCGGCAGGTCGTCGTGCCCGTCCGTGACGCCCGACGGGCCGCCGAGAACCTCGCCTCGGGCAACCTGCACGACCGGATGCGGGTGCGCGGGCAGGACGACCTCGCGCGGCTGGCGACGTCGATGAACGACATGGCCGCGGAGATGGAGAAGCAGATCACGACGCTGTCGGAGCTGTCGCAGGTGCAGCAGCGCTTCGTGTCCGACGTCTCGCACGAGCTACGCACGCCGCTCACGACCGTCCGGATGGCCGCGGAGGTGCTGCACGACGCCCGCGACGACTTCGACCCGGTGTCGGCCCGCTCCGCGGAGCTGCTGCAGAACGAGCTCGACCGCTTCGAGTCGCTCCTGAACGACCTGCTGGAGATCTCCCGCTTCGACGCCGGGGCGGTGGAGCTGACCGCCGCGCCGATCGACCTGCGCAGCGTCATCGACCGCGTCCTGGAGGCGCAGGAGGCGCTGATCCGCGCGTACGGGGTGACGGTCACCGTGCACACCACCGGGGACACGACCGCCGAGGTCGACCCGCGGCGCATCGAGCGGATCCTGCGCAACCTCATGACCAACGCGATCGAGCACAGCGAGGGACGCCCCGTCGACGTCCTGCTGGCCGGCGACGACGCCGCCGTGGCGGCGGCGGTGCGCGACCACGGCATCGGCTTCGAGGCCAACCAGGCCAAGCAGGTGTTCCTGCGGTTCTGGCGCGCCGACCCCGCTCGCGCCCGGACCGTCGGCGGCACCGGCCTCGGGCTGGCGATCTCCATGGAGGACGCGAACCTGCACGGCGGCTGGCTCACCGCCTGGGGCCGCCCGGGGCTCGGGGCCCAGTTCCGCCTGACCGTGCCCCGCCGGGCCGGGGGCGTGCTGGAGACGTCCCCGCTGCCGATGGTGCCGCGCGACCTGCCCGTGCCGCCGCTGCCGAGCGCCGACGACGAGCCGCCGGAGGAGATCCCGATCGCGGAGGGCGCGCTGCAGGTGGGCAGCGAGGTGCTCGCCGGCGGCGGGCACCCGCTCGGACGGAGCCCGCTGTGATGGGCGCGAACGGCGGTCGTCCAGCGGGCCTCGGCCTGGGCCGGGTGGGCAGCGCCGGCCGTCGGCGGACGGGTTCGGCGGGTCTGCTCGTGGTGCTCGTGGTGCTGCTCGCCGGATGCGTGACGGTGCCGACGACCGGGCGGATCGAGCGGCTCGAGGGCCAGCAGCAGAGCTGCCAGAACTGCGTGAACGTCGAGGTCGCCCCGCCCGCCCCCGGCGACGACCCCCAGCAGGTGGTCGACGGGTTCCTGCGGGCCAACGGCCAGTACCAGCCCACCTACAGCGTGGCCCGGCAGTACCTCACGCGCGAGTCCGCGCAGTCGTGGAAGCCCGAGGCGGGCGTCACGGTCTACGACGGCACGACGGTGCTCGACGCCGACGAGGTCACCCTCGGCGGCCGGGTCGTGGGCAAGGTGGCGGGGGACCGGGCGTACACGGCGAGCGACACGACGCTCGCCCAGCGCTTCACGCTGGTCAAGCAGGACGGCGAGTGGCGCATCGACAAGCCGCCGGACGGGCTGCTCGTGGCGGACTACGCGTTCGCGCAGTTCTACTCCTCGTACGACCTGTTCTTCGTCGCCGACGGCCGCCCCAGCAACCAGCCCGGGGCCGTGCAGAGCCCGGTGCTGGTGCCGGACCCGGTCTACCTGCCGAAGTTCCGGAGCGCGGACCAGGTGGCGTCGGCGCTGGTCAAGGCGCTCGTGAGCGGCCCGACGTCCTGGCTGGCCCCGTCCGTGACGACGGCGATCCCGCCGGGCACGACGCTCAGCGTGGACTCGGTGACCATCACCGACGGCGTCGCGTCGGTGTCCCTCAGCGACACGGTCCTCTCGCTGCCGGACACGCAGCGCTCGCTGCTGGCCGCCCAGATCGTGCACACGCTCAACGAGGCGGTCGCCATCCGTGGCGTCGCCCTCTCGGTCAACCAGCAGGGGTTCCGGGTGCCGGAGAGCGACCCGACGACGCTCGTCGTGCCGACCACCTCGATCCCGACGCAGCTCGACCCCGTCAGCCCGAACGCGGGCAACCAGCTCTACGTGGTCCGCGAGGGCAAGGTCGCGCTCGCCGACGCCGCGACCGGGGACCTGCGCCCCTTCGCGGGCGACCTCGGGCCCGACCCGGTGCGGTCGCTGGCGGTCTCGGTGACCGACACCGACCTCGCCGCGGTCACCCGGGGCGGGACGACGCTCGTCTCGACGACCACCGCCGCCGCCGGTGCCCGGGCCCGCACGGTGCTGTCGGGCGTCGAGGGCCTCGTGCGACCGCAGTTCACCCGGTTCGGGGAGCTGTGGGCCCTGGGGCGGCAGGACGGCAAGCAGCAGCTGTGGCGGATCGTCGACGGCAAGGCCCAGCGGGTGTCGGCGCCCGAGCTCGAGGGACGCGAGATCACCGCGTTCAGGTTCGCCCCGGACGGCGTCCGGATCGCCTTCGTCGAGAAGGACGGCTCGTCGTCCCGGCTCGCGGTCGCCCGCGTGAACCGGGGTGACCGGGTGGACATCCAGGGCCTGCGCGAGCTGGACACTACGCAGACCGAGACGCCGCAGCTCAAGCACATCCGCGACGTCGGCTGGATCGACGCCACGCACCTCCTCGTGCTCGGGTCCGCGACGGCCAAGGACACCGCCGGTCCGTACGCGGTGAGCGAGGACGCCTCGACGATCACCGACCAGGGGGAGGCGCTCTCCTGGGACCCGGTCGAGGTCGCCGTGCTCCTGCGCACCCAGTCCGCGATCGTGCGGAGCAGCAACTCCCAGACGTGGCGGGACCAGGGGACGACGTGGGCCCCGTTCATCGGCGACGTGCAGGCGGTGGCCTACCCGGGCTGAGGTCTCTCTCTGCTCTCTCTGCTCGCGGCTCTCTGCTCGGTCCGTCGCGGGCGGTCGTGCTCCGGCCGGTCGTCCACAGGGCGTGTCGCGACCAGCCTCGCCCGTCCACAGGTGCCGGCCAGGACGGCACGAATCGGCGCCTCGTCATGAAGATGCCGGCATGGGTGCTGCACAGGGTTCGGGAGGCTGGAGAGCCGCTGCGGGGGACCTCCTCGTCGGAGCGAGCTGCCACGGCTGCGGGGACCCCGCCTGGACGCTGTGCGACGACTGCCGGACGGCGCTCGCCGCCAGCCCGGCGCGACCGACCTGGCCCGAGCCCTGCCCGGCGGGGTTCCCACGGACCTGGACGGCCGGCACGTACGACGCCCTCGCGCGCGGGCTGGTGAGCGCACACAAGGAACGTTCCGCGCTCGGGCTGACCCGGGTCCTGGGGGAGCGGCTCGCCCTCGCGGTGCTCGCCCTGCTCGACGAGACCGGGGCGTTGCCGCTCGGCGCAGACGGCCGGCCCGTGCTGCTGGTTCCGGTTCCGTCAGCGCGGCGGGCCGTGCGGGAACGTGGGTTCGACGCCGGGCTGGCGCTGGCCCGAGCGGCGGCAGCACGACTGCCGGGCGCCCGCGCCGGTCCGCTGCTCGTCCCCGCGCGGCGGGTGGCGGACCAGAGCGGTCTCGGGGCGGAGGAGCGGCAGGCGAACCTGGCCGGGGCGTTCCGGGTACGCCGCTCGCTCCCGCCGCCGCTCGGTCGGAGCTTGCGGGTGTCAGGGCGACACGCCCCGTGGATCGTCGTGGTCGACGACGTGGTGACGAGCGGGGCGAGCCTCAGCGAGGCCGCTCGGGCGCTGCGAGTGGGCGGCGTGGACGTCCTCGGGGCTGCGACCGTGGCCGCCACGATGCGTCGTACGCCACCACGCGCGGCTGCCCGTGGTCGTCCGCGTGGAGCAGCGGGCGTCGAGCGCCCCGCCCTGCCACAGCCTGGACAGGGGGTCTAACGTCTGTTCATGGCGCCCCTGCTCAGCTCGGAACGGAACGGACCTCGCGGTCCGGCCGACCGGGAGGATGCAGGGGCTTCGTGGCGTCCGGCACCGTGGCCGGCCCGCACCCCCGTGCGGGTTCGCCCAGCCGTCGCCAGTCCGTGACCCCGAGGGAAGGCGAAGAAGTGATGGATGTTGTCGTCAAGAGCCGGCACTGCTCGGTCGCCGACGAGTTCCGAGCCGTGGTCGAGGAAAAGCTCGCGCGGCTCGAGAAGCTCGACGACCGCGTGATCCGGGTCGAGGTCGAGGTGACCGAGGAACGCAACAAGCGCCAGCACGACCAGGCCCACTGCGTCGAGATCACCCTCCGCAGCCGCGGTCCCGTCGTCCGGGCCGAAGCGGCCAGCACCGACAAGGTCGCCGCCCTCGACATGGCGCTCGACCGGATCATGGCCCAGCTGCGCAAGGCGGCGGACCGCAAGAAGGTCCACCGCGGCCAGCACACCCCGCAGTCCCTCCACGAGGCGGCTGCGATGCCTCTCGACCTATCGGTGGCCCAGGACGACGCAGAGAGCGAGGCCGAGAGCGACACCCGGGTCGTCGCCGGCATGCAGGTGCAGGGCGACGGGCCTCTCGTCGTGCGGGAGAAGACCCACACCGCCGGGCCCATGACCCTCGACCAGGCCCTCCACGCCATGGAGCTCGTGGGTCACGACTTCTTCCTCTACATCGACGCGGACCACGAACTGCCGAGCGTCGTCTACCGGCGGCACGGCTACGACTACGGCGTCATCCGGCTGGAGACCACCTCCGAAGGCGCCGTCGCCGCGGTGGGCTGACCCGCCGCGCTGAGCTCGAGCCGCGCGCCCCGACCAGAGCCTGGCTCTGGTCGGGGTCCGCGTGTTCGCTCGCTTGCGAGGGTGGACCTTGGCGCCTGTCAGGAGGCGATCAGCCGCTGCCGAACCGCTCGCGTACCTCCGGCCCCGGACGTCACGGCCCCGGATGTCACGGCCCCGTATGGCACGGCTCCGGATGTCTTGGCCCCCGATGTCTAGGTCCCACGCAGCGTTGCTCCTCGCCGGCCGGTCCGGCCTGGACGAACTGGCAGCTCCGCCTGCGGGTGCGACGACCGACGGGCTCGACCCTTGCGCCGGCCAAAGCTGGCGCCGAATGCGAAGAGCCTGTGACCCAGGCGGCCATGGCCTGGTCACTGCCGACGGCAGTTCTCTCCGTCACCCCTCTCTGGACCGTCTGACGCCTTCCGCGCCGGCCGAGGCCGACCCCGAACCCTCCGAACGCGCCCGAGCACGCTCCCTTCACGTCCGCAGCACCCGTCTGAGCGCGCCGATCCTGGTGTTGCGCAGCGGTCTCTGGTCCGGGTCGATCCACCTCGGCGGCACCCAGGCGGGCAGCCCGTCGACCATCAGGCACGTCCAGCCCCGACCCGCGAAGTTGTGGTGGTGCCACGCGCACAGCAGCGTCAGGTTCTCGAGGTCCGTCGCGCCGCCGTCCACCCAGGCGGTGATGTGGTGGCGTTCGCACCACTCCGGTGGCCGGTCGCAGCCGGGGAAGCTGCACCCGCCGTCCCTGGCGACCAGCGCCATCGTCTGACCCGGCGTGGCCAATCGCTGGGTCCGGCCCAGCTGGAGGACCACGCCGGTCGGGCTCACCACGGTGGGGTAGATCTCGGCCTCGTCCGTCAGGTCGACGACCGTCTCGCCGGACAGGACGGTGCCGTCGCTGCTCACGCCCCACCTCCGGCGCGCGACGACGTCGCCCTCGGGGATCGTGACGATCACGGTCGCCGGGGTGCCGCCCGCGTCGGGCAGGGTGCCCGAGCGGAGCAGCCGGTCGCAGACCTCTTCCAACGCGTCGTGGGTCCGCTGCCCGTGGTGGCGCGGATCGTCCTGCTGGACCTCACGCCCGTCCTCCAGCACCACCGTCGCCAGCCGCGGCTTCGCCAGTGGACCCAGGACGGCTCGCAGCTTCGCCCCGACCGGCCCGGTCAAGCGACCTTCCACCGACCACATCCCGTCGCGCAGCCGACGGAACGCCAGGTGCCGCCGGTCCACGTTCAGCAACTCCTGCGGCCGGGTGCCGTCGGGATCGATCCGGTCCACCACCTGCTGGGCCGCCAGCCGCAGGTCAGGCGGCGCCAGGGTCCGGGTGAACCCGGCCAGCAGCTCCTCGGCCGTCTCGAGGTCGGCCGGGTCGAACCCCCGGTGGTCGACCGTGCCGAGCGCCCGAAGGCAGACGTCGAGCTGCTCGGGGCTGGCCTCGCCCGCCCGCTGCACCTCCGCCAGCGCGGGCCGCAGGGGCAGCAGCACCTCGCCGGTCATGGCCACGCGCTCGCTCAGCGCCTCCGCCGCCCGCACGCGACGGGTGGCTTCACCGCGCGAGAGCCGTAGCAGCCAGGACAGCAGCGCGGCCGTGCTCGGCTGCCCGACCGCGTGAGCGGTGGCGCGCCTCTCGAGCTCATGGACCAGTTGGTGGTCCACCAGCGCGCTGCGGTTGCGCACCTGCTCGAACCGCCGGGCGAAGCTCAGCAGGCCTACCTGGTTGAGCCCGTCGAGACCGGCGCCCTCGACCGCCGCGACCAGGAGGTCCTGGGCGGCGGCGAAGGCGTCGAGAGCGTGCTCGACCGCCGCCGCCTCCCGCTCCTCGACCACCCCGATGACCATGACCTGAACCTACGAGGAGCCACTGACACTTATCGAACACCTGTTCTACTCGACCAGGACGGACCACACCTGGCCGCAACCGAACCTGTCAGGGGAGCCCGCTAGCGTTCCCCAGGTGCCACCCGAACGTCTGAGCCCGGCCCAGGCCCGACGGGTCGCGCTGGCCGCGCAGGGGTTCGGGCGGCCGGCGCTGACCCGCCCGGTCGGGATGCGCGACGTGGTCGGGCTGACCCACCGTCTCGGCCAGTTCCAGATCGACTCGATCAACGTCGTCACGCGCGCCCACTTCGTCCCCACCTTCTCCCGCCTCGGCCCGTACGACCCGGCGCTGCTCGAGCGGGCCGCCTTCCGTGCGCCGCGGCGGCTCTTCGAGTACTGGGGGCACGCCGCGAGCCTGCTCGACGTCGACCTCGAGCCGATGCTGCGCTTCCGGATGAGCGAGGGCGCGCACGCGTGGGGCGGAGTGGACGCCGTGGCGCGGGCCAACCCGGAGCTGGTCGACCTCGTCCGCACCGAGATCGCCGATCGCGGGCCGCTGAGCGCTCGGCAGCTCGAGGTCGAGCACGGCCAGGACGCGCGCGAGCGCGACCACTGGGGCTGGAACTGGTCGGCGGTCAAGACGGTCCTCGAATGGCTCTTCTACGTCGGCGAGGTCAGCTCGGCGAGGCGCAACAGCCAGTTCGAGCGCGTCTACGACCTGCCCGAACGCGTCCTGCCCGCCGCGGTCCGGGCGCAGCCCACGCCGACCGTCGCCGACTCCGTCCGGGGCCTCGTCCGACGAGCGGCCGTCGCGCTCGGCGTCGCGACCGAACCCGCCCTGCGCGACTACTTCCGTACGCGCCCGGCCGCGACGCAGCAGGCCGTCGCCGAGCTGGTCGAGTCGGGCGAGCTGCTGCCCGTCGCGGTGGGGGACCAGACCCGCCCCTGGTACCTGTGGCACGAGGCCCGGCTGCCGCGCAAGGTCCACGCCCGCGCGCTGCTGAGCCCCTTCGACTCCCTGGTCTTCGAGCGCGCCCGGCTCGAGGCCCTGTTCGGCTTCTTCTACCGCATCGAGATCTACGTGCCCGGCCCCCGCCGCGTGCACGGCTACTACGTCTACCCGTTCCTGCTCGGCGACCGTTTCGTCGCACGGGTGGACCTCAAGGCCGACCGGGCGCACGGGGTCCTGCGCGTCCTCTCGGCCTGGGTCGAGGACGGCGCCGACCCCTGGGAGACCGCGGCCGAGCTGGCCGCCGAGCTCGCGTCCATGGCGGCGTGGCAGGGGTTGTCGGCCGTCGAGGTGCTGCCCAGGGGTGACCTCGCCGCCGCCCTCGAGGCCGCCGTCCGCGCGTCCTGACCACCGCCTCCTTGACTTTCCCCCAGGCCGCGGGTTTAGTGGCTGCACGTTCTTGTAAACGTTTACAAGAGGGCCGGACCAGCGAGGGGGCTGAGGTGATGGCGACGTTGATGGAGGTCGCGCGACGCGCCGGCGTCTCGATCGCGTCCGCGTCCCGTGCCCTCAACGGTGAGTCCGCGAGCCCCCGCACCGTCGAGCTCGTGACCGCCGCCGCGCGCGAGCTGGCGTACGTCCCGGACGCCCGCGCCCGCGGCCTCAAGCGCGGCTCGACGGGCCAGCTGGCCTTCGGCGTCGCGGACGTGGGCAACCACGTCTACGTCGAGATGATGCGCGCGGTCGAGGACGCCGTGCGTGCCGAGGGCTACCGGGTGCTCATCTCCTCGGTCGGCTCCACCGTCGAGACCGAGGTGGAGCTCCTCCGCAGCCTGGCCAGCGGCTACGTCGACGGGCTGATCATCAGCCCGCTGCGGGTGGACGACGAGCTGCTCGCCGAGCTCGCCCAGCTGCGCGTGCCGGTCGTCGTCGTCGGGCTGCTCCCGCAGCCCGGCGGCTTCGACAACGTCCGGGCCAACTCCGCCGCCGGCGTGGCGCTGGCCGTCGAGCACCTGCTGGAAACGGGCCGACGCCGCATCGGGTTCGTGAACGGTCCCGAGGACACGACCCCGGGGCGCGTGCGCGGCGAGGCGTTCGGCGCGGCCTGCGACCGGACCGGGGTGGTGGAGCGCCGCGCCGTCGCCTCCGACTTCACCTTCGCCGCCGGTCTCCTGGCGGCCCGCCAGCTGCTCGGCGCCGCCGCGGCAGCCGGTGAGCCGCTCGACGCCGTGGTGGCGGCGAACGACCTCATCGCCGCCGGGACCTACCACGCCGCCGCCGAGCAGGGGCTGACGATCCCGTCGGACCTGGCCGTCGTGGGGATGGACGACTCCGCCCTCGCCGCCCAGCTGCTCCCGACCCTGACCAGCGTCGACCTGGGCGCGGCGGTCCGCGGGCGGCACGCCGCCGAGCTGCTGCTGGCCCGGCTCCGCGAACCCGGCCGACCCGCGCAGAGCGTGGTCGTCGAACCCGCCCTGATCGTCCGCTCGTCCACGGCCGCGCCCGACGGCGCCGTGCCCTCCGTAGCCGCACCCGCCACCACAGCACCCGCCACCACAGCACCGTCCACCGCCGGACCGCCGTACGAAGCAGGGGACCCGACATGACCACCGTGACCCAGACACCACCGCCGGTGCCCCTGGCGCCGGCCGTGCCGCCGCCGTCGCGCCGCACCTCCCGGATGGTCGTCGCCCGGCGCAAGGAGGTGGCCGCGCTGGTCATCCCCTCGCTGATCCCGATCCTGATCTTCAGCGTCGCGCCGCTCGTGAACGGCGTCTACCTGGCCTTCACCGACGCCACGCTCTCGCGGAACTCGAGCAACGCGTTCACCGGGCTGGGGCAGTTCCGCAAGCTCTTCGGCGACCAGCTGTTCCTGGACTCGTTCAAGATCGGGATGATCTGGGCGTTCAGCGTGACGCTGCTGCAGCTGGCCGCCGGCCTCGGGCTCGCCCTCCTGCTGAACGCCAACCTGCGCTTCCAGGGCCTCACCCGCCTGCTCGCCCTGATCCCCTGGGCGATGCCGCCGGTGGTCGTGGCGATCATGTGGAAGATGCTCTACAACCCCAACTCCGGGCCGGTGAACGGGGTCGTCCGCCTGTTCGACCCCGCCTTCGCGCTGGACTGGTTGGGCAGCTTCGGCACCGCCCTGCCCGCCGCGATCGTCGTGGGCGTCTGGGTCGGCATGCCGCAGACCTCCATCACCCTGCTGGCCGGGCTGCAGCAGATCCCCGACGAGCTCGTCGAGGCGGCGGAGATGGACGGCGCCAGCACCTGGTCCTCGTTCGTGCACGTCACGCTGCCGGCGCTGCGACCGGTGATCACGTCGATCACCTCGCTCAACTTCATCTGGAACTTCAACTCCTTCGGGCTGGTCTACGTGCTCACCGAAGGAGGGCCGGGGGGCCAGACGATGCTGCCGATGCTCTTCGCCTACAACGAGGCGTTCAAGTACCGCGACATCGCGTACGCCGCCGCGATGGGCAACGTGATGGTCGTGGTCGTGGTGGTCCTGCTGGTGTTCTACCTCTGGACCCAGATCCGGACGGAGCGCGACTGATGGCCCTCACCCGGACCAGGCCCGTCACGCGCGGAGCCCAGTACGTCGCCCTCGTCGCCTACATGGTCTTCCTGGGCTTCCCGCTCTTCTACCTCCTGATGGCGTCGCTCAAGTCGACCCAGCAGCTCGCGTCGCTGGACGTCTGGATCTTCCCGCGCTCGCTGCACTGGGAGAACTTCAGCGAGGCGCTGGCCAGCCAGGGCATCGTGCGGGCGACCGCGAACACCGCGATCGTCTCCTTGATCACGACCGTCGTCGTGACCGCGGTGGCGCTGCCCGCCGCGTACGCGATGGCCCGGTTCCGCGGGCGGCTGCGGATGATCGGCACCGGCTACATCCTCGTCAGCCAGGTGTTCCCGGTGATCCTGATCATCATCCCGCTCTTCCTGATCCTGCGGACGATCAACCTCAACGACTCCCTGCTGGGGCTGACGCTGGTCTACGTCACGTTCTGCCTGCCGTTCGCGCTGTGGATGCTGCAGGGCTTCGTCGCGGCCATCCCGGTCTCGCTCGAGGAGGCCGCCGCGATGGACGGCGCGAGCCGCTTCACGATGCTCCGCACGGTCGTCTTCCCGCTGCTCGTGCCCGGAACCGTGGCGACCGCGATGTTCACCTTCGTCTCGGCCTGGAACGAGTTCTTCTTCGCGCTCGTGCTCCTGCAGAGCCCCGAGAACTTCACCCTGTCCCGCTCGCTCGCCCTGTTCGTCGGCGCGGAGGGCCAGGTGCGGCTCGGTCCGCTGGCCGCCGGCGCCGTCCTCGCCTCGATCCCCAGCCTCGTCTTCTTCGCCATCCTGCAGCGCCGCCTGACCGGCGGGCTGCTGTCCGGCGCCGTCAAGGGGTGACGTCACCTCCCGCCACTCCGCACCGCACCGCTCGACCCCGCTCCGCCGCACTCCCCACGACCCCACGAAGGAAGAAACCCATGAACCTCCGCCGCACCGCCGCCGCGGGTCTCGCCACGGTCCTGCTCGCCTCGCTCGCCGCCTGCGGTGGTGGGGGAGGGGGCGAGGGCTCGTCGGGCTCTGAGTCCGGCCCGGTCACGCTGAAGTTCCAGTCGCTGGCCTTCCTGCCCGCGACCCAGACGGCGACGAAGAAGATCGTCGACGACTTCAACGCGGCCAACCCCGACATCAAGGTCGACCTGGTGCAGGGGAGCTGGGACAACGTCCACGACCAGCTGGTCACCCAGTTCGCCGGCGGCACCGCGCCGGACATCATCCACGACGAGTCGGCCGACATGACCGGCTTCGCGCAGGGCGGCTACCTCGCGGACCTGGGCAGCGCGATGGATCCGGCCGTGAAGTCCTCGATCAGCCCCGGCGTCCTCGACGCCGTCACGGTCGACGGCAAGGTCATCGCGGCCCCGACCGTGCTGCAGTCCTACCTCGTCTTCGCCAACAAGAAGATGCTCGACGAGGCCGGCGCCACCGTGCCCACCGGCCCGACGATGACCTGGGACCAGTTCGCCGCCCTGGCCAAGCAGGTCCAGGCCAAGACCGGCGAGCCCGGGGTCGGCTGGGGCCTCAAGAGCCCGACGGCCTCCTTCATGAACCTGGCGCTCGGCTTCGGCGGCACCTACTTCGACGGCACCGGCAAGGACGCCACGATCAAGGTCGGCGACCCGGAGCTCGAGGTGCCGAAGCGGATCGCCGCCATGGCCGCCGACGGCAGCCTCGACAAGGCCACGCTCACCCAGTCCGGCAGCGACGTGCTCCCCGCCTGGTACGCGGGCAAGTTCGCCATAACCGTCCAGGGCTCGTACGCCGCCGGCTCCTTCGGCAGCGACGCGCCCAAGGGCTTCGACTGGGTGGCCCTGCCCGCCCTGGCCGGTAGCGCGGGCGCCGCGCAGGCGGCCAACCCGCAGACCCTCTCCGTCTCGGCGGACAGCAAGCACGTCGACGACGCGGCGAAGTTCATGAACTTCTACATGAAGGCCGAGAACCTGGCCTCCGTCGCCGAGGGCGAGACCCTCTACCCGGCCACGAAGGACGCGCAGCAGGCCGTGATCACCAAGACCGGCGGCAAGGACGGCTGGAAGCAGATCGTGGCCTCCGGCGACGCCCTGCAGAAGGCGCCGTTCCAGAGCGTCGACAACTACCCGCAGTGGAAGGACCAGATCGCCACCCCGGCGTTCCAGCAGTTCCTGGCGGGCAAGACGGACGCCGTCGGCCTCCAGAAGGCGCTCTCCGACGGCTGGGCCACCGTCAACCGCTGACGCCGCCGGCACGACCAGGCAGGGCGACCAGCCCTCTCGACAATCAGCACGACAGCCAGCAGCAGACAGCCGAGGAGAAGAAGATGGACACGCCGAAGGCGGGCACGTTCGAGGCCCGCGTGCGGGCCGTGCTCGCAGGAGCCGCCGTGGGTGACGCGCTCGGCGGCGCCACCGAGGGGTGGACCCCCGAGCAGATCCAGGCGCGCCACGGTGGTCCGGTGACGGGGATCGTCGGTCCGTACCACGCCGACTGGCGCCACGCGCGGCCCATCGCCCCCTACCACAAGGGCGACGGCCACATCACGGACGACACCTTGATGACGCACGCGCTGGTGCAGGTCTACGCCGCCCGCCGGCGGCACCTCGACGCGTACGCCATGGCCGGCGACCTCGTTCCGCTGCTGGTGGGGGACGAGGTCTGGATCCCGGAGCTGGAGTCGGAGGCCCTGATCCTGCAGCGCGTGTTCCTGGCCGAGAAGTGGCTGGTCGCGCGGCTGCACTACGGCCACGTCGACCCGCGCGAGGCGGGCGTGGGCAACATCGTCAACTGCGGTGCGGCCATGTACATGGCGCCGGTCGGCGTGGTCAACGCGGGCGACCCCCGGGGCGCGTACGCGGAGGCCATCGACATGGCCGGCGCCCACCAGTCGAGCTACGGCCGGGAGGCCGCGGGGGTTTTCGCAGCGGCGGTGGCCGCCTCGCTGACCCCGGGCGCAGACGTCGAGCACGTGCTGTCGGCGGTGCTCGACGTCGCTCATGACGGCACGCGTGCGGCGGTCGTCGCCGTGGTCGACGCCGCTCGCGGGCTCGCCCCCGGAGCCGACGACGCGACGGTGCGCGACACGCTGCGCGCGGCCGTCCGGCCCTACGACACCGTCGGGGACGAGTACCGCAAGCCGGCCCTGGACGCCCGGCTGCCCAGCCGGACGAAGGCGATCGAGGAGCTGCCCGTCGCCCTCGGGTTCTGCCTGGCCGCCCGCGGCGACTACCGCGCGGCGGTGCTCGGCGCGGTGAACTACGGCCGCGACGCCGACTCCATCGCCACCATGGCCGGTGCGGTCTGCGCCGGGCTCGGCGGACCGGACGCGGTGCCCGCCGACTGGGTGCGCGACGTGGAGCAGGCCAGCCGGATCGACCTGGACCGGGTCGCCGCGGCGCTCGCCTCCGCCGCGAGCGAGATCATCACGACGGACCTCGCCGAGGCCGAGGACCGCCGCCGGACCGCCCACGCCCTGCTGGCCCCGGCGACGGTCGGCGCCTCCGCCGGTGCCTGAGGCCACGCCCGGCGCACCGAGCCTGCGCCTGACCTGGGCCCAGCCCGAGGACCTGCTGCTGCACGAGCTGGTCCAGGCCCGGGCCGAGGGGGTCGGCGTCGACGCGCTGGCCGACGTCGAGCGGCGCTGGCAGCAAACGGGCGGCGGTCCGCTCGAACCGCCGGTCAGCGGCGCGGCACCGGTCCCGGCCGGCGCGGAGCTGCGGCACCTGGCCGGCCGGCTGCTGGACGAGCTCGACGACCTGCCGCGCCCGGACGACCCGGACCACCCGACGACCCTGGCCGCGGTCGAGCAGGGCTGGGCCGTGGGCGCGGACGCTCCCGGCGTACGCGCGCCCGGCGACGACCTGCCCGACCGGGTGGCCGGTGCCTGGCTCGGCCGCTCGGCGGGCTGCGTGCTCGGCAAGCCGGTCGAGAAGATCCCGCGCGCCGGCATCCGGGCCATCGCCGAGGAGACCGGCAACTGGCCGGTCCGCGGCTACTTCACCGCCGTCGGCCTGAGCCCGGCGACGGCGGCCGCGTGGCCGTGGAACCGCCGCTCCGCGCCCACCAGCCTGGCCGAGAACATCGACGGGACGCCCGAGGACGACGACCTCAACTACCCGCTGCTGAACCTGGGCCTGCTCGAGCGTCGAGGCACCCCCACCACCGAGGACGTCGCGCTCGCCTGGCTGGCCGACCTCCCCGCCGGCCGGGTCTTCACCGCCGAGCGTGCGGCCTACCGCAACCTCCTGCTCGCGTTGCCGCTCGCCGACGTGGCGACCCGGCGCAACCCGTTCCGGGAGTGGATCGGCGCGCTCATCCGCGGCGACGTCTTCGGCTGGGCCCGGCCCGGGGACCCGTACGCGGCCGCCCGCCTGGCCTGGCCCGACGCGGTGCTCAGCCACACCCGCAACGGCGTCTACGGCGAGCTGTGGGCCGCCGCCCTCGCGTCGGCGAGCCTCGTCGCCGACGACGTGGACGAGGTGCTCGAGCGCGCCGCCGCCGTGGTGCCGCCCCGCTCGGCGCTGGCCGAGGCCGTCGCGTTCGGGGCGGACCTCGGGCGGCGCCCGCTGTCCCGCGACGAGCGGCTCGACGCCCTCCACGCGCGCTACGGGCACCTGCACTGGGTGCACGTGCTCAACAACGCCGCCACCGTCGCGTGCGCCCTGACGGCATCGGGCGGAGACTTCACCAAGGGCATCGCGTTCGCGGTCATGACCGGCTGGGACACCGACTCCACCGGTGCGACCGTCGGGTCCGTCCTCGGCGGCCTGCTCGGCGCCTCGGACCTCCCCGCCGCGTGGACGGCACCGTTGGACGGCCGGATCGCCACGAGCCTGCCCGGCGGCGAGCAGCGGATCAGCACGCTCGTGAACCGCACGCTCGCCCTCTCCGAGCGCGGGGCCGACGCCCGGCCACCCGCGCGGGACGAGCCCCCTCGACCGGTCCCGCCGACGGCGACCGCCACGTACGTGGTCGGCGAGCGGGGCATGGACCCGCTGGTGCCCCGGCCCCTCGACCGGCCGACGGTCGTCGACCTCGACGCGCCGGACTGGGCCGCCATGGACGCGGCCAAGATCATCGCCGCGCCGGAGGACCCGGCGGACCGGCCCCGCTGGCGTGCGGTCCTGGAGCGCTGGCGTTCCGGGGCGGCGGCCCGGCAGGGCTTCTCGACCGCGGCGTACGACGCCCCCGAGGGTCGCTGGGCGCAGCGCTGCTTCTCGGTGGCCCAGGTCTGGCTGTGGGACGAGCTGCTGTACGACGCGGCCGAGGGGCGCTTCACGCCCGAGCGGCTGCTGGCCGACGCCGACGCGCGGCTGGGTGGCTTCGACGGCGTGGTGCTGTGGCACGCGTACCCGGTGATCGGGATCGACCCGCGCAACCAGTGGGACTTCTACCGTGACGTGCCCGGTCTGGACGCGCTCGTCGACGCGCTGCACGCCGCGGGCGTCGCGGTGTTCCTGGACTACAACCCGTGGGACACCGGCACCCGGCGCGGCGGGGACGACGGGACCGAGCTGACCGCCGCCGTGCGGGACCTGCGCGCGGACGGGGTCTTCCTCGACACCCTCAAGGAGGGCGACCCGGCACTGGTGGCGGCCCTGGAGGACGCGCGGCCGGGCATCGCGCTGGAGAGCGAGTCCACGCTGCCGCTGGCCCGGCTGGGCGAGCACCGGCTGTCGTGGGCGCAGTGGTTCGCCGACTCCCCGACGCCCGGCGTCATCCGTACGCACTACGTCGAGCGCCGTCACCTGCAGCACCACGTCCGGCGCTGGAACCGCGACCACGCGGAGGAGCTGTCGTCGGCGTTCCTCAACGGCTGCGGCGTCATGGTCTGGGAGGTGGTCTTCGGGGTCTGGGTGGGCTGGAACGCGCGCGACGCCGCCACCCTGCGCCGGATGCTCGCCGTCCAGCGCGCCTGCGCGGACCTCCTGGTCACGGGGGAGTGGACCCCGCTGGCGGACCTCCACCCCGAGGCCACCGCCGCCGGTGTGGCCGCCTCGACCTGGACGGCCGACGGCGTCACGCTCTGGACGCTGGCCCACCGGGGGGAGTCGGAGTACGCGGGACCGCTGCTCCCGCCCGGGCACCCCGGCGCGGTCGCGCTGAGCTCAGGAGCCTTGCCCCCGGCGGGGATCGGTGTCCTCGTCACGCTCGAGACCGGTACGCAGGCTCCGGGGTGGCTGGCACCGCTGGCCGACGTCCTCGCCTCGCTGCCCGCCGACGGCGAGGCGTCCTTCCCCTTCCGCACCGCGGTCCGCGTCGTCGCGGAGCCCAGCCGGGACGTGCCGCCCGCCGGTGCCGTGCCCGTCGCGGGCGGCCGGCACCCCCTCACCGTGCGCTTCCGGGCGCGCGAGACGGGTCTCTACGACGACGCACCCTTCGTCGAGGAGTGGAAGCCGCTGCCGCCCCGCCTGCACGACCAGCGCACCCTCGACCGCGTCGTGGAGCTCGGGCACGCGGTCGCGGTGGCGCCGACCGAGGTCACCCGGGCGGAGTTCGACCGCTTCCTCGCGTCGTCGCCCTGGCGACCGCGGACCGCCAACCGCTTCCTCGCCGAGGCGACCGGGCCGGACGAGCCGGTGACCTGCGTCGACCTGGACGACGCCCGCGCGTACGCGCGGTGGGCGGGAGCCCGGCTGCCGACGGAGGACGAGTGGCAGCTGGCCGCGCAGCAGGCCGCGCCCGGCTGGAGCCACGGGCGGGTGTGGAACTGGACCGAGAGCGAGCACAGTGACGGACGGACCCGCTACGTCCAGCTCAAGGGGGGCAGCGCCTACCTCGCCCGGGGCTCGGAGTGGTACTTCGACGGCGGTCCCCAGCCGCCGGAGGTGACGGCCAAGCTGCTGCTCCCCGGCCTCGGGCTGGCCCGGTCGACCATGATCGGCTTCCGCCTGGCCTGGGACCTCGACCATGATCAGGAGCGCCCGTGAACGAGCAGCCCACGACCGGGACCGACGGAGGTCCGCTCGCCGGCCTCCGGGTGATCGACGTCGCCACCCTCTTCGCCGGACCGTTGGCGGCGACCCAGCTCGGCGACTTCGGCGCGGAGGTGATCAAGGTCGAGCACCCGCGGCGGCCGGACGGTGCCCGGGGGCACGGCCCGAGCAAGGACGGCGTCGGCCTCTGGTACGCCACCATCGGACGGAACAAAGAGAGCATCACGCTCGACCTGTCCTCCCCGGAGGGTGCCGCGGTGCTGCGCCGGCTCGTGGTGGACGCCGACGTCCTGGTGGAGAACTTCCGGCCCGGCACGCTGGAGCGCTGGGGCCTCGCGCCGGCCGACCTGCTCGAGCTCAACCCCGGGCTCGTGGTGGCCCGGGTGACCGCCTTCGGCCAGACCGGCCCGTACGCGCCGCGTCCCGGCTTCGGCTCGCTGGCCGAGGCCATGAGCGGGTTCGCCGCGGTGACCGGCGAGGAGGGCGGACCGCCGACCCTGCCGCCCTTCGGGCTGGCCGACGGCATCGCCTCGCTGGCGACGGCGTTCGCGGTGCTCGCCGCCCTGCGCGGGCGCGACCGGACCGGGCGGGGTCAGGTGGTCGACCTCGCCATCCTCGAGCCGATCCTGGCCATGCTGGGCGGGCAGCTGACGATCTACGACCAGCTGGGCCTCGTGCAGGAGCGCCACGGGAACCGTTCCGTCAACAACGCCCCGCGGAACTGCTACCGGACCGCGGACGACAACTGGGTCGCCGTCTCCACGAGCTCGCAGTCCATCGCCGAGCGCGTCATGCGGCTGGTCGGGCGGCCCGAGCCGATCGACGAGCCCTGGTTCGCCACCGGCGCGGGCCGTGCCGCCCACGCGGACGAGCTCGACGAGGCCGTGGGCTCGTGGATCGCCGCGCGGACCACCGCCGAGGTGCTCGAGGCCTTCACGGCTGCGCAGGCCGCGGTCGCCCCGATCTACGACGTCCGCGGCATCGTCGCCGACCCGCAGGTCCAGGCCCGCGGGACGATCCTGACCGTGCCGGACCCGGTGCTCGGGCCCCTGCAGATGCAGAACGTTCTGTTCCGGCTGTCGGAGACGCCGGGCTCGGTGCGCTGGACCGCCCGCCCGCACGGGGCCGACACCGACGCGGTGCTGAGCCGGGCCGGCTACGGCCCCGCCGAGGTCGCCGCCCTCCGCGAGCAGGGGGTCGTGTGACGCCGGGGCCCGTCGGGCCGACGCTCGTCGCGCTGTACGTCCCGGGAGACCGGCCCGAGCGGTTCGCCAAGGCGTTCGCTGCGGGCGCGGACCAGGTGATCGTCGACCTGGAGGACGCGGTCGCGCCCGAGCACAAGGAGCGCGCGCGGCAGGCGGTGGCCGAGCTGCTCGAGGGGCCCCTGCCGGTCCGGGTCGCCGTGCGCCCGAACGGGGCCGGGACGCCGTGGCACGACGCCGACCTGGCGATGCTGGCGCGCGCCACGGCCCGGCCGGCGCTACGGCTGCCCAAGGTGGAGGGCCCGTCCGACGTGGACCGGGTGCTCGAGCGGCTCGGGGCCCGCCCCGGCGAGACGCTCGAGCTGACCTGCCTGCTCGAGTCGGCGCTCGGCGTGGAGCAGGCGTACGCCGTGGCGAGCCACGCGGACGTGTCGGCGGTGGCGCTCGGCGAGGCCGACCTCCGGGCCGAGCTGGGGATCACGGCCGACGCGGGCCTGGACTGGCTCCGGGTGCGGAGCGTCGTGGCGGCCCGGGCGGCCGGGCTGCCGGCGCCAGCGATGGCGGTCTACCCCCGGCTCGATGACGACGCGGGGCTGCACGCGTCGTGCCGGCACGGGGCGACGCTCGGGCTGCGCGGCCGGGCGGCGATCCACCCGCGTCAGGTGCCGGTGATCCGCGACGCCTTCACCCCGACGCCCGCCGAGGTGGCCGACGCCCGGCTGGTTCTCGACGCCCTCACCGGGAGTGCCGGTGCGGCACGGCTCCCGGACGGGCGCATGGTCGACGAGGCGATGGCCGCCGAGGCCCGTTCGGTCCTCCTGCTCGTCGGTCCCTGACCCCGTCGGCCGCTAGCCCCTCGTCCGTAGAGGCAGCCAGTCGAGGACGTCGACGATGCGGGCGTCCCAGTAGGCCCAGTCGTGCTGGCCGGGCCCCTCGTGCAGCTCCAACGGCACGCCCGCCTCGTCGCAGGCGGCCGCGAACCGCCGGTTGTCCTCGAGCAGACCGTCCTCGGTGCCGCACCACGCGCGCAGGGCGGGGAGCGCGGCCACGTCCGCCCCGGCGACCAGGTGCAGCAGGTCGGCGTCGGTGCCCGCGACCGGCTCGTCGCCGAACAGCCGCTGCGTCATCCGCGGGTCCTCCGGGCGCTCGCGCTGCGTCGTCCGCCCGGCGACGTCCAGCGCGCCGGACAGGCTCGCCGCCGCGGCGAAGCGGCCCGGGTCGCGCAGCGCCCACTTGAAGGCGCCGTAGCCGCCCATGGAAAGCCCGGCCACGAAGGTGTCCTCCCGGCGCTCGGACACGCGGAAGAAGTCGTGGACGAGCGCGGGCAGCTCCTCGGTCAGGAACGTCCAGAACCGGCCGCCGTACGCCTCGTCGGTGTAGTAGCTGCGATGCACCTGCGGCATGACGACGGCCAGCCCGAGCGGGGCCACGTAGCGCTCGACCGACGTGCGGCGCACCCAGGTGGTCGCGTCGTCGCTCATGCCGTGCAGCAGGTAGAGGACCGGGGGAGGGTCGTCGGACGCCGCGCCGGTGAGCCCCACCTGGCCGGTCGTGCGCTGGGGGAGCAGCACGGTCATGGAGGTGCTGAGGCTCAGGGCCTCGGAGAAGAAGTCGCAGCGGAGGAGGGCCACGACCCGATCCTCCCCGGCCCGTCCGCGGCGCGATTCAGAGGGTCTCGACCAGCTCGTCGAGCATGGCGTCGAGGCTGCCGAGGGCGACGGAGAGGTGGCCCTCGCCGGGCAGCAGGTGCGTCGCGACGCGGGGGAGGCGCTCGCTCAGCCAGCGCCCGTGGGCGAACGGCACCATCAGGTCCTCCTCGCCCTGCCACACGAACGTCGGCACGCCGACCTCCTCGACCGCGAAGCCCCAGGGCGTCACCATCGCCAGGTCGTCGTCGAGCCACCCGTCCACCCCGGTGCGTACCGACTCGCGGAACGCGGCGGCCAGGTCCTCGCCGTACTCGCTGGTCAGCACGGCCCGGTCCACCGGCGGCAGCAGGCTCGCCATCTCGGCCACGACGCCCTCGGCCTGCACGTCGCGCAGGCCGGCGGCGTCGCGCTCCAGGTAGGCCCGCAGCGCCGGCTCGCCCGTCCGGGCCGCGCCGAACTCCTCGTGGTTCTGCTCGCCCATGCCCGCGAGGAAGTCCGCGCCGGACGCGTCCATGGCCACCGCGGGCCCGGCCCCGGCGATGCACAGCACACCGGCCACCCGGTCGGGGAGCCGGGCGCCGCTGGCCAGGGCGTGCGGCCCACCGCCGGACCAGCCGGCGACGACGCAGCGCTCGGACCCGAGGTGGTCCAGCACCACGGCGACGTCGTCGGCGTCGTCCACGACACGACGGCCGGCGCGCCGCGTGGACGACCCGTAGCCGGGCCGCGACCAGGTCACCAGCCGCAGCGAACGCTCGGCCGCGGCCCGCTCCAGGGCCCGTACGGGCACCGCCGAACCCGGCGTCCCGTGGTGGAACAGCAGCGGCACGGCACCGTGCGGCCCGCTGACGCGGACGTCGAGGGAGCGGCCGTCGGACGTACGGAGCGTGGTCACCCCGACATCGTGCCCGGATGCACGCCGTACGCGCGCGAGGCGTCGCCGCGTGATCGCTGGCCTACCATGGACGCGCGCCGGGGCACGGGTCCTGGCGCCCAGCTGGCACGACCTAGTAGGGAGCCCGGATCTCGTGGCGTTGATGGACAGGATGCTCCGCTTCGGCGAGGGCAAGATCCTCAAGCAGCTCAAGGGGATGGCCAACCAGGTCAACTCCATCGAGGAGGACTTCGTCGCGATGAGCGACGACGAGCTCCAGGGGCAGACGGCCGACTTCAAGCAGCGGCACCAGAACGGCGAGACGCTCGAGTCGCTCCTGCCGGAGGCGTTCGCGACCGTCCGCGAGGCGAGCAAGCGGGTCCTCGGCAAGCGGCACTTCGACGTCCAGATCATGGGCGGGGCGGCGCTGCACCTCGGCAACATCGCCGAGATGAAGACCGGTGAGGGCAAGACGCTCGTCGCGACCCTGCCGTCCTACCTGAACGCGATCACCGGCCGCGGCGTCCACGTCGTCACGGTGAACGACTACCTGGCCAAGTACCAGTCCGAGCAGATGGGCCGCATCCACCACTTCCTGGGGATGGACGTCGGCGCGATCCTGTCGCAGATGACCCCGGCCGAGCGTCGCGTCGCGTACGCCGCCGACATCACCTACGGCACGAACAACGAGTTCGGCTTCGACTACCTGCGCGACAACATGGCGCTGAGCCTCGAGGACTGCGTCCAGCGCGAGCACCACTTCGCCGTGGTCGACGAGGTCGACTCGATCCTCATCGACGAGGCCCGCACGCCGCTGATCATCTCCGGCCCCGCCGAGGACAGCCAGCGCTGGTACCCGACCTTCGCGAGCATGGTGAACCGGCTCCAGAAGGACGTGCACTACGAGGTCGACGAGAAGAAGCGCACCGTCGCGATCCTCGAGGCCGGCATCGACCAGGTCGAGGACCGCCTGGGCATCGACAACCTCTACGAGTCGGCGAACACCCCGCTGATCTCCTACCTGAACAACGCGATCAAGGCCAAGGAGCTCTTCAAGCTCGACCGCGACTACGTGAACATGGACGGCGAGATCCTCATCGTCGACGAGCACACGGGTCGTTCGCTGGTCGGCCGTCGCTACAACGAGGGGCTGCACCAGGCGATCGAGGCCAAGGAGAAGGTGCAGATCCGCGAGGAGTACCAGACCCTCGCGACGATCACGCTGCAGAACTACTTCCGGATGTACGAGAAGCTCTCGGGCATGACGGGCACGGCGCTCACCGAGGCGGCCGAGTTCCAGAAGATCTACGGCCTCGGCGTCGTGCCGATCCCGACGAACAAGCCGATGGTCCGCGCCGACCAGCGCGACCTGATCTTCCGCACCGAGCTCGCCAAGTTCGAGGCGATCGTCGACGACGTGGCCGAGCGGCACGAGAAGGGCCAGCCGGTCCTGATCGGCACGGCGTCGGTCGCCAAGTCGGAGACGCTGTCCAAGCTCCTGAAGGAGAAGGGCGTCAAGCACGAGGTGCTGAACGCCAAGCAGCACGCGCGTGAGGCCTCGATCATCGCCCTCGCCGGCCAGAAGGGCGCCGTCACCGTCGCCACGAACATGGCCGGTCGAGGCACCGACATCATCCTCGGCGGCAACGCCGAGTTCCTGGCCGACTTCTCCCTGCGCGGCGAGGGCATCGACCCCGTCGAGCACGCCGAGGAGTACGAGGAGCGCTACCCGAAGGTCCTCGAGTCGCTCGAGGAGCAGGTCGAGGGCGAGCACGAGGAGGTCGTCGAGGCCGGCGGCCTCTACGTGGTCGGCTCCGAGCGCCACGAGTCGCGCCGCATCGACAACCAGCTCCGCGGTCGTTCCGGCCGCCAGGGGGACCCGGGCGAGAGCCGCTTCTACCTCTCCCTCGGCGACGACCTGATGCGGCTCTTCAAGTCCGACATCGTGGAGTGGGTGCTGCAGGCGCTCAACATCCCCGACGACCAGCCGATCGAGAACAAGCGCGTCAGCTCGTCCATCGCGAGCGCGCAGGCCCAGGTCGAGTCGCAGAACTTCGAGACCCGCAAGAACATCCTCAAGTACGACGACGTGATGAACCGTCAGCGTCACGCCGTCTACGGTGACCGGCGCAAGGTGCTCGAGGGCGCGGACATCTCCGACCGGCTGCGGAACACGGTCGACACCGTGGTCGAGCAGTACGTCGTGGGCGCGACCGCGGGCTTCGCCGAGGACTGGGACCTCGAGCAGCTCTGGACGAACATGAGCACGCTCTACCCGGTCGGGCTGGACCGCTCGAAGTACGAGAACGACGAGGACCTCGACCAGGCCACGCTGATCGCCGACTTCAAGGCCGACGCCGAGCGCGCGTACGACGCCCGCGAGGCCGAGCTGGGGTCCGAGGTCATGCGTGAGGTCGAGCGTCGCGTGCTGCTCACCGTGCTGGACCGCAAGTGGCGCGAGCACCTCTACGAGATGGACTACCTGCGCGAGGGCATCGGCCTGCGCGCCATGGCGCAGCGCGACCCGCTGGTCGAGTACCAGCGCGAGGGTGGCGACATGTTCAACGCCATGATGGAGGCGTTCATGGAGGAGGTCGTCGGCTTCGTCTTCCACCTGGAGGTCGAGGTCGAGCCGCAGGCCCCCAAGGTCGGCGTCGTCGCCGGTGCCGACGGTCGGGCGATGCAGATCGGCGACCGCGGGGCCAACGGCACCAACGGGTCGAACGGTTCCGACGCGGACGCGCCCGACGGTCACCGGCACCTCGTCGAGACCGGTCCCGACCCGGACGGTCCCGGTGTCGAGGTGACCGAGGTCGAGGAGGTCGACGAGCCCGAGCTCGAGCCGGCCGGTTCGCGCCCGCGGGTGCGCGCCAAGGGCCTCGAGCAGCCGGCCCGGCGCCGCCTGACCTACACCTCGCCGGACGAGTCGGGCGAGGCGACGGCGGAGGCCGCCGCCATCGACGACCCGTACGCGGGTGTCGGGCGCAACGCCCCGTGCCCCTGCGGCTCGGGCAAGAAGTTCAAGATGTGCCACGGGCGCTCGGGGTCCTGAGGACTCCCGCTCCCTGACCGACGGACGAGGCGTACGCCCCGCCGCCACGTGCACCCCGTTAGGTGCGCCTGACGGAGGGACGTGCGCCTCGTCCCGTTGTCGGCTGTGATCGTGGAGGCCGCGGCCCCGAGGCCCTGAGGCTCGTGTCCGGACACGCTCCGGTGCGGACCCGGAGCGACGGGTGTTGTCCGTCTGCTCCGATCGTCCACAGATGGCTCGTGCGCTCTTCCGTAGGGGTCGTCGCGCACGCAGGGTGGCGTCGTGAGCGTCCCCGCCGTCCGCGTCCTGCCGTCCAGCCGGCCGGAGCCCCGCACCTGGCCGGGCGCGCCGTCGGCCCGGCCCGCACCCGACGTCGCGGTCGCGGCACCCGCCGTCCGGCCGGTGCCGGGCCGGGTGGTCCGGTCCGGGCGGACCTTCGGCGCGCGGGTCCCCGAGGACCTGCCCGACGCGACGCGCTGGGCCGGCTGGCTCGCGCTCGCGATCGGCGAGGCGCTGCTGGGCCGGCGTCCGGCCACGCAGCTCTCCGGCTGGGTCAGTGCCGAGGTCCTCGCCGGCCTGAACCGCCGTCAGCGGCTCCGCCCGACCGGGGTCAGCGCGCCGCGAACGGTGCTGCTCTCCGGACGGGTCCAACACCCCGGACCGCGGTCCGTGGAGGCGTGCGCCGTCCTCCGGTCCGGCGGGCGGCTGCTCGTCCTGGCCTACCGGCTGGAGGCCCGCGACGGGCAGTGGCTCTGCACCGCGCTCGACGCGGGCCTGACGTCCGGCCCGCGACGGCGCGCGGAGCCGGACGAGGCCCGCTCGTGAGGGCCCGGCAGCTCCTACGCCTCGCCCTGGCGCGACCGCAGCAGCGTGAACGAGCCGTCGCGGACGATCAGGGTGGTCACCGGCGTGACGACCGTCTGCTCGGGGTCGCTGCTCACCACGAGCTCCCAGTCCCGGTCGGGGGCCGCCGGCACCGTGAACTCGACCCCGTTCTCCGCCGCGTTCAGCAGCAGCGCGAAGGCGTCGCGGTCGCGGTGGGCGAAGACGAACATGATGCTGCGCGCGCTCGGGTCGTCCCAGTCGGTGTCGCTGAACGGGTTGCCGTCCGAGCGGAGCAGGTCGACGGTCGACGTGGTGGCGTCGTCCGGCTCCTGGCTCGCCGCCGCCCGGTACCAGTCGGGCCGCAGGGCCGGCTCCGCGCGACGCAGGGCGACGAGGTCGGCGGTGAAGCGGCGGAGCTCGTCGTCGGCGTTCGACCAGTCGTACCAGGAGATCTCGTTGTCCTGGCAGTAGGCGTTGTTGTTGCCGCCCTGCGTGCGCGCGATCTCGTCGCCGCCGAGGATCATCGGCACGCCCGCCGACAGCAGGAGGGTGGCGAGGAAGTTGCGGCGCATACGGTTGCGGCGCTCGATGACCGCCGGCTCCTCGGTCGGCCCCTCGGCGCCCGAGTTCGTCGAGCGGTTGTCGCTCTCGCCGTCCTCGTTGTCCTCGCCGTTCGCCGCGTTGTGCTTGTGGGCGTACGACGTGAGGTCGGCCAGGGTGAAGCCGTCGTGGGCGGTGATGAAGTTGACGCTGCACAGCGGCGAGCGGCGGCTGGCCTCGTACACGTCGGGGCTGCCGAGGATGCGCTGCGAGACGCCGCCGATCCGGCTGTCGGCCCCGCCCCAGAAGTCGCGCAGGTCGTCGCGGAACTTGCCGTTCCACTCCGACCAGTCGGCCGGGAAGCCGCCGACCTGGTAGCCCTGGGTGTCCCACGGCTCGGCGATCATCTTCACCGGCGCGAGCACCGGGTCCTGGTGGATGAGGTCGAGGAAGGCGCTGTGCACCTCCGCCTCGCCCGCCTGGCGGGTGAGCGTGGTGGCGAGGTCGAAGCGGAAGCCGTCGACGTGCATCTCGGTCACCCAGTAGCGCAGCGAGTCCATGATCAGACCGAGCGCGGCGGGGTGGCTGACGTTCAGGCTGTTGCCGGTGCCGGTGGTGTCGAAGTAGGACGAGCGGTCCTCGTCGACGAGCCGGTAGTAGGCCCCGTTGTCGATGCCCTTGAAGGAGATCGTCGGGCCCAGGTGGTTGCCCTCGGCCGTGTGGTTGTAGACGACGTCGAGGATGACCTCGAGCCCGGCCGCGTGCAGCGTCTTGACCATCTGCTTGAACTCGACGACCTGCTGCCCGCCGTCGCCGCTCGCGCTGTAGTCGGCGTTCGGGGCGAAGAAGGCGTACGTGTTGTAGCCCCAGTAGTTCCGCAGGCCGTTCTCCAGCAGGTGCGAGTCCTGGGCGAACTGCTGCACCGGGATGAGCTCGACCGCGGTCACGCCGAGGTCGACGAGGTACTGCACGGCCGCGGGGTGGGCGAGGCCGGCGTACGTCCCGCGCAGCTCCTCGGGGACGTCCGGGTGCGTCTTGGTGAAGCCCTTGACGTGCGTCTCGTAGACGACGGTCTCGTCGAGCGGGGTCAGGGGTGCGGTGTCGTCGCCCCAGTCGAAGGACTGGTCGGTGACCACGCAGCGCGGGACGAAGGGCGCGGAGTCGGTCGGGTTCATCTCGTCGGGGGCGTCGAAGCGGTGGCTGAAGACGGCCTCGTCCCAGTTGAACTCGCCCTCGATCGCGGTGGCGTAGGGGTCGAGGAGCAGCTTGTGGGCGTTGTGGCGCAGGCCGTTGGCGGGGTCCCAGGCGCCCTCGACCCGCAGGCCGTAGCGGGTGCCGACACCGAGGCCGTCGACGCGGCCGTGGAAGACGTGCCCGGAGCGCTCCGGGAGGCGGTGGGCGGTTTCGTTGCCGGAGGAGTCGAAGACGCAGAGGTCGACCGCGTCGGCGGTCTCGGAGTAGACGGCGACCTCGAGGCCGTCCCCGACGGCGCGGACGCCGAGCGGGTAGGGCTTCGTGCGGTGCTCGCGAGTGATGATCACGCTGCGAAGTATGGCGGGCGCGACGGGTCCGGCCCGGTGACGCTCACGCGGGCGGCAGCGCGACGCCGAAGCCGAGCACCGCCAGCCGCAGCAGGACCGGCCCCGGGCGGAGCAGGTCGGTGATCTTGGCCGAGGCCAGCGTGTCGAGGTCGGAGAGCCCGCGGGCGTACGCGTCCCCGCCCGTCGCGCGCGCCCGCTGGAGGACCTGGGTGTTGTGCCAGACCTTCTCGCGGGACTCGCGCAGGAAGCGACGCGTGGCCCAGCGGTTCAGGGGCGCGAGGACGCGGTCGACGCGCCGGAGCCGCCAGCCGAGGTCGGTGCCCTCGGCGGCCACCCGGGTGAAGAGCACGTCGTCGATGCGCGCGTGGTCCCGGTCGCGCCGGGCGAGCACGAGGGGGTCGGCGAAGTCGGCGTCCGGCACGACCGCGAGGAGCGACCGCGGGAGGTCGAGGTTGATGTGGGCGTTCATGGCCAGCAGCAGGTGGAACAGCGGGTGCAGCCCGGGGTCGGCCGCGAAGGTCAGCCGCCACGGGCGGTCGACGGGCGTGCCCGCGAGGTCGGCGTCGTGCGCGGTCAGGAACAGCTCCGCGAACACCTCGTCCCACGCGCTGACCCAGACCGGGTCCTCGAACGCGCCGGCCGCCAGGGCGTCGGCGACCGCGAGCGTCACCCGGCGGTAGACGGCGAGGAAGGTCGCTCGTTGGGCGGCCCCGGCCGGCAACGCGTCCAGCCGGTCCTGCAGCGCCGCGGCGACCGCGAGCACCGCCGCCGGGTCGCCGGCCAGGCCCGCCCGGTCGGGCCCTCCCGGCGGTCCTGGACCGTCCTGCTGCGGCTGCGGCGTGCTCACGGCCGGTCCGTCACGCGGAAGCGGATCCGCCCGCCGACCGGGACCTGGCCGACCCGGTCCAGGTCGTGCCCGGCGACGCACGCGACCACCGGGTAGCCGCCGGTGACGGGGTGGTCGGCGGTGAAGACGACGGGCTGGCCGTTCGGCGGGACCTGGACCGAGCCCGGCACCGTGCCCTCGCTCGGGAGCTCGTCCGTGCGCGACCGCTCGAGGGGCTGCTCGCCCTCGAGTCGCAGGCCGACCCGGTTGGAGCGCGGGGTGACGGTCCACTCCTGGTCCAGGAACGTCCGCAGGCCCTCCGTGGTGAACCAGTCGTCGCGGGGGCCGAGCAGCACGTCCACGACCGTCACCTCGTCGGGGCCCGGGAGGAGGGGACCGGGCTCGGGGTCGACCGCGGCGGCGGCCTCCCGCGCGCGCCCGACCCGGACGACGTCGCCCGCCCGCAGCGGAGCCGGGCCTGTGCCGGAGAGCAGGTCGGTCGAAAGGCTGCCGAGCACCGGTTCGCCGGCCACCCCGCCCGGAACCGCCAGGTAGCTGACCATCCCGCGCGACGGCGGGCCGAGGCGCAGCTCGGCGCCACGGTCGAGGGTGAACGCGCGGTCGCCCTCGGCGGCGTGGCCGGTCTCGTCCGACGCGGCTCCCGAACTGTCGTCCGGAGCCGGGCCGGTGGGGGAGACGACCGTCAGCGGGGCGGGCGCCCCCGTGACCGCGACGACCAGATCGCGCAGGGCACGCACCCGCAGCCCGCCGACGGCGACCTCGAGGGCCGCGGTGGCGGAGGGGTTGCCGACCAGACGGTTCGCGCGGCGGAAGGACGAGCGGTCGACGGCCCCGGACCGGGCGACGCCCTGCGCGGCGCGTCCGGGCCGGCCGAGGTCGACGACGACGGTCAGCGGTCCGGGCGTGAGCACCTCGAGCGCGGCTTCGCCGGGCGCGGCGTCGGCCGACTGCCGGGCGCCGCTCGCGCCGGGCACCGCGAGGGCGTCGGGACCCGCGTCGACGAACTGGACCCGCATGCCCGGGGCGAGCAGCGCCGGCTCCGGCCGGCGCAGGTCCCACAGCGCGAGGCCGGTGCGCCCGATGAGCTGCCAGCCGCCCGGGCTGGCGCGCGGGTAGATCCCGCTGAACCTCCCGGCCAGACCCACCGAACCCGCCGGGATCGCCGTACGCGGCTCCGTCCGCCGCGGGACGTCGAGGGCCGGGTCGCCGCCGCTCAGGTAGCCGAAGCCCGGGGCGAAGCCGGTGAAGGCCACCGTCCAGGGGTGCGCGGTGTGCCGCCGGACGACCTCGGCCGCGTCCAGGCCGCACAGCCGGGCCACCTCGTCGAGGTCCTCCCCGTCGTAGAGGACCGGCACCTCGACCACCGGCCCGTCGATCGCAGCGACTCCCGTCCGCGGGCGCGACGCGAGCTCGGCCGCGAGCGCCTCCGCGCTGGTCCGGGCCGGGTCGAAGCGGACGAGCACCGTACGGGCGGCGGGTACGAGCTCCCGGACGCCGACGGGTGGCCGGTCACGCAGGGAGGCGAAGAGCGCGAGCGCCTCGTCGAGGTCGGCCACCTCGGCCAGCAGGCCGTCGGAACCGGCCCGCCGGACGTCCAGGGCCGCCTCGCCCACGGCTCAGCCGGCCCGGGGGCCGGCGGCGAACGGCTGCAGGTCCACACCCGCGCCGGTCAGGGCGTCGCGGACGGCCCGCGCCATGGCGACCGCACCCGGGGAGTCGCCGTGCACGCAGATCGACTCCGCCTGCACCGGCACCTCCGTGCCGTCGACCGCGGGGACCGTTCCCGTACGGACCAGGGCGACCATCCGCTCGGCGACCTCGTCGGCGTCGTGCAGGACCGCCCCGGGCTCGCGTCGGCTGACCAGCGCGCCCTCGGGTGTGTACGCACGGTCGGCGAACGCCTCCGCGACCACCGGCTGGCCCGCGTCCCGCGCGGCGCGCAGGAAGGCGGAGCCGGCGAGGCCGACGACCGGCAGCGCCGGGTCGTACCGCTGGAGCGCCGAGAGCACCGCCCGGGCGTGTCTGGCGCCCCGCGGGTCGTCCGCGGCGATGGTGTTGTAGAGCGCGCCGTGCGGCTTGACGTAGCCGATCCGGGCGCCGAGCGCCCGGCAGATGCCCGCCAGGGCGCCGATCTGGTAGAGCACGTCACCCGCCAGCTCGGCCTCGTCGGCGTCGACGTAGCGGCGGCCGAAGCCGGCGAGGTCGCGGTAGGCCACGTGGGCCCCGATCGCGACGCCGTGCTCCAGCGCGGTCCGGACGGTGGTGGCCATGGTCGACGGATCCCCGGCGTGGAAGCCGCAGGCGACGTTGGCGCTCGTGACCGTGGCGATCACCGCCGCGTCGTCGCCGAGCTCCCAGCGGCCGAAGCCCTCGCCGACGTCGGCGTTCAGGTCGACCGTCGGGGCGGGCTGCCGCCCGGGCCCCGCAGCCCGCTCGTCGGTCGTGGTCGGAACGGTCACGTGCACCTCCCGCGCTCATCCTGCCTGATCGTTGAACGATCGCACACGGCCCCGACGGAGTTACGCGCTGGTAACCTCCGACGGTGCTCGACGCGACCGCCCCCGCGGACCCCGTCGCCCCGCTCGCCCTCGACCCGGCCGGCCGCGCCGAACGGGTCGCCGACCACGTCCGGCTGGGCATCCTCGACGGGACGCACGCGCTGGGGACCCGGCTCTCGGAACCTCAGATCTGCCGCGACCTGCAGGTCTCGCGGAACACGCTGCGCGAGGCGTTCCGCTCGCTGGAGGAGGAGCGGCTGGTCGTGCACCAGCTCAACCGCGGGGTGTTCGTCCGCGTGCCGACCACGCAGGACGTCTCGGAGCTCTACGACGTGCGCCGCCTCGTGGAGTGCGCCGCCGTGGCCGCGCACCCCGGTGGCGAGGCCGGGCTCGAGCGCGTGCTCGAGACGCTGCGGCGGGCGGACGCGACGGCCGCGGCGCACGACTGGGTGGGCGTCGGGACGGCCGACATCGACTTCCACCGCGAGCTCACGGCCCTCGCCAGCACCCGGGTCGTCACGCTGATGCAGAGCATCTGGAACGAGATGCGCCTGGCCTTCCACGTGGTCGCCCGGCCGGACGACTTCCACGGCTCCTACCTGCACCGCAACCACCAGATCCTCGACGCCCTCGTCGTGCAGGGGGGACCGGCCGCGGCCACCCTTCTCCGGGACTACCTCGACGAGGCCGAGGCCCAGGTGCTGGCGGCCTACCGGAGCCGCGGCGCGGCCTGAGGCGTCGGGCCGCACCGCGGTCCGCACCCCGAGCCCTCTCGACCCCGTCGGTCAGCGCCGCCGGGCGACCGCGGCCGCGGCGGCCGTCACGAGGGCGACGGTCTGGTCGACCACCGCGCGCCGGTCCGCCTCGAAGGCGGGGTCGGTCAGCACCGCGGGGTCCTCCGGGTACTCCAGCGCCGAGATGTGCAGGTGCCCGCCCGGCACGTCCCAGGCCTGCAGGCCCTGGCGCAGCCGGTTCGAGCGGTACATGGACTCGTTGCTGAGGTAGTCTCCGCCGGTGCCGGCGGCCGCGGTGCTGCCCGGCGACGGGTCCGGCCCCTCGGTCAGCGCCGACGGGTCCGGGAACGTCCCGGCCGGCCACTCGCGGACGCCCTCCTTGAGCACCACCGGCCACGGCCCGGTGCCGGCGGCGACCATCGCCTCGTACGGCAGCGTCGTCTCGATCCACTCGGGCGAGTCGAAGGGCTGCGGCCAGTGCGACGCCCGCGAGACCGGGCCGAAGTGCTGGTCGCGCTGGTTGTCGGGCGTCCCGCCGCGGGTGTTCGCCGCCCACTTCTCGACGTCCATCCGGCCGCGCGCGGTCATGCTGATCGTCATGATCAGGTCCGCGCGGTCGGCGCCAGCCCGGAGCACCGGCCCGAACGCGTCCTCGACCACGCCCTGGTCGAAGTCGCCGTAGACGACGGGCAGCATCACGGCGCGGACGCGGGCCGGGCCGTACGGGGTGGTCAGCCGCACCCCGTCCAGCTGCAGCGCCGCGGCGCCCGACGGGTTGGAGTGGCGCAGGCTCTGGTCCAGCCCGAACACGTCGAAGCCGCTGACCATGACGCGGACCTCGTCCGGGTCCGCGTCGGGCCACGGCGCCCGCTCGATGCCCCGGCTCGTGCGGTCCAGCAGGTGCAGCAGCCCGAGGCGCTGGTGCTGGACGGACAGGTGCGGCGAGTCGAGCCCGCGCAGGGTGGCCGAGAGCGAGGTCCGCGCCCAGTAGAGCGGGCGGTCGTCGTACGGGTCGAGGGTGCCGCTGGTGGTCCGGCCCTGCGCGCGGTCGACCGCGGCGCGCCACAGGCGGACGCCGGCCTCCCGCACCGCGGACGTCAGGTCCGCCAACGAGGAGGCGTGCACGACCGGCTCGCGCAGCCCGGCCACGAGCTCGTCGAAGCCGGACTCCCGCAGCACCTCGGCGGCGAGCGTCGGCCCGCCGGGGACGAGCGTGCCGTCCAGCCGCGACTCCTCGACGGTCCGGGCGACCGCCCGGGACGGCGCGGGGTGGGGGGTCCGGTCTCCGGTGGTCTGATCCGTCATCGCGCTCCGCCTGGCTCGTCGGGCTCTTGCAGAATCGTTGAACGATCCCTAGGTTACCTAGCAGGGCTACCCGGTCCGCACCCCTCCCTCCTCCCGAAAGGCGGAGAGCGTGCTCGTCCTCCTCGGCATCCTGGTGGTGGTCGTCGGCTTCGCGCTGCGGCTCAACCCCATGCTCGTGGTCACCGTCGCCGGCCTCGTGACCGGCTTCCTCGGCGGCATGACCCCCCTGCAGGTCCTGAACGCCTTCGGCACCGGCTTCGCCGGCAGCCGGTCGGTCAGCATCTTCCTGCTCGTCCTGCCGGTCATCGGCCTGGTCGAGCACTTCGGCCTCCAGCAGCAGGCCCGGCGCCTGGTCTCGCGCCTGGCCCGGCTCAGCACCGGCGGCATCCTCGCCGGCTACCTCCTCCTGCGCCAGGTGCTCGCCGCGATCGGGCTGATGAGCATCGGCGGGCACGCCCAGACCGTGCGCCCGCTCGTCGCGCCGATGGCCGAGGCCGCCGCGGTGCGCAAGTACGGGGTGCTGCCCGACAAGGTCGTGCAGCGGATCCGCGCGTTCGCGGCCAGCACCGACAACGTCGGCGCCTTCTTCGGCGAGGACATCTTCGTGGCCGTCGGCGCCGTCCTGCTCATCACGTCGTTCGTCGACACGACGTACGGCTTCACGCTCGCGCCGCTGCAGGTCGCGCTGTGGGCCATCCCGACCGCGGTGGTCGCCCTGCTCATCCACGGCACCCGCAGCCTGCTCGTCGACCGCGCCCTGCGCCGGGAGATGGCCGGCGTCGTGCCCGAGGCGGTGGCCCGATGATCTCCGTCGAGTGGTTCTACTGGCTGATGGGCCTCTTCTGGCTCGGTGTCGGCGCGCTCGTGGCGCGGGACCGGACCAACCCCCGGCGTCTGACCAGCGGGCTGTTCTGGGCGCTGCTCGGGCTCTGCTTCCCCTACAGCTCCTTCGTGGTGGCCAAGACCGCGCCGGCCTGGCCGCTCGGGCTCGTCATCGTCGTCATCGCGGCGCTGGCCGGGACCGGGCGGCTCACCAAGAGCGGTTCCGCGACCGCGGCGACCGCCCCGGGCGACGTCGAGGGCGCCGACCTGGACCGCGACGCCGACCGGCCCGACCGGCCGGTGCGCGCCGGCGGTGGGACCGCTGGCTCGAGCGTGGCCCTGGCCCCGACCGAGGAGCGGGAGGCGCTGGCCGAGCGCTTCGGCAACAAGCTCTTCATCCCGGTGCTCGCCATCCCGGTGATCACCGCGCTCTGCGCCATCGCCGGGCCGTACGTGATCATCGGCGGGCGGCCGCTGCTGCAGAAGG
This sequence comes from Microlunatus spumicola, assembly GCF_039536445.1. Classification (NCBI taxonomy): domain Bacteria; kingdom Bacillati; phylum Actinomycetota; class Actinomycetes; order Propionibacteriales; family Propionibacteriaceae; genus Microlunatus; species Microlunatus spumicola. The sequence continues at coordinate 1,130,077 of NZ_BAAAYR010000001.1, read as the reverse complement.
GCAGCGAGACCGTCATCGGGCTGGCCGCCGCGGGCATCATCGCGATCGGCATCTCGATGATCGTCTTCCGGCTGCGGAGCCCCGCGCTGGCCCTGACCGAGGGCCGCCGGCTCACCGAGGACCTCGGGTGGGCCCTCGTGCTGCCGCAGCTGCTCTCCGTGCTGGGACTGGTCTTCGCGACCGCCGGCGTGGGGACGGCGATCGGCTCGACCGTCTCGGCCGTGCTGCCCAAGGGCTCGCTGCTGCCCGCGGTGATCCTCTACTGCGTCGGGATGGCCGTGTTCACGGTGATCATGGGCAACGCCTTCGCCGCGTTCCCGGTGCTCACCGCGGCGATCGGCTACCCGGTGCTGGTGGCCGCGATGGGCGGCAACCCGGCGGCCGTGTTCGCCATCGGGATGCTCTCCGGCTACTGCGGGACGCTCTGCACGCCCATGGCGGCGAACTTCAACATCGTCCCGGTGGCGCTGCTGGAGCTGAAGAGCAACTACGCGGTCATCCGCGCGCAGCTGCCGACGGCCGTCCCGCTGCTCGTCGCGAACATCATCATCATGTACGTGGTGGCCTTCTGAGCCCCTCCGACGCGGCGGCCGGGGTGGATCTCGGCCGCCTCGTGCGGACGGCGGTGACCAACGCGACGCGCGCCTACCCGTACGCGTTGATCACGGTCGTCGACGGCCCGGAGGACCTCCGGCTGCCGGCGGAGCAGCACCCGGCGTTCTCCGGCTGCTACGACTGGCACTCCGCCGTGCACACCCACTGGCTGCTCGTGCGGCTGCTGAGGCGGCACGCCGGCGAGCTGGAGCCGGAAGCGGCGGAGGCGGCGCTCGCCGTGCTCGGCACGCACCTGACGCCCGCGAACCTGACCGCGGAGGCCGCCTTCCTGGCCCGGCACTCCTCGTTCGAGCGCCCGTACGGCTGGGCGTGGCTCGTCGCCCTCGCCGCGGAGTGCACGACGGCCGCGGCGGAGGGGCTGGAGCCGGCACGGGAGTGGGCGGCCGCCCTGGCTCCCGCGGCGGACGTCGTCGTGGGGCTGGTGCTCGACTGGCTCCCACGCGCCGGACGACCGGTGCGCGACGGCACCCACGCGAGCACGGCCTTCGCCCTCGGCCTGCTGCTCGACGCCGCCGCGACGCTGGGGCGCGACGACCTCGACGCTGCCGTCCGCGCCTACGTCCGTGAGCGCTTCGTGCCCGACCGGGACGCGCCGCTGAGCTGGGAGCCGTCGGGCCAGGACTTCCTGTCGCCGGGGCTCAGCGAGGCCGACCTCGTGCGGCGGGTGCTCGCGCCGGGGCTGTTCGGGGACTGGCTGGAGGCCTTCTGGCCCGGGCTGGCGACGGCGGAGCCGCGGAACCTCCTCGACCCGGTGGAGGTGCGGGACCGCACGGACGGCCAGCTCGGCCACCTCGACGGGCTGAACCTCTCGCGGTCGGCGGCCCTGGCCCACCTGGCGGCCGCGCTGGCGGAGGCCGACCCTCGCCGGTCGGTGCTCGAGACGGCGGCGGCGCACCACCTGGACGCGGGGCTGGGCGCGCTGGCCGAGGAGGGCTACCAGTCCACGCACTGGCTCGGCACGTTCGCGCTGCTGGCGCTCGAACCGGCAGGATGAGGTCCGTGCCTGCAACCGTGATGCGACCGACCTCGAAGGGCGTGACCAGGGGCGGGCGACGCTGCTCGCAGCCCTGGTCGCGCTCTGTGATCTTGTCTACCACCGCCACCCCGCCCGCGTACAGCACCCCCACGGTCTCGATCGGGGCACGGTCGTGAGCGCGCCGCCGGAGCAGGACCGCGAGGTCCTGACGTGGGAGCTCTACGGGCAGGCCGCCCGTGAGCTGGCGCAGACGGTGGCCGACAGCGGCTTCGTGCCGGACGTCGTCCTGGGCATCGCCCGCGGCGGCCTCATCCCGGCGGGCAGCCTCGCGTACGCGCTGGACTGCAAGAACCTCTTCACGATCAGCGTCGAGTTCTACACCGGCGTCGACAGCCGGCTGGACGTGCCGGTGATGCTGCCGCCGTTCCTGAACGCGCACGACCTCGACGAGGCGTCGGTCCTCGTGGTCGACGACGTGGCCGACACCGGCCGGACGCTCGAGCTCGTCGCCGAGTTCTGCAGCGGCCACGTGCGGGACCTGCAGACCGCGGTCCTCTACGAGAAGCCGCAGTCGGTGATCACCTGCGACCACGTCTGGAAGCGCACCTCGCGCTGGATCAACTTCCCCTGGTCCACGCAGCCGCCGGTCACCAGCCGTTCCGGTGTCGTCGACGCCTGACCCGTCGTCGCTCGTCCTGCGCGACGACCTCACCGCGCCGCCCGGCGCGGACCTGCCCGTGATCGAGGGTGCGACGGTCCTCGTCGCGCTGCCGCCCGGTGGCGGGGACGAGGGACCGGTCGGGGCCGCCCTGGTCACCGGTGAACCGCCGGTCCTCCGTCTGCACCACCTCTGGGTCCGCCCGGACCTGCGCCGGAGGGGCTACAGCCGCGCGGTGCTGGCGGCCGTGCGGTCCCGCGTCCGGGACCGGGGGGCCACGGTGCTCAGCGCCCAGGTGCGTCACGACGACCCGGCGTCGACGGCGCTCGCCGCCGGGACCCGGGTGCTGGGGGAGCTCCTCCGCCACGAGATCCCGTCGACGCTGAAGGACACGGGAGCGGTCAGCGTGCGGCCGCTCACCGAGGACGAGCTCGGGCCGTGGCGCGAGGCGCAGGTGCAGGCGTACGCGCAGGACAACCTGCTGCGCAGCGGCGGTGACCTCGAGCGGGCGCTCGCGCGGTCGCGGGCCGAGTTCGCGGAGGTGCTCCCGGACGGGCTGCGGACGCGCGACACCTCGATCATCGTGCTGAGCGCCCGCGACGGAGCAGGACGTGAGGAGCGGGTCGGCCATCTCTGGGTGGCGCACCACGTCGAGCCCGGGACGTCCTTCGTCTACGACGTGGAGGTGGCGCCGGAGCACCGCGGGCGCGGCTTCGGCCGAGCGGCGATGGTCGTCGCGGACCGGCTCGCGCGGGCCGCGGGGGACGAGCGGGTCGCGCTGCACGTGTTCGGCGGCAACGCGACGGCCCGGCGGCTGTACCTGTCGCACGGCTACGCGGTGCGGAGCACGACCCACGACCTGCTGAGCCCCGCGGACGCCTGAGCCCACCCGCGCGGGGAGGGCCCGGATCTCAGACGACCAGGGACGACTGGATCGAGTAGTGCACGGGCTGGTAGACGTGCCGGCCCAGCTCGACGAACTGCCCGACGTCGTCGTACGCGGTCCGCTCGACGGTGAGGCAGGCGGCCGGCGGCTCGGCGTCGAGCAGGCCGGCCTCGTCGTCGTCCATCAGGCGCGCGGAGATGCGCTGGTGCGCGATCTTGAGGTTGACCCCGAGCGCGCGGAGGTGGCCGTAGAGGCTCTTGCCGTCCTCGACGTCGGTGCGGGCGATCTCGAACCGCGCGGGCAGGTAGTTGGTGAGGATGGCGAGCGGGACGTCGTCGGCCAGCCGGAGCCGGCGGATGGTCACGAAGTCGCCGGAGGTGACGTCGGCGGCGTCGAGGGCGTCGCGCACGTCGTCCGCCAGCGGACCGACCGTGAAGTCCAGCAGCCGGGTGCTCGGGACGCGGCCGGCCTTGGCCAGGTCCTCGTTGAGGCTTGACAGGCGCTCGTCGCGGCGAAACTGCGAGCGCACGACCTGGGTGCCCACCCCGCGCTTGCGGACGAGCAGCCCCTTGCGCACCAGCTCCTGGATCGCCTGCCGCGCGGTCGGGCGGGAGAGCCCGAGCCGGTTGGTCAGGGAGAGCTCGTTCTCCAGCCGGTCACCCGGGGCCAGCTCGCCCGACGTGATCGCCTGCTCGATCGACTGGGCCAGCTGGTGGTAGAGCGGGACGGAGGAGCTGCGGTCCAGCCGGATGTCGAGCTCGGTGAAGACGGCGCCCTGCGACATGGCACCACCCTAGGTCGACCGGAGGCCCTTGTTCGCACAAAGGCACGCGAATCCTGTGGGTGGCTTGTGAGGTCGACCGCCCGGCTCAGGCGCCGACGAGCGCCGCGGTGTCCACCCAGCGCCGCTCGCGCGCGGACTCGGCCATGGCGTCGACCAGGCGGGCCGCGGCCAGGGCGTCGGTGATCGTGGCGCCGACGGGGGTCCCGGAGGCGATCGAGCGCACCAGGCGGTGCGCCTCGACCACCTTGAGGTCGTCGTAGCTCATCGCGATCCCAGACCCCGGCTGGAAGGCGCCGAGCTCGCCGTCACCGGAGGTGACGTAGTGCGTCGCGTACGCGGCGTCGGTCACCTCCTGGTCGAGGCAGACCTGCAGCTCGCCCATCCGCCGGAAGTCCCAGGCCAGCGAGCCGGTGTCGCCGTGCACCTCGATCCCGTACGTGCACTGCTCGCCGACCGCGACCCGGCTGGACTCGAGCGTCCCGCGGGCGCCGTTGGCGAAGCGCAGCAGGCTGCCGGCGTAGTCCTCGTTCTCCACGGGTGCGAGCGCGCCCGTGCCGCGGGCCGTGTGCGCGAAGGCGGCGCCGCTGAGCGCGGGGCGCTCGGTGATGAAGGTCGCCGTGTCGCAGACCAGCGAGTCGATCTCGCCGACGACGTAGCGCCCGAGGTCGACGCCGTGGCTGACCAGGTCGCCGAGGACGCCCGAGCCGGCCCACGCGTTCTGGTAGCGCCAGGTCAGCGCGCCCTCGGGGTGCGCGGCGTAGTCCGCCAGCATCCGGATCGTCACCTGCTCGATCTTCCCGAGCCGGCCCTCGGCCACCAGCCGGCGGGCGAGCTCCACGGCCGGCGCGTTGCGGTAGTTGAAGCCCACCGCGGCCTGCACGCCCGCGCGGGCCACCGCGGCGGCGATCTCCGCCGTCTCCTCGGCGTTCCGCCCGGCCGGCTTCTCGAGCCAGACGTGCTTGCCGGCCTCCGCGGCGGCGACGGCGACGTCGCGGTGGATGAAGTTCGGGCCGGTGATGCTGACGACGTCGATGTCGTCGCGGGCGACCAGGTCACGCCAGTCGGCGTGCACGTCCGCGAACCCGTACGCCGCCACCGCGCGCGCGAGCCGCTCGTCCCCGGCGTTGTCGGCCACGGCCACCAGCACGGGGCGCAGCGGGGCGTCGAGGTAGTGCTGGCCGACGCGGGTGTAGGCGCGGGCGTGCACCTGGCCCATCCAGCCGAGGCCCACCACCCCGACGCGCAGGGGGGTGGCTGGGGTGTTCGCGGACGTCATCGTCGGTGGCCTCTCTCGACCGGTGGAAGCATTTGTCAGGACAATAGCGCGCGCACCCGGCCGACGCTCGTCCCGTGCCGGATCAGGGGGAGAAGAGCAGCACCAGGCCGGCGCTGGTGTAGCCGACCATCAGCACGAGCATCGGCCACTGGCCCCGCAGCACGGACCGTCCCGGCAACAACGTCACCGCCTTCTCGTGCGCGACGACGACCCCCAGGACGTGCCCGACGATGATCGACGCGAGCTGCACGACGGCGATGGCCGTCGGGTGGTCGAACACGGCGGAGCTGACCTGCAGGTGGTCCGTGCCGAAGACGTTCCAGCCCCGGCCGAGCGGGTCCGACAGGTCGACGGCGACGCGCTGACCCTCGTAGACCAGCAGCGTGAAGTAGTGCGCGACCACGTAGCCGACGACGATCGGCACCAGCGAGCCGGACATCAGCCGCGCGTACGCCGCCGCCAGCCGGTCGCCGTAGCGGGCCATCCAGGCGGCCGCGGCGCTGAAGGTGACCAGGACGACCACGATCATCACGAGCAGCCCGGCCGTCGCCCACAGCAGGCTGGGCACGTCCGAGGACTGCACGGTGCGCAACCACCACGAGGTGTTGGTGAAGCTGTCGAACGCGGTGCTGCCGAGCAGCACGGCGACCACCCCGACGGCGCCCGGTGGCGGTCGCCAGGCGGTCAGGCCCGCGAGGGGGTTCACGAGGCGGACGACGTCGCCCGTCCGGTGCCAGGGCGAGAGCCGCGCGACGGTGGAGGAGTAGACCTCGAAGGGGTCCGACACCGCGAACCACCGCTCGCCGAACACGACGGCGCCCAGCACCACGACGACCAGCAAGGCGAGCACCCAGACCCGCATCACCTGCAGGGTCGTCCGGTCCGGCTGCACCAGCTCCAGCCAGGTGAACGCGGCGAGGTGGATCGCCCCCGGCCACAGCCCCACCCAGCCGGGCATCGTGGCCAGACCCTCGCGGGGGTCCGTCCGGGCGACCGCGCAGAGCAGCCGGTGCACGGTGCGCAGCGGGTTGACGGCCCGCCAGAACGGCCCGAGCAGCAGCGACAGCGGGACGAGGCCCACCCAGACCCAGACGAAGACGAAGCCGAAGACCGGGTTGGTCAGCAGGTCCCGGCCCGCGAACAGCGCCAGCCCGACCCACGCGAACAGCAGCAGCACGAGCACCCGCAGGACGGCGCGGGTGGCCGGGGCGTCCACGAACCGGCTCAGCCGGGGCAGCGCGATCCCGCCGACCGCGGTGAAGCGCGGCCGTCGCCAGGCCACGCCGAGCACGACGAAGGACACGACCAGCGCCGCGGCGGCGCCGACGAGGACGAAGGAGAAGGGCAGCGGCAGGTCGCGCCGGGACGCGATGCCGTGCAGGGGGAGCAGGACGAACGGGGACAAGGGAGAGGTGACCTGCGTCAGCTGACGTTCAGGACGACGACGACCTTGCCGAGGTGGTGCGACTCGACCTCGAAGCTGCCGGGCTGGCTCGGCGTGAACTCACCCGTCGTGGGCGTGCCGGCCGGCACCTCGAGCTCGTAGCCGTCCCCGCCGGTGTGGGCGTGGATCTCGTCGGCCTCGTCGCTGGTCACCTGCAGCACGACCTGCTGGCCCAGGGCCGCGTCGATCTTCTCGCCGTTCGGCGTCACCTGGCCGTTCGCGATGGTGATCGGGATCGTCAGCGGCGCGAGCGTGCTGCTGGCGCTCGCGCCGGGCGCCGTCTGGGCCGGGGCCTCCCCGCCGCACGCCGCCGTCAGCCCGACCGTCGCCACCGCCGCGGCCACCGCCGCCGTCCACCTGCTCGATCTCCGCACCGCACCAGCATGGCTCATCGACCCTCAGCTGGGCCCGAAGCGCTCCACCCGCACGTCGCCCGACGCCACCCCGAGCCCCGTCAGCAGGCTGGTGCTGGCCTCCGCGAACCCGGCCGAGCCGCACACGAACGCCGTCCAGCCCGGACCCTGCCGGCCGAGCAGCGGTGCGACGTCCTCGGGCGTCAGCCGCCCGCGCGCACGACCACCGGGGCCGGCCTCCCGGCTGAGCGCCAGCACCGCGCCCGCCTCGCGCAGCTCGGTCGCGTACGGGAGGTCGTCCCAGGTCCGCGCGGCCGCGACCAGCGAGAGCAGGTCGGTCGCCCCGACGGCCTGGGCGTGGCGCAGCATGGCGACCAACGGCACCACGCCGGTGCCGCCGCCGACGCCGAGCGCCGGGGTCGTGCCCCGCCACACGAACCAGCCGCCGATCGGGCCGCGGACGTCCAGGCGGTCGCCCACGACCACGCCGTCGGCGAGGTAGCTCGAGACCTCCCCGTCCTCGATGCGCTCGACGTAGAGCTCGACGAGCGGGTCCTCGGGCGGCGAGGACAGCGAGTAGGACCGCTGGGCGGTGTAGCCGTCGGGCGCCGACAGCCGGACCACGTAGTGCTGGCCCGGCAGGTGGTCGACGCGGTTCGGCACCTCCAGGCGCAGCAGCACGGCCCGGGGGTGCGGGTGCAGCACCTCGCGCACCGTGGCGGTCCGCCAGGCGCCGGTCGGTGCTTCCGGCCCGGAGCCGTCCACCGCGAGGGGGAGGCCGGCGGTCATCGAGACGCCGGAGACCACCGGGACGGGGGCGACGACCGGGACGGGCGCGGGACCGCCTGCGACCTCAGTCACCCTGGTAGCGCTGCTCGCGCCAGGGGTCACCGAGGTCGTGGTAGCCGTTGCGCTCCCAGAAGCCCTGCACGTCGTGGTCGAGCAGCGTCAGCTTGGTGACCCACTTGGCGCTCTTCCAGAAGTAGAGGTGCGGCACCAGCAGCCGCACGGGGCCGCCGTGCTCGCGGGTCAGGGGCTTGCCGTCGGCCTCCCACGCCACCCACGCCTGGCCGCCGCGCAGGTGCTCCAGCGGCAGGTTCGTCGTGTAGCCGGTGGTCGAGGTGGCGAGCACGAACTTGGCCGTGTCCTGCACGCCGACGGCGTCCAGCAGCACGTCGACGCTGACGCCGGACCAGTGCATCCCGAACTTCGACCACGTGGTGACGCAGTGGATGGGTCCGTCGTAGTCGGACTGGGGGAGGGCGTGCATCTCGTCCCAGCTCCAGGTGGTCGGGGAGTCGACCAGGCCGTCGACGCTCATCGTCCAGGACTGCGGGTCGAGGTGCGGCGTGACCTCGGCGGTGAGGACGGGCCAGCCCGCGCCCTCGTCGTACTGGCCGGGCGGCAGGTCGTCGCGCCCGCCTCCCCGTCGACGTCCGGCGAAGCCACGAGAGACGGTCATGGGCGGATCTCCTGTCCTGGGCACCTGGGCAGAACCTTCTGCGGGACGACCCTAACGAGCCCCGCTACCGTGTCGCCATGGCTGCGCCGAACGAGATCGTGCCCGTCCGTGCCTGAGCTCGTCGCGGCCCTCGACCAGGGCACCACCAGCACCCGCTGCATGGTGTTCGACCACGACGGGCGCGAGGTGGCGCGGGCCCAGCTCGAGCACGAGCAGATCCTGCCCCGCTCGGGCTGGGTCGAGCACGACCCGGACGAGATCTGGGAGCGGACGCGGACCGTGGCCAAGAAGGCGCTGCGCCGGGCGAAGGCCGACCCGTCCGACCTCGCCGCGGTGGGCGTCACGAACCAGCGCGAGACCACCGTCGTGTGGGACCGCCGGACCGGCCGGCCCTGCTACAACGCCATCGTCTGGCAGGACACGCGCACCGACCGGATCGCCGCCGCGCTGGAGCGGGACGGGCACGCCGACCTGATCCGGGAGCGCTCGGGCCTGCCGCCGGCGACCTACTTCGCGGGCGGCAAGCTCAAGTGGATCCTCGACGAGGTCGACGGCGTGCGCGAGGCCGCGGAGGCCGGCCACCTGATGTTCGGCACGATGGACACCTGGCTGCTGTGGAACATGACCGGCGGCACCGAGGGAGGCGTCCACCTCACCGACGTCACGAACGCGTCGCGCACGATGCTGATGAACCTCGAGACGCTGGCCTGGGACCCTGAGCTGCTGGAGGTCTTCGGCGTGCCGGAGCAGATGCTGCCGGAGATCCGGCCGTCCTCGGACCCGAACCTCTTCGGGCGTACGCAGGGGGCCCGGGGCGGCGTGTGGAAGAGCGAGGTCCCGATCGCCGCCGTCCTCGGCGACCAGCACGCCGCCATGGTCGGGCAGGTGTGCCTGGCGGCGGGCGAGGCCAAGAACACCTACGGCACGGGCAACTTCCTCCTGCTGAACACGGGCGAGGAGCTCGTCCGGTCGAAGAACGGCCTGCTGTCCACGGTCTGCTACCAGCTGGGCGACGCCAGGCCGGTGTACGCGCTGGAGGGGTCGATCGCCGTCACCGGCTCGGCCGTCCAGTGGCTGCGCGACCAGCTCCGGATCATCGGGGACGCCGCGGAGAGCGAGGCGCTCGCGCGCTCGGTCGACGACAACGGCGGGGTCTACTTCGTGCCCGCCTTCTCCGGCCTGTTCGCGCCCTACTGGCGTTCCGACGCGCGCGGCGCGATCGTCGGGCTCTCGCGCTTCAACACGAACGCGCACGTCGCCCGGGCTGCGCTGGAGGCGATCTGCTACCAGAGCCGCGACGTGGTCGACGCCATGGAGAAGGACTCGGGCGTGCACCTCGACGTGCTCAAGGTCGACGGCGGCGTCACCGCGAACGACCTCTGCATGCAGATCCAGGCCGACGTCCTCGGCGTCGAGGTGAGCCGGCCTGAGGTGGCCGAGACGACCGCGCTCGGGGCCGCGTACGCCGCGGGCCTGGCCGTCGGCTTCTGGTCGAACCCGGACGAGCTGCGCGAGAACTGGCACGAGGACCGGCGCTGGAGCCCGCAGACCGACGGGCCGGCGCGCGAGAAGGGCTACGCCGGCTGGAAGAAGGCCGTGGAGCGGACGCTCGGCTGGGTCGACGTGGACGCCGAGCCGGGCGCCTGAGCCCGGTGCCGGTCCTGGTCGTCGTCGGCGGGCTGCCGGGCAGCGGCAAGTCGACCCTCGCCGAGGCGTTCGCGCGCCGGCGGAGGGTTCCGTTCCTGCGCGTCGACCGCATCGAGCAGGCGGTCGTGGACCAGACCGCGCTGACCCACCCCGTGGGACCCGTGGGCTACGCAGTCGCCCACCTCCTCGCCTCCGAGCAGCTCGCGCTCGGCCTCGACGTCGTGGTCGAGTGCGTGAACCCGCTCGCGCTCACCCGCGACGCGTGGGATGCCACCGGGGCAGCGGCGGGTGCGCGGGTCGTGCAGGTGGAGCTCGTCTGCTCCGACGTCGCGGAGCACCGGCGCCGCGTGGAGACCCGCGCCACGGACGTGCCCGGCCTGGTCAAGCCGACCTGGGCGGAGGTGGTCGGGCGGACGTACGAGCCGTGGCCGGAGCGGCACCTGGTGCTCGACTCGTCGGGGGCGGACATCGGGTCCCTGGTCGACGCCGTGGTCGCGGCCGTCGAGGCCCGCTGACCTCAGGGCGCTCGGCTCGCCTGCGGGCGAGGTCGGAGGACGGTGTGACGAGAGACGGTCGGACGAGAGACGGTCGGAGGAAAGACAGAAGGAGTCCGTCTCTCACCTGCTCGGGGGTTCAGGTGAGGGACGGACTCCCACTGCGCCGGGCGGGGTGATGCTCGGGGGTTCATCACCCCGTCCGGCATGACCGACTCTAGTGCTCACCTGAGAGGAGCCTGACCAAAAGCCGTGTCAGGTTCAGGACATGACCGGAACCTGACCCTCGCGGACGACGGCCCGGCGGGACCCGCCCGGCCCACCGTCACCACCCCCGAGGGGCCTGCGGCGGAACGGGGGACACTGGGGACATGCCCTCGCTCACCTCCCCCCTCAGCCCTGCCGCCCGGACCGAGGCGCTGCGCCGGCTCGGCGAGGAGGAGCTCGACGTCCTCGTCGTCGGCGGCGGGGTCGTCGGCGTGGGGGCCGCGCTCGACGCGGTGACGCGCGGCCTGCGGGTAGGGCTCGTCGAGGCGAGGGACTGGGCCGCGGGCACGTCCAGCCGCTCGAGCAAGCTCTTCCACGGCGGCCTGCGCTACCTGGAGCAGCTGAACTTCGCCCTCGTCTTCGAGGCCCTCAAGGAGCGCAAGCTCGCGCTCGAGACGCTCTGCCCGCACCTCGCGCACCCGGTCGAGTTCCTCTACCCGCTGCAGAAGACCGGGATCGACCGCGCGTACGCGGGCCTCGGCATCGGCGTCTACGACGTCATGGGCGCCGGCCGCGGCGTGCCGTCGCACCTCAAGCACCACGGCAAGCGTGCGACGTACGAGGCGTTCCCCTCGGCGAAGCCCGGCGCGCTGAGCGGGTCGATCACCTTCTACGAGGGCCAGGTCGACGACGCCCGGCACACGATGATGATCGCCCGCACCGCCGCCCACTACGGCGCGATCGTCGCCAGCAGCGCCCGGGTGACCGGCTTCGCGCGCACGGCCGGGCGCATCACCGGCGCCACCGTCACCGACCTGGAGACGGGCTCCGCGATCGAGGTGCGGGCCAAGCACGTGATCAACGCGACCGGGGTCTGGGTCGACGAGATCCAGGAGATGATCGGCGGGCGGGGGCAGTTCCGGGTGCGGGCCTCCAAGGGCATCCACCTCGTCGTGCCGCGCGAGCGCATCAGCTCCCGCACGGGCATCATCACCCGGACCCCGACGAGCCTGCTCTTCGTCATCCCGTGGGGGAACTTCTGGTTCATCGGGACGACCGACACCGACTGGAACCTCGACCTCGCCCACCCGGCGGCGAGCGCGGCGGACATCGACTACGTCCTCGGCCAGGTCAACGCGCTGCTCGCCGACCCGCTGACCACCGACGACGTCATCGGCGTCTACGCCGGGCTGCGCCCGCTGCTGGCCGGCGAGGACGAGTCGACCTCCAAGCTCTCCCGCGAGCACGCGGTGTCCTCGCCCGCCCCGGGCCTGACCGCCGTCGCCGGCGGCAAGTACACGACCTACCGGATCATGGCCAAGGACGCCGTCGACGCGGCCGTGCGCGACCTCGACGCGGGCACGGGCCCGTCGATCACCGAGGACGTCCCGCTGCTCGGGGCCGACGGCTACCACGCCGCCTGGAACTCCCGCCGCCTGCTCGCCGAGCGCGCCGGCCTGGGCGTCAGCTGGGTCGAGCACCTGCTCAACCGCTACGGCACGCTCCTCCCGGAGCTGCTCGAGCTGGTCGACGCCGACCCGTCGCTCTCCGAGCCGCTGGCCGGCGCGGGGGAGTACCTGCGCGTCGAGGCCGTCTACGCCGCCTCGCACGAGGGCGCTCTGCACCTGGACGACGTGCTCGCCCGCCGTACGCGGGTGTCCATCGAGACCTGGGACCGCGGCACCGTCGTCGCCGAGGAGGTCGCCCGCCTCGTCGCCCCCGTGCTCGGTTGGGACGACGCCGACGTGGCCCGCGAGGTCGAGCACTACGTCGCCCGCGTCGCCGCCGAGCGCGAGTCCCAGACCCAGCCCGACGACCGTACGGCCGACGCCGCCCGCCTCGGCGCCGCCGACGTCCGCGTGGGCGCCAGCTCCTAGCCGCCCGCCGGGGCCCAGCGGCGGGTCACTGCTGTCACAGGACTTTCACGTTTACGTGGGACCCCGGTACTGACCACGGCAGATCTGCCGTGGTGAGTACCGGAGACCCACGTTTACGTGAAACTCCTGGGACTCGCGCCCGCCGTCAGGGACGGTCGCGAGGGTCGGGGGCGCGGGTTCCGGTCGGTCCCTCCTTCGCCTCGCGGCTGGCCTCCTCCTCGTGCCGCTCGGCGTCCTCGGTGACCCCGACGTTCTGGTCGGGGTGGAGGAGCTCGCGGATGCTGTCGCCCGGGCCCTCGCCGGTGGTCGAGGTCTGGTCGCGGGCCTCGTGGGTGTGGCCGCTGACGTCCTGGCTCTGGTCTGCGCTCATGCGCGCCGCTTACCCCGTGACATGAGGTGCTGTCGCGCGGGTGTTGCGCGACGTGCTCAGAGGCGCAGGAGCCCGGCCGGGGTCGGGGAGAAGCCGCAGCGCGCGTAGAACGTCTCGAGGTGCGGCTCGAAGTCGACGTGCAGCCAGTCGCAGCCGGTCCCGCGCGACGCCTCGGCCGCCCGTCGTACGAGCTCGACGCCGATGCCCTCGTGCCGCCGCTCCGGGTCGACGCAGGTGTCGAGCAGGAAGGCGTGCACGCCACCGTCCCAGACCACGTTCACGAAGCCGACGACCTGCGGGCCCACGGAACCGTCGCGCACCATCGCCTCGACCCAGGTCAGGCTGTGGTGGTGCAGCCGCGCGTTCCAGGGCAGCACCGGGCCGGCAGCACCGAAGGCCCGGTCGTGCAGGGCGGAGAGGGCGACGTCGTCGACCGGCCCGCGTACGCGGTAGCCGACCGACGCGCCAGCCATGGGCCCTCAGTCCTCCGGGACGTAGTCGAGGTTGGGCGCGAGCCAGCGCTCGGCCTCCGAGAGCGTCCAGCCCTTGCGGGTGGCGTACTCCGACACCTGGTCGCGGCCGATCCGGCCGACCACGAAGTACTGGCTCTCGGGGTGCGCGAAGTACCAGCCGCTGACCGCCGCCCCCGGCCACATGGCCATCGACTCGGTCAGGGTGATCCCGACCTGCGCCTCTACGTCGAGCAGGTGCCAGAGCAGGGCCTTCTCGGTGTGGTCGGGGCAGGCGGGGTAGCCGGGCGCCGGCCGGATGCCCGTGTAGCGCTCCGCGATCAGGTCGTCGCCGGCCAGGCGCTCGTCGGGCGCGTAGCCCCAGAACTCCCGCCGCACGCGCTGGTGCAGCCGCTCGGCGAACGCCTCGGCCAGCCGGTCGGCCAGCGACTCGAGCAGGATCGCGCCGTAGTCGTCGAGGTCGGCCTTGAAGGCGGCGACGCGTTCCGCTGAACCGTGCCCCGCCGTCACCGCGAACGCCCCGACGTAGTCGGTCAGGCCGCTGTCCTTCGGCGCGACGAAGTCGGCCAGCGACCGGTTCGGGATGCCCGGGCGGTGCTCGCCCTGCTGGCGCAGGTGGTGCAGCGTCGTCCGGACGGCCGTGCGGCTCTCGTCGGTGTAGAGCTCCAGGTCGTCGGTGCCGACGCGGTTGGCCGGGAACAGCCCGAACGTCCCCGCCGCGCGCAGCCACTTCTCCCGCGTCAGCCGGTCGAGCATCCGCTGCGCGTCCTCGTAGAGCTTGCGCGCCACGGTCGCGGTCGCCGGGTTGTGCAGCAGGTCCGGGAACCGGCCGCGCATCTCCCAGGCGCCGAAGAACGGGCTCCAGTCGATGTAGCCGCGCAGCTCGTCGAGGTCGTAGTCGTCGAACGTCCGGGTGTACGACGCCACCGCGTGCGGGCCCGTCGGCTGCTCGGACGTGTGCTGGTCGCGCGCCTGCTGCAGCAGCATCCGCGGGCGTACGGGGCGGTGGCCCGTCCACTCGAGCGGGGTCGCGTGGGCCTTGGCCTGCGCGTACGAGCGCAGCGGCCGGTCGGTCCGCTTGGCCCCGTGCCGCTCGCGCAGCGACGCGTAGTCGGCCGCGACCGACTCGAGCAGCGCCGGCCGGCGCTCGTCGGAGAGCAGGGAGGCGACGGTCGGCACCGAGCGTGAGGCGTCCTTCACCCAGACGACCGGGCCCGAGTACGCGGGCGCGACCTTGACCGCGGTGTGCGCCCGCGACGTCGTCGCGCCGCCCAGCAGCAGCGGGATCGTGAACCCCTGGCGCTCCATCTCCTTCGCCAGGTTGACCATCTCGTCCAGCGACGGGGTGATCAGGCCCGAGACGCCGATCAGGTCGGCGCCCTCGGCCCGCGCGGTGTCGAGGATCTTCTGGCCCGGGACCATGACGCCGAGGTCGACGACGTCGTAGTTGTTGCACTGCAGGACCACGCCGACGATGTTCTTGCCGATGTCGTGCACGTCGCCCTTGACCGTGGCCATGACGACCTTGCCCTTGGTCGTCGTCTCGCCCGGCTGACGCTCCGCGTCGATGAACGGCACGAGGTGCGCGACGGCCTTCTTCATCACGCGCGCCGACTTCACGACCTGCGGCAGGAACATCTTCCCGGCGCCGAAGAGGTCGCCGACCCTGCCCATGCCGTCCATCAGCGGGCCCTCGATGACGTCGAGCGGACGCCCGCCCGACCCCACCAGCTCGAGGCGCAGCTCCTCGGTGTCCTCGACGACCCAGGCGTCGATGCCCTGCACCAGCGCGTGCGTGATGCGCTCGCGGACCGGCAGCCCGCGCCACTCCTGCTCGGTGACCTCGCCCGAGGCCGCCCGGTTGTGCGCCGAGGCGACCTCGAGCAGCCGCTCGGTCGCGTCCGGGCGGCGGTTCAGGACCACGTCGGTGATGCGCTCGCGCAGGTCCGGCTCGATGTCGTCGTAGACCACGAGCGCGCCGGCGTTGACGATGCCCATGTCGAGGCCCGCCTCGATGGCGTGGAAGAGGAACACCGCGTGGATCGCCTCGCGCACCGGGTTGTTGCCCCGGAAGGAGAACGACACGTTCGAGATGCCGCCGGACACCAGCGCGCCGGGCAGGCTCTTCTTGATCCAGCGCACGGCCTCGATGAAGTCGACGCCGTAGTTCTGGTGCTCCTCGATGCCCGTGGCCAGCGCGAAGACGTTCGGGTCGAAGATGATGTCGTGCGCGGGGAAGCCCACCTCGTCCACGAGCAGGTCGTACGCCCGCTGGCACACGTCCTGGCGCCGCTCGAGGGTGTCGGCCTGGCCGTCCTCGTCGAAGGCCATGACGACCACGGCCGCGCCGTGGCGCCGCGCGAGGCGCGCGTGCTCGAGGAAGGGCTCGACGCCCTCCTTGAGCGAGATCGAGTTGATGATCGGCTTGCCCTGGAGCGCCTTGAGGCCGGCCTCGACGACCTCCCACTTCGAGGAGTCGATCATGACCGGCACGCGGCAGATGTCGGGCTCGGTGGCGACGAGGCGCGTGAAGCGCTCCATCGCGGCGACGCCGTCGATCATGCCCTCGTCCATGTTGATGTCGATCACCTGCGCGCCGGACTCGACCTGCTGCCGGGCGACCTCCAGGGCGGTGGGGTAGTCGCCGGCCTTGATCAGGTTCCGGAACCGTGCGGAGCCGGTGATGTTGGTCCGCTCGCCGATGTTGACGAACAGCGAGTCCTCGGTGACGGTCAGCGGCTCGAGCCCCGACAGCCGGAGCGCGGGCTGCACCTCGGCCGGCTCGCGCGGGCCGACGCCGGTGGTCTCCGCGGTGACGGCGGCGGCGAGCGCGGCGATGTGCGCCGGCGTCGTGCCGCAGCACCCGCCGACGATGTTCACGAGGCCGGAGCGGGCGAACTCGCCGAGCACCCGGGCGAGGTCCTCGGGCGACTCGTCGTACTCGCCGAAGGCGTTCGGCAGCCCCGCGTTGGGGTGGGTGGAGACGAAGGTGTCGGCGATGCGGGAGAGCTCCGCGACGTACGGGCGCAGGTCGCTCGCGCCCAGGGCGCAGTTCAGTCCGACGGCGAGCGGGCGGGCGTGACGCACCGAGTTCCAGAAGGCCTCGGTCACCTGGCCCGAGAGCGTGCGGCCGGACGCGTCGGTGATCGTCCCGGAGATGATCACCGGCCAGCGCCGGCCGTGGTCCTCGAACAGCGTCTCGACGGCGAAGATCGCCGCCCGCGCGTTCAGGGTGTCGAAGATCGTCTCGATGATCAACGCGTCCGCGCCGCCGTCGACCAGGCCCTGGACCTGCTCGCGGTAGGCCTCGACCAGTGCGTCGAAGGTGACGTTCCGGGCGCCGGGGTCGTTGACGTCCGGCGAGATCGAGCCCGTGCGGTTCGTCGGTCCGACCGCGCCCAGGACCCAGCGCGGCCGGCCCGGGTCGCGGGCCTCGGCGGCGTCGCAGGCTCCCCGGGCGATCCGCGCCGCCGCGAGGTTGATCTCGTACGCCAGGTCGCTCATGCCGTAGTCGGCGAGCGAGATGCGCTGCGCGTTGAAGGTGTTGGTCTCGAGCAGGTCCGCCCCCGCGTCGAGGTACTGCGTGTGCAGCGACCCGATCAGCTCCGGCTGGGTGAGGTTCAGCAGGTCGTTGTTGCCCTGCACGTCGCTCGGCCAGCCGGCGAACCGTTCCCCGCGGAAGTCGCCCTCCGACAGGCCCTGCTCCTGCAGCAGGGTGCCCATGGCGCCGTCCATGACCACCACGCGCTCCCGCAGCAGCGCGGTCAGCGCTGCGCTCGCGTCCGGGCGGTGCTCGACGGTGGTGCTCACGGGTCCCCTGAGATCGTGGAGGCGTCCGGGACAGGCCGCCCCACCTGACTCACCAGGATACGGAGTCGCCGCCGGCTGTCACGGGTTTCCCGGGCGGCGGACGGACGCCCGGGCGAGGGGTCCTCGTCGGCGGACGCGCACGCCGTACGGTGGACGCGTGCCCCAGCGACTGACCCCCCTCGAGGTCTCGCTGCTCGCGCTCGACACCGTCCGCACGCCGGCCCACGTCGGCACCGTCACCGTGCTCGAGCCGACCCCCGGGAGCGGCCCGGTCGACCGGGCTGCCGTCGCCGCCCTGGTCGAGAGCCGGCTCGCGTACGTCCCGCGCTACCGTCAGCGCGTCGTGGCCGTCCCGGGCCGGCTGGCCGCCCCGGTGTGGGTCGACGACGACGACTTCGACCTCGCGACCCACGTGCGCGGCGTGGTCCTGCCCCGGCCGGGCACGTCCGACCAGCTCCGCGAGCTCGTCGCCCGGCTGCTCGCCCGGCGCCTGGACCGGTCCCGGCCGCTGTGGGAGGTCCATGTCGTCGAGGGGCTGGAGGGCGGCCGCGTGGCCGTGGTCGAGAAGACCCACCTCGCCCTGGTCGACGGCGACGACACGGTCGACCTCGCCCAGGTGCTGCTCGACGTCGACCCGGCCTCGTCCGAGGACACCTTCGCCTCCGCCTGGAACCCCGGCCTCGAGCCCGGCCCGACCGACCTCGTCGTCGGCGCCCTGTGGGAGAGCGCGCAGGACCCGGTCCGCGCGCTCGACAACCTCCGCGGCGTCGTGGCCGGTGCCCTCGGGGTGGCCCTCGCGGTGGGCGAGGTCGTCGGCGGCACGGTCGTCGGCGGCCTGGGCGAGGTCGCCGGTGACGTGCTCCGCGGCGGTCGTCCGCCCGCCGGTTCGCCGCTGGCGGGGAACGTCTCGCCGGGGCGCCGCGTCGCGACCCTGCTGGTCCCGCTGGCGGACCTGCAGGCCGTCCACGTCGCGCACGGCTGCACGGTCGACGACGTGGTCCTGGCCGTCGTGGCCGGCGGGCTGCGCGCCTGGCTGCCCACCCGGGACGGAGCCGGGCGGCTCGACCGGCCGCTGCGGGCGCTGGTGCCGACGACCGTGCTGGAGGACGAGACGGGCACCTCGTCGCTGGGCGTGGCCGTGGAGGCCCGGGTCGTGGACCTGCCGACGGGGGAGCCCGACCCGCTGGTCCGGCTCGACGAGGTCGTCCGGGCGACGCAGGGGCAGCGGGACGACGGGCGCGCGGTCGGCGCACGGACGCTGACCGAGATCCCGGGCTTCGCGCCCGCCACGCTGCACGCCCTCGGGGCGCGCGTCGCCGCCGGGACCGCGCGCCCGCCGTACGACGTGCTCGTCGTCGACGTGCCCGGGCCGCAGGTGCCGCTCTACGCCGGCGGTGCCCGGCTGACGGAGACGTTCCCGGTGCTGCCGCTGGCCCCCGGCCACCTGCTCGCGGTCGGCGTCACCTCCTACGACGGCGAGGTGGTCTTCGGCCTGACCGCCGACCGCGACGCCGTCCCCGACCTCGACGACCTCGTGCGGTGCCTCGACGATGCCGTCGCGGACCTGCTGGGCACGACCGGCCGGGCCCGCCCGCGCCGCCCCGTCCGCGTGGCCTCCCCGGCCGAGCGCCGGGCCGCCGCGTCGAAGGCCGCCGCGCGGGCCGAGGCCGCACGCCGACGCGCTCTGGCGGGTCGCGCATGAGCACCCTCTCCGCCTTCGTCCCCGTGTCCCGGGAGCAGGCCCTGGCCCTGCGCGCCGGCGAGGAGCTCGCCGGCCTGACCGCGTACGCGCCGGGCCCCGCGCTGCTCGCCGCCCACGACCTGGGGCCCGCCGACGACGAGGAGGCCGGGTTCGTCGCCCTCGGCTACGCGGGGCTGGCGGCGCTGCTCGCCGGCCCGGGGCTGCGCACGGTGCTCGCCGTCGCGGTCGACAGCGGGCGGGTCGACGACCGGGGCAGCGAGTTCGGCGAGGTCGTCGTCCGTGGCCTGCGGTGGTCCGCGGTCACTGCCGTGTTCGCGGACGAGCCGGGCGCGGCGGAGGACCTGGACGCCGCCCGCGCCGTGGCCGGCGGCCGCGCGCTCGGCGACGTCGCCGACGACGAGGACGTGGTCGGGCTTGTGGACCGCTGGGACCTGCTCTGGTACGCCCCGGAGGAGCTCGACGCCTCCTTCGGCTAGAGCCGATGAGAACCGGGCGCAGGCCGGGTCCATGAGCACACCGGCGGGACCGACCGTCCGGACGACGAGGAGGAGACCCGGTGGGTGCGATCAAGGTGCACGAGTTCACGAGCGTCGACGCGTCGGTCGGCGCGCCGATGTGGACGATGCCCTTCCCGTGGACCGAGGAGCAGACCGCCGACACCGCGGCCCTCACCGCCGGTGCGAGCGCGCTCCTGCTGGGCCGGAGCACGTACGAGATGTTCGGGCCGGCGTGGTCGCAGCGCACGGCGGAGGACGACCCCGGCGCCCCCTTCTTCAACGACAGCCACAAGTACGTCGTCTCCGGCACGCTCACCGAACCGTCCTGGGGCCCCGCCACCGTGCTCCCGTACGACCGGGACGGGATCGCGGCGCTCAAGGACGAGGTCGACGGCGACCTCTACGTCAGCGGGAGCGCGACGCTAGTCCGGGCGCTGCTCGCCGACGGCCTCGTGGACGAGCTGCACCTCTTCGTCTACCCGGTGCTGGTCGGGTCCGGGCCCTACCTGGCCCACGAGGGCGGCCCGCAGACGACGCTGGCGCTGCTCTCCTCGACGGCCTACCCGAACGGGGTCCTGCACGTGGTCTACGGACCGGCCCTTCCGACTGCCGAGGGCACGCAGGCAGACTGACGTCATGCCACGCTCGATCTGGAAGGGTGCGATCTCCTTCGGTCTCGTCACGATCCCGGTGAAGCTCTACTCCGCCACCGAGGAGAAGGACATCGCCTTCCGCCAGGTCCACGCGGCCGACGGCGGCCGGATCAAGTACCGCCGGGTCTGCGAGATCGACGGCGAGGAGGTCCCGTACGCCGAGATCGCCAAGGGCTACGAGCTCGCGGACGGGCGGATGGTCATCCTGGAGAAGGAGGACTTCGACTCGCTCCCGCTGGCCACGACCAAGGCCGTCGAGGTGGTGCAGTTCGTGGCCGAGGAGGAGGTCGACCCGACCTACTTCAACAAGACCTACTTCCTGCAGGCGGACGGACCGGGCACCAAGCCCTACGTGCTGCTCCGCGACGCGCTGGTCAAGACCGGGCAGTGCGCGCTCGTCAAGGTCGCGCTCCGCTCGCGGGAGGCGCTCGCCCTGGTCCGTCCCCGCGACGGCCTGCTCGTCATGCACACGATGCTCTGGCCCGACGAGCTGCGCGACGGCCAGTTCGCCGCGCCGCCGGAGACGGTGTCGGTCTCCGACGCCGAGGTGACCATGGCGCAGTCGTTCATCGAGGCGCTGTCGGGGGACTTCCAGCCCGACGAGTACACCGACGCCTACCGCGAGGCGCTCGAGGAGGTCGTGCAGAGCAAGGCCGCGGGCGTCCCGATGGCCGAGGCGACCGAGGCGCCCCAGGAGGCCGAGGTCGTCGACCTCGTCGCGGCCCTGCGTGCCTCCGTCGAGGCGGCCAAGAAGCGGCGTGCGGAGGTTGCGGCGGCGAAGGCCGGCTGAGCTGCTAGCAGATTGCTAGCATGGACGGCATGAGGACCCTCTACGTCCGGAACGTGCCCGACGACGTCGTCGAGCGGCTCGAGCAGCTGGCGGCCCGCGAGGGCTCCTCGGTGAACGCGGTCGTCGTCAAGGAGCTCGAGGGCCTGGCCCGCCGCACCCGGAACGCCGAGATCTTCGACGCCATGCCGTCCACGGACGTCGGGACCGACGAGATCCTCGCGGCCATCGACGCCGGCCGGCGCTAGGCCGTGGTCGTCGTCCACTCCTCGGTTCTGGTCGGCGCCCTGCTCAGGCACGGGCAGACGCGCGAGCGGCTGGCCGAGGAGGAGCTCCACGCCCCGCACCTGCTCGACTCCGAGGTGACGAGCGCGCTCCGCGGGCTGGTGCTGGGGAACCGTCTCGACGCCGGGACGGCGGGTCGCGCGCTCGTCGGGCTGCAGAGCGCGAGCCTGACCCGCCACCCGGCCGGACCGATGACCGAGCGGGTGTGGGGGCTGCGGGCGAACCTGAGCGCGTACGACGCCCTCTACATCGCGCTCGCCGAACGGCTGGGCTGCCCGTTGCTCACGGCCGACGCCCGGATCGCCCGGGCACCGGGGCTGCGGTGCCCGGTCGACGTCCTGCCCTGAACCGCGCTCGGGTCAGGCGGCCGGGTTCTCCGCGAGCCAGCGGTCGCCGGCCTTCTGCTGCGTGCGGAACCCGGCGAGCACCGCCGGGGCCGCGCCCTGCTCGAGCTTGCGGCCGAGCAGCGGGACGTTGACCTTGAGCTCGCCGGTGAGGCGGACGGTGGTCCCGCGGCCGCCGGGGGCCAGGTGCAACGTGCCGCGCAGCGTCACCGGCTGGCGCTCGACGGTGAGCACGAGGTCGGCCCGGCGGGAGCCGTCGGCCGCCGCCTCGCCCCAGGTCGTCTCCTCGAGGATCGTCAGCTCGGAGCCGGTGAAGCGGGCCGCGGACTCCGGCGCGTCGAGGGTGCGCGAGGTCTTGGTGCGCGGCGGGGTGATCTCTACCTCCCAGCGGCGCGACTCGCTGTCCACGCAGACCTGCTCCTGGTAGCCGCGGTCCAGCATCATCGCGTGCACGGCGGCCGGCGTCGCGGCGAAGTCGAGGTCGGTCGAGATGTCCATGCGGCCATTGAACCAGCCGACGCGGCACCGTCTAACGTGGTCGTGGCGCACGACGGGGTGCGCCCAGGGCAGAGACGGATGGTGTGGTGACGACGTACGAGGTCGGGCTCGAGCAGGACAAGACCGACAAGATCGCCGCGGTCGCCGCCGCCGGACGCCGCGTGGCGGCCGAGCTCGGGCAGGACCCGGACGCCGTCTCGACCTTCATGTGGCACTACTTCCGTCACGTCGACCCGGCCGACCTCGAGGACCGTACGGTCGACGACCTGCTGGCCCTCGTCGAGGCCCACTACCGCGCGGCCCTGGTCCGCGAGCCGGGCCAGGACGTCGTCCGGGTCGTCGGCCCGGGCGGGACCGACGCGCCCGACGACCTCTCGGGCCTCGACGACGTCGGCGGGTCCGGCGGCGTGGGCGGCGCGACCGTGCTGCAGGTGGTCACCGACGACCTGCCGTTCCTCGTCGACTCGGTGACGATGGAGGTCCTGCGCCAGGGCTGGACGATCCGCGAGGTCTTCCACCCGCAGTTCCTGGTGCTGCGCGACGCCGAGGGCCGGCTGCGCCAGCTGCTGCGCTCCGCCGAGGCCGCGGCCGAGCCCGCCACCCTGCACGAGTCCTGGATGCACCTGGAGCTGCTGCCGCCCGCGCGACTCGGTCCGGAGGACGTGGCCGCGGCCGACCTCGAGCGCGGCGTCCACGAGGTGCTCGACCTCGTCGGGGTGTCCGTGGCCGACTGGCGCGCGATGGCCGACCGTGCCGTCGCCGTGTCGGCCGAGCTCGCGGAACAGGTCGGCTCGGGTCCGCACGCGGGCACCGGCGGCGAGGCCGACCAGGCGCGCGAGCTGCTCGACTGGCTGAGCACCCACCACTTCACGTTCTTCGGCGCCCGGGACTACGACCTCGTCGGGGAGGGTGAGCACGCGCGCTACGTGCCCGTCCCCGGGACCGGGCTCGGCATCCTGCACGGCGACGAGGACGCCCCCGGCGCCTTCGCCGCGCTGCCGCGGCTGGACGGACCGCCCGCGCTGCTCGTGGTGACCAAGGACAACGCCCGCTCGCGGGTCCACCGGCCCGCCTACCTGGACTACATCGGCGTCCGCCGCTTCGACGCGGACGGCGCCGTCGTGGGGGAGCACCGGCTGCTCGGGCTGTTCTCGACGACGGCCTACTCCGAGAGCGTGATGCGCGTCCCCGTGCTCCGGCAGAAGGCCGCGGCCGTCATCGCGGGCTCGGGCTACGACCTCGCCAGCCACGGCGGGAAGGCCATCGTCGACACGCTCGAGACCTACCCGCGCGACGAGCTCTTCCAGACGCCGCTGCCCGAGCTCGCCGAGACCGTCGAGCGGATCGCCCACCTCAAGGAACGGCGCCAGGTCCGCATGTTCGTGCGCGCCGACCCGTACGGGCGCTACGCCTCGTGCCTGGTCTACCTGCCGCGCGACCGCTACACCGGCACGGTCCGCCGCCGGATGGAGCAGGTCCTGCTCGAGCGCCTGGGCGGCGCGAGCATCGACGACAGCGCGCGCGTGACCGACGCCGTGCTGGCCCGGCTGCACGTGGTCGTGCGGATGCCCGCGGGGCACGCACCCGTCGTGCTGGACGAGGGCATCGACCTGCGCGCCCTCGAGCGCGAGCTCACCGCGGCCACGCGGACCTGGGACGACGAGTTCGCGGACCTGCTCGGCGGCACCCGGGCGGCCGACCGGCTCGGCGCGCTGCTGCGCGCGCTGCCGGAGGGCTACAAGGAGGACTACACGCCGCGCCAGGGCCGCCAGGACCTCGTGGCCCTGGCCGACCTGCAGAGCGGGGCGGACATGGCCCTGGCCCTCTACGTGCCCGACCCGCTGCCCGGTCGAGGGGTCGACGAGGCCGACCTGCGGCTCAAGATCTTCCGTCGCGACGTCTCGCTGTCGCTGTCGCAGCTCCTGCCGCACCTGACCCGCCTGGGCGTCGACGTGATCGACGAGCGCCCGTACGAGCTCGACGCCGGCGACGAGGAACGGGCCTGGATCTACGACTTCGGGCTCGCCGTCCCGGGCGGCGCGGCCGCCGTGGCCACCGACTGGGACACCGCCGGGCGCGAGCGTTTCGTGGCGGCGTTCCGGGCGGCGTACGAGGGCGAGGCCGAGTCGGACGCGTTCTGCGGGCTGGTCATGGCGGCGGGGCTGGGCTGGCGCGAGGTGAGCCTGCTGCGCGCGGTCGGGCACTACCTGCGCCAGGGCGGCGTCTCGTACAGCCAGACCTACATGGCCCAGGCCCTCGCCGCGAACACGGCGATCGCGCGGACGCTCTTCGAGCTGTTCGCGGTCCGCTTCGACCCCGCACGGGAGCTGACGGTCGCGCAGCGGGCCGAGCGGGCGGCGGCGCTCGTGACGTCGGTCGAGACCGCGCTGGACGACGTGTCCAGCCTCGACCAGGACAAGATCATCCGCTCGTTCCTGTCCGTGCTGAAGGCGCTCGTCCGGACGAACTTCTACCGGTCCGGTCGGGCAGCGCTCGCGCTCAAGCTGCGGTCGCGCGAGGTCCCGGACCTGCCCGAGCCGCGGCCCGCGTTCGAGATCTTCGTGCACGCTCCGCGCGTGGAGGGGGTCCACCTGCGGTTCGGGCTGGTCGCCCGCGGCGGGCTGCGCTGGTCCGACCGGGCGGAGGACTTCCGCACCGAGGTCCTGGGCCTGGTCAAGGCGCAGACCGTCAAGAACACGGTGATCGTCCCGACCGGCGCCAAGGGCGGCTTCGTGCCGCGCCGGCTTCCCGACCCGGCGCTCGACCGCGACGCCTGGCTGGCCGAGGGCGTCGCCTGCTACCAGATCTTCGTCACGAGCCTGCTCGACGTGACCGACAACCTCCGTGCCACCGCGGACGGCCCGGTCGTCGTGCCGCCGCCGGACGTGGTGCGCCACGACGGGGACGACCCCTACCTCGTGGTCGCGGCCGACAAGGGCACGGCGACCTTCTCCGACGTCGCCAACGCGATCGCGCTGGACGAGGGCTTCTGGCTGGGCGACGCGTTCGCCTCGGGAGGCTCGGCCGGCTACGACCACAAGGCCATGGGCATCACGGCCCGCGGCGCGTGGCAGTCGGTCGTCCGGCACTTCCGCGAGCTCGGCATCGACCCCGACCGCGACGACTTCACCTGCGTCGGCATCGGCGACATGAGCGGCGACGTCTTCGGCAACGGGATGCTGCTCAGCGAGCACGTGCGCCTGGTGGCCGCCTTCGACCACCGGCACGTGTTCCTGGACCCCGACCCGGACCCGGCCCGCAGCTTCGCCGAGCGGCAGCGGCTGTTCGCGCTGCCGCGGTCGAGCTGGGCCGACTACGACCCGGCGCTGGTCTCCGAGGGCGGCGGGGTCTTCCCCCGGACGCTCAAGTCGATCCCGGTCACCGAACCGGTCCGGCGCGCCCTCGGGCTGGCCGACGGCGTGACCTCCCTCGACCCGACGTCGTTGATCAGCGCCGCGCTCCGGGCGCCCGTCGACCTGCTGTGGAACGGCGGGATCGGCACCTACGTCAAGGCCGCGACCGAGACGAACGCCGACGTCGGCGATAAGGCCAACGACGGGCTGCGGGTGGACGGCGCCCAGCTGCGGGCGCGCTGCGTGGGGGAGGGCGGCAACCTCGGCCTGACCCAGCTCGGCCGCATCGAGTACGCGACCGCCGGCGGCAAGATCAACACCGACTTCATCGACAACTCGGCGGGCGTGGACACGTCCGACCACGAGGTCAACATCAAGATCCTGCTGGCCCCCGACGTCGCGGACGGCTCGCTGACCACCGAGGGCCGCAACGCGCTCCTGGCGTCGATGACCGACGACGTGGCCGGGCTGGTGCTCGCCCACAACGTCTCGCAGAACCTGGCGCTGGCCAACGCCGAGGCGCAGGCCCCCGCGATGGCGCGCGTGCACGGGGAGTGGATCGTGCGGCTCGAGGAGCACGGGCTCATCGACCGGGCCATCGAGTTCCTGCCCGAGGACGAGGCGCTCGACGCGCGCCGCGCCAAGAACCGGGGCCTGACCTCGCCCGAGCTCGCGGTGCTGCTGGCGTACACCAAGATCGTGCTCAGCGACGAGGTCGGGCGCAGCGACCTGCCCGACGAGCCCGACCTGGCCGACCGGCTCGTGACCTACTTCCCGCCGGCCCTGCGCGGCACGTACACCGAGCAGATGCGGCGCCACCGCCTGCACCGCGAGATCGTCACCACCGTCGTGGTCAACACGTTCGTCGACACCGCCGGCATCACCTGCTTCCACCGGCTCTCCACCGAGACCGGCGCGACGGCGCCCGAGCTGCTGCGGGCGCACATCGCGGCCCGGGCGATCTTCGGCGCGGCCGACCTCGAGGCGGAGGTCGCGGCGCTCGACCACGCCGTGCCGGCCGAGGTCCAGACCCGGATGCGGCTCGCCGTGCGGACGTTCGTCGAGCGCGTGACGCGCTGGCTGGTGAACGAGCGGCCCCGTCCGCTCGAGATCGACGCGACGGAGGCCGACCTCCGGCCCGGGGTCGACGCCGTCGTGGCCGTGCTGCCCGACGCGCTCGGGGAGCGCGAGGCCGAGGTCGTGGCCGGCCGGGCCGCCGAGCTGCGGACGGCCGGCGTCCCCGACGACCTCGCCGCCCGCGTCGCCGTCCTGCCCGCGGCGTTCGCCGCCCTCTCGGCCGTGACCACCGCCCGCGCGGAGGACCTCGACCCGACGCTCGTCGTCCGCGTGCACCTGGCCCTCGCGCAGCGGCTCGGCCTGGACCGCCTGATGAGCCGGATCGCCGCGCTCCCGCGCGAGGACCGCTGGTCCACGATGGCCCGGGCCGCCCTGCGCGACGACCTGCACACCGCGCACGCGAGGCTCACGGCCCAGGTCGTCGCCCGCGCCGCCGTCCCCGGCGCTGCCGCGCAGGACCCGGCGCAGGCGACGCACGAGCTGGTCGAGGCCTGGGAGCACGCCACGCCCGCGGCCGCCGGCGCCCGCTCGACCCTCCGCTCCGTGCTCACGGGTCCCACCGACCTCGCCAAGGCCTCCGTCGCCCTCCGCGTGGTCCGGGGCCTGGTCGGCGACTAGCCCTCGAGCGGTACGCGGAGCCCGCGAGCGGTACCCGTTCCCGGTCGGAAGCGGCTCCGGACCGGGAAGGCGTACCGGTCGACGCGGGTGACGGCGGGCCTTGACTTCTGGCGCCGTAAGTCACGGCGCTGACCTCGTGGCGTGCCTTCTGGTGCCGGAGGTGACGCCGCTGTCTCCTCGACCGGTACGCGGCCCCCGCGAGCGGTACCTGCTCCCGGTCGGGAGCGGCTCCGGACCGGGAAGGCGTACCGGTCGGCGTGGTGAGGGGGTGGCCGGGAGGTCAGGGCCGGGGTGGTAGGTCTGGGGCATGCGGATCGACCTCCACACCCACTCCAACGTGTCCGACGGCACCGACACCCCGGCCGAGCTGGTGGTGGCGGCCCACGAGGCCGGCCTCGACGTGGTCGCGCTGACCGACCACGACACCTTCGACGGGCTCGACCGGGCGGTGGCGGCCGGGCGCGAGCACGGCGTCGAGGTCGTGCACGGCATGGAGCTGTCCTGCTCGCGGCAGGGGCAGAGCGTGCACCTGCTCGCGTACGGGGCCGACCCGGAGGCCGCCGCGCTGGCGGAGGAGATGGTGCGGGTGCGGGAGGGGCGTTCGGGGCGGCTGCGGCCCGTGCTCGACCTCCTGGCCGGGCTTGGGGTGCCCGTCACCGAGGAGGAGGTGATGGCGCAGGTCGGGTCCTCGCCGTCCGTCGGGCGGCCCCACATCGCCGACGCCCTGGTGGCGGCGGGCTGGGTCGAGGACCGTACCGAGGCGTTCGACCGCTTCCTCGCCGACGGCGGTCCCGCGCACGTGGGGCGCTACGCCATCGAGGTCGGGCACGGCATCGACCTCGTGCACCAGGCCGGCGGCGTCGCCGTCATCGCCCACCCGTGGGGCCGCGGGCGCGCGGCGCTGCTGCCGGAGGAGTTCCTCACCGAGCTCGTCGAGCGCCACGGCCTCGACGGCGTCGAGGTCGACCACCAGGACCACGACGCGGAGGCCCGCGCCGAGCTCTGGGCCCTCGTCGACCGGCTCGGGGTGCTCGGCACCGGGTCGAGCGACTACCACGGCACCGGCAAGACCGACCACGGGCTCGGGGTGAACACCACCCGTCCCGAGGTCTACGACGAGCTGCGCAAGCGGCTCCGCGTGGCCGTCTGAGCGGGGCCCTCGCCGGGCCCCGCTCAGCAACGGGTCAGGCCGGCGGCGCGACCGCGTCGAGCTGGGCGAGCTGGCTGTCGGTCAGCTCGACCGACGCCACGGCGATGTTCTGCTCCAGGTGCGACACCGACGAGGTGCCGGGGATGAGCAGGACGCTGTCGTCGTGGGCCAGCAGCCAGGCCAGCCCGACCTGCGCGGGCGTGGAGTCCGTCTGCTGCGCGACGGCCTGGACGACCGGGTCGTCGACCACCTTGGGCATGCCCGGGAAGGCGGAGCCCAGCGGGAAGTAGGGCACGTAGGAGATGCCGTGGTCCGAGCACAGCCGGAGCACGTCCTCGTCGCCGCGCGCGACGAGGCTGTAGGCGTTCTGCACGGTCACCACGTTGGCGTGCTCGATCGCCTGCTCGACCTGCTCCAGCGTGGCGGTCGAGATGCCGACGCCGGCGATCAGGCCGTCCTCGCGCATCTGCACCATCGCGGCGAGCAGGTCCTGGAACGGCGCCTGCCCGGGCACCGGCTGCTCCTGCAGCCGCAGGTTCACCGCGGCCAGCTGCTCCGTGCCGAGCTCGCGGAGGTTCGTCTCGACGTCCTCGCGCAGCTGCTCGGGCGTCAGCGCCGGGAGCCAGCGGCCCTTCTTGTCGCGGCGCGCCCCGACCTTGGAGACGATCGCGAGGTCGTCGGCGTACGGGTGCAGCGCCTCGCGGATGAGGGCGTTGGAGACGTCCGGGCCGTAGAACTGGGCCGTGTCGATGTGGTTCACGCCGAGCTCGACCGCCCGCCGGAGCACGGCGATCGCCGCGTCGTGGTCCTTGGGCGGGCCCATCACCCCGGGGCCGGGGAGCTGCATGGCACCGAAGCCGATGCGGTTGACCTGGAAGCCGGCGAGGTCGTAGGTGCCGGCGAGTGCTGCGGGGGCCGTCGTCATGATCGCCACGCTACCCGCGGCCCTAGGGCGGTCCGGCGGCCCCGTCGGAGCCACCTCTTCGCCCGCCTTCAGATACGTCCTACGGACTTATCCAGCGTGGCTGCGGGGCCCCTGGGCGGCTTGTAGCCTCGCCTGGAGCGTCCGGGGGGCCGGGCGCCGCTGGGACGTCGTCGCCGACGTCCCGACCAGAGCTCGGGGGGGTTCTCATGACCACACGCGCGCCGCGACGGCTGCTCGTCCTGGTGCTGACGCTCGGTGCCACGCTCGGCCTGGCGGGTCTCACCGCCGGCCCGAGCTACGCGGCCAACAGCGCCAGCCTGTACGTCGTCCAGGGCCTGCCGGGCCGCAGCGTCGACGTCACGGTCGACGGCAAGCAGGTGGCCAAGGGCGTCAAGACCGCGGCCGTCGTCGGTCCGTTCAAGGTGCGTCCGGGGTCGCGCGAGGTGACCTTCAGCGACGCCGGGATGGAGCTGCTCAGCCGCTCGTTCGCCGTCAAGGCGCGTTCGAGCTGGGACGTCGTCGTCCACCTCCCCGCGGGCGGCTCCACGGAACCCAACGTCACCGTGTTCCGCAACGACACCACGTCGGTGCCGCGCGGCAAGGCCGAGCTCGTCGTCGCGCACACGGCCACCGTGCCGGAGGCGGACGTCCGGGTGAACGGCAAGGTCCTGTTCTCCGACATCGCCAACGGCGAGTCCCTGAACCTCACCGTCCCGGTCGCCACGTACAAGGTCGCCATCACGCCCACGGGCAAGACGTCGCCCGTCTACCTCGGCCCGGTCAGCCTGACCGTCAAGGGCGGCGCCGTGAACCGCGTCTACGCGCTCGGCGACCCGGACAACAACACGATGAACGTCGCGGTGCACGTGCTGGCCACCGGTTCGTCCGGCTCCGAGCGGCCCAAGAAGGTCGACACCGGCACGGGTGGCGAGGCCGCCGGCGTCGTCCGCTTCCTCGCGAAGCTGACTCGTTGACCCAGCGTCCCCGGCTCCGGCCGGCGTACGCGGGCGTGGTGCTCGCGCTGGCCCTCGGGCTGGGCGCGTGCGGCGGGACGGACCCGGCGGTCGTGGGCCAGCCCCCGGCCGCCGACCCGGGCAGCCCGGCCGCGACGTCGCCCGCGCCCGCCGACGGGCCGGCGCCGCCCGCCGCCGTCGGGACCCCGGCCGCGAGCAACCGGATCACCTTCGTGCCCGACCAGGTCGTCCTGCCCGGCGGTGACGCCGCCCCGGTCCAGCCCGCCGCCACCCGCGACGGGGAGCTCCAGGTGCCCGAGGACGTGCAGCACGTCGGCTGGTGGGACGGCAGCGCCCGTGCGGGCGACCCGTTCGGCAACACGGTCATCGCCGGGCACGTCGACTCGGCGACCGACGGCCTCGGCTTCTTCGTCCGGCTGCCCAGCCTGAAGAAGGGCGAGACGGTCACCCTGCGGGGGCCGGGCGGCCACCACCTCGCCTACACCGTCACGTCGATCCGCACGATCAAGAAGGACGCCCTCGCCACCGGCAGCGCGGCCTTCGAGCAGACCGGCGACCCGCACCTGGTCCTGATCACCTGCGGGGGCGACTACCGCCGCGGCGAGGGTGGCTACGACAGCAACGTCGTCGTCACCGCGAAGCCGAAGGGCCTGGCCCGCTAGGACGCGCCGGGGCAGCGGACCCCGGAGACGACGACACCCAACGAGCCGGGCTCGTCGGGTGTCGTACGGGGCAGTGCCCCTAGCTCGTGCGGGTCGGTCAGACGTCGCCGGCCGGAGCGGTCGCTGCGGCGTCGCCGTCGGAGGACCCCGACGCGTCGGACGCGTCCGAGCCCGCCGTCTCGGACGAGTCGGTACGGTTCCGCCCACGGCCACCGCGGCGACGACGGCGACGCTTGGTCACGTCACCCTCGCCCGCCTCGACCGCGGTCTCGGCGGCTGCCGAGGTCTCCGTCTGCTGCGTCGGCTCCACCGCGGGGACCTCGCGCTCGGTCACGGGCGCACCGCTGCCGGCCGCGTCCGTCGTCGCTTCGGCCGTCGTGCCCTCCGCGTCGACGGCCACGCCGTTGCGGAGCCGGCGCCGGCCGCGGCTCCGGCTCGAGCCCGAACCCTCGCCGTCGGCCTTGGCCCCGTCCTTGGCGCCGTCCTTGGCCTGGCCGCGGCCGCCGCCCTCGCTGCCACGCCGGCCACGCCCACCGGCGTCGCGGTCGCGGTCGCGGTCCCGGTCACGGTCGCGCTCGCGCGGCGGCTCCGGGGTCGGCTCGTTCAGCCGGCCCTTCGCCTTGGGGTCGATGCCGAGGTCGTGGAACAGGTGCGCGGAGGTGGAGTAGGTCTCCTGCGGCTCCGGGAACGGGAGCCCGAGCGCGTTGTTGATCACCTTCCAGCGGGTCTGGTCGGCCCAGTCCACGAAGGTGATCGCGATGCCCGACGCGCCGGCCCGGCCGGTGCGGCCGATGCGGTGGACGTAGGTCTTCTCGTCGTCAGGGCACTCGTAGTTGATCACGTGCGTGACGCCCGTGACGTCGATGCCGCGGGCAGCGACGTCGGTGGCGACGAGGACGTCCACCTTGCCCTCGCGGAAGCGCTTCAGCGCCTTCTCGCGGGCCACCTGGTTGAGGTCGCCGTGGATCGAGGTCGCCTCGAAGCCGCGCTCGACCAGGTCGTCGGTCAGCCGCTGCGCCGAGCGCTTGGTGCGGCTGAAGATCATCACTCGGCCGCGGTCCTGCGCCTGCAGGATGCGCGCGACGACCTCGGGCTTGTCGAGCATGTGCGCCTGGTAGACGAACTGGGCCGTCGCCGGCACCGTCGTCTCGTCGTCGGCGGACTCGGCGCGGATGTTCACCGGGTGCTCGAGGTGGCGGCGGGCGAGCGTCACGATCGCGGACGGCATCGTCGCCGAGAAGAGCATGGTCTGGCGCGACGCGGGCGTCTTGGCCAGCAGGCGCTCGACGTCGGGCAGGAAGCCCAGGTCGAGCATCTCGTCGGCCTCGTCGAGGACGAGCGTCTTGATGTGCGAGAGGTCGAGGACGCGGCGGTCGGCCAGGTCCAGCAGCCGGCCCGGCGTGCCGACGACGACGTCGACGCCCTCCTTGAGCGCGTCCATCTGGACGTCGTAGCCGACGCCGCCGTAGACGGTGAGGACCCGGATCGGCCGCAGCGCGGCGGCGGTGGAGAGATCCTTGCTGACCTGGCTCGCGAGCTCGCGCGTCGGGCAGACGACCAGGCCCTGCGGGGCGCCCGGCTTGCTGAGCTCGTCGTAGCCGGGCTCGCCCGGCGCGGCCGCACGCTGCAGCATGACGATGCCGAAGGCGAGGGTCTTGCCGGTGCCGGTGCGCGCCTGGCCGATCATGTCGGTGCCCGACAGCGCGATCGGGATGGCCATGGCCTGGATCGGGAAGGGGTGGACGATGCCCACCTGCTCGAGCGCCTGGACGATGAGGCCCTCGACGCCGAGGTCGGCGAAGGTCTCTGGGAGCGGGGCCTCGGCCTCGTCGGCCTGCTCGGCCGCGGCCAGCGAGCCCTCGTCGAGCACCGTGTCGTCGAGCCCGTCGGCGTCGAGCTCCGTCTCGTCGAGCTCCAGGTCGGTCGTCTCGAGCTCGGGGTCCAGGACGCCTTCGGGCGTGGTCGTGTTCGTGTGCGTGTTCAGCGGTTCGCCTGTCTACGTCTGCGGTGGCCGCACGAGCCGGCACGACGCGAACGCATCGCGGTGCCGAGGCCGGCGGCCAGGACGCCGGTAGGGCGTCTGTGGTAAGGAGTCTAGCCCGCCGGTGCTCACGAACCCCTCATTAGGCTGCCGCCCATGTCAGACGTCATCCCGGTCCCCGACCAGCCCGCCGACCGCGGGGCCGACGACGCCGACCTGCGGGCCGGCACCGTGGACCTGCTCGGCGCCATCGCGTACGGGGCGCTCACCGCCTTCGAGCGGCTCGCACAGGACGGGGCCGGGGCGCCGACGCTGGCGGACAAGGTGACGCTCGCGACCATGGCCGGGCGCCAGGTCGACCACCTCGAGCGGGTCCGGGACCGGCTCGCCGAGCTGGGTGCCGACCTGATGGGGGCGATGGAGCCGTTCCACCGGGCGTTCGACGACTTCCACGCGCACACGCGGCCGAAGGACTGGCTCGAGGGCCTGATGTGGGTCTACGTCGGCAGCGGCTTCGCCGACGACTTCTACGCCGAGGTGGCCGTCCACGTGGACCCCGAGACCCGCGCCCTCGTGGACGAGGTGCTCTCCGACGCCGGGCACGACGACTTCGTCGTCGAGCACGTCCGGGCCGGCATCGAGGCGGACCCGCGGGTCGCGGGCCGGCTCGCGCTGTGGGGCCGGCGGCTCGCGGGGGAGGCGCTGAGCCAGGCGCAGCGCGTCGCCGTCGACCGGGTGGGCCTGACCCGGCTGCTGATGGGTGCCGAGGGCGTCGACGTGGTGGCCGTCAACAAGAGCCTCTCGCGCCTGGTCGAGAAGCACGCGGCCCGGCTCCGGCGGCTCGGCCTGCAGCCGTAGCCGCCGGCCGCGCCGCCCGGGCCGTGGCTCAGAGGCTGCCGAAGCCGACCCGGCGCGCGTTCTCCTCGCCGAGCTCGACGTAGGCGATCCGCTCGCCCGGGATCATGACCTTGCGGCCGCGGTTGTCGGTGAGCGTCAGGACCGAGCCGTCGGCGACCGCGGCGGCGAAGGCCGCCTCGACCTGCGCGGCGCTCTCGTCGGTGTCGACGACGACCTCACGGTTCACGTACTGGATGCCGACCTTGATCTCCACGGAGCTCCTCCTGCGTCTTCGACCGGGCGCGGGGTGGACCCCCACGACCGCGCACCCACGCTGCCACACGCGCGTGCCGGACCACGTACGTGTTCGCGCGCGGCGGACCCGGACGGCGCGCCGCCCGCGCGTTCAGGCCTGGTCGGCCCGGCTCAGCCCTGCTCGTCCTCGGTCGCCGGCCGGACGACCAGCCGTGTCCAGGCCCCCACGTAGACGCGGTCGTCGGCGCCCAGCTCGTGCTTGACGCCCACGGCGAGCGGGTCCTTCGGCAGCGCGCCGCCCGACCCCCCGACGAAGGTGCCGTTCGCGGACTCGAGGTCCTCGACCCAGAAGCGGGTCCCGTCGGTCGTCAGCTGGGCGTGCCGTCGGCTCACGCCGGTGTCCTCCGCGCAGTCGACGTCGGGGTGGATGTTGCGGCTGGCCGACGGCCGCCCGACCAGCGCCGAGCGGCTGGTCAGCACGACCGTCCGCGGGGGGCCGGAGGACGGCAGCGGGTCCGGGCTCTGCGACGCCGTGTGCCAGGCCGGGTCGACCCAGAGCTCGACGACCCAGCGCGCGGCCGGCGGGGCGACGGGCACGTCGGGGAGCCCGGACGCGTCCTCCTCCTCGGGTGCG
The DNA here is from genome assembly GCF_039536445.1 of Microlunatus spumicola. NCBI lineage: Bacteria > Bacillati > Actinomycetota > Actinomycetes > Propionibacteriales > Propionibacteriaceae > Microlunatus > Microlunatus spumicola. Next base: position 1,095,516 of record NZ_BAAAYR010000001.1, on the reverse strand, counting down.
GCCACGTCCCCGGGTGCGTCCGCGTGACCGGTCACGACGCTCACGTCGGGTGCGGACCCGGGCGGAGGAGCCGGGTCGAGCCCGACCGGCGGGTCGAGCGGGCGGGGCATCGTCCCGGTCGTGAAGTCGTAGCCGCAGCCCTCGCAGAAGAGCGCGTCCGGTCCGTGCGGCGTGCCGCAGGCCGGGCACGGGTCGAGCGCCGCGGCGGGTGCGGGGACCGCGTCACCAGCGGCGGTGGCCGTCGCCCCGCCGGCCTGCGGGTCGGCCTGCGCGGCGGCGCCCGCAGCGGCCTCGAGGGGCGCCCCGCAGATGTCGCAGTAGTCGGCGGCGCTGGTGTAGTGGCCGTTCGGGCAACGGTTCACGGACGGATCCTCGTCGTCTTGGTGGAGGCGGTGTCGAGCGCCATCTCGTCGAGCTTCGCCACGTCGCGGCGCAGCCGTACGGTGCCCGTGCCCGGGTCGTCGATGTCGACCACCTTGCGCAGCCGGGTCGTGGCCTCAGCGTTCCCGGTCGCCTCGGCGAGCTGGACCGCGCGCCCGAGCCGGGTGGTCGCGGTGGCCTCGTCGCCGGAGGCCCGCGCGGCCAGGCCCTGCTGGATGGCGTCGGCGAGCTCGGTCTGGCCCGTGTAGTGGGCGACCTCGGGGTTGATCCGGGTGGTCAAGCCCTCGTCGTCGGACCAGCGCGCCTTGACCAGCGCCTGCGTGACGACGTCGGGCCCGACGGCGAGCTGCACGCGCGCGGCGAGCTGCTCCTGGCCGAGCGACTTCGCCGGGAGCCGGACCGCGACGTGGTAGTCGCGGGACTCGTCGCCCCAGGACCCGGTCGGGTAGGCGCCGGTCAGCGCGTTGACCTCGGTGCGTCGCGCCGTCAGGTCCTCGACCGACGGCGACACCTGGCGCACGAACAGCAGCTGCGCGCCCTGCGGCGTCCACACGCGCAGGTCCGCGGCGGCGATCCCGCGGCCCATCGAGGCCTGCATCAGCGCCGCGAACTCGGCGCGCAGCCCGCTCGGCTCCCCGACGATGTCGACGGTCCCGAGCAGCGCCTGCGCGATGCGGCGGACCTCGGCGACCTGCCAGTCGACGCCCACGCCGCGGCAGTCGCATTGGAACCGGCCGGCCACGCCGGCGATCGCCGCGCTCAGCTGGTCGGGGGTTTCATTGTGGTTCTCGCCGTCGGTCAGCAGGATCGCGTGCCGCTTGGCCAGCCCGCTCCCGGACGCTCCGGGGACGGAGTCGAAGAGGCGCCCGGCCAGCGCCAGCCACTGGCCCATCGCGGTGCCGCCGTCGGCGCGGAACTGCTGCACGGCCTGGTGGGCCTGGTGGCGACGGTCGGGGTCCATCACGACCATCCCGGGCCCGGACCGGACGGGCGGGTAGGCGAGGTAGGCCTGGTGCGTCCCGGCGACCACGGCGAACCAGGTCCCGTCCGCGATCTCGTCGAGCGCCGCGTCCGCGGCCTGCTTGGCCGCCTCCATCCGCGTCCGCCCCATCGAGCCGGAGGTGTCGACGATGATGATCTCGCCCGCGTCGCCCGAGCCGGTGCGGCCCGCCGCGCCGGCCCCGGTGCAGCTCACCGTGACGATGGCGTTGACGTCGGTGCCGCCCTCGGGCAGGAACTCGTTCTGGTAGACGACTGCGGTGAACTCCGCCATCGTGCTGCTCTCCTCGCTCCGGTGGGCCACCAGTATGCGGGGAGGCCGGTTCGCGCCGGGCGGCCCGGGGGAGGGTCCGGGCGATCGCGCGGACCCTCCCGGCCGGGCCGTCCCGCGGGGTCAGTAGCCGAGGTTGACGTGCGCGCGGTGGTGCCCGCCCTGCTCGACCAGGTCGACGAGCCCCAGCGCGTAGTCGGCGCCGGAGATCGCTCCGCCCGCCGGGTCGACGGCGACGTCGTCGCCCACGCGGTAGCGGCCCAGCCGCTCGCCCGGGGCGAACGAGCCGAACTGCATCGCCGGGCTGACGAACACCCAGTCCAGCGTCTCCGGGGTGGCCGGCAGGTCCTCGACCACGAGCGCCGCACCGGCGAGCACCTCCGGCTGGAGGGCGGCGGGGACGTGGGTCAGGTCCTCGACGAACCGCGGTGCCCCGGGCGCCGGGCGCAGGGAGGAGAAGCCGCCGACGAGGTAGAGCGGGACGCCCTCGGCGTCGGCCAGGCGGCCGAGCGTGCGGTAGACGTCGCGGAAGGAGCCCTCGAGCGGGCCGCGCGGCGCGAGGGCGGCCACGACGGCGTCGGAGCCGGCGACGGCGGCGGCGAGGGCCGCCTCGTCCGTGGCGTCGCCCTGGACGTAGGTCACGCCGGGGAGCGGCTCGGCCGGCAGCGAGCGGCTGAACGCGGTGACGTGGTGGCCGCGGGTGGCGGCCTCCGCGACGACGGCCGAGCCGGCGTAGCCGGTGCCGCCGACGACGGTGATGCGGGACATGGGTGGTGCCTTTCCTTCGTGGTGGGCGACCCGTGCGCGGACCGCCTCGGCTACCGTAGGAGAGCAGGTCTCCGATGGGAAGTAGGCACTTTGTGGTAACCACGTCGACGGACACCGCACCGGCTGACGACGCGCTGCCGGGAAACCCGTACCAGGCCGGCTGCCCGACGCGCCGCATCCTCGACCGCATCGGCGACCGCTGGACCGTCCTGGTGATCGGCATCCTCGGCGACGGCGAGGCCCGCTTCTCCGAGGTGCGACGCAGGGTCGACGGGATCTCGCAGAAGATGCTGACCCAGACCCTCCGCGGCCTGGAGCGGGACGGCCTGGTCCGCCGTACGGTGCGGGCGGAGGTGCCCGTCCGCGTCGACTACGCGCTCACCGAGGCCGGCCGCACCCTGCAGGAACCGCTCCGCGCCCTCGAGGCGTGGTCGATCGCGCACCTCGGCGAGGTGGCCGCGTCGCAGGCGGCGTACGACGGGACGGTGTAGCGGAGAACGGGGTGACGGAGCCCGTCAGTGGCGGGCCAGGGCCACCGAGACGTTGTCCCGGCCGCCCTGCTCGTTGGCCCAGCGCACCAGCGCCTCGGCGAGCTCCAGCGGCGACGCCGTGGTGCCGGCCAGCGAGGCGACCAGCTCGCCGAGCCGGTCGGCCTCGGAGCAGTAGTTCCACAGGCCGTCGGAGCAGACCAGCACCCAGCCGGGGTGCCCGAGCAGCACCGAGCCCGTCCGCGGGACGGCGTCGGGGGTGTCCCGCCCGAGCCACTTGGTGATGGCGTGGGCCTGCGGCCCGTTCTCGGCGGTGACCCGGTCCACGCCCATCGCGATCCGGGCCTGGGCCATCGAGTCGTCGAGGCTGAGCTCGGTCGGTTCGGCGCCCATCCCGGTGCCGCCCGGGTCGGGCAGCCAGTAGACGCGGCTGTCGCCGACGTTGCCGAAGACCACGAGGTCGCCCTCGACGACGGCGGCGGCGAAGGTGCAGGCCGCCGCGTCCGGGCCGTCGGCCGGGGTCGCGGCCAGCACCGCCTCGTTCGCCTGGGCGACCGCGCTCTCGATCGCCGCGGCGATCGCGCCCGACCGGCTCGCCGGGTTCGGCAGGCCCGCCGGCTGCAGCGCGACCAGCACGTCGCGGGCGCGTCGGGCCGCGGCGAGCGACGCGACGTCGGAGTCGGAGGACGTGGACACCCCGTCGCAGACGACGAGGACGGCGCGCGAACCCGGCTCGGGGTCGGCCGCGACCGCGGTCGCGTCCTCGTTGCGGTGGTGCTTGATGCCGCGGTCGCAGACGGCCGCGACCCAGCTCGCCGGCTGCTCCACGTAGTGGTCGCGGGGGGACGGGGCCTTGGTCCCGCAGACGGTGCAGTAGCCGTCCTCGCCGACCTCGCCGCCGCAGGAGAGGCAGCGGGCGGTTGGGGTCAGGGTCACGGCGGCGCCGGGCGTCGCGGCCGAGGTCGGCCGGGTCAGCTCGATGGGGACGGTCTGCTCGACGGACTGCAGGCCCGCCGCGGCCGGTGCGGCCGGCGGCGTGGCGCCCAGCGCCGACCCGCAGGACTCGCAGAAGGCCTGGCCCGGCTCGACGCCCGCGCCGCACACCGGGCACGTCGCACCGCCGCCCAGGGTGGCGGGACCGGGGTCGGCCGGGGCGGTCTCGGTCATCTCAGGCTCCACCTTCGTACGGCGTTGGCCCGGTCGACCCACGCGTGGCTGCGGGCCTCGTCGTCCTCGCTGCGCGCCAGCTCACGATAGGTGGCCTCGAGCCCGTCGCGCAGCGCCTCCGGCTGCGCGGCGTGGCGACCCACGGTCAGGCCCTGGGGAGCGGGACCGGGACGGCCCGGCGCCTCCGCACGGGCCAGCGCGCGCTCGAGGATCCCGGCGGTCAGCAGGGCGCGCTCGTGCGGGTCGAGCCGGACGCCCTCCAGGCTGCCCAGCGCCTGCGCGAGCTGCGGCAGGTCGGCACCCGGCCCGGCGAGGGCCACGGCGCGCAGCCGCCGCGCGTCGCTGAAGGCCCGGCTCGTCGACGGCACCAGGTCGAGGGCCGCGACCGACCCGGTGACGTCGCCCCGGGCGCTGCGCAGCCGGGCCAGCCCGAAGGCCCCGGCCGCGACGTAGTTGGCGTCGGTGCTCGCGCACGTCGTGTAGAGGCCCTCGGCGACGTCCGGCTGCCCGCCCCGCTCGCAGGCCAGGGCCAGCGCGAGCTTGGGCGCGAGCTCGCCGGGCACCTGCCCGTAGACCGCGTTGAACGCGGCCTGCGCCGCCGCGAGGTCGCCGGACTCGAGCGCCGCCAGCCCGCTCATCCACACCGCGCGCCACTCCCACGGGTCGGCGCGCAGCATCTGGTCGACGACCTGGGCGACGAGGTCGGGGCGGTGCAGCTCGAGCGCGGCGCGCGCCGAGGCCAGCAGCACCTCCGGGCTGGTGGCCGGGGCGGTCTGCAGGAATGTGAGCCGCTCCGCCGGGTCCTCGGTGCTGACGTTGCTGAGCCAGGCGTGCTGCGGGTCGGTGGTGTCGACCCGCAACGACGGGAGGTCCTGCGCCTCGAGCAGCCCGCCCGTGATCGCCGGCGCCTCGAAGAGCACGGACGCCGCGGAGGTAAGGGCGGTGCCGGGGGTGTGCGCGGCGACGACCTCGCGCAGCACCCCGAGCAGCTGGACGCGCAGCTCGTCGGCGGAGCCGAAGCGGTCGGCGGGGTCGGGTGCGCACGCCTTCTGCAGCAGCCGGTGCAGGGAGTCGTGCGCGGCCAGCACGGGCGTCTCCGCGACCGGCGGCAGGCTGGCGACGTACGTGGTCTGGTAGCCGCGGAACTCGGTCATCAGGACGGCGAGGGTGCGTCCGATCGTGTAGATGTCCGACGCGACGCTCGGCCCGACCGCGGCGACCTCGGGCGCCTGGTAGCCGACGGTGCCGTAGATGGCGGAGTCCTCGTCGTCGACCCGGCGGACCCCACCGAGGTCGATGAGCTTGACCGCGTCGCCGACCTGGATGAGGTTGTCGGGCTTGAAGTCGCAGTAGACGAGCCCGAGGTCGTGCAGGTAGGTGAACGCGGGCAGCACCTCGAGGACGTACGCGAGCGCCTGGTCCACCGGCAGCGGGTCGAAGGCGCCTCCGTTCGCCCGCATCCGCTCCTTGAGGATCTGCTTGAGCGAGACGCCGCCGACGTACTCCATGACGATGTAGCCCGCGCCCTCGTGGGTCACGAAGTTGTAGATCTCGACGATCAGCGGGTGCTCGACCGCGGCCAGGAACTGCCGCTCGGCGATGGCGGCGGTGAGCGCGTCGGGGTCGCCGGAGTTCAGCAGGCCCTTGAGCACCACCCACCGGTCGGAGACGTTCTTGTCGCGGGCCAGGTAGATCCAGCCGAGGCCGCCGTGGGCCAGGCAGCCCGCGACCTCGTACTGGCCGGCGACGAGGTCCCCGGCCGTCAGCTTGGGGGTGAAGGAGTACGGCGCGCCGCAGCTCGAGCAGAAGCCCTCCGGGCGTCCCGGCCGGCCGTCGCGGGAGCGGCCGACGGGCTTGCCGCAGCGGGCGCAGGTGCGCTTGCCCTCGGGGACCGACGGGTCGACGAGGACCGCGTGCGCGGCGTCGACGACCGGCGCCGGGGGCACGCGGGTGAGGCCGGCGCCCAGGCGGGCGGCCCGGAGCCGCTGCGACCCGCTGCCCACCCGGCGCGTGGCGCGCGAGGGGCCACCGCCCAGGCGGGAGGAGCCGAGCGCGGTCGAGCCGAGCCGGGCGGACCCGCGGGTGAGCGCGGACGTCACCGCGGCGGGCGCCTCGGCGGCTGGTGCTGTCGTCCCAAGCGGTGCGGCGGCGGGTGCCGGGGGCGTGGTGCCCGCGACGGGCGGGAGCCCGCAGACGTCGCAGTAACCGTCGACGATGCTGCCGGTGCAGCCGGGCTGGGCGCACGGAGGTCCGACGACGGTGGCGGTCACCGGCCCTCCCGGGTGGCGAGGTAGGTGGCGTAGAGGGTGAGGAGCTGTTCGGCGAGCGCGGCGCGTGAAGGCCGCGCGTCGAGCGCGGCGCGCGCCAGCCCGTACGCGTCCCGCACGCCGGGTTCGTCGGCGCGGCCGGCCGCCTCCGCCCGGGATCGCAGCGCCGACAGGCGGGCCTCCCGGTCCTCGTGGCCCTGTAGCGCCCGCCCGTAGGCCTCCTCGGCGACGGCCAGCGCGCGACCGACGAGCGCGAGCCGCTGCTCGTACGCGGTGAGCGCCGCGGCGGTGTTCGGCAGCGGGCCGAGCGCGTCGACGTCGGGGACCGCGTAGCGCGGCGCCTCCTCGACCGTCGCCACGCACCGGTCGACCAGGACGTGGAGCGCCGCGGACCGCCGCACCAGGTCGGCCCGCGCGGCGCGGACCCGGGCCACGAGCGCACCCGCATCGCGCCGTCGGGCGCCGCCGACGATGAGGTCGCGCTCCAGCGTGGCCGCCTCGACCTCGAGCGGTCCGAGGATGCCGCCGACGTCGCCGCCGCGACCGGCCTTGTCGACCGCCGCCCCGAGCCGGGCGGCCAGGGCGGCGACGTGCTGCACCGCCCGCAGCCGGGGCGGACCGGCGGGTTCGAGGGTGGACTGGTCCCGCAGCCGCTCGAGCTGGGCCCGCAGCGCGGCCACCCGGGCGTTGGTCTCGGCGCCCGAGGGGTCGAGCCCGAGGCGTTCGCGGAGCCCGCCGACCACGGCGTCGGTCAGCCGGCACGCCTCGGGGACCGACAGCGCGAGCGGGTTGCCGGGCTGGCCGGGCGTGCGTCCGGCGGCCGCGGTGTCGCGGCGGCCCCAGACCAGCGCGGCCATCCGCTCCCGCTCGTCACGGCCCACCCGGCCGGAGTCCCAGACCGCCCGCAGCTGCTGCTCGCGGTCGGCGACCGCCTGCCACAGGGCCAGGGCCAGGGTGATGTCGCCGGTGTGGGCGCCGGGGTCGGCCGAGGCCAGCACCTCCCGGTCGAGCGCGTCCAGCTCGGTCCGGCGCCGGGCCAGCCAGTCTCCGAGCGCGGTGAGGTAGGCCAGCGCCGCCGCGGGTTCGAGGGGGTCACCGAGCCGTCCGGGGGCCGGGGGAGCGGGTGCTCCCGCCGGGACCTGGTGCGCCATCGCCGGGCCGCTCACGCCGACCGTCCGTAGACGGCCTTCGGCGGTGCGGGGGCCTCGCCCAGGGGTTCGGCGAACCAGCGGTCGTAGATCGTCTTCCACTCGCCGTCGGCCCGCATCTGCGCCAGCCGCGCGTTGACGAACCGCACGAGGTCGACGTCCTTCGCGTTCATGCCCAGCCCGTACGGCTCGGCGGTGAAGGCCTTCTGCTCCGGGACCACCGCGTACGGGTCCTGCGCGGCCAGACCGGCGAGCACGGTGTCGTCGCCGGTGATCGCGTCCACCTGGCCCTGCTGGAAGAGCACGAGGCAGCCCGTGTGGCTGTCCGAGCCGACGGCGACCGCGTCGGGCTGCAGCCGCACGAGGTTGTCCATGCTCGAGGTGCCGTTCGGGGCGCAGACGCGCTGGCCGGCGAGGTCGGCGAGCGTCCGGGCCCGCGACTCCGCCCGGACCATGATCTTCTGGCCCGCCCGGTAGTACTCGGACGAGAAGGCGATCTGCTTCCACCGGTCGCAGGTCATGGTCATGTTCCGGGCGACGACGTCCACCTGCCCCGACTGCAGCGCGGGGATGCGCTGGGCGGCCGTGATCACGACCAGCTGGTAGCGCTTCTCGTCGCCGAGGATCGCCTTGGCCATCGCCTTCACGAAGTCGATGTCGAAGCCCTGGATCTCCCCGCCGAGCGGGTCGCGCGCCCCGAGCAGGTAGCTGTCGGCGGACACCCCGGCGACGAGCCGCCCGCGCTTCTTGATCTTGGCCATCGTGGAGCCGGCGGGCAGGTCGTCGCTCGAGGTCAGGTCGCTCGGGGCGTACGAGGTGGTCGCGTCGTCGCAGGCGGCCGGCGCGGCGGGGGCGGCGCCGCCCGGCGTCGGGCTGGCGGCGGGCGTGGGCACGGGGGTCTCCGCGGTGGAGAACACGCTGCACGCGGGCAGGAGGGCGCAGACGGCGAGCACCGCGCCGGCGAGCAGCCCCCGGCGCGGCCGACGGTGGGCGTTCACCGGTACTCCCGCAGCCGGGCCGCGACGCCGCGGCTCCCGGACCAGGCGGTACCGAGGCCGGCGAGGAAGGTCAGCACGCAGCCGAGCACGAGCCCCGGCTGGTGGCTCCGCAGGCTGTCGACCGCCCTCGTCCCGGTGCCGGCGACGAAGGAGGCCGCCGCCTGGTCGAAGGGACCGAAGGCCGCGTTCGAGGAGCCCGGGCCCGAGCCGACGGCGAGCTGCACGGCGTCGTCCCACGCACCGCCGTCGTCGAGACGGCGGAGCTCGGTGTGGACCTTCGCGTACGCGTCCCAGCCCTGCTCGAAGGCGGACGCGTCCCGGATGCCCGACAGCCGGTCCGTGACCTGGGCCGCCGACGCGCCCCACGACTCCTCGTACGCCTGGCCGGAACCCCGGGCGATCAGGGTGAGGCTCTCCGACGACTTGGCGAGGTTCGCCTGCAGGCGGGCCGTCCCCGCGTCGTTGACGTCGTCGAAGTCGCCGCGGGCCACGCCCACGGAGGTCGCCAGGGCGACGAGCGCCACCAGCGACGCCAGCGACAGCCCGAGCAGCACGAGCGAGGCGGTCAGCAGCCCCGGGTTGACCCGGCGCCGGAACTGCCGCGCCACGCGCACCTGGACGACGACGAGGACCGCGGTCGCCGCCAGCCCCAGGAGCGGCAGCAGCCAGCCCCAGCCGGTGCTCAGCGAGGCGTCCGCGCGCTCGGTGTTGGCTCGCACGAGCGCGTCGGCGACGGGCAGCGCGTCGGCGCGCAGCCCGTTGCTGGCCTGGCGCAGGTACTGCGCGCCGACCGGCAGGCCCTGCCGGTTGTTGGCCCGGGCCGCCTCGACGAGACCGGCGTAGTCGAGGACGTGGGCGTTGAGCGCGGCGAGCGCGTCGGCGTCGGCCGGCTGGGCCTGTGCCGCCTGCGCCACCAGGCTCGCGACCTCCGCCAGCGCCGCGTCGTACGCCGCCCGGCGCTGCGGCGACTCGAGGCCGCCGACGAGGAAGGTGTTGGTGGCGTTCGCGTCGGCGACGAGCAGGTCGGTCTCGATGGTCTGCACCCGGACGAGCTGCTCGACGTCGTCCGCGGACTGCCGCAGGGTGAGGGTGAGCAGGGCCATCACGGCCGTGCCGAGGATCGCCACCGCCAGGCCGGTGGCGACGACCACGTCCCGGAACCGCCGCAGCCGGGCCGGGGTGCTGCCCGACGGGTGGGCGACCTCGTCGGGCACCGTCCCCAGCGGGACCAGGGCGGCGGGCGCGGGCAGGGCGGGGGGCCCGGGGCGCGCGGCGGGGGCCGTCGGCGCCGCCGCGGTCGTCTGGGTCACCCGGGCTGCTCCTCGCTCGGTGCGGACGGGTTCGGAGGACCAGCATCGCCTGCCGGCGGGTCGTCCGGGGCGATCCCGAGGAGCGGGTCGTCCGTGACCGGCGGGGCCGGGTCCGCCCCGAGGTCGTCCGCGGTGAGGCCGCGGAGCTGCTCCAGCGTGGGTTCCGCGACGTCGCGCAGCCGCCACGCCTGCCGGCCGATCGCGGCCTCGAGGACGTTCCGGGCGAACCGCGCGTTCCCGAAGGTCGGGCCGCGCGGCGTCGCGGCGAGCAGGGCGGCGAAGCGCTCGGCCGCCCCGTCGCCCAGGTCGTAGTCGGCCCCACCCGCCATCGACGCGAGGATCGCCTGCAGCTCGGCGTCGGTGTAGTCACCGAACTCCAGGGTCGTGCGGAAGCGGCTGGCCAGCCCCGGGTTCTGCGCGACGAAGCCCACCATCGGCCCGGGGTAGCCGGCGACGATCACCACGAGGTCGTCGCGGCGGTCCTCCATCTCCTTGACGAGGGTGTCGACCGCCTCCTGGCCGTACTGGTCGCCGGCCAGCGCGTACGCCTCGTCGACGAACAGCACGCCGCCGACGGCCGACGCCACGACCTCGGAGGTCTTCAGCGCCGTCTGGCCCAGGTAGCCGGCGACCAGCTCGGAGCGGTCGACCTCGACCAGCTGGCCCTTGCTGAGCAGGCCGAGCGCGGCGTAGATGCCGCCGACCAGGCGCGCGACGGTGGTCTTGCCCGTGCCCGGGTTGCCCACGAACACCAGGTGCCGGGTGATCGTCGCGGACCGCAGCCCGGCCTTCACGCGCATCTTCTCGACCCGCAGCACGGCGACCTGCCGGTGGACCTCGGCCTTCACCTCGGCCAGCCCGGTGAGCGCGTCGAGCTCGGCGAGCAGCTCCTCGACGGTCTTCTTCGGCGGTTCCGGCGCGGGCGCCGCCGGCTCCTCCGGTTCCGGTGCGGCCGCGGGCGGTGTGTCGGCGGCCGTGGTGCCCGGTGCCGGGACGGGCCCCGTCGAGCGCGGCCGGTCCGACGAGGGCGGCCCGCCGAGGACCAGCGCGTCCAGGACGGCCTGCGGGACGTCGCCGTCGGCCAGGTCGAAGGAGCTGCCCCGGGTGATGCCCGGCTCCGCCTCGCGCTTGGCCAGGACGGCGCGCCAGGCGTCGACGAGCTCCTGCACGGTGGGGCTCACGGCAGCTCCGAGGACGTCCGGCCGAACTTCTCCTGCAGGAAGCGCCCCTGCACCACGAGCGCGTTCGCGTCGACGCGGACGGCGGCGTCGAAGATCGCGTCCATCGTGCTCGCGAGCAGGTCGAGGGTGTCGACGAGCAGCATCAGCGAGGTGCGGCCGTCCTCGACGGGCCGCGAGTCGGCCCACTGCCGCGGCAGCCGGGTGTAGGCCTCGAGCGCCTCGGGCAGGTAGTCGGTCGCCGTCGCCGTCACGGCGTACGCCTCGGCGCTGCCCAGCCCGAGGTTGCGGACGCGGGGCAGCGTCTCGCGCACCGTCCGGGTGATGCGGCGGACCCGGGACGCCACCGGGGCGGGCACGGCCCCGTCCGCCACGGAGGCGTCGGTCGCGTCGAGCGCGGCGAGCAGGTCGGCCTCCGTGGGCACCCGGTCCAGGACGACCTCGGGCGGGGCGGTTGCGGGCGCGCGACCGTTCAGCCGGTCCCACCAGTCCCGCAAGCCCATGCCCCGCCTGCTCCCGTCCGCGTCCTCAGCCGGCCGTGCGGGGTTCGTCGCCGAGCTCGAGCGCCCCGGAGGCCGCGTTCGCGTCGGAGCGGGAGACGCGGTCCAGGTAGCTGCGCGACTTCGCCACCTCGGACTCCAACGCGCCGATCGTCGCGCCCATCGAGGTCAGCGCCTCGGCCTTGAACGCGTCGATCGAGTCCATGGTCTGGTAGATGTTCGCGAACGCCGCCTGCAGCTGCGGCAGCCCGACCGTGGCGGAGGCGGCCTGCTTCTGGATGGACGCCGAGTTGTCGCGCAGCAGCTCCGACGTCCGCTGGATCAGGTCCGACGTCGTCTCGTTCAGCGCGGTGATCTGGTCGAGCACGAGCTTCTGGTTGTTCAGCGCCTGCGCGACGATCACCGCCGTCCGCAGTGCCGACACGGTCGTCGTGGACGCGCGGTCCACGCCCTTGACGAGCTCGACGTTGTTCTTGATGATCACGTCGATCGCGAGGTAGTTCTGGATCGACACCGCCAGCTGCGTGAGCAGGTCCTGGTGCTTCTGCCGGACGTAGAAGAGGACGTCCTGGCTCAGCGCCTTCGCCCGCTCCGGGTCGATCAGCTCCAGCTCGGCGATCTTCTCCTCGAGCCGGCCGTCGAGCTGCTCCGCGACGTAGATGTAGGCGTTGAGCCGGCCCATCACGGTCCAGAGGTTCTGCTTCTCCAGGTTGAGCGCGACGTTGTCGCGGACCAGCTCGTCCTGGCCGTTGCGCAGGCTGTGCAGGATCGCGTCGAGGTGGCTCTGGGCGCCCTGGTACTTGCGGAAGTAGTCCGCGACCTTGTCGCCGAAGGGGATCATGCCGAGGAACTTCCGCGGCCCGGTCGCCTGGCTCGGGTCGAGCTCCTCGACCGTGCGCCGCAGCTCGAGCAGGGTCCGGCCGACCTTCGAGCCCTCGGCCAGCCCGCCCTCCTGCAGCGCCTTGACGGGCGTCTGGAGCAGCCGGTTCGAGGTCTCGGCGGCCTTGCGGATGTCCGCGTCGCCCATGGTCCGGACGTTGTCGGCCTGCCGGGCGAACTCGGGGGAGCGCGCCTGGGCCTTCAGCAGCGCGGTGAGGTAGCCCTCGACGCGGTCGTCGAGCGCCGGCAGCTGGCGCGGGTCCACCTGCGGCGCCATCGCGGGCGCCTGCGTCGCGACGACCGGGGCGACGGGCTCGGGAGCCGTCAGCGTGAGGCCGCCCGCGCCCTGCGGCGGGCTCAGCGGTGCGGGCGCGGAGGCTCCCTGGGCGGGTACGGCCCCTCCCGGCTCGGTCATGCGACGCTTCCTCTCGCTCCTGCTCGCGGGTCTTCCCCCGTGATCGGTCCTGCCCGGTCGGGTGCGCAAAATCTACTCGTACGCGGGTCCGCGGACCCCCGCGGTGCCCGAGGGACGAGGATCCCGGCGGCCGGCCTCAGCGGGTGGGCGGGATCTCGCCCGAGCCGCGGACGACCAGGCGCGCCGGCACGACGGAGGTGACGGCGGGGGAGTCGTCGCCGTCGAGGCGGGCGAAGACGCGCGCCGCGGCCGTGCGGCCCATCTCGGCGGGGTCCTGCGCGACGACGGTGAGCGCGGGCTCGAGCATGTCGGCGAGGAACACGTCGTCGAAGCCGACCATCGCCACCTCGTTCTGCAGGCCGAGGTCGTGCAGGGCGCGGATGCCGCCGATGCTGACGAGGTTCTGGCTGGTGAACAGCGCCGTCGGCCGGTCGGGCCCGGAGACCAGGCCGCGGACGGCCTCGTACGCGGCCTCGACGGAGGTGAGTCCGGTGAGCACCGGTCCGGGGACGACGCCGGCGTCGGCCAGCGCCGTGCGGTAGCCCTCGTGGCGCTGGCGGGCGGTCGAGACCTCGAGGTCGTCGGAGAGGAAGGCGATGTCGCGGTGCCCGTGCGCGAGGAGGTGGGCGACCGCGGTGATCGACGCCTCCCGGTTGTCGGTGAGCACGGTGTCCGCGTCGAGGCCGCGCGGCGGGCGGTCGACGAACACCACGGGGACGCCCTGGTCGCGCTCGGTCTGGAGGTAGGTGTGGTCGTCGGAGATGGTCGTCAGCACAAGGCCGTCGACGCGGCGCCGCGTGAAGGCCTCGACGAGCGCCCGCTCACGGAGGGGGTCGTCGCCGAAGCTCGCGCCGAAGACGGCGGTCTGCCGCTCCCACGCCGCACCCTCGACAGCCCGGTGGATCGCGGCCGAGAATGGGTTGTCGACGGCGTCGAGGAGGAGGCCGAGCGTGAGCGTCTTCCGGTCCCCGCGGCGCAGCGCACCGGCGCCCTGGTTCGGCGTGAAGTTGAGCGCCACGACCGCCTGCTCCACCTTCTCGCGGGTGGCTACCGATACGTTCGCCTCGTGGTTGATCACCCGCGACACGGTCTTGATGCCGACGCCCGCCAGCGCGGCGACGTCGCGGATGGTCGCTCGACCTCGAACGGGGCGGGTGTGCGTCTCGCTCACGGGCACCTCCTTGTCCTCACGACCCTATCGACCGGATCGTGACCGAACCGAGGTTGACACCGCGGCTGAGAATATCTTAGATGAAGCCTGACACCGTTGTCACGCGACAAGGGTGCGTCATTCCAACGAAGGGATCACGTCCATGAAGACTTCTCTGCTCCATGCCAACGGTCGTCGTCGAGGCCTCGCGGTCGGCGTCGTGCTGGCGGCTGCCGCCTCGCTGACGCTGAGCGCCTGCGGCGGCTCGGCCGACTCCGGCTCCAGCGACAGCGGCAACGGCGGTGGCAAGACCACCGCCGTCGCGCTGATCACGAAGACCTCCACCAACCCGTTCTTCCTCGCCATGAAGAAGGGCGCGGAGGACGAGGCCGCCAAGGACGGCGTCAGCCTCACCTACGCCGCCGGCGCCGAGGACGGCGACGAGGACGGCCAGGTCAAGGCCATCGAGGCCGCCGTGGCCCGTGGTGACCAGGGCATCCTGATCGCTCCTAACGGCCCCGGCGTCAACGCCGCGATCAACAACGCCCGCAAGCAGGGCCTGTACGTGATCGCGCTCGACACCCCGCCGGACCCTGCGGACACCGTCGACATCACGTTCGCCACGGACAACTTCAAGGCCGGTCTCGCGATCGGCAAGTGGGCGGCGGCCAAGCAGGACGGCAAGCCCGCCAACATCGCGCTGCTCGACCTCTACAACGACAAGGTCGTCTCGGTCGACTACGGCCGCGACCAGGGCTTCCTGACGGGCATGGGCATCGACGTCAAGGACCCGAAGAAGAACGGCGACGAGGACAAGTCCGGCAAGTACACCGGCGGCAAGGGCGGCGACTACACGATCGCCTGCAACGAGCCCACCCAGGGTGCGCAGGACCTCGGCAAGACCGCGATGGAGACCTGCCTGTCCAAGACGAAGGACATCAACCTCGTCTACACGCTGAACGAGCCGGCCGCCGCCGGTGCGGCCGAGGCCCTCAAGGCCGCGGGCGTGACCGCGACGATCGTCTCGGTCGACGGTGGCTGCTCGCCGGGCATCGCCGACGTCAAAGCCGGGATCATCGGCGCGACCGCGCAGCAGTACCCGGTCAAGATGGCCGAGATGGGCGTGAAGGCGATCAAGCAGATCGCCGACGGCGGCGCGAAGCCCGCCAACTCCCCGGGGGTCGACTTCTTCGACACCGGTGTGGCGCTGGTGACCGACAAGCCGGTCGACGGCCTGGAGAGCATCACCTCGGCCGACGCCGAGAAGATCTGCTGGGGCTGACGCCCGCGAGCTGACGCTCGTCAAGGGGTGGTCGGTCCGGCCTGACGGCCGGACCGACCGCTTCCCCGGGTGCTGAGCACCCTTCTCG
This sequence comes from Microlunatus spumicola, assembly GCF_039536445.1. Lineage (NCBI taxonomy): Bacteria > Bacillati > Actinomycetota > Actinomycetes > Propionibacteriales > Propionibacteriaceae > Microlunatus > Microlunatus spumicola. The sequence continues at coordinate 1,080,227 of NZ_BAAAYR010000001.1, read as the reverse complement.
GTCTTCGCAACACCCAACGGCAAGGAAGCCCACGTGTCCACCACCACCGCTCCCGCCCCAGGGCCGGCCACGGCGGCCGAGCAGTTCGCGCTCCGCCGCCAGTCGCCGGCCCAACGCATCCAGCACGTCCTGCACGCGCAGCCGGCCCTGAGCCCGCTCCTGGTGCTGATCGTCGCGATCGTCGTCTTCTCGCTGGTCAACCCGCGGTTCCTGCAGCCGCAGACCCTCTCGATCCTGTTCCAGCAGGTGGCGATCATCGCGGCGCTGGCCATCGGCCAGACGCTGATCATCCTCACCGCCGGCATCGACCTCTCGGTCGGCGCGCTCACGGTGTTCTCCATGCTGATCATGGCGAGCCTGGCCTCGTCCGGCGGCGTCCCCGGACCGCTCGCGATCCTCATCGGGATCCTCGTCGGCACGGCGGGCGGGTTGCTGAACGGGTTCCTCGTGACCCGGATCAACCTGCCACCGTTCATCGTGACCCTGGGCACGCTGAGCATCTTCCTGGCGGCCGGGCTGCTCTACTCGGGCGGCTCGAACATCCAGTCCACCGCCCTGCCGGACTCGGTCAACTGGGCCGGCACGGTCATCCAGTTCGGACGGTTCCGCATCACCACCGGCGTCATCATCGTGGCGCTCATGGCCATCGCCGTGGGCTTCGCGCTCAGCCAGACCAAGTGGGGCCGCCACGTCTACGCCGTCGGCAACGACGCCGAGGCCGCGCGCCTGGTCGGCATCCGGGTGAACCGGGTCCTGCTGAGCGTCTACACCGTCGCCGGTCTCCTCTACGGCGTCACCGCGTGGCTCCAGATCGGCCGGGCCGGCAGCGCCAGCCCGAACGCCCTGACCGAGGCCAACCTGGAGAGCATCACCGCCGTCGTGATCGGCGGCACGAGCCTCTTCGGCGGCCGCGGCGCGATCATCGGCACCATGATCGGCGCCCTGATCGTGTACGCGTTCCGCCTGGGCCTCAGCCTGGCCGGCGTGGACGACCAGTGGCGCGTGTTCGCCACCGGCGTCCTGGTCATCGTCGCCGTCGCCATCGACCAGTGGATCCGGAAGGTGAAGTCGTGAGCACCACCCAGAACGAGGCCGGCTACGGCACGGTCAACGGCGTCGACCTCGACGCCGTGCAGCAGGGCATCGCCGACCCGAGCACCACGGTGCTGTCGGCCCGCAAGCTGATCAAGACGTTCGGCAAGGTCATCGGCCTGGACGGCGTCGACCTCGACCTCTACCCCGGCGAGATCCTCGCGATCATCGGCGACAACGGGGCCGGGAAGTCCACGCTGATCAAGGCCTGCACCGGCGCGCTGACGCCGGACTCCGGCCAGCTCTACATGGACGGCCAGGAGGTCAGCTTCAAGACCCCGCAGGACGCCCGCGGCGCAGGCATCGAGACCGTCTACCAGACGCTGGCCGTGGCGCCCGCGCTGGACATCTCGGCCAACATGTTCCTCGGGCGTGAGATGCGCCGGCCCGGCGTGCTCGGCTCGGTGTTCCGGATGCTCGACAAGAAGGGCATGAAGGACGCGGCCGGCAAGTCGATGGCCAACCTCGGCATCGCCACGGTCCAGAACATGGGCCAGGCCGTCGAGACGCTGTCCGGCGGCCAGCGCCAGGCCGTGGCCGTGGCGCGGGCGGCGACCTTCGCGTCCAAGTTCGTGGTGCTCGACGAGCCGACCGCGGCGCTGGGCGTCAAGGAGACCGGTCAGGTGCTGAACCTGATCCAGCAGATCCGGGCCAAGGGCCTGCCGGTGATCCTGATCAGCCACAACATGCCCAACGTGTTCGAGGTGGCCGACCGCATCCACATCGCCCGCCTCGGCGGGTGCGCGGGCGTCATCACGCCCAAGTCGCACACGCCCACCGAGGCGGTCGCGATCATGACGGGCGCGACCACGCTCCAGCGCGGCTGACCCCGCACCACCGCACGGCCCGCGTACGCCTCGGTGTACGCGGGCCGTCGTGCGTCCAGGCATCCCATCGCATCCACGGACCACCCCGTCCCGGAGTGCGAGTGGCGCCACCCGGCGCGCGTGTACGGCGTGTCGCGTGCCCGTCGGCGCCACTCGCGCAGGAGCGCTGGGTGATGAAGGGGGAGAGAGGGCTGGGGAGGGTCAGGCGTCGCGGGCGTCGTGCAGCGGGAAGCCGCTGATGCCGCGCCAGGCGAGCGTGCTGACGAGCTGCTTGGCCTGCTCGAGGCCGATCGCGGCGCTGCGGTCGGAGACCCAGGAGCGGGCGCCGACCTGCGCGAGGCCGACCAGCGAGCTCGCGAGCAGCTTGGCCTGCTCGAGCGGCAGGCGGGTGTCCTCGACGATGACGGCGGCGATGGCGTCGGCGACCTCCTGGTTGACCCGCCAGAGCCGCTCCTGGACCCGGCCGTCGCCGGTCAGGTCGGACTCGAAGACGAAGCGGAACTCCCCGCTCGCCGACGAGACGAAGTCGTAGAACGCCCCGATCACGGCCACGACGCGTTCCGCGTTGTCGTCGGTGGAGGTCAGCGCGCCCTGGACGACGTCGACCAGCGCGTCGCAGGCCCGGTCGAGCAGGGCGAGGTAGAGCTCCAGCTTGGAGTCGAAGTGCTGGTAGAGCACCGGCTTGCTGATGCCGGCCGCCGCGGCGATCTCGTCCATCGCGGCCGCGTGGTAGCCCCGCGTCGTGAACACCTCGTTGGCCGCGTCCAGGAGCTGCGCCCGGCGCGCCTCGCGGGGCAGCCGTGCGCCCCGGACCTGCCCGTCGTCGGTCGGCCCCCCGGAGGGCGGCGCCACCGAGGTCCGGACCCCCGAGGACTGCGCGGAGCTCGGCACCCCTGCAGCCTAACGAGCGGCGCTCCCGGCCCCCACCGCCTCGCCGATCTGCACGGCCCACAGGCCGGCGTAGATGCCGCCGGCCGCGACCAGCTCGTCGTGCGAGCCCGACTCCGCCACCCGCCCGCCGGCCAGCACCCAGATGCGGTCCGCGTCGCGCACGGTCGACAGCCGGTGCGCGACGACGAGCGCGGTCCGCGAGGCGGTGACCGCGGCCAGCGAGCGCTGGATGGCGGCCTCGGTCTCGGTGTCCACCGCGGACGTCGCCTCGTCGAGGACCAGCAGCGCCGGGTCGCGCAGGATCGCGCGGGCCAGGGCGATCCGCTGGCGCTGGCCGCCGGACAGCGTCTGGCCCCGCTCGCCGACGACCGTGTCGTAGCCCTGCGGCAGCTCCGAGATGAAAGGGTCCGCCTCGGCCAGCCGCGCGGCCTCGCGGACCTGCTCGTCCGTCGCGTCCACCCGCCCGTACGCGAGGTTGTCGCGGACCGTGCCGTGGAAGAGGAAGACGTCCTGGCTGACGTAGCCGATCGCGCCGCGCAGCGCGTCCCACTCCAGCTCGCGCACGTCGGTGCCGTCGAGCAGCACCTCGCCCTCGCGCGGGTCGGAGAAGCGCAGGACCAGCCGCAGCAGGCTCGACTTGCCGGCGCCGGTCGTCCCGACGACGGCGTGGGTCTCGCCGGCGGGCACGACCAGGTCGAGGCCGCGCAGCACGTCCGGACCGTCGGCGTAGCCGAAGCGGACGCCGCGCAGCTCGAGCCGGCCGCGGACCGGCAGCGCGAGGCGGCCGGGGCCGGGACGGGTGTCGCCGCGCTCGGACATCAGCGCGAAGATCCGCCGGGTCGACGCCATCGCCCGCTGGTAGAGGTCGAGCGTCTCGCCGAGGTCGGTCAGCGGCCACAGGAGCCGCTGGGTCATGAAGACGAGGATCGTGTAGAGGCCGACCTCGAGGCGGCCGTTGATCACCAGCCAGCCGCCGAGCAGCAGCGTCGAGGTGAAGCCGGCGAGGATCGCCATCCGGATCAGCGGCACGAAGGCCGACGACCAGCGGATGGTGCGGAGGTTCGCGTCGCGGTAGCCCGCCGAGACGTCGCGCACCCGCTCGACCTCGCGCGCCTCGGCCGTGAAGGCCTTGATCGTCGACAGGCCGCCGAGGTTGGTCGCGATCGTCGCGCTGACGTCCCCGGCGCGGGCCCTCACGCCGGCGTACAGGGGTTCGAGGCGGCGCTGGAAGACGATCGAGCCGATGACGATCACCGGCACCGGCAGGAAGGCCAGCAGCGTCAGCGTCCACGACGTCGCCGCGAAGACGGCGCCGACGAAGACCACCGTCCAGAAGGTGTGCAGGATGACGCGGGCGCCCGTGTCCAGGAACCGTTCGAGCTGGTTCACGTCGTCGCTCACCACCGACAGCACGCGGCCCGGCGCCGACCCCTCGTGCCAGGACACGTCGAGGTCCTGGACGTTCGCGTACGTCTCCACGCGCAGGTCGTGCTCGACCGCCTGGGCGAGCCCGCGCCAGAGCAGCGAGGCCGCGTAGTCGGTGATCGACTCGATGACCCACACCGCGACGTTCACCGCGGCGACGATGACGAGCTGGGAGAAGCGGTCCTCGACGCCGAAGAGCGTGGCGGCGAACGAGTCGGAACCTCGCACGACGACGTCCACCGCGACGCCCAGGAGGAGCTCGGGCAGCACGTCGGCCGCGGTGTTCAGCGTGGTCGCGGCCACGGCGGCGACGACGCGGGGGCGGTAGCGGCGGTGGTGGCGCCACAGCGCGCGGAGGGGGGACGAGACGGCGTCCTCGGCCGGACGCGTCGTTACGGGGCTCACGAGGTGCTAGCGTGCCATCCCACTGAGGTAAGGCTTGCCTAAGGAGCGCAGAGATGGACGGTCGGGACGCCCACGACGAGGCCGCCGTGCTGGCCAGGACGGTCCTGGGGACTTGCCACGAGGCGGTGTGCGTCCGCGTCGACGGCGAGGAGGACGCCGCCTCCGGACCGGTGGGCCTGCTCGCCGCCGGCGCGCAGCCCTACCTGGTGCCGTCGGACCCGGACCGGTTCTTCCCGACGGGGACCCGGCTGAGCTGCCGGGTCGCCATCCCCGACGTGGGCGTGGTCCGCTGCACGGGCACGACGATGCCGGCCCGGACGGCCGGGGACGACGCGGCGGTCGTCCGCACCATCGAGGAGCACCGCGGCTGCCTGCTCGGGCCCGTCGACCCCGCCACGCTGCGGGTCGTGCCGCTGCTGCTGACCGGGCTGGTCGTCGCGTCGCCCGGCGGGTCGCCCGAGCCGCTGACCCCGCGTGCGCTCGCCGCCGCCGCACCCGACTGGCTGCTGGCGCGCGGGCGGCGCCTGACCGAGCACCTCGAGCAGGAGCACGCGCACGACCTGGCGCAGCTGGCGGCGACGCACGGCGTCCCCGGCGCCTCGGCGGTCACCCTCGCGTCGCTGACCACCCGTGGGGCGCGGCTCGTCTGCCTGGGGGTCGAGGGCGTGACGACGGTCGAGATCGCCTTCGACCCGCCGGTCCGCGACGCCGGCGAGCTCTGGCGGCGGCTGTCGTCCGCGCCGGCCGTCGGGCGCAGCACCGGACCGCGCTAGCCCGCGCCCCCGGCGGTCGGCAGGGGCGGTCGGTCGTCCAGCAGCAGGTCGACGGCCAGGTCGCCCTGCTCGGCCACGCGCTCGAGGACCTCCGCGGGGGAGAAGTGCAGGTCCTCCGGACGGGTCGCCGCCGCGAGCTCCTCCCACGTGACGGGCGTGGCCACCGACGGGCGCTCCCGCCCGCGCAGCGAGTAGGGCGCGATGGTGTTGCGGGCCGGAAGGTCCTGGTTGTGGTCGACGTAGATGCGCCCGCGCCGCTGCTCCACCGACATGGAGGAGACGAAGAAGTCGGGCCGGACCCTGGCCATCGCGACGTTGAGCCCCTTCACGTACGCCCACGCGTCCCGTGCCCGGCAGGGTGCGACGGCGGCGTAGACCTGCACGCCCTTGCTGCCGGAGGTCTGCGGGACCGGCACGAGGCCGTCGGCCGCCATCGCTCCGGCCACGAGGAGCGCGGCATGGGCCGAGTCGAGCACGTTCATCCCGGCGCCCGGGTCGAGGTCGACCACGACCCGGTCGGCCAGCGCCTCGCCCTCGCGCGGCTCCTCGCCCGGCAGGTCGAGCACCCCGTCCGGCCCCACCCGGCCGCTGCCGATCGTCCACTGGGGGACGTGCAGCTCGAGCGCCGCCAGGTTGGCCAGCCACACCAGCGTCGCGGTCTCCTCGGCGACGACGTAGTCGATGACGCCCTCGCTGGTCCGGACCGGCTGACGGCGGACCCAGTCCGGGGTGCCCACGGGCGCGTTCTTCTCGTAGAAGGAGCCCGCCGCGAGCGGCGTCGTCCCGCCCGTCTCCAGGGCCCGCGTCCCCGCCGGCACCCCGCTCGGGAAGCGCAGCCGGGTCAGCGCGCGGTCCCGGACGTGCGGCAGCATCGTGTCGGCGACCCGGGCGTAGTAGTCGATGACCTCGCCCTTGGTCCAGCCGTCGGGGTAGAGCGCCTTGTCCAGGTTGGACAGGCCGAGCGTGCGCCCCCCGACCCGGACGCTCGTCATCCAGGTCCCGTCACGGGCGCGGAGCCTCCACGACCAGCCGGCCCACGCCGAACTCCTCCAGGCGGGCCGGCTCCGGGTGGTCGCCCAGCCCGGGCTCGCGGCGGACCGCAACGCAGCCGTCCTCCATCACCACGGGCGGGGTGAGGTCGACGGCGTAGAAGCGGTCGGAGCCGGAGATGTCGCCGGTCAGGGTGAAGCCGGGCAGCCCGGCGAGCGCCGCGTTGGCCGCACGGCCGAGCCCGGTCTCGAGCATCCCGCCGCACCAGACGGCCGCGCCCGAGGCCCGGCAGAGGTCGTGGATCCGCCGGGCCTCGAGGTAGCCGCCGACCCGGCCCGGCTTGATGTTGATGATGCTGGCCGCACCGAGGGCCAGGGCGTCGGCGGCGCGGGCCACGGACACGACCGACTCGTCGAGGCACACCGGCGTCTGCAGCTGAGCCGCCAGCAGCGCGTGCTGGCGCAGGTCGTCCTCGGCCAGCGGCTGCTCGATCAGCAGCAGGTCGAAGGCGTCGAGCCGGCGCAGGACACCGGCGTCGGCCAGCGTGTACGCGGCGTTGGCGTCGACCTGCAGCGGGACGTCGCCGAAGCGTTCGCGGACCGCGCGGGTCGGCTCCACGTCGCGCCCCGGCTTGATCTTGAGCTTGATCCGCCGGTAGCCCTGGTCGAGGTAGTCCTGCACCACGCCGAGGAGGGTGGGCACGTCGTCCTGGATGCCGACCGAGACGCCCGACGGGACCCGGTCCACGGTGACGCCGAGGTAGTCCGCGAAGGAGGTGCCCGCGGCGCACAGCTGCGCGTCCAGCAGCGCCATCTCCAGCGCCGCCTTGGCCATCGGGTGCCCGACCACCGGGGCCAGCACCTCACCCACCGTCTCGGCGCTGAGCGGCCGCTCGCGCTGCGCGGCGAAGAGGCGCGGCAGCAGGTGGTCGACGAGGACCGCCTGGGCGCCCGCGACGTACTCGCTCGAGTAGGTGGGTTCCTCCTGCGCGACGCACTCGCCCCAACCCGTGACCTCGCGGCTGACCCCTCCGACGGACACGGTGGTCCGGGCCTCGAGCATGAGCGCGAGCCGCTCGGTCTCGGTGCCGAACGACGTGGTGAAGGGCGAGACCAGCGGCAGCCGCACCTGGTGCAGGACGACGGCGTCGAGGGTCAGGGTCATGAGGGCTCCGGTTCTGGATGGGGACGGTGCAGCACGTACTGCCCGCTGCGGACGAAGCCGTGGACCCGCCAGCCCTGCTGGTGCAGGCCGGCGTGGACCTCGCGGAAGGTGGTGCGCCAGGCCGACGCGGTCGCCCGGTCGCCGGGGCGCGTGCTCGCCCGCAGTGCCTCCACGTCGGACGGCACGGCCAGGGTGACGACGTCGGCGTCGGCGGGCGGGTCGGTGCCGTGGACGGGCGCTCCGTCGGGCCCGACGGCGAGCGCGACGTGGGCGCCGTCGAGAGACGGGAGGGGCTCGGCCGCACCCGGGTCGACCGGCCAGTGCACGAGCAGGCGGTCGCTCTCCTCGCCGGCGTTGAGGCCGTCGTCCATCACGCCGTAGAAGTCGACGAGGTAGGCCTCGACGTGGGCGCCGAGCCGACCGAGGTTGAACCAGGCGTTCCGCGCGATGAGCGGGTCGTAGGTCCAGGCGATGACGCCGATGCCGCGCTTAGCGCACCAGGCGCGCTGGTGCAGCTTGAGCGCCGTACCCGTCCCGCGCGGCCCGCCGGGACTGACGGCGGCGACGTGGGAGTGCAGCAGGCCGCCGAGCGGCTCGCCGAAGAACCCGGCGCACGCCCCGACCATGGTCCCGTCCGGGGTGAACGCCCCGCTGACGTAGCTCCCGACGAACCCCAGCGCGACCAGGAGGCCCGGTTCCATCGGGCTCTCGCGCGGACCGGTCCGCCAGACCTGGGCGAGGAGGGCCGAGGCCTCCGCCATCTCGCCGGCGTCGAGGTCCCGGACGGTGACGCCGGCCGTGGCCGCGGCTGCGTCTGCGGCGTCGGACAGGCGTTCGCGCCGCAGGAGCCCGTCCGCGTCGTCCGCCACGGGGGCGATCCTGCCAGAGACCCTCCGGGCGCCCGAGGCCAGAATGGCGGCGTGGCTCCCGTCTCCCCGAACGTCCCGCTGATCGTCGTCCGCCCGCCCTCGCCCCGGCTCGCCGAGGGGGAGCTGACCCACCTCGACCGGGTGCCGGTCGACCCGGACCTCGCCCGTACGCAGTGGGAGGGCTACGTCGCCGCCTTCGCCGACCGCGGCTGGGGCGTGGTCGAGCTGGACGCCGCGCCGGAGCACCCGGACGGCGTGTTCGTCGAGGACGCCCTCGTGGTCGTCGACCGCCTGGCCGTCCTCACGTCGCCCGGCGCGGCCTCGCGCCGAGGTGAGCTCGTGAGCGCGCGGGCCGGCGTCGACCGCCTGATCGCCTCCGGCCTCGACCTGGAGGTCGCGGCGATCGAACCGCCCGGGACCCTCGACGGTGGTGACGTCCTGAAGGTCGGCGACGTCCTCTACGTCGGCCGCGGCGCGCGCACCAACGAGGAGGGGATCCGCCAGCTGGCCGCGCTCGTCGCCCCGTACGGGCACCGGGTCGTCGCCGTGCCGGTCGAGAAGGTCCTGCACCTGAAGTCGGGCGTCACGGCACTGCCCGACGGGACCGTCGTCGGCTACGAGCCGCTCGTGGACGACGTGGCCGCCTTCGTGCCGTTCCTCCCGGTGCCCGAGGAGCACGGGACCGCCGTCGTCGACCTCGGCGGCGGCGCCGTCCTGATGTCCGCCGACGCCCCGCGCACCGCGGAGCTGTATCGCTCCCGCGGCCTCGAGGTCGTGACGGTGCCGATCAGCGAGTTCGAGCGGCTCGAGGGCTGCGTCACCTGCCTCTCGGTCCGGATCCGCAGGTAGGCGCCTGATCTTTCCGCCGTCTGACCACCGCTGAGGTGGTCGGACGGAGAAAAATGCGGTCGGGTGGAGAGGGTTCAGGCCTCGTGCGGCAGCACGATCACCGGAACCGGTGCGTGCCGGATGAGCTTGGTCGCGCGGGCCCCGAGGAACACCCGGGCCAGCGGTCCCATCGAGGACGAGCCGATCGCGAGGACCTCGCCGGACTGCCAGGGGATCGAGGCGAGGGTGTCGCCCCACGACGGGCCGGTCCCGATGACCCGCTCGACGGACTCGGGGATCACGCCGTCGGCGACCAGCCGGCGCTGGGCCGCCTCGGCCTCGCTGACCCAGGAGTCGAGCACCGAGTCCTCGGCCGTGATGCCGCCGAGCGGCGGGTACATGGTCGCGCCGCGGACGCCGAAGCTCGCGACCCGGAGCGGCACCCCGAACTGCTCGGCGAGCGCGTGGACGCGCCCGACGACCGCGACGGACGCGTGCGAGTCGGAGAAGGCGCAGGTCACCTTGGTGACGCCCTCGGAAGCCACGGAACGGAAGTCGCGCGGGCTGATCGCCAGCGGCACCGGGGAGGCGTGCAGGAGCTTGTCGGCGGTCGACCCGACCACGACGCGCCCGACCTGGCCGTCCGCCGACGACCCGAGCACGAGCACGGTCGCGTCGAGCTCGGCGACCACGTCGACGAGCGCGCCCGGGATGGACCGCCCGGGGACGGCCCGGTAGGTCACGTCGACCGTCACCGTCGTCTCGGTCAGGTACTCGCGCGCCTGCCGCTCGGCCTCCTCGGCGACCTGGCGGGCGTACGCGCCGTACTCCGCGTCGATCCGGGCCATGGACGGGGTGCTCCACTGCCGCGGGACGACGGTGACGACCGCCATCGGCTCGTCGAGCGCGTGCGCCAGCTGCAGGCCGAGGTCCAACGAACCGCGCCCGCCCTTGCCGGGCGTGTAGCCGACCACCACCGACACGTCAGTGCTCCTTCGTGCTCGGGATCTCGTTGGGCGTGATCTCGCCGCGCTGCAGCCTGCCGACCACGGAGTGCTTGCGGCCGTAGAACATGTAGAAGGCGAGGAAGACGATCACCCACCCGGCGAACACGACCCAGGTGATCCAGTGCAGGCTCGACAGGATGTAGGCGCAGGCGAGGATCGACAGCACCGGCGTGACCGGGTAGCCCGGGACCTTGAACGCGCGGGGCAGGTCGGGTTCGCGGACCCGCAGGATGATCACGCCGAGCGAGACGATCACGAACGCGGTCAGCGTGCCGATCGACACCACGTCGATGAGGTAGTCCAGCGGCACGAAGGCCGCGAGGATGGCGACGGCGATCGCGACGATGATCGTGTTGTTGACCGGCGTGCCCGTCCGCGTGCTGACCTTGGCGAACACCGGCGGGAGCATGCCGTCGCGGCCCATCGCGAAGAGGATGCGGGTCTGCCCGTAGAGCGTGACGAGCGTGACGGAGAAGATCGAGATCACGGCGCCGAGGGCGAGGATCGTGCCCCAGATGTTCGCTCCGGTGACGACCTCGAGGATCTTGGCCAGCCCCGCCTCCTGCTGCCCCTCGAACTCCGTCCACGGCTGCGTGCCGAGCGCCGCGAAGGCCACCAGCACGTAGAAGACGATCACGATGATCAGCGCCGCGATCAGGGCGCGCGGCATGGTTCGCTGCGGGTCCTTGACCTCGTCGCCGGCGGTGGAGACGGCGTCCAGGCCGATGAAGGAGAAGAAGATCGTGCCGGCGGCGGTGCCGACCGCCGCCTTGCCCAGCGGGGTGAAGTCGCTGAAGTTGCTGCCGTTGAACGCGGTGAGCGCGATCACCACGAACATCAGCAGCACGCCCAGCTTGATCACGACCATGATCGCGTTGGCCCGGGCCGACTCGCTGGCCCCGCGCAGCAGCAGCAGCATGCAGAGCCCGACGAGGACCACCGCGGGCAGGTTGATCAACCCGGTCGGCGCGTCGGGATCGGCGGCGAAGGGGGCGTAGAGCAGGGCCTGGGGGAGCGAGAAGCCGAAGATGTTGCTGACGGCCTCGTTGAGGTAGCCCGACCAGCCGACGGCGACCGCCGCGGTCGAGACGCCGTACTCCAGCAGCAGGCAGGCGGCCACGCCCATGGCGACGACCTCGCCGAGGGTCGCGTACGCGTACGAGTAGGTGCTGCCCGAGACCGGCACCGACGACGCCAGCTCGGCGTAGCAGATCGCGGCGAGCCCGGCGGCGATGCCCGCGAGGATGAAGGACACGATCACGGCCGGTCCGGCCTCGGGCACAGCCTGGCCGAGCACGAAGAAGATGCCCGTGCCGATGGTGGCGCCGACGCCGAACATCGTCAGCTGGAAGGTGCCGATCGTGCGTTCCAGGCGCGGTCCGTGCGGGTTGGCGCTCTCGCCCACCGGCTTGCGGCGCCAGAGCTCGCCGCGCAACCCGGGTCGAACGGTCGAGGTGCTCATACGGCTCCGATCCCCGGCGTCGCGCCGGGACACCCCGGCGACGTGCGACGTAGTCTCCCGGCCCCGCCCCGCCTTGACCAGACCCTCGCCGCAGCGCGTACGCAACGGTTGCGTGTCAGCGGGGGCGAGCGGGCGACAGGTGGGAGGGTGGCGGCATGTGGAGCCTCGACCTCCCGCCGGTGCAGGGGCGGCTCGAGGCGCGGCGCGCTGGACGGCTGTGGAGCCGGCCGCGGAGCCGACGGCGCGACCCGACGCTGCTGCCCGACCACCCGGTCGCCTACCACCAGCTGCTGCGCGGCCCCCGGTGGCGCTGGTGGCGCCCCCTGGTCTCCCTCGCCGTCCTGGTGGGGCTGCTCTTCGCGCTGTTCCTCGTGATCTTCCCCGGGTACGCCGGTCTCGACGCCCTGCTGCCCGACGCGTGGGTCGGGACGCTGGACGAGGACTTCAGCCCGATCACCGCGAACGCGACGGACCTCCTGCTGGCCGGCCTCATCCCGGTGTCGGCGCTCGCCGTCGCGGTGGCGCACAAGGTCCGCCCGCGGTGGGTCGCCTCCGTGCGCGGCGGTCTGCGCTGGCGCTGGCTCGGCCGCTGCGCCCTGGTCGTCGCGCCGGTGTGGGTGGTGTACCTGGGTCTCGGCTTCTTCGTCGACCCGACCGCGCCCGACCGCCCGGACCACTGGGTCCTGCTGCTCGTGATGGCCCTGGTGGTGACCCCGTTCCAGGCGGCGGGGGAGGAGTTCCTCTTCCGCGGCTGGCTCGTGCAGAACCTCGGCGCGTACTTCGCCCGCCCCGTCGCCGGCCTCGTCGTCACGACGGTCGTGTCCGCGGCGCTGTTCGGCCTCGCGCACGGCAGCCCCGACCCGTGGGTGCTGCTGAGCATCGCGACCCTGGCGGTGGCGGCGTGCCTCGCCAACTGGCGCACCGGCGGGCTCGAGGCCGGGATCGCCATGCACGCGGTGAACAACGTCGGTGTGGGCATCGTGACGATCACGTACGGCGGCTACGCGGACTCGTTCGTCGACGAGACCACGACCGGCTCCCCGTTCGACTTCTTCCCCGGCCTGGTCGTGCACGCGATCGCCGTCGCGCTGATCCTCTGGCAGGCCCGGCGCTCCCGGATCGACCGGACGACCCGCCCCGTGCTCGAGCCCGCCGTCGAGCCCGCGCCGTGGGCGTACGGGCAGCCGATCCCGGTGGACCCGCCCGATGCGACGTGGTTCGCGCCGCTCGGTCGCTGACGCCGTACGCCCCTGAGCCTGTCGAAGGGCCTGAAGACGGTCGGCACCACCCCTGCGCCTCGGGCTGACAGACTTCCGGTGTGCCCGAACCAGCGACGTCCGAGCGGCCGACCCTGCCCGAGGGCTGGTCGGCCCGGGTGCCCGGCGACGGTGACATCGGGGCGCTGACCGCCCTGCTCGCCGCCAACCGGCGCAGCGGCAGCACGCCCGTGGACGTCGCGACCCTGACCTCGCTCGTCGTCGGGCCCGCCAGCTGGACCCGGCGCCAGCTCGTCGTCCACGACCCCGCGGGCACGCTCGTGGGCTGGGGCGTGGTGCACGACCGTGCGAACGGGCGGACGGAGGTCAGCGTCCTCGTGGCGCCCGACGCGCCCGCCCAGGACGCGATCGCCGACGGCCTCTTCGCCTGGGCGGACCGCAAGGGTGCCGAGGTCGCCGCGCTCCGCCGGACCCCGCGTACGCAGCTCGACTCGGCCGCCGAGTCGGACGACCAGCGCCAGCGTGGCTGGTTGGCCGGCGCCGGCTACGAGTGCGTCCGCACCTGGCTCCACATGGTCCGCCCGGTCGTCCCCGCCGAGGCCGAGCCCGGCGTGCTGCCGGGGCCGCGTCCGGGCGTCCGCGTGCGGCGGGTCCGCGAGCACGGCAACGGGCTGCCCACGGCCGAGGACCTCCAGACGGTGCACCTCGTGCTGGAGCAGTCGTTCGCCGACCACTTCAACTCCTACCGCGAGGGCTTCGCCGAGTTCGTCGTGCGGCTGCAGGAGGACCCCTGGCACCGGTGGGACCACTGGTGGATCGCCGAGGTCGAGCTCGACGGCGCGTGGCACCCGGGCGGGGCGCTGATCAGCTCGGTCTCCCCGCCGGACGCCTCCGGCGCCTACGGCAGCTACGTCGACTACATCGGCGTGCACCGCCGGGCGCGGGGACGCGGGGTCGCCAAGGCGCTGCTCTACACGGTCATCGCCGACGCCGCCCGCCGCGGGCGCAACCGGGTCTCGCTCGAGGTCGACGCGGACTCCTCGACGAACGCGGACGGCCTCTACCTCTCGCTCGGGTGGGTCGTCGACCACCGCACCGAGTCCTGGCACCGCTACCGCGACGCAGGCACCGAGGGGTGAGGCGCGGCGGGTGCCGGTCGTGGTGAACCCCCACGACCGGGTGCTGCAGGCCGTCGCGGCCGAGTGGGACCTCCGGGTGGAGGGCCCGACGCCGGAGGGCACGCGGGCGGGTGTGCCCGTGCGCACCGCCTCGGGCGAGGCGGCGCTGCTCGAGCACGCGCCGGACGCTTCGGCGTACGAGCACCTGGCCCTGCGCGCGTGGGACGGCCGGGATGCGGTCCGGCTGCTGCGCGCCGACCCGCGGCGGCACCTGCTGCTCACCGAGCGGACCGACCCCGACGACGACCTCCGGACCCTCGACGTGTGGGAGGCGTGCACCGAGGTCGGGAACCTCTACGCCGTCCTGCACCGCACGCCGATCCCGCAGCCGCCCCGCCTCGCCGACCTCGCGCCAGGCTGGGCAGCCGACCTCGACCTGCCCGCCGTGCGCGCAGCCGTGCCGCGGCGGTTCCTGGAGCAGGTGCGGGCGTGGACGCCGGGCCTCGTCGACCCCGCCGAGGCCGGACCCGCGCTGCTGCACGGCGACCTGCGTCCCGCGACCGTCCGGGCGACCGCGGACCGTCGGTGGGTGGCCGTCGCGCCGCGGCCCGTGACCGGCGACCCCGCGTACGAGGTCGCCGCGGTCCTCCTGCGCTGGGACGGGGCCGAGGCCAGCGAGGACCTGCGCGGCGACCTGCTCGAACGCTTCTACGCCGTCGTCGACGCCGCCGGGCTGGACGAGGACCGCGCGCGGGCCTGGGTCGTCGTCCGGACGGTCGTCGAGCTGGCGGCCTCCTTCGCGCGGGGGAGCGTGCCCGCCGAGCAGGTCACGTGGGCGACGACGGTCGTCAAGGCCGTGCAGCGCTGAACGGGTGTTGTCCACCTCGCGCTGGTGTTGTGCGGTTCGCTCAGGTGTTCGATTCTGTCGGTAGAGGGCCGTAGGTTCGGTTCATGGCGCTGCGGGTGGTGGACGAGGTCGAGGGACTCCCTCACCCGGCCTCGCGGCGGCTGTGCTCACTGCTCGACGAGCTGGCGTCGCTGACCGCGGACGCGCTGGGCGGCGTGGACGACGAGTCGTCCGAGGCCGACCTGGTCGACCAGATCGCGGTGCTGGAACGGCTGCGGGCCGCGGTGGCGGCGGTTCAGGCGGCGACGGTGGTGAGGTTCGCACGGGCGCGGGTGGAGCGTCAGCTGGCCCTGGACGTTCACCCGCGTGACGTCGGGCGCGGGATCGCGGAGGAGATCGGGCTCGCGTGCCGGCTGTCGCCCACAGCTGCCGCCCGGCGGTTGTCGTCAGCTCGGGCCTGGTGGTTTGACCTGCCGCAAACGTACGCCGCCCTTTCGTCGGGCGCGGTGAGCGAACAGACGGCCGAGGCGGTCGTGACCGAGACGCGGCACCTCGACGGGGCGACCCGTCGTGCGGCCGACGCACGGCTGCACGCGGCTGATCTCACTGCCAAGGGCGTTCGCGACGCCGCCGCGCTGGCCCGCCGGTACGCGTACGAGGCGGACCGTGAGGCCTACGTCGCCCGGGGCAGGCACGAGCGCAAGCATCGCCGCGTCGGTCTGCGGCCGGCGCCGGACACGATGAGCGTGTTGTCGGGTTACCTGCCGGTCGAGCAGGGCGTCGCCTGCCTGGCCGCGTTACGGCGCCACACCGACGGCGTTGTCGCCACGGGCGACGAGCGGACGCGTGGGCAGATCATGGCCGACACCCTCGTCGAGCGACTGACCGGTCAGGCCACCGCGACCGACGTTCCGGTCGAGGTGCAGATCGTCATGCCCGCCGAGCTCCCCACCGATCCGCACTCGTCACGCACCGCGACGATCGCCGGCGCGGGGCCGTTGCCCGGTCCGCTGGCCCACGCGGTCGTCGACGCGAGCGGTGGGGTGAAGCGGTGGCGGATCGTGCACGCCACCCTCGCCGGCCACGTGGTCGGGCTCGAAGCCAGGAGGCGGAGGTTCACTGGGCCGTTGGGCGATCTGATCGCCGTCCGGGACCAGACCTGCCGCGAACCGTTCTGCGGTGCACCGGTCCGCCACCTCGACCACGTGACTCGCTACGCCGACGGCGGAGAGACCACCCTCGCGAACGGGCGCGGCGTGTGCGCCCGCCACAACCTCGTCCGCGAGCAGCCCGGCTGGACCGCGACCGTCGTCCACGACGGGCTCGGCGAGCAGCCCCACACCGTCCGGACCACCACCCCGACCGGCCACCACTACACGGGTCGTGCGCCCGACCCACCGTGAGCGCTTGCTCGTCGTGCTCTCGGATGCTTGCCTGCCTCAGTCGGCACCTCGGATGCAAGCGAGGCAATCGGCCTTGCAGTTCCGCGGAGGAGCTTCCGTAGCGGCCCTTGGCCGAGAGCTGCGGGAGGTCGCCTCGGCGGACACGAGAAGGGAATCATCCGGGCGTGGAGGCTCGCTTCACCCAGCGCGACGACCTCGTCGTCGACGTTCACCTGCCGGAGCGCTGGGGACCGCTCGAGGACACGCTGCAGGACGCAGTCACGACCCGGGCGCCCCGCGGCAGCGACGGGGTCAACCCCTCGACCTACTGGATCGACGACACGCTCGCCGCCATCGAGCGGGGGTCGCTCGGAACGATCGTCGCCGGCGGCAACGCCAGCGAACTGATCCTCACCACGACAGGAGTGGTCGCCCACTCGCAGTACGAGATGTTCGACGACCAGGAGGTAGGGGTGGACGAGCTGGTCGGCGTGCTGCGCCGTTGGCGCGCGGTCGTCCTCGATCTGCTCGGCACCTGACCACGCGACGACGGCTCCCGACCTCGGTCCCGCGTCTTCCGGACCGGGTCGGACGCTGCCCAGGAGTCCGACCGTCGGAATAGGTCACCCCGGGGAGACGTTCCGGCTGACGATCGAGGGGCCCGTCCGACGGGTCCCGTACGAGAGCAGGAGGAACCGTGGCTCTGCCACCGCTGGTCGAACCCGCCGCCGAGCTGACGACCGAAGAGGTCCGTCGCTACAGCCGTCACCTGATCATCCCGGACGTGGGCATGGTGGGGCAGAAGCGCCTGAAGAACGCCCGCGTCCTCGTCATCGGCGCCGGTGGCCTCGGCAGCCCCGCGCTGCTCTACCTCGCCGCGGCGGGCGTCGGCACGCTGGGCATCGTCGAGTTCGACACCGTCGACGAGTCCAACCTGCAGCGCCAGATCATCCACGGCCAGTCCGACATCGGGAAGTCCAAGGCCCTGTCGGCCAAGGAGTCCATCGCCGAGGTCAACCCGCTGGTGAACGTCGAGGTCCACGACGTCCGGCTGGACAACGACAACGTCATGGAGATCTTCGCCCAGTACGACCTGATCCTCGACGGCACGGACAACTTCGCGACGCGCTACCTGGTGAACGACGCCGCGGTGCTGTCGCACAAGCCGTACGTCTGGGGCTCGATCTTCCGCTTCGAGGGCCAGGCCAGCGTCTTCTGGGACGACTACGGGCCCAACTACCGCGACCTCTACCCCGAGGCCCCGCCGCCCGGCATGGTGCCCTCGTGCGCCGAGGGTGGCGTGCTCGGCGTGCTGTGCGCCTCGATCGGTTCGATCATGGTCACCGAGGCGATCAAGCTGATCACCGGCATCGGCGAGCCGCTGATCGGTCGCCTGATGGTCTACGACGCGCTCGAGATGTCGTACACGACGCTCAAGCTGCGCAAGGACCCGGACGCGGCCCCGATCACCGAGCTCATCGACTACGAGGCCTTCTGCGGTGCGATCACCGACGAGGCCGCGGACGCCGTCGCCGGGCACACCATCGGCGTGCGTCAGCTCGAGGAGTGGCTGCAGGAGCGCGAGCGGGGTGAGAAGGACTTCACCCTGATCGACGTCCGCGAGTCGGTGGAGCGCGACATCAACGCGATCCCGGGCTCGATCCTGATCCCCAAGGGCGACTTCCAGACGGGCGAGGCCCTCGGGCGGCTGCCCCAGGACAAGCAGGTCGTCCTCTACTGCAAGACGGGCGTCCGGTCCTCCGAGGTCCTGGCCATCGTCCGCGGGGCCGGCCTCGCCGACGCCGTGCACGTCGGCGGCGGCGTCAGCGCCTGGGTCAACGACATCGACCCGAGCCAGCCCGCCTACTGATCGACCCGCACAGACCAGCAGGGCGCAGGGCGCCGACCAGCTAGCGGTCGGCGTCCTGCAGCTCCTGCTGCCAGTCCGACGGGACGCGCTCGGCGGGGCCGGGCGTCGTCTGCTCCCGCGGGTGGGAGTGCGGCGCGGCGAGCGTCGGGCCTTCGCCGGCGGTCTGGTCGCGGTAGTCCCAGAACCAGTCCTCGCCGGGCTCGAAGGACTGGATGTAGCGGTGCCGCTCCGACATCGCGTGCTTGGTGGCGTGCTTGTTGAGCGAGTCGTCGCAGCAGCCGATGTGCCCGCACGCCGCGCAGCGGCGCAGGTGGAACCACCAGGAACCGCTCGCGTCGCACTCGACGCAGCCGTTCCCGCTCGGGGGGACGTCCGTGTCGATGTCGCTGTCCCACTTGGCGTCGTGAACGGCCATGGCTCCTCCTCGTGACGGTCTGCGCGCACACCGTACCGAGCGGTCCACGGACGACAGCAGCCCCCGGCACCGAGGTGCCGGGGGCTGCTGCGTGTCAGTCGGTGCGGGTCGGGCTCAGATCGCGACGACCGCGTCGGCCTGCGGGCCCTTCGGACCCTGCGTGGTCTCGAACTCGACGCGCTGACCCTCGTCGAGCGTGCGGAACCCATTGGTCTGGATTGCGCTGTAGTGGACGAATACGTCCGGGCCTCCGCCGTCCACGGCGATGAAGCCGTAGCCCTTCTCAGCGTTGAACCACTTGACGGTTCCCTGCGCCATGCAACTCTCCTTGCGATCTGGCATCCGGGCCCGCACCTCACGGAGCCCGACTTGCCGCTCCGTCACGAGCAGCGCTCCTAGCCTGGCACAACGCCCCCGGGTTGGGAACGACCGGTGACCGCTCCGCGTTCGCGCGCGGGACACGCGCTGGCCACCTCAGGGACGGGCCGCGTCGAGGGTCTCGGGGTCGGGTCGCCAGCGCGCGAGCGCCATCCGTACGCGGCCGTCGCGCAGCGGCACGCCCTCGTCGCCGAGCCGGCGCAGCGCCCGCTCGGTCAGGCCCTCGGCCGGGCGGCCGTCCGCCCGGACGACGCGCCACCACGGCACCCCCGCCCCGTGCCGCGCGAGCACCGTCCCGACCTGGCGCGGACCGCCGCGCCCGACCATCTCGGCGAGGTCGCCGTACGTCGTCACCGCACCCTCCGGCACGGCCTCCACGAGGCGCAGCACGGCCTCGGCGTACGCGTCCGGACCTGCGTCGACCATCGCCAGGACCATCCGTCCCTGCTCGGCCGGCCTCACCAGCCCTGGGAGCCGGGCCCGCCCTTGAACGGTCCGCTGACCGCGCTGGTGATCCAGCCGCCGTAGAACGAGCCCGGCTGCGGCTCGACGCGCTCGCCGTCGACCAGGCAGAAGTCCATCTGGCCGGGGTAGAGGGCCACGTGGTTGCGCAGGGAGGCGTAGCGCGGCGTCGGGCTGGGGTAGTGCCAGGCCGCACGCCGCGCGGTCTTCCCGCCGCCGACGACGTCGAGGTAGGCCGCCTCGCCCTTCCACTCGCAGAAGGAGGAACCGCCCGCCTCGCGCAACGAACCGGCGACGAAGGCCTCGCGCGGGAGGTAGTAGGTGGGCGGGTGCGAGGTCTCGAGGTACTGGATGCTGGCCCGGGTCTCGCAGATCTCGACGCCGCCGAGGACCACGGTGACCAGCTGGTCGACGGTCCGGAGCGCGGGTGGGCGCGGGTAGTCCCAGACGGACTCCTGGCCGGGGGCGACGGGATCGGGGACCGGGCGGCTGACCATGGACGAAGCGTAGGCGTGACGCCCGACCCGGCAGGGGATACTGACGCTCGTGCAGGGGGTCGAGGTGCGTCGTTCCGGCGACCGGTTCCTGACGGTCGCCCCCGCCCGGCCCGACGCGGCCGAGGGCTGGGCCGTGACGCACCACAGCTTCTCGTTCGGCGAGCACTACGACCCCGACAACGTCGGCTTCCGGTCGCTCGTCGCGCTCAACGACGAGACCGTCCGCGCCGGCGAGGGCTACCCGGAGCACCTCCACCGCGACGTCGAGATCGTGACGTGGGTGCTCTCCGGAGCGCTCGAGCACGCGGACGACGCCTACGCGGACGAGGACGTCGTGACGCTCGTGCCGGGCTTCGTCCAGCTCCTGAGCGCCGGTGCCGGCGTCCGCCACGCCGAAGGGGCGAGTGCGGACGCACCGGTGCACTTCGTGCAGACCTGGGTGCGGCCGGACGAGCCCGGAGGACCTCCGCGGTGGAGCAGCGGCGGTGTCGCCGACGAGTCGCTCGCGTCCGGGTGGGCGCTGGCAGCCTCCGGTTCCGATGCCGAGGCCCTCGTCTACCTGCGCAGCCGCGGAACCAGCCTCTGGGTCACCCGCCTCGCTCCCGGCGTGGGACGTCCCCTGCCCGAGGCGCCCGCCGCGTACGCGCTGGTGGCCCGCGGTGCGGTCGAGGTCGAGGGCGTCGGCCGGCTCGAC
The DNA here is from genome assembly GCF_039536445.1 of Microlunatus spumicola. Taxonomy (NCBI): domain Bacteria; kingdom Bacillati; phylum Actinomycetota; class Actinomycetes; order Propionibacteriales; family Propionibacteriaceae; genus Microlunatus; species Microlunatus spumicola. The sequence continues at coordinate 1,059,614 of NZ_BAAAYR010000001.1, read as the reverse complement.
GAGGGCGACGCCCTGAAGATCACCACCCCGGCCCCGCTCGCGGTCACGGCCGTGGAGCCCGCCGAGCTGCTCGTCTGGACGTTCGCGTGACCGTGGAGCCGAACCTGCCCCTGCTGATCCGCGTCTCCGGGCGGGACCGGCCGAGCCTCACCCGCGACCTGCTGCAGCTGCTGGGGAGCGCGGGTGCGGTGCTGGAGGACATGGAGCAGCTCGTCGTCCGCGAGCGGCTGACCCTTGACGTCCTGGTCCGCCTTGACGGGGCCGACGACGGCGTGGTGCGCGACGTCCTCTTCTGGGGCTTCCAGCACGGCATGAAGGTCGACTTCGAGCGGGTCGCCAGCACGTCGAGCCGCGCCGGGCTGATGCGGCACGCGGTCACCGTCCTCGGCCGTCCGCTGACGCCCTCGTCGCTCGCCGCGGTTGCCGAGGCGGTCGCGGCGACGGGCGGCAACATCGACCGGATCGTCCGCCTGGCCACCGAGCCGGTCACCGCGTACGACCTCGTCGTCATCGCCGGCGACGTCGAGGCGATGCGGCGCGAGCTCGGCGCGGTCGCCCAGGCCGAGCGCATCGACGTGGCGGTGCAGGTCAACGGGCTGGAGCGCCGGGCCAAGCGGCTCGTCGTCATGGACGTGGACTCGACGCTGATCGTCGACGAGGTCATCGAGCTGCTCGCCGACGAGGCGGGCTGCGAGCCGGAGGTCGCGGCGATCACGGCCCGTGCGATGGCCGGCGAGCTCGACTTCGAGGGGTCGTTGCGCGAGCGCGTCCGGCTCCTGGCCGGGCTCGACGAGGCCGCCATCGACCGGGTGCGCGCGCGGATCCGGCTCACGCCCGGCGCGCGGACCTTCGTCCGGACCCTCAAGCGGCTGGGGTTCGTCGTGGGCGTGGTGAGCGGCGGGTTCACGCCGTTCACGGACTTCCTGCGCGTCGACCTGGGGCTGGACCACGCCCACGCGAACACGCTCGAGGTGCGCGACGGCCGGCTGACCGGCGAGGTCCTCGGAACCGTCGTCGACCGCGCCCGCAAGGCCGAGCTCCTGGCCGAGATCGCGACGGCGGAGGGCGTGCCGCTCTCCCAGACCGTCGCGGTGGGGGACGGAGCCAACGACCTCGACATGCTCGCCGCGGCCGGGCTCGGGATCGCGTTCAACGCCAAGCCCGTGGTCCGCGCGCAGGCCGACACGACGGTGTCCGTGCCCTACCTGGACGCGATCCTGTTCATGCTCGGCATCCGGGGTGCGGACGTGGAGCGGGTGACGGCGGCGGAGAACGCGGTGGCGGCCGGCCGGCCGGTCGGGACGGAGGTGGGTGCGTGAGCACGTTGCGGGTGGCGCAGGCGCAGGTCACGAGCGGTCCCGACCCCGAGGAGAACCTGCGCCTGGTCGCGGAGCAGACCGCGTGGGCCGCCGCGGCGGGTGCGCGGCTGGTGACGTTCCCGGAGGCGACGATGCGGGCGTTCGGGGGGCCGCTGGGCCCGGTGGCCCAGCCGCTCGACGGACCGTGGGCCGACGGCGTCCGGGCGATCGCCGCCCGGCACGACGTGGTCGTGGTGGCCGGGATGTTCACCCCGGCGCCCGACGGGCGGGTGACCAACACGCTCCTGGCGACCGGCCCCGGGGTCGAGGCCGCGTACGACAAGATCCACCTCTACGACGCGTTCGGGTTCGCCGAGTCGGCGACCGTGGCGCCGGGGGACACCCCCGTCGTGGTGCGGGTCGACGGCGTCGGTGTCGGGCTGGCCACCTGCTACGACGTGCGCTTCCCCGACCTGTTCACCGCGCTGGCCGACCGCGGCGCGGAGGTCGTGTGCCTGCCGGCCTCCTGGGGTGCGGGGCCCGGCAAGGTCGAGCAGTGGCAGCTGCTGACGCGGGCCCGGGCGCTGGACAGCACCTGCTTCGTGGTCGCGACGGGCCAGGCCGACCCGCTGACGTCCGGGATCCTGCCGACCGACGGCGGCGCGGCACCGACCGGCGTCGGCCACAGCTGCGTGGTCGGGCCCGACGGGACCGTGCTGGTCGAGCTGGGCGGTGAACCCGACCTGGTCGTCACCGAGCTCGACCTCGACGAGGTGGGCCGGGTGCGGTCCGCGCTGCCGGTCCTGCTGAACCGCCGCCGCGACCTCGCGTAGGACACGGCCGACCTCACGGAGGACCGAGCAGGGGCGTGGGTAAGACTCGCCCATGCGCTCAGTCGTCTACGCCCAGACCGGCGGTCCCGAGGTCCTGCAGCTCACCGAGGAGGCCGTCCCCGAGCCCGGCCCGGGCGAGCTCCGCGTCCGGGTGGTCCGCTCCGGGGTCAACCCCACGGACTGGAAGTCCCGCGTCGGACGGGAGCCGGGCACCCCGGTCGACCCGTCGCAGATCCCGGGCCAGGACGGGGCCGGGGTCGTCGAGGCCGTCGGTGCCGGGGTCCCCGCGTCGTGGGTCGGGCTCGACGTCTGGCTGTTCGAGGCCGCCTGGAAGCGACGCTGGGGCACGACCAGCGAGCAGACGCTGGTCCGCCAGACGCGGGTGGCGACGCTGCCTGACGGCGCGTCGTACGACGTCGGGGCCGCGCTCGGCATCCCCTTCATCACCGCCCACCGGTGCCTGACGGTCGCCGAGGAGGGCCCGTTGCGGCTCGGCCCCGGCACGCTGCAGGGCCGGACCGTGCTCGTCTCCGGCGGGGCCGGCGCGGTCGGCAACGCGGCCATCCAGCTCGGGCGCTGGTCCGACGCCACGATCATCGCGACGGTCAGCAGCGCCGAGAAGGCCCAGCTGGCGGCCGCGGCGGGTGCGGACCACGTCGTCGACTACCGCCGCCAGGACGTGCGCGACGAGGTCCGCAAGATCGCGCCGCACGGCGTGGACGTGGTCGTCGAGGTGAACCCGCAGGCCAACGCGGGGCTGGACGGCGGGCTGCTCGCGCCGGGGGCCGTCGTGGCGACGTACGCCGACGACGGCGGCGGTGCCGAGGTGGCGGTGCCGGTGCGGACGTCCATGGTCCGCAACGTGCGGTGGCAGTTCGTCCTCGTCTACACCCTGCCCGCCGCCGCGAAGGCCCGCGCGGTCGACGACCTCGGCGCGGCGCTGCTCGACGGCGCGATCGGGGTCGGCGAGCGGCACGGCCTGCCGCTGCACCACTTCCCGCTCGACCGGGCCGCGGAGGCCCACGCCGCGGTCGAGCGGGGTGCCGTCGGCAAGGTGCTGATCACGCCCTAGACGCCGCGTCGGAGACACCGCGTCGGACCGCCTCCGCCGACGCTCCCGGCTGGCAGGATGTCCGCCGTGAGCGGCGGGGCGGACGGGCGCTGGGCGCCGTTCCCCGTGCAGGACTGGTCGACGATGCCGGTCGACCTGCTCGCTCCGTCGGCGGTCGATCCCGCCTGGGCCGCACCCGTCGGGGCTCCGGCCACCGTGGGGCCCGCGCGGCCCTGGTGGGTCCCGCTCGTCGTCCTGCTCTGCCTCGGGCTCGTCGTCGGGACCGCTACGTGGCTGGCGCGACGCTCGCCGTCGCCCGCGACGTCGTCGGCCCTGACCTACGTCCCCGCCGACGGCGACGCGCTGTGGCAGCGGGTGGAGACGACCCGTGAGCTCGTCACCGACACGACGGTGCAGGTCACCGAGTCCGCCCGCTTCGCCGGCATCAACGGCCTCGTCAGCGGCGACTCCTTCCTCACCACCCGCGTGCTGCACCAGGACTACGACGACGACCCGACCACCGCGCGGCTGTGGCGCACCTTCACCACCTCGGTCGACGACGTCGGCGTCGGCAGCCAGACCGTGCGCTACCACCGCGTCCGTGGCAGCGTCGAGCTCGCGGGCGAGCGGGCCGCGGACGGCACCGTCACCGCCTACGAGCCGGCGCTCGTCGAGCTGCCGGCCGACGTGGGACCCGGCTCGTCCTGGGCCGGGTCCGGCACGGTCGCCGACGGGGACGACCGCAGCGACGACCTCGGCTACGCCGGCACGTTCCGGGCGGCCGCGGCCCCGGACGGGTGCCTGGAGGTGAGCGGACAGCTGGTCCTCAAGGCCCTCGGCACCGAGCAGGTCCGCCGCCGGACCTCGTTGACCCGGACCTGGTGCCCCGGCCGCGGCGTCGTCACGGCGAGCGAGAGCGTGGGTGCCACCCGGACGCTCGCAACCGCGGTGCCCGCCCCGTCGCCGGCCGCGCGGACCACGACGACCGCACCGGTCGCCTGGACGGACCCGAAAACCTGGACCCCGCGGACCTGGGACACCGTGACGGTCGACGACACGGGGGAGACCCGCGCGATGTACGGGGCGGCGCGGACGGTGGTGGAGCCGGTGCTCACGGCCTCCGGCCTGGTCGTGCGGGCGCTGCGCCCGCCGGACGACCTGGTCGCGACGACCCCCAAGACGGCGGACGCGTGGACCCCGGCCTGGTCGGCGCACCCCGGGGGCACCGTGCTGAGCCTGGCCGCGTACGGCTCAGTGGTCCTCGTGACGACGAGCGAGCGGCGCCTGGTCGCCTACTCCGACGCCGGGATGCGGCTGTGGGAGGCGGCGCTGCCCGAGATCGGCCCCACCGCGCCCGTCCAGGTCTCCGACGCCGACGCCGTCCTGGTGGACCTGTCGGGCCGGGTGCTGCGGTTCGGGATCACTGACGGCGCGGAACGCTGGCGACGGGAGGTGTCCTCCGACGTCAACCGCGCGCCGGCCGTCGGCGCCGGCCTGGTCGTCGTCGGGGACCGCGGCGGCACCGTGACGGCCCTCGACGCCGCCACCGGCGCACCCCGCTGGGACCGGTCGTTCGCGTCCACCGCCGTCGCGGTCGCCGGCGACCGGGTCCTCGTGGCCGAGGACCAGAACGTGCTCGCCCTCGACCCCGGGTCGGGCGAGACCCGCTTCCTCACGCACGTCGACGGGCAGCTGACCGCGCTCACGGCCTTCGCCGGCCGGCCGCTCGTCGTCTCCAAGACCGCCTCGCTGCTGCTCGACCCGTCCGGCAGGGTCGCGGAGCGGCTGCCGGGCTACCTGACGGTCGACCCGACCGCGGACCACCTCGTCGGCTGGACGTCCGACCGCGTCGACGTGGTCGGCACGGACGGCGCGGTCGCCGCCACGTGGCCCACCCGCACGACCTCGCTGGTGTCGAGCGAACGGCCCGGGCTCGCGACGCCGCAGGGCGTCTACCTCTTCGGCTACACCAAGGGCTGGACCTTCGACTCCTGGACGACCGGTGGCTGAGCCGCGCCCGGGCGTCGCCGCGCGGGTCGTGCCGTACGTCCGCGCCGTGGCCCGCCAGACCGTCGTGGCCCCGGTCCGGGAGGGGCGGATCCGCGAGGACGCGTGGCCGTACGGGCTGCGGGCCGTCGTGCTGCTGGCCTACCTCACCTTCCTGCTCGCCGGCGTCCTCGTCGTCGCCTCCGGGCCGATCCGGCGCGCGTCCGTCCTCGACGCGGGCGCCAGCGGCGGGGTCGGGCTCCCGGAACCCGCCGTCTGGATGCTCGCCACCCTCTTCTCGTTCGGGCTGAGCCTCCTGCTGACGGCGGGGCTGCGGGCGCCGTGGTGGCTGCGGCTGCTCGCGCTGCTCGTCGTCCTGGCGGCCCTCGCGGCGTGGAGCCTGCGCACGCCGGGCACCAGCGGTTCGGTGTGGTGGCCGCTGGTCGTCCTCGCCCTGCTGGCCGGGCTGGTGGTGCTCGTCGTCGTCCGCTCCCGGCGGCCGTTCGCCTGGTGGGAGCTGGGGGCGGTCTGGGCGATCAGCGGCGCCTGCCTGGTGGTCGGGCTGGTCGAGAACCGCTACGCGGTCGAGTTCGGCTCCGACCAGGTGCCGCTCCTGCTGCAGTACCTCGCCGCGATCCTCGGCTACCTCGTGCTCCCGACCGCGATGGTCGCCGGCGCCGCGGTCGCCGAGGTCTGCCTGCGGCTCACGGTCTCCGCGACCGAGCAGGCCCAGCGGGTCGCACGGCACTGGGTCCCGTACGCGGTCCTCGGCGTCGTCGTGCTGGTCCGCGCGGTCCAGGTGGTGCGTCAGGTGCTCACGCTGGACCCCGTCCGCCAGGGCTGGGACGTGGTCGTCCCGTCGCTGCTGCTGGTCGGCCTCCTGGCCGTCGTCGGAGTCGGGTTGCTGGCCGTGGCCCGGCGCCGGTCCGCCCGCCCCGACGTGGACGGGCTGGGCGACGAGCTGACGGTCATCGCGCTGCCCGTCGGCGCGGCGCTGATCGTGGTGAACCTGCCCCTGCAGCTCGCCGTGGGCGTCCTCCCGCTGGTCGCCGCGCTGGACACGACCGGTGCGGTGACGGGGTCCGACGTCGACGCGGCCGCGCTGGTGGGCCGGCTGGTCGACCCGATCCGGGCCGTCGTGGGGCTGGCCGTGCTGGTGCTCGCCCTGCGCGCCGCGCGGCGGGGTCGGGCGACCCGCGCGCTCGTGCTCGGCATGGTCGGCGTGATGCTGGTGAGCCTGGCGCGCGGCCTGGTGCAGGGTCCGGAGGCCCGGGCCGGGGTCGACCCCGACGTGCTCAACCTGGTCGCGACCGCCGTCGTCCTCGTCGGGGGAGTCGTGCAGCTGGTGCGGCGCCGCCTGACCCGACCCCGGGCGCTCGCGCTGGCCGGGGCGCTGACGCTCTGCGCGCTGTTCTCGGGGCGGGACTTCATCTCCGACCCGGTGGGGGCGCTGCTCGGCTTCTCGGGTGCCGCGCTCGTGCTGTTCGGCCTGGTCTGGGACCTCTTCACCGGGTCCGGCTGGGCGAACGGGGCGAGCCGGCGCTTCGCCCGGCCGACCCGGGTGCTGCTCGTCCTCGCGAACTCGGTGACGACCATGAGCGTGCTCGCCTTCGCGGCCCTGGTCCGCGACGGCAGCACGACGATCTACCTCGACCCGTACGCCGAGCTCGGCGACCTGGTGTTCGGCACCGCGCTGCTGGCGGCCGGCCTCGTGGCCGTGCTCGCGCGACCGTCGGGAGAGCTGGCGACGCCGGCGCCCACCCCCGCGAGCGTCCCGCCGGACCCGTACGCCGTCTCCTCGGGGTCGTCGACCAGCCAGCCCGGCCCCGCCTGAGCCGGACCCGCTCCCGCCACGGCGCTGCCCGGCAGCGCGAACCGCACCAGCGCGCTGCCGGCGACGCCGGCCACCGCGCGGAAGCACAGCAGCCCCAGCACGGTCCCGGACACGTTGGCGACCAGGTCGTTCACGTCGACGGTCCGCTGCATGCCCAGCACCACGTCGCCCACGCCCTGCCCGAGCTCGATCGACGTGCTGACCGCCAGCCCGACGAGGGCGACCGCGGGCACGCCCCGGACCCGGAGCAGCAGGGGGAGCAGGGCGCCGAGCGGCAGCGTCATGACGACGTTGAGCAGGAACGAGGGCGGGTCGATCGTGGTGAACGGGACGACGTTCAGCAGGCTGCGCAGCGCCACCTCCGGCGCGGCGGTCGGCGTGCCCACGAGCACGTCGCCGCGACCGTCGGGGAAGGGCACGCGCCAGGGGAAGAAGGTCAGGGCCAGCACGGCGGCCGCGTACGTCGTCGCGACCAGCACGGTCAGCGTCCGACCCGGGGTCAGAGCGCGGCGGTGCCCGAGCGCGAGCAGCCAGACCACGACCACCCCGACCAGCAGGGGAAGCAGCACGGGTCCGGCGTGGAGCTCGGCGACGAACGATCGGGGCACAGGGAGGTCTCCTCGTGGGGTGGCGGCGCGACCCCTCGAGCCTCCCCGGCGACGGGCTCCCGGACATCGGTCCGTGGGCCGCGGTGCCGCAGCCCCGCGACGACCCTGGTCGTACGGCGCGGGCCCGTGGGCCCACCCGGACGGCGCACGGTCAGCAGGCGGTCAGGACGCGAGCGCGCCGACCGGCTCGCGCTCGTCGGCCTGCACCTCGCCGCACGCCGACGCGGCGGCGATCAGGTAGGCCAGCTGGTCGCGCGTCGAGACGAGGTCGGCGACCTGCTCGCCGAGGCGGGCGTGCTCGCGCTCCATGACCGCGATCGTCTCCCGGGTCGACGCCGCCGACGGGTGGTCGACGCAGGGCATCACGGTCGCGATGGTCGTGCTGCTCAGGCCCGCGTTGTAGAGCTGGCGCAGCAGCCGCACCCGGGCGATCGCGTCCTCGTCGTACGTCCGCTGCCCCGTCCCCGTGCGCTCCGAGGTGAGCAGGCCCTGCTCCTCGTAGTAGCGCAGCGAGCGCACGCTGGTCCCGGTCCGCCGGGCGAGGTCGCCGATCCGCACGTGTGACTCCGCTCTCAGTCGGGGCTTCAGGTCTACCTCTGACGTCAGTGTCAGGTTCTACGGTCGAGCGTAGCGCCCGTTCCGGGCGCACCACACCGCAAGGAGCACACCCAGATGAACATCGCCGGATCGGTCGCCCTCGTGACGGGCACCAACCGTGGCCTCGGAGCGCGGTTCGCCGCCGACCTGCTCGAGCGCGGCGCCGCCAAGGTCTACGCGGCCGCCCGCAACCCCTCCTCCGTCACGGTCCCCGGGGTCGAGGTCATCGCCCTCGACCTGCTCGACCAGGCCAGCATCGAGGCGGCCGCGCAGGCCGCCCCGGACGTGACGCTGCTGATCAACAACGCCGGCGTCTCGCTCGGGCAGGACCTCGTCCGCGGCGACCTCGCCGCGATCCGCCGGGAGATGGACACCAACTTCTACGGCACGCTCGCGGTCACGCGGGCGTTCGCCGACGTCCTCGCCGGGAACGGCGGCGGCGGGATCGTCAACGTCCTCTCGGCGCTGTCGTTCTTCTCCTTCCCCGGCGCCACGTCCTACTCCGCCACCAAGGCCGCCGAGTGGAGCCTGACCCAGAGCACCCGGGTGGAGCTCGCGCAGCAGGGCACCCAGGTGCTCGGCCTGCACCTCGGGGGCGCCGACACCGACATGATGGCCGGCTACGACGGCCCGCTGCTCGACCCGGCCGACGTCGTGCGCGCGGCGCTCGACGGGCTCGAGGCCGGGCAGGTGGAGGTCCTGGTCGACGACTGGAGCCGCATGACCAAGCAGGGCGTGGCCCAGGACCCGGCCGTGTTCTACGCGCAGGCGGCCGCGCTGTTCGCCTGAGCCGTCCTCGGGGGCGGGGTCTCGTCCACCCGGCGGGAACTGTCGGTGGGCCGTGCTCGAATAGTCGGCGATGTACCGACTCGCGCTGACCCCCGAAGCCCTCCACGACCCGCCCGTCCTCGACGACGCGCAGGCCGCCGTGGTGGCGCACCCCGGCGGTCCGCTGCTCGTGCTCGCCGGGCCGGGCACCGGCAAGACGACGACGCTCGTGGAGTCCGTCGTCGACCGCATCGCGCGCCGGGGTGCGGCGCCGGACTCGGTGCTGGTGCTGACCTTCTCCCGGCGCGCGGCGGCCGACCTGCGGACCCGGATCGCCGGGCGGCTGGGCCGGACGGTGGTGACGCCGGCGGCGATGACGTTCCACGCCTTCTGCTACGCGCTGGTGCGGCGCTTCGCCGACCGGCTCGGCCTGGTCGGCCCGGTGCCGGAGGCGGGCGCGGGGTCCGGGGCGACGTACGGGGCCGGCGTGCGGCTGCTGACCGGTCCCGAGCAGGACTTCCGGGTCCGCGAGGTCCTGGAGGGCAGCGAGGAGGTCGGGCACGACGCCTGGCCGGAGTCGCTGGCGAACGCCTTCGGGACCCGGGCGTTCGCCGGGCAGGTCCGCGCCGTGCTGGCCAAGGCGCGCCAGCTCGGCATGGACCCCGCCGACGTCCTCGAGGCGGGCGAGGCCGCCGGGCGCGAGGACTGGGTGCGGATCGGGGCGTTCTTCGAGGAGTACCTCGACGTCCTGGACGCCGAGGGCGTGCTCGACTACGGCGAGCTGGTGCACCGCAGCCGCATCCTGCTCGCCGACCCCGAGGTCGTCGCCGTGCTGCGCAGCGAGATCGGCGCGGTCTTCGTCGACGAGTACCAGGACACCGACCCCGCCCAGGTCAGCCTGCTGCAGGCGCTGGCCGGCGACGGCCGCGACGTCGTGGCCGTCGGTGATCCCGACCAGTCCATCTACGCGTTCCGTGGGGCCGAGGCGCGCGGCATCCTCGACTTCCCCCGGCGGTTCCGCACCGTCGACGGCGAGCCCGCCTCGGTCCTCGCCCTGGGCACGGCCCGGCGCTTCGGCCCGGCCCTGCTCGCCGCCAGCCGGAGCGTGGCCCGGCGCCTGCCCGTGCCGCCGGCCCTGCCGCGCGACGTGTTCGAGGCGTTCCGTGACCCGCGACCGGACGGCAACGCCTCCCGGGGACGCGTCGAGGTGATCACCTGCAGCAGCCCGGGTGCCGAGGCCGAGCACGTCGCCGACCTGCTCCGCACGGCGCACCTGCGCGACGGCCTGGCCTGGCACCAGATGGCCGTCCTCGTTCGGTCCGGGCGCCAGAGCATCCCCGCGCTGACCCGGGCGCTCGTCGGGGCCGGGGTCCCGGTCGAGGTCGCCGGCGACGAGATCCCGCTGTCGGCCGACCCCGCCGTACGCCCCCTGCTGCTGGCCCTGCGGGTCGCGACCACGGGCCGCCGGCCGGGCGCCGAGGAGGCGCAGCTCCTGCTCACCTCGCCGCTCGGCGGGCTCGACTCGATGGCCACCCGCACCCTCGGTCGCGCGCTGCGGGCGGTGGAGCGGGCCGAGCTCGGCGGCCTCCACATGCCCCGGCCGTCACCCGAGCTGCTCGCCGCGGCCCTCCACGACCCCGAGCTGCTCGACGGCTGCCCGCCGGGCCCCGCGGTCGCGGGCGCCCTGCGGCTGGCGGGCCTGCTGCGTACCTGCGAGCGCGTCGTCCGGTCCGGCGGCACGGCGGAGGAGGCCCTGTGGAGCCTCTGGTCGGGGACCCGCTGGCCGGAGCACCTGCAGCACGTCGCCGCGGGCGGGGGCGAGTCCTCGCGCCGGGCGGACCGCGACCTGGACGCGATCTGCGCGCTGTTCGACGTGGCCGCCCGCTCGGAGGAGATCTCCGGGCTGCGCGGGGTGACGGGCTTCCTGGCCGAGGTCGAGGGCCAGCAGATCCCGGCCGACACCTGGCGTGAGGCCGACCTGCGCGGCACGGGCGTCCGGGTGCTCACCGCGCACCGGTCCAAGGGCCTCGAGTGGGAGCTCGTCGTGGTGGCGAGCGTCCAGGAGGGCCGCTGGCCCGACGTACGGCGCCGGGGCTCGCTCCTCGACGCCGACCGGCTCGGCCGCCACGGCCTGGCCGACCCGGTGCCGACGGCCGTGCGCGTGGCCGAGGAGCGGCGACTGTTCTACGTGGCCTGCACCCGGGCCCGCTCGCGGCTCGTGGTGACCGCCGTCGCCGGCACCGAGGGGGAGGGCGACCAGCCGTCGCGCTTCCTCGAGGAGCTCGGCGTGACGGCCACCGCCCGGCCCGGACGGCCGCGCCGGCCGCTGACGCTCGCCGCGCTCGTCGGCGAGCTGCGGCGCACGAGCGTCGACCCGGACGCCAGCCCCGAGCTGCGCGACCAGGCGGCCCTGCGGCTGGCCCGGCTGGCCGACGCCACCGACGCCGACGCGCGCCCGCTCGTCCCGTCCGCGTCGCCGACGACCTGGTGGGGCATGCGGGCGCTGAGCGAGGCGAGCGTGCCGGTCGTCGCGCCCGGCGCGCCGGTGGCGCTGTCGGGCAGCCAGCTCGGCGACGTGCTGGCCTGCCCGCGGCAGTGGTTCCTCAACCGGCAGGCCAGCGCCGGCACGACCCGGAACAGCGCCGCGAGCTTCGGCTCCGTCGTGCACGTGCTGGCCCAGCACAGCGCCGGCGTGCCGCTCGAGCCGGAGGAGCGGTCCGCGTACCTCGAGGGCGTCTGGGACCAGATCAGCTTCGACGCCAACTGGCTGTCTGCCGTGGAGCGGGCCGAGGCCGAGGACGCGCTGGACCGGTTCGTGGCCTGGCAGGAGGCCCGCGGGCACCTGGAGCTGCTCGGCACGGAGGTGCCGTTCCGCTGCGAGGTCGACGCGGGCGGGCGGCGGGTGCTGCTGACCGGCACGGCCGACCGGGTCGAGCGCGAGCGCGACGGCCGCGTCCGGATCGTCGACTTCAAGACCGGCCGGACGGCGCCCGCCGCCGCCGACGTCGCCGTGCAGGACCAGCTCGGCGTCTACCAGCTGGCCGTCGCCCAGGGTGCGTTCGCCGACGTCGCGGGGCCGGGTGCCCGGCCCTCGGGCGCGGAGCTCGTCTACCTGCGGCTGCCCGACAAGCAGACGTCCTTCCCGCAGGTCTTCACCCAGGCCTCGCTCGACGACGTGCCGTTCCCCCAGGGGGCCGACCCCGCCGACGTGGAGGGCTGCGCGACCTGGGTCCACCAGCGCCTGTGCGACGCCGCCGAGCTGATCGCCGCCGAACGCTTCCACGCCCGCGTCGGGCCCGCCTGCCGGTGGTGCGCCTTCCGGGCCAGCTGCCCGACGCAGTCCGTCGGCCGGCAGGTGGTCGCGTGAGCGTCCGCGCGCTGGCCCCCGTGCCGGGTACGCCGCGGCTGCGGACGCCGGGCGACCTGGTCGACGCGCTCGGGCTGCCCTTCTCCGAGCAGCAGCTCGCGGCGATCACCGCACCCCTCGAGCCGGGCGTGATCATCGCCGGCGCCGGGTCGGGCAAGACGACGGTCATGGCGGCCCGGGTGGTCTGGCTCGTCGGCACCGGGCGGGTGCGCCCGGAGGAGGTGCTGGGCCTCACCTTCACCCGCAAGGCCGCGGCCGAGCTGTCGGCCCGGGTGCGCAAGGCGCTGGTCGACGCCGGCGTCGTCGACGACCGTGCGGTCGACGAGTCGGGCGAGCAGCTGATCATGACGTACGACGCGTTCGCGGCCCGGCTGGTGTCCGAGCACGGGCTGCGGCTCGGCTACGAGGCCGACCCGACCATGGTCAGCGGCGCCACGCGCTACCGCCTGGCGGCCCGCGTCGTCGCGGCGGCGGCCGGGCCGTTCGAGTTCCTCTCGCGGCTGCGGCCGGCCACGGTCACCGAGCGGGTCCTCAAGCTCGACGCCGACCTCACCTCGCACCTCGTCGACGTGGCGGACCTCGACGCGCACGCGCGCGACCTGGTGATCGGCTGGGACTCCGCGCCCCTGAACAACCGGGGCAACGTCTACGTCGACGTCAAGAAGGCCCGGATCGCGGTGCAGGAGCGGCTCGAGCTGGCCAGCCTCGTCCGCGACTACCAGGCGCTGAAGACGCGGCTCGGGGTCGTCGAGTTCGCCGACCAGATGGCGATCGCCGCGCGGCTGGCCACGGAGGTGCCGCAGGTGGGCACCGACCTGCGCTCCGCGTTCCGGGTCGTGCTGCTCGACGAGTACCAGGACACCTCGGCGGCCCAGGCCGGCATGCTGCGCGGGCTGTTCTCCGGCTTCTCGCCCGAGGACGGGCTCGGGCACGCGGTCACGGCGGTGGGCGACCCGTTCCAGGCCATCTACGGCTGGCGCGGCGCCGCGGCCAGCAACATCACGACGTTCGCCGACACCTTCCGGCGGACGGACGGCCACCCGGCGGCGCGCTTCGCGCTGACCGTGAACCGCCGCAGCGGCCCGACCATCCTCGACGTCGCGAACGTCCTCAGCCGCCCGCTGCGCGACGGCGCCGTGACCGACCAGGACACCGAGGCGGGCACCGGGCTGCTGCAGGCGCCGCCGGGCACCGCTCCCGGTCAGGTCGCCTCGGCGACGTTCACCTCCTGGCCGGAGGAGGTCACCTGGGTGGCCGACCGGATCGTCGACGCGCGCCGCACCGGGCAGGTCGAGCACTGGGCCGACATCGCCGTGCTCACCCGGCGCAACGCCGACATCGGCCCCCTGTACGCCGAGCTGACGGGCCGCGAGGTGCCGGTCGAGATCGTCGGGCTCGGCGGGCTGCTCGGGCTGCCCGAGGTGATGGACGTGACCGCCACGCTGCGGCTCGTCGACGACGTGACGGCCAACCCCGACCTGGTCCGGCTGCTCACCGGTCCGCGCTGGCGGGTCGGGCCGCGCGACCTCGCCCTGCTCGGGCGCCGCGCCCGCGAGCTGGCCCGGGCGGCGCTCGGCCGCGACGACCACGCCGACGCCGCGCAGGAGCGGGGCGTCGGGGGACAGGTGCCCGACCCGGCGCAGGTGCGCCTCGCGCTCGTCGACGCGGTCGCGGACCTCGACCCCACCGAGGTCGTCAGCCTGCTCGACGCGCTGGAGGACCCGGGCGACGCGCCCTACTCGCCGGCCGCCCGGCGGCGGTTCGCGCGGGTGGCGAGCGAGCTGGCCGCGCTGCGTCGGCACGCCGACGAGCCGGTGCTCGACCTCACCCGGCGGGTGGTGTCGACGCTCGGCCTCGACGTCGAGCTCGTCGCCACGCCCGAGCTGGAGCGGACCAACCGCCGCGACCAGCTGGGGGCGTTCCTGGACGCCGTCGCCGACTACGTCGACGTGGACGGCGACGCCTCGCTGTCGGGGCTGCTCGCGTGGCTGCAGGCCGAGCTCGAGTCGGGCACCGGGCTGGAGCAGGCCGTCCCGTCCGACCGCGAGGCGGTCAAGCTGCTCACGGTGCACAAGGCCAAGGGCCTGGAGTGGGAGGTCGTCTTCCTGCCCGGGCTCGTCGAGGGCGTCTTCCCCAGCGAGCGGGTGAGCGACAACTGGGTGAGCACCGCCGCGGCGCTGCCCGCCGACCTGCGCGGGGACGCCGGCTCGATCCCGCAGCTGGCCGAGGCCAGCAACGCGGCGATCACCGACTACAAGGCGGCGCTCAAGGCCCAGCAGCTGCGCAGCGAGGACCGGCTCGCGTACGTCGCCGCGACCCGGGCCCGGTCGGTCCTGGTCGGCAGCGGCCACTGGTGGCGGCCCGACCTCGTCCGCCCGCGGGTCGCGTCGACCTACCTGCGGGCGATCGCCGCGGAGGCCGAGCGGCAGGACCGGGTGCTCGTGACGGCCGAGGCGCCCGGCAAGGAGAACCCGCTGGTCACCGACGCGCTGCCGACCCCCTGGCCGCAGCCGCTCGACCCGGACGCCCTGGCCCGGCGCGAGGAGGCGGCGGCGGCCGTCGAGACGGCGCGGGCGCGGTTCCGGGAGACAGGCACGTACGCCGAGGTCGGGTCGGCCCCGCTGCTGCTCGACCTCGAGAGCCAGGTCGCGGCCTGGGACGCCGACCTCGACCGGCTGCTGCGCGAGGCGCGGGAGTCCCGTTCCGGGGACCGGACCGTCGAGCTGCCCGCCAGCCTCGCGGCGACCGCGCTGCTGCGGCTGCGCGCCGATCCCGACGGGTTCGCGGCGTCGCTCGCCCGGCCCATGCCGGCCCCGCCGTCCCGGGCGGCCCGGTCCGGCACGCGGTTCCACGCGTTCGTCGAGCAGTGGTTCGGGGAACGGCTCGCCCACGGCGGGCTCGGGCAGCAGGCGCTGGTCGACCCCGACGACCTGGCCGACCGCGCGGACGCGGACGGTCCGGACGAGGCCGACCTGCGCGCGGTCTGCGAGGCCTTCACCCGCGGGCGCTTCGCCGCGCGCGTCCCGTACGCGGTCGAGGCACCGGTCTCCTTCGCGCTCGCCGGCCGGTTGATCCGTGGCCGGATCGACGCCGTCTACGCGGCGGACGAGGGCCGTGGCGACGGCGCCGGGTTCCCGGTCGACGTGCCGCGGGGCACCCGCTACCTGGTCGTGGACTGGAAGACCGGGCGTGCCGAGAGCAGCGACCCGCTCCAGCTCGCCATCTACCGGCTCGCCTGGGCCGAGGCCACCGGGGTCGACCTCGACGAGGTGGCGGCGGTGTTCGTGCACGTGCGCGACGACCAGGTCGTGGTGCCGCGCGGGCTGGCCGGCCGGGCGGAGCTGGAGCGGCTGCTCGCGCCGGGCCCGACCGCCGCGGCGGACCCAGTAATCTCGGGTCAGTGATCCCAGAGGCACCGCCCGCTTGGTCCGACGAGCTCAGCGGGGTGGCGTGGTCCGTCGCCAGCTCGCTCGACCGGGTGGGCCACCACCGCCGGTCCGCCGACTGGGTGGCCCAGCTCTGGCGCTCGCCCGACGCGCGGCTGCTCAAGCTCGACGCCGACGCGAGCTTCACCACCCAGGCCGACGGCACGCTGCGCCTGGTCAAGCCCTTCGTGGACCACGACCCCCAGCGCCACCTGCTGCTCGGCCTCGTCGAGGGCGCACCCGTCTTCGCCGTGCAGGCCGTCGTCGACGGCGAGGTGCGCAGCCTCCGGGAGGTCGGCGGGTCCCTCTCCGACGTCGAGCGGGACATCGCCGCGGCGGCCACGGCGCTGGTCCGCTGGCACCAGCTCGAGCCGCAGTGCCCGCGTTGCGGCGGTCCCACCCGGGTGACCGACGGCGGCTACGCCCGCCACTGCGAACGGTGCGACGAGCAGCACTTCCCGCGGACCGACCCAGCCGTCATCGTCGCCGTGGTCGACGTCGACGACCGGATCCTGCTGGGGCGCCAGGCGTCCTGGGGCAACCGGGTCTCGGTGCTGGCCGGCTTCGTGGAGGCGGGGGAGTCCCTCGAGCAGACGATCCACCGCGAGATCGCCGAGGAGGTCGACGTCACCCTGGACCGGATCCGCTACTTCGGCAGCCAGCCGTGGTCGTTCCCGCGGTCGTTGATGACGGGGTTCTTCGCCCGCGCGTCCTCGACCGCCGTGTGCGTCGACGCCGACGAGATCGCCTGGGCGGGCTGGTTCACCCGCGAGGAGCTCGCCGCGCAGCTCGAGGCCGGCACCATCGGCCTGCCCGGCCCCAGCTCGATCGCGCACCGCCTGATCGCCACCTGGCGCTCGGAGCCGACGGTCTGGTGAGCGTCGGTCCTCGGGCTTAACCCACTCGCAACCTGGCGCGGACGGCCTCGCAACACGACCTCCGTAATTTCTCGCGGGACACGGTCGGGGCCGTGGTCCGCCGCCCGGCGTGTCCGCTCCCCGGCCCTGGGCCGAGGAGCACCGTCGTGACCGCTACCGCTGCCAGGGTGGACGAGACGACCGACGTCCACCCCGTCGACCAGGTCCCCCCGCTGTCGCGGCTGGCGCCGCTGGGCCTGCAGCACGTGCTCGCGATGTACGCGGGCGCCGTCGCGGTGCCGCTGGTCGTGGGCGGCGCGATGATCGCGGCCGGGCGGCTGTCGCCGGGGGACCTGCCGTTCCTGATCAGCGCCGACCTCTTCGTCGCCGGGATCGCCAGCATCATCCAGTCGGTGGGCTTCTGGCGCTTCGGCGTCCGGCTGCCGATGATGCAGGGCTGCACGTTCGCCGCCGTCGGGCCGATGATCGCGATCGGGACGGAGTACGGCGTGACCGCGATCTACGCGTCCGTGATCATCTCCGGGCTGTTCATGATCGTCGTCGCGTCCGTCTTCTCCCAGCTGCTGCGGTTCTTCCCACCGCTGGTCACCGGCACGATCATCCTGATCATCGGGGTGTCGCTGACCGCCGTGGCGGCGGGCTGGGTGGGCGGCGGGTCGGCGAGCCCGGCGTACGGGTCTCCGGGCAACATCGGGCTCGCCTTCTTCACCCTGCTGGTCATCCTGGCCGTCGAACGCTTCGCGCCGCCCTTCCTGCAGCGGCTGTCGATCCTGCTCGGCCTGGTGGTCGGGACCCTCGTCGCGATCCCGTTCGGCTTCGCCGACTTCAGCGGTGCGGCGCAGGAGAGCTGGTTCGGCTTCCCGGTGCCGTTCCACTTCGGGCTCCCGGACCTCAGTCTCGGCCTGCTCGCGGCGTACTTCTCCATGATCGTCGTGGCCCTGGTGATCATGACCGAGACGACCGGCGACATGCTCGCCATCGGCGAGATCGTCGACAAGCCGCTGTCGCGCCGGCAGCTGGCGGACGGCATCCGTGCCGACGGCCTGTCGACGATGATCGGCGGCGTCTTCAACACGTTCCCGTACACCGCCTTCGCGCAGAACGTCGGGCTCGTGTCGCTCAGCGGGGTGCGGTCGCGGTTCGTGGCGACGTTCGCCGGCGGCGTGCTGATCGTGCTGGGACTGATCCCCAAGCTGGGCGGCGTGGTCGAGGGGATCCCGCAGGCCGTGCTCGGCGGGGCGGGCATCGCCCTGTTCGGCATGGTGGCGGCGAGCGGCGTGCGCACCCTGGCCAAGGTGCAGTTCAACAACGCGAACGTCCTCGTCGTCGCGATCTCGCTCGCCGTGGGTCTGCTCCCCACGGTGGCCGTCACCAGCGGCCAGGGCGAGGCGTTGCACGTCTTCGGCCAGCTGCCCGAGGGCCTGCAGATCGTCGTCAACTCCGGTATCTCGGCGGGGGCCATCACGGCGATCCTGCTGAACCTGGTGTTCAACAGCCGCGCCGTGCAGCGCCGCCACGGGACGGAGGACGGCGGCTACGCGGCCTTCGACGCCGTCCGCTCGGCGGCCACGGACGTCACCATGCCCGCGCCGGACGCCGCGGTGACGGCCCCGGCCGACCCGGTCGACGCCGAGGGCCGGCTCAGGCGCTGACGGGGCCGGACGAGCCGGTCGGCGCGGGCGGCGGGGCCATCCGGGTGCGCAGGCCGCTCGCCCGGCTCGCGGGTCGCGCGACCGCGCGGCGGACGGCCTCCTCGGTGCCGAGCAGCAGCACGCGCTCGCGCGCCCGCGTGATGGCGGTGTAGAGGAGCTCGCGGGTCAGCAGCGGCGACTCCGGCGGCGGCAGCACCAGGGTGACGGCGTCGAACTGGCTGCCCTGCGCCTTGTGCACGGTCATGGCGTGGACGGTCTGCACCGCGTCGAGGCGGACCGGCGGGAAGAGCAGCGGGCGGTCCGCCCGGGCGAAGGCCGCCCGGAGCCCCGCGTCGGTGTTCGTGACCACGCCGGTGTCGCCGTTCCACAGGTCGAGGTCGCGGTCGTTCGCGGTGACCAGCAGCGGCCGGCCGAGGTAGAACTCGCCGTCGGCGGCGTAGCCGGGCAGCGTGCGGGCCAGCCACTGCTCGACCTCCACGTTCCAGCGCGTGACCCCGTACGGTCCCCGCCGGTGCGCGCAGAGGAGCCGGTGCGACTCGATCGCCTCGAGCGCGGCCGCCGGGTCACCCGCGACGGCCGCCCGTCGGGCCGCCTCCGCGCTGCCGGCCAGCCGGCGGGAGAGCTCGTCGACGCCCGCGGCGCCCGTGCCGAGGCCGCCGGCCGGGTCGAGCGGGGCGAGGGCGACGCCGCCGTGTCCGCGGCCGAGGAGGGCGACGGCGCGGTCGGCGTCACCCGTCCGGACGGCGTCGGCCAGGTCGGCGATCTCGCCGTCGAACCGCCAGTTGTGCGTCAGGCGGACCACCGACGTCTGGGCCGGGCCGCTGATGTCGGCGAGCACCGCGCCGGCCTCGACCGACGAGAGCTGGTCGGGGTCGCCGACCAGCACCAGCCGGGCGTCGACCCGGACGGCGTCGAGCAGCCGCGCCATCAGGGTGAGCGAGACCATCGACATCTCGTCGACGACCACGACGTCGTGCGGCAGCGGGTTGGTCGCGTCGTGCCGGAAGCGGCTCTTGGACCCCGGCCGCCACCCGAGCAACCGGTGGACCGTCGACGCGTCGAGGGTGCCCAGCCGTTCCTGGTCCTCCACGGGCAGCCGACCGGTCGCCTCGCGCACGGCCTCCGCCAGCCGGGCGGCCGCCTTGCCGGTCGGCGCGGCCAGGGCCACCCGCAGGCGGGGACCGGGCTGGGCGCGCAGCAGGGCCAGCAGCCGCGCGACGGTCGTCGTCTTGCCGGTGCCCGGTCCGCCCGCGAGCACCGTCACGCGGCGGGTGGCACCCGCGAGACCCGCCTCGCGCTGGTGGTCGACCTCGCCGGCGAGCTCGACGTCCGGCGGGAACAGCCGGGCCAGGTCGCGCTCGAGGGCGTCGGCGTCGAGCGCGGGCGGCGCGGCCCGCTGGCGTTCCTCGAGCTGAGCGCGGACGGACTCCTCCTGCTGCCAGTAGCGCTCGAGGTACAGCAGCGTCCCCGACAGCCGCAGCGGCCGGTCGGCGGGCGGTGCGTCCGGCCCCGCGACGAGCGCGCTGCCGCGGCAGGCCTCGAGCCAGGCGTCGACCGCGGGCCACGGCAGCTCCTCGAGCGACGGGGTGTCGGTCGGGCCGGTGAGGGCGTCGTCGTCGGCCAGCGCGACGTCGCTCGCCGTCGTCAGGTCCAGGCACACCGAACCGTTGCGCAGGGCCCGCACCGTGAGCGCGGTCGCGAGCAGGACCCGTTCGTCGCGCTCCCGCACCATCCGGCCGAGACCCTCGGCCGTGTGGACGTCGGCCAGGCCGAGAACCCCGGCCCGGTGGAACCGGTCGAGCAGCGGCGAGCGGACCTCGACCGCCGCCAGCTCCGTCGTCGGTGCGCTCACGTCGCGGCTCCTTCCCGGGTGGCTGGCAGCACGGGGGCCCCGGCGAGCAGGTCGGACAGCTCCGTCACCAGCGCCGCGGGCGGGCGCCAGCTGAACACCCCGGACGCGACCCCGTCGACTTGCGGGGCGTCGGGACCGGCCATCCCGCGCACGAAGAGGTAGAGCACGCCACCGAGGTGGGCCTCCGGGTCGTAGCCGGGCTGGCGCCAGCGCAGCATCCGGTGCACCGCGACGCCGTAGAGGAGGGCCTGGAGCGGGTAGTGGGCGCTCATCATCGCGTCGGCGAGCGCCGCGGGCCGGTACGGCCGCAGGGTCAGTGGTCGCCCGTCGAACGGGCCGAGCCAGTTCGTCTTGTAGTCGACGACGACGTAGCGCGGGCCGCCCGCCCCCGGGACGCGGAGCACGGCGTCGATGCTGCCGGTCAGGTAGCCGCGCAGCGGCTGGTCGGCGAGCACCGGGTTCGCGAGGTGGTCGGCGTACGGGGCCAGCGGGTCGCCCGCGCGCAGGTGGCGGCGTAGCAGGGGGACGAGGTCGCCCAGCCGGAGCTCGCGCGCCGTCGGCTCGTCGCCCCCGGCCAGCGGCAGCTCGAACGTCAGCTCCGCGAGCCGGTCGCGGCGCGGGACGTCGGCGAGGGTGCGGTCGCCGAGCAGCGGCCCCAGCGGGGTCGCGAACGCGGGCAGCAGCCCGTCGGCGAGCTGTTCGGCGGTCATCCCCGTCGCGCCGCTGCGGGAGAGTAGGGCGGCGCAGGCCTCCCGCACCGCCACCGCGAGGTCGACGGCGCCCGGGTCCACCTCCTCGAGGACGGCGTGCACGGCCGTCCCGAAGTCGGCACCGCTGGGCAGCCCGGCCATCGGCGAGACCGCGTCCCAGGGGTCGGCGCCGGGGGACGTCTGGTCGCCGGCCGCCGAAGCGGCTGCCGTCGTGCCGACCGTGCGCTCGGTCGAGCGGACGGCGTCGACGTCCGCATCGCGCTCGGCCTCGGCGTCGAGCTCGCGCTCGGTCGGCGTCTCGTCGTCCTCACGTCCCGGCTCGGGTTCGCTGGACACGCCGGCGGCGGCGAGGTCCAGGCCGTGCGCCGCGGCGGTCAGGGCGGAGTAGGACGTCCTCCGCCAGGCCAGGTCGAGCGTCCGGTCGAAGGTGCGGACGCCCAGCGGGAGGTCGGAGGTCTCCGGCCGCGCGTACCGGGCCGTGCCGGGCGCGGCCTTCGGGTCGAGCGTCTCTAGGGCCACGTACGGACCGAGGTCGCGCCCGTGCGTGGGGTCCCCGAGCGTGAGCGGGTAGGCGGCCTCGGGAGCCCCGTCACGCTCGCGGCGCAGCAGCCGCTGCAGCGCGGAGGACGGCGTGTTCCGGGTCGGCGCCCACCAGGTCACGACCTGGCACTGGGCGCGCGTGAGGGCGACGTAGAGCAGCCGGAGGTCCTCCGCCGCCTGCTCCTCGCCGTAGCGCCGGAACCGCTCGCGACGCCCCGGCCCCTGCTTGCCGCCGACGTCGAGCTCGAGACCCGCACCGGCCTCGCCCGGTGCGGCGTCGGGGTGGGTCAGCAGGGTGCCGCCGTCGTCCTCCGGCACCCACCGGTCGTACGCGTCGGGGAGGTAGACGACCGGGTACTCCAGCCCCTTGCTCCGGTGGATCGTCACCACGGTGACCTGGCTGCCGTCGGTCTCCAGCCGGCGGGACCCCTCGGCGCCCTTGTCGCGGCGCGCCTCGGCGACGCGGTCGCGGAGCCAGTCGAGCAGTGCCCCGCCACCCAGCTGGCGCACCGTCGCCGTGTCGTGGAGCACCTCGGCGAGGTGACGGAGGTCGGTCAGCCGGCGCGCGCCGCCGTCCGTGGCGAGGAGGCGCTCGGGCACGCGGTTCTCGCGGCTCGCCGTCTCCATCAGCGCCGCGACCCCGCGCGCCTGCAGCAGGCGGCGCCAGGCGCGCAGCTGCTGCGTGACGTCGGCCAGGCGGTCGGAACCACGGTCGTCGCCCGGTCCCGGTGCGCTCTCGCCCGCCCGGACCAGGTCGGTCACGGTCCAGCCGAAGAAGCAGGACAGCGTCGCCGCCCGGACGCTCGCCTGCCGGGTGGTGTCGAGCGCGGTCAGGAGGGTGAGCCAGTCCTGGGCCGCCTCGGAGGCGAAGACCGAGCGCGCCGCGTGCACGACGGTGGGGACGCCGGCCTGCACCAGCCGCGCCCGGACGTCCTCGGCCGCCTCGTTCGTCCGGACGAGGACCGCGACGTCGCCGGGCTCGACCTGGGTGGGCCCGCGGCCGACGTGCCGCTCGAGCGTGACGTCGGACCCCAGCAGCCGGACGACGTCGGCGACCAGGTCGTCGCGCACCCGGCGCCGCGCCTTGGCCACCCGTACGGAGGCGTCGTCACCCTCGGCCGCCGGCCAGACCCGCAGCCGGAAGGGCGCGGTCAGCGCGGGGTCGCCCACGAGCCGCGCCGCCGGCTGGGCCGCGTTCACGCTCTCGACCACGATGCCGCGCTCGCCGAGGGTGGCCCGGCCGAGCACGGCGTCGAAGGCGGCGACGAGGCCGGGGTCGCTGCGGTAGTTCGTGGGCAGGGTCGAGACCGTCGTGCCCGGCGTCTCCCGCGCGTCGAGGTAGCAGTGCACGTCCGCGCCGCGGAAGCCGTAGATCGCCTGCTTGGGGTCGCCGATCAGCACCATCGTCGTGTGCCCGGCGAAGGCGGTGCGGAGGATGTCCCACTGCACCGGGTCGGTGTCCTGGAACTCGTCGACCAGCACCACGCCGTACCGCGCCCGGAGGCGGGCGACGGCGGCCGGGCCGCGCTCGGGGTCGCGCAGGCTCCCGGCGAGCCGGGTGAGCATGTCGTCGTAGGTGAAGAGCCGGGCCGTGCGCATCCGCCGTTCGACCTCGACGCGGACGGCCCGGGCGAAGGCCACCCGCTCGGCGGCGATCTCGGTGCTCCGCCGCGTCCGGTCGGGGCCCGTCACGTCGGCTGGCAGGTCCGGCACGAGCCGGGCGGTGACCGACGCGCAGGCGCGCCGCCCCAGCGTCTGCGCCTCGCTCAGCGACACCGGGGTCACGCCGGTCCCGGCGTAGCGCTGGAGGTAGAGGTCGGAGGCGACCTCGTCGACGAGGTCGTCGACCTGCTCGACGAAGTGGGCCTCCGGCTCGGCATCGCCGAGCACCCCGAGGCTCTCGAGCATCTGCAGGCAGAACTCGTGCGTCGTGGCGATCGTCGCCTCGTCGATGTCGCGCAGCGCCGCGGCCACGCGGTGCCGGCGCAGCTCCCGCTCGTCGGGGTCGACGGCGCAGAGCAGGACGGCGACCTCGTCGTCCGCGACGGCGCGGCCCGTGGTGAGCGCGGCCAGCAGCGTGACGAGCCGTTCGCGGACGCGGCTGCGCAGCTCGGTCGTCGCCATCCGGCCGAAGGTGACCAGGAGCAGCTCGCGCAGCGGCCGGTCGGCCTCGGCCACGTAGCGCGCCGTCAGCGCGGCGAGCGCGAAGGTCTTGCCCGTCCCCGCGCTGGCCTCCAGCACGGTCGTCCCGGTCGGCAGGGGGCCGCAGACGTCGAACGCCGGTCGGGCCACGTCAGCCACCGCCCGCGTTCAGCAGCGGCTGGTAGACCCGGCGGGCCAGCGTCCCGAACGCCGTCGTCTCGCCCGGCACCGGACGGTCACCCGCGACCGCGGCCTCGAGCTCCATCAGCGCCTCGAGCTCCGGCGCCGGACCGAGGACCCGCTCCCACAGGGGGTCGCGGTCCTTCTTCCACGCGTCGCCCACAGCGAAGCCCTGCTGCCAGTCCGTGCCGCGGTGGCGGTGGACCGCGTACGCCCAGGAGGTCTCGGGACCGAACGGGAGCACGGCAGCCAGCCCGGCGCCCTGGACCGCGACGAGGTCGGCGAGCACCGCCCGCGCGAAGTCCACGGGGACGGGTCCCAGCTCGAAGGCGCCGTTCCGGCCGATGACGACCGCGCGCCAGGACCGCTCGGGACGCGCGAGCGTGAGGGCGAGCAGCTCGACCCAGGCCTGCAGGCGGTGCTTGGCCGAGGGCTTGGAGAAGAGGACCCGTACGGCGGCGTCGCCACGCACGCCGGCCACGCTGCCGCTGACCCGGACGTCGGCGAGGTCGACGACGAGGTCCACGCGCTCGGCGGGCGTGCCGAGCCAGGACGACGCGGAGCCGGCGACGGACGCCACGTCCTCGGACAGCCTGCTGACCAGGCGCTGGCCCAGCGCGCGCGGCGGGACCTCGCCGCGGCGCCACTCGGCGGC
The DNA here is from genome assembly GCF_039536445.1 of Microlunatus spumicola. Taxonomy (NCBI): domain Bacteria; kingdom Bacillati; phylum Actinomycetota; class Actinomycetes; order Propionibacteriales; family Propionibacteriaceae; genus Microlunatus; species Microlunatus spumicola. The sequence continues at coordinate 1,035,238 of NZ_BAAAYR010000001.1, read as the reverse complement.
CTCGACCACCTCGAGCGGGGCGCCCGCGAGGTGCGCGGCCAGCATGCGGTCGCCGACCGCCCAGCGCTGGAGCCCGTCGAGCTCGACCGGGATCTGCTCGTCGACGCGCTCCTCGCGCTCGTCGAAGAGCTGCGCCCGCGCGCGCAGCAGCGCCCGGACGGGGTGGTGGAAGAAGCGGTAGAGGTCGCCGAGCTCCACGTCCCGCCGCGCCGGCAGCGGGTCGAGGACGAGGGCCCCGTACGGCTGCGGCGCCGGCCCCTGCGGGTCGCGCTCCGCCCGCGCCGCCCGGAGCGCGGCGCGGTCGAAGCTGAACGGCGCGCGGTCGTCCGGGCGGGGCTGGAGCTCCGCCGGGCCGTACGGCTGCAGCGGGTGCCGGGTGGTCAGACGCTGCCGGGCCGACGGCTCGCCCGGGGCGGTCGCGACGGTCCGGTCGAGCGTGTCCAGCAGCGCGTCGACCGGGACCGCCGGCCGGAGCTCGTCGCCGTTGCGGGGGTCGGTGCCGGTGTAGAGGACGACCAGGGTGGACGTCGCGGAGGTGAGGGCGTCCAGCAACAGCTGGCGGTCCTCGCCGCGGGGGTCCGGGTCGCCGACGCGCGGGTCGTCCGCGGTCAGGTCGTCGCCGTCGGGCACGACCCGGCGTGGGAAGACGCCGTCGTCGAGGCCGAGCAGGCAGACCACCCGGTGCGGGACGGCGCGCATCGGCAGCAGCGTCGCGACGGTGAGGGTGCCGGTGCGGAAGTTCGCCCGGCTCGCCCGACCCCGGAACGCGTCGGCCAGCAGCGCCCGCAGCTCGACCAGCGACAGCAGGCTGGTGCGCGCGGCCGGTCCGGCACGGTCCTCGAGGCGGGCCAGCTCGGCGTACGCGTGGGCGTGCTGCCAACGGTCGGCCGGACGGACGTCGGTGAGCAGCTCGACGGCCTCGCGGCAGACGGCGAGCCAGTCCGGCAGGCTCTTCGGGTCGGCGCAGGCGTCCACGAGCCCACGAACCCGCGCGAGCAGCTCGGCGAGCCGGCCCACCAGGTCGACGTCGTCGGAGGCGACGTCGTCGAGCGGCAGCACCGTGCCGATGAACCGCCCCTCGCTCTCGTCCAGCGCCACCCCGAGCAGCAGCCGGTCGAGGCCGGCGGACCAGGTGTTCTGCCCGAACCCCTCCATCCCGTACGCCGCCCGGTGCGGTGCGTCGAGGCCCCAGCGCACGCCGGTCTGGGCCACCAGCTCGTGCAGCCGCTCGAGGTCGTCGTCGCCGAAGCGGAAGCGGGTCGCGACCGGCGGGGCGGCCGCCAGGTCGAGGAGCTCGGAGCGGGTGAGCCGACCGTCGGCGAGGTCGAGGAGGCCGGCGACGACGGCCAGCACCGGGTTGAGCTGGCGCAGCGAGCGGTCCGCCAGCCGCACCCGCAGCCGGTGGCCGGGGTGCTCGGCGCGGGCGCCGCCCGGCTCCGTGGCGGCGTCCGGGTCGAGCCCGAACGCGGCGGCGACGAGCGGGGCGTAGGTCTCCACGTCCGGGCACATCACGACGACGTCGCGCGGCTCGAGCGTGGGGTCGTCCGCGAGGAGGCCGACGAGGACCTCCCGGAGCACCTCGACCTGCCGGTGCGGGCCGGCGCAGGCGTGCAGCTGCACGCTCGTGTCGGCCTCGGCGAGCAGGTGCTCGCTTGTGGGCACGCGGTCGGTCGCCAGGTCGGCCTGCAGCCGGTGCAGCAGCGTGGTCGGCGCCGTCGTCGTGGGCCCCGGCGCGTGGTGGGTGTCCAGCACCGCGACCCCGGCGGCCTCCGCGGCCAGGCGCAGCCGGACCTGCAGCTCGCGGCTGTCACGCCCGAGGTAGGCGAGCAGGGGATGGGCGACCACGTCGTCCACGGGATCGTCGGCGCGCAGCGGCAGGCGCGCACCGGCCGCGAGCGGCACGGCGGCGACGGCGTCCCAGGCGGCGGGGGACGCGTGGGGGAGCCAGAGGTGGACGTCGCGCCGGACGGCGAGGGCGACGAGGACCTGCAGGTGCCGCGGGTCCAGGTGGGTGGCGCCGAAGACCGACAGCCGGGGCGGCAGCGCGTCGGCGGCGTCCGGCGAGAGGTCCTCGTGCCGCAGGCGGTCGACCCCCAGACGCAGGCGCTCCACCGGGTCGGGGCCGCCGATGCGTCCGCGGAGGCGGCGCCAGAGCTCCGGCTGCCAGGCGCGGTCGTCCGGCAGCGGCGACCCGTCCGGGCCCGTGGCGTCCCCGGCCGCCCAGGCGGCCAGCATGGTCGGCCGGTCCGCCGCGTAGCGCGCGAACAGGCCCGCGATGCGGCGGGCCGTGCTCCAGCGCCGCGAACGTCGCGGGTCGGCGCCGTCGCGTCCGTCGCCGACGTCCGGACCGCCCAGGTAGCCGGCCAGCACCCGGCCCCAGGGCTCGTCGACCGCCTCCTCGAGCACGGCGAGGAGCGGCCAGACGGCCCGGGAGGGTGCCCACGGGTCGTCGCCGTGCGCGTCGCCGAGCGCGGTCTGCACGAGGCGGCGGGGCGAGGGGAAGTCGACGCCGGCGCAGATGCCGTCGTCGCCGGTCCCGGTCCCGAGCCGGTGCGCGAGCCGTTGGGCGATCCACCGCTCGACGCCGGGCGTGGGGACGCACACGACCTCGCTGGCGAACGGGTCGTCCAGCGGTGCGGCCAGCACCTCGCCGAGGGCGTCGACGAGGACGTCGGCGCGTTCGGCGCGGTGCAGGTGGAGGCTCATGGCTCCGCCACCTTAGGGCGGCCCACCGACAAGAACGGGTTCGTGCACAGGACGGGACGACGGGTCCCGCCGGGACCTCAGCCTGTGAACAGTTCCAGCAGCTGGCGGGGGTGCTCCAGCAGCACGTCTGCCCCCGCCGCCTCGAGCTCGGCGCGGCTGCCGTAGCCCCACAGCACCCCGACGGTGCGGGTGCCGACGGCCTGCCCGGCCGCGATGTCGGAGCGCCGGTCCCCGATCATCACGGCCTCGGTGGGGTGCACGCCGCCGAGGAGCTCGAGCGTCTGGACGAGGGTCTCGGCCTTGCTCGGGTGATCGTCGGCCAGCCCGTTCACCACGGTGAAGAAGCGCGTCAGCCCGTGCGCGTCGAGGATCGCCTGCGCGACGTCCGTGCGCTTGGCGGTCGCGGTCCCGAGTGGCAGGTGAGCCGCCAGGGTGTCCAGCACCTCGACGACGTCCGCGTACGGGGTCGCCTGGTGCAGGCCCTCGCGGAAGTAGAAGGTCCGGTAGGCCTCGATCGCCTCGGTCAGCCGGCCCGCGGGTACGCCGAGCGCGGGCAGCAGCGTCACGAGCGGCGGCCCGAGGTCGGAGGCGAGGGTCGCGTCGGACGGGGGCACGACGCCCACCGCGGTCAGCGCGTGCCGGAACCCGGCGACGATCCCGTCCGCGGAGTCAAGGACGGTGCCGTCGACGTCGAGGACGAGCGCCCGGACGCCGGACCAGGCCGGCAGCCGGCTCACGCCAGCTTGTCCTGGACCTGCCGCGCGGAGGGGTTGGTCAGGGTCGAGCCGTCCGCGAACCAGACGGTGGGGACGGTCTCGTTGCCGCCGTTGGCCTTCTGGACGAGCGCGGCGCCGTCCGGGACCTCTTCGATGTTCACCTCGTCGTACGCCACGCCGGCCCGGTCGAGCTGCGACTTCAGGCGCTTGCAGTACCCGCACCACGTGGTGGTGAAGATCGTGGGACGGTCGGCGGTCGGTGCGTTCAGCGTGCTCACGTCGGCGTCAACGCCCGGCGTCGCGGCCCCTATTCCGGGCCTGCCTCCGGCGCTCGTCCGGACCGGTCAGAGCAGGCCCTGCACGACGAGGGTGCTGATCGCCAGGGCGCCCACCAGGGCGAGCGCGAGCGCGGCCACCGCCCCGAGCACCCGCTGGCGCGCCGAACGACCGGCCAGGACGGCGACGACCGCGGCCAGCACCAGCAGCACGACCGCCGTCTGCGCCAGGTCGTGGCGGTAGGCGGCGTCGTCCCCGGCGCCCGACAGCCGCGTGAGCCCGAGCCACGCCTCGGCGAGGAGCACCGCGACCGGGGCGGCCGTGCCGAGCGGCCCGCGCCACCGGTGGGAGGACCGGGCCCAGGCGCCCGCGGTGCCGAACCCGACCCCGGCGAGCACCGCGAGGCCCAGCCAGACCAGGGCGGCCCGGTTCGTCATCGTCGACACGTCGTCGCCCAGCGCGAGGACGGCCGTCGCGTAGTAGCCCTCGACCGCGAGGAGCAGGGTCAGCGTCCCCGCGACCGCGGGCCACCAGCGCCCGCGGATGCGGTCGGACCAGCCGACCGCGAAGGCGACGAGGGCCCAGACCGACGGCGAGTTCGCGAGGTTGGCGAAGGGGTAGGGCAGGACGTGCTGGAGCAGGAGGTCGAGCGGCCCGAGCGCCAGGCCGACGACCACGGGCACCAGCACCGACGTCCAGCGCGGGCGCGGGCGCCGGCGAGCCGGTCGCTCGAGGGTCGCGGTCGTGGTCGGGGTCGACGTCCGGGCCGGGAGGGTCTGCACGTGCCTCAGCCTCGGGCGCAGCACCCCGGCGCCGCATCGCCCCGCGGTCTCGGTCGGGGTCGGGGTCGTCGGACCACGGTCGCAGGCGCTGGCTCTAGGGCGTGCCGGCTAGAGCGCGTGCAGCTCGGGCAGTCGGGCGGCGACGGCCTCGACCAGCGCCGGGTCGCCGGCCATCGGGCCGTCGGGGCGGGGCCAGGCCAGGACCACGTCGGTGAACCCCAGCTCCGCCGCTCGGCCCACAGCGTCCACGACCTCCTCGGCCGAGCCGAACCCCGCGGTGCGCGCCTCGAGGTTGAGGTAGCGGGCGAAGCCGCCGGGCGGGGGAGAACCGGCCGCGGACCGTTCCTCGACCAGCTCCGCGAACCGGCCGGCCTTGTCCGCGGCGGCCGCCCACCAGTCCTCGGCGCCCGCGTCCGGCGCGGCGCCCGTGGTCGTGACCCAGGCGGCCCCGCGGTCGAGGGCCAGCCGCATGCCCTTCGGCCCGTTGGCCGCCAGGACGAACGGCGGGTGCGGCCGCTGGACGCAGCCCGGGACCGTCCGGGCGGCGTCGACGGTGTACCAGTCGCCCGACCAGCTCGTACGCGGCTCGGACAGCACCCGGTCCAGCACCTCGACGAACTCGACGAACCGCGCGTGCCGGCGTCCGGGGCTCAACACCTGTTCGCCGAGCATCGTCGCGTCGAACCCGTCCGTCCCGGCCCCGAGCCCGACGTTCAGCCGCCCGTCCGAGAGGTGGTCGAGCGTCATCAGCTCCTTGGCGAAGGGGACCGGGTGGCGGAAGTTCGGCGTGGCCACCCAGGTGCCGATCCGGAGCGTGGTCGTCGACAGTGCCGCCGCGGTCAGGGTGGGCACCGTGGCGAACCAGGGGGAGTCGGCGAGCGAGCGCCAGGCGAGGTGGTCGAAGGTCCACGCGTGGTCGTAGCCGTACGCCTCCACGGCCCGCCAGCGCTCCCGGTCGACCGCCCAGGGGAGCTCCGGCAGCAGCGTGATCCCGACGCGCACGGCGCCTCCCTCCGCGGCCCGGGATCCTCCCGCGGCCCGGAGCAGGCTAGCGGCGCGTGGACGGGTCCTGTCGGTGGCGGCGGCTACCGTGTCCGTCGTGGCTGGAACGGACCCCGAGGAGCTGCTCGCCGGGCTCGATCCCGAGCAGCGCGAGGTCGCGACGACCCTGCGGGGACCCGTCGCCGTCATCGCCGGCGCGGGGACGGGCAAGACCCGCGCCATCACGCACCGGATCGCGTACGGCGTCGCCACCGGGGTCTACCGCCCGACCTCCGTGCTGGCCGTCACCTTCACCACCCGGGCCGCGGGGGAGCTGCGCGGCCGGCTCCAGCAGCTCGGCGCGCACGGCGTCCAGGCGCGCACCTTCCACTCCGCGGCGCTGCGCCAGCTGCAGTACTTCTGGCCGCGCGCGTACGGCAGCGAGGTCCCGTCGGTCCTCGACAACCGCATGTCGCTCGTGGCGGAGTCCGCCGGCCGGCTCCGGGTCCGCGTCGACACCGCCCGGCTGCGCGACCTCGTCTCCGAGATCGGCTGGGCCAAGGTCAGCAACGTCCGGCCCGAGGACTACGCGCGGCTGGCGCAGCAGCACAACCGCAGCGTCGCGACGATCGACCCGGAGACGGTCGCGCGGATCTTCACCGGCTACGAGGAGGCCAAGCGCGACCGCGGCCGGATCGACTTCGAGGACATCCTGCTCTGCACGGCGGCCCTCATCTCCGACCACCCGGACGTCGCGGAGCAGGTCCGGCGCACCTACCGCCACCTCGTCGTCGACGAGTACCAGGACGTCAGCCCGCTGCAGGAGGCGCTGCTGACGCTGTGGCGCGGTGACAGCCAGGAGATCTGCGTCGTCGGCGACCCGGCCCAGACCATCCACTCCTTCGCCGGCGCCCAGCCGACCTTCCTGACCGGCTTCGCACGCCGCTTCCCGGGCGCGAGCGTGGTCAAGCTGGTCCGCGACTACCGCTCGACCCCGCAGGTCGTCGGCTGTGCCAACGCCGTCATGGCGGTGGCCGGGGCGTCGTCGCTCAAGCTCGTGGCCCAGCGCCCGGACGGCCCGCAGGTGAGCTTCGCCGAGGCCGCCGACGAGGCGTCCGAGGCGTCCGGCGTCGCCGACTGGGTCGAGGCGCAGCACGCGGCCGGGGTCGACTACCGCGACCTGGCCGTGCTCTACCGGATCAACGCCCAGTCGCCCCCGCTGGAGCAGGCGCTGGCCGACCGCGGCATCCCGTACCTCGTCCGCAGCGGCGAGCGCTTCTACGAGCGGCCCGAGGTGCGCCAGACGCTGGTGACCCTGCGGACCCAGCTGCGGGCCGCCGAGTCGGAGGGCGGTTCCGCCCTCGACCAGTTCAAGGCGCTGCTCGGCGCGCTCGGCTGGACCGAGCGTCCGCCCGAGGGCGCGGGTGCCGTGCGGGAGCGCTGGGAGTCGCTCGCGGCGCTGCTCAGCGTGGCCGAGGACCTCGCCGCCGCACGGACGGTGCAGGGCGTGCCGTTGACGCTCGCCGAGGTGTCGGCCGAGCTCGACCGGCGGGCCGAGGCCCAGCACGTCCCGGTCGCGCAGGGCGTGACCGTCTCGACGCTGCACTCGGCCAAGGGGCTGGAGTGGCAGGGCGTCGCGCTGCTCGGCGTGCACGAGGGCTCGCTGCCCTTCGTCCTCGCGACCACCCCCGAGCAGGTCGCCGAGGAGCGACGCCTGCTCTACGTCGGCATGACCCGGGCGATGAGCCTGCTGCGCGTGTCCTGGTCGCGCACCCGCAACGGCGGGGGCAACGTGCGCAAGCCGTCCCGGTTCCTCGACCCGGTGCTGCCCGCCTCGCAGCGGACGGCCGGCAGCGGCGTCGGGTCGAGCTCGGCCGCCCGCAAGGCGCGGGGCCGCGGCGTGGTGCTGTCGGTGCACTGCCGCTCCTGCGGCCGCGGGCTGAACGACGCCGCGGAGCGCAAGCTCGGCCGCCACCACGACTGCCCGGCGACGTTCGACGAGGGGACGCTGGACCTGCTGCGCGAGTGGCGCCGCCAGGAGGCGGCGTCGGAGAGCCTGCCCGCCTACTGCGTGTTCACCGACGCCACGCTCGTCGCGATCGCCGAGGCGCGGCCGCGCAGCGACCTCGACCTGTTCAAGATCCAGGGGCTCGGCAAGGTCAAGGTCGACAAGTACGGCGAGGCGGTCCTGTCCGTCCTGGCCGCCGCCGCGGAACGGGTCGACGCGGCCTCCTGAACCGGCCTGGCGAGACCACCGGGAAAGTTCCGCGGAACTCGCCCGTTAATTCCGTTGCGGCTCTCGGCGGCCGCCCTCTACTGTGAATCTCGACCTCGAGAGACGCCACGACGCGCCTTCCGGGATCACGCAGGAACACCGCCCGCACCCCAGGAAGGGGGAACGCCTGATGTCCAGCCTCATCGACATCCCGGCCGCGCTCGTCGCGTCGCCGCGTCCGTGCGCCCCCGTCGCTGGTGCGCGCCTGCACGCGGATGACGCCCAGCCCCGCCTCCGGAACCGCTTCGCGATGTCCGTCGCCCAGATGACGTGGCGTGACATGAACGGCTCCACGGCGCGGGGCATCGAGACCGCCGCCAAGCAGGGGAACCAGGACGGGCGCACCGCCTTCGCCGGCGCCGCGTACGTCACCAAGCACCACTTCTCGACCCGTTCGGGACCATCGACCTCCAGACCGCCGGCCTAACCAGCGCCGACAGCCTCCAGGCCGTGACTCCCAGAACACCGGGACTCACGGCCTTCGTGTTTCTCGGCCCGCCGGAGCAGCCGCTCCGCAAGCAAGGAAGGCCGACATGAGCTTCGCAGGAGGACTCTCGGCGCTCGTCACCTCGCCCGCCGGCGTGGCGCTCGCCGAGCTGCCCTGCCGGAGAAACGACCCGGAGCTGTTCTTCGCCGAGTCGCCCGCCGACGTGGAGACGGCGAAGGCGCTCTGCGTCGACTGCCCGATCCGGACCGAGTGCCTCGCCGGGGCGCTCGACCGTCGGGAGCCCTGGGGCGTCTGGGGTGGGGAGCTGTTCATCGCCGGTGTCGTGGTCGCCCGCAAGCGGCCGCGCGGCCGGCCCCGCAAGAACCCGGTGGAGCCGGTCGCTCCCGCCGTGCCCGCCCGCAGGGGCGAGGTGGCGGCGTGAGCACCGGGCTGCCGGGCGAGGACTCCGGCCTGAGCCTGGGCGTACGGCTCTTCCACGTCGTACGCCTCTGGCTCGGGGCCGCCCTGTCGCCGGAGGACGAGTGAGTCGGGGCATCAGCTGAGGGCGGCGGACCGAGGTCCGCCGCCCTCACGCGTTCCGGGCCTCCGGCGCTCGAACCTCTGCCTGTAGGCCCGCGGGCACCCGACTCACACGAATCGCCTGCGGCCGCGGCGTGGACGTGAGACTTTCTGTGCTCCCCGAAAGAAGGAGCACCCCCATGCGCACCCCCTTCCGTGTCCTGCCGGCCCTGGTCGCCACGGCCTGCCTGGGCGTCGCCACGCTGACCCCGGTCACCGCGTTCGCCGGCGGCCACGGTTCCGACGACGACCATCAGGCCCTCACCCTCGTGGGCGACGTGGCCTTCGGCTCCGCGACCTCCGGCTCGGTCACCGTCCGGTACCGCTGCGAGAGCCCCGATGCGGACGACCGGAGGACCGCCGGCACGCTCGAGGTGAGCCTGCAGCCGTCGGAGGACGACGCCACCCCGATCGCCCAGGGGCAGGTCCCGGTCACCTGCGACGACGACGATGACGACTCGGCGTCGGTCGTGGTCCCGCTGACCGCCACCGTCGCCGAGGTGCTCGCGGGGCCGGCCTTCCTCACGGCCTCCTTCGGGGCCGGCGACGGGCTGGAGCAGGCGGTGACCGTCGTGCGGACCGACCTGGCCCCGCCGGTCTCGTCCGTGGCTCCCGTCACGCTGACCGTCCACGCGTCGCCGGGGTCGGTCAAGGAGGGCAAGAAGATCACCGTCAAGGGCACCCTCAAGCGGGACGGCAAGCGGCTCAGGGCGGACGCGGTCCTGGAGTTCGCGCCGGACGGCACCGGCGCGTTCAGCGCCGTCAGGACCGTGCGCAGCAGCCGTTCGGGCAAGCTCTCGACCTCGGTGAAGGCGACCACCTCGGGCACCTTCCGGTTCAGCCGCGCCGCAGACGCGACGACCGCTGCGGGCGTCTCCGCCGGCGACCACGTCGTGGTGAAGCCGAAGCACCCGGTCAAGCCCCGGAAGTTCGCCGACTGCACGGCCCTGGTCGCGGTCTACCCGCACGGCGTGGGCAAGCCCGGTGCCGAGGACGAGGGCAGTGAGGTCGTCACGTTCACCCGGGACTCCAAGGCGTACGGGATGAACAAGAAGCTCGATGCGGACAAGGACGACATCGCCTGCGAGGTCTGAGCCGGTCCTGGTCAGGGCACGGTCTCGGGGGCGCGGGGGCTCGGGCGCGCGGGAGCGGACGGGCGGAGCTGATGGAGGCCACGCGCTCCAGCGGCGCCCGAGCTCCGCTCGTCTCCTCTAGTCCTCGTAGCCGGGCAGGAGCTCGCGCAGGACGGCGTTGAACGGGGCCCGGGCGTTCAGCTGGGCGAGGACGGCGAGGCCGCCGAGCCAGACCCGGTGGATCAGCAGGTACTCGGGCGGCAGGTTGATCTTCATGGCCACGCCGTTGTTGGCGCGGACGTCGCGGACGCGGACGAACTGCTCGCGCATCCAGTCGCGGGTGAACTCGAACTCGGGCACCGCCGCGGGCTCGACGAACGGGGCGAGGTAGTCGAGGACGTCCTGCGCGTCGACGTCGCTCACGATGAAGCCCTCGGTCCGCAGCTGCTCTGCGGTGCGGGCCGCGTCGCCGTTCTCCGCGACGCGGAGGATCCGGCCCATCGCGGGCGGCAGGCCGTCGGGGAAGCGCGCCACCAGCCCGAAGTCGATGATCCCGAGCCGGCCGTCCGGCAGCATCTTGAAGTTGCCGGGGTGCGGGTCGGCGTGCAGCAGCCCGACCCGGGCGGGCGCGGCGAACAGGAACCGGACGTACGCCAGCCCCATCCGGTTGCGCTCCTCCTGGGAGAGCTCGAAGGCGGTGTTCAGCGAGCGCCCCTCGACCCACTCCGAGACCATCACCCGCTGCGTCGACGCGAGGACGCCGGGCACGACGAACTCGGGGTCGCCGGCGAAGCCCGCGGCCGCCTGGGCCTGGGCCGCGGCCTCGAGCGTGTAGTCGAGCTCTTCGCTGACGCGCTCGGTCAGCTCGTCGACGAGCGGCTGGATGTCCATGCCGCCGGCGAGGGGCGAGATGACCTTGGACATCCGGCCGATCTGGCGCAGGTCGGAGCGCAATGCCTCGTCGGCGCCCGGGTACTGCACCTTGACCGCCACCTGCCGGCCGTCGGCCCAGACGGCGCGGTGCACCTGGCCGATGGACGCGGCGGCAGCGGGCTGCGCGGAGAAGGAGGAGAAGCTGTCGCGCCAGCGCGGCCCCAGCTCGCGGGCCAGCACGGCGTGCACGCGCGACGTCGGCATCGGCGGCGCGGAGTCCTGCAGGCGCGCGAGCTGCTGGCGGTAGGGACCGGCGACGTCGTCGGGGAGCACGGCCTCGAAGAGGCTCAGCGCCTGCCCGAACTTCATCGCCCCGCCCTTGAGCTCGCCCAGCACCTTGAACAGCTGCTCCGCCGCCTTCTGCTGGAGCTGCTCGCTCACCTGCTCGGCGGGTGCGCCGCCGAGCCGGCGACCCAGCCCGAGGGCCGAGCGTCCGGCGAAGCCGAGGGGCAGCGAGGCGAGCCGGGCGCTGCGGCGGAAACCGCCGCGCGCGATCCGGTCGTCGCTCTGGTGGCGCTTGCCGTCGGCCTGGGGGTCGTCCCGGTCGGGCCGGGGGCGACGCGTCCCGCGTGCGCGCTCGGGCACCGCGGAGGAGTCGTCGGGCATGGGTCCCATTCTGGTCGGTGCCACCAACCCGTCAGGCGGGGCCGGGCCCGGCGGCCGCGGGAGCGCCCCCGTCGCGGCAGGGGCACTCCGGGTGCACGGCCCACGGGCGGAGGCGCAGCGTGTGCCGGTCGGTCCCGAGCTCGAGCGTGTGCCCGAGCGTCTCGGCGGCGCTCCCGCCCACGTACGCGAGCGTCTGCACGACGGCGGTGACCGTGGCCCAGGCGAGCAGGGTCGGCGCGGGCTGCACCGGCAGCCGGACGAGCTGCTCGAGCAGCCAGGGCCAGCGGGCGTCGGCGTCGCGCCGGGCCAGGTCGGCGCAGCGGACGCAGGAGGTCGTGCCGGGCACGACGAGGGGACCGACCACGGCCTCGTCGCCGCTGCTGCGCAGCAGCAGGTGCGGGGCGCCCGCCTCCCGCAGCACGTCGGTCACCAGCCGGTCGGGCTCGGGCCCGTCCGCCGCCACCACGGTGAGCGCGACGGCGTCGCCCTCGGGGTGGACGAAGTGGCGGCTCCGGCGCACCCGGACGTCGGGCGCGGCGCCCTCGAGGCCTGCGGCGAGCAGGTCCAGCCGGTCGGGGTCGGTCCGGCGCCGGCAGGCGCGGCCCCGCACGGGAGCGGCCGGGGGCTCGACGCGTCCCGGGAGGTCGGCGAGGTAGAGGGTGCGGAACCCCGCCGCGACCAGCGCGTACGCGGTCTGCGCGCCGAGCGGACCGGCGCCGACCAGGCGGACGGCGCCGACAGGGGCGGGGGACGGGGACCGGAGGAGACCGGCGGCGGCCAGGGCACCGACGAGGTCGGGCACGGAACGGCGGGGGAGGTCGTGCTGCCGGGCGGTCAGCTCCAGCCGCTCGGGGGCGACGCCCGCGGCGAGCGCCCGGACGAGGGGGCGGAAGTTCTCGGGGACCACGACGGAGGGCTCGACGCCGACCTGCAGCTCGGTGGCGCTGCGGCGCAGGAGCACGGCGTGCGGGACCAGGCGGAGCCCGGGCTCTCCGCTGCCGTCCATCCGCCCAGTCTGCGGTCCGTGCGGGCGTCGGGGACGACCGTCCACAGGGCCGTCCCGGGCCGGGAACGACGACGTCCGCCGGCCCGAGGGGCGCGGCGGACGTCGGGGTCGGATCAGGCCTTGCCGAGGATCCGGTTGAGGTTGGTGCCGCACACGGGGCACTTCGCCTTGGCCATGCGGGTGCCCTTGTCGTTCACGTGGACGTCGCCCGTGGCCTCGCGCTTCTCCTTGCACTTCACGCAGTAGAACTCGCCGCTGTACGTCTCGGTCTCGGCCATGTCTTCTCCTCGTTCGACGGTGGACGACTCTCGTCATCGTTGCCCGGCTGAGCCTGGGGCCAGCCTGGGCGGACCCGGTCAGCGTAGCGGCAGGGCCGGGTGGAAGGCCCGTGACGCCACGCCGTGCCCCGCTCCCGCACGGGTCGGAGCCGGTGCGACGGCGGCCCGGGCAGCACGAGGCCCCCGCCGCCCAGGGCCTGCCCGCCTTCCCCTGCGAGCCACCCGGACGAGACGAGGGCCTCGTGGCGACGAACGCTAGGCCCGCCCCGACGGACCCGTCAAACCCCCGACCCCGCGCGCTGTCCACTGCCTGTGGACAACCATGTGGACGACGTGTGGCTTCAGGGTGGACGGTGCTCCGGCACCGGGGTGTCCCCGGCCGTTGGCCGGTTGTTCACCTGTGGAAACCACTGCGCGCAGTGGTCCGGCGTCCCTCGTCCCCGCCCTTTCTCGCCAGCCGAGACCGGCGCCGTCCGACCGGGCGCGGGCGAAGATGGGGCGGTGAGCGACGCAGCGGGCCCGACGGGTACCCCGGCCCCCGTGGTCGAGGTGCGGCGCAGCCGGCGCCGCAAGCGCACGGTGACCGCGTACCGGGAGGGGCAGACCGTCGTGGTCCTGGTGCCCGCCTCGATGTCGCGCGCCGACGAGCGTCGCCACGTCGACGCGCTGGTCGCCCGGCTGCTCGCCCGGGAGGCCCGCGACCAGGCACCGACGGGCGACGACGCGCTCGTGGCCCGGGCCCGTGAGCTGGGCCGTCGCTACCTGGCGCCGCAGGTCGGCGGGAAGGCGCCTGTCCCGGCCCGGGTGACGTGGGTCGGCAACCAGCGGCGCCGCTGGGGCTCCTGCACCCCGGCCGACGGGACCATCCGGCTGTCCGACCGCCTGCGGCCGATGCCCGCGTACGTGCGCGACTACGTCCTGCTGCACGAGCTCGTGCACCTCGTCGAGGCCAACCACACGCCGCGCTTCCACGCGCTCGTCGGGGCCTACCCGGACGCGGAGCGGGCGCGCGGCTACCTCGATGGCTACGCCGACGCCGCGCGGCTCGAGGTCGCTCCCGACCTGGACGACGACGAGGGCGACGACGAGGGGCCGGACCGGTGAGCGGGGCCGAGGGGCGTCGTCGTCTGGTGCTCGTGCTCGCCCGGTACGACGCGACGGGCGCGGCGCCGCCCGGCGTGGACGCGGACGCCTTCGCCCGCGCCTGTCTCGCCGACACCTACGAGGTGACCGCCGACCTGGAGGGGGCGCGGTCCGGCCTGGTCGGTCCGGCGTCGCTGGACGAGCTCCTCTGGCCCGGTGCGGTGCGCCTGGACGACACGGGCCTGGACGACCTGCTCGCAGCGTGCGCCGAGCTGGCCGACGAGGTCGTGCTCGTGCCGGCCGACGCGCCCGACCTGCCCGGGCTGGTGCTGGCCAAGCAGCTCAAGGTGCTGCACCGGGCCGACGTCGCGGTCGCTCCCGAGCGGGGCGGGCCCGGCTGCGTCGCGCTCGGGTTCCGGCTGCCCGTCGCCGCCTGGCTCCCGCTCGCCGACCTCGACCTGGACGTCGACCCGCGGGCGGCCCTCCGGGCGGCGGCCCCGGCGGACGCCGTGGTGGAGTCGACGCCGGACTGGCACCGCCTGCGCGGCGCGACCGCGGTGCACCGGCTCGACCCGGCCCTCGAGGGCTGGGAGGAGACCCGCGCCCTGCTGTCCGGCCGGTGACCGGCGACCGGGGTGAGAAGGGTCGCCGTCAGGCCGTGACCACGGTGCGTGCGCGCCGGGTGCTCGTCCCGGCCACGACCAGGGCCACGACGTTCGCGAGGACGACCAGGCCGATGCCGGTCCAGGCGTGCAGCGCGAGCACCTGCCCCAGCACGACCAGCCCGACGACCGCGGCGAGGGCCGGGTTGATGCTCATGAACACCCCGAAGAAGCGCGTGGAGACCCTCCGCAGCGAGATCAGGTCGGCCGCGTACGGGATCGCGGAGCAGAGCAGCCCGACGGCCACGCAGCACAGCAGGGGGAAGCCGACGAGCCTGCCGTGCAGCGCGAGCAGGATGACGACGGGCAGGTAGCCGAGCGCGGAGAGCGTGGTGGCTGCCGCGGTCGCCTGCAGGCCGGGCAGCCGCCGCCCGACCATCCGGTTGAGGACGATGTAGGCGGCCCAGCACGCCGCGGCGAGCAGCGCCAGGCCCACGCCCAGCCAGTCGGTCGCGGGGCCGGGCAGCACCAGGACGTAGACGCCGACCCCGGCCACGACGGCGCAGACCAGGTCGGTGGCCGTCCGCGAGCCGACCAGCGCGACGGCCAGCGGCCCGAGGAACTCGAGCGTGGCGGCCAGGCCGAGGTCGATCCGGCTGAACGCGGTGTAGAGGCTGAGGTTCATGGTCGCGAAGACCAGCGCGAGCAGCAGCGTCGGCCACCACTGCGCCCAGGTGAAGCGGCGGAAGGGCGGTCGCGCGATCGGCAGCAGCACGGCTGCGGCCACGAGCTGGCGGACGGCGACGACGCCGGGGACGCCGACGGAGGCGTACGCGAGGGTGCCGACGGCGGCGCCCAGCTGGGCGGACGCGGCGCTGCCGGTCATGGTCAGGGTCCCGCGCAGGAGGCCGGAGCCGTTCCCGGCGGGCGTGGGCGGCACGATCAGCTCGGGCTCGAGCGAGGTCACCCCTGGAGTCTCCGAGGGTCACCGCGGGGACGGGAAATGCAGTGCGCCGCCGATCTATACGCTTCTCGCATGGCGATCGACCTGCGGCAGCTGCGCGCGCTGGTCGCCGTGGTCGACGAGGGCACGTTCACCGACGCGGCCATCGCGCTGGGCACGTCCCAGGCGTCGGTGTCCCGGGCCGTCGCCGCGCTCGAGGTCACTCTCGGCACCCGCGTCCTGAAGCGCACCACCCGGCACGTCGCGACCACGGCCGTCGGCGCCCGGGTCCTCGAGCACGCACGTCAGGCGCTCGACGCCGTCGCCGCGCTCGAACGGGTCGCCGCGCACACCGACGCCGAGCTGCGGGTGGGCTACGCCTGGTCCGCCCTCGGCGAGCACACCGCGCCCGTCCAGCGTCGCTGGGCGGCCGCGCACCCCGGTCGCGAGCTCGTCTTCGTGGGCTCGAACACCCCGACCGCCGGCCTCGCGGAGGGCCTGGCCGACGTCGCCGTGCTGCGGCGACCGCTCGCGGACCCGCGCTTCGTGGTGCGCGAGGTCGGCAGCGAGGAGCGCTACGCCGTCCTGCCGAGCACGGACCCGCTGGCGCGGCGGCGCTCGGTGACGCTCGCCGACTTCGTCGGCCGCACCCTCGGCGTGGACCCGCGGACTGGCACGACGGGGGAGCACCTGTGGCCCGCCGGCGCGGCGCCCCGCGCCTACCGGGAGGTCCACGGCGTCGAGGACCTGCTCAACCACGTGGTCGCCGACCAGGCCGTCGGCATGACGTCGGCGGCTACCACGCGCCAGCACCAGCGGCCCGGTGTCGTCTACCGGCGGGTCCGGGACGCGCCGCCGGTCACCGTCGCCCTGGCCTGGTGGCGCGAGGACCCCCCGGCCGACGTCGACTCGGTGGTCAGCGCCGTCCGGGAGGCGTACGCCACGTCCTAGCGGGAGGGGCCGGAGCCGGGCTCGCCGTCCGTGCCCGGGTCCTGGGGCTCCGGCTCTCCGGGCCCACCGGACTCCGGTCCGGGGCGGTCGGCCTCGTCGAGCAGCTCGGCCAGCGCCGCGTCGAAGTCCTCGTCGCCGCTCTCCTGCGTCGCGCTGCCCGCCCGGGCGAAGCCCAGCGGGTCGTCGAGGTCCGCGGAGGTCGGCACGAGGTCGGGGTGGCTCCAGACCGCGTCGCGGCCCTCGGCCCCACGGGCGTCGCGCACGGCGGCCCAGAGGTTCGCCGCGTCGCGCAGGCGGCGCGGGCGCAGCTCCAGGCCGACGAGGGTCGCGAACGTCGCCTCGGCCGGTCCGCCGGTGGCCCGGCGACGCCGGACGGTCTCCGCGAGCGGCACCGCGGCCGGCATCCACCTCGCGGTCGCCTCGGTGACGACGTCGTCGACCCACCCCTCGACGAGCGCGAGCATGGTCTCGAGGCGCTGCAGCGTGGCCAGCTGCTCGGGGGTCTTCTGCGGCTCGAAGAGCCCGCCCTCGAGCTTGGCGCCGATCTCCTCGAGGTTGGACGGGTCCATGCCGGACACGGCCTCCTCGAGCGCGGAGGTGTCGATGGTGATGCCGGCGGCGTACTGCTCGACCAGCACCAGCAGCTGCGAGCGCAGCCAGGAGGCGGAGGAGAACAGCCGCTGCCGCGCGCACTCGCGCAGCGTGAGGTAGAGGGTGACGTCCGTCGCGGACTGCTCCAGGCCCTCGCCGAAGGCGGCGACGTTCGTGGGCAGCAGCGCGACCTGGGGGTCGTCGGTGAGCGGGAGCCCGATGTCGGTCGTGCTGACGACCTCGCCGGAGAGCTGACCGAGGCCCTGGCCGAGCTGCAGGCCGAACATGCTCGCGCCGGAGCTGCGCAGCATCGGCCGCAGCATCTCCGCCATGCCGGCCATGCCCGGGATCTGGGACTGGTCGTCGCCCTCGGTCGTGAGGGCGCCCGCCATCGCGTCGGCGATGTGGCTCGCCACCGGCTCCACGAGGCGGCGCCAGGTGGGCATCGTGCGCTCGATCCACTCCGCGCGGCTCCAGGCCGTGGGACGTCCGGAGACGCGGGGGAAGTCCGTGGCCGCGTCGAGCCAGACCTCGGCGATCTCGACCGCGTCGGTGACCGCGCGCACCTGCGCGGTCGAGGGGGTCGGGTCGGGACCGAGGGCCGCGGCGCTCTTGCGCGCGGTGTCCTTGGTGACCTCCCAGTTCACGCCCGAGGCCGAGTCGGACCCGGCGCCGAACATGCCGCCCCCCGCACCGCCGAGCATCGCGAACGCGCTCTGCAGCTGGGCGGCCAGGGCGTTGGTGTCGCCGCTGGCGAGGGAGGCGAACAGCGCCTCCAGCGGGTTGGACGGGTCTCCGCCGCCCGAGGGGGCCGCGCCGCCGCCGAGCCCGCCGAAGCCGGCACCGCCCGAGCCGGAGCCCCCGGAACCGAAGCCGCCGGAGCCGAAGCCCCCGGAACCGCCGCCCGGACCGACCGACCCGGAACCCGAGCCGCCGAGCCGGTAGCCGCCCGAGCCGGATCCCGAGCCCGAGCCCGAGCCGGAGCCCGTGCCCTGACCGGATCCGCCGGCTCCCGGCTGGGTCGCCGGGGGCTCGCCCTGCTCGTCGTCCGGACGCTCGTCCCGGTCCTGGGTCATGGGGTCTCCTGGGGTCGCCTGGCCGCGGTCCGGCCGCGCTGCCGTGCCCTCCACGGTACGCGGAGAGGCCGCCGCCGACCCCGGGCGACGGTCGTGCGATCGCTGTGGGCGTAGCCCGGCGCCGGAAGCGACGTGGGCGCAGCCCCGACGGCTAAGGTCGACCCATGCCCGAGCCCGTGCCCGCCGGCTCCGTGGTGCGCGAGGCGAGCACCAGCGCGGAGCCCCTCAGCGTCGACCGGCTCCTCGCCCGCGTCCGTGACCCGCGCGTCGGCGGCGTCGCCCTGTTCGTCGGGGTCGTCCGCGACCACGACCACGGGGACGCCGTGACCAGCCTCGACTACACCGCCCACCCGACCGCGGCCGCGGCGCTCGCCACCTGCGCCGAGCGGACGGCGGCGGCGTACGACGTCCTGGCGATCGCCGTGTCCCACCGCACGGGTCACCTCGAGGTCGGTGACCTGGCCGTGGTCGTCGCAGTCGGGGCCGTGCACCGGCAGCCGGCCCTGGAGGCCTGCCGCCACCTGATCGACACGCTCAAGGAGCAGGTGCCGATCTGGAAGGAGCAGGCCCTCACCGACGGCACGTCGGAGTGGGTCGGCCTGGGCGACGGGCCCGACGCGTGAGGCGGAGCTCGATCACCCGGCAGACCGTGACGGCCTTCGCGGCCGCGGCCGCGTTCGTCGCCCTGTCGGTGCTCGTGGCGGTGCTGCCGGTGCCGTACGTGACGTGGTCGCCGGGCCAGGCCCGCGAGGTGCTCGGCGAGGGCGCGGAGCCGATCATCTCGATCGCCGACGCGCAGACCTACCCGACGACCGGCGAGCTGGACATGACTGTCGTCTCGACGACGACCGCCGACTCCCGGCTGAGCCTGCCGCAGGCGCTGGTCGCCTACTGGCGCCCCGAGCACGACGCGCTGCCGCGCGAGGCGATCTACCCGCCGGGCAAGTCGGTGCAGGACGTGGAGAACGACGACGCCGAGATGATGGTCGACGCGCAGGACGACGCCGTCGTCGCGGCCCTCCGCGCCGCCGGCCAGCGCGTCGAGCAGCTGCCGGCGGTCGCCTCGGTCACCGTCGGGAGCCCGGCGCAGAAGCGGCTGCGGGCGGGGGACCTGATCGTGTCCGTCGGTGGCACCGCGACGCCGACGATCGAGGAGGTCCAGGCGGCGGTCCGGCGGGCGCGGGCCAACGAGCCGCTCGACTTCGTGGTGCTGCGGGACAAGGTGCGGACCGACGTGCGCGTGGTGCCGGCCGAGCAGGCCTCCGGCGCCGGCGTGCAGATCGGCATCACCATCGGCAGCGGCTACTCCTACAAGGCCCGGATCTCCTACGACCTCGGCCAGAAGATCGGCGGCCCGAGCGCGGGCCTGGTCTTCGCGCTGGCCATCTTCGACAAGACGACCCCGGGCGACCTCTTCGCCGGCCAGCACGTCGCGGGCACCGGGACCATCGACCCCGAGGGCACCGTGGGCGGCATCGGCGGGATCCAGGAGAAGATCGCGGGGGCCGAGGAGACGGGGGCCACCACGTTCCTCGTGCCGGCCCCGAACTGCGGCGACCTCGCCGGCGTCCGCACCTCGATGCGGCTGGTCAAGGTGACCGCCCTCGGCGACGCCATCAGCTCGGTCCGCGCGCTCGGCGCGTCCGGGGCCGCGGCGCAGGTGCCCACGTGCTGAACCACCCGCCGGCCGCCGTGCCGGACCCGCTGGACGAGAAGAGGCTGGTGCCGTGAGCGAGACCGTGACGGTGGGGGAGCAGGACCGCCGCGAGGCGCTGCTGGCCGCCCTCGTCGAGCTGGAGCACCACGTGGCCGAGGGCGGCTGGGACGCCCCGGCGCGCCTGTTCGCGCTCGTGGAGACCGACGCGCTCGCGGCGGCCGAGCCCGAGCTGGCCCGGGCGCTGCAGCTGCGGACGACGGCCGACGGCGCCTCGCCGGGCGCGCTGACCGCGATCGAGCAGGACACGTTCGCCCCGTCGGACGACCTGCTGTCCGACCTCGCGCAGATCGAGTGGCCCGACGAGGTCTTCGGCGCGGCGGTCGCGACGGTACGTACCTTCCTGCCGTCGTCGGTCGAGGTCGAGCTGCCGGAGGACCCGGCCGAGGCCGCGGCCCTGGTGGCCGGGCACCCGTCCGCCGAGGAGATCCGGGTCGTCGTGGGCGTCGACCGCAGCGGCGCGCAGCACGGCGTGGCCCGGCTCCGGACGCAGCCGGAGGAGCTCCTGGCCGGCACCGACCTCGTGCCGGGGCTGGCCACAGCCTTGGCGCATACCCTTGGCTGACCCGTACGGGTCGCGCGCTTCGACAGCTCCCGGCACGTGGTGGTCCCAGACGGTGCACGTGGCGATGAGGAGATGAACGGTTGAGTAGCGTGCGGGCAGCAGGTCGACGTCGGGGCGCCATCCTGCCCACGTTGGTCATCGTGGCTGTCCTCCTGGTCGCGTTCGCCCTCTTCACGAACGTCTGGACCGCGCGGCTCTGGTACCGCTCGTTCGACTTCGGCTCCGTCTTCAGCACGGTGCTGCTGACCCGCGTCAGCCTGTTCCTCGTCTTCGGGCTGGTGATGGCCGGCCTCGTCGCCGCCAACGCCGCCCTGGCCTACCGGCTGCGCCCGCGGTTCCGGCCGCAGGGGCCGACCAGCCCGCTGCTGGAGCGTTACCGCGAGATCGTCGAGACGCGCTTCATCTGGGTGATGATCGGCATCGGCGTGGTGGTCGGGCTGTTCGCCGGCGCCGCGGCCAGCGGGCAGACGCTGACCTTCCTCGCCTGGAGCAAGCGCACCCCCTTCGGCGTCACCGACCCGCAGTACGGCCTCGACGTCTCGTTCTTCGTCTTCTCCTACCCGTGGTGGCGCTTCGTCCTGTCCTTCGCGTTCACCGCGCTGACGGTCAGCGTCATCGCCGCCGCGGTCATGCACTACGTGATGGGGGCCGTGCGGTTCAGCGGACCGCGCCGCGGCGGCACGACGCCCGCCCAGGCGCACCTGTCGGTCCTCGTCGGCCTGACGCTGCTCGTCCGCGGGGTCAGCTACTGGTTCGACCAGTACGGCCTGGAGGTCACCAAGACCTCCCAGCTGTTCACCGGCATCTCGTACACGTCCGACCACGCGACCGCGAACGCCAAGCTGATCCTCGCGATCGCCGCCGGCATCGTGGCGCTGCTCTTCCTGGCCAACGCCGTGCTGAAGCGCTGGGTCGTCCCCACCGCCGGCCTGGTGCTGCTGGTCCTGTCGGCGATCGTGCTCGGCTACGTCTACCCCGGCGCCGTGCAGTACTTCTCGGTGCGTCCCAGCGAGGAGCTGCGCGAGCGCTCCTACATCCAGCAGAACATCGACGCGACCCGCGCGGCGTACGGGGTGGCGAACTCCGAGGTCACCGACTACTCCGCGACGACGACGGCCAGCGCCGGGCAGCTGCGCTCCGACGCCGAGGCGCTGCCGGGCATCCGCCTGGTCGACCCGAGCGTGGTCTCGCCGACGTACGAGCAGCTGCAGCAGGTCCGTGGCTACTACCAGTTCCCGAAGATCCTCGACGTCGACCGCTACACGATCGACGGCCAGGAGACCGACGCCGTCGTCGCCGTGCGCGAGATGAACCTCGACGGCGTCGAGGGCAAGAACTGGAACAACCTCAAGACCGTCTACACCCACGGCCTCGGCCTCGTGTCCGCGTACGGCAACCGCGCGCAGGGCAACGGCGAGCCGCAGTGGATCACCGAGGGCATCCCGCCCACGGGCGCGATCGCGGAGCACGAGCCGCGCATCTACTTCGGCGAGCTGCAGGGCGTCCGTCCCGACGAGTACTCGATCGTCGGCGCCGAGCCGGGCGCCGCCCCGGTCGAGCTCGACACCCCGGGCGGACCGAACTACACCTACACCGGCAAGGGCGGCGTCTCGATCGGCAGCCTGTGGCACAAGGTGCTCTACGCCGCGAAGTTCGCCGACATCAACATCCTGCTGTCGGACCGCGTGAACCCGGCGTCGAAGATCATCTACGACCGCACCCCGCGCGAGCGCGTGCAGCAGGCCGCTCCGTGGCTGAAGGTGGACGGGGACGCCTACCCGGCCGTCGTCCAGGGCCGGATCGTCTGGGTCGTCGACGGCTACACGACGTCGAACAGCTACCCCAACTCCGAGCGCATCAACCTGAACGCCACGACGTCGGACAGCCAGACGTCGGCGCCGGGCACCCAGGTCGTCGCGCAGCCGGGCGACGACATCAACTACATGCGCAACTCGGTCAAGGCCGTGGTCGACGCCTACGACGGCACGGTCAAGCTCTACGCCTGGGACGAGTCCGACCCGGTGCTGCAGACGTGGCGCAAGGTCTTCGGCAGCGTCATCCAGCCCAAGAGCGCCATCCCGGCCGACCTGCTCGCGCACCTGCGCTACCCGCAGGACTTCTTCAAGGTGCAGCGCCAGATCCTGGCCCGCTACCACCAGACCGACCCCGGCACCTGGTACCGGCAGTCGAGCCTGTGGGAGATCCCGCGCGACCCGGTCAACGCCGCGTCGACGAACTCGGTCGAGCAGCCCTTCTACCTGTCGGTGAAGTGGCCGGGCGACCCGAACGCGATCTTCTCGCTGACCACGGCGTACGTGCCCAACGGCCGCTCGAACCTCGCCGCCTACATGGCCGTGAACGCCGACGCGGCGAGCCCGGACTACGGCAAGATCCGCATCCTGCAGATGTCGGACACGACCCAGATCGACGGTCCCGGGCAGTCGTTCAACGCGATCACGACGAACGAGACGGTGAGCGCCGCGCTGCGGAACTTCACCGCGCAGGGCAGCTCGCAGGCCTCGTTCGGCAACCTGCTCACCCTGCCCCTGGGCGGCGGTCTGCTCTACGCCATGCCGATCTACGCGCAGCGGCCGGGCGCCACGGGCTCCTACCCGGTGCTCCGCTTCGTCGCGGTCCGCTTCGGGCAGTCCGTGGGCTTCGGCACCTCGCTGCAGGCGGCGCTGGACCAGGTCTTCAAGGGCAACGCCGGCGTCGACACCGACGAGGGCCAGGGCACCACGCCCACGCCCACGGGCGAGGCGGACAACGAGGCGGCCGTGGCCGCGCTCGACGACGCCTCGACCGCGTACGCCGACGCCCAGACGGCCCTCAAGGCCGGCAACCTGGGGGAGTACCAGAACAAGATCAACCAGATGCAGGACGACCTGACCAAGGCTCAGCGGGCCCTCGGGCGCTGACCCTGAAGCAGACGTAGACGCAACGACGGCGCGGCCCCGGTGATCCGGGGCCGCGCCGTCGCTCTGTCCGGGTGGTGCCTCAGTCGAGCGTGCGGACGACCTCGAGGTCGTCGAACCCCAGCTCGCGCAGCGGGTCGGCGATGACGTCGGCGTCGCCCACCACGACCAGCGTGAGCGCGTCGACGTCGACCAGCGAGGCGTACGCCTGGGTGGCCGACTCCGGGGTGACCTCGCGCAGCTCGGCCAGGTTCCGGGTGACGTAGTCGTCGCCGAGCCCGACGAGGCGGTTCACGGCCGCCTGGTCCGCGACGCCGTCGGCGGTCGCGTAGCGCAGCGGCGAGATGCCGGTGCTGTAGGTGACGGCGTCGGCGACCTCGGCCGCGGTGAACGGCCGGTCCGCGACGTCGGCGATCTCCCCGGCCAGCCGGACCGCGTCGGCGACGACGTCGGTGCGGAACGAGCCGCCGATGGCGAAGCTGCCGGCCTCGCGCAGCGGCGTCAGCGACATCCGGACGCCGTAGGTGTAGCCCTTCTCCTCGCGCAGCACGGCGTTGAGCCGGGACAGGAACGCCCCGCCCATCGCGTACGTGGCCACGCTGGCCGCCGGCCAGCGCGGGTCGCTCCGGTCGATGCCGAAGCCGCCGTAGCGCACGTCCGCCTGGACGGCGCCGGGGCGGTGCAGCACGACGTGGCGACGCGGGCCGGGTGCGGTCTGCTCGTGCGGCGTCCGGACCTGGGCGTCGTTCGACCAGCCCCCGAACCACCGCTCCGCGAGCGCGTGCGGGTCCACCCCGCCGAAGTCGCCGGCCAGCACCAGGCTCGCGCCGGCCGGGCCGACCCGCTCGGCGTGGAAGCGCCGGGCGGCCGCTCCGTCGACCTTGGCCACGCTGACCGCCTCGCCGCCGCTCATCCGCGACGCGCGGCTGCTCGGGTCGAAGACGGACTCGCGGAAGGCCATCGAGGCGAGCTGGGCCGAGTTCGCGTACGCCTGCTCGATCTGGGCGAGCCGGATCTGCACGTGCCGAGCGACGTCGGCGTCCGAGATCTGCGGCTGCGTCACCGCCTCGGAGAAGAGCTCGAAGGCCCGCTCGAGGTGCGAGGCCGGGACGTCGAGGACGGCCTGGAAGCCGGACAGCGAGACCTCGATGCCGAAACCGGCGCCCTCGGTCTCGAGCAGCTCGGCGAACTCCTCGCCGGGGTGCGCCAGCGTGCCCTCGTCCATGGTGCGGGCGGCGATGGTCGTCACGCCCTCGAGGTCGCGGTCCTCGCCGTTCAGCGGGGTGTCGAGCACGAGGTGCGCGGCGACGACGTGCTGGCCGGGCAGGTCGAAGCAGACCAGCTCGATGCCGTTGCCGAGCGTGCTCAGCACCGGTTCCGGGAACGACCAGGCGCCGGGCGCGGCGACCTCGGGCTGCGGGTCGGCGTGCCAGGAGGTGGGGGTGCTCATGCGGAGGCCTTCCGGTAGACCAGGGTCGCGCGTCGCTCGCTGCCGAACCACTCGGCGACGGCGGCGGCGACGTCCTCCGGCTGGACGGCGTCGACCTCGGCCATGCGGGTGTTCACGAGCCCGGGGTCGTGCTCGAGGGTCGCGTACTCGCTCAGCGCGTCGGCGCGGCTGTCGACGCGGGACAGCTCGTGCAGCCAGTGGCGCTCGTACTGGGCCTTGGCGCGAGCCAGCTCGGTCGGCGTCGGGCCCTCGGCGGCGAGCCGGTCGACCTGCGTGACGAGCGCCTCCTCGACCTCGGCGAGGTCCTGGCCGGCGCGGGCCCGGGCGTACGCGTAGCCGAACGAGTTCCCGCCGATGAGGCCGGTGCTGGCGGCGCCGGAGCTCTCGGCGAGCTCGGCGTCGCGCACCAGCGCACGGTGCAGGCGCGAGGTCTGCCCGTGGCCGAGCACGCTGTAGAAGAGGTCGAGCGCGTCGAAGGCGCGGGTCCCGCGGGCGGGCAGGCGCCAGGCGAGGTAGACCGCCTCGGCCGGGACGTCGGCCGAGGTCTCCTCGCGCTGCGTGCCGTCGAGGGGTCCGAGGACGCCGGTCTTCGGGTGCGACGGGAGCTCGCCGGCGGCCAGGCCGCCGAAGTAGTGCTCGACGCGCCGCAGCGCGTCCTCGACCGTCACGTCGCCGACGACGGAGATGACGGCGTTGTTCGGCATGTAGTGGCGGGCGAAGAAGGAGCGCGCGTCCTCGAGGCTCGCCGCGTCCAGATCCTCCATCGAGCCGATCGTGGTGTGGCCGTACGGGTGGTCGGCCGGGAAGGTGAGGCTGTTGAGGCGCTGCATGACGTCGCCGTAGGGGACGTTGTCGTAGCGCTGCCGCTTCTCCTCCTTGACGACCTCGCGCTGGGTGTTCAGGTTCTCGAGGGTGAGCGCGTCGAGCAGGCTGCCCATGCGGTCGGCCTCGAGCCACAGGGCGAGGTCCAGGCCGCCGACGGGCAGCGTCTCGAAGTAGTTGGTGCGGTCGAACCAGGTGGTGGCGTTCACGGAGGCGCCGGCGGCCTGGAGCAGCCCGATGTGGGCGCCGGAGGCGACGTTCGCGGAGCCCTGGAACATCACGTGCTCGAAGAGGTGCGCGAAGCCGGTGCGGCCGGGCTCCTCGTCGCGGGAGCCGACGTCGTACCAGAGGTTCACCGCGACGACGGGCGCGGTGCGGTCGGGGCTCACCAGGACGCGGAGGCCGTTGTCGAGGACGTGGTCGCTGACGGGGTAGTCGGCAGGTGCGGAGGGCACGCGCCTCACCGAGCGCAGGGGCGGGAGCAGGCGGGCATGCCTGCCATTCGAGCACACCTGGTGAAACCCGCGGCGTGCGCTCGACGGTCGACGGTTCCGTCCCGGGCAGGCTTACAACGTAGGGAGGAGACCGGCGGCCCGGGCCGGCTCGGCGTACGCGGCGGCGAGGCTGGCCACGGTGTCGTGCGCGTTCAGGCCGCTCGGGTTCGGCACGACCCACAGCCGGGCGCGCCCGTCGGCCGGCCCGATGCCCTGGGGCTGCTCGCCCGTGCGGGCCCTCGGCTCCCCGAACGCCACGCGGTAGGCCGTGACGCCCGCGACCGCGACCACGCGCGGCCGGTGCTCGGCGACGAAGGCCTCGAGCCGGGCCCGGCCGGCCCGGAGCTCGTCGGCCGTGAGCTCGTCGGCACGCGCGGTCGCACGGTTCACGAGGTTGGTGTTCGCGAGGCCGCGGGCGAGCAGGTACGCGCGGTCGTCCTCGGTGAAGCCGGTGGCGGGGTCGATCCTGCGGTCGACGATCCCGGCGAGCTGCAGGGCCGGCCAGAAGCGGTTGCCCGGGCGCGCGAACGGCGTCTGGACGGCCGCGGTCCACAGGCCGGGGTTGATCCCGACGAAGACGAGCCGCGGGTCCTCCCCGACGAGGTCGGGCAGGCTCGCGTTCCGGAACGCCGCCAGCTCCGCCTTGGTGAACCCCACGGCGAGCCACCGTAGCCGTGCGCCGGCGACACCGGTGCGGATCCGACCGCGTCAGAGCGGTCGGATCCGCAGCGATCGGGGTTTAGCCTGCTCAGGTGCGTCGCACCCTCCTGGCCATCCCGGCGTACGGGTCCCCCGAGCTCACGGACGCGGTCCTGCGCGACCTGCTGCGTGACGACCCGCTGGTCCCGGACGACCTGCACCTCGTCGTCGTCGACAACCAGGGCGACTACGTGCTGCCCGGTTGGGCCGCCGGCGTCGAGCTCGTCCGCTCTGGCGCGAACCTGCGCTGGATCGGGACGACCAACTGGGCGTTCGAGCGCGCGGCGGAGACGGGCGCCGAGGTCGTCGTGCTGCTCAACAACGACACCCGGCTCTCGCGGGGGTTCGTCCGGGGGCTGGTCGCCGCGGTCGAGGACGACGTCGCCGCTGCGGCCGCCTGCTACGACGACTTCTGGCTGCACCAGCGGGCCTCGGTCGTCCCTGTCGACGCCGAGGCGTACCTGCCGCACGCGGTCCTGCGCGACGTGCCGTTCGTGGACGGCACCGCGATCGCGTTCAACGTCAAGGCGGTGAGCGAGCTCGGGCCGCTCGACACGGTCGCCTTCCCCCAGCACGGGTACGGCGCCGACGTCGACTGGGCGTTGCGCGCCCGGCGCGCGGGCTGGCGCTGCGTGGTGACCGAGGCCGTGTTCGTGCACCACCTGCGCCGCGTGACGATGACCCGGGTGGGGCGCACGGCCGAGGACAACCGCGGCGAGATCCTCACCGGCCTCGACGCCCTCTACGGCGACACCTGGCGCGCACTGGCCGGCCTCGGCCCGGGCGCCTTCCCGGCGCACAACACCGGCAGCGCGATCGACTGGTACGCCGACCCCACCTGGGTCCGCGGCCTCCTCGGCCAGACCGGCTCCTGACGCCAGCGCCCCCTGAGCCTGTCGAAGGGCCTCGCAGAGGTCGGCGCCTTTCGGCCCGGGCTCGTTGCAGACCGCTACGCCCCCTGAGCCTGTCGAAGGGCCTCGCAGAGGTCGGCGCCTTTCGGCGGGCACGTTCCTGACCGCTACGCCCCCTGAGCCTGTCGAAGGGCCTCGCAGAGGTCGGCGCCCAGCGGCGGCAGGCACTGACCACGGAATTCTTGTACTCGCCACGGCAGATCTGCCGTGGTCAGTACCGGTCTTTCACGTTTACGTGAAAGTCCCGGGACAGGTGAGGCGGACTGCCCGGGCTCGGCGCGGTGGCCGTACGGGGCGGCTCAGTACTGGCCGGTCACGACGTTCTCGAGGTCCTCGCCCTTGACGAAGCGCTCGAGCTGGGCGCGGACGAGGGCGTACGCGCGGGGGCCGCTCTCCTTGACGTTGCCGGCGGCGTGCGGGGTGATCAGGACGTCCTCGACCGACCAGAGCGGGTGGCCCTCGGGCAGGGGCTCGGGCTCGACGACGTCGAGGGCGGCGCGGAGGCGGCCGGAGGTCACCTCGGCGAGGAGGGCGTCGGTGTCGACGACCTTGCCGCGGGCGACGTTCACCAGCAGGGCCCGGTCGGGCATCGCCGCGAGGAACGCGGCGTCGACCATGCCCTCGGTGTCCGGGGTCAGCGGCACGGTGAGGACGACGACGTCGGCGTGGGGCAGCAGGTCCGGCAGCTCGGAGGTCGCGTGCACGCCGTCGCGGGCGGAGTGCGCGACGAGCACGGGCTTCGCGCCGAAGCCGACGAGCCGCTTGGCCGTCTGCTCGCCGAGGTCGCCGGCGCCGACGATCAGCACCTGCTTGTCGACGAGGTCCTCGCCCTGGGCGTCCTCCCACGCACCGCGCTCCTGCGCGCGCACGAAGGTCGGCAGCCGGCGGAACACGCCAAGGATCATCGTGAGCACGAGCTCGCTGACCGGTCCGCCGTGCACGCCGCGGGCGTCGCAGAGCTGGACGCCGTCGGGGATCTTGCCGATCACGTCCTCGACGCCGGCGCTGAGGAGCTGCATGACCTTGAGCTCCGGCATCGCCGCGAGCTTGCGCTCGAGGTCGCGCGAGTCCTCGACCTGCGGCACCCAGAACGTGGTCTCGCCCAGGCGGTCGGGGTGGTCGGGCTCGCCGTTCCAGACGACGACCTCGACCCCCTCGGGCAGGTCACCGAGGAGCTGGACGGCATCGGGGTCGGGCACGCAGACGACGGTCACCACGTGAGCCTAACCAGGAGCGGCCCAGCCCCCGAGTGACGTCTGTCGTTCGGGCCCCACCGGCACACCGTTCGTCAAGAGGCACACCGTGCTCGTCCCGGCACACCCTGCACGGTGTGCCGACGTGAGCAGGGTGTGCCGACGTGAGCAGGGTGTGCCGACGCGAGCAGGGTGTGCCGACGCGAGCACGGTGTGCCGAACGCGAGCAGAGCGGGCCGACCGTCAGAGGCCCTCGGCGACCTTGGCGGTGGCGAGGACCCAGGCGTCGCGGAACGGCTTCGAGAGGGCGGGGAAGTCGATCGGGCCGCCCGCGACGAGCGACTGCTCGTGCGGGACGTCCACGACGGCGCGGGTCAGCTGCGCGAAGTGGTCGTGCAGCCGGGCGGAGAGCGCGGCGTCGTTCGACGAGGCGGGCGCGGAGAGGATCGTCACGGCGTGCTCGACCTTGTCGCCGTGGCCCTTGGCGCGCAGCCCGTCGACGAGCCAGGCCGCGCTGGCCGCGGTGTCCTCGCGGATCGTCGACACGATGACCAGCTGGTCGGCGGCCGCGATGGCCGCCTCCCAGTTGCTGGCCCGCATGTTGTTGCCGGTGTCGATCACGAGGATCCGGTAGAAGCGGCTGAGCGTCGCGTGCAGCCGCTGGAAGGCGTCCGCGTCGATCGAGGCTGAGGCCGCCGGGTCCTCGTCGGAGGCCAGCACGTCGAACTGGGCCGCGCCCTGCGTACGGACGTAGTTGTCGAGGTCGCCGACGCGGGCGCCGCGGACCTGCTGGAAGCGTTCGAGGTCGGCCAGGAGGTCGACGGCGGTGTTCGTGTGGCGGGCGGGGACCGCGCGCCAGCCGAGCGTGCCGCGGGTCTCGTTGTTGTCCCAGGCGAGGGTGTAGCCGCCGCGCAGCGTGGCAAAGGTCGCGGCCAGCAGCATCGTCGCCGTCGTCTTCGAGGCGCCGCCCTTGGGGTTGACGACGACCACCGTGCGCGGGCCGGGCAGCGAGCGCTGGATCGTCGCGACGGCCTCGCGGTGGCGCAGCTCGACGGGGCCCGGCCCCGGCTTGACCAGCCCGAACGTCGCCTTCCGCACGAACGCCTGCCAGCCGGTCTGCGCGGGTCCGGGCGCCACGGCGGGACGACCGCCGAGGAGGTCGTCCAGGGTCGGCAGCGCGCGGCGGGGCTGGGGCTCGTACGGCGGCGGGCCCGGCGGGACCTGCGCGGGCGGTGCCGGCCGCGGACCTGCGGCGGGCACCGGGTGCGGCGGCGCGACGGACGGCGGGGGCGACCAGGGCTGCGGTCCCGCCCAGGTCTGGCGCGGGGGTTCGGGGGGCGGGGCCTGCGGCACCGGCTGAGGGGGCACGTGCGGCGCGGGGTCCGCCCGGCGCGCGCCGTCGGTCGACACCCCGTTCCCACGCGCCGAACCCTGCGGTCCCGCCTGGTCGTCCGCGTGCGCCGCCGCCGCGGGAGCGGGGGAGTCCGCCTCGGCCGCGGGCCGCGTTCCGCCCGGGGACTGCGGGGTCTCGATCATGGAGCCGTCCGGACGCGCGACGAAGAGCCAGGCGCCGTCGGGGTCGGAGGTGTCGAGGGACACCTCGCGCCCGGTGCGGGCGGCGAGGTCGAGGGCGTGCTGGCCGACGTAGGAGCGGGCGTCCTCGATCGAGGCGAGCCGGGCGCGGCTGGGCGAGCCGTTCACCAGCAGCTCGGCACCGCCGTACGCGTCGATCCGTGCGACCACCGTCACGACGTCGTCGTCCTGGCTGCTCATGCTGCCTCCCACCCGCGCAGCGCCTCCGGCCCGTCGGGTGGGCAGAGCCTAGGACCTCGCGGGTCCGGCTGTCGCGGGTCCGTGCGGGGCCTCGTCCTCGACCCCGCTCCGGAACGTCCGGTGCAGGGCGAGCACGCCGACCACCGCGACGCCGCCGAGCGCGCCCACGGCCACGGCCGGTCCGAGGGTCGCGGCGAGGGCGCCCGCGGCGACCGGGCCGAGCCCCTGCCCGCCCATCAGGCCGGTGGAGAGCAGGCCGAAGCCGAGGCCCTGGTCGCCCTCGGGCAGGGCCTCGGCGAACCGCCGCTGCAGGCCGACGTGGTAGCCGAACCCGATCCCGCACGTGACGCCGAGGGCGACGACGGCCCCGTACGGGAGGCCGAGCGCCCAGGGCACGAGGGAGAGGCCGACGAGCAGCGCGAGCGGCAGGGCGACCTGCTCGCGCCGGCGCGGGGCCAGGCCGCGCCCGACCGCGATGTCGCCGACGAGCATCCCGACCGGGACCGCGGCCAGGACGAGGCTGGCGGCGCTGGTCGCCCAGCCGCGGTGGGCGACGTAGCCGACCACGAGGGCCTCGACGCCGGTCACCAGCCACGCGGGGACCCACTGGGCGAGCAGCAGGCCGCGGACCCGGGCGTCGGCGAGCAGCCGGCGGTTGCCGCGGAGGGTCTGCCGGACGGCGCTGCCGTGGCGGGGCTCCTCGTCGACGGGGTGGTGCCCGAGCCCGAGGCGGCTGACGAGCGCGGCGACCACCAGCGCGACCCCGGACACCAGCAGCAGGCCCTGCGCGGAGAAGGCCAGCAGCAGGACCCCGCCGAGGGCCAGCCCGACGACCTGGGCGGTCGACGCGACCGCGCTGAGGACGGAACGCCCGACGACGAACCTGTCGCCGGTGAGCAGCACCCGGGTCAGCCGTCCGGTCGCCGCGGTGCCGACCGGGTCGAACGCGCCGACCACGGCGACGAGCACGAGCATCGCGGCGACGGGCAGGTGCACGAGCCCGATCAGGAGACCCGGGACGGCCCGCAGGAGCAGGGACGCGACGATCACCGTCCTGGCCGGCAGCCGGTCGGCGAGCGAGGTGAAGAGGGAGCCGCCGACGAGCTGCGGCGCGAACCCGATCCCGTACGCGACCGCGGACCAGAAGACCGACCCGGTGGTGGCGAGCACGAGCACGGACAGCCCGAGGATCTCGGTGGTCGTCGAGAGCGCGCGGAGCAGGAAGGAGCCGAGGAGGACGCGCACCTCGCGGCCCGCGAACACCTCGGCGTACGTCGCTCCGCGCTGCGGCACGGCGGTGCTGGTCGTCGTCACGACGCTGAGCCTGCGACGTCGACGGGACCGGGGCTACTGTTTCGTCGTGGCACGAAAGGTCGTCCGGCTCGCGGTCGGGCCCGACGACCTGGCGAGGACCCGGTTCGCGGTCTCGCCGCTGTGGGAGCTCGTGCACGCCCTGCGCGCGGTGGCCGGCCGGGGCGCCCGGCGGGGACCCGCGCAGCCGTGGGTCGAGCGGGCGCGAGGCCGCTACGCCGAGCTGCGCCGCGAGACCGACGTCGAGGCCGTGCTCGCGCTGCAGCCGCCCGGCTACGGGGCCGACTTCGTGGTGCCGCCGCCGCGCGGGGTCGCGACGACGGTCGACGACCTCCTGGACGACGTGCGCGCCACCCCGCTGGAGACGGCGCGCACCGAGATCGGCCGGGCCCTGCGGCTGGGTCCGGAGCCGTCGGCGCGCCTGCGGGCCGTGCTCGGGCGTGACGACGTGACCGACTACCTCGCCGACGTGCTGGCGACGGCCTGGCGGCGGCTGCTCGCGCCGGACTGGCCGCAGCTGCAGGCGATCCTCGAACGCGACGTCGTGCACCGCGCCGGCCGGCTCGCCCGCGGGGGCTGGGCGTCAGCCCTGGACGACGTCCACCCGGAGCTGCGCTACGCGGACGGGCACGTCGAGCTGACCGCGGGCACCGACCAGACCGACGTCGACCTCGCCGGCCGCGGCCTGCTGCTGATGCCGTCGGTGTTCGTGTGGCCCGGGGTCGCGTACGGGCTCGAGCCGCCGTGGCCGCCGGTGCTGATCTACCCGGCGCGCGGGGTCGCCGCGCTGTGGAGCCGCGAGCCGGCCGGGGCGCCCGGGGGGCTCGCCCGGCTCCTGGGCCCGACCCGGGCCGCGGTCCTGGCGGCGCTCGACGAGCCGGCCACGACCACCCAGCTCGTCGCCGCGCTGCACCTCAGCGTCGGCGGCGTCGGCGACCACCTGGCCGCGCTGCGCGACGCGGGGGTGGTGAGCCGGGCACGTACGGGACGTTCCGTGCTCTACACGCGGACGTCGGTCGGCGACGCGCTCGTCGCCGCGAGCGACCCGGGCTGACCGGCCTCTGGGACCGACGCCCGGGTCGGCTCGCTTTAGCGGCTGCTGTTCAGCTCATCACCGGCGGCTCGGGGCTGACCTGGCTCGTGTCGCGGGTCGCCTGGTTGAGGCGGCGGGCGGCGCGGCGGCCGAGCGTGGTGAGCCACTGGACCTGCCCGCGGGCGCGCGGGCGCAGCCGCTGCTGCGCCACGTGGCCCGGGACCTTCTCGTGCACCGCCGAGGGCGGCGCGTCCGGCAGGAGCCGGGTGACGGCGCCCAGGAGGACCGACGTCGCGTTCGGCGCGAGGGCGTCGACCCGCTGGGCGATCTTGGCCAGCGGGGTGGGCTGCACGACGGCGCGGCCCGAGAGGACGGCGTCGACGATCTGCGAGGCCGCGCGGTCGGCGTCCATCGAGACGAGCGGGATGTTGTCCGCCGTGGAGAACCAGGCGAACTCGGGTCCCTGGTTGCCGACGAACTGGGCGTTCAGGTGCGAGCCGGTCCGCATCAGGCCGGGCTCGGCCGTCGTGACGGTCACGCCGGAGCCGGAGAGCTCCGAACGCAGGCCGCGGGAGAAGCCGGTCGCCCCGAACTTGGCCGTCGTGTAGGGCAGCAGGTGCGGTGCCGGGACGATGCCGCCGACCGACGTGACGATGCCGATCCGGCCGTGGCCGCGGGCGACCATCCGGGGGGACACCGAGAGCGCGGTGTTGATCGGGCCCCAGAGCATGATGTCGATGGCCTCGCGGAAGTCGTCGCGGTTCATCGCGGCGAGCGGGCCGACCTGGATGACGCCGGCGACGTGCAGCAGCACCTCGATGGGCGCGGTCTGCTCGACGAGCGCGACGACCGCCTCCATGCCCGCCTCGTCGCGGACGTCGCAGGCGTGCACCTCGACGGTCGTGCCGTCCTTGCGGAGCTGCGCGGCGGCCCGCTCGAGGTCCTCGGCGTTGCGCGCGGTGAGCGCGAGGCGGTAGCCCCGGTCGGCGAGCTGGCGGGCGGCGGCCAGCCCGAGACCGCGCGAGCCCCCGACGACGAGGGCGAGGGGGGCGGACCCGCCGGTCCCGGTCACGGCGGTCACGACGCCGACCCCTCGTGACGGCGGGTGGTGCCCGCGGCGGGGACCTGCTGGTGGAACGTCAACGCCCTGCTCCTTCTCGTGTGGTGCACCTGTCAGGTTTGAGTCTGCGGTCCGGGGCGGATGCGCGGCGGGGCGGGCGCACCTCCCGCGGGAGGCGGCGGTTCAGCGCTCGCGGCGACGGCGGCGTACGGCGCGGGCGACGAGCAGGGCGGTGCCCGTGAGGACGACGGCGCGCCACCCGCGGCGCCAGCGGCGGGCCGAGGCGGCCTGGTCGGCGCGGATGGCCGGGGCCGAGCCGAGGGGCGGGCGGGGGAGGAGGCGCCCGAGCGCGTACGTGAGGCCGTAGTGGTAGCCGAACGACACGACCAGCGTGTGGGCCAGCCCGAAGTCCATCCGCCGCGAGGAGGTGCGCACCGAGCAGCGGGCGTCCCAGGCGACGGGCCCCCAGGACTGGAGCCGGCGCCGCAGGTCCACCTCGTCGCCGCCCTGGGTCAGCCGGACGTCGTAGCCGGGGAAGCCCTCGCGGCGGAAGGCGACGTTCGTCGCGGTGAGGTAGAGCAGCCGCCCGGTGCGGGCGTGCAGCCGGTCCACGACGACGAAGAACGCCGGCGGGAAGACGGCGGCCCACCACGGCGGGTCGGCGTAGCGGCAGGGCCCGGCCACCGCGACCAGCGCGGGGTCGGCGCGGAGGTCGGCGTCCAGCCGCCGCAGCCAGTCGGGCGGGACGACGCTGTCGGCGTCGGTGGAGGCGATGATCTCGCCGCGGGCGGCGTCGACCCCGGTCTGGCGGGCCTGGCAGACCCCGCGGCGGGGCTCGGCGACGACCCGTACGCCGTGCGCACGGGCGATCGCCGCCGTGGCGTCGGTGCTCGCGTTGTCGACGACGAGCACCTCGTACGCCGCGTCGACGTCCTGCGCCGCAAGGGCGGTCAGCGTCGCGGCGAGGCCGTCGGCCTCGTTGTGCGCGGGCACGACGACGCTGAACCGCGGTCGGTCGGTGCCCTCCGTCCCGCTCATCCGGCGCTCGCGGGCGGCGTCAGCCGGCCCAGCCGGGAGAACGCCACCGCCGCGAGCAGCGCGACCGGCACCAGCGCCCAGAAGGCGGGACCGAAGGCGTCGGCGTACGCGGTGCTCACCTCGGCCCGGGTGGCCGCGGGTGCCGCGGCCAGCCGTCCCGGGCTCCAGGACCCCAGCGCCGCGCCGCCGACCTGGCCGGCGGTCATCAGCCGGTGGGTGACCCACGCGCCGACCGCGCCCGTGCCGACGACGACGCCGACCTCGCGGAGCAGGTTGTTCGCGCCGGTCGCCGTGCCGACCTCGGCCTCGACGACGCCGGCCTGCACGACCACCACGACGACCTCCCACACGCAGCCGATCCCGGCGCCCAGGAGGACCAGCGCGGGGACGACGCCGACGAGCGAGCCGGAGGCGTCGCTGCCCAGCAGCGCGAGACCGGCCGCGACCGCGAGGGCGCCGGTCACCAGCAGGCCGCGGACCGGGCCGCCGCGCCGGACGACCTGGGCGGCGACGACGGTGAGGATCCCGAGCCCCCCGAACAGCGCGAGCATCAGCACGCCGGCCCAGGACGGGCTCAGCCCGAGCACCAGCTGCAGGTAGGTGGGCAGGTAGGCCAGCATCCCGAACGACGACGCGCCGAGCAGCAGCCCGCCCGCGGTCGCCCAGCGGACCTGGCGGCGCCGCAGCACGCTGAACGGCGAGCGCGGCCGGTTCTGACCCGTCGGCCGGCCCGCGGGCATGAGCACGGCGGCGACGACGAGGGCCGCCACGGCGAGGGGCAGGTTCAGCCAGAAGGCCCAGCGCCAGCCCGGGCCGGAGGCGAGCCAGCCGCCGAGCGGCGGCCCGGCGATGACGGCCGCGGCGAAGACGGCCCCGACCCCGCTCATCACGGCCGCCCGCTGGCGCAGCGGGACGAGCACGGCGACCTCCGCCTGGACGAGCACCAGCAGGCCCCCGGAACCCGCGCCCTGCACGAGGCGCGCGAGGACGAGCGTCATCGGCCCGGTGGCCAGGGCGCCGAGCAACGAGCCGACGAGGAACACGCTGACGGCCACGACGAACAGCCGGCGCCGGCCAAAACGGTCGCTGAGCCACCCGTACGCGGGCAGCACCGCGGTGCCGGCGACGAGGTAGGCCGTGGTCACGAGGGCGAGCAGGCGCAGGTCGCCGAGGTCGGCGGCGATGGTCGGCAGGGCCGTGGCGACGACGGTCTCGGCGAGCTCGGAGGCCAGCAGGGCGGCGCTCATCCCGACGAGCAGCGCGGCGGAGCGGGGCGTGAGCCCCACCCGGCCGAGCCGGGTCCGCGGTGCGGCGTCGACCCCCGGCTCAGGTGGTGCGGACGACCGGGACACGGGCACTCTCGAGGACCGCGGCGGCGACGACGTCCACCGGGTCGGGCATGGCGGCGAACTCGGC
Organism: Microlunatus spumicola; assembly: GCF_039536445.1. Taxonomy (NCBI): domain Bacteria; kingdom Bacillati; phylum Actinomycetota; class Actinomycetes; order Propionibacteriales; family Propionibacteriaceae; genus Microlunatus; species Microlunatus spumicola. The sequence continues at coordinate 998,960 of NZ_BAAAYR010000001.1, read as the reverse complement.
CCGCAGGCGCTGCGCCGCCTCGTGGTGGCGGGGCCGGCGCAGGGCGTGGCGCACGGCGTGACGGATTCGGCGCGGCGAGGGCCGGCCGGTGCCGAGGTTGATCCCCGCCCCCGACCAGGCCACGCGGGCGGCCACCTCGGGCTTCTCCTCGGTGGACCCCGCGACGACCACGGGCACGCCCGCGGCCAGAGCCTGCTGGACCCCGCCCCAGCCGCCGTTGGTCACCATCGCGGCGGTGTGCGGCAGCAGGTCGTCGTAGCCGACGAGCTCGGCCACCTCGGCGTTGGCCGGCAGCCCGCCGCCGAGGCGCGCCACGACCTCCTCGACGGGACGGCCACCGGTGGTGGCGACGACGCGGACGGGCTCGTCGGCCAGCGCCTCGAGGCAGGGCACGAGCAGCGCGGTCGGGTCGGCGTTGGCGAAGGTCCCCTGGGTCACGTGCACGACCGGGGCGTCACCCGGGGGCGGCGACCACGGCTCGCACGCCAGGTCGGGACGTCTCGGAGGAAGCGGCCCGGTGAAGACGATCGACGTCGGCAGGTCGCGGCGCGGGTACTCCAGGCCGGGGACCGACAGGTGGAACGTCCGGTCGAAGAGGCCGGCGACGTCGAAGTAGCCGACGGGGGCGGGCGGCAGGCCGAGCGCGGCCAGCTGGGCGTCCAACGCGGTCTGGAGGGGACGGAGCGGCCCGTGGCGCAGGATGAAGTCGATCTGCCGGTTGCGCATGCGCGACACCGCGGTCCGGCCCGGGGCGAGCCCGGAGCCGAACGGGGCGACGTCGGGGCTGGTGAGCGAGAGCGGGGTGATCGAGATCCCGAAGACCGGCGGGCGGGGGCCCGGGCCGACCAGGAGCGGCACCACGCCGAGGAAGGCGGTGTCGGCCACCACCGCGTCGTAGCGGCGCGACGCGAGCGCGCGCTCGAGGGCGCGGTGCTGCGGGCCGAGCGGACGGACGAACAGGCCGGTGATGTCGTAGCGGCCGGCGGCGATGCGGGTGCGGTGCTCACGCTTGGGGAGCCACGCCTCGACGTCGGCGTCGTCGTAGTCGACCTCGGGCGGCAGCGGGAGGAAGTCGAGCCCCGCACCGGCCGCGGAGGCGGCGTACTTGCTCCCGGTGAGGATCGTGACCTCGTGGCCCCGACGCCGCAGGCCGCGCCCGAGGGCGAGCACCGGCGACACGTGCCCGAAGATCGGGCTGCTGAGCAGCAGGACCTTCGTCATCGCCTGTCGTGCACCTTCCTCGCCTGGGAACCCGAACTTACCCAGCGTCGCCGCCCGCACCCCGCGCCCGCGCCGCGGACGGACGTGACCCCTCCCACGCCCGTGGCCGCGCGCGCTCAGTCGCCGGTGGTGCCGTCGTGCAGCTCGCGCAGGACGTCGAGGTGGCCGTTGTGCCGCGCGTTCTCCTCGACCAGGTGCAGCAGCACCCAGCGCAGGGTGGGGTGCTCCCCGGTGCTGAGCGGGGAGGCGGAGCGGTCGTCGAGGTCCAGCCCCTCCAGCAGGGCGTCGGTCCGCCGCGCCTGCTCGGCGTAGCCCGCCAGGACGTCGGCCAGGGGCAGCGTCGCCCCGTCGACGAACTCCTGGTCGGGCGACTCGTCGGTCCACGGCCCCAGGTCCGGGCCGTCCACGAAGCGGTTCTCGATCCAGGAGTGCTCGACCCAGCGCAGGTGGTTCACCACGCCCCCGATGCTCATCAGCGGCGACCCGGGCAACGGGGCCGCGGAGGCACCCGCCGCGTCGAGCCCGCGACACTTCTCCACGGCCGTGTCGCGGGTGTACTGCAGCATCGCGAGCAGCGTCGACCGCTCGTCCCAGGCGGTCGGCAGGTCGGTGCGGGTCATGCCGTCAGTCTCGCGTCCGACCGAGCCGCCGTCGGTCTCCGACGTGGCTCTCAGGCTTTCCTCATGAAAATCTCAGGACTGCCGTACCCTTCGAGCCATGGTCTTCCAGCTCGTCTACTCCAGCGCCGCGGTGCGGCCCCTCGCCCACGAGGCGCTGGTGGACCTGCTCGAGCAGTCCCGTACGCGCAACGACGACGCCCGCGTGACGGGGATGCTCCTCTACCGCGACAGCCGGTTCCTGCAGCTGCTCGAGGGGGACGAGCGCGTGGTGCGCGACCTGTACGCCCGCATCGCCGGCGACGCGCGGCACCGGGAGGTGCGGACGGTCGGCGAACGCCGTCGGCTGCTGCGGCAGTTCCCGACCTGGACGATGGCGTTCCGGGACCTCGCGGAGGAGCCGTTCCGGGAGCCGGGCTGCACCGCGCTGTTCGAGGACGCCGCCGAGAACGTCCCCTGGGCTGTGGACGAGCTGCTGGTCCGGCTGCGCCCGTCCGGGCCGGAGGGTCGGCCCGTCGTGCACGGGAGCCGCGCGCTCGGCCTGTTCGGGGGCTGAGCGCCGCACGCACCGCGGGTCCGTCCCGGGAGCGCGCTCAGAAGGTGAACGCCTCCCGGAACCGCCGCAGCGCGCGCTCGCTGTCGCCGTCGGCCGCGTACGCCTCGAGGCCCACGACGCCGGCGTAACCCATGCCGGCGAGCGCCCGGGCGACGGCCGGGTAGCTGATCTCGCCGGTGCCGGGCTCGCAGCGGCCGGGGACGTCGGCGACCTGGATCTCGCCGATCGCCGCGCCGGCGCGGCGGCAGAGCTCGATCAGGTTCCCCTCGCCGATCTGGGCGTGGTAGAGGTCGAGCATCATCCGCAGGTGCGGGCTGCCCACCGCCTCGACCAGCGCCAGGGTGTCCTCGGCGCGGGCGAAGGGGACGCCCGGGTGGTCGACCGCGGTGTTGAGGTTCTCGAGGCAGAAGACGACGTCGTGCTCCGCGCCGAGGGCCGCCACGCGGCGCAGCGTGTCGACGGCGGCGACCCACATCGGGCCGGTCACGACCTCGACCGGCTGCACGGGCAGGCCGCCCTCGCCCAGGCCCGTGCCGTGCAGGTTCAGCCGCGGGATCCCGAGCCGCTTCGCGACCGGGATCGACTCCGCCGCGGTCGCCAGCAGCGCGTCGGCGCCTTCGGGGTCGATGAGCGTCCCGCGGACGTAGCCGGTCATCGAGGAGAAGCGGGCCCCGGTCGCGACGAGCGCGTCGACGTCCTTCGTCGTCCAGTCCCAGATCTCCACGCCGAAGCCGAGCGCGTCGATGCGCCGCACCCGCTCGACGAGGGGCAGCTCGGTGAACACCATCTCCGCGCAGACGGTCAGCGTGAACGGGGTGCTCATGCGCCGACCGCCCCCGCGACCGGGACGGCGCCGGGCAGCCCGGCCTCGGTGACCGCGACGGGGGCGTGGGCCCGGACCGACTCGACGCAGGCGAGCGCCACGGCGAGGGCGCGCCGGGCATCGTGACCGGTCACGCTCGGCTGCCGGCCCTCGCGGACGGAGGCGACGAGCTCCACGAACTCGCCGGTGTACGCGTCGATCATCAGCTCGACGTCGCCCCGCACGGTCTCGCTCGCGACGCCGGCCGCCCCGTACGTCCGCAGGCTCGAGCGTGCCTGGTCGCCGACCGTGACCATCCCGCCGGAGCCGAAGACCTCCGCGCGGACGTCGTAGCCGTACGCCGCCGAGAAGCTCGCCTCCGCCACCGCCCGGGCGCCGTTGTCGAAGGTGATGACGACGACGGCCGTGTCGAGCAGGCCGGCGTCCCTGTACGCCGGCGCGACGAGGGCGTCCGCCGTCGCGTACACCTCGACCGGGCTGGCGCCGGGGTTGAGCCACAGCAGGGTGTCGAAGTCGTGGATCAGCGTCTGCGTGAAGACCGTCCACGGCGGCACCGCGGCGGGGTTAGCGAGACCAGGGTCGCGGGTGAGCGAGCGCATCAGCTGCACCTGGCCGACGGCGCCGGCGGCGACCGCGGCGTGCGCGGCGGCGAACCCGGCGTCGAAGCGGCGGTTGAAGCCGACCTGCAGCGTCACGCCGGCCGCGTCGATCGCGGCCAGGGCCCGGTCCATCTCCGCCAGGGTCATCGAGGCCGGCTTCTCGCAGAAGACCGGCTTGCCCGCCCCGGCGGCCGCGACGATCAGGTCGGTGTGCGCCGTCGACGAGGCGGTGACGACCACGGCGTCGACGCCGGGGTCGTCGATCAGCGCCTGGGGGTCGTCGTACGCGCTCGCGCCGTAGCCCTCGGCCAGCGCGGCGGCCGCGCCCGGACGCGCGTCGGCGACGGCCGCGAGGACCGCCCCGGGGACGCGTTCGGCGATGACCCGGGCGTGCGAGGTGCCGATGCGGCCGGCCCCGATCAGGCCGAGACGGACGGGCGGGGGGAGCGTGGGCATGGCGGTCTCCTTCGACGACTAGAGCGCGCTAGTTCTACCGTCGAGACGGAACCCACGTCAACTCCCGCGCCCTAGGGTGGGCGCGTGGACGCCAGGCCGACGATGACCGACGTGGCCGAGCGCGCCGGGGTCTCGCGCGCGCTGGTCTCGATCGTCTTCCGCGACGTCCCGGGCGCGAGCGAGCAGACCCGGGCGCGGGTGAAGGCGGCCGCGGCCGAGCTGGGCTACGCGCCGGACCGCCGCGCCCGGCTGCTGAGCCGGCGCCGGACGCGCGTGCTCGGCGTGACCTTCGCGCTCGGCCACGAGTTCCACGCCGACCTGCTCGCCGGGCTCTACCGCGCGGCCGCCGCGCACGACCACGAGCTCGCCCTGAGCGGGACCACGGGCGACCGGGACGAGGACGAGGCCGTCGCGGACCTGCTCGCGCTGCGCTGCGACGCGCTCCTGCTGCTCGGCAGCGCCCTGGGCGAGCCAGCGCTTGCCCGGCTGGCCGCCACGGTGCCCGTCGTGGCGGTGGCGCGCGGGACCCGCGCCGCCGGGGTCGACGTGGTCCGCACTGACGACGTCGCCGGCGCGGCGCTCGCCGCCCGGCACCTGCTCGACCTCGGCCACGCGCGGCTCGTGCACGTCGACGGCGGGGCCGCCGCGGGTGCGGACGAACGCCGCCGCGGCTTCGCGACGGCGGTCGACGGTGCCGGGCGCGGTCCGGCCGTGACGACCGGCGGCGGCCTGACCGAGGACGACGGGGCCGCGGCCGCGGGGCGTCTGCTCGCCGAGGGCCCGCTGCCGACCGGGCTGGTGGTGTTCAACGACCAGTCGGCCGTCGGGCTGATGGACGTGCTGCAGCAGGCCGGGCGCCGCTGGCCCGAGGACGTGAGCGTCGTGGGCTACGACGACAGCCCGGTGGCCCGGTCGCGCTGGGCGCGGCTGACCACCGTGCGCCAGGACGTCGACGCCCTGGCCCGCCTGGCCGTGCTCCGCGCCGTCGAACGCGTCGAGGACCCGGCGCCGCCGGCCCGCGAGGACCTGGTCGCGCCGAGCCTCGTCGTCCGCGGCAGCACCGGCCCGCCGGACCCGTCGCGCTGAACGGACGCCCTCAGCCTGCGCGCCCGCACCCGAGGGCGGTGGCGACCTCGGCGTACGTGGGCCCGGTGGCGGACCCGACGCGCTGCACCGACAGCGCGGCGGCCGCGTTCGCCCACCGTGCGGCAGCGGTCGGCTCCTCGCCCCGTGCGAGAGCCGCGGCGAAGGTCCCGAGGTGGCAGTCCCCGGCGCCGCTCGTGTCCCGCGCGGTGACCGGACCCAGGGGCACCGGGACGTGGCGGACCTCTGCCGGACGGTCCGCCTCCACCACCCAGCAGCCCGCGGCCCCGTCCCGCACGACGACCCCGGCCCGGGGGAGCGGCAGGGCACGGGACCAGTGCCGCGCCGAGCTGCCGGCGTCCGGGCACCCGGTGAGCGTGCGCGCCTCGGCCACGTTCAGCGAGACCCAGTCGGCCCGTCCGAGGACCGCCTTCAGCATCGCCGGGTCCAGCCCCGCCACGACCGGCCCGGGGTCGAAGAACGTCCGGTGGTGGGCCGGCAGCCCCGCGAACCACGGCACCACCAGCGGGCCGTGGGGGTAGGCCAGGTCGTAGCCGGACAGCCAGAGCGCGTCGTCCGGCTCGAGCGCGAGGCCGTCGAGGTGCGCCCGGGTGAGGCCGCCCTCGACCCCGGTGTGCGTCGCGTAGGTCCGCTCCGCGTCGGCGTCGACCAGGCCGACGCAGAAACCCGTGTCGCCCTCGGTCGAGACCGGCTGCCCGACGGTGATGCCCTCGGCGGCCAGGTCGGCGCGCGCCTGGTCGCCGAAGCGGCCCGTGCCGTGCCGGCCGAGGTAGGTGACGGCCAGGCCCTGGCGGCGGGCCGCGGCCAGGACGTTGAACCCCCCGCCCGTCGTGACCGACGCGTCGGACGCCAGCACGTCCCCGCCCGCCGCGGGCACGTGCGGCACGTAGAGGACGACGTCCACGAGGACCCCGCCGACGAGCACCAGCCGGGCAGCGCTCACGCGGCGTCCCGAAGCGCCAGCAGCCCGGCGACGAGGGGCGGGAGGTCGAGGTCGTTGCCGGCGGTCACGAGGCGGACCGCCTCCGCCGGGAAGGCGGCGGTGCCGTTCAGCGCGCCGCCCACGGCCCCGGCCATCGCGGCGACGGTGTCGCTGTCGCCGCCCAGGTTCGCGGCGGCCAGGCAGACGCGCCAGGGGTCCTCGGGGGCGAGCGCCACCAGCGCGAAGGTGGCCGGGACCGACTCCTGGGTCGCGATGCCCGTGCCGACGAGGTAGGAGACCGCGTCCAGCGCGGCCGCCTCGGAACGGGCCGCGCGGACGGTGTCCACGGCCCAGACGATCCGGGTGGCGACGTCGGCGCCGGCGACGTACGCGCCCCGCCGGGCGCCCTGCCGTGCGGCCAGGACGGCGGCGTCGAGGGCGTCGTCGAAGGTCCCGCCCTCCACCCCGGTGCTCACGGCGGCCGCGACGGCCGCCGCGCCGGCGATGGCCACGCCCGTGTTGTGGGTGACGGCGCAGACCTCGGTGACGCGGTCGACGAGCCGGGCCAGTGGGACCGTGGGGAGCATCAGGCCGACCGGGGTGATCCGCATGGCCGCACCGTTGGTGTCGCCCCAGCGGCCGGACTCGGACGGGTCCGCCCCGTCGGCCAGCGCGTTCAGGGCCCGCTTGGTCGAGGGGCCGAGGAGGTCGAGCGACCCGGTCGCCTGCATGCGGGCCTCCCAGTCGAGGAGGTCGCGCGCGAGCAGGCCGGGCGTGACGTGCCCGCCCCCGGCCAGCAGCGCGCGGGCCACGATCAGCGCCTGGTCGGTGTCGTCGGTGACGCGGCCGGCCGGCAGCCCACGGCTGATGTCGTTCGCGTCGGGCCCCGGCTCGAACCACCGCAGCCCGCCGTAGAGGTGGTCGACGGTCCCGCGCGGCAGGTACTGGGTCGGCATGCCGAGGGCGTCGCCGATGGCCAGCCCGAGCAGGGCCGCCTGCGCACGGTCGGCCCTGGCGGTCAGCCAGGTGCGGTCCGTGGCCGTGGCCTCAGGCGCTTCGGTGCTCATCATCGGTGCTCCTCGCGCTGTCGTGGTGCAGGTGGAAGTGCGACGGGTCGAGCCAGCTGGTGACGAACTCGACGACCTCGCCGGCCGTGTTCCGGCCGACGGAGAACAGCTGCAGCCAGGGCTCGCCGACCTTCTGCTCGAGGGCCTCGGCCTCGGCGGCGCCGAGCAGCGTGACCTTGGCCCACTCCTCGAAGCGGTCGACGACCAGCCCGCGCCGCTCCAGGCTCGTGGTCAGGCTGCCGTCCACGAGGCCCTCCTCGGTGAGGTCGGCGATCTCGGGGCCGTGGGGCAGCCGGCTCCACTCCAGCGAGACCGGCGTGCCGTCGACCACCCGGACACGGTCGACGGCGAGGAACGTCGGCGACGCCAGCTCGAGCCAGTCCGACAGCTCGGGCACGTCGGTGACCTCGAAGCGCAGGATGCGGGACGTGGCGGTGAGCCCGTGCGCGGCGAACTCGGCCGACCAGCTCTGGGTCGGGGCGATGTCGCGGCCGTCGTAGGTGACGAACGAGCCCGAGCCGGGCTGGGTGGCGATGTAGCCGCGGCGCTGCAGCTCGGCGAGGGCCTGGCGCACGGTGGCGCGGCTGACCTCGAAGCGGCTGGCGAGCGCGTGCTCCCCGGGCAGCCGCTCGCCGCGGGCCAGCTCGCCGGAGAGGATCTCGGCCACGATGCGCTCCCGCACCGCGTCCGGCTTGCTCAGCGGGACCGGGCTCGTCACGCGCGCGCCCCGACGGTCGGGGAGGCGGCCTCCTGCTCGCGGACGCGGGCCCGGGAGGCCAGGAGGGTCACGACGAAGCCGACCACCAGGGCGGTGAGCACGCCGACGTTCGCGTACGCCCACGCGCCGTCCCGCCCGCCGAGCCCCAGCGGGCCGAGCAGGTAGCCCTGCCAGGCCAGCCACCCGGCGCTGGCGTTGGTGACGAGCCCCCAGCCGACGAGGGTCGCGACCACGAGCGTGAGGACGGGCAGGGCCCGGACCCCGCCGTAGCGGCCGCGCGGCTCGAAGAGGTCCGCCTCCGCGTACGGGCGCCGCCGCAGGGCGACGTCGGCGAGCATGACCCCGCACCAGGCGGCGATCGGCACCCCGAGGGTGATCAGGAAGCCCATGAACTGGCCGATGAAGTCGCTCGCGAAGAAGACGACGTAGACCGTGCCGGCGACCATCAGCACGCCGTCGACGAGCGCGGCGGCGAAGCGGGGCAGGCGGACGCCGACGGCCAGCAGCGAGAGGCCGGAGGAGTAGATGTCCATGGCCGAGGCCCCGACCAGCCCGAGCACGGCGACGAGGGCGAAGGGGACGAGGAACCAGGTGGGCAGCAGGTCGGCCAGCGCCCCGACCGGGTCGGCGGCGACCGCGGTGCTCAGCGTCTCCGACGAGGCGGCCAGCAGCAGCCCGTAGACCAGCAGCACGACCGGGGCGACGGACGCGCCGAAGGTGGTCCAGCCGGCCACGCCCCGGCCCGACGCCGTGCGGGGGAGGTAGCGCGAGTAGTCGGCGGCCGCGTTCACCCAGCCGAGGCCGAAGCCGGTCATCACGAACACCAGGGCGCCGATCACCGACTGGGTCGAGCCGGCCGGCACGGCGGCCACCGCGGCCAGGTCCACGTGCGAGGTCGACAGCAGGATGAACGCCACCGTCAGGACGCCGGTGACGACCGTGATCACGGTCTGCAGCCGCATGATCACCCGGAACCCCATGACCCCGCCGATGATCACCAGCGCGGCGACGACCACGAGGGCGACGAGCTTCGTCGGTGTCCCGCTGGCCCAGCCGAGCCGCTCGAACACCGTCGCCGTGGCGAGGGTCGCGAGCACCGTGAGGACCGTCTCCCAGCCGACCGTGAGGATCCAGGAGACGGCGGCGGGCAGCCGGTTCCCGAGCACGCCGAAGGCCGCGCGGCTGAGCACCAGCGTCGGGGCGGACCCGCGCTTGCCGGCGACGGCGACGAAGCCGCAGAACAGGAACGACAGCACGATGCCGACCACGCCGACGACGGTGGCCTGCACGAACGACACCCCGAAGCCGAGGACGAACGAGCCGTAGCTGAGCCCGAGGACCGAGACGTTCGCGGCGAACCACGGCCAGAAGAGCTGGGCGGGCCGGCCGTGCCGCTCCGCCTCCGGGATGACGTTGAGGCCGTTCGCCTCGACGCCCGACGGCGCCCGGTCCGGCCGGTCCTCCTCGGGGGTGCGCAGCACCTCGTGCGTCGTGCCCGTCATCGCCACCTCGCCAGCGTCCGCGAAACCTGTATGGACCTGTTCGAACGATAGCCGCTGCCCAAGAACTTGTCGGCGAACTCTCAGGAGATGTGCAGCAACAGGTCGCGAACGTCGGCCGGCCGGGAGAGGAACGGGTGGTGTCCGGCTGGCAGCTCCACCACCCGGCCGGCCGCCTCGGCGTACGCCCGCTGCCGCTCGGCCGACGTCCCGCGGTCCTCGGTGCAGACCACGTACGTCGTCGCCACGTCGTGCCAGGCCGCCGCGGAGACCGGCTGGCCGGTCACCCGGACGCTCTGGCGGGCCAGGTGGTCCGTCGCCTGCGCCCGCACCTCGGCGTCGCAGTCCTGCAGGAACGTCTCCACCAGCCGGTCCGGCCGGACCCGGAACGTCCCGGCGACGGGGTCGACGTCGAGGAAGGGGGCCGGCTCCGGCGGGCCGAAGTCGGACAGGCTCTGCCCGACCTCGGGCAGGTAGCTCGACACGAGCACGAGGTGGCGCACGGCCCCTACCCCGGCCGCGGCCTCGGCGGTGACGATGCCGCCGTAGCTGTGCGCGACCACCACCGTCGGCTCGTCGCCGTCCTCCAGCACCGCACGTACGGCGGCCACGTCCTCGGCGAGCCCGGGGCCGTCGGTCCCGGCCGCCTCCCCGGTCTCGCCGCAGCTCGGCAGCGCCGGGGCGACGCTCGTCACCCCGCGCTCCTCGAGGAGCGCCGCCGTCCGGTGCCACCACCACGACCCGTCCCGCACGCACGCCCCGTGCACGAAGACCACCCTCATCGCCCGCTCCTCCTCGTCCGACTGCCCTGTGCCGAGCTCTCCTGAAGGACGGTAGACGTAGCGTCTGTTACGCGAAAAGATCACGGATGTGGGCCGACGACCGCAGCCGCAGATCCGCGAGCGCCTGCTCGAGGCCTGCACCGACCACGCCCTGGCGCACGGCCTGCCGGACCGGCTGGACCCCTTCGTCCGGGCGAGCGGCAGCTCGGCGCGGGTGCTCGTCTACCACTTCGGCACCCGCGACGGCCTGCTGCGGGCGGTCCTCGGGCGCGCCCGCGAACGCCAGGTCGCCCTGTTCACCGAGCTGCTCGCGCCGCGACCCGGGGAGCCGTACGCGACCACGCTGCTACGGGCCTGGACCTCGATGACCGGCCCGCCCGGGCTGCCGTACGTGCGGATGTTCAACCCGCTGCGCGAGAGCGCGGAGCAGCAGCTCTGGCCGGGCTTCCGGCGCGTCGCGACGACGGACTGGCTGGAGCCGCTGCGGGTCGGGCTGGCGACCGCCGGACGCCCGGAGCTCGCCACGCTCGTCCTGGCGGTGATCCGCGGGCTGCTGGTCGACCTCGACGCCACCGGCGACGCCGTGCGCACGGACCGGGCGTTCCGGGAGTTCCTCGCGGCGGTCGAGCTCGCCGGCCCGGCCGCGGGTGGTGGGGGCACCGGCGCTGGGGCCAGGGGACACAATGGCGCCCATGAGCACCCAGGAGCCGGAGACCCCCGAGCCGACCGCCGAGAACCCCGCTGAGGAGACGAAGCGCCGGTTCCGCGAGGCGCTCGACGCCAAGAAGGCCCGCCACGGCGAGGACCACCTCGACGGTGGCCAGACCCCGGGCCACGCCCACGGCCGGGTCGAGACCAAGCGCACGTTCCGTCGCAAGACCGGCTAGGCCCGTCCCCACGTACGGGCTCCGGTCACGGGCGGCGCGGGGTCGGGTCCCAGCCGTCGTCCACGACCGGGTGGAGCGCGGAGGCCGGGGTCCACTGCACGAAGACGGTCGTGTGGCGGACCAGCGCGACCTGGGCCTGCCAGCCCGACGGGTCGCGGCGCCAGGCCATCACCAGCCCCGGGCAGGTGTAGCCGCCGCTGCAGTCGACCCACACGTGGCGGTGGGCGGGTGCCGGCGTGGTCACGGCCGGGGCGCCGGGTCGCGCAGCTCGAGCAGCCGGGTCGCGTCGACCCAGCTCACGACGAGGGCGTCGTCGAAAGGGGTGGTGGCCACGAGGGCCTGCCAGGCCGACCCGCCGACGTTGTGCAGCGGGGCGTGCTGCCAGGCCACGACCACCCCGGCCACGGGCTGGCCGTGCTCGCCGGTGGCGCGGACCCAGACGTGCTGGGCAGAGGGTTCGACCGGGTGGTAGCCCACGGCACGATCGTAGGTCACGACGAACACCTGTTCGAATACCAGAACGGGTCTGGTCTACCGCGTCCAGCGGGTCGCGCCGGGCCGAACAAAGGACTAAACATGCCTGTGACGACGTTGTCAAAGGTGTCCTGATCAGGGCGAGAACCCCACGAAGCACACACCGTTCGACGACGAAAAGGTCTGCCATGTCCGCCCACCCGACCACCTCGAGCATCACCACCGCGCGTGCCGGCGCCAGCGTCGACACGTCTCAGCGGATCCGTCGCTACACGATCACGATGGCCTTCCGGACGGCGTGCTTCATCCTCGCGGTGACGGTCGCGCACGGGTGGCTGCAGTGGGTCATGTTCGCCGGCGCCGTGTTCCTGCCGTACATGGGCGTGCTGCTGGCCAACCAGGCCAACGAGACGGGCCTGCGCAAGCCGACCGCGAGCGCGCCCGAGGACGCCCGCCAGCTGACGACCGGCCCGGAGCCGGAGTACGTCGAGGGTGTCGTCATCGAGGACGAGGGCGAGCGCCTGGCCGGTACGCCCCGCGCCTGACCGTCGCCCCGCCGGGGCCGGCGACCCCGGCCCTGTGCTGTCCGTGCACGAGGCGGTGCCGCCCGTGCACGTGAGGAGCGCCGAGGGAGCACCGGTGGTACGAAGGACCTCCCTTCACCGAGGAGCCAGGCGCCCATGACCCAGGTCGAACCCCACGGCATCCACCATGTCACGGCGATCGCCCGTGACCCCCAGTCGAACGTCGACTTCTACACCCGCGTGCTCGGGCTGCGGCTGGTCAAGCAGACCGTCAACTTCGACGCCCCCGACAGCTACCACCTCTACTACGGCGACGAGCAGGGCAGCCCGTCCAGCCTGCTGACCTTCTTCCCCTGGCCCGGCGTGCCGAAGGGCCGCCAGGGAGCCGGGATGACCACGACCACCGCGTTCAGCGTTCCCGGCACGTCGCTCGGCTGGTGGCACGAGCGCCTCACCGGTCTGGACGTCGACACCGACGCCCTCACGAGCCGTGACGACGAGGACCTGCTGACGTTCCGGGACCCGAACGGGATGGTCGTCGACCTCGTGGCCTCCGACGGCGACCACCGCTCCGGCTGGGACGGCGTCGCCGACATCCCCGCCGACCACGCGGTCCGCGGCCTGCACGCCGTCACGCTCTCCGAGCGGCTGCTCGACCCCTCCGCGACCATGCTCACCGACCTGCTCGGCATGTCCGTGACGGGCGAGGGTGCCGACCGGGCCCGCTTCGGCATGGCCGGCGGCGGCGCCGGTGCCCTCGTGGACGTGGCCGGCGGCGTGCGCGAGCGGGGCCTGCAGGCCGGCGGCACCGTGCACCATGTCGCGTTCCGCGCACCGGACCTGGAGACCATGACCGTCTGGCAGCAGGAGCTGCTGGAGCGCGGCGTGGGGGTGACGCAGATCCTCGACCGGCAGTACTTCAGGTCGATCTACTTCCGCGAGCCCGGCGGCGTGCTGTTCGAGATCGCGACCGACGCGCCCGGCTTCGCCGTCGACGAGCCGCTGCTCGAGCTCGGTCGGCACCTCAAGCTGCCACCGTGGCTGGAGCCGGACCGCGAGCAGATCGCCCGCGCGCTCCCGCCGCTGCGGCTCGACCCCGCGGGACGACCGTCGGCGGCGTGAGCGACGACGCCGGTCTCGACCGGCCGCACGTCTTCCTGCCGGCCGAGCCGTCCGCCGCCGGGCCGCCTCTGCTGCTCCTGCACGGGACCGGCGGCGACGAGCGCGACCTGCTGCCGCTGCGCGGGCTGCTGAGCCCCGGCGCGGCGGTCCTCTCCGTCCGTGGCTCGGTGCTGGAGAACGGCATGCCGCGCTTCTTCCGGCGGCTGCGCGAGGGCGTCTTCGACGAGGACGACCTCCGGCGGCGGGCCGACGCGCTCGCGGCGTTCGTCGAGACGGCCGGGGCCGCGTACGGGGTCGACCCGGGCGCGCTCGTCGCCGTCGGCTTCTCCAACGGCGCGAACATCGCGTCGGCCCTGCTGCTGCGGCGGCCCGGGCTGCTCCGCGGCGCCGTGCTGCTCTCGGCGATGGTCCCGTTCGCCGAACCGCCCGCGGTCGACCTGGCCGGCACGTCTGTGGTCGTGTCGAACGGGCGGCGCGACCCGATGATCCCGGCCGCGCTCACCGCCACGCTGGTCGGCCAGCTCCGTGAGCGCGGCGCCGACGTGGTCGAGCTCCCGCACCCGGGCGGCCACCAGATCGATCCGGGCGTCCTCCCGCAGGTCCGGGAGCTCCTCGGCGCATAATCGCCGCATGATCTCCACGCTGCCCTTCGGCTCCACCGGCCACGCGAGCACGCGCGTCATCTTCGGCGCCGCCGCGCTGTCCGAGGTGACCCAGGACGAGGCCGACGCGACGCTCGAGGTCGTCCGCAGCCACGGCCTCAACCACGTCGACACGGCCGCCAGCTACGGCGAGGCGGAGCTGCGGCTGGCGCCCTTCCTCGCCGACCACCGCGACGAGGTCTTCCTCGCCACCAAGACGGGCGAGCGCGAGGCCGAGGCCGCGTGGGTCGAGATCAACAAGTCCCTCGAGCGCATGGGCGTCGACCAGGTCGACCTGATCCAGCTGCACAACCTCGTCGACGAGGCCGAGTGGCAGCAGGCGTACGCCCCCGGCGGCGTCCTCGAGGCCGTCGTCCGCGCCCGGGACGAGGGCCTGGTGCGCCACATCGGCGTCACCGGGCACGGCGTGACCGTCGCCCGGCAGCACCTCCGCTCGCTCGAGCGCTTCGACTTCAGCTCGGTGCTGCTGCCCTACAACTTCCCGATGTCGCGGAACACCGCCTACCTCGACGACTTCGAGGCCCTCGTCGCCGAGTGCGCCCAGCGCGGTGTCGCGGTGCAGACGATCAAGGCGATCACCAAGGCGCCCTGGTCCGAGGGCGCCGAGCAGCACGCCGCGACCTGGTACGAGCCGCTCAAGGACCCGGCGGCCATCGAGACCGCCGTCGCCTGGGTGCTGGGCCGTCCCGACGTCTTCCTGAACACCGTCGGCGACATCCACGTGCTGCCCACCGTCCTCGACGCCGCCGAGCACGTCTTCGCGAACGGCGCCCAGCGCCCGGACGAGGACGTCATGGCCGACCTCGAGCGTCAGTGGGGCATGGCGCCGCTGTTCGTGTGAGGACGCCCTCCCGGTCGGGCACGAGGCCCGACCGGGAGCGTCGTCGTCAGGCCTTCGGCGGCACGACGGGCAGCAGCAGGTACGGCTCGCGCCCGGGCTCCGACCACAGGGTCACGGTGCCGTCGAGCTCGGGACGGTCGCGGTCGCCCGGGTACTCGTGCCAGTAGGGCCCGCTGCCGGTCTGCGGCCGGCCGTAGTGGTACTTCGGGTCGGGCAGCCCGTGGTCGTAGTCGGTGCCCTCGACCGTGAGGCCCAGCACGTAGCCCTCCGGGATCACGATGCACGTCGGCCAGACCTCGACGTCGACCTCGTAGACCTCGCCCGGCGTCAGCGGCTCGTGCGTGTCGTAGGTGTGCCACGGGCGGTGGGGGAGGCTCCGCGCCGGATCCGTCTTCCGCAGCGTCGTGCGCAGCCACCCCTGCGTCAGCGGCGCCTTGGGCTCCATCGCCGAGGACCAGAGGACCTCCGTCCCGTCCGGACGGAACAGGCTGAGCGTCACGAAGAGGTCGGCCTCGCTGGTCGCGGAGCTCACGAACAGCTTCAGAGCCACCGGGCCGGTGATCTCGGTCGGCTCCGTGAACGGCGCGGTCCGCAGCTGCAGCCGGGTCTTGCGCGGCTCGTACGACGTCGACGCGGCGGCCCCCGGGACGCCGGTGCCCAGGGCCCGGCTCGCGAGGTCCAGGTGGTATGGCGTCCACACCGTCCGGGCCAGCGGCCACTCGTCCTCGTGGCGCACCTCGAAGTGGTCGGGGTGACGGACCTGGAGCTGCACCCGGGGGTGGGTGTCGAAGCCGTTGTCCTCGCCCTTCAGGAAGTGGTCGAAGAAGCGGCGCTGCAGGTCGCGGCCGTACGGCGTGTAGAACTCCGTCCAGTGCTCGTAGCCGTGGACCTCGAGCCACTTCTGCTCGGACGCGGCCCGGACGTAGCCCTCGGTGTTCCCGCGCAGGTGCAGCGCGACGCCGCCCCAGTTGCCCGAGGACAGCAGCGGCACGGTGATGTCCTCGAGCCGGGCCGTGCGGTCGGCGTAGAAGTCGTCGGCCAGCGGGTGCTCGAGGAACGTCGCGCCGGGGTCGATCCGGAGCCGCTCCCGCTCGTCGGCGGGCACCTCGACGTCACCGGTGACGCGACGGCCGTTGTTCGGGTTGACCAGGCCGTCGGGGTTGCCGTGCTGGAAGGGGATGACCTGCGCCTTCATCCAGTTCGGCATGAACTCCGAGATCATGCCGCCCGAGTGGGTGTACTCGCGGTAGTAGTCGGCCGCGCCCTCCCAGGGGGCGATGGCGGCGAGGTGCGGCGGGTTCAGGGCGGCGACCTGCCACTGGTTGGTGGCGAGGTAGGAGATGCCGCTCAGCCCGACCTTGCCGTTGCTCCACGGCTGCGCGCCGGCCCACTCGATCGCGTCGTAGAGGTCCTTGGTCTCCCGCGGGGAGAAGAAGTCGATCTCGCCGGGCGTGCCGCCGGTGCCGCGGCTGTCCACGCGGACGAGGACGTAGCCGTGGGGGACCCACTGCTCGGGGTCGGGGTACTCCCACGACTGGTAGGCGTTCGTCGAGCCCTCGAGCGCCTCGGGGTGGTCGCCGGCGAGCGCCTTCCACTGGTTGGCGTACGCCTCCTGGAACGCCACGCCCTTGGGGTAGGGGCACATCGCCAGCAGGACGGGGTGCGGTCCGTCGTCGTCGGGGCGGTAGACGTCGGCGGCCAGCAGGGTGCCGTCGTCGGCCGGGATCTGCACGTCCCAGTCGACGCGCATCCCGTCACGGACCTCGGACTTCGTCTCGGGCATGGGCCCTCCTTCTTCTCGTGGGGTCGGGCGGGGGTGAGGGGTGCGGGGCTGGACCGGGTTCAGCGGGCGCCGGCGCCGGGCAGGAACGTGCCGCCGCGCTCGCCGACCGGGCGCCCGTCGGTGGCGACGAGCCGACCGCGGAGGTAGGTGGAGACGACCCGGCCGGTGACCTCGCGGCCGTCGAACGGCGTCCAGCCGGCCTTCGACAGCACGTCGGCGTTCCGCAGCGTGCGGCGCGCGTGCGGGTCGACGAGCACGAGGTCGGCGTCCGCGCCCGGCGCGAGCCGGCCCTTGCGCGGCCACAGCCCGTACGTCCTGGCGGGCGCCTCGCTGTAGACCCGGACCACGTCCTCGTACGCGAGGTGCCCCCGCGCGGCCGCGTCGAGCAGCACGGCCATCGTGCTGTCCAGGCCCGGCAGCCCGAAGTGCACCGACCAGATGTCGCCGTCGGCCTTCTGCTCCAGCGTCGAGGGGGCGTGGTCGCTCGACATGTGCGTGAGCGTCCCCTGACGGAGCAGCCGCCACAGCTGGGCCTCGTCGTCGTCGGTGCGGGCGCGCGCCGGCGGGGTGAACTTGCGCAGCGCCCCGTGCGGGTGCACCTCCTCCTCGCGGAGCAGGAAGTACTGCGGGCAGCCCTCGGCCGCGAGCCGGGCACCGCGGGCGCGTTCCGCGGCGAGGTAGCCGGCCGCCTCGGCGTTGCTGACGTGGGCCACGGTGGCGCGGGCGCCGGTGCGGCGGACCAGCAGGGAGGCCACGGCCACGGCGACCAGCTCGGCGTCGAGGCTGCGCCACTCGGGCAGGATGCCGGCGTCCGTCCGCCCCTCGGCGCGCAGGACGGCCTCGGCGCTCTCGGTCAGCGACTCGTCCTCGCAGTGCAGCAGGCTGACCGCGTCGACGAGGGCGCTGGCCCGCAGGTGGGTCCGCAGCGCCGCGGCGCTGTGGCCCGGCACGCCGTGGGTCGTGCAGGTGAAGACCTTGAAGAAGGCGACGCCGGCCGCCCACAGGTCGGCCACCGCCGCGTCCTCGCCCGGCCACGCGTGCGCCGCCAGCCCGAAGTCCACGTACGAGCGGTCGCGCAGGTGGTCGACCTTGGCGTGCAGGTCCGCGACGGTCCGGACCGGCCGGCCGTGGGTGTGCTCCAGGATCGTCGTCACGCCGGAGGCCGCGGCCGCCGCGGTGCCGGAGGGGAAGTCCTCGCGGTCGGGCGCACCCGGGTCCATCAGGTGCACGTGGGTGTCGACCCCGCCGGGGAGCACGAGCAGCCCGGTCGCGTCGACGACCTCGTCCGCCTGCGGTCGGTCGGGTCCGACCGCGACGACCCGGCCGTCCCGGACGGCGACGTTGGTCCGCGAGCGCCCGCTCGGGCTGACGACGGTGCCGCCGACCACGAGGAGATCGACGTCGGGCATGGGGCCTCCTGGGGCTGGACGGTAGGGGTGGGCGTACGGACGGTCAGGAGTAGCGCAGGTCCGACGTGGTGCCGAACCAGTCCGGCCCCGGCGGCTGGGTGTTGACGACGACGCTCTGGGCCCGCGTGTACGCGTGGAAGGCGTCGAGCCCGTTCTCGGAGCCGAGACCGGAGTCCTTGAACCCGCCCCAGGGGGAGGACGGGTCGATCCGGTGGTGGTCGTTGACCCACACGATCCCGATGTCGAGCTGTTCGCTGACCCGCAGCGCCCGGGCCGTGTCGGCGGTCCAGACCGAGGCCGCGAGACCGAACTGCGCGTCGTTCGCGAGGCGGACGGCGTCCGCGTCGTCGGTGAACGACCGCACGAGCGTCACCGGGCCGAAGACCTCCTCGGTCCAGATGTCCATCTCCGACGTCACGCCGCCCAGGATGGTCGGCGGGTAGAACCAGCCGCGGCACAGGTCCGGCGCCGTGGGCACCGCGCCCCCGGCGAGGACGGTCGCGCCCTGCTCCACCGCGCGCTCGACGGCCTGCACGGTCTTGTCGCGCTGCGCCTCGGACACCAGCGGCCCGACCTGCGTACCGGCCTGCATCGGGTCGCCGAGCCGCAGCGCCTCCGTACGCGCGACGAGGGCGGCGACGAACCGGTCGTGCACCGCCTCGGCGACCAGCAGCCGGGACCCCTGGACGCAGGTCTGGCCCGTGGCGACGAAGGCGGCGAACAGCGCGCCGGCCACGGCGACGTCGAGGTCGACGTCGTCGAGGATGATCACCGGGGCCTTGCCGCCGAGCTCGGCGGTGACGGGGATCAGCGACCGGCCGGCGTGGGCCGCGATGGCCCGGCCGGTCTCGGTGCCGCCGGTGACGTCGATCTTGGCCAGGCCCGGGTGCTCGGACAGCGCCCGACCGGTCGTGCGGCCGAAGCCGTGCACGACGTTGACGACCCCGCCGGGGACGCCGGCCTCCTCGAGCAGCCCGACGAGCAGCCCGGGCACGACGGGGGCGAGCTCGCTCGGCTTGAGCACGATGGAGTTGCCCGCCGCCAGCGCCACGGACAGCTTCTTCATGGTGATCAGCAGCGGGTGGTTCCAGGGCGTGATCAGCCCGGCCACCCCGAGCGGGACGCGGCGCACGACGTTGAGGTGGCCGTGCCCGAAGTCGGGGACGGTGCCCTCGGCCGTCTGCGCGACGGCCCCGAAGTACTCGAGCCACTCCGGCAGCCGGCGCAGCTGCGCGCGCATCTCCCGCAGCGGCCGTCCGATCTGCCGGGTCTCGAGGGCGGCGAGGTCGTCGATGCGGTCCGCGAGCAGCGCGGCGGCCCGGTTGAGCACGCGGGCGCGGTCGCGGGGGGCCTGGCCGCGCCAGCGCTGGTCGTCGTACGCGCGGCGCGCGGCCGCGACGGCGTCGTCGACGTCGCCGGCCGTGGCCTCCGCGACCGTGGCCACGTGGGCGCCGCTGAAGGGGTCGACGACGGCGAAGGTCGCGCCGGTCGCGCCGGGACGGTCGGTGCCGTCGACGTGCAGGAGCACCTCGGGTTCGCTCACGCGGGGGACGCTCCTTCGTGCGGGGGCTGCAGCCGGAAGAGGGTGTCGGCGGTCACCGACCCGACCGTGGGGATGACGGGGGAGCCGGAGGGCACGCCGGCGAGCTGCTCGGCGTACGTCCCCCCGGCCATGTCGAACGGGTAGTCGGTGCCGAACATGACCCGGTCGGCCCCGACCTTCTCGATCAGCCAGCGGGTGGCGTCGAGGTCGTGCGTGAGGCTGTCGTAGTGGAAGCGCCGCAGGTAGGCGCTCGGCGGGTGCTGCGGCGTCGCGGCCTCGGGCCGTACGCGGTGTCCGTGGTCGAGCCGGCCGATCTGGTAGGGCAGGTGGCCCCCGCCGTGCACCAGGACCAGCGACAGTCCGGGCAGCTCGTCGAGCGTCCCGGACAGGATGAGCCGCGACGCGCTGACGGCCGTCTGCCACGGGTTGCCCTGCAGGTTGGTGAGGTAGAAGTCGGCGAGCTCGCCGGTGGCGGCGCCGACGTAGTAGGGGTGCAGGACGAGCGGGACGTCGAGCTCGGCGGCGGCGCGCAGGACGGGCCGGAAGGACGGGTCGTCCAGGGGGACGCCCTCGACGTGCGGGCCGATCTGCGCCCCGCGCAGCCCCAGCTCGGTGACCGCGCGGCGGAGCTCGACCGCGGCGGCGTCCGGGTCCTGCATCGGCAGGGTGGCGAGACCGGCGAACCGGTCCGGGTGCTCACCGACCATGGCCGCGACGGCGTCGTTGACCAGCCGGCTGGACGCCAGGGCCTCCGCCGCGTCCACCCAGTAGAGGAAGAGCGGAGGAGCGACCGACAGCACGGACACCGTCACCTGGTCGCGGTCCATCGCCTCGAGCCGGGCGCCCACGTCGTGGAAGCCGGGCAGCAGGGGGTAGCGGTAGCCCTGGCGGTGCACGACCCACGGCGTCGCACCGCTGCGGTCCAGCGTGATGCCGTCCGGGGCCCGGCCGTCCTCCATGGCCGCCACCAGCTGCGGCGGGATGACGTGGCTGTGGGTGTCGACGACCCGCGGCGGTGGTGTCGTCACAGCGCGGCGACCGTCTCGTCGAGCGTGGCCACCCAGCCGAAGGCCTGCCGGAGGACGGCGAGGGCCGGCTCATGCAGGGTCCGGTCCATCGTGTCGACGCAGTCCTCGACGACGACGGCGGCGTAGTCGCGGGTGTTGGCCGCGACCGTCGTGGCCAGCACGCAGGAGTTCGTGTTGACGCCGGTGATCAGCAGCGTCGAGACCCCGCGCGAGCGCAGCACGTGGTCGAGGTCGGTGGCGGCGAAGCAGTCGTAGCGCTTCTTGCCCGTGACGACCACGTCGCCCTGCTCCAGCAGGTCGGGCATCACCTCCAGCCCGGGGCTGCCGGGGAGCTGGTGGTTGAGCACGTTCGCCCGCGTCGCGTCGGTGCCGGCGACGGCCGCCCACCACGGGTTGGAGGCGATCTCGGAGACGTCGTGGTAGCCGGTGACGACGTGGACGACGGGGACGCCCCGCGCCCGCGCCGCCCGGACGAGCACGGCGTTGGCCGCCGTGACCCGGGCGGCGGCCTCGGCGGGCAGCGGCATGGTGGCCACGGCCGGGTCGAGGTGGCCGCGGTGCATGTCGATGGTGACGACCGCGGTGCGGGCGGGGTCGAGCGCGGGGAGAGTCATGCGTCCCTTCGGGGTGGGCGGTCCGGTCCCGGTCAGTGGTGGGTGGCGGCCGGCCTGGCCGTCGTGAACCTGCGGGTGTCGAGGAAGATCAGCGCGACCACGCCGACCAGCGGCACGAGGCTCAGCTGGACGAGGCTCGCTCCGCCCCAGCCGAGGTGGTTCTGCAGCAGGGCGAAGAGGTAGCCGGCCAGGGCCGAGGGCAGGTACCAGCTGGTGACGAAGGCGCCCGAGACCTGCCCGACCTTCTCGGGGCGGACGGCCCGCTGCATCGCCGAGTAGGTGTTGGTGAAGAGCAGGCCGCTGCCGGTGGCGCCGGTGAGGAAGGACAGCAGCGACTGCCAGCCCGGCGTGGTGGGGCCGTGGAACAGGACGTAGCCGACGACGCTGGCCGCGATCAACGAGCCCATCAGGATCCAGCGCTGGTCGAAGCGGTCGCCGAGCAGGCCGGCCGGGATGCCCATCAGGGCGCCGAGCCCGAACATGCCGGCGGCCTTGCCCGCCTCCACGACGGTGAAGCCCAGCTCGGTCTGCAGGTAGGTGGGGTAGAGGCCGAGGTAGCCGTAGAGGGAGACGCCGGCGATGGCCGCGACGACCATCAGCACGACGACGTTGCGGTTGTAGACCTTCTCGGGGACGTTCGCGGCCACCTCGGGACGCACGTCGCCCAGCGGCTCCACCTGCTCGGTGAACCGCTTGCTGACCACCACGAGGATGATCGCGGCGATCACGAAGCCCGCGATCGCGTACACGTAGAACGGCGTGCGCCAGCCGCTGCCGGCCGCGAACTGGGCCCCCAGCCGCGGGCCGAGGAAGGCGCCCACGCCGTAGCAGAAGTTCAGGCTGCCGATCGCGAGCGCGCGCCGCTTGAAGAAGTACGCGCCGACGGCCGCGAAGAGGGCCGCGTTCTGGATCGCCTCGCCGACGCCCGAGAGCGCGCGGTAGGCGAACATGTCGGCGAACCCGACCGAGACCGCCGTCAGCGCGGTGAAGCCGGAGTAGATGACGATCCCGCCCACGATCACCGCCCGCCGCGAGAACCGGTTGAGCAGGTAGGCGCCGGGGACGCCGGCCAGCCCGATGCCCAGCGTGAAGATCGTCGAGAGCAGGCCGCCCTCGCCGAGCGAGAAGCCGTACTCGGTCCGGATGGCCGGCAGCAGGACGGGGAAGACCTGCCGGTCGGCGGCATTGGTGATGTAGGAGAGCCCGAGCACGACGAACGTGAACAGGGCGATGCCGATCGGGAGCCGCGCCAGGGTCGGCGCGTCCTTCTCGGTGGACGAGGGGGCTGAGCTGCTCACGTGGACCTCCGTTGTTGCGTCCTGGATGTTATAGAATGCATCATGCGATATGTCAACGACGCGTGCTGCAGCGTAGGCAGAGCACGATGACGACGACGTAACGGCCGTGGGTCGTCTGCGCACCGCCGCGCAGGACCCGCCCGCGTCCCCCCGATGTCCAGGAAGGCCCGGCCATGAGCCAGCAGCTGCCCGACCCGCGCCGCGTCGCCGTCGCCTCGCTCGGCGGGACCATCACGATGACCTCGGACCGCTCCGACGGCAGAGGTGTGGTCCCGTCCCTGAGCGCGGCCGACCTGCTCAGCTCGGTGCCCGGGATCGCCCACGTGGAGGTCGAGTCCACGACCCTGGCCACCGTTCCCGGCGCCTCCCTCGAGCTGACCGACCTCCTGGGGGTGCTGCGGTGGGCCCGCGACGCCGTCGACGCCGGCGCCGACGGGGTCGTCGTCGTGCAGGGCACCGACACCATCGAGGAGAGCGCCTACCTGCTCGACCTCTACTGGGACCGGTCGGCCCCGCTCGTCGTCACGGGAGCCATGCGGGCGGCCCAGGCGCCCGGCGCCGACGGACCCGCGAACCTGTCCGCGTCGGTGGTGACGGCGGCGAGCGCCGGCGCCCGGGACCGCGGGGTGCTGGTGGTCCTGGCCGACCAGGTCCACGCGGCCGCCCGGGTGCGCAAGACCCGGTCGAGCGGTCCCGACGTGTTCCGCTCCCCGTCCTTCGGTCCGCTGGGCTACGTCGACGAGGGAGGGGTGACCTTCGGTGGACCGCCGTCCCGGCCGGCTCCGCTGACGGGCGACCTGCCGACGGGCCCGCTGCTCGTGCCGCTGCTCGAGACGTTCCTGGGTGACGACGGTCGCCTGCTCCGGGTCGTCGACGACGCCGGCTGCGACGGTGTGGTGCTGGCGGGGTTCGGCGTCGGGCACCTGTCGCGCGGCCTGGCGGACGTGGTGGAGGAGGTCGCCACCCGGCGGCCCGTCGTCGTCGCCACGCGCACCGGTGCGGGCACGACGTACACGTCGACGTACGGCTTCCCCGGCTCCGAGTCCGACCTGATCGGCCGCGGCGCGGTCCTGGCCGGGTGGCTCGACCCGCGCAAGGCCCGCATCCTGCTCGGCTGCCTGCTCGGCGCGGGGAGCGACCGGTCGACCGTCGCCGACGAGTTCCGTCGGCGCGGGGCGCGCGGGGCCGGTGCATGATCACGCGTGGTTAGTCTGTGGGACCAGGGCTGACGGTGCAGGAGGCGAAGGATGCCGCTAGGGCAGATGCGTAGCGGCGAGCGGCCGAACCTGACCGCGCACGCCTACGTCCTCCAGCGCATGCGCCAGGCGATCCTGGACGGCGAGCTGCCGGCGGGCGCCCGCCTGATCCAGGCGGAGCTGGCGCACCAGTTCGACGTGAGCATCACCCCCGTGCGGGAGGCGCTGCGGGACCTGGCCGGCGAGGGCCTCGTCGTCTTCGACCCGCACCGCGGCTCGCGGGTGCGGAGCTTCGACCTCGGCGAGGTGCGCGAGATCTACGAGCTCCGGATGGCGCTCGAGCCGCTGATGGTGGGGCGCATGATCGGCAAGGTCAGCCCGGAACGCCTCGACGAGGCCGAGCGGCTGATGAAGCGCATGACCCGCACCCGTGACATCGGCCTCTGGTCGGACCTGAACCGCCAGTTCCACGCGTGCTTCGCCGAGGACGACAGGGCGAGCCGGCTGGCGACGATCCTCGGCGGGCTGCGCGACAGCGCCTCGACCTACGTCGGCCTCTCCCTGCGCGCGAGCCCGGAGCGTCGGGCCGAGTCGGACCGGGAGCACGCCGAGATCCTCGAGCACTACCGCGACGGCGACACCGAGAACGCCACCCGCGTCGCCGTGCAGCACATGCGGACGACCCTCGTGACGATCGAGGAGGCCCACGAGCAGGGCCTGCTCTAGACGGCTGCGCTCAGACGTCCGCGTCGAGGCGGTAGCCGAGCCCGCGGACGGTGTGCAGGGTCGTGAGGCCGAAGGGGACGTCGAGCTTGCGGCGCAGGTAGCCGACGTAGACCTCGACGATGTTGTCGCTGCCCTCGTAGGCGGAGTCCCACACGTTGTCGAGGATCTGCGCCTTGCTCAGCACGTCACCGGCGTGGCGCATCAGGTAGAGCAGCAGGCCGTACTCCCGGGCGGTCAGGCTGATCGGGACGCTGCCGCGGGCCACGGCCCGGCGGGAGGGGTCGAGCACGAGCGTGCCGACGGTGACGAGGACGGGACGTTCCGGGGCGCCGCGGCGGACCAGCGCGCGGAGCCGGGCGACCAGGATGAGGAAGCTGAACGGCTTGGTCAGGTAGTCGTCGGCGCCCAGGTCGAAGGCGTCCGTCTGGTCGTACTCGCCGTCCTTGGCCGTCAGCATCAGCACCGGCGTCCAGACCTTGCGGCGCCGCAGCTCCTTGAGCACGTCGTAGCCGTTGAGGCCCGGCAGCATGATGTCCAGCACGATCACGTCGTACGGGTTCGTCGTGGAGGCCCACAGCCCGGTGACGCCGTCGCCGACGACGTCGACGGAGAAGCCCTCGGCGACCAGGCCCTCCTTGACCACGTCCGCGAGGCGCCCCTCGTCCTCGACCAGCAGGACCTTCATCCCGGCACCCCTCCCGACGCTCTCCCGGCATCCTCCCGCCCGCCGGCTGAGTCGGGCCTGAGCGGGGTGGGCGCGCCCGGCGCGCGGCGTGCAGACGTTCAGGTCGGGCTCAGCCGGGATGGGTGAGCGTGATCATCATGAAGATCGTCCTGGGTGCCGACCAGTACCCCGAGTACATCAACGGCGCGGCCACCTTCACGGCCCGGCTGGCGGCGGGCCTCGCCGCCGGCGGGCACACGGTCGACCTGCTGTGGCCCTCGGCCGACGGGCGCCAGGACACCTACCTCGAGCAGGGCGTCCGCGTGCACCGGCTCCGGTCCACGCGCCTGCCGGGCCGCCCGCGCATGCAGGTCTCCACCCCGCGGGGCGTACGCCGGCAGGTCGAGGACCTGCTCCAGCTGGCGGGCCCCGACGTCGTCCACGTCCAGTCCCACCTCGGCCTCGGGCGCACGCTGCTGCGCACGGCGCGCCGCGCCGGCGTCCCGGTGGTGGCCACGAACCACTTCATGCCCGAGAACCTCCTCCACCACGTCCCGCTGGTCCGGCGCTTCCCCGACGCCGCGGGCCGGCTCGCCTGGCGCGACCTCGAGCGGGTGTACGGCGACGCCGACCTGCTGACCGTGCCGACGGGCAGGGCCGCCGAGCTGCTCGCCGCGGCGACCACGCTCGCGCCGGCCGACGTGGTCTCGTGCGGGATCGACCTCGACCGCTTCGCCGTCGACCGCCCGGCCGTCGACGGGGGTGCGCCGACGGTGCTCTTCGTCGGTCGCCTCGAGCGCGAGAAGCACGTCGACGAGCTGCTCAGGGCCTTCGCGCTGCTCCCGCCGGCGCTGGGCGCGCGGCTCGAGGTGGTCGGGATGGGGAGCCTGCGCCCGGCGCTGACCCTCCTGGCCGGGACGCTCGGGGTCGCGGCCTCGGTCCGCTTCCTCGGCGCCGTCGACGACGACGCGCTGCGGGCCGCGTACGCGCGCGCCGACGTGTTCGTCATGCCCGGCACCGCCGAGCTGCAGAGCCTCGCGACGCTCGAGGCGATGGCCGCCGGGCTGCCGGTGGTCGCCGCCGACGCGATGGCCCTGCCGCACCTCGTGCGCCCGGGCGTGAACGGCCGGCTGCACGCCCCGGGCGACGTGGTCGGCCTGGCCGACGCCCTGACCGCGCTGCTCGCCGACCCCGGGCTGCGCACCCGGCTCGGGCGCGCGGGACGGGCGATCGCCGAGACCCACGCCCTGGGCGCGACCGTGGCCGCGTTCGAGGACCGCTACGCCTGGCTGGCCGTCACCCGGGCGGGCGTACGGGCGACGGGCCGCAGCCTCGCCACGGCCGCATGAGGCCCGGCCGCCCGAGCGGTGGGACGATCGGCGTCTCGGACCACTCGGCAGCACGGGGAGGCGCGGTGCGCGCGCGTACGGAGGGCCTCGCCGAACGGTGGGGCTCGCGGGTCGGCGTCCGGGGACGTTCCGTGCTCGTGGCCGTGGTGGTCGTCGTCGTGGCGATGCTCGTCGGCGGCACCGGCCTGCTCCTCGTGCTGCAGTCGTCGCTCGAGCAGGCTGTGGAGGCCACCGGCCGAGCGCGCGCGGCCGAGGTCGTCTCCCGCATCGACGCGAACGGGGTCCCGGCCACGGTCGCCGCGCTCAGCGACCAGAGCCGGACCGACGCGGTCACGCTGGTGCTCGACGCCGGGGGTTCCGTGATCGGGTCGTCGCGCCGCTCGACGACCGAGGCGCTGTCGGCGCAGCGGCCGACGGTCGGGTCGTACGACTCCGTCGAGCTCGACATCGACACCCTCGACGAGCGGGGGGAGTGGAAGGTCGTCACCACCGCGGTCGAGTCGGCCGGCCGGACGTACTTCGTGCAGGTCGCCGTGCCGATCCGGATCCAGCGCGACACCGTGCAGACCGTGGCCGTCCTCCTGCTGGCCGGCACGCCCCTGCTGCTCGCGGCCGTGGCCGCGGCCGTCTGGGTGCTCGTGGGCCGGGCGTTGCGCACCGTCGAGCAGATCCGTCGGACGGTCGCCGAGATCGACGCCCGTGCCCTCACCGCCCGGCTCGACGTGCCGCCGACGCGCGACGAGATCGCCGCGCTCGCGCAGACGATGAACGCCATGCTCGACCGCCTGCAGGCCTCGGACCGGGCCCAGCGCGCCTTCGTCTCCGACGCGAGCCACGAGCTCCGCAGCCCGCTCGCCACGCTGAGCACGGCGGCCGAGCTCGCCGGCCGGACGAGCGACGAGGAGGTCCGGACCCGTCTGCTCGACACCATGAACGCCGAGCTCGTCCGCATGCGCGGCCTCGTGGGCAACCTCATGACGCTGGCCCGCGTGGACGCCCACGACGCCACCACGAACCCGACCGACGTCGACCTCGACGACCTCGTCGACCACGAGGCCCGGCGCCTGCGCACCACGAGCACCCTCGACGTGACCACGCGGATCGAGCCGGTACGGGTGCACGCGGACCTGTCGCGCGTGGCGCAGCCCCTGCGGAACCTGGTCGACAACGCCGAGCGGCACGCCGCGGGCCAGGTCGCGCTGACCCTCACGACCGAGGGTGGGGACGCCGTGGTCTGGGTCGACAACGACGGCCCGGAGGTCGACCCGGAGGACCGGGACCGCATCTTCGAACGGTTCGTCCGGCTCGACGTCAGCCGGACCCGCGACGCCGGCGGCAGCGGCCTCGGGCTGGCGATCGCCCGGGCCGGCGTCACGTCCCAGGGCGGCCGGCTGGCCGTCGTGGAGCATCCGCTCGGCTGGTGCCGCTTCGAGCTCCGGCTGCCGCTGGTGCCCGAGCCGGTCGGTCCGCTCGACGTGGGCGACGCCGCGGGCGCGACCGGGCCCGCCGGGCCGGACCGGCAGCCGCCGGGGTGACCACGCTCTCGACCCACCTCGTCGTTGCGCTGGCGGTCCTCGCCGGCGTCGCCGTCGGGGTGGCGGCGCTGAGCCGGCTCGGCACGGCCCGCTCGAACGCGGTCGCCGTCGCCCGCGCGGTCGGCCAGCTCGCGCTCGTCTCGCTCGTCCTCACCGCCGTCCTCGGGCGGGTGACGTGGTCGCTGCTGTTCGCGCTGGTCATGCTCTCCGTCGCGGTCGGCACCTCCGCCAGGCGGATCGGCGCGGTCCGGGCGTGGCCGTGGGTCCTGGTGACCGTGGCGTCGGGCGCGTTCCCGGTGCTCGTCGTGGTCTTCGCGTCCGGCGCGGTGCCGTGGAACGGGGCCGGCATCGTGCCGGTGGCGGGCATCGTCATCGGCGGGGCCATGACCGCGAGCAGCCTGAACGGGCGACGGTGCTTCGCCGCGCTGCGGGAGGAGCGCGACACGTACGAGGGGGCGCTGGCCCTCGGGCTCCCCGTCCCCGTCGCGGTCCGGCTGGTGATCGGCCGGCACCGGGCGGAGGCGCTCGTCCCGGGCCTCGACCAGACCCGCACCGTCGGGCTGGTGACCCTACCCGGGGCGTTCGTGGGCGTGCTGCTCGGCGGCGGCAGCCCCGCCCAGGCCGGCGCCGCCCAGGTCCTCGTGCTCGTCGGGCTGCTCGCGGCCCAGACGATCGTGGTCGTCGTGGGGTCGCTGCTGATCGAGCGCGGGCTCCTCGTCCCGGAGGACCTGCGGCCGGCGACCCGCGTTCAGGTCCGGCTCAGCCGACCCGTCCCAGACTGAGGCTGCGGTCGGCGCCCACCCTCCCGGGGCGCCGGCCGCCACGTCGAGGCCAGCGTCGGGCTCGCGTACCCCGCCGACACCCCGTCCCCGAGGACAGCCCGTGACCAGCACCAGCACCGTGACCCCCGTCGCCTCCGGCAGCACCGACCTGGCCGCGAAGGTCCCGGCGATCACGGTCCTCTTCTGGGTGGTCAAGACGTTGACGACGGGCATGGGGGAGGCGCTGTCGGACTTCTTGGCGAGCACGAATCTCGTGGCAGCGATCGCGATCGGCGTGCTCGGGCTCGCCGCCGCGCTGTGGCTCCAGCTCCGGACCCGGCGCTACACCGCGCCCGTCTACTGGCTGGCCGTCGCGATGGTCGCCGTCTTCGGGACGATGGCGGCGGACGGCGTGCACCTGGTCGGCCTCCCGTACGCGGTGACGACCGTCTTCTACCTGCTCGTCGTCGGGGCGCTCTTCTTCTGGTGGCACCGTTCCGAGGGCACGCTCTCCATCCACAGCATCACCACGCGCCGGCGCGAGCTCTTCTACTGGGCCACGGTCCTCGCCAGCTTCGCCCTCGGGACGGCGGCCGGCGACCTCACGGCCGACCAGCTCGAGCTCGGCTACCTGCCCTCGGTCGCGATCTTCGCCGTGGCGATCGCGGTGCCCGCGATCGGCTGGCGCTTCTTCCGGCTCAACCCCGTCGTCGCCTTCTGGGTCGCGTACGTGCTCACGCGCCCGCTCGGTGCCTCGATCGCGGACTGGCTCGGCAAGCCGGCCTCGCACGGTGGCGGGCTCGGGTTCGGGGACGGCCCGGTGGCCGGGGTCGCCGCCCTGCTGATCGCGGCGCTCGTCGCCTGGCTCGCCGTCCGCCGGACCGACGTGCAGGCTCCCGTGCCCGAGACGGTGTGACCGCCCCGTCCTCTCTGCTGGCCGTCGCGCTCGCCGCCGCCGGCGCCCTGCTCTTCGGGCTGGCGTCGGTCCGCCAGCACGACGCGGTGCTGGCCTCGGCGTCCGGTTCGCCGGCGCGGACGACCGTCCGGGAGCGGGTCGCCGCCGGGCTGCGGCTCGTCCGCCAGCCCGCCTGGCTCCTGGGGGCGGGCCAGGCCGGGCTCGGCGGCGGGCTGCACGTCGTCGCGCTCACGCTGGCCCCCGTCACCCTCGTCCAGCCCGTCGGGGTGCTCGCCGTCCCGGTGACCGTCCTGGCGACCGCTCTCGCGCGCCGTCGTCGGCCGTCGCGTACGGCGGTCCTCGGTGCCGCGCTGAGCGTCGCCGGCGTCGCGGCCCTGACCGTCGTCCTCCTGCTGCCACCCGTCCGGGCCGCCGCGCTCCCGACGTGGGGCGCGGTCGCGGCAGGCGGAGGTTCGGTGGTCGGGGCCGGGCTCCTCCTGCTCCTCCTGCTGACGAGGTCGTGGGTGCCGGCCCTGCCCGGCTGCGTCGGGCGGGCCGTGGTCGCCGCGGTGCTCTTCGGCCTCGTCTCGGTCCTGGTCCGCACGCTCGGCGAGGTCGTCGGCTCGAGGGCGGGAGTTCCGGGGGCGCTGGTCGTCACCGCCGTCTTCGCCGTGGCCGTGGCCCTGCCGGTCGGGGTCGGGGCGATGCAGTCGGCCTACCTGCTCGGCGCGCCTCAGGTGGTCGTCTGCTGCCTGACCCTCGTCGACCCGCTGACCGCCGTCGTCGGCGGACGGACCCTCCTGCACGATGGGGCCGCCCTCAGCGGTACCACCCTGGCGGCCGCCGCGTGCTGTGCTGCCCTCGCCGCGGTGGGGGTGGTGCTCCTGAGCGGGGACCGCGGGGTTCAGCGGTAGGGCGGTGTTCGCTCCCGCCGCGTCGGCCCAGGCGCCACAGGTCTTTCACGTTTACGTGAAAGACCGGTACTCACCACGGCAGATCTGCCGTGCTCAGTACCGGAGTTTCACGTAAACGTGAAAGTCCTGGGACAGGTGGGACTCGTACGTCGGCAAGTCAGAGCGGCAGGCCCGGCCGGTTCGCCCAGGGCGAGTCGCGGTCGCGGTGAGAGGCTGGCGGCATGACGTCCTCGTACGAAACGACCGCCGGCACGCCCACCGGAGCGGGCCGACCGGTCGACGCCGCGGCTGCGCGCGAGCTCGTCGACCGGCTCCACCGAGCCATCGACCAGGCGTTCGACGCGTGGGTCGACGAGGGCGCGGGCGGCCCGGCCGAGGGCGCGAAGAGCGCCGCCCCGACGTACCACCGGCCGGTCACCGCACCGCCGGTGCGCATGGAGCAGATGGCGCGTACGCCGGAGCCCACGGCCGACCTCGACGACCTCGTCGACGTGCTGGCGCCGAGGCTGCTCGACAGGATGATCCCGGCGCTGCGCCAGGCGCTGCTCGAGGACTGAGCCCTCGCGGCAGTCAGAGGCGGACGGCGTCCAGCGGTTCGCCGGTGTCGAGGTAGAGCACGCCGCCCGGGACCACCGCGCGCCGGAGGTTCGCCAGGGCGGCCTCGTACAGCTGGGGATGCCGACCGTCGAGCGCTCCCACCCGGCACGCGAACGCCAGGTCGAACGGGGCGACGTCCAGGCTCACGTCCTCGACCGCCGCCAGCCTCGTCGACAGCAGCCCCGCGGCGATCTCGGGCGCGCAGAGCGCCTCGGTCAGCGCGATCCCGCGCGCCGAACGGTCGAGCACCAGCACGTGGCCGTCCGGCGCGACGCGCTCCGCGACGGCACGGGCTGCGGCCCCCGGTGCGCCGCCGACCTCCAGCACCCGGAGGCCGGGACGCAGCGGCAGCGCCTCGACGACGCGGCGCAGCCGGTCCGACAGCGGGTGCGCACCAGCTCCGGCCATGCGGCCGACGGTAGTGCGGCGCCCACCCCCGTCGGTGAGAAGCGGAGCGGGGCGAGCGACGTCGGTTGCGCCGACGCAGCCCGCTCCGTTGCGTCGATCAGCCGCACCCTCCCGGCAGCTCGCCCGCGGCGATGCGGGCGGCCACGACGGCAGGGTCGGCGTCGGGGCGCGCCCAGTGCTGGGGGACGTCCAACGGCTTCGTCCAGGAGGTCCGGTGGGCGGTGAAGATCTCCATCATCGGAGGCGCGATCAGCTCCGGGTCGTCGAGGCTGCCGAGCATCACGAACATCTTCCCGGGGAAGCCCGCGAGCTGCTCGTTGACCAGGCGGGAGCCGCAGTCGGGGCAGAACGACCGCACCAGCGTGTTGCCGCTGTCGGCCGTGTACCCGTACGACCGGGGGGTGCCGCTGAGGAGCGTGAAGTCGTCGACGTCGACGCGGAAGTAGCTGGCCAGCACCGACCCCGACGAACGCTGGCAGTCCTGGCAGTAGCAGTTCGCGATGAAGTCGGGTGCTGCCGTGAAGGCGTACGTGATCCTTCCGCAGGCGCAGCGTCCTGAGTACGGGTCGGGCATGGGTGTTCCTCCGTCTGTGCTGGGTGTCGTCGTGCCGTGCCGCCGGTCCCGGTCTCACGACCTCGAAGGCTCCGGTCGGCCTGTCCCGCTGATCCTCGGCGCCGTGACCGGCCGCGGACATCCGTCGGATGACTCGGTCGACGGCTCTCGTGCGGGGGGCGACGGCGGTCAGCCCGCGTCCGGCGCCGTGCGCGTCCGTCGCAGGAGCACCCAGACCAGCCACACCGTGACCAGGGCGAGGACCACGACGAGCCCGAGGGGGCCGAGGTCACGGCTGCGGAACCACGTCCAGACCACCCCCTCCAGACCCCACCGGTCCGCCGCGAGGGTCGCCAGCTCGACGGTCCCGACGCCGACCGCCACGCAGACGGAGAGCGCGGTCACGAGCAGGTTGTACGGCAGGTCCCGACGCGAGTCCTGCCGAGCCCACCCGTAGGCGAAACGCATGATCGCGCCGTCCACGGCGTCGAACAGGGACATGCCTGCGGCGAAGAGGATCGGCAGGGCGAGCAGGCCGGACCACGACACCCCGGCGGCCACGCCGGACGCGGCCAGGACCAGGAGGCCGACCTCCGTGGCGGTGTCGAAGCCCAGCCCGAAGAGCAGCCCGACGAGATACATCTGTCGCGGCGTCCGCACGACGTCGAGGAGGGGCCGCAGCAGCCACACGAACGGGCCCCCGACCGGTCCGGGACCCGGCGCGGGGCTCGGGTCGCCGTCGTGCTGCTGCCGGCGTCGGCCGCGCAGCAGGCGCACGAGCAGCACCACGTTCGCCGCGGCGATCCCGTAGAGGAACACCCCCGACACCGTCGTGCCGATGGTCTGCGTGATCGCGTGCAGGCCCGACCCCTCGTCCTCGAGCTGGCCGGTCAGCGCGTGCAGGCCCGACGTGAGGAGCACGGTCAGGGCCAGGACGACCGACGAGTGGCCCAGGGAGAACCAGAAGCCCACCGACGTCGCTCGCCGCCCGGAGCCCAGCAGCGTGCGCGTGGTGCTGTCGATGGCGGCGATGTGGTCGGCGTCGAAGGCGTGGCGGACGCCGAGGGTGTACGCGGTGACAGCCGCACCCGTGCCGACCGACAGGGTGCCGAGCGACAGCGTGCCGACGGGCACCCCCGCCGACGGACGTGCCCAGAGCAGCAGCGCGAGGCCGAGGAGGTGGAGCCCCAGGATCGCCAGCCCCATCCCGGTCAGCGACCGGAGGTCGCCGCTCCTCGTCGAGGTGCCCTGCGGTTGCCGCACGACGGACCCCTTTCTCACGTACCTGGCGGAGGCGCTCCCGACCACCGGGAGCGCCCGGAGCGGGGAGGTCAGGCGACCGCGGGCACGTACGGGAAGACGGGGCGCGGCTTCGCGGTCACCGAGCCCTTGCCGATGCCGAGGGAGACCGGCGTGTTGGCGGCGAGGCTGAACATGACGTCAGGGACGTTGTCGGTCAGCGACCGGCCGTTCCAGCCCACGAAGCCGAAGGCGGCGGGCGTCCCGACCTCGTAGGGCAGGACGTTCGGGAAGAACCGGTGGGCCACGCGCTCCGCGTAGGCGCGCGGGTCCTCGGCCGTCCCGTAGGCGGCCACGACGCCCGCGACCCGGTCGGTCACGTGGTCGCCGTAGGTGACGAGGTCGTCCGACGGCACGCCCGCGTTGAGCCGGTCGCCCAGGTCCTCGTCGTACTGCGCGAACAGCGGGTGGATCATCGGCAGGCCGATGCGGTTGATCGAGCGCCAGCCGCCGGCGTCCGTGGCCAGCGTCGCGACCGCCCAGACGCCGATCCTGCCGGCGGGGCTGGTGGCGACCAGCTGCTCGTCGGGGATCTCGAGGACGATCGAGTAGACGGTCTGACCGGCGAAGAGGTTCTTCGCCTGGGCGGCGTCCCAGTCGGCGAGGTCCACCCTGGTCCCGTCGTGGAACGCGTGCCCGACCGCGTGCAGCACGTCGGGCTCGATCCAGAACGGGTCGCCCGCGTGCCCGGCCCACGCTCGCAGGCCGTCCGCCTCGGCCTCCACCTCGGTCGTGCCCGACAGCACGACGGTGCCGGCGGCGGACGGGTCGGTGGCGTCCGGCCCGGCGACGCGGTGCAGCACGTACGGCTGGCGCCCCTGCTCGTCGCGCTCGGAGAAGACGAGCCGGCAGGTGACGTCCTCCACGGCGTCGCCGTCGAGATCGATCTTGAGCTCGTACATGCCCTCGGGGTGGAAGCCGGGCGTCGCGGGCTCGCCGAGGGAGTGCGAGGCGTTGACGACCAGCACGGTCCCGGTCGCTCCGCGGAAGGCGTACAGGTCGGTCAGGTCGAGGCGGACGTCCTGGCGGGCGAGGGGGGAGTCGAGGTGGTGCGACACGGGAGCTCGTTTCTGTGGGTGCGGACGGTGCGGGACGGCGAGGACGCCGGGCACCGCGGCGCTCCGGGTCGGC
Source organism: Microlunatus spumicola (assembly GCF_039536445.1). NCBI lineage: Bacteria > Bacillati > Actinomycetota > Actinomycetes > Propionibacteriales > Propionibacteriaceae > Microlunatus > Microlunatus spumicola. Next base: position 964,383 of record NZ_BAAAYR010000001.1, on the reverse strand, counting down.
CGGTGCGGGTGCGAGCCCGGCGCGGGCTGCTGAGCCACCCTGACGCGGGACGGGCGCCGGCGCTTGAGTCAGGTGACTCCGGCGTACGGCGGAGGGACGGCGCCGGCGACCGGGCGCGACGTCCGGCCCGCCACCAGCGGCGGCAGTCGAGTGACGGATGTGGGCGCGGCCGGTCGCCGATGAGGATCGGTGACTCGACATCCGACAGAGAGGCACCACCCGCATGAGCGAGCTCGTCACCCCCGTCCTGGAACCCGCCGCGCAGGCCTTCGCCGACGCCAACGCGAACCCTCCGTTCCTCTACCAGCTGTCGCCCGAGCAGGGACGGAAGCTCGTCGACGGGGTGCAGTCCGACCCGCCCCCCGTGCTGCTCGACGCCGACGTCTCGGACCTGACCGTCGAGGGCGGCCCCACCGGGTCGGTCCGGGTGCGCATCGTGCGTCCCGCCGGCGCGACCGGGGTGCTCCCCGTGATCCTTTACGTGCACGGCCTGGGCTGGGTCTTCGGCGGCCCGCAGACCCACGACCGGCTGGTCCGCGAGCTCGCTGTGGGCGCCCAGGCCGCCGTGGTCTTCCCCGACTACGACCTGGCGCCGGAGCACCGCTACCCGACCCAGATCGAGCAGGTCTACGCCGTCGCGGACTGGATCGCGATGAACGGCCCGGAGCAGAGCCTCGACGCCTCCCGGATCGCCGTCGCCGGCGACTCCGTGGGCGGGAACATGGCCGCGGTCACCACCCTCCTGGCCAAGCAGCGCGGCGGCGTCTCCTTCGTGGGTCAGCTGCTCTTCTACCCCGTGACCGACGCCGACTTCGAGACCGGCTCCTACCGGCAGTTCGCCGAGGGCTACTTCCTCGCGCGGGCCGGGATGCAGTGGTTCTGGGACCAGTACACGACCGACCCGACCGAGCGGGCCGAGATCACCGCGTCGCCGCTGCGGGCTACGACCGACGACCTGGCCGGGCTGCCGCAGGCTCTGGTGATCGTGGGCGAGGCCGACGTGCTGCGCGACGAGGGCGAGGCGTACGCGGCGAAGCTCCGGACCGCGGGCGTCCCGGTCACGGCGGTGCGCTACGCCGGGATCACCCACGACTTCGTGGGGCTGAACCCGCTGCGGCACACCATGGCCGCGCAGGCCGCCATCACCCAGGCCGTCGGCTTCCTGCGTGGCGTGCTGGGGACGGACTGACGTGACGGCGCCGACGCCGGCCGCCCTGCTGGGACGCATGGTGGAGGAGGTGTTCAACGAACCGGACGCGGAGCGGCGCGCGGCGGTGGTCGCGGAGGTGTTCGCCGAGGACGTCGTGTTCACCGACCCGGGCGCGGTGGTGACCGGTCGGGTGGCGCTCGAGGCCGCGATCACCGGCCTGCTGGCGCAGGGGCCCGGGTTCGTGTTCTCGCCCGCCGGCCCGTTCCGTGGCGTGGGTGGTCTGGGCTCCCGGCCGTGGCGGCTCGGTCCGCCCGGCGGCGACCCGGTGCTGGCCGGGCTGGACGTCGTCGAGGTCGTCGACGGGCGCATCGCGCGGCTCTGGACGATGCTCGACGGCTGACGGCCCCGGGCACGAGGACGAGAGTCATCGTGCTGATGACAGCCCGGCGCGGCTCGCCTACGGTCGACACCGTCGATCCAGCGACCCAGGGAGATGAGCCGAGATGCAGCGGGCCTCCGCCTCGTCCGTACGCGCGCTGCGCACGGTCGACGACGAAGGGCAGGTGGCGCGACCCCTGACGGGACGTCAGCGGGAGGTGGACCACCTGCGCGCGTCGCTGTCGGAGGTGAGCCGGGCCGGACGCGCCGTGGTGATCTCGGGCGAGGCGGGGATCGGCAAGACGGCGCTGGCCGAGGTGGCCGAGGCCTACGCCCGTCACCTCGGCTTCGTCGTGCTGCGCTGCGACGCCGTCGAGCGCGAGCGCAGCATCGGCTACAGCGGGCTGCACCAGCTGCTGCAGCCCGTCCTCCACCTGCGCACGTCGCTGCCACCCCGGCAGCAGCAGGCGCTGGAGACCGTGTTCGGGCTGGACGAGTCGGACGAGGCGCCGACCGCGAACCAGCTGCTGGTGGGCATCGCGACGCTCGGGCTCCTCGAGGAGGCGGGTTCCCCGCGACCGGTCCTGCTGCTCGTGGAGGACCTGCAGTGGCTCGACCGCTCCTCCGGTGACGTGCTGGGGTTCGTCGCCCGGCGCCTCGGGCAGGCCCGGGTCGTCCTCGTGGCGACGCTCCGCGACGGGGACCTGCCGTCGACGACCTGGCTGGGCCCCCCGATCGAGCACCTGCGCCTGGGACCGATCACCGCGCGGGAGTCCGAGGAGCTCCTCGACCAGCTGCCCGTACGGCTGCCGCCGCCCGCGCGCGCCCGGGTGCTCCGCGAGGCGCGGGGCAACCCCCTCGCGCTGCTCGAGCTGTCGACCGAGCTGCAGGAGCGGGGCCTGGCGGCGGACGCCGAGCTCCTGCCCGAGCTGCCCCTCTCCCGTCGGCTCGAGGACGGGTTCATGCAGCAGGTCCACCGCCTGCCGGGCGCGACGCAGCGCTTCCTGCTCGTGGCCGTCGCCAGCGGTGACGCCCCCTTCAGCGAGGTCGTCGCCGCCGCGACCGAGCTCGGCCTGTCGCCCGCCGACCTGGCGCCGGCCGAGCTGGTCGGGCTGGTGCGCGTCGACGCGCAGCACCTGCGGTTCCGTCACCCGCTGGTCCGCTCCGCCGTCTACAACGCCGCGCCGATCGCCGAGCGTCTCGCGGTGCACCGTGCGCTGGCGAGCACCCTGCAGCCGCACCGCGGCGCCTGGCACCTCGCTGCCGCGACCCCGGACCGCGACGAGTCGGTCGCCGAGACGCTCACCGCGATCGCCGAGGACGCCGCCTACCGCGGCGCGCAGGCCGAGGCCTCGATGGCCTTCGAGCGTGCCGCGGCGCTGTCGGTCGATCCGTCCCTGCGGCTCCGGCGGCTCGTCGAGGCGGCCGAGACCGCCCGGCTGGCGGGCGTGACGTCGGCGTCCCGCCTGGCCGACGCGGCGCGGCCGCTGCTGATCGACCCGACCGCCGAGCCGGCGCTCGCGGTCAGGGCCGCCATCACGCGCTGGCGGCTGGGGGCGGACGACGGCCAGTTCGCCGCCCGGGTCGAGGAGCTCGTCGAGATCGCCGAACGCCTCGGTGGCCCCGACGGGACGGCGCACCCCCAGGAGCGGACCCGCGCGCTCGTCGCCGTGGCCGTCGGGCTCTACGTCCTCCAGCCCGCCGAGGGTCTGCGTCGCCGTGCGCTCGCGGCGCTCACCGCCCTGGAGCGCCACCACGAGCTCGACGTGCAGGGGCGGGTGGCCCTGATCCTCCTCGACCCGCTCGGCAACGCCGCCCGCTGGCGAGGCCGGCTGCAGGAGCTCGACGGAGCGAAGATCCCGCCGAACCGCCTCGCGTACGCGGCCGAGGCCATCCAGGACCTCCCCGGAGCCACCGCGTTGTGGGCGGCCGCGGCCGAGCTGACTGGCCGCGCACGGGAGGTCAGCGAGGAAGGGCTGGCGCTGCACGGGCGGGCGCTGATCCGGATCCTGGCCGGGGACCTGACGGGGTCGTTGGCGAGCGCCGAGGTCGCCCAGCGCGCGTCGAGCGAGGTCGACCTGGAGAACGTGCGCCCCGCCGCCCTGCTCGTCTCGGCGCTGGCCCACGTCTGGCTCGGCGACCTGCCGCAGGCGGCGGCCGAGATCGAGCGGGCGCAGGCGATCTCGAGCGGCGCTCCGCTGGGCCGGAAGGAGGCCGAGCTGCACTGGGCGGCGGGGATGCTCGCCCTGGCCGAGCACCGTCACTGGGACGCCTGGGTCCGGCTGCGCCAGGTGGGCAGCCACCCCACCTTCGCGGCCTGGTCCGTCGCCGACCTCACCGAGGCGGCGGTCCAGACCGGGAAGGTCGCGGAGGTGACGGTCGTGCTGCAGCAGCTGGAGCGCGACAACGAGACGTACGCCTCTCCCCACCTGGCGATGCTGCTGCACCGCAGCAGGGCGCTCCTCGCCGACGGCGCGGCGGCCGGGGACGAGTTCCGGGCGGCGATCGCCGCGGGGACGGGCAGCGGCGCCCCGCTTGAGCTGGCCCGGACCCGGCTGGCCTACGGCATGTGGCTCCGCCGGCAGCGGCGGGAGTCGGAAGCGCGGGAGCCGTTGGCCGAGGCCCTGGGCACCTTCGACACCGCGGGGGCGAAGCGGTGGGCGGAGCGGGCCGCCGCCGAGCTCCGCGCCGCCGGGGCTCCCGTCGTGAACCGCCGGCACGACGCTCCGGACCAGGCCGTCGCGCTGCTCACCGCGCAGGAGCTGCAGATCGCCGGCCTGGCCGCCGAAGGCCTGACGAACAAGGAGATCGCCACCCAGATCTACCTGTCGCACCGGACGGTCGGCGCCCACCTCTACCGGGTCTTCCCGAAGCTCGGCATCACGTCCCGCGCGCAGCTGCGCGCGGCGCTCGGCCGCTGACCCGGCGCGCTCAGCGAGCCGTCAGGGCAGGACGTGCAGCAGCCCGTTGCCCAGCGTGGCGGGGGTGAGGTGGCGGTAGCCGACCGAGTCGAACACCACGAACAGCTCGTGCGGGTCGGCGGAGAGCACGAGGCCCTCGCCCCAGAGGTTGTGCTGCACGCGGGTGCCGGGCTGCACGCCGCGCGGGTCGGGCACGGACCGAGGGGCGCCGTGCGCCGGTTCACGGAACACGAGCGGCGGCGGCCGGTGGTCGTTGTCGCAGCTGCCGCAGGGCGGGGGGTAGGTCTCGCCGAAGTAGCCCAGCAGCTCCGCCCGTCGGCACAGGGTGGTCTCGGCGTAGTGGCGGACCGCGTCGATGCGGCTCTCCGCCACCGCCTCGCGCGCCTGCTCGGCGTCGTGCGTCCGACGGACGGTGGTGGTGGGCGGGGCGTCCGGCGTCGGCGTCACCACGCCGTCGTGCAGCGTCGCGCCGCCGGCCTCGGCGATGCGGTCGACGGCCTTCTCCGTGCTGCGGGCCCCCAGGCCCGCGGCCCGGCCGAGCTCCTCGAGCGGGACGGGGCCACCGGCGCGCGTCAGGACCGCCATGACCGCGGCCACGTCGACGTCGCGGACGCGGGCCGCCGACGCGAAGAGGCGGGGCAGGCGCAGGTCCGACGGGTTGAAGACCAGCACCGCACGCGCGGGTCCGCCGTCCCGGCCCGCCCGGCCGACCTCCTGGTAGTACTCGTCCAGGCTCCCCGGCGGGCTGGCGTGGACGACGCTGCGCACGTCCGGCTTGTCGATGCCCAGGCCGAACGCGCTGGTCGCGACCACGACGTCCAGGTCACCGCCGAGGAAGGCGTCTTGCGTCGCCGAGCGCTCGGCGGCCGGCAGCCCGGCGTGGTACGGGGCGGCGCGCAGCACGAGCTGTCCGAGCCGGGTCGCTAGCTCCTCGCAGTGGCGACGCGTGGCGGCGTAGACGAGGGCCGGGGTGGGGCCGGCGAGCACGGTTTCGACCACGGTGTCGTCGGCGCGCTCGTGGTCGGCGTCGGAGCCGCCGCGCACCGGGTGGACGGCGAGGCTGATGTTGGGCCGGTCGAAGCCGGCGACGACGACAGCGGGGTCGGTCATCGCGAGCCGGCGGGTGATCTCGGTCTGGACGGGCGGGGAGGCCGTCGCGGTCAGGGCCAGCACGGGCGGCGAGCCGAGGGCGACGCGGGCGTCGGCCAGCTGCAGGTAGTCGGGCCGGAAGTCCAGGCCCCACTCGCTGATCAGGTGGGCCTCGTCCACGACGAGCAGGGTGCACGGGCGTGCGGTGGCGGTGAGCAGCTCCCGCGTCGCCGGCCGGTCCAGCTGCTCCGGACCGAGCAGCAGGAAGTCCAGCTCACCGGTGGCGACCGCGGCCCGGGCGGCCCGCGCCTCGTCCACGTGGATCGCGGCGTTCAGCTGCGCCGCCCGCACCGGTCGCCCGTCCGGCCGTACGCGACCGGCGAGCCCGCGCAGCTGGTCACGCTGCAGGGCGACCAGCGGCGAGACGACGACCGTGAGCCCGCTTAGCACCAGGCCGGCCAGCTGGTAGACCGCGCTCTTGCCGCTTCCCGTAGCGAGGACGGCGAGGGTGTCCCGGCCCTGGACGACCGGGTCCAGCGCGAGGCGTTGCTCCCGGCGCAGGGACGGGTAGCCGAAGACGGTGCGGGCCAGGGCGTCGACGTCGTCCACGCGCCCATCCTGCTGCCTGCCGCCGGCCCGCGCTTCCGTCGTTCGACTCGAACCGGCTGCCGCCCGGCCCGTCTCGAGCCTCAAGCGAGCGCCTCCGAGAGCGTGACGAGCCGCCGTCCGGCGCAGCAGCCGGGACAGGGCCCTGCCCGGACCCTGCCCGGGTGGCGGGCGCGACGACGTCCTCCGCGCTCAGGCCTCGACGGAGGCCATGTTGGCCTCGTCGTGCCGCTCGCCGGAGGCCGGGGTCAGCGCGTCGAGCCGACGGACCTGGTCGGGGGTCAGGACGACGGCGTCCGCTGCGGTGTTCTCCTCGACGCGCGCGACCCGGCGCGTGCCCGGGATGGGGGCGATGTCGTCCCCCTGGGCGAGGATCCAGGCGAGGGCGGTCTGGGCGGGGGAGGCGCCGACCTCGGCCCCGATGGCCCGCACCTCGTCCACGATGGCCAGTTTCCGGGTGAAGTTCGTGCCGGTGAACCGGGGGTTCGTCTTGCGCCAGTCGTCGTCGGGGAAGTCGGCGACGGACCTGATCTTCCCGGTGAGCAGGCCGTGCCCCAGCGGGGAGTAGGGGACGAGCCCGATGCCGAGCTCGCGCAGCAGCGGGAGGATCCCGGTCTCCAGGTCGCGGGTCCACAGGGAGTACTCGGTCTGCAGAGCCGCGACCGGGTGGACGGCGTGCGCCCGCCGGATGGTGTCGGGGCTCGCCTCGGAGAGGCCGAGGTGGAGCACCTTGCCCTCGGCGACCAGGTCGGCGACCGCGCCCACCGTCTCCTCGATCGGCGTGCCGCGGTCGACACGGTGCTGGTAGAGCAGGTCGACGTGGTCGGTGCGCAGCCGCCTCAGCGACCCCTCGACGGCGGCGCGGACCGTGGCCGGGCTGCTGTCGACCGTGCCGGGGACGACGCCGCCACGGTGCGAGACCAGCCCGAACTTGGTGGCGACGACGACCTGGTCGCGTCGCCCGACCAGCGCCCGCCCCACGATCTCCTCGCTGTGGAAGGGGCCGTAGATCTCCGCGGTGTCGAGGTGGGTCACGCCGAGGTCGAGGGCACGGTGGATCGTGCGGACGGACTCGGCGTCGTCCAGGGCACCTTCGCTCGTGTAGGTGCCGGCCATCGTCATGGCGCCCAGGCCGATGCGCGAGACGTCGAGGCTGCCGAGGGAGACGTGCTTCATGGGGTGGACCTTCCGGGTCGTGGAGGTGCTGCGGGTGCCGACCGGCCCAGTGAAGACGTGCGGGAGAGGTCCAGGGAGTCACGGGCGAGGGGGTCAACGCCAGTGACTCCCTCCGCCGAGGTGCGGCACCTAGGGTCGTCCCATGGACAGCCGGGAGGGTCTGCGCGCGTTCCTGACCTCGCGCCGCGAACGCCTGACGCCCGCCCAGGCCGGGCTGCCCGACTTCGGCGGGCGCCGCCGGGTGAAGGGCCTGCGCCGCGAGGAGGTGGCGCTGCTGGCCGGGATGAGCACGGAGTACTACGTCCGGCTCGAGCGCGGCAACGGTGCGGGCGTCTCCGACGCTGTCCTGGACGGCATCAGCCGCGCGTTGCAGCTCGACGACGCCGAGCACGCCCACCTCTACGACCTCGCCCGTACGACGGCCCCGGGATCCACGCGGCGCCGCCCCGTCCGCCCTCCGCAGGTGGGCGCGAACGTGCTGCAGCTGCTCGACGCCATGCGCGACGTGCCCGTCTTCGTCCAGAACGGCCGCCTCGACGCCGTGGCCACGAACCGCCTCGGCGCGGCCCTGTTCTCCGAGATGTTCGCGCTGCCGGGCCGTCCGGTGAACGCCGCGCGCTTCACCTTCCTCGACCCGCGCGCCCGGACCTTCTACCGCGACTGGGAGGGGACCGCGCGCCAGGTCGTCGCCCTGCTGCGCGCGGAGGCGGGCCGCACGCCGTACGACCGCGTCCTCACCGATCTCGTCGCCGAGCTGGTCAGCGCCAGCGACCCGTTCCGGGCCCTGTGGGCGGCCCACGACGTCGGTGTGCACCGGACGGGCTCGAAGGACGTGCACCACCCCGTCGTCGGTGACCTCGACCTGACCTTCGAGGCCATGGAGCTCACCTCGCACCCCGGCCTGCAGCTGCTCGCCTTCTCGGCGCCGACCGGCTCCGCCAGCGACGACGGGCTCCGGCTCCTCGCGACCTGGGCCGCGACGGCGCCGCCGGGAGCCGAGGGCGTCCGGACCGGGGTCGGCGACCACGCCTGAGCCCTGTCCGGCCTCCGGCTCCGTCAGAGGCGGGCCGGCTCCCGGGCCGGGGCCGGCGGCAGGACGTGGGCGAGGCGGTGGGTGCGCTCGACGCGCTGGCCGTACGAGGTCGCCGCGAGGATCAGGGTCGCGCCGACGGCCACGGCGACGGTGAGGTGCTCGCCGCCCAGGGCGACCCCGACGGCGACGGCCCAGACGGGTTCGGTGCCCATCAGCAGGCTGGCGCGGCTGGGGGAGGTGCGGCGGATCGCCCAGGTCTGGGCCAGGAACGCGAAGACGGTGCAGGCGAGCGCCAGGTAGGCGAGCTGGGCCCAGGCGGCGAGCGGCAGCACCGTCACGGTCCGAGCGAGCTGCGGCGCTGCGATGACGGACAGCAGGACGGCGCCTACCACGGCCTGGACCGTGGTGAGCGTCAGCGAGCCGTACGGGCGGCCCGCGGTCAGCCGCCCGATCAGGCTCACGTGCAGCGCGCGGACGGCCGCGGCGGCGAGCATCAGCCCGTCCCCCCACGCCGGGACCCGGAAGCCGCCGCCCGACACGAGCAGGCCGACGCCCACCACGCCGACGACCGTGGCCACGAAGAAGGGCGGCGGCAGCGGGCGTCGGCTCCACACGCCGTCCAGCAGCGGCGTCATGATCACGGTCAGGCTGATGATCAACCCGGCGTTCGTGGCCGTCGTGCCCGACACCCCGAACGTCTCCAGCGTGAGCACCGCCGCCTGCGTGACGCCGAGCAGCACGCCCACGCCCAGCTCGCGCCGGCCGGGCCGCGGGGCCCGCGTCCCTCCGCGGACCACCGCCAGGGCGACGGCGCTGATCACGTAGCGCAGGGTTAGCACGACGACGACCGGCGCCACGACCGTGAGGTCCTTGGCGACCAGGTAGCTGCTGCCCCACACGAGGGCGACGCCCAGCAGGACGAGGTCGGTGGCGTGGCCGGAGCCGGTTCCGCGGAGTCGCACCCGCTCACCGTCGATCAGTAGACGATGAAGAACAAGGACGTCTTGGTCAATCCACGTTGTAGCGTTCCTTCATGGACGTACGGCAGCTGGCGGTCCTGCGCGAGCTCGGGGACCGGGGGAGCGTCGTCGCCGTCGCCGAGGCGCTGTTCATCACGCCGTCGGCCGTGTCGCAGCAGCTGGCGGCCCTGCAGCGGAACGTGCCCGTCGCCCTCACGCAGCGGCGGGGCCGCACGCTGGTCCTCACCGACGCCGGGCGGGCGCTGTCCGCGGCCGCCGTCGACGTGGCCGCCGCGCTGGCGCACGCGGAGGCGGCCGTCGACGCCCACCTCGAGGACCCGCGCGGTCCCGTCCGCGTGTCGGCCTTCTCCAGCGCCGCCGCGGCCTTCTTCCCCCCGGTCGTCCGGGCGGCCGCGGCCGGCGGCCCGCCGGTCGTCTGCGCGGAGCACGACGTCGCCCAGGCCCGGTTCCCGGCGCTGTGCGCCGACCACGACGTCGTGCTGGCCCACCGGCTCGACCACAGCTCGCCCTGGCCCGCGACCGTCTCGGTCACGCACCTGCTCCGCGAACCCCTCGACGTCGCGCTGCCGGCCGACCACCCGCTGGCCCGCGAGCCGCGCGTCACGGCCGACCAGGTCAGCCGGGAGCCGTGGATCGGCGTGCACGAGGGCTTCCCGCTCCTGGCCCCGCTCGAGGCGATCGCGGCCGCGGCCGGTCGGCCCATGATCATCAGCCACCGGGTCAACGACCTCACGGCCTCCGCGAGCCTCGTCGCTGCCGGCGCCGGTGTCGCCCTGATGCCCCGCCACACCGCGCCGCCGCGCACCGACGTCGTGCTGCGACCGCTCGCCGACATGGACCTCGCGCGGCACGTGGACGCGCTCGTGCGACCCGAACGGCGGTTCCGCCGCGCGGTCACCACGGTCCTCGACGTCCTCGTCCGGGCGGCGGGGGAGCTGAGCGGCACGTAGCGGGGTCCGATGCGCGCCCGCTCGACGCGCGCCCGCTCGGGCGCCGCCCCGTCCGGTCTGTCACCATCAGCCGTGGTCGGCGACGTCGGCGAGATCGCGAACCCGCTCCGGCGGGATCGGTGCCCGAGGCTCCCTCGGGCGGCAGCAGGTCCACCTCGCAGCAGGTCCGCAGGTGCCCGGCTGCGCTCCGCGCAGGTCGGCACCCGCTCGTGCAGGACTGGTCGTCCGGCGCCGCCGCCACACCCCGCACCCGGTCGCCCGTGAGCCGGCACCAGGACGAGGCGCTGGCGCGTGGGCTCGCCTGGGCCTTCCTCGCCGCCGAAGCCTGGACGGTCCCCGCCCTGGTCGACGCGGGCGCGACCGCGTTGGGGCGTCGGTACCGCTGGCTGCCGCGGGTCGCCGCAGCGGTCGTCGCCGCGCACCGGTCGCCCCCGACCGACGGCCCGTACGCGTTCACCCGGTTCGTCCTGCAGCAGACCTCGCTCGTCGAGCACGCGGACCGGGCGTCGCGGCGCGGCTCCGTGGTCCGGGTGGTCCGGGTCCCGACGCTGCCGGGGGCCATGGGCGTACGCCGGTGGCCGGTCCCGGAGCTGCCCGACCTCCCGGCGTTGGCCGACGCGCTCGAGCTGCCCCTCGACCAGCTCGTCTGGGTCGCCGACACCCACGGCCTGCAGCGCCGGACGCCGGACGGCCCCTTTCACGTCTACCGGCACCGCTGGGTGGAGCGGCCCGGCGCCGCGCCCCGGCTGCTCGAGGTGCCCACCCCGCTGCTGCGCGCGGTCCTGCGGAGGGTCCTGGACCGCATCCTCGTCTGGGTCCCGGTGCACCCGGCGGTCCACGGCTTCGTCCGCGGGCGCAGCGCCGTCACCCACGCCGCGAACCACGTGGGCGCGGAGTCGGTCGTCTGCCTCGACCTCCGCGCGTTCTTCGCCTCGATCACGGTCAACCGCGTGAACGGGCTGTTCCGCGGGCTGGGCTACCCGGAACCCGTCGCCTGGGCGCTCGCCTGCCTGTGCACCCACCCGACGCCGCGCGTCGCGCTGGCGGGCATGCCCGGCGGCGGTTCGGCGAGCAGCCGCGCGTGGCTGCGCGCCGGCCTGCGGAGCCGGCACCTGCCCCAGGGCGCGCCCACCTCGCCGGCGCTGGCGAACCTCGCCGGCTTCACGCTGGACCGCCGCCTCGCCGGGCTCGCCGCCGCGACCGGACTCACGTACAGCCGGTACGCCGACGACCTCACGTTCTCCGGGCCGCGGGTCGACCAGGGACGGTTCGTCTCGCTGGTCGGGGCCGTCGTGCGGGACGAGGGCTTCGCGCTCAACCCGCCGAAGACCCGCATCCGCTCGGCGCAGCAGCGTCAGGAGGTCACCGGCCTCGTCGTCAACGACCGGGTGAACGTCCCCCGGGCGTACCACGACCAGCTCCGCGCGGTCCTGCACGACGCCACCCGGAACGGCCCGGCCGCGGCCAACCGGCAGGCCCACCCGGACTTCCGCTCCCACCTGGAGGGCCGGGTCGGCTGGGTCGAGTCGGTCAACCCCGTCCGCGGCCGGCGCCTGCGGGCCCAGCTTGAGGCGGTCGTGTGGCCGGCCTGAGCCCGATCGCTCGATGATCAAGGGGGGATGATCAAGGAGCGATGATCAGCTCGGTGATCAGGTCGTCGGCGAGGGTGAAGCGGTAGCGGAGGTCGACGACGCCGCCGGGGAAGTCCCCCTCGAGCCGGTTGACGGCGACCCAGTGCGCGTCGTCCGTGCGCTCGGCGCCGACCAGCTCGGTCGTGTAAGTGAACTCGCCGCCCGCGTGGCGCAGGAAGTCGAGGACCTCCCGCGCCCCGCGGAACGTCTTCCCCTCGTCGACGAGGGCGGCGTCGGGGGCGAAGGACCGGATCGCGGTGTCGGCGTCGCCGGCGACGTGGGCGGTGAGGAAGGTGCGGACGGTGGCGGGCAGCTGCGTGGGCTGGACCGGGGTCGGTGTGGTCATGCGACCACCGTCCGTGATGCCGCGGAGGGAGGGTCAAGCGCGGGACTCTCCCCCGGGGGGAGGGTGCACACTCGGCGCATGCTGGCGATCGGGGAGTTCTCGCGCCTGACCCACTTGAGCGTGCGGACCCTGCGCCGCTACCACGACGCCGACCTCCTCGTCCCGGCCGTGGTGGACGCGGCGACCGGCTACCGCTCGTACGGGGTCGAGCAGATCCCGGACGCCCAGGTCATCCACCGCCTCCGCGAGCTCGACGTGCCGCTCGCCGACGTCCGGCGCATCCTGCGAGCGCCAGAACCCATGGTCCGCGCGGCCCTCGTCGCCGACCACCTGCGGCGTCTCGAGGCGGAGCTCGACCGCACCCGGGCGGCCGTCGTCTCGCTGCGGCGGCTGCTGCGGCCGGAACCGGCGCCGCTGCAGGTGGAGCTGCGGGCCGTCCCGGCGACGACCGTGGCGGCCGTCGAGGGCGAGGTCGCGCTGGACGACGTCCTCGGCTGGTACAGCGGCGCGATGGCCGAGCTCGACGCGACCGTGCGGGTGTCGACCGGTGCGCCCGGCGGGCTGTACGACAACGCGCTGTTCGAGCTCGGCCGGGGCCACGTGCTCGTGCACCGCCCGACGGACGACCCGCCGAGCCGGGGCCGCGTACGACCGGTGACGCTCCCGGCCGTCGAGCTGGCCGTCGCCACCCACGTGGGCGCGCACGACGACATCGACGTGACGTACGGCGAGGTCGGCGCCTGGGTGGCCGGGAACGCGCTGGCGGTGGCCGGCCCGGTCCGCGAGACCTACCTCGTCGGGCCGCGCGACACCGACGAACCCTCCGCCTGGCTCACCGAGATCGGCTGGCCGGTGTTCCGGGTCGCCGCGCCCTGACCGCTGTTGCGCCGGGCCGGGACCTTCCGACCGTCAGAACGCGCACGCCAGCAGGTCGGCCAGGAGCTCCTCGGCGTCCACGTCGAGCCCGCGGGCGCGGAACCAGGTCGTGACGTTCCGGCAGTCGCGCGCGAGGTACTCCATGCCCTGCGGGTTCGCCACCACGTCGACGGCCTGCGGCAGGTCGATCATGACGAGGCGGTCGTCCGCCGCGAGCAGGTTGAACGCCGACAGGTCCCCGTGCGCCAGCCCCAGCGCGGCCATGCCGCGCATCGCCTCGACGAGCTGCTCCCAGTACGCCTCCAGCAGCGGCGGGGCGGGTCGTGTCTGGGCCAGCCGCGGCGCCCCGGACCCGTCCTCGAGCGTGATCAGCTCCATCAGCAGCTCCGTGCCGTCGAGCTGGACGGGGTAGGGCACGGGCAGGCCGACGGACCAGAACCGGGACAGGCACGCGAACTCTGCGGCCGCCCACTGCCCGGCCTCGACCGCCCGGCCGTGCCGCGTGCCCTTCGCCGCGGCGCGACGGTCCCGGCTGTTGCGCATCCGCCGGCCCTCGGTGTAGCCGGCGTCGCGCGAGAACATCCGGTGGTCGAGGCCGCGGTAGCGCTTGGCCGCGAGCACGACGCCGGCGTGGGCGTCGGCCCGCTCGAGCAGGAAGACGTCGGCCTCCTTGCCGGTCTTCAGGACGCCGAGCTCGGTGTCGACGGCGGCGTCGGAGGTGACGACCCAGTCGGGCCAGGGCTCGGGGCCGGCGAGGACGCCGACGTCGTCCCAGGTGGACCAGCGCTGGCCGGGCGCGAGGTCGTCGGTCTCGACGTAGTGGAGGGCCTCGGGGTCAGAGGCGGGTGCGGGTGGGACAGGGAACAGGTCGGACATGGGTGAGCAGGTCTCCAGAGCGGGAGGGGTGGGCTGCGGGCAACCCGGGGACGTCGACGGACACCACGCACCTCCTCCTGCTCCGGACCGGTCCCACACCGGTCGACCACCCGTACGCTGCACCCCCCGTCGCGGACCCGCAACCGGTTTTCGGCTTCCGGTCGCCCCTCAGCGAGGGCGGGTTCAGCCGTCCTTGCGCACGTAGAGATCGACCTCGACGCCGCGGACGACGTTGCGTCGCTCCTGCACGAAGTGCTCGTCGAGCACGGCCATCTGGTTCGTGCCGGCCTTGTCCGTGCTCTTCACCCGCAGGTTCACCGTGCCGAAGACCCAGATCCGGTCCCGCTCGAGCATGGCCGCGCGGACGTCGGCGGGCTTGCGCGCCGTCCCGCGGAGGTTCGCGGCCCGTACGGCGGTCTTCTGCAGGGCCACGTCGTCGACCTGCGCGAACCCCTCCGGGTAGGCCAGCGCGCCCAGCCGGAAGCTCATGGGGAGGAAGATCACCGCGTCGCCCGGCTGCGCCTGCGCCCGCAGGACGGCGGCGGCGCCGGCGAAGTCCTGCGAGCGCGAACCGACCGTCCGCTCGTGGCGCAGGTCGGGCAGCTGGGCCAGGCTCACCGCGGCCACGAGGAGCCCGGCGACCGCCCAGCCGACGGCGGTCCGGCTCGTCGCGCGCGCGGCGAGGGCGGCCAGCACCTCGACCCCGCGGGCGGCGAGCAGCGGGAGCCCGGCGACGCAGAAGAGGACGTAGCGGACCTCGAACAGCGGGTGCACCAGCGACACCGCCAGCAGCGCCGCGACGGGCACCAGCAGCAGGGGCAGCGCCACCGCGGCGAGAGCACCACCCTCGTGGTGCCTCCACCGCCGGAGCTCGGCAGCGACGCCCAGCACCACGAGGCCGAGGGCAAGGGTCAGCACCCACGGGCTCGTGCCGAGGAACTTCCCCTGCAGCACCACGAACGTGCTCCGGCCGATCGCCGCCGTGTGGGCCACCTGGTCCGCCTGCTCCAGCGACAGCAGCGTGACGCGAACCATCAGCGCGCCGCAGACCAGCACCGCCACGGCCCACCAGCGCCAGACGCGCCAGCCGACCCGGGACAGCAGGACCGTCACCGCGTGCGCCGTCAGCGCCAGCACGGCGAGCTCGTTCAGCGTCGTCGCGACGACGATCGCCAGCCCGTAGCCCCACCACCAGCGCCGACGGCCTCCGGACAGGGCCCGGACGAGGCAGTACGTGGCGGCGAGGACCGCGCCGGTGACCAGCGCGTACGAGCGCCCCTCCTGGGCGTAGTAGGAGACCAGCGGCCACCCGGCGAAGAGCAGGCCGGCGACCAGACCCGTCCGGGCCCCGGCCAGCCGCGTCCCGAGGCCGGCCGTCGCAGCGGCGGCGACGCCCATCGCGAGCACGGACGGCACCCGCATCCACACCTCGCCGCCGCCCGGCAGCATCCACACGTGCATGAGCAGGTAATAGGCGCCGTGCACGAGGTCGATGTGGTCGAGCACGGCCAGGATCTGGTGCACGGGGCGCGTGACGACGGTGTACGTCGCGGTCTCGTCCAGCCACATCGACCCGCGGTCGAGCCCCCAGAACCCCACGGCCAGCATCGCCACGACCGAGGCGACCACGACGCCCGCCCGGAGCCGCGGCGACTCGTCCGGCCGCTCGACCGCGGTCAGGAGTGCCCGGGGCGCCCGGACCGGGAGCCGGTCGAGCTGCTCGTCCGGGGAGGTGGGGCGCTGCTGCAGGGTCGTCATGACCCGCCCGAACCTAGTGACGCCGCGCGCCCGGTTCCCGACGTGACCCGGGTACGCCGGTGGTCGCTCAGATGAACTTTTGACGTACGGCCGAGGTGTGGGCCTCGGCAGAAAGTCCCGGTGGACGAGCCCCGCACCGACGAGACTGCGCTGCGTGGACGAGCAGGAGGTCGAGCGGCGCATCGCGTCCCTGCTGGCCGGGCCGCGGGGACGCCACGTGTGCGCAGCGGTCGGGGTGCAGGTCGCGCCGGACCTGGGCTGGCCGTTCCGCCCGACCGACCGTGCGGACGCCGCCACCTTCGTGCACGGTCTCGCGGCCGTGGACCCCTCGCGGGTCGCCGCGCTCCAGGACCCGTCGGCGTTGGTCGACGCCCTGGGCACGGCTGTGGACTCCGCCGCCTACTGGCAGGAGCCGGCCGGGCTGGACGACCTGCTGGGGCGTCCCGACGTCGTCGGGGCTCTTCGGTCGGTCGCGCGGGGACTCGTGTCCGCTCCTGCGGCCGCCTGGTGGTGGGAGCCGCTCGCCCCCGAGGTCCAGAGCATCGTGCGGTGGTGCGAGCCGGGGCGCCGTCGCGCCGAGGCCCCGGAGCTCACCGGCACGGTCGAGCGTCTGCGCCGGTGGCGTCACGGCACGGTGGCGGGGGAGGCGGAGGCGCAGGGCTGGCCGACGTCGTACGAGACCGGTGTCTCGGGCGAGTGGTGGTCCACACCCGTCGCCGTGAACATCACGACGACGAGCCTGCGGCTCGGCCGGCTGCCCGCCGTCCAGCTCGAGCTGGTCGAGGACGCGATGGGGTGGGAGCGGGCGAGGGTAGCGCCGGTTGCCGTCCTTCCCGACCGCTCCGTCTACGAGATCGGGGGACCTTCGGATTGGACGGACCTGGTCGACCGGTACCCGCTCGAGGTCGACCGGTCGCGACGTCACGACTGGTGGCTCGCCACGGGTGGACGGGGGCCGTGGCAGATCCCCGACTGGTACGCCGTGAGCCAGGACCACGACGCGGTCCACCTGACCGTCGCCGGGTACCTCGCTGCCGCCGGCCGGGCCTTGCCGACGCGCGGGGGTCAGACCGTCCTCGCCGGTTTCGACCCCGGCCTCGCCTACTGGCTCACGGACAGCCTCGGCCGAGCCGAGTCGGCCACGACCTGGCGGCGGGTCGCGCTCGAGGACGACGAGCACAGGTGGGTGACCGAGACCGACTAGCCGGTCGGCCGAGATTTCCGCCGATCGACCACCTCTGCGGTGGTCGAACGGCGGAGAGTTCTACGAACCGCTGGTCGCGCTCACGGCAGCCTGCTCGGCCATCTCCCGGGGGACGCCGATCGTGCGACCGCAGACCGTGCAGGTGTCGGTGTAGCGGGTGCTGACCGGGAAGAGCGGGATGAAGAACAGGCTGAACCGGCGGACGCGCTTGACCAGGTGGTGGGCGCCCTGCTGGTGGCAGCGCTCGCAGAGGAAGACGAGGGTCGCGACCAGGAAGTCCTTGGTCGACAGTCCGAAGATCAGCACCGCGCCACCGTACGTGGACCCGGGCCCGTCCCCGGTGCGCCCGAACGGCCGCCGTCCGGGGCGGGGGAGGGGGCACTGGTCCTGATACCGATGCGGATCCGACCGGGCAGACGCGGTCAGATCCGCATCGTTGTCGTCCAGCGGGGAGTGGAGCCATCTGACCGGGACGAATCCGCGCGGGCGCCGGAAGGGGCCGGGGCCGGCTGGTGCGTGACAGCAGCCGACCCCGTCCGCTGCGCATCGTCGCGATCCCCCGACCGTCGTGCGGCGCAGCCACCACCTCTGGGCGTGGGCATAACCAGCGCGGCCGGGCCCTAACGCTCGACGCTCGAGGTGTCCGCTTCTGGCCGCGTCCGGAAGAGGACACCGCCAGCGGTTGCGGCGACCGACCGGCTCGGCCTAGAATTTTCACGAGCGGCGAGGGAATGAACCCCCGAGCATCCTCTCGCCGCTCCTCACTCTTCTCCGGCAGCCTGCAGCAGGGCGTCCGACGCGGTCGGAGCGCCCGGCGCGAGCCCTCGGCCCACGGCGCGGCTGGTCCGGAAATCCCTCAGAGCCATCACCGCAGTGCCTCTTGCACCGTGCTCCCGGCCGTCGATGCTTCGCGGAACCAGACCCGCAGTCGTCACGAGTGTTCCGTCCTGGTGAGGAGTCCGACGCCAGCGGGGTAGGAGGCGGTCGACGTCGGAGCCGGGGGACAGCGAGGAGCCGGGGTGCTGCAGCGGGAAGACGACCCTCCCCAGGTCGTCGACGCCTTCCGCGCGGGTGACGAGCGCGCCCTGGCAGAGATCTACCGGCGGTGGTCGCCCGTCGTCCACGGCCTCGCGCTGCGCTCGCTCGGTGACGTCGACGACGCCGAGGAGGTGACGCAGCAGGTGTTCACGGCCGCCTGGACCTCACGGCACACCTTCGACCCGGAGCGGGCACGTCTGGCCGCCTGGCTGGTGGGCATCGCGCGCAACAAGCTCGCCGACGCCCACGCGGCCCGCGCCCGGCAGCGGCGGATCCGCACCGAGGTGCTGTCCAGGACGCAGGTCGACGACACGGTCGAACCTCCGGACCTCGCCTCCCAGCTCGTGCTGCTCGACGAGCTGTCGTACCTCCCGGCCGTGCCCGCCCAGGTGATCAGGATGGCCTTCTACGACGACCTGACCCACACCCAGATCGCCGAACGGCTGGGGATGCCGCTGGGGACCGTCAAGAGCCACATCCGACGGAGCCTCTGCCGGCTGCGCGAGCGGCTGGAGGAGCTCGCCGAGTCGCCGTGACGCCGACCTGCTGAACCTGCGCCTCGGCCGTTCTCGAGATCACCCCTAGTCGGACGGTGCGGGACACGACCGCCGACGGCCGAGCTCCTCCCGCGAGGGGTGTTCGCGCCGGAGGGCGAGCGCCCGGTTTCGACGGGTGCGCGGCTGGCTAGGTGCACGTCGGTCCTCCGCGGGACGGGGCTCGGGTCCCACCGTGCCCGCCCGTCGCCCGAGGACCACCGCGCACCCACCGGGAGAGACACGTCATGGACCTCGGCCTGAACGGCAGGCTCGCCTTCGTCACCGGCGCCGACTCCGGCATCGGCTGGCACACCGCCCGGCTGCTGCTCGCCGAAGGGGCCACCGTGGTCGTCACGGACCTCGACCAGGCCGAGCTCGACACCGCGGCGGCGGCCCTCGAGGCCCCGGCCGGACGGCTGTACGCCTTCGCCGCGGACGTGACCGACGTCGACCAGCTGGCCGCCCTGCACCGGCGCGTCGCCCCGCTCGGACGGATCGACGTGCTCGTGCAGTCCGCCGGCGTCACCGGTGCGCAGGGGCTGTTCCACGAGATCGACGACGAGGGGTGGACCAGCACGCTGACCACCGACCTCCTCGGTCCGGTCCGGGTGGTGCGCGAGTTCCTGCCCGACCTGCGGACGGGTGGCTGGGGCCGGGTGGTGCTCCTCACCTCCGAGGACGCCGTGCAGCCGTACGACGACGAGCTCCCCTACTGCGCGGCCAAGGCCGGGGTCCTGGCGCTGGCCAAGGGGCTGTCCCGCAGCTATGCCCGCGAGGGGCTGCTGGTCAACTGCGTCTCGCCGGCCTTCATCCACACCCCGATGACCGACGCGATGATGGCGAAGCGGGCGGACCAGCGGGGCACCGACGTCGACGAGGCGATCAGCAGCTTCCTCGACGAGGAGCGGCCCCACCTCGAGCTGAAGCGGCGCGGGGAGCCGGAGGAGGTCGCGGCCGTGGTCGCCTTCCTGTGCTCCGAGCGGGCGAGCTTCGTCAACGGCTCGAACTACCGCGTCGACGCCGGCTCGGTCGCGACGATCTGATCCTGGGCCCGCTCGAGCGCTCTCGTCCTGGAGGGCCTGGGGCGTCATCGGCCGGGTGCGGCCGAGGACGTCGGACGGGCACCGCGAATCTGACCGACGAGGCTCGATCTCGGGCCTCCACGAGATACTGACGACCTCCGGACAACCGCCAGGCCCGCTTGCGCGTGGAGAGGGTGTGGAGGCGCTGAGCTCGACGGACGCGAGCCGGTCGCGGGACGTGACCGCGGAGCTGTCGATCGACGCGCTCTTCGCCGCGCACCACGTCCGGCTCGTCCGGGTGGCGTGGCTGCTGGTGCGCGACAGCGGGCGGGCCGAGGAGCTGGTGCAGGACGCCTTCGTCGACCTGCACCGCCGGTGGTCGCGGCTGCGGACCCCGGAGGACGCAGCGGGCTACCTGCACGTCTCGGTGGTCAACCGGTCGCGCTCGGTGCTGCGGCACCAGAAGGTCGTGAGCGCGACGCCCCCCGAACGCCTCGAGGTCGAGGAGAGCGCCGAGACGGAGGCGCTCAGGGGCGTCGAACGCCGGCGGGTGCTCGACGGCCTGGCGCGGCTGCCCCGTCGGCAGCGGGAGGTGCTCGTGCTGCGCTACTACGCCCAGCTGACCGAGGCCGAGACGGCCCACGTCCTGGGGATCGGTCGGGGCTCGGTGAAGAGCCACGGGTCCCGCGGGATCTGTGCCTTGCGGACGGTTCTGGGAGGACCCGATGAGGACTGAGCCGGAACCCGAGCTGGTGGCCGCGCTGACGCGCGCGCTGACGGCCGAGGCCGACGAGATCACGGTCTCCCCGGACGCCCGCGCCTCGTTGCAGGCGCGGTTGGACACGGAGCGCCGTCGTTCGTCCACCCGAGGCAGGGCCGGTCGTCGCCCGTCCCGCGCACGACCCCGGTGGCTCGGGCCGATGGCCGCCCTCGTCGCGCTCGGCCTCGTCGTGGTCGGTCTTTTCGTCGTGACGACCAGCAGCCTGCACCGCACGGCGACACCGGGACCGGCGCAGTCCCCGAGCGCGGTCCCCACCCCTGGCCCGACGCCCGGCCCGACGTCCGCCGGGAGCGGCCGGACGGCGTCCACCCGGACGGGTTTCCGCCCGAGCCAGCCCCGCGTGGCGTGGACCGTCTATCGCGCCGGGCCCGACGGGCTCTACGCCGACGCCGCGCCGGCCCGTGCTCCGTACGACCCCGTGCAGGCGATGGAGGCGCTGTTCCAGCAGGACCCGACGGTGCCGGGCGCCGAGGTGGTTCCCGGGAACGGGCGGAACCGGGTCGCGAGCCTCACGGACGTCGACGGCGTGGTCCACCTCGACATGGCGGCCGTCGATGACCAGACGCGCCCGGTCGGCACGGAGGGTGCGGCTCAGGCCCGCCGGTGGGTCGACGCCTGGGTGGGAACGGCGGCGTCGGCCTTCGACGGCTACAAGGTGCTGATCACGGTGAACGGCAGGCCGGCCACGCTGTACGGCGTGGTCGACACGACCGAGCCCCTCCTCGAGCCCCTCCTCGGGCCCACGGTCGAGCTGAAGCACCCGGCTACGGTCTACTTCCCGGCGGACGCCGCGACGGTCACCTCGCCCGTCGCCCTCGCCGCGATGCCCGGTGCGGTCGGCGACCGGCTGGTGGTACGCGACGTGGCGGACGGGGAGGTCGTCGCGAGCGTGACCGCCGACGAAGGCGGGGGAGGCCGGACGATCCTCACCTCCGCTCCCGCGCTGGACCCGGGCGACTACACGGTCGAGCTCGTGCGCAGGTCGGGCCGGACGGAGGCGGGCCACCGCTTCACCGTGTCCGGCAGCGCCCCGTCCGGCGCGCGGGTCCCCGTCACCGACCCGGCGACGACGCCGGTCGCGACGACGCTGATCTACTACCCGGGCCCGGACCAGCACCTTCTCGCCGAACCGCGACCGCGCACGACCCTCACCGACGCCGTGGCCGGCATCAGCGGGGAACCCGCGGGGGAGGGTGCGTCGTGGCCGTTCGGCTCGCTGACCCTCGCCTCCGTGCGCGAGGACGCCGACGGCGTCGTCGTCGACTACGCCAAGGACGACGAGGTGCGGCCGGGCAAGCCCGACACGGCCGTCGCGGCCTTCTGGGCCCAGAGCCTCGTGCACACCGTGTCCGCTTACGAGGGGCGACCCACCGCCGTGCGGGTCACGCTCGACGGGCGGGCGTTCCGCCTCTTCGGGCTCCTCGACACCACGAGGCCCTTCACCCGCCGGGACGTCGACACCCGGACGTCGGTGGACCTGACGCTCCCGACCTCCGTGCCGACCCCGGGTCCGCTCCAGGTGGTCGGCGCCGTCGGGGCCGACGCCGACCACGTCACCTGGTACGTCGTCGACCGCATCACCCGGGAGACGCTCTTCCAGGGCAACGCCGCCGTGGCGGCGGACCGCACGTACGCGTTCGCGCTCCCCGTGCCCGCCGGCCGCTACGAGCTCCGGGCGGACGCCGTGACGGCGACCGGCCGCGTCCTCGCCTCCTACGGCCGCTCGCCCGAGATCACCTGAGGTGGGCGCGGTGCGGCTGGACGTCAGGGCAGCGCCCGGCCCGGGCGTCCTTCGACGGTGCTGTCCCGGCGGCGACGGTGCTGGCGCGCCCGATGCGGACGCCGCCGGGCTGCAGCACCGGCTCCGCAGCGAGATCGCGGCTCGCCTCCGCGCCTCGGTCCCGGACGGCTGGGAGGTGTCGGCCGGGTGCTGCTGGCATCCCTCGCCCGGCCCGGGCACCCTGCACCCCGACGTCGCCGTGCACCGCGCGCTCGCGGACGAGGGACGTCTGCAAGGTGCACCCGTCCTGTGCGTCGACGTCTCCGACGAGCCCGCCGGTCCTCGTCCTGCCCGCGCCTACGCCCGGCTCGGTGTCGACCACCACTGGCACGTCGACACCCGGCGCGGCACCGTGCAGGTCTCCGTCCGCGTCGACGCGGACTACCGCCGCTGCGAGACCTTCTCGTCGGACTCCTCGGACTCCTCGGACTCCTCGGCGACGCGGTCTGCTCCTGCCGGGTCCGCGTGGGTCGACTTCGGCGTGGGCATCGTCCACCTCGACGGTCTGCTGCTGCCCACGACGCTGACCACCCGCCCGTCCGGCTGAACCGGACGGGTGCCTCCGGACCCGGCCCGTCCCGACAGGCTCGAGCCGCCTGATCTGCTCGAGGTCGGGTAGCGGGACCCAACCGCCTCGATCGGCCGGCCGTCGGGTCAGGCGATGGTGCTGCCGCCGTCGACGAAGACCTCGCTCCCGGTCATGCCCGAGCTCTCGGTGGAGACCAGGAACAGGACGGCGGCGGCGATCTCTTCGGGCCGGAGGAGGCGACCGATCGGCATGCCGCTCGCAATCTGCTCCAGCAGCGCGGCGGGGTCGTCCGGGGCGAGCCCCTTCAGCCCCGGCGTCTCCGTCGGGCCGGGGACGACGGTGTTGATCCGGAAGCCCTTCGGCGCGAGCTCGGCGGTCCAGCTGCGCGTCATCGCGACGATGGCGGCCTTGGACGCGCCGTACACGCCGAGGCCACGCTCGGTCCCGGACGCCGAGGTGGAGCCGGTCACGACGATCGCGGCACCCTCGTTCAGGAAGGGCAGGGACCCCTGCACGGTCAGGGCCGTCCCTCGCACGTTCGTCGCGAAGGTGCGGTCGATGTCCTCCGCCGTCACCTCGGACAGGGCGCCGAACTCGCCGACGCCGGCGTTCGCGTGCACCGCGTCCAGCCCGGTCCCGCGGGCGGCGACGGCCGCGAAGAGCGTCGCCACGCCAGTCGGGCTGGTCGCGTCCGCCTGCACGGTGGTCACGTCGTCGCCGAGCTCGGTGGCGACCGCGTCGAGCGCGGCCTGCCCGCGCCCGGTGACGACGACGTGCGCCCCCTCGGCCACGAATCGGCGGACGACCGCGAGCCCGATGCCCGAGGTCCCTCCGGTGACGAGCGCCGTCTTGCCGGCCAGTGCTTGAGCCATGATGTTCCTCCGCGTAGGTTGTTGACTGCTTGGTCTCAAACCCTACACCTGTTGTAGACCGATCAGTCAACAACCCCTCTGAGGAGGCTCCCGATGCCGCGACCCCGCTCCTTCGACGAGGCGGACGTCGTCGCCCGCGCCCGTGAGGCGTTCGCCGAGACGGGCTTCGCCGGGACGTCCCTCGACACGCTGCTGGAGGCGACGGGCCTCGCGCGCCAGAGCCTCTACAACGCCTTCGGGGGCAAGAAGGAGCTCTTCATGCGGGCGTTCCTCAGCGACACCGCGGAGGCGGTCGAGGCCGTGGAGTTCATCCGGCACGGGTCGGACAGCCCGATCGGCCGGATCCGCGCGCAGCTCGTCAAGATGGCGGTGGCGCACGGCTCGGCCGCGGCGCCGGCGTCCCTGTTTACCAAGGCGGCGGTCGAGCTCTCGGCCCGGGACCCGGAGGTGGCCGCGACGGTCGCCGCGGCCTTCGAGGCGATCCGGGCGCACTACGCGGCGTGCATCGTCGAGGCCCAGGAGGCCGGCGAGATCGAGACCTCCGCCGACGCCGACTCGCTCGGGGCCTACTTCTGCGCGCTGATCGAGGGCATGGGCACCCTCGGCGGGGCGGGCGTGCCCCGCGCGACCCTCCTGGACATCGGCTTCACCAGCCTGGCCGCCGTCCCGATCACCGAGCTGGGCCGCGCGCACCTGGGCACGGACGACGGCGACTGGTCCTGAACGCGCCGGGGACAGAGGTTCCACCGTCCCTCAGCCGGAGGCGGCGCGTCAGCGGGTCGTGAACGTGATCTCCACGCGCGGCTCCTGGCCTGAATTCTTTTCGATCCCGCCGCCGGACCGGCCGCGGTTCGGGAACCTCGGGGCCGCCTCACCCCGGCTACCGGTACTGATGGTGACGCCTGCCCGCTGACCAGGGGAGCGAGGACGTCGTGGACGGCTTTCGCATGCTTGCGCGGCAGCACCAGCCCGTACGCGGCGACCCCTGGTCGTCGGTGCAGCCGTCGACCCGCGTCCGACGACAACGCTGCAGCGGTCCCGCCCCGTGGCCCACGGACCACCTCTGGTGCACCGCTCCGTCGTTGTGGTAGACCTGTGGAAACGACTCCACACGGAGAGCTCGAACGCAACGATGCGAAGGACGGACTCATGAAGGTTGTGCGGAAGACACTCATGGCGGGGGCCCTCCTGGCGGCGCTCCTGCCCGCGGTCGGTGGCTGCGGCCTCGCCGCGAAGGGCGGCAGCGGGGGTGGTGGCGGCGAGACGAACCTCAGCGTCTGGCACCAGCTGGCCGGCTCGGGCAACACGGCGGTGCAGGGCATGGTCGACGGCTTCAACGCCGAGAACCCGGACCTGCAGTTCCAGAACCGCGAGCTCGCCGACGGCGAGGCGGACACGGTGGTCCGGACGGGGATCTCGAGCAACAACCCGCCGGCCATCCTGCAGTTCGAGGGCTTCCGGCAGACCGAGGAGTACGCCAAGGCGGGACTGCTCACCGACATCACCCCGTGGTGGGAGCAGCACAAGAGCGCCTACTCGTACGCGGACAGCGACCTGGTCAAGCAGCTCTGCTCGTACGACGGCAAGGTCTACTGCGTCCCGCTCGACGTCTACACCAGCAACGTCCTCTACATGAACCCCGAGATCGTGCAGAAGTACGACCTCAAGGTCCCGACGTCGGTCGACGACTTCAAGACCAACGCGCAGAAGCTCAAGGGCACCGGCATCAGCACCGTGTCCATGTACGGCGGCGACGGCTGGCCGGCCGCGCAGTGGTGGCAGCTGCTCTCGATCCAGCGCTGCGGGATCGCCACGATCAACAAGGCCGTGGCGCAGGACGGGGCCAAGTGGGACGACCCCTGCTTCCTGCAGGCGGCCCAGGACTTCCAGGGCCTCGCCGAGGCCGGCGTGTTCCCCGAGGGTGCCGCGGGCTCGGACTACAACGCGATGATGTCGCTCTTCCTCTCCGGCAAGTCCGCGTTCATGGAGACCGGCACCTGGTTCCAGCAGACGATGGCCGAGACGCCCCCGACGTTCGACGTCACGGTCGCGCCCTTCCCGCAGGTCGATCCGGCCAAGCCGAGCACCGAGCAGCTGGGCGGCATCAACGAGGGCTTCGGCATCCCGGCGAAGGTCGGCAACAAGGACGCGTCGTACAAGTTCCTGGACTACATGGCCACGCAGAAGTCGGGCGAGCTGTTCTCCAAGGCGTCGGTGATGAACATGATGAAGGGCTCCGACGGCGCGCTGCCCGAGGACCTGCAGCCGGCGTGGAAGCAGGTGCAGAGCGCGTTCGAGGGCGGCGGCCAGGGCTTCGTGACCTACTTCGAGAGCCTCGTCGACCCGTCCGTGGGTGACCAGGCGATGCTCAACGGCGCCACCGCGATGGCCGGCCAGACGATGACGGCCGAGGAGTTCGTGACGTCGCTGCAGAAGGCTGCGGCGGCCGCGAAGAAGTAGGCACCCAGCCTCCCCACCGCCACCCCCCACCGCACGGGCGGGGGACGGGCCGAGAAGCCCGTCCCCCGTCCGTGAGGGAAGGACCCACCATGAGCACCACCGTCGACCCCGGGGTCCGCCCCCGCGTCCGACGTCGGGAGCGCCAGGCGCCGAAGGCGTTCCTGACCATCGTCCCCGGCTACTTCTTCTTCGTCGCGTTCCTGCTCGTCCCGCTGGCGCTCACGATCGTGCTGAGCTTCACCGACTGGAACGGCTACAGCTACGACGACATCAGCTTCAACGGGGTGCAGAACTACCTCGACCTGGCCAAGGACCCGGTCTTCGTCCAGGCCCTCGTGCACAACGTCGCGTTCCTCGCCGGCTCGGTGGTCCTCAAGACCGGGCTCGCCCTGGCGCTGGCGCTGGCGTTCCGGAAGGCGTTCCCGCTGAGCGGGCTGTTCCAGGGCATCTTCCTGGTGCCCTCGACGCTCTCCCTGGTCGTCGTCGGCATCGTGCTCAAGTTCGTGTTCGACCCCAACAACGGGCTGGTCAACCCGATGCTCGACGCGGTCGGGCTGGGCGCGCTCGCCGGACCCTGGCTGGCCGACACCTCCCGGGCGCTGCCGCTGCTCGTGCTGCTCGACGTGTGGGTCGGCTTCGGGCTCTACCTCTTCATCTTCATCGCCGGCATGGCGTCGCTGCCCGGCGACGTCTTCGAGGCGGCCAAGGTCGACGGCGCCGGGTGGTGGAAGGAGACCGGGTTCGTCACGATCCCGATGCTCGCCGACACCATCAAGCTCGTCCTGCTGCTGGCGGCGATCGACGGTCTCAAGGTCTTCGCCACCATCTACGTCAGCACCGGCGGCGGCCCCAACCACGGCACGGAGGTGCTGTCCACCTGGGCCTTCTTCCAGGCCTTCAGCGGCAACCAGGTGGGCTACGGCAGCGCGATCCTCGTCGTGCTGCTGGTGATCACGCTCGTGCTCGCCTTCTTCTACGTCCGTCAGGGACGGGCCGACCGCCTCGGGAAGGACCAGCGGCCATGACGACCACGACCACGCACCCCACCACGACCGCGCCGGGCGTCGAGCCCACGACCACGCGGCGGCGACCCGTCCGCCCGTGGGGGACCCGGCTGCTGCGCTACGTGCTGCTCACCCTGCTCGCGGTGACGATCGTCTACCCGCTGGTGTGGATGGCCACCGCCTCGCTGCGCTCCAACAGCGCGGCGCTCGCCGACCCGTTCGGCTTCGGCGGGCGCTGGAGCCTCGACAACTACGCGTTCCTGATCACCGACGGCCGGCTGCTGACCTGGGTGGGCAACAGCGTCCTCGTGAACGTCATCAGCGTCGCGCTGATCGCCGGCCTGTCGGCGGTGGCGGCGTACGGGTTCTCGACCTTCGAGTTCCGCGGCAAGCAGGTGTGGTTCGGGCTACTGATCGTCGGGCTGATGGTGCCGCCGCAGGCCCTGGTGATCGCGGGCTACCGCTGGATCGAGCTCTTCAACATCCAGGACACCTACCTGGCGCTCATCGTCACCTACTGCGGCTGGACGCCCTTCGGCATCCTCGTCATGCGCAACTTCTTCGACTCCGTGCCGAAGGAGCTGCGCGAGGCCGCCGTCATGGACGGGGCGTCGCACGTGCGGATCTTCCTCCAGGTGCTGCTCCCGCTCGCGCGCCCGTCGTTGCTGACCGTCGTGATCTTCAACGTGATCTGGGTCTGGAACGACTTCATCTACCCCCTCGTCTACATGCAGAGCCCCGACCGGTACACAGTCCCCGTGGGTGTGCTCCAGTTCGCCGGACGGTCGACGTCGCAGATCGCGGTGCAGATGGCCGTGCTCGCGGTGGCCACCGCGCTCCCCCTGCTCGTCTACCTGGTGTTCCGCAAGCAGTTCGTGCGGGGCGTCCTCGAGGGCGCGGTGAAGGGGTGAGCGAGCCGGGCCGGCCGGACCTGCCGGACGGGACCGAGGACGCCCACCTGGCCGCCGGCGCGCGGCAGCCGACGATCAAGACCATCGCCGCCGCGGCGGGTGTCGGCGTGGGGACCGTCTCGCGGGTGCTCTCCGGGCGCGGCTACGTCTCGCTCGACACCCGCGCCAAGGTCGAGGAGGCCGTGCGCGAGCTCCGGTACCGCCCGAGCGCGATCGGGCGGGGGCTCAAGGAGCAGCGGACGAAGAACATCGGCCTGCTCGTCGCCGACGTCTCGAACAGCTACTACGGCGACTTCGCCAAGGGCGTGCTGGCCGAGGCCCGGCACCTCGACCGGCACGTGATCGTGGGCTCCAGCGACGACGACGCCGCCGCGGAACGCGAGTACGTCGAGCTCTTCCTCGAGCAGCGCGTGGAGGGGATCATCGCGTTCCCGAGCAGCGAGAACCTCGGGGTCTGGCGGGAGGCGAAGGAGCTCGGCGTCAACCTCGTCTTCGCCGACCGGGTCCTCGACGGCCTGGACGTGCCGTCGGTGGTCGTCGACAACCACGACGGCGCCTACGCCCTGACGGAGTACCTCATCGTGCTCGGCCACCGACGCATCGGCTACCTCGGCGGGCCCCGCGAGGTCAGCAGCGGCCGGGAGCGAGAGCAGGGCTACCGGGACGCGCACGCCGACGCCGGGCTCGAGGTCGTCGAGGAGCTCGTGGTGCCGAGCCACTTCACCCGGCGCAACGCCTTCGCCAACGCGCTGCGCATCCTCGGCGCGGAGCCCCTGCCCACCGCGCTGGTGGCGTCCAACAACATCCTCGGCGAGGCCGCGATCGGTGCCGTCCGGCACCTGGGCCTGGACATCCCCGACGACCTGTCCGTCGTGATGTTCGACGACGTGCCCTGGGCGACGCTGGTGACGCCGCCGATCACCGTCGTCACGCAGCCGGCCCGCCGGCTGGGGCGCGAGGCCGCCCGGCTCGTCGTCCGGGCCGCGTCGGCCCCGGGCAGCGTGCTCGTGCGCACCGAGCTGGTCGTGCGCAGCAGCGCCGCCCCGCCCCGCGCCACCGCCTGACCCACCTCTGCACCTGCTCCGGCAGGGCAGGAGCCCGACCGACACCACCCCCACACGACGGGTGCCGCACGCCCCCGTCATTCAACCCGAGCACGCCCTGACCCAGGAGGACCCGATGGAACGCGGAGTGTATTTCGACGGCTGGACGCCGTACACGTGGAACCAGCACCCGAGCATGCCGCCGAGGCGGCTGACGATGCTGGACGACCTGGAGGACATGGGCGCGACCGTCCTGGTCTGGGCCGGACTCGGCGGCGGCTCGATCAGCCTGCCGTACCTCGAGGAGGAGGCGTACGGCCACGTCCCCGCGCGTTTCCGCCACTACGGCTACGTGAACGAGAGCGAGTTCATCGCGCACGCGCAGCAGCGCGACATCGACCTGTTCGCGATCGTCTTCGAGTCGCAGGCGTGGGAGTTCCCCGCCGAGGTGACCGACGACGAGGTCGTCGCCCAGAACGAGCTGCGCGGCGCCGGCACCCCGACGACCGTCGGGCTGCGGGAGTTCTCCGCGGGCACCGGGCCCTCGTCCTGGAAGCCCCTGACCGACTACTTCCCCGACGGCCTGCGGAACAGCGCCGGCGAGCTCGTGACCGACCTGTTCGAGGAGGTGGCCTGCCGCGACCTCGAGGGCGGGCCGATCCACGCGCACTGGGTGGAGGTCGCGGCGCGGCCGGAGCAGAGCTGCTACTACGCCGACCGGAACAACCCGGTGTGGCGGGAGTACCTCAAGGCGGTCATCAAGGTCCAGATCGACGCGGGCGCCCGCGGCATCCAGCTCGACGAGACCGACACCCCGCTGAGCGCGTTCCGCTACGGCTGCTGCTTCTGCCGCGACTGCGTCGCCGACTTCCGCTCCTACCTGCAGGGGCTGCCGGCCGCCGAGGTCCCGGCCGAGCTCGACGGGGTCGACCTGGCCGGCTTCGACTACCGGGAGTGGCTGCTGGAGCGCGGCCACCGTGCCCGCGAGAACCCGCGCGCCCTCCCGCTCTACGCCGCCTACAGCCGGGCGACCCAGATCGCCATCGCGCGGACGTTCGCCGAGGTGGCGGGCTACGCGAAGGAGTACGGGCGCTCGCTCGGCGTCGACATCCGCGTCGGCGGCAACTTCTACGACCTCGCGCCCTACTGGGACCCGATGGTCGACCACGTCGACGTGCTCGTCACCGAGATGCGCGAGACCCGCTACCAGCAGCCCTGGTACTTCCGCCACGGTGTCGGGCTCGCCCGCGGGCGCGACCTGGTCGCGGTCGAGAACCCGTACGGCGGCGTCACCGGCGAGCTCACCCGCAAGCTGCAGCACGGGCGCGCGCACGACCTGTTCCGGCTGACGATCTTCGAGGCCAGCGCCATGGGCGCGAACATGTCGCTGCCGTACGGCTCGTGGTTCGGCACCGACGAGCGCGACGCCTACTGGGCGCCGCGCGACCTGGTGAACGAGACGGGTCAGTTCCTCAAGGAGATCGACCACCTGCTCTCCCACACCTCGCCGCACCGCACCGCGGTCGTCTACTCCGTGCGCAGCCTCATGGACCTGACGATCGACTCCGACCAGTTCAACGACGTGGACCGCTGGTTCCCGGTCGTCGAGCAGACCGGCGTCCCGGCGTCGTCGTACTGGGAGACGGTCGAGGCGCTCAGCCGCGCGACGCGCACCTTCGACGTGGTGGTGCTGCCCGACGAGGTGCTGCGGGCCAACGACGTCGACGCCGAGAGCCTCCGGCGCTACGACACCGTCGTGCTGCCGGACGTCTGGGGCGTCAGCGCGACCCAGCACCGCGCCCTCGTCGCGTACCTCGACGCCGGTGGGCGGGTCCTGCTGCAGGGCGCGTACGGCACCGAGCTCGGCGACGACGTGGCCCGCGAGGTCGCCGACCACGCCCGCACCGTCCGGAGCGGTTCCGTCGGGGAGACCGTCGCGGCCGTCGAGCCCGAGGTCCTCGTCGACCTCGGACCGGCCGCCGCGGTGAGCCTCCAGGCGGCCCCGGCCGGCGGCTGGGCCCTGCACCTCGTGAACTACGACTACGACGGCGACCTCGACCAGGTCCGGCCCCGGGTCGACCTCGAGGTCCGGGTGCGGACCGACGAGGGGTTCACGCAGGCCACGGTCCACGCTCCCGGGCGGGAGGCCGTCGAGGTCCCGGTCTCGCCCGGCACCGACGGCACGGTCGGCCTCGTGCTGCCGGTGCTCGAGACCTACGCCGTGGTGCACCTGCGATGAGCGCGCCCACGAGCCGTCCCGGCGGCGGTCCGTACGTCCTGGCGCCCAACCAGCCCCGCCGTCCGTACCGCGGCGGGGCCGGGATCGCCGCGCTGCGGGGCACCCTGCAGATCGACGACCACCGGCCCGAGGACTTCCTCGCGTCCACCACCTCCGCGTACGGCACTGCCGACGTCGGGCAGTCGCGGCTGCCCGACGGGACCGCGCTGCGGGACGCGGTCGAGCAGGACCCGGAGTGGTTCCTCGGGGCGGAGCACGTGCGGCGTCACGGGTCGTCGACGCAGCTGCTGGTGAAGCTGATCAACCCGGGCCAACGGCTGTTCGCCCACCTGCACCCCGACGACGACTACGCCCGGCGGCGGCTCGACGAGCCGAACGGCAAGACCGAGGCGTGGGTGGTCGTGGACGCGCCCGCGGAGGGAGCCACCGCCTACCTGGGGTTCCGGGAGGAGGTCGGCCCGGCCGACGTGGCCCGCTGGGTCGACCACGGCGACACCGGCGACCTGCTGGGTCGGATGAACGAGGTCGAGCTGGCGGTCGGCGACGCGTTCCTGGTCCCGGCGGGTCTCGCGCACGCGCTGGCGCCCGGCCTGACGATCGTCGAGCTCCAGCAGCCGTCCGACCTGTCCGTGCTGCTCGAGTGGCGCGGCTTCGACGGCCTCACCGCCGAGTCCGCGACGCTCGGCCTCGACGCGGGGGAGGTGTTCGACGCCCTCGAGTCGACGAGCCGGTCGGCGGAGAGCCTCGAGGCGCTCCTCGTACGCCGCGCGCTGTCGGCGGAGGGGGGAGCCACGAGCCTGCTGCCGGCGGCCGCCGACCGCTTCTTCCGCGCGGACCTGCTCGACACCGCCCGAGAGATCACGCTCGAGCCGTCGTTCGCCGTGCTCGTGGTGGTCGAGGGCGTCGGCGACCTGACGTGGGACGACGGGACGCTCGGCGTGGGGCGCGGCGACGTCGTGCTGGTCCCTCACGGGCTCGGCGACGTGCGGGTGAGCGGCGACCTGCGCGCGGTGCGCTGCCGGCCGCCGCGCGTCGAGCCCGCGGGCGGGTAGGCGCCGCGATCAGCGCTTGTCGAGCTCGCGCTCGAGCCAGTCCTCGAGGTTCAGGATGTGGGCGGCCGTCCGCGAACGCGCACGGTCGGGGTCCCGGCGCCGGAGGGCGTCGACGATCCCGTCGTGCTCGCGGGCGGCCTGCGCGGCGACCTCGTCGCTGAAGGCCACCCGGAGCATCCGGGCCGGCTCGGTCTGGCCGCCCAGCATCACCACGAGGGCAGCCAACGCGCTGTTCCCGCAGCTCTCGGCGACGACGCGGTGGAACTGCTTGTCGGCCCGGAGGAAGGCCTCGCTGTCGAAGACCTCGGCGGCGGCCAGCGCGTGCAGGTCGGCGTTGATCATGCCCAGCCGGTCCAGGTCCTCGGGCGTCATGCGCTGGCTGGAGCGCGCCGCCGCCTCCGACTCCAGCACCCGCCGGGTGTCGAGGAACTCCAGCGCCGTCTTCGGGTCGTGGAAGGCGACGATGAAGCTCACGGCGTCGAGGATCAGGCTGGGGGCCAGGCTCGTCACGTAGGTCCCGGCGCCCTGCCGGGTCTCGAGGATCCGCAGCACCGTGAGAGCGCGGATCGCCTCGCGCAGCGAGTTCCGCGACAGGCCCAGCTCGGCGGCGAGGACCTTCTCCACGGGGAGGCGGTCGCCCGGTTGCAGCTCGCCCGAGACGATCATCGACTTGATCTTCTCGATCGCCGCGTCGGTCACCGTCACGTCAGCCTCCAGGTCTCTCGGTCATCGGGTCAGCGCTCGCGGCCGTGCTGATCGCGTCATCGGGTGAAGCCGAAGAGAACGGCCCCGAAACCGACTGTCCAGGGTCCTCTGCTGACTATTGACCCGATGAATCTCGTTAGCTAGTGTCGCCAGCACCTCGATGTCGGCTCAATCTAGCCCTCTGACCCGACGACTCGACCGACCCGAAGGAGTGTCAGCGTGCCGACGAGCGCCCCGTCCCCGTTCCAGACCACGACGCGACGCCTGCTGCGCGACATGCACATCCCCGAGTGGGACGAGCAGTTCCTGTCCGACTACGACCCCGAGCGCCTCGCCGCCTCGTGCGCCGACGCCGGGCTCAACGCGGTGATGATCTACGCGAAGTCGCACCTCGGCCTCTGCACCTACCCGACGAGGATCGGCAGGATGCACCCGCGGCTCGAGGGCCGCGACGTGCTCGGCGAGCTGAACGACGCGCTGCGGAGCCGCGGGCTGGCGACCGCCGCGTACCAGAGCATCACCTTCGACAACTGGGCCGCCGAGACGCACCCGGACTGGGCGCAGGTCGACCAGGGGCTGGGCGGGCCGATGCACGGCTACACGCGCTACGGCGTGTGCTGCCCGAACAACGCGGGCTACCGCGCGTACGAGCTCGGCATCCTCGAGGAGATCCTCACGGGCTACACGTGGGACGCGCTGTGGCTCGACATGATCTTCTTCCTCGCCGTCTGCAGCTGCGAGGCGTGCCGCGACCGCTTCCGGCGCGAGGACGGCCTGGAGATCCCGGGCACCGTCGACTGGACCGATCCGACCTGGGCGGCGTTCCAGGAGGCGCGCCGACGCTGGATCTCCGAGTTCACGGCCGAGCTGATGGACCGGGCGCTCGAGCTGCGGCCCGGCCTCGCCGTCACCCACAACCTGGCCAACGCGCTGTCCGGCTGGCGGTGCGCGCAGCCCCTGTCGAGCGGCCGGCTCGACACGTACACGTCGATGGACCTCTACGGCGACCGCTTCGAGCAGCTCGTGGTCACCAAGATGGCCCAGCACCTGAGCCGGTCCCAGCCGGCCGAGCTGATGGTCAGCCTGGGCAAGGACCTGATCGACCATGTCTCGCTGAAGAGCAGCCAGGAGCTCGCCATGCAGGGGCTGGCGGCCAGCGCCGTCGGCTCCGCGTTCATCATCATCGACGGCATCGAGCCCGACGGCCGCGAGGTGGCGGGCAGCTTCGCGGCGATCGGCGAGACCGTCGAGCGGCTGAAGCCGTTCGAGCCGTACTTCGGGGGCACGCCGGTCGAGGACGTGGCGATCTACTTCTCCGACGACTCGTTCATGGACTTCGCGGACAACCGGACCCCGGTCACCGTCCCGCACAAGCTGGGCGGCGACCCGTTCCCGCACGTCGAGGCGGTCCGCGGTGCCGCCCGCGCGCTGTCCGAGGCGCACGTCGCCTTCGGGGTCGTCACGTCCAGCGACCTCGACCGGCTGGGCGACCACAAGGTGCTCGTCCTGCCGAACGTCTCCCGCACGAGCGCGGCGGAGGTGGCGGCGTTCCGCGCCTTCGTGGCCGCGGGCGGACGCCTGTACGCGAGCGGCTACACCTCCCTGGTCGACGTGCTCGGCCGGCGCCACGACGACTTCGCGCTCGCCGACGTGTTCGGCGTGTCGATCGCGGGCGAGGAGCAGGGCCGCGTCGCCTACCTGCAGCCCGCCGACGAGGGCGTCCGCGCGGCCGTGTGGCCGCAGCACAGCCTGAGCCACCCGT
The DNA here is from genome assembly GCF_039536445.1 of Microlunatus spumicola. Taxonomy (NCBI): domain Bacteria; kingdom Bacillati; phylum Actinomycetota; class Actinomycetes; order Propionibacteriales; family Propionibacteriaceae; genus Microlunatus; species Microlunatus spumicola. The sequence continues at coordinate 929,675 of NZ_BAAAYR010000001.1, read as the reverse complement.
ACAACCTGCACTTCGGCCAGGTCTACGAACCCCGGCCGCTCTGCACCTCGCCCCGGCTGGGGGAGGCGTCCGGCGAGGTGCTGGCCACGCTGACGCTGCCGTACGCGGACAGCGCGGACTGGGGTTCGGTGGACCGCAAGACCTGGGCGGCGATCCACGCGGCCCCGCCGTGGCGCCGGACCGAGACCCCGGTCCTCGTGCAGAACCGGTTCGGGGCCGGGACGGCCGTCTACAGCGCCTTCGACCTCGAGACCTCGCCGACCCCGGCCAACCGGCGGCTGTTCACGGCGCTCGTCGAGCGGCTGCTCGGCGACGACGTCAGCGTCTCCGCCCGCGGCAGCGACGGCGTCTGGCTGTCCGTCTTCGACCAGGCCGAGGAGTCGCGGCTGCTCGTCACCCTGCTGAGCTACTCCACCGACCGGGTCCCGAGCGTGCCGACGGTCACCGTCGTGGTGCCCGCCTGGGCCGACCGCACCTTCGGCGCCGTCGAGGCCGGTCCGGGGGCCGAGGTCATCGACGTGGCGGACGTCGACGGCCGCCACGAGGTCACGCTGCGGGTCCACGACGGTCTGGCGTACGTGCTCGTCGGCTACGAGCGGGTCGGCGTCCCCGGGGACGCGCCCGGCGGTGCCGGCGAAGCCCGATGACGTCCGCGACCACGTCGCCGTTCCTCCCGCGCCTCGGTCTCGGGACCGTCGCGCTGGGCGGGCTCTACGCACCCGTCAAGGCCGACGAGGCGCAGGCGGTGCTGGAGCACGCCGTGCACCGGGGCGTCCGCTACGTCGACACCGCCCCGATGTACGGGCTGACGACCGCCGAGCGCCGCATCGGGACGTTCCTCGACCGGACCGGGTGCCGTGACGACCTGGTCCTCAGCACGAAGGCCGGCCGGCTGCTCGGTCCGCGTCGGCTGCACCCGCAGGACACCGGCGGGCTCGGGTTCGGCTGGCGCAGCGGGGGACCGTTCGTCGAGCGCTGGGACTACTCGTACGACGGCGTCCTCCGCTCGGTGGAGGACAGCCTGAACCGCCTCGGCGTCGACCGTCTCGACGTCCTCCACCTGCACGACATCGGCGTCGCCACGCACGGCGCGGCCAACGCCGGCCACGTCGCCGCGCTCCGGGCCGGCGGCTACCGGGCCCTCGACGACCTGCGGGCTGCGGGGGTCGTCAACCGCATCGGCGTCGGGGTCAACGAGACCGCGGCGGTCGACGCGGTGCTGGAGGACATCGACCTCGACTGCGCCCTCGTCGCCGGCTGCTTCACCCTGCTCGACCAGCCCGAGGACGAGGCCTTCTTCGGCCGCTGCGCGGACCGGGGCGTGGCGCTCGTCGCCGGCGGCATCTACGCGGCGGGCGCCCTCACCGGGGCCGGTCGCTACGCGTACGCCGACGCCCCCGCCGAGGTTCTGACCCGGGTGGCGCGGCTCCAGGCCGTCTGCGCCCGGCACCGGGTCGCCCTGCCCGCCGCGGCGGCGCAGCTCGTCGCCGCGAACCCCGGCTTCACCAGCCTGCTGATCGGCCCGCGCAGCGTCGCCGAGCTGGACCAGAACCTCGCCTGGCTCGCGGAACCGGTCCCGGCCGACCTGTGGGCCGAGCTCGTCGCCGAGGGGCTGCTCCCCGAGCGGTGGGCCCCGGCCTCGGGCCGCCCGACCGTCATCACCACCGACGGGGAGGTCGCGGCGTGATCGACGCCCACCTGCACCTGTGGCGGCTCGACCGCGGGGACTACGACTGGCTGGCCGACGAGGACCCCGCGCTGCGGCGCGACTTCACCGTCGCCGACTGGACAAGCGTCGCCGCCCCCCTGGGGATCGACGCCGCCGTGCTCGTCCAGGCCGCGCCGACGACCGCGGAGACCGCGTACGTCGAGGAGCTCGCGGCGTCGCACCCCACGCACCTCCTCGGGGTCGTCGGCTGGTGCGACCTGGCGGCCCCGCGCGCCGCGGCAGCGATCCGCGACCGCGAGCCGTCGGCCCTGGTCGCCCTGCGTCCCTGGCTCCAGGCGATCGACGACCCGGACTGGGTCCTCGCGCCCGCGGTGATGTCGTCGCTGGCCGCGATGCAGGCGCGCGGGCTCGTCTACGAGGCCCTGGTCCGACCCGTCCACCTCTCCCGCGTCCTCGCGGTCGCTCGCCGGCTGCCCGGCTTGCGGATCGTGGTCGACCACGGGGCCAAGCCCGACGTCGCCGCGGGCGGGTCGCCCGGGTGGGCCGCTGACCTCGCCGACCTCGCCGCCTGCCCGAACGTCTTCTGCAAGGTCTCCGGGCTGCTCACCGAGGCCGCGCCCGACCAGGGCCGTGACGACCTCCGCCCCTACGTCGAGACGATCCTCGAGCGCTTCGGTCCGACCCGTGTGATGTGGGGCAGCGACTGGCCGGTGGTGACGACCCGCGCCGCGTACGGAGACTGGTTCGAGATGGCGGTCGGGCTCGTGCCGGCCGCGTGGCACGCGGACGTGTTCGACGGCACCGTACGGCGGGCCTACGGGCTGCCCGCACCGACGACAGGAGACCAGCGATGACGGCACAGACGGCACCGGGCACGACCCCGGGCACGGGGCAGGGCTTCGCGCTGGGCCCGGCCGACAGCCCCGACGCGGGCGGCGCCGCGGTCCCGCTCGTGCTCGGCGGTTCGCGGCGCGCGACCATCCGGCTGCACGCGGACGACGACGTCGTCATCGCCTGCTACCCGCTCAGCGCCGGCGACCACCTGGACGCCGAGGGCGTCACCGTCCGGGCCGAGGTGCCGGCCGGGCACAAGGTCGCCACGCGCACCGTGGCCGTGGGTGCGCCGGTGCTCCGCTACGGGCAGGTCATCGGTACCGCCTCGGCCGCGATCGCCGTGGGCGACCACGTCCACACGCACAACCTCGAGATGTCGGAGTTCGCCCGCGACCCCGCGCCGTCGGTGGACAGCCGTCCCACGCAACTCGTGGAGCAGCCGCGCACCTTCGAGGGCATCCGCCGCGCGGACGGGCGGGCGGCCACCCGCAACTACGTCGGCATCGTCAGCAGCGTCAACTGCTCGGCGACCGTCGTCCGCGCCATCGCCGACGCCTTCCGGCGTACGGACGCCGACCCGGGGCGCCTCGCGGACTACCCGAACGTGGACGGCGTCGTGGCGCTCGTGCACGAGACGGGCTGCGCCGTCGACCCGGCCGGCGAGGGCTTCGCGGTCCTGCGCCGGACCCTGCAGGGCTACGCCGAGCACGCCAACTTCGGCGGGATCCTCATGATCGGGCTCGGGTGCGAGACCAACCAGGTCGAGGAGATCCCGGTCGGCCAGGGCGACGGGCCGCTGCTCACCCGCTTCACCATCCAGGACGTGGGCGGCACGACCCGGGCGATCGCCCAGGGCATCGCCCTGGTCGAGGCCATGCTGCCGACCGTGAACGACGTCGTCCGCGAGCCGATCCCGCTCTCGGAGCTGACGGTCGGGCTGCAGTGCGGCGGTTCCGACGGCTACTCCGGCATCACGGCCAACCCCGCGCTCGGCCACGCCGTCGACCTGCTCGTCCGCCACGGCGGCACGGCGATCCTCTCCGAGACCCCGGAGATCTACGGCGCCGAGCACCTGCTGACCCGCCGGGCCCGGACGCCCGAGGTGGCGGACAAGCTGCTGCGCCGGTTCGACTGGTGGCTCGCGTACGCCGAGCGGATGGGCGCCGAGCTCAACAACAACCCGTCGACCGGCAACAAGGCCGGCGGGCTGACCACCGTGCTCGAGAAGTCGCTCGGCGGGGTGACCAAGGGCGGCACGACCGACCTCGTCGACGTCTACACGTACGCCGAGCGGGTGACCGCGCACGGGCTGGTGTTCATGGACACGCCCGGCTTCGACCCGGTGTCGGCCACCGGCCAGGTCGCGGGCGGGGCGAACCTCATCTGCTTCACCACCGGCCGCGGCTCGGCGTACGGCTGCCAGCCCACGCCGTCGCTCAAGATCGCCACCAACAGCCTGCTGTGGGACCGCCAGCGCGACGACATGGACCTGAACGCCGGCGAGATCGTGGGCGGGCGGCGCTCGATCGCGGAGGTCGGCGACGAGATCTTCGAGGCCATGATCGACTGCGCCTCCGGCCGCCGGTCGCGCAGCGAGCTGCACGGCTACGGGCAGAACGAGTTCGCCCCGTGGCAGCTCTCCGCCGTCATGTGACCCCAGCGACGACCGCACGACAGGAGGAACGATGAAGGACCCGCTGGGAGGCGCCGGATGCTGAGGTACCCGCTCACGCACCCGGAGATCCTGGACGCGCTCGGCTCCGCCGGGCACGGGTCGCGCGTCCTCCTCGCCGATGCGAACTACCCGTTCCGGACGGCGGCCGGGCCGCACGCGCGCCTGGTCTACCTGAACGTGCGCCCCGGGCTCGTGGGCGTCGTCGACATGCTCGCCGTCCTGAGCACCGCGGTCGTCGTCGAGGAGGCCCTGGTGATGCTGCCCGAGACCGGCCCGGAGCCGGAGGTCTTCGCCGCGTTCCGCCAGCTGCTGCCGGACCTCGAGCTCCCCGGGGTCCCGCGGCAGGCGTTCTACGCCGCCGCTCGTTCCGAGGACGTCGCCCTGGTCATCGCCACGGGGGAGCAGCGGCTATACGCCAACATCCTCCTGACCCTGGGCGTCGCCGCGGGCTGAGCTCGCACCTCCGTCAGCGCAGGCCGAGGTGCTCGCGCACCGGTCCGGAGACGCGCGCGAGCGCGGCTCCGAGCTGACGCTGCTGCGTGGCGCTGAGCGGGTCGAACACCAGCCGCCGGACCTGCTCGACGTGGCCGGGCGCGCAGTCGACGACCTTCCGCCGACCGCTCTCCGTCAGCGTCGCCACGGTGTAGCGACCGTTTTCCGGGTCGGGGCGGCGGGTCACCCAGCCCTGCTGCTCGAAGCGGACCATCACCTTCGACAGCCGCGGCAGGGTGCTGGTGCACTGCGCGGCCAGGTCGCTGAGCCGCATGGACGACGTCTCGGTCATCGACAGCCGGGCCAGCACGCTGTACTCGAAGTTCGAGATCCCGGCGTCCGCCTCCAGCTGCCGGTCCAGGAGCGCGGGCAGACCGATGACCACCGTGAGCAGGTCCTGCCACAGGTCCTGCTGCTCGTCGTCGAGCCACCGCGTCGGGCTGGTCATCCCCGCATCGTACTTGCCTAGGCAATGGTCGGGACGTACCTGCCCGAACGACGACACGGACTCGAAGCGGGCGCTGACGAGCGCTTGACTTGCCTAGGCAAGCGTGGCACCGTCGAATCACTTGCTCAGGCAAGTCAAGGGCTTCCTGCCCGCCGCCGTCACCGTCACGCCCAAGGAGACAGACATGAAGGCCGTCCGCTACCACGAGTTCGGCAGCACCGAGGTCCTGCGCCACGAGGAGGTCGAACGCCCGGTGCCCGGTCCGGGCCAAGTGCTCGTCGAGGTGGCCGCCACCTCGTTCAACCCCGTCGACGACCACATACGCCTGGGCGTGCTCGCGGAGATGATCCCGACACCGCTGCCGATCACCCCCGGCCTGGACCTCGCGGGCACCGTCGTCGAGCTCGGGGCCGGGGTGGACGGGGTCGCGCCGGGCGACCGGGTCGTCGCCATGCTCCCGCTCGACGTGCACGGCGGCGCTGCGGAGTACGCGGTCGTGGCGGCCGACCTGCTGGCCAGCGCGCCTCGGACCGTCGACCTGGCCGACGCCGCGTCGCTGCCGCTGGCCGGGCTCGCCGCGATGCAGGCGGTCGTCGAGCTCGCCGAGGTCCGCGCCGGTCAGACCGTCCTCGTCGTCGGCGCGGGGGGAGCGGTGGGCAGCATCGTGGTCCAGCTCGCCGTCGACGCCGGCGCGACGGTGACCGCGGTCGACGGTCCCGAGCACGACGACCGGCTGCGCGGCTACGGCGCCCGGGTCGTCGGCCCGCTGGACCTGGACGCGGGCCCCGCCGCGGTGTCCGGGCCGTTCGACGTCGTGGTCAACCACGTACGCCTGCCGGCAGAGGACCTGGCGCGGCTGACCGCCTTCGTGGCCGACGGCGGGATCGTCGTCAGCTCGGCCGGCCCGGTGCCGGCCGACGAGGCGCGGTCGGTGCGCACGGCCGGGGTGTGGGTCAGGCCCGACACCGCCCACCTCGCCGACCTGGTGACGCGGGTGGACGCGGGCCGGCTCCGCCTCCACGTCGTCGACCGCCGCACGTTGGCGGAGCTGCCGGCCGTGCACGAGGACGCCGGCCAGGGCCGTCTGCCGGGGAAGACCGTCATCCTCGTCGCCTGAACCACCGGCACGTACGGGCGCTGCCCGCTCGCACCGGGCGGCGCCCGACGGGTCAGCCCGGCTGCTCCTCGCGCAACGAGCCCCAGGCGTGCCACCGCTCGACCTCGAGGCGCACGGCCACCCGGGGGTGCACGCGGTCCGGGTACGGGTTGCCGGTGTAGTGGGTCGACAGCCGGTCGATCTCCTGGAGCCCGACGTCCTCGGTGACCGGCCCGACCCGTCCCTGCAGGCTGACGTGGGTGTACCAGTCGTCCGCGGCGAGCACGGTCAGGGAGACGCGGGGGTCGCGCTTCAGGTGCTTGAGCCGGGCGCGCGTGGCGTCGAGCCCCAGCAGGACGCGGCCGTCGTCCTCGAGCAGGTACCAGGTGGCGACGGTGACGGGACGACCGTCGGCGGCGAGCGTGGCCATCACCGCCGGGTTCGGTCGGCGCAGCAGGTCGAGGACCCGGGGAGGCATCGGCATGTCGGACATCTCCCGCACGCTACTCGCGAGCCCCGGTCGAGCGGCAGGGGTCGTCGGCTCGGCCCGGCTCCCGGTCCTCGGCCGGGTCAGGGCCGGGGTGCCCGGCGCAGCCGACGGCCCTGCGGGAACGCCCTACCCTGGTCGGCCAGGCCGGGGAACTCCGCCTGGTAGCGGCGGGCGAGCCGCGACGTGAGCGCGGCGGCCTCGATGGGCGTGCCGCTGGCGTCGGCGGCCGCGCACAGGGCGGGGGCGACGAGGGCGCGGAGGGCCCGGCCCTGACCCGAGCCCGGCCGCTCCGCGACGTGGCAGAAGACGAACCAGCCGCCGCGCCGGACGGCGACCGCGAGGACGGCGTCGCGGGCCGGCGTGAGGTAGTAGCGCGTGCCCGGCCGGACGGTCAGCGCGGTCTGCAGCGCCAGGGCGGCGGGCAGCAGCGGCCAGAACGCCCCGGCCGCGAGCGCGCACGCCACCCGCGTTCCCGCCGGGTTGCCCGTGGTGGTCGCCGCCACCACGAACCCGCGCTCCACCAGCCAGGCCAGCCGCCCGACGTCGGCGAGGTCGGCCGTGACCGTCCCGTCGATGGAGCGCGGTGGCGGCGGCGGTCGGCGACGCGTACCGGGCGGTCTCACCCGACCATGGTCCGCCAGACCGCCGTGCGTCCTGCCGCCGACGGGCAGGGCGACCGCGCGACGACGACCAGCGGCGGCGAAGACCGGTCCCCGTACGTCAGGAGGTTCGGTCAGGCCCGGGCCAGCGGACCGCGCCCTCGGCGGGCCGCGACGACGAACCCGACGAGCACCGCCAGGCCGACGACGGCGACCACGACGTGCACCGGCCGGCTGGAGGAGCCGTCCCACGTGGCGTGGAGCGCCACGGCCGCGAGGAACGTCACGACGAAGCCCAGGACGGCCCGGCCCCGGTGCGGCGCGGACCGGATGCGCCAGAGCATGGCGGCCGTCATCCCGGTCCAGGCGATGTGGCAGGCCGGGGAGAGCAGCCCCCGCAGGAGGAGGGTGCCGTCGACGGCGCTGACACCGCCCGAGGAGAGCAGGGCCTGGAAGCCGTAGCCCATCGTCTCGAGCGTGGCGAAGCCGGTCCCGGCGGCGACGCCGATGACTACGCCTCCCCGCGGGTCGGTCGGGTGCCAGACGAGGTAGAGCACGACGGGGACGACGAGCTTGGCGGCCTCCTCGATGAACCCGACGAGCAGCATCGGCACCGTCCCCAGCTGGCGCATGGTGTCGTACTCGAGGAGCCCGGCCGCCACCACGCCCACGATCCCGCCGACCACGGCGGTCAGCAGGGCCGCCCAGCCGGGCACGAGAGGCGTGTCCCCGAGCTCCTCGGCCAGGACGAGGACCGACAGCGGGACCGTCACGGCACCGATCAGCAGCAGCGCGGGGAAGAGGTTGACGTTCGAGGTGATCACCAGGACGCGCAGGACCACGAGGTAGGCCGCTACCCCGCCGACCAGGACCAGGAGCCAGGACCAGCGCGCGGCCGACGTGCCGCCCGTACGCGGGGTCGCGACTAGCCGGGTCGCGGCGGGTCCGGCGGTGGACGGGTGGCTGCTGCTCATGGTTCTCCTGGTCTCGGGCGATGGCGTTGGCGGCGAAGCGGCAGGGGTGCTGACCGGCGCCGGGGTCTCGAGCGGAGCGTCGCGGCCTCAGCGCGAGCCGAGGAGGGCCTGCGGATGCGCGGCCGACTCCGCGACCGCGGCCTCGAGGAGGTCGGCGACCAGGGTGGAGCCGGTCGCCGCGTCGAGGAACCGGCGCCCGCTGGGGCTGAGGGCACCTCGGCGGGCCGCGTCGTGGACGATCTCCCGCACGCTCTCGCGCCGACCGGGGGAGAGCGACGCCACGACGCGATCGGCCTCGGCGACCAGCGCGGGATCCACCGTCACCTCCCCGGGACGGGGACGATGCCCTGCGTCCCCCTGGCGAAGGTGGCGAGCGTCTCGACGGGGATGTTGAGGTGGGCCGAGACGAGCGCCGGCGGGAGGTGGCTGAGCCAGTTCGCGAGCGACACCTCCTCGTAGCGGTCGCTGCGGAACGTCTCGATGTAGACCAGCACGTCGTCGCCCGTGTTCTCGACGTAGTGGCCGAGGTTGCGACGGACCACCCCGACGTCTCCGGCCTTGAAGTCGGTCGTGTTCGCGTGCGGACCGGTGTTGAACACGGTCATGCGGCCCTGGCCCTGCAGGTAGTACTGCCACTCGTCGGCGTTCGGGTGCCAGTGCAGCTCGCGCATCGAGCCCGGGTTGATCGTGGTGAGGGCGGCGGCGACGGTGGTCGAGGCGCGGAAGTTCGTGCTGTCGGCGATCTGGATCTTCCCGCCGCTGTTCTCGTGGACGGGCGTCGAGCGGGACAGGCGGAAGATCACGGGCTCGTCGCCCCACTCCACGCCGGCGGCGGCCTGGTCGGCCTCGAGGTCGCCGGGGACCTCGCCGGGGAAGATCCACAGGTTGTGCAGCGGTATGTCGGCGAAGACCTCCTGGGCGACGCCGAAGTTCTTCGCCAGGACCTCCGGCGGCGTGTGGGCGAACCAGTCGGTGAGGAGCAGGGTGTTGCTCTCCGACTGCTCGCCGTCGTCGAAGGCGAGCACGAACTCGGCCCCGTCGGGCCCCAGGCCCTGCAGGGAGTGCGGCAGCCCGGCGGGGAAGTACCAGAGGTCGCCCGCCTCCACGTCCTCGACGCTCGGCAGCCCCTGCCGGCCGAGCGTGGTGATCCGGCACCGGCCGCGGGTCATCAGCGCCCACTCGGCGGTCTGATGCCAGTGCAGCTCCCGGATCGCGCCGGCCTCGAGGTACATGTTCACGCCCGCGATCTCGTCGGACAGCGCGAAGTCGGCCTTGGTCAGCTCCCGGGCCCAGCCCCCGTCCTGCACGCGGCGCGGCGAGATGTTGAACGAGGACCAGAAGAAGGCCTGCGTGCTGACGTCGGTGGCGGGGGCGACCATCTGGTCGGGGAACTGGCTCTCGACGACGAGGTTCTGGGGGCCCGTCATCGTGGTGCTCGCCGGGTCGTCCGCGGTGTTGCCGACACCCTCGGCGGGCAGGTCGGGGTTCCCGAAGCTCGCGGGCTCGTGGTGCGGCGCATCCTGCCGGTCGGGGGTCACGGTTCTCCTTCGTGGACGGGACCGCCATTCGAGCAGGGCCGGGCCGCCCGGCGCCCGCGACAAATGACGCAAGTCGGCGGGCCCGTGGACGCGCTGGGCGTCGGGCTGCCCCGGCCGTACGCGGGACCGCGTCACCGGCCGACGACCACCACCAGCCCGAGCGCGAGGCCGGCCAGGACGAGGGCCAACGCGGTCAGCTCCTGCCACACCCGCTGGTGCCGGGCCGCCCGCGCGCTCACGGCGCGGTCGACCGGCAGCCTGGCGATGACCGCCCCGAGAGCCAGGTAGGGCGCGACGAGCCCGACCAGGAAGACCAGCACGTCGAGCGGTCGGAGGTCGACGGAGGTCGAGGCGACGGTGCGCACCACCAGGTACATCGTCGCGGGCCCGGTCGTGCTCACCAGGCTCTCGCCGGCGACGACGGCCAGCAGGACGCCGGGCCGGTCGAGGTCGGTCCGTCGTCGGGCCCGCCGCGTGGGCCGGCCCCGGCGGAGCCAGCGCCAGGTCCCCGCGAGCACCAGGAGCAGCGCGGCGACGAGGTCCAGCCAGCGCAGGGTCAGGAGGTGGCGCAGGCCGTCCCGGGACAGGGCGGACAGCAGGACCGTCCCGAACGCGACCGTCACGCCCGCCAGCACGACCGCCGCAAGGACCACGCCGAGCGTCACGACCGCCACCCGGCGCCAGACGGTCGACGTGTCGCGAGCGGTCCGCAGCTCGATGCCGAAGGTCGTGGGGCTGAACGCCATCACGAGCCCCAGGCCCAGCAGCACGACCAGGGCCTGGACCACGGCGACAGTCTCCCCCTCCACGGCGGCACGACGACGGCACCGCGGACGTTCGCGGTCGAGGCCGCCACGCCGGTGGTGACAGGCCGGGGACGCCCGCGGAGGTCAGGCGCCCTCGGCCTGCTGCTCCTGCTTCGCCAGGTCCCCGATCTCGAGGTCGGCGTCCCGGTACGCGGCCGTGTCGGGCAGGACCAGCCGCAGCTCCGAGATCGGGCAGATCGAGACCCGGCCCGCGGTCAGCACGAGGTCGAGGACGTGCCCTCCGTGCGCCCGGGCGTGGTCGATGTAGTGCACGTGGTAGCCGGCCACGGAGATCGCCGCCTCGAGACGGGGTGTGCGGAAGGCCGCGACCGTCCCCTGGCTGTCCGTCAGCGACCCGACCGCCTCGTGGGCCGTCGCCTCGACCAGGGGCGGGTACGGGCGGTGCTGCGCGCTGACGGTCCGGGTGCGGATCGTGGAGAACGTCCCCTCGACCCGTACCGCGACGGGAAGGTTCTCACCCCCGGTCACCTGGTCGATCCTGGTCGTCAGGTCGGCCAGCGTCGTGGGCTGCGTGACGTCGAAGCCCTCGCGCTCCGCGAAGGTCATGACCGCGGCGTACGGCGTCAGGTCCGTGCCCGCCGCGACGCTCACGCTGCCGTCGTCCCGCAGGTGGTAGCAGACGCCGTCGACGACGACCATCCCGCCGTCCAGCCCGTTGAACGTGCCCAGACCGAAGTCGCCGTGGGTCAACAGCTCCGCGATCGTGACGTCGCCGTCGTAGAGGCCCGCCAGCAGCGCCGCCATCGTCGACGTCTGGTAGACCGCGTAGTCGTCGACCGGGTCGACCCTCGTGACGTGCCCGTCGCCGCTCATTCGAACGACGCCTCGTCGAGGTGGGCGGCGATGTCGGCGTTGCGGCTGTAGTCGACCGCGACGTCGATGATCGACACCCCGTCCTCGGCCAACGACGCGCGCAGCGCCGCCTCGAACTCCTCGTACCCCGTGACCCTGCGGCCCTTGGCGCCGAACGCCGCGGCGAAGTGCTCGACGTCGTAGTCGCCCAGCTGGACCCCGGAGGTGCGGCCGTACTTCAGCTCCTCCTGGAAGCCCACCATGTCGTACGTGTTGTCGCGCATGATCACGTGGGTGAACGAGACGCCGAGGCGCCGGGCGGTCTCGAGCTCCTGCGCGGAGAACAGGAACCCGCCGTCGCCGGAGACGGACACGACCTGCGTCCCCGGGCGGACGAGCGCGGACGCGATGCCCCAGGGCAGCGCGACGCCGAGGGTCTGCTGACCGTTCGAGAACAGCAGGTGCCGGGGTTCGTAGACGCGGAAGTGCCGGGCCATGAAGATGTAGTTCGAGCCGATGTCGCACGCGACGGTGGCGTCCTCGTCGAGGAGGTCATGCATCAGCAGGACCAGCCGCGCCGGGTCCACCAGCCCGGCGCCCGCCTCGGCCGTCCGGGCGCGGTCGTCGATCAGCGTCAGCTCGTGGCGGAGCTCGGCGGACCGCGCCGCTGCGGCGTCGGAGATCGTCAGGCCGGCCAGCGCGGGACGCAGCGCGTCGATCGTGGCGGCGACGTCGCCCCTCAGCTCGAGGCTCGGGCGGTAGTGGTTGTCGTACGGCGCCACGACGGAGTCGACGTGGATGATGCGGCGGCCCGGGTCGGCGTTCCAGATCACGGGGTCGTACTCGACGGCGTCGTAGCCGACCGCGATCACCAGGTCGGACTCGTTGAGCGCCAGGTCGGCGGGCTGGTTCTTGAAGAGCCCGACCCGGCCGAGGTAGTGGTCCTCGAGGTCCCGCGAGACGAGCCCGGCGGCCTGGAACGTCTCGATCACCGGCAGGTCGGTGTCCCGGACCAGAGCCCGGAGCGCCCGGGTGCCGTCGACGTCGGCGCCGCGGAGACCGACCAGGAGCACCGGGCGCTCGGCGGCGCGGACGAGCTCCGCCGCGGCCTCGACGTCCGCGGGTGCGGCCGGCCCGGGCCTCGGCGCGGGGAGCACCCGCCCGCCCGCGGACGCCGCCGACGGGGAGGCGGCCATCACGCTGGCGGACAGCACGACCGCCGCCGCCCCCTTCGGCTCCGTGGTCGCGACCCGGAAGGCGTTCACGACGGCCTCGGAGACGTCGTCGGGGTCGGTCGACTCGACCGTCGACTTCGTCACGGTCGTGAGGAAGGCCGCCGCGTCCATCGACTGGTGGGTGCGCTTGAGCCGGTCGGACAGCTGCACGGCGCCGCACAGGGCCACGACCGGGTCCTGCTCGGTGTTGGCGGTCAGCAGCCCGGTGGCGAGGTTCGTCGTACCGGGTCCGGAGGTCACGAGCACCACGCCGGGGACGCCGGTCAGCCGGCCGACGGCGGCGGCCATGAAGGCCGCGTTCTGCTCGTGCCGGCAGACGACGAGCTCGGGGCCGCCGTCGTTGGTGGCGTCGAAGACGGCGTCGACCTTGGCGCCCGGGATGCCGAAGATGTACTTCACCCCTGCGGAAGCCACCACCTCGATCACGTGGTTCGCGCTGCGGGACGGTTCGGTGGCGGTCACGTCCTACCTCCTCTGCTGGGGGCGGTCCGCCCCTCGAGAAGGAACGTACGGAGATGTCGCGGGCAGGTCTTGCACGCCTGGAACCAAGCCGGTTCGTCGTTTGTCGAGCCACCCACGAGACCGCTCCGGGCCGTCAGAGCCGGCCCGTCGCCTCCCAGAAGTGCATGAGCTTGAGGCAGAGGTGCAGGGCGCTGCGCTGCATCCCGTCGGCGAGGGCCTCCCGTACGACCTCCGGGAGGTGGTCGAGCCGGTAGTACAGGGTCGTCCGGTGGACGTGCAGCCGCTGGCACGCGTCCTTCGCCTGGCCGCAGGCGTCCAGGTAGGTCTCGACCGTCTCCCGCTGCAGGCTGTCGCCGCCCGACCACAGGACGTGCGCGGCGGGGGAGAACCTCGCCAGCTGCGCCCGGTCGGCCACGACCGAGGAGAGCATCAGCCAGGCGCCGAGCTCGGAGATGTCGGCGGTGCCGGGGCGGTGGGGGATCCGGCGTACGAGCGCGGCCGCGGTCACGGCCTGCGCGGCCGCCTCGCCGAGGTCGTCGTCGTCGCGGTCGTGGTGGGCCGACCCGACGGCACGGACCACGATGCTGCGCCGGCGCGCCTCGCTGCGGAGCGCCTCCTCGACCGCGTCCTTCGGCCACCGCGTGGAGACGAAGAGCAGGCACGCGTCGCGTTCGACCAGGAAGTGCAGGCGAGGGGTACGGCTGCCGGTGAAGTGGCGAGCGAGCGCCAGCCGCTCGACGGCGCTGCTGGACGCGAGGTCGAGGGCCCAGACGACGGTCTGCTCTCCGCGCGTCAGCCAGCCCGCGGCCACGGCGGCCACGAAGGTCCGCCGACGGGTCTCGACGTCCGCGTGGAGCAGTCGGTGGATGGCGGCCCGGCCGGACACCTCGTCGTCGGCGGGCCCCGCCGGCCTCAGGAGGTCGCGGGTGATGCTCACCGCCGCGTCGATCGAGGAGTAGTCGACCGAGGTCAGCGGAGGCAGGTCGCCCGTCGAGAGCCACAGCGTGGCGAGCGGCCGGTCCGCGTGTCGGACCGGGACGGCGAGCCGTTCCCGGCCGTCGACGGGCGCGAGGGTGACGCGCACGGCCTGCCGGGACTCGGCCGCGCCGGTCTGCTCGAGGTGGTTCCGGGTCGCGACCTGCGCGGGCCCCCGCAGCAGGTCGACGAGGTGCGCGCCTCCCGCGTCGCCGGCCCGCGTGCTCGTCGCCAGCGGGCGGTGCGCCCGGTCGTTGATCACCACCGAACGCCGCAGCGTGCTCGCCAGGGCCTCGGCGACGTCCTGGAGCATCGGCTGCCGCGTCCCGGCCGGCGAGGCGGGCAGGACGCCCGTGCCCGTCAGGCCCGGGTCGAGGCCGAGGTCGTACGGGGCAGGGCCCGGTGCGTCGGGCTCGAGCCGGAGATCCTGCGGTTCGGCGGTCATGCTGAGGGCCTCTCCGGGGCCACGTGGTGGAGGGCCTCGGTGATCAGGTCGACCACGGCGTGCGGGTCCCGGTGCATGACCAGGTGGGGGGCGCCGGCGACCTCGACCGTCCGCACCACCCCCGCTCGTGCGTAGCCGAAGCGTTGGACGTCGGGGTGGACGGCGCGGTCGGCGGCCGCGACGAGACCCCAGGCGGGCCTGCTCGACCAGGCCTCCCGGCTCGCGACCTCGCTGAAGGCGAGGGCCGACAGGGGCCGCTGCGCCACGGCCAGGACGCCGACGACGGCCGGGTCGACGCCGGCGGCGACGACGGCCGGGAAGGCGTCGATGCTCACGGACACGTCGGTGCCGTAGGTCCCGTCGGCCAGGACGAACGGCTCGTAGACGAGGTTCGCCGCGAGGTCGGCGTCGGGGAAGGCTCCCTGCAGCTGGCCCATGCTCTCGCCCTCCTGCAGCGCGAACGCCGCGACGTAGACCAGACCGACGACGTTGTCGGCGACGCCGGCGACGGTGACGACGGCGCCGCCGTACGCGTGGCCGACGAGCAGGACGGGCGCGCGGAGCCGCTCGACGAAGCCCCGGACGTGCAGGGCGTCACCGACCAGGCTGCGGTTCGGCACGGCGGGCACCCGCACGTCGTGGCCGGCGTCGAGCAGCAGGCGGGTCACCGGGGCCCAGCCGGCTGCGTCGAGGAAACCCCCGTGCACGAGGACGATCACGGTCATGGGCAGCCGTTCGACGAGGGGGACACAAAGGGCGATCTGTCGGCCGCTGTTCGGACCGGACCGACGCCGGGAACGCTAGGCAGGGCACGACGACCGGCGTTAGGTCGACGACTTAGGTCACCGACGTAGCGGGCGTCGTCGCACCGCTCCCGCAGGCGCTAGCGTGCTGCCGTGCCGCAGACCTCGGGAGCGGACGTCTGGTCCGACCCGTCCGGTCTGCTGCACGGTCGGCACGCCGAGCTGGCCGAGCTGCGCCGGCTGCTCTCGGCCCCACCCGGGTGCGCCGTGGTCGTCGGTGCCCCGGGCGAGGGCAAGACGACGCTGCTCTCGGTCGTCGGGGACCTGGCCCGCGGCGAGGGGTGGCAGGTGATCACCGCCTCGGGACGGATCGCCGACTCCTCGCTGCCGTTCGCGGCGCTCAGCGAGCTCCTGGTGAACGCCCCGACCGCGAGGACGAAGGCGGGACGCCGGCTGCGCGACGGGCTGCTCGCCCACGTCCGCGGCGAGGGGACCTCCGCGGGCGCCACCCCGCTCGGGCTGCGCCTCGACGTGCTCGCCTGGTTCGAGGAGCTCGCCGGTGACCGGCGGCTCCTGGTCGTGGTCGACGACGCGCAGTGGCTCGACCCCACGACCCGGCAGATCCTCGCCTTCCTCGCCCACCGGCTGGCCGGCGTCCCGGTCGCCCTGCTGCTCGCCCGCCGCAGCGACCGGGCGGTGGACGAGCTGGACGACCTGCCCGGGGTCGTCCTCCGCCCGCTGAGCGAGGAGGACGGCCGGCGGGTGCTGCGGGACGCCCGGGCGTCGCTGCCCGCCGCGGCCGTCCGCGGGGTGCTGCGGCGGTCGGCCGGGAACCCGCTCGCCCTGGTCGAGCTCGCCCGCGTCGACCCCGGGACCCTCGCGGAGGACGCCGCGGACCTCGCCGTGCCCGTCCGCATCGAGCAGGCCTTCGCCGCCGACCTGCCGAGCCTGCCGCCCCTGACCCGTACGGCGCTGCTCCTGGCCGCCGCGGGCGCCGAGGACCTCGCCGTCCTCGCGCGGTGCCTGGACCCCGCTCAGGTCGCCGACGCCCTCGAACCGGCGGAGAAGGTCGGCCTGGTCACCGTGCGGGGGCAACGCGTCTCCTTCCGCCACCCCCTCGCGCGGCAGGCGGTCTACGGCGGCGCGACAGCGGCCGCACGGGCCCGCGCCCACCGCGCGCTCGCCGACGCCTACCCGAGCGAGGGCGACCGGCGGGCGTGGCACCGGGCGGTCTCCGCCGCGGCCCCCGACGCGTCGGTCGCCGACGAGCTGGCCGCCGCGGCCGGACGCGCCGTCGACCGGGTCGCGTACGCCGAGGCGGCCCGAGCGCTGCGGCGTTCCGTGGAGCTCACCCCCGACCCGTCGGTCCGGGAGACACGCATGATGCAGCTGCTGCAGGTCGGGGTGCCGGTCGGCGAGTTCGCCGCCCAGATCGGGCTCGCCCGGCGCGTGCGCGACGAGACCACGAACCCCGAGGTCCGCGCCGGGGCCCAGAGCTTCATCGGGACCGCGCTCACCCAGACGATGGACCTCGAGGCGGCCCGGCTCGCCCTCGAGGACGCCGTCGCGCAGTCGGCGACGGTAGCCCCGGGCGCCGCCTGGGCCTCGCTCACCAGCCTCGGCGTGCTGGTCTACCAGACGGCGGGCGACCCGGCGTTCCTCACCGAGTGGGTGCGGCGGCTCGGTCGCCATGACCCCGAGGACGTCCTCGTCACCGCCTCGCGCGTCTGGAGCCGCGCCGCGGCCGAGCCCGCCGGACGGCCTGCGGACCTGCTCGAGGAGGTCCGCGGCGCACGGGCGCTCCCGCCGGGCACCCCGCCCGTCGTCGTCGGCCTGCGGGCGATGATGTTCGGCGCCGCCGCCTGGTTGCTCGACCTGCCCGACCTCGCCGTCGCCCACCTGCGCGAGGCACGGGCCATCCTCGACCGGCCCAGCTCCTGGGAGCTGGTCCCGATCCTCGTCGCCCTCGCCCAGGTCCACGCCGACCGCGTCGCGCTCGACGACGCCGACGAGGCCGCCCGCATCCTCTTCGAGATCGCCGAGGCCCAGGACCTGGAGTACCAGCGGGCCGTCGCCCAGCACACCCGGGCCGCGGTCGCCGCGCTGCGGGGGGACCGCGACGAGGCCCGGGGGATCGCCGCCGACGTCCTCGGCCGGCTGGACCTCGCCTCCTGCGTCGCGCTCGAGGTGGGGGTGCGGACGGCCGTCGCCGACAGCTGGTACGGCGAGGACGACCTCGTCCGCTACCAGCACCTGCGCAGCGCCTTCTCGCCCGACGGCCGCCCCCGGCACCTCCGGCTCTCCGTACGGGCGCTCGCGCCGGCGGTGTCGACGGCGCTGCGGTGCGGCCTGGCCGAGGACGGGCGCACCCTGCTCGCGGGGGTCGAGGCCGCTCTGCCCGCCACGCCGGGCACGTACCAGGCGATGGTCATCACCCTCGCCCGCGCGCTGCTGGCCCACGACGACGAGACGGACCGGCTGTTCCGTGAGGTGGTCGACGACCCGGCGCACGCCCCGTGGGCGTTCGAGCTGGCGAACGCCCGGCTCGACTACGGCCGCTGGCTGCAGCGGCACCGGCGCGTGCCCGAGGCGCGTCACCAGCTCGTCTCCGCGCTGCAGACCTTCGAACGGCTCGGCACCCGGCCCTGGGTCGACGCCACCCGCACCGAGCTGCGGCTGGCCGGTGGCGCCCCCGACAGCGGCACGACGGTCTGGACCTCGCTCACGGGGCAGGAGCGCCACGTCGTCCGGCTCGCCGCCCGGGGCCTGACGAACCGGCAGATCGGCGAGTCGCTGTTCCTCTCGCCGCGGACCGTCGGCGTGCACCTCTACAACGCCTTCCCCAAGCTCGGCGTCACGACCCGGCGGCAGCTCGAGGAGGTCGTCCGTCGGCTGGACCGCCCGTGACGGGCCGACCCAGCCTCACGGCTGCTCTCCCGGCGGGTGGCGACGGTCCCAATGGAGGAGGGCCAGGACGAACAGGTGCGTGATCTGCGGCGGCTCCTGGGCCAGGGCGGCGGCACGTCGCACGACGTCGGTGTCGAACGGGGTCAGGCGGCGCTCGTGGTGGTCGCGGTGGTCGGCCCACGACGCCATCAGGAAGCGCTCGACGAAGCGGTCGGTCTCCACGGCGTCGCGGAGCAGGACCCACCCGACGGCTTTCAGGTGCCGATGTTGGCCACCAACTCCGCGAGCCACACCCAGCGGAACACGGGCCACCGCAGCGGTGCCCACATCCCGACCGGCGCGGCGCCCGCTAGGAGCGGGGCGTGAGCGGAACCCGGAGGCTCGGGTCGTGCACGGACAGCACGAGGTCGTGCCGACCGGGCACCGTGGTCGGTCCCACGGGAGCGTTCGAGGACGCTCGGCCTCGTGGCCGAGGTCCGTGGCGGGTTCCCCCCTGGTACGCCCGCCACGGACGGCTCCGGGCTACTGCTGGATGAACGCGAGCAGGTCGGGGTTGATGACGTCGGCGTGGACCGTCAGCATCCCGTGCGGGTAGCCCTCGTAGATCTTGAGGACCGAGTTGCTGAGGAGCTCGTGCTGCTTGAGCGAGGCGTCCTTGTAGGGCACGACCTGATCGTCGTCGCCCTGCGTGACGAGGACTGGGACCGAGATGGCCTTCAGGTCCTCGGTCTGGTCGGTCTCGGAGAACGCCTTGATGCCGAGGTAGTGGGCCTGCGCGCTGCCCATCATCCCCTGGCGCCACCAGTTGTCGACCACGGCCTGGGAGAGCGTGACGCCCGGGCGGTTGAACCCGTAGAACGGGCCCGACGCCACGGCCACGTAGAACTCGGCCCGGTTGGCCGCCAGCGCGCTGCGGAACCCGTCGAAGACCGACACCGGCGTCCCGTCGGGGTTGCCCTCGGTCTGGACCATCAGCGGGGGAACGGACGACACGAGGACGGCCTTCGCGACGCGGCCCTGGGGCTCGCCGTACCGGGCGACGTAGCGCGCGACCTGGCCGCCACCGGTCGAGTGGCCGATGTGGACGGCGTTGCGCAGGTCGAGGTGCTCGACCACGGCGTTGGCGTCGCTGGCGTAGTGGTCCATGTCGTGGCCGGTGCCGATCTGCGAAGACCGCCCGTGGCCCCGCCGGTCGCTCGCGATCACCCGGAAGCCCTTGTCGAGGAAGTAGAGCATCTGGGCGTCCCAGTCGTCCGCCGACAGCGGCCAGCCGTGGTGGAACATGATCGGCTGCGAGTCGGGGCTGCCCCAGTCCTTGTAGTAGATCTCGGCGCCGTCGTCCGTGGTCACGAATGCCATTGCTGCAGTCCTCCGTCGTCTGGTCGGACCGAGCCGCTCCCGGGCCGACTGTCGTGCACGCCCGCTCCGCGGTGAGATGACGAGCGGCTCGAACGTAGCTTCGGGCCGGGCACGGCGGTTCCGACAATTGCCGAGTTCTCGCGCGACGTCCAGGGGAGACCCCGCGGAGGGGAGCGGCAGCAGGACGGGCGCTCGGGTCGTACGACCAGGGCCGGAGGCTCTCCTCAGCCGTTCGACGCCCGGGCTGTCTCCGCGACGATGGAGGCGGCGAGGTCGCGCAGCTCGACGTGGCTGTGCTGGGAGATGCGGACCGGCTGGCCGAGCAGCAGCTCGAACGAGCCCGAAGGACGGGGAGCGCTGGCGCCGGCTACGCCGTCCCTGTGCCCAGCAGCAGCCCGAGCAGGTAGGTGACCGCCGCGGCGCCGTAGCCGATGGCGAGCTGCCGAAGGCCCCGCCTGAGCGGTGAGGCACCCGAGAGCAGGCCGACCGTCGCGCCCGTGGCCAGCAGCGCCAGGCCGACGAGAACCGCAGCCACGACGACGGCCCTCAGACCCTCCAGACCGAACAGGTACGGCAGCACCGGGATGACGGCACCCGAGGCGAAGAAGCAGAAGCTGGAGAGCGCCGCGCCCCAGCCCGTACCGATCGCTTCGTGCTCGTCCGCCGCGTCAGCTCCCTCGACCACGGGTGGGTGGAGCTGCGGCGCGACCTGCCCGAGCACCTCGTTGGCGCGGGCTTCCGCGACGTCAGGGTCCATGCCGCGCGCCCGGTAGAGCAGAGCGAGCTCGTTGGCGTCGATGTCGAGGGCGGGCAGGACGTCCTGGGTGTCGGGATCCGGGGTCGAGGCCTCGAGCAGCTCGCGCTGCGAGCGGACCGACACGTACTCGCCGGCGCCCATGGACAGCGCGCCGGCCAGCAGGCCCGCGAGCCCGGTCAGCAGGACGAAGTGGTTGGCGATCCCGCTGGCGCTGACGCCCATGACCAGGGACAGGTTGCTGACCAGGCCGTCGTTGGCTCCGAACACGGCGGCCCGGAACGTGCCGGACAGGCGCTGACGACCGCGCGCCGCTAGTCCGCGCACGACCTCCTCGTGGATCCGCTCGTCGGCGGCCATGGCGGAGGTGGCGTCGGCATCCTCCTCGTAGGGAGACCGCGCCTCTGCGCGCTGGGCCAGGGCCAGCACGAAGACGGAGCCGAAGCGCCGAGCCAGCAGCAGCAGCAGCCGCGTGCGCAGGTCCGGTCGACGCGGCTTGCCCGCCTCGTCGCCGAGCAGCGCCAGCCAGTGGGCCTCGTGACGCCCTTCGGCTTCCGCCAGGGAGAGGAGGATCTCGCGTTCCTCGCCCCCGCGGTGTCGGGCGAGGTCCCGGTAGACCGCGGCCTCGGCCCGCTCGTCCGCGAGGTACTGGCGCCAGCGCCGCAGGGCGGCGGCGCTGGGTCGCGAGGCCGCGACGTCGCCGGACTCAGTCAAGAAGAAGCTCCCGGGCGTCCGCGTGGTTCATCGATTCCTTGCCTTCGCCGAGAAAGAACAAGGCCCGCACAGTCTCCTGTGCGGGCCTTCCTTGTAGCGGGGACAGGATTTGAACCTGTGACCTCTGGGTTATGAGCCCAGCGAGCTACCGAGCTGCTCCACCCCGCGCCGGTGAACACCAAGTTACGCGACTCTCTCCGCGGCTTCAAATCGAGAGGCCCTCGTGTGGTGCAGCGCACACGTGAGCGTGACATCGGCCCATCCACCCCATGAACCTCAACTTTTTCTTCTGCAACTCTGGCGTGTCGTCCTTGACATCGTGAAACCTTGGGCTCGCCCGTGTCCCAACCCCCCAGGACGGCCCCGATGACGCGACCCCAGCTCCACCACCGCACCCGCTTCGTGAGAGCGGCGGCCACCCTCCTGGCCGCCGGCTCCCTGCTCCTCACCGGAGCGCTGACGGCGCCGAGCGCCGAGGCTGACTCCGGGGTCAAGCCCTCGGACGGGAAGTTCGTGATCAAGGGCGCGGGCTTCGGTCACGGCCACGGCATGTCGCAGTACGGGGCGTACGGCGCGGCGAAGGAGGGTCTGAGCTGGAAGGAGATCCTCGCCTTCTACTACCCGGGCACCACGCTGAAGACCCTGAGCTCGTCCACGACGATCAAGGTCTGGATCACCGCGGACGACGACAACAACCTGCGCGTGCTGCCGGCCGAGGGCCTGAAGGTCTACGACTCGAACGACCACAGCATCACGGTGCCCACCGGGAGCGACTACAGGTCGTGGCGGATCAAGCGGTCGGGGTCGGGCTACAAGCTGGAGTGGCGCGACGGCGACGGTGACTACCACGCACTGAAGACGCCGCTCGACTCGAGCACGTGGATGGTGTCGACCAAGGCCAAGGTGGTGAAGCTGCGGCTCCCGAACGGGGCGACGCGCGAGTACCGCGGCACCCTGCGGCTGATCAAGCGGGGGACCGGCGGGCGCACCGTCAACAAGGTGAAGCTCGAGGACTACGTGCGCTCGGTCGTGCCGTCGGAGATGCCGACCTCGTGGGCCCCGGACGCCGTGCGCGCCCAGGCGGTCGCCGCGCGGTCGTACGCGATCCGGATCCGCGACTTCACCAGCTACAGCGGCTACGACATCTGCGACACCACGGCCTGCCAGGTCTACGGCGGCAAGGCGACGACGACGTCGGGCGGCACGCGCCTCGTCCGCGAGACCACGGCCGGGACCGCCGCGGCCAAGGCCACCGCGGGCACGATCGTGACCTACGGCGGCCAGGTCGCCCTCACCCAGTTCGCCTCGTCCAACGGTGGCGCGATGTCGACCGGCGGCTACCCCTACCTGAAGGAGAAGGACGACCCGTACGACGGCGTCGTCAAGTCGCAGGCCTGGAGCAAGACGGTCACCGCCAAGGCGGTCGCGAAGGCCTACCCGTCGGTCGGGACCGTCAAGCAGCTCACGATCACCAAGCGCGACGGCTCGGGCCGCTACGGCGGCCGGGTCAGCAGCATCAAGATCGTCGGCAGCAAGAAGTCGGTCACGGTGACCGGCTCGGCGTTCCAGTCGAAGTTCGGGATGCGCTCCTCGCTCTACAAGATCACGTCCTGACGATCATGGTCGGGACGGGCGTCGCGCCATGATCGACGGCTTCGAGGTCGGGCACGCCACGGCCGACGGCGACGGCTGGCTGACCGGTACCACCGTCGTCCTCGCCCGGGACGGTGCCGTGGGCGGCGTCGACGTGCGCGGCGGCGGGCCCGGCACCCGGGAGACCGAACTGCTCGACCCGTCCACCCTCGTCGAGCGGGTGCACGCGGTCGTCCTCACCGGCGGGAGCGCGTACGGGCTCGCGGCGGCGGACGGTGTCATGGCCGGCCTCGAGGACCTCGGCGTCGGGCTCCCGGTGGGCCCGCACCCGGGGGAGGTCGTGCCGATCGTGCCGGCGGCGGTGATCTTCGACCTCGGTCGCGGCGGCCCGTTCCGGAACCGGCCGGACGCGGCCTTCGGGCGGAGGGCGCTCGCGGCCGCCGGTGCCGACGACCCCGCCCGGGGCTGCGTCGGGGCGGGGACCGGCGCGCGGTGCGGCGGCCTCAGGGGCGGGGTGGGCTGGGCCGAGCTCGCGCTGCCCACGGGCGTCCGGGTCGCGGTTCTCGTCGTCGTGAACGCGGCCGGCTCCGTCGTGGACCCGGCGACGGGGCGGCTCTGGGCGGACCGCCGGGGGTGGCTCGCCACCCCGACCGCCGACGAGCGGGACGCGCTCGAGCGGGGGCAGCGGGACGCGCCGCTGTCGCTCAACACGACGATCGGGGTCGTCCTCACCGACGCCACGCTCACCAAGGCGCAGGCCCGCAAGGTCGCGGCCGTCGCCCACGACGGGCTCGCGCGGGCCGTCACCCCGGTGCACTCGATGTCCGACGGCGACACGGTCTTCTGCCTCGCGTCCGGACGTCGACCGCTCTCCGTCGAGCCGACGGTCGGGTGGGCCGGCACGGTCCCCGCCTTCAACGCGCTGCTCGAGTCGGCCGCGGACGCCTTCACGGCGGCGTGCCTCGACGCGGTCCTGCAGGCGGAGGGCCGGGGTCCGTGGCGCAGCTACGCCGAGCTGGCCCCGTCCGCGGTCGGGCGCGAGATTCCGGCGGGCGGCTGAGCCCCGGTTCCTAGACTGCGGTGCGTGAAGGCGCTGCTGCTGGAGAACATCCACCCCGAGGGCATCCGGCTGCTCCGTGAGCGCGGGATCGAGGTGGAGACCGTGAAGGGGGCCCTCGACGAGGCCGAGCTGGCCGCGCGCCTGCCCGGCGTGCAGCTGCTGGGCATCCGCTCGAAGACCAACGTCACGGCCCGCGTCCTCGAGCAGGCGCCCGACCTGCTGGCCGTCGGCGCCTTCTGCATCGGCACCAACCAGGTCGACCTCGGCGTCGCCGCCGAGCGGGGCGTCGCCGTCTTCAACGCGCCCTTCTCCAACACGCGCAGCGTCGTCGAGCTGGTCCTCGCCGAGATCATCTCGCTCGCCCGCCACCTCACGGACAAGAACGCGGCCATGCACGCGGGGGTCTGGGACAAGTCGGCCAAGGGTGCGCACGAGGTGCGCGGCCGCACGCTCGGCATCGTCGGCTACGGCAACATCGGCAGCCAGCTCTCCGTCGTCGCCGAGGCGCTCGGCATGAAGGTCTACTTCTACGACGTCTCCGACAAGCTCGCGCTCGGCAACGCCCAGCGCTGCGACAGCCTCGACGAGCTGCTGTCGGTCGCCGAGACGGTGAGCCTGCACGTGGACGGCCGGCCGGGCAACGCCGGCTTCTTCGGGGCCGAGCAGTTCGCCAAGATGCGCCCGCGCAGCCTGTTCCTGAACCTGTGCCGCGGCATCGTCGTCGACCAGGAGGCGCTGCGCGAGCAGCTCGTGTCAGGCCACATCGCCGGCGCCGCCCTGGACGTCTTCGAGACCGAGCCCAAGACCGCGGGCGACCCGTTCGTGTCGAGCCTGCAGGGCCTCCCGAACGTCATCCTCACCCCGCACGTCGGCGGGTCCACCGAGGAGGCGCAGTCCGACATCGGCCGCTTCGTCGCCCTCAAGCTGGGGGACTACGCGACGGTCGGCGCGACGACCATGTCCGTGAACCTGCCCCAGGTGGTCTCCGCCGCCGAGCCGGGCCGCAGTCGAATCCTGCACGTCCACAAGAACGTCCCCGGCGTGCTCGCGCGGGTGAACACCGTGCTCGGCGACGCCGGGGTCAACATCGAGGGCCAGACCCTGTCGACCCGGGGCGAGCTCGGCTACGTCATCACGGACACGGTCGGGCCGGTGCGCGCCGACCTCGCCGCGCGCCTGCGCGACCTGCCCGAGACCGTACGGCTGCGCGTCCTGTCCTGCGACTGAGCAGCGGCAGTCCGCTGACCCCGATGGCCCGCTGACACCCTTACCGGGCGCGGGCTCAGACCTCCCGCAGGACCAGCGGGAGCCAGAGGTCGTCGACGATCTCGAGGATCCGCGCCTCGGGGACCGGGGCCAGCGTCATGGTCAGGTCGTGGCGGAACAGGTCGAACGGCATCGTCACCAGCCCCGGCGGCCAGGCCCGGTCGGCGACCTCGCCGCGCCGTACGGCCCGCTCGAGGAACACCTGCCCGCCCGAGACCCCGCTCCCGAGCAGGCGCTCGCGCAGGGCTGCCGGGGACAGGCCCGTGTCCGACGCGATGTTGGCGACGTAGAGCCCGATCATCGTGATGAAACCCGCTCGCGACGCGTTGAAGCCGCGGAGGCTGGCGAGGACGTCGCTGCGCAGCGCGCCCGTGTCCGGCAGGGGCGAACGGTCGAAGAGGCCGGCGTGGCGCATGGCCGCCACCACGAGGTCCGACTTGGTCGGCCAGCGGCGGTAGAGCACCGGCTTGCTCGTCCCCGCCCGCTCCGCGACGGCCTCGAAGGTCAGGCCCCCGTAGCCGGCGGTCTGCAGCTCCTCCCAGGCCGCGTCCAGGAGGGCGCCCTCCAGCTCGCTGCCGCGTCGCCGGCGGGCTGGCTCGCTGGTCACGACATCCTCGAGAAGATCCACTTGCGTATCTTATCGGGCCGGTTTACGGTGCTCAAGAAACGTCCCCGTATCTAAGGCTGGCCATGGACCGTTCCCTCCGCAACCTCGCCGTCGCGCTCGTCGTCGGCGCGATGGCACCACTCTTCGACTCCACGATCGTCAGCGTCGCACTGCACAGCCTCGCGGCCGACCTGCACGCTCCGGTCGCGACCATCCAGTGGGTCAGCACCGGCTACCTGCTCGCCCTGGGGGTGACCGTCCCCGTCGTGGGCTGGCTGCAGCGGCGGGTCGGTGGCCGGCGGCTCTGGATGGCGGCCCTCGTCGTCTTCCTCGTCGGCTCCGTGCTGTGCAGCCTCGCCTGGAGCGCGCCCAGCCTGGTCGCGTTCCGGGTGCTGCAGGGGATCGGGGCCGGGGCGATGCTGCCGCTCCTCACGACCCTGCTGATGCAGGCGGCCGGTGGCCGCGACCTCGGGAGGCTGATGGCCGTCGTGTCGCTGCCGACCGCGCTGGGGCCGATCCTCGGACCGGTGGTCGGCGGCCTGATCCTCGGGGCGGCGAGCTGGCGCTGGCTCTTCTGGGTGAACGTCCCGTTCGCCGTCGCCGGGCTGCTGCTGGCCTGGTACCTGATCCCGGCCGACGGCCCGCGGACGAAGGCCCGGCTCGACGTCGTCGGCCTGGTCCTCCTCTCGCCCGCGGTCGTGGGCCTGCTCTACGGCCTCAGCGGCGTCGGCGGGAGCGGTGGCTTCTCCCGGACCGCCGTCTGGCTGCCCATCGCCGTCGGCGTCGCGCTGCTCGTCGCCTTCACGCTCTGGGCCCTGCGCCACCGTGGCGCCGCCCTGGTCGACGTCCACCTCCTGCGCCACCGACCGCTGGCGGCGTCCGCGTCGCTGCTGTTCCTCACCGGGGCCTCGCTCTACGGCGCGATGCTGCTGCTGCCGCTGTCCTTCCAGGAGCTGCGCGGCACGGACGCGCTGGGGGCCGGGCTGCTGCTCGTCCCGCAGGGGGTCGGCGCCCTGCTGAGCCGCACGCTCGCCGGCCGCCTGAACGACCGCTTCGGTGCCCGGGTCGTCGCCGTCGTCGCGTTCGCGGTGCTCGGCGCGGCCACCGTGCCCTTCGCGCTCATGGGGCCGGGGACCCCGGTCTGGGTGGTCGTCGTCGTCCTGCTGGTGCGCGGCGTCGGCCTCGGCGCGGTGATCATTCCCCTGATGGCGGTGGGGTTCGTCGGGCTGGAGCGCGACGAGATCCCGCACGCGAGCATCATCACGCGGATCGCGATGCAGGTGGGCGGGGCCGTGGGGGTCGCCGTGCTCGCCGTGGTCCTGCAGCGCGGGGTGGCCGCGGTGGGGCCCGTCGCGGGCTTCCAGCAGTCCTTCTGGTGGGCCGCCGGCCTGACCGGTGCGTCCGTGCTGCTCTCCCTCGTGCTGCCCGGTCGACCCCGGGTCGCCGCGCCCGCGACGCCGGAGGAGGCGCGGGAGCCGGTCGCCGCCTGAGGGTCGGCGGGCGTGCCGGACGGGGTTCCCTCAGTCCGGCGCGGGCCCGCCGTCGCGGAGCTGCTCGAGCTCCTGACGCGCCTCGGCGAGGTCGTCCTCGAGGTCGAGGACGCGTCCCACCCCAGTGAGGTTGAGGCCGTCGGTGAGGAGCCGCTGGATCCGCCGGAGCCGGGCCACGTCCTCGGGGCTGTAGAGCCGGGTGCCGCCCGCGGTGCGGTCCGGCTGCAGGAGGCCGGCGCGCTCGTACGCGCGCAGGTTCTGCACCCCGGTGCCGAGCAGCCCGGAGACCACCGAGATCCCGTACACGCCCTGGCTCGGGTCGGCGGCCCGCTCGTCCGGCCCGTCCTCGTCCTGCTCCTCGCGTCCCGCCACCGTCCCTCCGTTCTGCTTGACGTCGTTCTGCCGCTGGCTATCATGAATGTGTGGTGATCGATAGAGGTTACCTCTTTCTGACGTCGACACCACGGACCATTTCAACGTCCACAGGAGGTGTCTCTCATGGTCCTGATGCGTACCGACCCGTTCCGTGAGCTGGACCGGCTGAGCCAGCAGCTGCTGGGAACCTCGGCCCGGCCCACGCTGATGCCGATGGACGCGTGGCGCGAGGACGAGGCGTTCGTCATCGAGTTCGACCTGCCGGGCGTGCAGCCCGACTCGATCGACCTCGACGTCGAGCGCAACGTCCTCACCGTCCGCGCCGAGCGTCCCGAGCGGCAGGGCGGCAGCGACCTGCTCGCGGCCGAGCGCCCGCGCGGGGTGTTCAGCCGTCAGCTCGTCCTCGGCGACAACCTCGACCTGGAGCGGATCAACGCGTCGTACGCCGACGGGGTGCTGCGCCTGAGCGTGCCGGTCGCGGAGCGGGCCAAGCCCCGCAAGATCCGGATCGACGTCAACGGCAGCGCCCGCACGATCGAGGGTCGGTCGCAGCCGGAGCCGATCAGCAGCTGACGGGACCCGCCCCCGGGCGGCGGTTCACGTCGCCCGGAGGAGCCGGGTCCGGGCGCGGAGGAGGAGCGCGGGTAGCCAGTCCGGGCAGCGGTGGTCGGCCCGTGCCTCCTCCGGCGTCCACCAGCCCACCGCGCTGAGCTCGGTGGGGTCGGCGACGACGGGTTCCTGGTCGACGGGGGCAGCGGCGAGGAAGGACACGGTGACCTGGCCGAGGCCGGCGTCGGTGACGAAGTGCTCCGACTCCAGGTAGGTGAGGGTCACGTCGATCAGGTCGAGGCCCACCTCCTCGGCGGCCTCGCGCCGCGCCGTCGCCTCCAGCAGCCCCGGCCCCGGGCCCGGGTGCTCGACGTGCCCGCCGACGAGGCCGAGCTGGCCGGCCGCGTCGTCGACCGTGGTGCTGCGCGCCGTGAGCAGCCACCGGTCCCCGCGGTGCAGGAGCACGGTGGCCGTCACCGTGAAGGTGGGGCGCGGCGCGCGGGCGGTCCGCGGTGCGGGGGCGGACCCGCTCAGCGTCGCGCCCGCCGTACGAGCGACGCGCCCACGAAGACCGCGAGAGCGCCGAGGCCCGCGTAGGGCAGCACCCGGCCGGAGACCAGCCGGCCCAGCGTCCGGGCGACGTCGTAGTGCGGTTCGGCGGTGTTGCTGTAGGGGCGGTAGACGTACTCCCGCGGCTCGGGCGGCCGCGGCGCCGGGCCGGGGGAGGGCGAGGGCTGCGGGGCCCCACCTCCCGCGGGCGTCTCGTCGATCGCCCCGAGGTCGTCGCCCAGCTCGACCGGGTGGTCGACCACGGCCGCCGCGGTGAGCTCGTCGTCGCGCGCCGAGACGTCCCCGGTCGCGGGGACCCAGGGCAGGCCGTCGGCGACGCGGGCGGCGATGCGCTCCCCGGTCACGTCGAGCACGCGGTCCACAGCGTCGACGACCACGCCGTCGCCCAGCCGGCCCGGGCGCCCGCTCCACGTCATCGACGTCTGCACGGTCACCTCGGTCTCGGCGCGGCTGCCGCCCGCGTGCGCGAGGGTCACGGTGTGGGTCGCCTGCACCCGGGCGTCGCCGTGCCGGTCGGTCGCGTCGGTCGTCACCACGACCCGGTGTGCGCCCTCGTCGCGCGTCACGTAGCGCCCGTCACCGGTCAGCGCGAGCAGGGACGACCCGAGCTTGATCATGAACGCCCCCGCGAACGTGTCCCCGCTCGCCGTGTCCACCCGCGCCCCGGGCAGCACCGCCGCCACCCGCGCCGGGTCGAGGACCGCGGTCCAGGCCTCGTCCAGCGGGGCCGGCACGCGTACGCGGTGGGTGAGCTCCATGGCGACATCATGGCGGCTGACGACCTCGTGCGCGAGGGAGCCGGCCGGGCGGTCCCGCACTATCCTTCGTCCATGACGAGCGGGTCGTCGTGAGGGGCGACGGCGCCCCCGCCGTGCCACCGGGCTCGGACGCGGCCACGCTCGCCCGCACGCTGGCGGGTCTGCACGACGACTTCCTCGCCACCGGCCGCATCGCCCCGACCGTGCGCCCCGTGGTCGCCGACTCCTGGCGCCGCAGCCTCGGCGGCGGGCTCGACCCCGAGCGGGACGGCGTGGGCGTGGCGCTGGGCGCGGGCGCCCTCGAGGACCTGCGGCGGCGCTCACCGCTCGCCCGCACGATGCCCGTGATCCGTCGGCTGCTCGTCGACGCCGCGACCGACGCCGGCCTCGTCGTCGCCGTGACCGACGCCCAGGGCCAGATCCTCTGGGTCGAGGGCGACGCCGGGCTGCGGACGCGGGCGGAGGCGATGCACTTCGTCGCGGGCGCGGACTGGAGCGAGGCGCGGGCCGGCACCAACGCGCCCGGTACCGCCCTGCGCACCGGACGTGGCGTCCAGATCCTCGGCCCCGAGCACCTGCTGCGGTCAGTCACGCCGTGGAGCTGCACCGCGGTCCCGATCCGCGACCCGGACAGCCGCGTCGTCCTGGGCGCCCTCGACATCACCGGCGGCCCGGAGGTCGCCGGCCCCCAGACGCTCGCCCTCGTCCGCGCGACCGTGGCCGCGGCCGAGGCCGAGCTCCGGATCGACCGCCTCCGCGGGCGTGAACCGGGCCGACCCGTCCATCGCGAGGCCGCGCCCGCGCGCTTCTCCGTGCTCGGGCGCCCGCAGGGGCTGCTGGTGCGCGCCGGGCGCAGCACCCTCCTGAGCCTGCGGCACAGCGAGATCCTGCTGGTCCTGTCCGAGCGCCGCGCCGGCCTGAGCGGCGGGGAGCTGGAGGCGGCGCTGTCGACGCACGGCCTGTCCGCGGTCACCGTCCGCGCGGAGGTCTCCCGCCTGCGCTCGGCCCTGGGCGAGGAGGTCCTCGCGTCGCGCCCGTACGCGCTCCGGATCCCGCTCACCACCGACGTGCAGCGGGTCCGCACCGCCCTCGCCGCCGGACGGCTGCGGGAGGCCGTCGCCGCGTACGCCGGAGCGGTGCTGCCGTCCTCCGAGGCGCCCGGCGTCGTGGAGCTGCGCGAGGACCTGCGGCTGCGGCTGCGCGACCGGCTGCTGGCCGCCGGGGACGCCGAGGCGCTGCTCGCGTACGGGCAGAGCGCGGAGGGCCGGGACGACCACGGGGTGTGGACGGCGGCCGCGGACGCCCTGCCGGCGGGTTCGGCCCGTCGGGCCGTGGTCGAGCAGCACCTCGCGGCGCTGGACCAGCGGCTCGCCTGAGCGCACGCGCCCCCCGGGGCGCGCCACCGGGGCCGCAACGTTGCGGCAACCCTGCTCGGCCTACCGTCACCATCAGGGGCGTAGTCCGCCGCGCGATCCCGGCCCGGCCGCCCCACGACGAAGGAGTCGCGAAGCATGACTGTGTACGCCAACCCGGGGACCGACGGCAGCGTCGTCTCCTACAAGTCCCGCTACGAGAACTGGATCGGCGGCGAGTGGGTCGCCCCGGTCAAGGGCCGCTACTTCGAGAACCCGTCGCCCGTGAACGGCAAGACGTTCTGCGAGGTCGCCCGCTCCGGCGCCGAGGACATCGAGCTCGCCCTGGACGCCGCGCACGCCGCCGCCCCCGCCTGGGGCAAGACGTCGGTCGCCGAGCGCGCGGTCGTGATGAACAAGATCGCCGACCGCATCGAGCAGAACCTCGAGATGCTCGCGGTGGGGGAGACCTGGGAGAACGGCAAGCCGGTGCGCGAGACCCTCGCCGCCGACATGCCGCTGGTCGTCGACCACTTCCGCTACTTCGCCGGCGCGATCCGGGCCCAGGAGGGCCACAGCAGCCAGATCGACGACGACACCGTCGCCTACCACTTCCAGGAACCGCTGGGCGTCGTCGGCCAGATCATCCCCTGGAACTTCCCGCTGCTCATGGCCACGTGGAAGCTCGCCCCGGCGCTCGCCGCCGGCAACGCCATCGTGCTCAAGCCGGCCGAGCAGACCCCGGCGTCGATCCTGCTGCTCATGGAGCTCATCGCCGACCTGCTGCCGCCCGGCGTGATCAACGTCGTCAACGGCTTCGGCGCCGAGGCGGGCAAGCCGCTCGCCAGCTCGTCGCGGATCCGCAAGATCGCCTTCACCGGCGAGACCACGACCGGCCGGCTGATCATGCAGTACGCCAGCCAGAACCTCATCCCCGTCACGCTCGAGCTCGGCGGCAAGAGCCCGAACATCTTCTTCGAGGACGTCGCCCGCAGCGAGGACGCGTTCTACGACAAGGCGCTCGAGGGCTTCAGCATGTTCGCGCTGAACCAGGGCGAGGTCTGCACCTGCCCGAGCCGGGCGCTCATCCAGAACTCGATCATCGACGGCTTCCTGCCGGCGGCGACCGACCGCGTCAAGGCGATGGTGCAGGGCAACCCGCTCGACACCGACACGATGGTCGGCGCTCAGGCCAGCAACGACCAGCTCGAGAAGATCCTGTCCTACCTCGAGATCGGCACCGCGGAGGGCGCCCGGATCATCACCGGCGGCGAGCGCGTCGACCTCGGCGGCGACCTGTCGGGCGGCTACTACGTCGCGCCGACGATCTTCCAGGGCAACAACAAGATGCGGGTGTTCCAGGAGGAGATCTTCGGCCCGGTCGTCTCGGTGACCGGCTTCGAGGACTACGACGAGGCCATCTCGATCGCCAACGACACCCTCTACGGGCTCGGCGCCGGCGTCTGGTCGCGCGACATCAACACCGCGTACCGCGCGGGTCGTGACATCCAGGCCGGTCGCGTCTGGACGAACTGCTACCACCAGTACCCGGCGCACGCGGCGTTCGGCGGCTACAAGTCCTCGGGCATCGGTCGCGAGAACCACCTGATGATGCTGGACCACTACCAGCAGACCAAGAACCTGCTCGTGTCGTACAACCCGAACAAGCTGGGCTTCTTCTGATGGGTGAGCAGCAGCCGTCCCGGGTGGCGGTGACCGACAAGGCGGCGGAGATGCTCCGGACGCTGCGCGAGGAGCACGGCCCGCTGATGTTCCACCAGTCGGGCGGCTGCTGCGACGGGTCGTCGCCGATGTGCTTCGCGAAGGGCGACTTCATCACCGGCGACGCCGACGTGCTGCTCGGACGGATCACGGTCGGTACGGACGAGGCGGGCACCCCGGAGCCGATCGACGTGTGGATGAGCCGCGAGCAGTTCGCGCTCTGGAAGCACACCCACCTGACCATCGACCTGGTGCCGGGCCGCGGTGCGGGCTTCTCCCTGGAGAGCCCGAACGGCGTCCGGTTCCTGATCCGCTCGCGGCTGCTCACCGACGAGGAGGACGCCGCGCTCGGCGACTCTCCTGCGGCGTCGGTGGGAGCACGGTTGCGCGCGTGAGCCGTCCTCCGGGGTCGACCATCCGACCCCCCGTGCTCGACCCCGGAGGACTCCCGCCCGCGCCGTACGGATGCACGCCCAGCGCCATCCGACTCACCCCTTAGGTCACGATCTGGCACCGAAAGGTGAGGATTTTCGGCGGAACATCGCCTTCTGAGGGGCGGTGGGTCAGGATGTGGCGTCGGCTTGGGGGCCGGAACGACTGCTCGACGGCTGATCGGCTCCCGTGACCAATGTCGGCACCACCTCGTCGCCCGAGCTCCTCCTCGCACCCCTCATGGCCCGGATCCGGGCGCGTGACGAAGACGCGTTCCGCGAGCTCTACGACCTGACGCAAGCACGGGTCACCCGGGTCGTCGCCGCGACGACGCGCTCGCCCGAGCACTCGGCCGAGGTCGTGCAGGAGGTCTACCTCTACGTCTGGCTGAACGCCGCCACCTTCGACGCGGTCCAGGGCAGCGTGTACGCCTGGCTCCTGATGCTGGCCCGACGCCGCGCGGTCGACCGGGTGCGCCACGTCGTCCGCTCGAACCTCCGCGACCAGCGTGACGCCGCGGAGTCCGACCGGGACGTCCCCGACGTGGCCGACCTCGGCGTGGCCCGGCACGAGGCCGGTCGGCTGCGGGCGGCGCTCGAGCGGCTCACCACCGTGCAGCGCGACGCCGTGGTGCTGACCTTCATCGACGGCCACACCCACGAGCAGGCCGCGCGGCTGCTCAGCGTGCCGGTCGGGACGCTCAAGACCCGCGTTCGGGCCGGCGTCCTCAGCCTGCGCCAGCACCTGGCGGCACCCGCGGCCTGAGCCGCCTTCCCGGTCCGCGGCGACCGGAGACCCTGCGGTCGTCGCACCGCGCGTACCTTGTTCGACCACGCGCACCCTGCAGGATGCGCGTGACCGCAGAAGGTACGCCCCGGCGTACGGAGACGCCGGATCAGGAGCCGAGGCCGGGTCAGGCCGGACCGGGGCCGGGCCGGGCGTGGATCGGACCGTCGCCGAGCCTCAGGGGCCGCGCACCGTGCCCCCAGCGCGCGGCGATGATCTCGGCCGCGACGGAGACGGCCGTCTCCTCCGGGGTCCGGGCGCCGAGGTCGAGGCCGATCGGGGAGGAGAGCCGGTCGAGCTCGGCCGGCGTCAGCCCGAGGTCGCGCAGCGCGCCGCGCAGGTGCTCCGCCGTCCGGCGCGAGCCCATCGCACCGACGTAGCCGAGGTCGGGCAGCCGCAGCGCGACCTCCAGGACGGGCACGTCGAACTTGGGGTCGTGGCTCAGCACGCACACCGCCGTGCGGGCGTCGAGCAGACCCTGCTCGGCCTGCGCCCGCAGGTAGCGGTGGGGCCAGTCGACGACCACCTCGTCCGCGGAGGGGAACCGGCCGGCCGTGGCGAAGACCGGGCGGGCGTCGCACACCGTCACGCGGTAGCCCAGGAACGACCCCGTGGTGGCCACGGCGGCGGCGTGGTCGGTCGCCCCGAAGACGAGCATCCGCGGACGGGGCGCGTACGAGGCGACGAACACCTCCAGACCCTCGCCCCGGCGTTCGCCGTCCGGGCCGTAGGTCAGCGTGCCGGTGTGGCCGGCCGCCAGCAGACCGTGCGCGTCGTCGACGACGGCGTCGTCGCGCCTGGTGGTGCCGAGCGTCCCGGTCGGGTCCCCCTCCGGGCGCACGACCAGCCGGCGCCCGACGAGGGCCGCGTCGGGGTGGGCGACCACCGTGGCGACGGCGACCGGCCGGCCGGCCGCCACGTCGGCGGCGACGGCCTCCAGCTCCGGGAACCCGCCCGCGTCCACCCGCTCCACGAGCACGTCGATGGTGCCGCCGCAGGTCAGGCCGACCTCGGCCGCCTCCGCGTCGCTGACGCCGTAGCGACGCACCGTGGCGACGCCGTCGGCGAGGACCTGCTCGCAGACCGCGTACGCGTCCCCCTCCACGCAGCCGCCCGACAGCGACCCCACCACGCTGCCGTCGGGGCCGACCAGCATCGAGGCGCCCGGCTGGCGCGGGGCGGAGGACCACGTCGCGACGACGGTGGCCAGCGCGCAGGCGCTCCCGTCCCGCCACCAAGCGAGCAGCGCGGGCAGCACGTCGCGCGAGGCGCTCACCGCCGGACCCTGACCACGGAACCTCTCTACCAGCCGCGGACTACGGCCGGGTGTCGCCGGCTGGGGGAGCGTCGTCGTCCACGCCGGTCGCCAGGTCCTCGCACGCCACCCCGAGGGCGTCGTGCGCGTCGAGGTAGGCCCGCGCGCCGTGGTCGCCCTCGAGGGTCGCGAGCAGGGCCGGGAGGTGGTCGGCACCGACGAGCACCGGGTGCCCGGGCCGGCCGGCGTACGTCGCGCGCGCCAAGGTGCTGCGGTTCCGGCCACCCGCGTCGAGCACCCGGCGCACCGCGGCGGCCGGGACGTCGGGCAGGTCCACCAGGTGCACCACCGCGACGTCGGCGGTCACGGCCCGCAGGCCCGCCGCGAGCGACGCGCCCATCCCGACCGCCCAGCCGGGGCAGGGGACGACCTGGACCCGGTCGGCGTGGCTCCAGCCCGGGAGTCGCAGCAGCGCGGCGACCTCGTCGCCGGCGGCACCGACCACCACGAGGACACGGTCGCAGCCGCCGTCGAGCAGGACCTCCGAGGCCCGGCGCACCCAGGGCGCCCCCGAACTGTCGTGGCGCAGCCCCTTCGGTCCGCCGGCCCGTCGTCCGGCCCCGGCCGCCAGCAGCACCCCGTCGACGCCTGCGGCTCTCGACTCGGCGCCGACGGCCGGCTCAGTCCTCGTCGTCGGGAGCGGGTCGCAGCTGGGCCAGGACGGCGTCGTGCAGGAGCCCGTTGGTCGCGTACGCGCCCGCGCCCAGCGGACCGGCCCGGCCGTCGAGGTCGGTGAACGACCCGCCGGCCTCGGTCACGACGATCGAGCAGGCGGCCATGTCGTAGAGCTCGAGGTCCGGCTCGCAGGCGATGTCGACCGCGCCCTCGGCGAGCAGCACGTAGGACCAGAAGTCGCCGTAGGCGCGGGTCCGCCAGCAGCTGCGCAGCAGGTCGACGAACTCCTGGCCCTGCCCGGCCTCGACCCACTCGCCGATCTCGGCGTAGCTCAGGGAGGCGTCCTCGATCTCGGCGACCTTCGACACGTGGCACTCGACCGGCGACATCAGCGACTTGCCCGCGTACGCGCCGCCGCCCAGGCTCGCCCACCAGCGGCGCCCGAGGGCGGGTGCGGACACGACGCCGACCGCGACCTCGTCGTTGATCATGAGGGCGATCAGCGTGGCCCACACGGGGACGCCGCGGACGAAGTTCTTGGTGCCGTCGATCGGGTCGATCACCCAGCGCCGCGGCCCCCAGCCGGTGTCCGACATCTCCTCGCCGTGCACCGCGTCGCGCGGACGGGCGCGCCCGAGGGTGCGGCGGACCGACTCCTCGACGGCGGTGTCGGCGTCGGTGACCGGGCTCAGGTCGGGCTTGCTGGTGACCTGCAGGTCGAGCGCCTTGAAGCGGCTCATGGTGATCGAGTCGGCGTCGTCGGCGAGCAGGTGCGCCAGCCGGAGGTCGTCGGTCAGGCCGCGCAGGAGCGGGTCCTCGGTACGGGCGGCGGGCATGGCACGAAACCTACTGGCCGGAGCCGAGCATCCGGCGGAACGACTCGAGCCGCGCGCGCGGCAAGTCCCCGCGCACCACGGCCAGGTCGAGCGCGCAGTCCTGCGCCCCGGTCTCGTGGCTGCACCCGCGCGGGCAGTCCGCGGTCAGCGCGTCGAGGTCGGTGAACGCCGCGACGATGTTCTCGCGGGTCACGTGGCTCAGCCCGAACGACCGGACGCCGGGGGTGTCGATGACCCAGCCCGGCTCGAGGTCGACGCCGTCGACCTGGTGGGCCGGGAGCTCGAGCACGACGGCCGAGGTCGAGGTCTGCCGGCCGCGGCCGGTCACGTCGTTGACCACGCCGGTGGTCCGGCCCGCGCCGGGGATCAGGGCGTTGACCAGCGTCGACTTCCCGACGCCGGAGTGCCCGATGAACACGGTCCGGTGGCCGGCCAGCCAGACCCGGATCTCGTCGAGGTCGTCACCGGGCTTGGTGGCCATGACGTCGATGTCGAGGGGCGCGTACGCGGCCGCCAGCTCGTCGGGCGAGGCCAGGTCGGCCTTGGTCAGCAGCAGCAGCGGCTCGATCCGCGCGTCGAAGGCGGCGACCATGATGCGGTCGATCATGCCGACGCGGGGCGGCGGGTCGGCCAGGGCGGTGACGATGACGAGCTGGTCGGCGTTGGCCACGATCGCCCGCTCGTACGGGTCGTCGTCGTCGGCCGTCCGGCGCAGCACGGTGTCGCGCTGGAGCACCTCGACGATGCGGGCGAGCGTCCCCTCCTCGCCGGACACGTCGCCGTGCAGGCGGACCCGGTCGCCGACGATCACGCCCATCCGGCCGAGCTGGCGGGCCTTCGCGGCGTTGACCTCGCGGCCCTCGTCCGGCCCGGTGAGCACCACGCGGTAGCGGCCGCGGTCGATGGTCATGACCATGCCGACCGGGTCGCGCGAGTAGTCCGGCCGGTCCTTGGTCCGCGGCCGGGTCCGCCGGGGACGGTCGAACCCGGCGTGGTCGTCGAAACCGACGCCCCGCTGGCTCACGGCTGCCTCACCGCCGGCTCACGGGCGGCTGCGGCTCTCGTCGGAGGAGACGGGCAGCAGCCCGTCGAAGATGCTGGGCGGGTCGTCCACCTCCGGGTCGACCTGCTCCTCGACGGCCAGCTCGGCGTCGACCTCGGTCACCGACTCGTCGAGCATCGTCGTCCAGAGGTCGACGAAGGTCGGCATCGTCTTGGCCGTGCAGGCGACGTCGTCGAGGACGACGTCGGCGACGACCAGGCCCAGCACCGCGCCGGCCTGCGCCATCCGGTGGTCGGCGTAGGTGCGGAAGGTCGTCCCGCCCATCAGGCGGGGGTGGATCGTGAGCCCGTCGTGGGTCTCGTGGACCCGGGCGCCCATCGCCTCCAGCTCGGTGCGGAGCGCGGCGAGCCGGTCGGTCTCGTGGCCGCGGACGTGCGCGACGCCGCGGATGTGGCTGGTGTCGCGGGCCAGCGCGGCGAGGGCGGCGACGACGGGCGTCAGCTCGCTCGCTCCGCCCAGGTCGAGGTCCGTGCCGAGCAGCTGGTCGGTGCCGGTGACCGTGAGGCCCCGGTCGTCCAGCGTCACGTCGGCGCCGAAGACGGACAGGATGTCGCGCAGCTGGTCGCCCGGCTGCAGGGTCTCGGTCGGCCAGTGCGGGACCGTCACGGTGCCGCCCGTGACCGCCGCGGCGGCGAGGAACGGCGCGGCGTTGGAGAGGTCGGGCTCCACGACGACGTCGCGCGGCGCGATCACGCCGGGGGAGACCGCCCAGCGGTCGGCCCGGCTGTCGTCGACCTCGACCCCCCGCTCGCGGAGCATGGCGACGGTCATGGCGATGTGCGGCAGCGACGGCACCGGCGGGCCGGCGTGCAGGACCTCCAGGCCGCCGGCCAGGCGGGCGCCGACCAGCAGCAGGGCACTCACGTACTGCGAGGACGTGGAAGCGTCGAGGGTGACCGTGCCGCCGGCGAGGTCGGGTCGCCCGACCACGGTGAACGGCAGCCCGTCGCCCTCGCCGTCCGCGGTCACCTCGGCGCCGAGGTCGCTCAGCGCGTTCAGCAGCGGGCGCATGGGGCGGGCGTACGCCTGCTCGTCGCCGTCGAAGGAGACGGGGCCGTCGGCCAGCAGCGCCAGCGGCGGCACGAACCGCATCACGGTCCCGGCGAGGCCGCACCCCACGGAACCCCCGGTGAAGCGTTCCGGCGGCGTGACCCGCCACGTGTCGCCCTCGTCCTCGACGACCACGCCGAGGGTGCGCAGCGCGTCGCGCATGAGCTGGGTGTCACGCGCGTCCAGGCCGTTGACGATGGTCGACGGGCCGCTCGCCAGGGCGGCGAGCACGAGGGCGCGGTTGGTCTCGGACTTCGACCCGGGGACCGTCACGGTCGCCGTCACCGGCACGGGGGCCTGCGGGGCGGGCCAGGGCCGGAGGTCGTCGTCGGAGGTCGTGGTGGGGTCGAGGTCGGGCACGCGGCGAGTCTAGAGGTGCGGTCTTCCGGCCCCGGATGCGACGGACCGCCCGTCCCCTTCCGGGCGGGCGGTCCGTGTGCTGGTGCGGGGGAGCGTGTCCCGAGCGGTCAGTTCTCGCCGAGCTGGATGTGCCGGCCGACCTTCTTGGTGGACTTGACGGCCTTGGCGCCGCGCTTCTTCGCGTCCTTCTTGGCCTGCTTGGCGGCCTTCTGCGCGGCCTCGCGGGCCTCCTCGGCCCGGGCGGCGGCGATCTTCTTCGCCTCGCCGGCCTGCTTGACGGCGACCTTCTGGGCCTCCTTGGCCTGCTCGGCCAGGCGCTTGCCGGTGACCTTGGCCTGCTTGGCCGCGGTGACCTGGGCCACCTTGAACTGCTTGCGGGCCTTCTTGCGGGTGCCACGGGTGGCGACCTCGGCCGCACCGAGCAGCGCCACGCCGCCGGCGACGGCCGCACCGGCGAGGTCGGACGTCTTGCTCGCGACGTCGCTGGCCACGTCGCTCACCGCGTCGCCGACCTGGCCGGCCTGCTTGGCGAGCTTGTCGCCCGCACCGCTGTGGGTCAGCTTCTTGGTGGTCCGGCTGGTGCTCTTGGCGATGGCGTGACCGCCGGCCTGGGCGCGCCAGGCGATGCCGGGCTTGCCCTCGGTGTCGCGGGAGGCGAGCAGCACGCCGCCGAGGATGCTCACGTTCTTCGCGAAGTGGCTCCGCGAGGCGGCCGCCTCCTCGCCGCTCTGGCTCCAGAACGGGTACTTCGCCAGCGTGCTCGGGATCAACGACCCCGCGAGCAGCAGCGCGCCGACCCGGCGGCCGCGACCGGTGGCGAGCGCGAGCCCGCCGGCGATCTGCAGCGCACCGTTGAGGCGGACGAGCGTCTTGGGGTCCTCCGGCACGTAGCCGGCGACCTCGCTGGGGGCGTACTTCTTCACGAAGGGCACCAGCTTGTCGGCCAGCGGCTCGGCCAGCGGCGCCAGCGGCGCCGGGTTGCGGACCGCCTTCACCCCGGAGGAGATGAAGTAGGAGGCCAGCATCGTGCGGTAGGCGGCGCGTAACAACGTCATGCCTCATTGTTACCGATCCGGGGCCCGGTAGCGTCCTCCGGGTGTGCGGACGTTACGCGGTCTCGGCCCGGGCGGAGCGGCTGGCCGACCAGTTCGACGTGGTCGACATCTTCGAG
Organism: Microlunatus spumicola; assembly: GCF_039536445.1. Taxonomy (NCBI): domain Bacteria; kingdom Bacillati; phylum Actinomycetota; class Actinomycetes; order Propionibacteriales; family Propionibacteriaceae; genus Microlunatus; species Microlunatus spumicola. The sequence continues at coordinate 889,677 of NZ_BAAAYR010000001.1, read as the reverse complement.
GGGCTGCCCGACCCGGACTACAACGTGGCGCCCACCGTCGCCGTGCCGGCGGTCTTCGAGCGGGCCGTCCGGAGCGACGACGCCGCGGGCGCGACGACCGAGGGAGAGGTACGCCGCCGGCTCGCCCCGCTCACCTGGGGCCTGGTGCCGTCCTGGGCCAAGGACCGCTCGATCGGCGCCCGGCTGATCAACGCGCGGGTCGAGACGGTGGCGGAGAAGCCGGCGTTCCGCAAGGCCTTCGCCTCCCGCCGCTGCCTGCTGCCGGCCGACGGCTTCTACGAGTGGTACACCCCCGACGGCCACGACTCCGACACCCCCGGCGGCCGCTCCGGCAAGGGCAAGGTGAAGAAGCAGCCCTTCTTCCTGCACCGCCAGGACGGCGGGCTGCTGGTGATGGCCGGGCTGTACGAGATCTGGCGCGACCCGACCAAGGACCGTGACGACGACAGCGCCTGGCTGCGCACCTGCACCGTCATCACCACGGAGGCCAGGGACGCCGCGGGCCACATCCACGACCGGATGCCGATGGTCGTGCGCCCCGACGTCGTGGACGCCTGGCTCGACCCGACGCTGACCGACCCGGACCGCGTACGCGGGCTGCTCACGAGCGACGCGGCGGAGCTCGAGGCGTACGCGGTGTCGACCGAGGTGAACAGCGTGAAGAACAACGGCCCGGAGCTGCTCCTGCCGCTGGCCGAGTCGGGCGGGGAGCCGGCCGCGACGCCCGACCCGCCCGCGCAGGAACCGCTGGTGTGAGCCCCGGGCGCGCGGTGCGGCTGGTGGAGGTCGCCACGCCGCAGGGACCGGGACGGTTCCACGTCGACGAGGCCGACGCGCCCGTCGCCCTCCTGGTCCTCGGTCACGGCGCCGGCGGCGGCGTGGACGCGCCCGACCTCCTGGCCCTGGCCCACCGGCTGCCGGACGACGGCGTCACGGTGCTGCGGTTCGAGCAGCCGTGGCGCGTGGCCGGCGGACGCGTCGCCGTACGCCCGCCGCGGCTCGACGAGGCCTGGCTCGCCGGGCTCACGACCGTGCTGGCGGCCGTCGGCCCGGGGCTCCCGCTCGTCACCGGCGGCCGCAGCGCCGGCGCCCGCGTGGCCTGCCGTACGGCCGCGGGGCTCGGGGCGTCCGGGGTGGTCTGCCTGAGCTTTCCGCTGCACCTGCCCGGGCGGCCCGAACGGTCCCGGCTGCCCGAGCTGCTCGCCCCGGACGTGCCCCGGCTGGTGCTGCAGGGGACGCGCGACACGTTCGGCAGCGCCGCCGACGTGGTCGCCGCGCTGGCCGGCCCGGAGGTCGACCCGGCCCGGGCGGCGGGGGTCGAGGTGGTGGAGCTGGCGGGCGCGGACCACGGTGGCCGGGTGCCCCGGGGTGCCGCCCCGACGGCCGCGGAGCTCCGCTCGGAGGCCGTCACGAGGACGTCGGCGTTCGTCCGGGGGCTCGCGGGAGGGCCGGGAATACCGTCCTGACGGACGCGTTGCACCCACATGCCGATGTTCGTGACCCCGCAGCCGCGGGACGCAGCGCGAGCGGGCGGGTCGCCGGTACTCTCGTACGTGATGAGCATCCCCGCGACGCACCCGTCCTCCTCTGCGCCCAACGAGCTCGAGAACCAGGCCGACGCGCTGCTGGCCAGCGTCGATCAGGCCCCGGTGGTCGACCTCGCGACCGAGACGCCCGAGGAGCGCGACGCGCGCTTCGAGGCCGACGCCCTGCAGTACCTCGACCAGCTCTACGCCGCCGCCCTGCGGATGACGCGGAACCCGAGCGACGCCGAGGACGTGGTGCAGGAGACGTACGCGAAGGCGTACTCCTCGTTCCACCAGTTCACGCCGGGCACCAACCTCAAGGCGTGGCTCTACCGGATCCTCACCAACACCTACATCAACACGTACCGCAAGAAGCAGCGCCAGCCGCAGCTCTCGGACGGCGAGAACGTCGAGGACTGGCAGATCGCCCGCGCCGCGTCGCACACTTCGAGCGGGCTGAAGTCGGCCGAGACCGTGGCGCTGGAGAACCTGCCGGACTCCGACGTGAAGGACGCGCTGCAGCAGCTGAGCCCGGACTTCCGCCTCGCGGTGTTCCTCGCCGACGTCGAGGGCTTCGCCTACAAGGAGATCGCCGAGATCATGGGCACCCCGATCGGGACCGTGATGTCGCGTCTCAACCGCGGGCGGACGCAGCTGCGTCGCCTGCTCTCCGACTACGCGCGGGACCGCGGGATGCGGGTGAAGGAGGACACGCGGGCATGAGCACCGACAGCCGCGAGACCACGCCGGGGACCCCCGAGCGCGGGACCGACGCCCAGTGCGAGCACGTGCTCGCCCGGGTCTACGAGTTCCTCGACCACGAGGTCGACAACGCCACGGGTGACGAGATCCGCGCGCACCTGACCGACTGCGAGCCGTGCCTCGACCGCTACGACGTCGAGCAGGCCGTGAAGTCGCTCGTGAAGCGGTGCTGCGGCAACGACAAGGCCCCCGACCACCTGCGGGTGAGCATCATGACGAAGATCCAGGTCACGCGCGGCACGTTCTGAGCCGCGCTCCCGGAGACGAGAAGACCCCGCAGCCCTGAGGGCTGCGGGGTCTTCGCACGTCTGAACCCGAGGTGGGTCAGCGCTCAGGCGTTGGGGCGCTTGCCGTGGTTCGCGCCCTTCTTGCGACGCGCACGACGCTTGCGGCCGGTCTTGCCCATGGTGATCACTCCTTGCTGCGACTCCGAGGCCCCGGCTCGCGCCGGGCACAGCCCCTGATTCTTCCACACCTCACGGCCTACCGGCGTCGACCGCCGTCCCGGCGCGTGCGGTGCGCGGCCGGGACGGCGGTCGGACGTCGTGGACGGGTTGCTTGGACCGGCCTCAGTGGATGGAGCGGTGCGTGTCGAGGGCGGGCTCGACGGCCGGGTCGCCCAGGTCGGCGAAGTAGTCCGACTGCGAGGTGATGTCCGTGCCGTTCGAGACCCGGGCGGCGTTGAGGATCGCGCTCAGCACCACGGCCACGACCACGTTCAGCGCCAGGGCGGTGATGCCGATGTAGCCGGCGTCGCCCAGGCCGGGCACGATCGCCAACGAGTTGCCGAACGGCCGCGTCGAGCACGCCGTGCAGCCGCCGTACGCGACGACGGTCCCGTAGATCATCCCGACCGCCCAGCCGGCGAGCAGCGCCCAGCGGTGGAACCACCGGGTGAACAGGCCGAACACGATCGCCGGGAGCGTCTGCAGGATCCACAGGCCGCCCAGCAGCTGGAAGTTCAGCGCGTTCTGCTTGTCCAGCGTCAGCACGAAGATCAGCGCGCCGACCTTGGTCAGCAGCGAGACCAGCTTGGAGACCTTGGCCTCCTGCGCGTCCGTCGCCTGCGGCTTGAAGTAGGCCTTGTAGATGTTGCGGGTGAAGAGGTTCGCCGCGGCGATCGACATGATCGCGGCCGGCACCAGGGCGCCGATGGCGATGGCCCCGAAGGCGACGCCCGCGAACCAGCTCGGGAACTGGTCCTCGAACAGCTGCGGGATGACCAGCTGCGGGTTGACCTTGCCGTCCAGCCCGATCGGCTTGGTGCCCGCCTTGATGGCCATGTAGCCGAGCAGCGCCAGCAGGCCCAGGAGCAGCGAGTAGGCCGGCAGGATGGCGGCGTTGCGCCGCCCGGTGTTGCGGGTCTTCGACGACAGGGTCGCCGTCACCGAGTGCGGGTACATGAACAGCGCCATCGCCGAGCCAAGGGCTAGCGAGGCGTACGCCCAGTACTGGGTCGGAGCGGGGATGAAGACACCCGTCGGCACCTTCGGGTTGGCCGCGGAGGGCGCCGCCATCTTGGTCTGCGCGGCGTCGAAGATGCTGCTCCAGCCACCCAGCTTCGTGGGCAGGTAGACCACCGCGACGATGATCACGATGTAGATCAGGATGTCCTTGACGAACGCGATCATGGCCGGCGCGCGGAGCCCCGAGGAGTAGGTGTACGCCGCCAGCACCGCGAAGGCGATCAGCAGCGGCAGGTCGCGGGCGAGCAGGCTGCTGCCGCCCAGGCCGACGACCTCGAGCACGGCCTGGATGCCGACCAGCTGCAGGGCGATGTACGGCATCGTCGCGAGGATGCCGGTGACGGCGACCGCCAGGCTCAGCGAGCGGGTGCCGTAGCGGCCCTGCACGATGTCGGCGGTGGTGACGTAGCCGTGCCGGTGCGCGACCGACCACATGCGACCCAGGAAGTAGAAGATCACCGGGTAGAGCACGATCGTGTACGGGACGGCGAAGAAGCCGGAGACCGCACCGGTGGCCCACATGGCCGCCGGGACGGCGATGAACGTGTACGCCGTGTAGAGGTCGCCGCCGAGCAGGAACCAGGTGGTCCAGGTGCCGAAGCTCTTGCCGCCGAGGCCCCACTCGTGCAGCGACGCCATGTCGTCCGCCCGCCGCCAGCGCGCGGCCTGGAAGCCCATCACGGTGACGACGGCGAACAGCACGACCAGGACGGTCAGCGCGACCCAGTTGATGCTCATCGGGTTCCCCCCTCGGTGCGCTCGGAGCGCGCGGCGTCGCGGGCGAACGCGTCCTTCTCCCGCTTCAGCAGCACGTAGCTGAGGAAGCAGAGGCCGGCCGCGATGAAGACCCAGAGCAGCTGGTACCAGTAGAAGAAGGGGAAGCCGAACAGCCGCGGCTCGACCTTGGCGTACGTGCCGACCAGCAGCGGGACGACGATGCCCGCCAGGAGGAGCAGCGCGACCACGATCTTCGTGGGGCTGAGCTTCCAGCGTGGGTCGGTCCCGCCCGTCGTGGGCGCGGGATGGTTGGTCATCAGGCTCCTCCGGCCACGTCGGCGTGACTCGCCGGACCGGAGGGGGCCGGTCCGGTCCTCATAGGTACCCGCCGCGTGTGCGGACGGTCAAGCACCGTCCACGGCGCGCCGACCTCGCGGACGTCCGGGAGGGCCGAAAAGTTCCCGGGATCGGCAGGAGCGGTCCCGGAGGGCCCGCGGAGGGCCCGGACCCTTCGGGCACGCGGTTAGAGTGCGCGCATGCCGTCGATGTCGGAGATCGTCGCGGAGCACACCGACCTCGACGACGCGGAGCAGCGCTGGCTCAAGCTCCTCGTGTCGGAGTGGCAGCTGCTCGCGGACCTGAGCTTTTCCGACCTGGTGCTCTGGGTCCCCGACCACGACCCGAACGTGTACTGGGCCGCCGCGCAGGTCCGGCCGACGACGGGCGCGACCTCGCTGTTCGACGACGTGGTCGGCGACCTGATCGCCTACTCCCCGGAGCACCTCGTCTCGGACGCGTTCGTCAGCGGGGGCATGACCCGGACCAGCGAGGGCAAGCTGCAGGCCGGCATGCCCGTCGACAGCCGCGCGATCCCGGTCAAGCTGAACGACCGCGTGATCGCGGTGGTGGAGCAGCACACGAGCGTGCTCGGCACCCGCGCGCCCAGCGGGCTGGAGCAGGCCTACCTCGACACCGGCGCCCAGCTGGCCCGGATGGTCTCGACCGGCTCCTTCCCGACGCCGGGGGAGACGAACCTGGCCATGAACCCGCGCGTCGGCGACGGCTTCATCAAGATCAGCCCGGCCGGCGACGTGGAGTACGCCAGCCCGAACGCGCTGAGCGCCTACCGCCGGCTCGGGCTGATCGGCGACCTCGTCGACGAGCACCTGCCCACCCTGACGGCCAGCTTCTTCCCGGCCTCGGAGGGACCGGTCGACGACTCGGTGCGCTCCGTGCTGTCCGGCCGCTCCTCGCGCCGGGGCGAGCTCGTGTCCGGCGACGCTCACCTGATGCTGCGCGTCATCCCGCTCGTGGAGGACGACGTCCGGGTCGGCGCGATCGTGCTGTGCCGCGACGTCAGCGACCTGCGCAGCAAGGAACGCCAGCTGGTCACCAAGGACGCGACGATCCGCGAGATCCACCACCGGGTCAAGAACAACCTCCAGACCGTCGCCGCGCTGCTCCGCATGCAGGCCCGGCGGATGACCTCCGACGAGGCGCGGGTCGCCCTCGAGGACGCGACCTCGCGGGTCGCGTCCATCGCCATCGTGCACGAGACCCTGTCGCAGGCCTTCGACGAGATCGTCGACTTCGACCGGGTGGCAGACGGCCTGCTGCGCATGGTCGGCGACGTGTCGGCCAGCTGGGGCGGGGTGTCGGCGCGACGCGAGGGCAGCTTCGGTGCCGTGTCGGCGGACGTGGCCACGAGCCTCGCCATGGTCGTGACCGAGCTGTGCCAGAACGCCGTCGAGCACGGCCTGGCCGACTCCTCGGGCGAGGTCCGGGTCGTGCCCAGCACGGCGCACGGGCACCTGCGCATCGAGATCACCGACGACGGCCGCGGGCTCCCGCCGGACTTCGACGCGCGCAAGTCGCGGAGCCTCGGGCTGCAGATCGTCAGCACCCTGGTGGCCGAGATGAAGGGCACCTTCACCCTCGACAACCGCACGGACGGTCCGGGGACGCTGGCCGTGGTGGACATCCCGCGCTGACCTCGACCCGAGGAGCACGGACGCGGCGTACGGCCGCGGGGCCGGTGGCGGGGCACGTGAGGGTCGGACGCGTCGGACGCGGGACGGGCTGCTAGGAAGTCCCCGGGCGCGACCGCTGGTCGCGCCGGGCGCTCGACGAGCGTCGACACCCCGCCGTACCCGAAGGAGGGCCCATGGTTGTGCCCCGAACCCTGCTCCGCACGTCCGTCGTCGGACTCGCCACCCTCGCCGCCGCGCTGGCCGCGGCGACCACGACCACCGCGTCGGCCGCGCCCGCCGTGCCCAGCACCCCGCAGGCGACGGCGGCACAGCTGACCGGGCAGGTCGCGTCGGTCGGCGGCGCCGCGGCCAAGGCGTCGCGCAAGGTCCAGGAGCCCGGCGTCACCGCCAGCCTGTGGGAGTGGAGCTGGCGCAGCGTCGCCTCCGAGTGCCCCCGGCTCGCGAAGATCGGCTACGACGGCGTGCAGGTCGCGCCGCCGCAGGACTCGGTGAAGCGCACCGCCACGGGCAACGGCTCCGACGCCTACCTGCACCCCTGGTGGGAGGTCTACCAGGCGGTCGACTACGGGCTGACGAGCCGGATGGGCGACGAGCAGCAGTTCCGCGACATGGTCACCGACTGCCGCGAAGCCGGGGTCAAGGTCTACGTGGACGCGGTGATCAACCACACCACCGGCCAGGGCAACCTCTCGTACGGCGGCAAGAGCTACACCCCGTACACGTACGCCGACGCGGGCTACGTGCCCGAGGACTTCCACTACAACGTCGGTGCGTGCCCCTCGGCCGACGGCGGGATCGCCGACTTCAACAACAAGACCGAGGTCTGGAACTGCAACCTCGTCGGGCTGGAGGACCTCCGGACCGAGACCCCCAAGGTCCAGGCCACGCTCGCCGCGTACCTCAACAAGCTCCTGCGCTACGGCGTCTCGGGCTTCCGGGTCGACGCGGGCAAGCACATGGCCCCGGCCGACCTGGACGCGATCTACGACCGGCTGCGCCCCACCGTCGACGGCAAGCGGCCCTACTGGGCGCTCGAGATCGGTGCGGGCAGCCCCGGCGTGCTCAGCCCGGAGGCGTACACCGAGCACGGTGACGTGCTCGGGCTGGACGGGGTCAAGCAGATCTACGGCGCGTTCCGGAGCTACGAGGGTTCGGACCGCCAGGGCGACATCTCCGGGCTGGCGACGTTCGGCAGCGGGTCGGGGCTCACGAGGTCGAGCAGGACCATGTCGTTCGTGACCAACCACGACACCAACCACGACGCGGCCAACGCGCTCACGTACAAGGAGGGGGACCAGTACCTGCTCGCCACCGAGTGGCTGCTGGCGGACGGCTACGGCTCGCCGCAGGTGTTCTCGAGCTTCACCTTCGGCGCGGACGCCAACCAGGGTCCGCCGTCCGACGACGAGGGCATCATCGACCGGGCCAGCTGCTCGAACGGGCGCTGGACCTGCGACCACGCGAAGGCCGGGGTCGCGGCCATGGTGCGGTTCCACCAGTACGTGGGGAGCGCCGGCAAGCGGCACGTCGACGACGACGAGCAGAACGTGCTCGCGTTCAGCCGCGGCACGAAGGGCTGGGCCGGGTTCAACAACAACACCTCCGCCCGGACGATCACCGTGAAGACGGGGCTGAAGAAGGGCACCTACTGCGACACGCTCACCGGCGGGGAGTCCGACGGCGTTTGCGCCGGCACGACGGTGAAGGTGGACAAGAAGGGCCGCGCGACCGTGGTCCTGCCCGCCCGCGGCGCGGTGGCGTTCACGAAGAAGGACCGCCTTTGAGGGGTGCTCCGACCGAGCCGGCCGCCCGCTGACCGGCCGCGAACGACGACGGCCCGCACCCCTCGGGGTGCGGGCCGTCCGCGT
>NZ_BAAAYR010000001.1:629955-881316 GCF_039536445.1 Microlunatus spumicola | reverse complement strand
GCCCGGCTCGGGTGACGGCGCACAAAACGCCGGGACGGAGGTCCCGGCGTCTTGGTCGAACGTCTCTGGTCAGGCGGTCCGGATGCGCGCGCGGGCGGCGCGGCGCTTGAGGGCCCGACGCTCGTCCTCGCTGAGCCCACCCCAGACGCCGTGGTCCTGGCCCGCCTCGAGCGCCCACTGCAGGCAGGCGTCCCGGACGTCGCAGCGTCGGCAGACCTGCTTGGCCTCCTCGATCTGGAGCAGGGCTGGACCTGTGTTCCCGATGGGGAAGAACAGCTCCGGGTCCTCGTCCAGACAGGCGGCCTTGTGGCGCCAATCCATGGCTTGCACTCTCCTCACTTGTCCGGCACCGGTACCGCAGGGCATACCCGGTGTGCGGGCGGAATCACCACGTCTTACACTGACGACTTCCGCCAGGCACAAGACTTTCAACTATCGCCCACCTGCACAAGGGGACCGGGCGTAGGTTCGCTCACATTTCGGGCTTGTTACGGCCCACTTGCACGCTGGTCTGGTCGTCGAGACCGTCCCGTGACCTGATGTTGACACAGGCCGACGCTCGTCGGGCCGATCTAGAGTGGACGGCGTGGCCGACCTCGAGACCCGTACGCGGCCCCCGCAGCTCACCGCCGCCGCCGCGCTCGTCGGGCTGGAGGCCCTGGTCGCGCTGGCGTTCGGGATCGCGGAGATCGGTCAGGTCCGCCTGTTCCGTGCGGTCGTCGGCGTCGGGGTCGCCTTCTTCATGGTCGGCTTCGCGGTGCTGCTCGGCGCGGCCGCGCGTGGTCTGCTCCGGCTGAGCCGCTGGGCCCGGGGGCCCGTCGTCGCCGTCCAGCTGATCATGCTGCCCGTGGGCTGGAGCTTCCGCGGCGGGCAGACCACCGAGGTCGCCGTGGCGATGGTCGTCGTCGCGCTGGTGACGCTCGTGCTCGTGCTGCACCCGCGCTCCACCGCCGCACTGGTCGTCCCGTCCGAGACCGACGACGACGCCTGACGGCTCGACCTCGGTGCGAATGTGGCCTGCCCGGGGTCGTGATCAATTCCCGCGGGTGATCAGTCTCCGCAGGTGATCAACCGCGGCGGGTGATCAACGGCGCCGGTCAGACGAGGCGGCGGGCGCCGGCGGAAGGCACGCCGAGGAACCAGGCCGGTGCCCCGTAGCCCGCCTCGTCGAACGCCGCGGCCACGGCCCGGCCGACCTCGTCCGCGCTGCCCACGGGCACGAGCGCGATGATGCAGCCGCCGAAGCCGCCACCCGTCATCCGCGCGCCGTGCGCACCGGCGGCACGGGCGGTCTCCACGGCCAGGTCGACGGTGGGGACCGTGATCTCGAAGTCGTCGCGCATCGAGGTGTGCGAGGCGTCGAGCAGCGGCGCGAGGTCGGCGAGCCGGCCGTCGTCGGCCACCTCGACGGCCTCCAGCACGCGGGCGTCCTCGGTCACGACGTGGCGGACGCGGCGGCGCATGACGTCGTCGGGGAGCCGGGAGAGGGCGTCGTCGAGGTCGTCGAGGCTCACGTCGCGGAGGGCGGCGACCCCCAGGATCTTCGCCGCCTCGTCGCAGGTCCGGCGCCGGTCCCCGTACTCGCTGGTCACGTGCGAGTGCGGCGTCTTCGTGTCCAGGACGAGCAGCTCGAGCCCGACGGAGGAGAGGTCCAGCGGCACCTGGCGGTGGTCGGCGGAGCGGCAGTCCAGGAACAGCGCGTTGTCGGCCTCGCAGAGCGTCGACGCGGCCTGGTCCAGCAGGCCCGTCGGGGCGCCGACGTACGCGTTCTCGCAGCGCCTTGCGATCCGCGCCCGGTCCAGCGGCGCGACCTCCAGCCCGGACAGGTCGACGAGCGCCGTCAGCACCGCGCACTCGAGGGCCGCGGAGGACGAGAGGCCTGCGCCGACCGGAACGTCCGAGGTCAGCACGAGGTCGGCACCCTGCACGGTGTGCCCGGCCTCGGCGAGCGCCCAGACGACGCCCGCGACGTACGCCGCCCAGCCCTCGACCCGACCCGGGACGAGGTCCTGGGGGCCGAACGTGACGGTCTGGCGGCGGTTCAGGGAGCGGACGCCCCAGCGGCCGTCCTCGCGCGGCGCGGCGGCGACGACCACCTGCTCGGCCAGCGCGAAGGGCATGACGAAGCCGTCGTTGTAGTCGGTGTGCTCGCCGATCAGGTTCACCCGGCCCGGGGCCGCCCAGACGCCGACGGGGTCGTGCCCGAGCTGCTGCACGAACGCCTCCGTCACCGCCTCCGGTGTCGCGGCCTCCGCCGTCTCCGCCCGACCTCGCGCGCTCGTCCTGACCACCCCGGCACTCTAGTGGCACGGTGCCGAAGTCTCTCGGCGCTCGGCAGCGCTCAGGCACGCACCTCGCGGCGTCCGACTCGGGTCGAGATGCGCCCGGCATCCCTCCCTCGTCGTCCTGGCGATGCACGCACCTGAGCGCCGCCGAGCGTCGAGGAACGTCGGCACCGCACCACCCGTGGTCGACCTCCCTAGGGTGGGGGCATGGACTACCGCAGCCTCGGCCCCACCGGCATGATGGTCAGCCCCCTCTGCCTCGGGGCGATGATGTTCGGCCCGTGGGGCGAGCCCGACCACGCGCGCAGCACGGAGATCATCCACCGTGCGCTCGACGCCGGCATCAACTTCATCGACACGGCCGACGTCTACTCGCAGGGCGAGTCGGAGGAGATCGTCGGCGAGGCCCTCGCCGGCGGGCGCCGCGACGGCGTCATCCTCGCCACCAAGTTCCACGGGCCGATGGACGTGGCCATGGGCCAGCCCGGCGGCGACCCGAACGCGCGCGGGAACTCGCGGCGCTGGATCGTCCGCGAGGTCGAGAACAGCCTGCGCCGGCTCAAGACGGACTGGATCGACCTCTACCAGGTGCACCGGCCGGAGCGCGAGACCGACGTCGAGGAGACGCTGTCCGCGCTGACCGACCTGCAGCGCCAGGGCAAGATCCGCGCGTTCGGGTCGTCGACCTATCCGGCGTCCGAGACCGTCGAGGCACAGTGGGTCGCCCAGCGGCGCGGCCTCGGGCGCTTCGTCACCGAGCAGCCGCCGTACTCGATCCTCGTCCGCGGCATCGAGGCCGACCTGCTGCCGGTGACCGAGAAGTACGGGATGGGCGTCATCCCGTGGAGCCCGCTGGCCGGCGGGTGGCTGAGCGGGAGGTTCCGGCTCGGTCAGGACGTCCCCGACAGCAACCGCGCCAAGCGCATGCCCGCCCGCTACGACCTGTCGCTGCCGGGCAACCAGGCCAAGCTCGAGGCCGCGGACGCGCTGGCCGTGCTCGCGGAGGAGGCCGGCATGAGCCTGGTGCACCTGGCGATCGCCTTCGTGCTCGCGCACCCGGCGGTCACCGCCCCGATCATCGGGCCGCGCACGATGGAGCAGCTCGAGACCCAGCTCGGCGCCGCGGACGTGGTGCTGACCACCGACGTGCTGGACCGGATCGACGAGATCGTCCCGCCCGGCGTGACGCTGTCGCGCGAGGACCTCGGCTACGTGCCGCCCGCGCTGGCCGACCCGTTCCTGCGGCGCCGCCGGACCGCCTGAGCCCTGGCGGTCCGGGCTGGGACGGTCCTACGCTGCCGTCGTGGTCCGTCCCCGTCCGGCGCGTGTCGCGGACCTGCACGCGCTCGCGCTGGCCATGCCGCACGTGACCGTCGAGGGTGGCAGCCAGGGCAACGAGGTCTACCAGGTGGGCGGCAAGAGCTTCGTCTACTTTCGTACGCCCCGGCCGGACGCGGTCGACCCGGCGACGGGGGAGAAGTACGACGACGTGATCGTGCTGTGGGTGCCCGACGAGGAGGACAAGCGGGCCTTGGTGGAAGACCCGGCGACGCCCTTCTTCACCACGCCCCACTTCGACGGGCACCCGTCCGTCCTGGTCCGGGCCTGCCGGCTCGGGGAGCTCACCCGGCAGCAGCTCGCCGAGGTGGTCGAGGACGGCTGGTGCTCCCGCGCCTCGCAACGCCGCGTCGAGACGTGGCGCGCGTCCCGCGCGTGACGGACGTGGTGGTCCGACCCGCGGTGCCGGACGACGCCGAAGCACTGGGTCGCTGCCACCTCGCCTGCTGGCGCGAGGCGTACGCGGACCTCGTCGACCCGGCCTGCCTGGCCCCGTTCCTGGCCGACGTGGACGGGTTCGTCGAGCGCTGGCGGGGTCGGCTGGACGGGACGTGGCCCGTACGGGTGGCGGACGCAGGCGGTGCGCTGGTGGGGCTCGCCTCGGTGCGGCCGGCGTCGGGCGAGGCCGTCGCCCACCTGAACGCGCTGTACGTCCGTCGCGAGCACTGGAGCACCGGCCTCGGCCAGCGCCTCCTCGACAGCGTCCTCGGCGACGCCCCGGCGACCCTGCGGGTGTTCCGCGACAACGCCCGCGCCCGCCGCTTCTACGCCCGCAACACCTTCGTCCCCGACGGGACGGAGCACGAGGAACCCCGCCTCGGCGGCCCCGAGATCGGCATGGTCCGCCCGGCCCCGTACGCCTGAGCCGGGGTTCCGGTGGCCGGGCCGCCAGGCGCGCGTCCCAGGCGTCGCAGGACTTTCACGTAAACGTGAAAGTCCGGTACTGACCACGGCAGATCTGCCGCGCAAAGTACTGGGGTTTCACGTTAACGTGAAAGTCCTGAGGCCCGAGTGACGCGCACGAGCCGACCCAGCCCGTGCGGGCGGGGTCAGTCGTCCTCGTCGTCCAGGCGGGCGAGCCAGGTGGCGAGGCGTTCGACGGGGACCTCGAACTCGGGGTTCAGGTCGACGAAGGCCTGGAGCTGCTCGGAGAGCCACGCCAGGGTGACCTCGTCGTCACCCCGGCGCGAAGCCAGCTCCTCGATCCCGCGGTCGGTGAAGTACACCGTGCTCCGCTCAGGCGAACGCGGCGTCGAGCATGGCCTTCTGCTGCTGCTCGCTCACCTTGGCCGAACCCACGGACGGGGCCGAGGACGCCGGACGGGTGACGGACAGCAGCTCCCAGCGGCGGCCGGGGACGGCCTCGCGGAGGGCGGCCGGCAGGTTGAGCGCCATGAACGGCCACGCACCCTGGTTCGTCGGCTCGTCCTGCACCCAGGTGACCTCGGTGACCTTGTCGAAGCGCGACAGCTCCTCGGCGATCTCGCGGGCCGGCAGCGGGTAGAGGCGCTCGACCGGGATGATCGCGACCTTGCCCTCCTGCCCGTTCTGCTTCCGACGCGTGACGAGGTCCCAACGAACCTTGCCCGAGCACAGGATCACCTTCTCGACCGCACCCGGGTCGGTGATCGTCGGGTCGCTGAGGACCGGCAGCCACGAGCCCGACGTGAACTCGTCCGGCATCGAGGTCGCCAGCTTGTTGCGCAGCATCGACTTCGGCGTCGCCACGATGACCGGGCGGTGCCGCTCGTTGAGCGCGTGGCGCCGCAGCAGGTGGAAGTAGCTCGCCGGGGTCGACGGCTGCGCGACCACGAACGCCTCCTCCGCGGCGAGCAGCAGGAACCGCTCGAGACGCGCGGACGAGTGGTCCGGGCCCTGACCCTCGAGGCCGTGGGGGAGGAGCAGCACGACGCCCGACTTCTGCGTCCACTTCGCCTCGCCCGAGGCGATGTACTCGTCGATGATCGTCTGCGCGCCGTTGGCGAAGTCCCCGAACTGGGCCTCCCACAGCACCAGCGCGTCCGGCCGGGCCACGGAGTAGCCGTACTCGAAGCCCATCGCCGCGTACTCGCTGAGCAGCGTGTCGAAGACGTGGAACTTGCCCTGCTCGTCGTCGAGGTGCTTGAGCGGCACCCACGACTCGCCCGTACGACGGTCCACCACGGCGGCGAACCGCTGCGCGAAGGTGCCGCGCCGCGTGTCCTGGCCGGTGAGGCGGACCGTACGGCCCTCGAGCAGCAGCGACCCGAGCGCGAGGATCTCGCCGGTCGCCCAGTCGATCGGGCCCTGGCCGATGGCCGTCGCCCGCCGCTGCAGCTGCGGCATGACCTTCGGGTGGACGCTGAAGCCCTCCGGGAACGTCGTGTGGGCGTCCGCGATCTTCTTCATGTCCTCGAGCGTGATCGCCGAGGTGCCCGTGGTCGAGCGCTTGCTCGGGTAGGCCGGGACGGACCGTACGGTGGCGTCCTTCGGCGGCAGCTCCGGGTCGCGCACCTCGCGGAACACGCTCTCCAGACGCTCCTGGAACCGGGTGAGCACGCCCTCGGCGTCCTCGACCGAGATGTCGCCGCGGCCGATCAGGGCCTCGGTGTAGAGCTTGCGCGTCGACCGCTTCTTCTCGATCAGGTCGTACATCCGCGGCTGCGTGAAGCTGGGGTCGTCACCCTCGTTGTGACCGCGGCGGCGGTAGCAGATGATGTCGATGACGACGTCCTTGTTGAACTCCTGCCGGTAGGCGAACGCGAGTCGCGCCACCCGGATGCAGGCCTCGGGGTCGTCCCCGTTCACGTGGAAGATCGGCGCCGCGACCATCCGTGCCACGTCGGTGCAGTAGACGCTGGAGCGGGACTCGGTCGGCGAGGTGGTGAAGCCGACCTGGTTGTTCACGATGATGTGGATCGTGCCGCCGGTGCGGTAGCCCCGCAGCTGCGACAGGTTCAGCGTCTCCGCGACCACGCCCTGGCCCGCGAACGCCGCGTCGCCGTGCATTAGCACGGGCAGCACCGGGAAGTCCTGGCCCTGGTCGAGGATGTCCTGCTTGGCGCGGGTGATCCCCTCCAGCACGGGGTCGACGGCCTCGAGGTGGCTCGGGTTCGCGGCGACGGACGCCTTGATCGTGGCGCCGCTGAGCGCGGTGAACTCGCCCTCCGAGCCCAGGTGGTACTTGACGTCGCCGGAGCCCTGGACGGTCCGCGGGTCGATGTTGCCCTCGAACTCGCGGAAGATCTGCGCGTACGACTTGCCCACGACGTTGGCGAGGACGTTCAGCCGGCCGCGGTGCGGCATGCCGATGCAGACCTCGGCCAGCCCGGCGTCCGCGGCCTGCTCGCACACCTCGTCGAGCACGGCGATCGCGGACTCGCCGCCCTCGAGGCTGAAGCGCTTCTGCCCGACGAACTTCGTCTGCAGGAAGGTCTCGAAGACCTCCGACTCGTTGAGCTTGTCGAGGATCCGCAGGTGCTGCTCGCGCGGCAGCGACTCGTGCGGCCGCTCCACCCGGTCCTGGATCCAGCGGCGCTGCACCGGGTCCGAGATGTGCATGTACTCGACGCCGGTGGTGCGGCAGTAGGAGTCGCGCAGGATCCCGAGGATCTTGCGCATCTTCATCCGACCCTGGCCGCCGCCGAACGCGCCCGTGGCGAACTCGCGGTCGAGGTCCCACAGCGTCAGGCCGTGGCTCTGCACGTCGAGGTCGTGGTGGCGCCGCTGGCGGTACTCCAGCGGGTCGGTGTCGGCCATGAGGTGGCCGCGCACGCGGTAGGCGTTGATCAGCTCCATGATCCGCGCCTGCTTGGGGATCTGGTCCTCGTGGTCGGTGCTGACGTCCTGCGCCCAGCGGATGGGCTCGTACGGGATCCGCAGCGCCGCGAAGACGTCGTCGTAGAAGCCGTCCTCGCCCAGCAGCAGCGCGTGCAGCCGGCGGAGGTACTCCCCGGACTGCGCGCCCTGGATGACGCGGTGGTCGTAGGTCGAGGTCAGCGTGAGGATCTTGCTGATCCCCGCGTCGGCGAGCTTGTCCGGGTTGGAGCCCTGGAACTCGGCCGGGTAGTCCATCGACCCGACGCCGATGATCGTGCCCTGGCCCTCGACGAGGCGCGGCACCGAGTGGTTGGTGCCGATGGTGCCCGGGTTGGTCAGCGTGATGGTCGTGCCGGCGAAGTCGGTCACGGCGAGCTCGCCCTTGCGGGCCTTGGCGACCATGGCCTCGTACGCCGCCCAGAACTGCGCGAAGTCGAGCGTCTCGCAGCTCTTGATGCTCGGCACGAGCAGCTGGCGGGTGCCGTCGGGACGGGGCAGGTCGATGGCGAGGCCGAGGTTGATGTGGGCCGGCTCGACCATGGTCGGCTTGCCGTTGACCACGCTGTAGCTGTTGTTCATGGCCGGGACGCTCTTGAGCGCCTGGACCATGGCGAAGCCGATGAGGTGCGTGAACGACACCTTGCCGCCGCGGCTGCGGCGCAGGTGGTTGTTGATGACGATGCGCTGGTCGACGAGCAGCTTGACCGGCAGCGAGCGGACGCTCGTCGCGGTCGGGATGCTCAGCGACGCGTCCATGTTCTTGGCCGTACGGGCCGGGGCGCCGCGCAGCGTGGTGAGCGTGGGCTCCTCGTTGCCGACCTCGGGCCGGTCGGACGGGTTCGGCGGGTCGGCCGGGACGCCGCCGCGCGCGCCCGGGGCGACCGGGCGGCCCTCCTTGGGCTGGGTCGTCGTCTCGACGGTCGGCTGGCGCTTGGCGCCGGCCCCGTTCGCGACGGGACCGTTCGCGCCGGCACCGTTCGCGCCCGCCGGGGCGGGCTGGTCGGGGGTCCTGTCCTGCGTGGTGACCGGGCGGCCCGTGACCGGGTCGTCGGCGGGTGCGCTCGCGCCGGAGCTCGACGACGGGGTCGCAGCCGGGTCGCGAGGGGCCGGGGCCGACGACCGGGCCGGCGTGGACGGGACGGCGGTGCTGCTGCCGTTGCCCGCGCCGTTCGGGCTGCCGTTACGAGGGGTGCCGGTCGCCGGGCTCGCGCCGGCGGACGAGGCGGGGGCGGGCGTCGGTGCCGCGGACCCGGGAGCGCCGTGGGCGGCGAAGTAGGAGGCCCAGCTGGGGTCGACGGAGGACGGGTCGGCCGTGAAGCGCTCGTACATCTCCTCCAGCAGCCAGTCGTTCGCCCCGAAGTCGGTGTCCGTCCCCGGATCGCTCGAGCCGCTCGACGCGGTGGTGGATGTGCCTGGCGCGATGGCCACTGTCGCCTTCTTCCGTTGCTTCGACTCGCCGTGCGTCCAGCGGTCTGACCGCGACCGCGAGGACGTCTGGGAGGGGGGCGCCCGGCGGGCCAGCGGCATCCGGTTCCCCCGGACGCAACGGTGCTCCACGATACCCACACCTGGTCGTCGTCCGAGGGAGTCGGGTGCCGCGTCGCCCAGATCGTCGCCCTGATATGGCGCGGGACCGGTCGATCGCCCGGTCGGGGGGTGCCCGGCCCTAGGCGCGAGCCCGGGCGAGCGCCACCCAGGCGTACCGGCAGACCTCGACGGTCAGGACGAGCAGAGAGAGGTTCCGTAGGGCGGTGACCACGGTCGACACGACCGCGAAGGTCGACGAGCCGCGGCCGAGGAGGCCGTTGTAGAGCAGCGGGTAGGTCAGCTGGGTCAGCAGCGCGAGCACGAGCAGCTGCACGGCCAGGCGCCCGAGCACGCGGTGCCAGCGCGGCCCGGCGCTGCCGCGCGAGAGCAGCAGGGCGGCCGCGGGACCGCCCAGCCACAGCAGGTACTGCGGGCTCAGCGTCTTGTTGGTGATGGTCGTGATCGCGATGGTCGCGAGGACCAGCAGGCCGAGCGCGACCGCCCCGACCTGCGGGTTCGCGAACCCCCGCGCGAACAGCGCCACCGTGACCAGCAGCCCGACGACGGTCGCCGCGGTGCTCACGGCCAGGAGGGTCGAGACGCACGGGCCGAACACCTCGTACGCCTGGAAGGTCGAGTAGCGGACGGTCCAGCGCTCCGGGTCGAAGGCGCGCGCGATCATCAGCGGCGTCGCCCACACCGACTCGATCTGCAGGCCCCGGCCCGACTGCCAGGTCAACGGGGAGAACAGCCGGCTCGCACCGCCGGCGGCCAGGCTGAGGGCGGCCAGGCCGAAGCCGACGCCCACGAAGGCGCCGAGCATCTGGCCGCGTCCCCGGCGGCGGACCGCGAAGGCCCCGGCGAGCAGGGCCGGCCAGAGCTTGATCGCGGCGCCGAGCCCCGTGAGCGCGCCGGTGAGCCAGGGCCGGCGGCGGGCGGCGAGCAGCGCGCCCCCGGCCAGGACGGCCGGCACCATGTCGAAGCGGGTGTAGCAGAGCGGGCCGACCAGGAAGACGTACGCGATCCAGAAGTCGATCGCCACGTCGTGACGCCGCCCCGCGCTGCGCCACAGCGCGTACGTGAGGACGCCGTCGAGGGCGAGCATGAGGAGGATGAAGGCCACGAGGTAGCCGGTCCGCGAACCGCCGCCGGCGACCTGGGGGAGCGAGAGGAACCAGACGACCGGGGTCGGGTACTCGCGCAGCGTGCCGGGCAGCCCGGCCTCGACCAGGCCGCTGACGCGGCGCCAGTAGTAGAAGACGTCACCGACGACCAGGCGCTCGCCCGTCGCCAGGATCACCATGGCCAGGGCCCGGGTCAGCACCCACAGCCCGACGACCGCCGGGGCGCCGCCACGCCGTGGCTCGTGGTCCTCGACCAACGCGTTCCTCCGCCCTCCGACAGGCTCAGGGCAGCCAGGTCGGCGCGACCGTACCACCGGGGACGGGGAGGATGGCCCGGTGACGCGCGCTGGGGGAACGGTCCGGAGCCGGCCCCGGCGACCCCGCTGGCGGACCGTCCTGCTCGTGCTGCTGGCCGCCGCCGGCGTGGTGACCGCGGCGAGCGCCGGCTACGACGTGGCCACCCGGAACCCGCCCGCGCCGCCCGCGGGGCTGCGGTTCGTGCAGGCCGGGGACGTCCGGACGCGGTTCCTGAGCTGGGGCGACCACGGCCCGGCGGTCGTGCTCGTGCCCGGCGCGTTCGAGACCGCCGACGCCTGGCACGCCCTCGGCGCGTCGCTCGGCGTCGACCACCGGGTCTTCGCCTTCGACCTGACGGGTCAGGGCTACAGCGACGCGGTCGCGCCCTTCGACGTGGGCCACGACGCCGCGCAGACGCTGGCCTTTTCGGCCGCGCTCGGCCTGACCGGTCCCGACGCGCCCGTGCTCGTGGGGCACTCGTCGGGCGCGGCCGTGGTCGGGCTGGCCGCGCTCGAGGCGCCGCAGGACGTGGCCGGGGTGGTGTTCCTCGACGGGGACGCCCTGCCCCTGGACGTGCCGACCTGGGGCCCGCGGCTGCTGGTCGAGCCCTACCGGACCACCCTCGTGCGGCTGGCGCTGCGCTCGGACCGGCTGGTGGCCCGGCTCTACGCGAGCCAGTGCGGGCCGACCTGCGCACCCCTGGACGCGGCGGGCGTCGACCTCTGGACGCGGCCCCTGCAGCAGCGCGGCACCGAGCGTGCCCTGCTCGCGAACGCGACCCGCGCCGTCATCCCGGCCATGACGTCGGAGGAGCTGGACGCGCTGCGCCGCTCGGCCGTGCCCCGGCTCGTGGTCTGGGGCCGCGACGACGTCGACGGGGCCTACACCGCCGACTCGCCCGGCTCCACCGCGGCGGCGATCGGCGCGCCCGACCCGGTCGTCGTGCCCGGTCGGCACCTGACGATGATCTCCTCGCCCGACGACGTCGCGGCCGCCGTACGCCGGCTCACGAGCGCGCGGGGCACGCGATGAGCCGGCGTGCCCGCGGGCGCGGGCGGGTCCCGGTGGGGCAGGCGCTGCGTCGGCGTCGCGACGTGGTCAACGACGTCGAGGTGGCGTCGGTCGAGGCCGGGCCGGAGCAGCCGAGGACCAGCGACGGCCGGACGACCCTCGACGTCGTGATGGTGCACGGGCTCGGCGTCTCCAACCGCTACCTGCTGCCGTCGCTGCGCGCGTTCGCCCGCGAGCACCGGGTGTTCGCACCGGACCTGCCCGGCGTCGGGCGGAGCAGCCGGCCCGAGCGCGACCTGTCGATGGTGGAGCTCGCGGACGGCCTGTCCGCCTGGATGGACGAGGTCGGGGTGGGCCGGGCGGTGCTGGTCGGGCACTCGCTCGGCTGCCAGGTGGTGGCCCAGATCGCCGCCCGACACCCGGACCGGGTGGCGGCGGTGGTGCTCACCAGCCCGGCACCGGACCCCGGGCGCGGTTCGGTGGCGCGGCAGGCGTGGGGGCTGCTCGTCGACGGCGGCCGCGAACGGCTCGGCATGGTGCTGATCGCCGCGACCGACTACCCGCGGGTGGGGATCGGCGGCATGCTCGGCGCGCTGCGCGCCTCCGCGCGCCGGCAGGCCCAGCCCGACGTGCAGCGGATCGACCAGCCGACGCTCGTGGTCCGGGGCGGCCGCGACCCGCTGGTGTCGGCTGCGTGGGCGCAGCACCTCGAGGACGTCTTCCCGGACGCGCGGGTGGTCACCCTCCCGGACGCGCCGCACGGCGTGCCCTACTCGGCGACGACGGCGTTCGTCGAGGTGGTGCACGCCTTCGTCGACGAGATCACCGCCGCGAGGCGGTAGGGCTCAGCCGGCGAAGGGGCGTACGGGACGGCCACGGACGCCGGTGTCCACGCGGAACAGCGCCCCGGCCCGCGGGTCGGCGTCGGTGTCGACGTCCTCCCGCGAGGTCGTGACGAACAGCTGGTCGAGGCCGTCGCCGCCGAACGTGCAGGCCGTCACCTTCGGCGTGGGGATCTCGATCCGTTCCTCGAGCACGCCGTCCGGGCTGTAGCGGACGACCGCGCCGCCGTCGTAGAGGGCGCTCCACACGCCGCCGTCGGCGTCGACCGTGAGGCCGTCCGGGTTGCCCGCGCCCGGCGGGCTCGCGAACGGGCGGCGGTTCTGCAGGCCGCTGGCGAGGTCGTAGTCGAAGACCCAGATCGTGCCCGTGGGTGTGTCGTTGTAGTAGGCGAGCGAGCCGTCGGGGCTCCACTCGAGGCCGTTGGAGATCGTGACGTCGGTGAGGACCACGGTGACCGAGCGGTCGGGGTCGAGCCGGAAGACCCGGCCGGCGCCCTCGGTCTGGTCGTACGCCATCGACCCGCAGTAGAAGCGGCCGTCGGGGTCGCAGCCGCCCTCGTTCATCCGGATCCCGGTGTCGCTCCACAGCTCCGGCAGCGCCGTGACGGTTCCGGCGGGGTCCTCGAGGGCGAAGCCGCGCTCCACGGCGACGACGGCGCCGCCACCCTGCCGGGGTCGGACGACCGCGGCGACGGACCCGACGTGCTTGCGGTCCACCTCGCCGTCGGCGCGCAGCGTCAGCACGTCACCGGCCAGCATGTCGACGTAGCGGAGGCCGCCCCCGCCGGGGAACCACACCGGCCCCTCACCGTGGTAGGCCAGCGGCCCCGTCACCTGCTCCGCGCGCATGCTCCTCCTTGGCTGACCCGTGCTCCACGTCGTGGCGCGCGTCAGTCTTCCAGCGCCGCCCGACGCGCGGCGGGGGCGGTCACCGCAGGACCTCCTCGAGCAGGGCGTCGGCGAGGGACGACGCGCGGTCCTCGTCGTCGTCCAGCGCGAGGACGACCAGGCTGCCGTGCCCCGGCACGCGTACGAGCTGCGCACACAACCCCGCCCAGCGACCGCCGTGGCGGAAGACCGCCGCGCCCGCGTGAGCGCGGACGCCCACGCCCCAGGCGTAGTCGAGAAGGGTTCCGTCGTCGAGCCGGCCCGGCGTCTGCACGAGGTCCGTGACGCCGAGCGCGTCGTCCGCCAGGGCCCGGTTCCAGCGCAGCAGGTCGGCCGCGCTCGACCAGAGCCCGCCGTCGCCGAGCGACAGCGGGGCCGGGAACGCGTCGTCGAGCGGAGCGGCCCGGGGCGGGTGCGGCTCCGGGCCGGACCAGAACCGGCTGGCGCCCATCCTGAGCGGGCCGAGCAGCCGCTCCTCCGCGAGCGCGGCCAGCCCACGGGAGGTGACGCGCTCCAGCACCAGCCCGAGGCAGACGTAGCCGGCGTTGCTGTAGCGGTGCCCGCTCCCCGGCGCGCTCGCCGGGCGCTCGCAGCGGGCCAGCGCCTCGACGACCACCGCGGTCGTCCGGTCCCGGCCCGAGCGCTCCAGCTCTCCGAACGTCGCGCCCTCCGGCAGCCCGCTCGTGTGGGACAGGAGGTGCCGCAGCCGGACCTCACCCGCCCACACCGGCAGCTCCGGCAACCACCGGACCAGCGGCGCCTCGAGGTCGAGCCGGCCCTCCCGTACGAGGAGCGCAGCGAGGACGGCGGTCACCTGCTTGGCCAGCGAGGCGGTGTAGATCACGGTGTCGCCGTCGAGCCGCGAACCCGTCCGGGTCGAGCCGGAGGCTACATAGATCGGGGCCGTGCCGTGGCGTTCGAGACCGACGACGACGGGTTCCGCGGAGCCGTAGCCGGCGTCCCGGGTGCGACGGCGTACGCGGTCGAGGAGATCAGTTCCGGTCCCGAGCTCCGACGTCACCGCGTCATCCTGCGATCGCTGCGTCGTGCTGTCCACAGGGGCGCAAGGCGACGCGTGAGGGCTGACGACAGGCGTCCTGCTGATCCCGGCGGTCCTGCCAAGGAACTCTCAGAAAGGCCTGGTACCGGTCCCTCAGACGTGGTAGGTCTGTGACCGAGAACACGGGGGTGCTCTCGGGGGAGGAACGATCGTGCGTCGCATCGTCTTGCTGGGCCTGGCCGTCGTCCTCCTGGGGTTCATGGCTCCAGCCGCTCAGGCGGCTCCCCGCCTCGCCTGCGGGGCGACCATCACGACGAGCACGAAGCTCAAGGCCGACCTCGTTTGCCCGAGCGGCACCGCGCTGCAGGTCAAGCCCGACGGAGCACCCGTGGTCCTCGACCTCGGTGGTCACCAGATCAAGGGAAGCGGCGTTGGCGTCGCGATCTCCGGGCTCGGGAACGCAGGCCTGGCCACGGTGCGCAACGGGGTGCTGACCGGCTTCGCCCGCGGCGTCCTGATGTCGGACTCACCCGGCAGCCGGTTGAAGGACCTCAAGCTCGTCGGACCTGGCAGCGACCAGGCGGACAGCGTCGGCGTCGAGGTGTTCACGAGCCCGACCTTCGTACTGGACGGCGTCACGATCAAGGGGTACCGATCGGTGTGAAGGTCACGTCGGCCGACGGCGGGCAGTTGAGCCGCTCGACCTTATCCGCTAACGGAACGGCCGTCTCCCTCACTCCCACGGTTCACACCTTCACGGCCGAGCGCAGCCGCATCAGGGACAACGACCGAGGCTTCGCACTGTCGCAGTCCGCGATGACCCTGCTGGACAGCCAGGTCACCCGCAACGGCATCGGTATCCGGCTCTTCCAGAGCGGTGCCACCGTCCGGAGCAGCACGATCGCCGGCAACGACACGGGCATCGACGGCTCCGCCGACGCGTCGAACATCGATCTCTCAGGCAGCGTGGTCCGCGCGAACGGCGTCGGCGTGCGGCTCCTTGGCTTCGGGTTGCGCGGCGCGGCAAACGCCATCGAGAGCAATACCTTCAAGGGCAACGGGGGACCGGGTCTGGTCGTCGACCTCGAGCACAGCAACGCGGGCGCAGCGCTCCGGATCGCCGAGAACACGTTCGTGGACAACGGCGCCGCACCGGTCGAGGTCGGCCTTCCCGGGGTGTCGGACCAGGGTGCGGCCATCCGTGTGGCGGCGGACGACGCCTCGGTGGTCGTCTCGGACAACCAGGCCCGCGGGAACGCGGGGATCGGCATCGACGTGGTGGGCGCGACCGACGGCGGCGGGAACACCGCGCGGGACAACGACGGCTCGAGCCAGTGCGTCGGCGTGGTGTGCGGCCGTTGACCGCTGGGTGATCCCGGGGTCGACACGCAGTCGGCCCCGAACGGGTCTCTCGACCCTCGGCGCCCGTCGGGCCGACCTGGTCGGTCGGTCCCACGGCTGCTGGCGCCCCCGGCAGGATTCGAACCTGCGCCACCGCCTCCGGAGGGCGGTGCTCTATCCCCTGAGCTACGGGGGCTGGTGACGTGCGTCTCGTGCTGACTGCTGACGCGCGTCCCGGCCTGGGACCGGAGAAGAATGTACCAGTGCGCCCGCCCCGGTCGCGCTTCCTGATCATCCGTGAACCACCCCAGGTCCGCAGCGGGCGGTCGACGCCCGCAGCCCCGAGCCCTCGAGGAACCTCGAACCCATGACCCACACCCACGTCGCCGGCTCGATCCACGCCGACGCCGGTTCCCGTGCGCCCGGCTGGCTGGCCGTCCCCGACGACGTCAACGCGCTCATGCCGAAGCTGTGGAGCGCCGGGGTGGGCAAGGACGTCGACGGGGTGCTGACCGTGGCCGGTCTGGACGTCGCCGAGGTCGCCGAGCGGGTGGGGACGCCCGCGTACGTGATCGACGAGGCCGACCTGCGGGCGAGGGCCCGGGCGTTCGCGGAGGCGTTCGAGGGCTGGAACGTCTACTACGCGGCGAAGTCGTTCCTCTGCACGGCCGTCGCCCGCTGGGTGACGGAGGAGGGCCTCGGCCTCGACACCTGCACCGGCGGGGAGCTGGCCGTGGCGCAGCGTGCCGGCGTCGACATGACCAAGGTCGGGCTGCACGGCAACAACAAGAGCCTGGCCGAGCTGCGGCAGGGCCTGGAGGCCGGCGTCGGGCGGATCATCGTCGACTCGTTCGACGAGATCGGGCGGCTGGGCCACCTGGCCGGCGAGCTCGGCCTGCGTCCCCGCGTCATGGTCCGCGTGACCACCGGGGTCGAGGCGCACACGCACGAGTACATCTCGACCGCGCACGAGGACCAGAAGTTCGGGTTCTCGATCGCCGGCGGCGCCGCGGCTGAGGCTCTCGAGCTGTGCCACCTCGATCCGCGCCTCGACCTCGTCGGGATCCACTCCCACATCGGCTCGCAGATCTTCGACGCCGAGGGCTTCGAGGTCGCGGCGCGCCGGACGCTGCGGCTGCACGCGGACTTCGCGGCCGCGTACGGGGTCGAGATGCCCGAGCTCGACCTCGGCGGCGGCTTCGGCATCGCCTACACGAGCCAGGACACGCCGGCCTCGCCGGCGTTCCTCGCCACCGCGCTGAACCGCATCGTCCGGGCCGAGTGCGCCGCGCTGGGCGTCGCGGTCCCGCAGCTCTCCATCGAGCCCGGGCGGTCGATCAGCGGGCCGGCCGGCTTCGCGCTCTACACCGTCGGGACGGTCAAGCGGGTGCAGCTGGACGGCGGCGCGAGCCGGCTCTACGTCGCGGTCGACGGCGGCATGAGCGACAACATCCGCACTGCCCTGTACGCCGCCGAGTACTCGGCGACCCTCGCGTCACGGCGCTCCGACGCGCCGCCGACCCTGTCCCGCGTGGTCGGGAAGCACTGCGAGGGCGGCGACATCCTCGTGCGCGACGAGTTCCTGCCCGCCGACATCGCGCCCGGCGACCTCGTCGCGGTGCCCGCAGCCGGCGCGTACAGCCGGAGCATGGCGAGCAACTACAACCACGTCCCGCGCCCGCCGGTCGTGTCCGTCCGCGACGGCGAGATCTCGACCCTCGTCCGGCGCGAGACGCTCGACGACCTGCTCGCCCTCGACGTCGGCTGACCGCCGGCCCGGGCCCGCACGGCACGTCAGCCTCGGCCCGCGCCAGGTTGCTCGATCCGTGCACCGAGATGCACCACGGCTCGCCGGCCTGAGCGTGGAGGGCGCCACCGCACTCGTCTCGGTGCACGGATCGAGCAGACCGCCGGCAGACGGCTCCCTGGGAGTGGCGCTCCGCGTTCGGCACACCCTGCTCGCGTCGGCACACCGTGCTGGTATCGGCACACCCTGCACGGTGTGCCGACTCAAGGACGTTGTGCCGACGGAAGAACGGTGTGCCGACCACGTCGCGGAGCGCCGTCGGAGGCGGCTCGCGGACCCCGGGACGGCGCCGCAACTCTGTGCGTCGGCGCCGGACTGTGGAACAGAGGATGTGGGGAAGGCCCCGATGCGGAACAATTGCTTCGCCGCGACCCTCGGCGGTGCCAACCGGTGCAGGAGATCTCGGTGACAGTGACGGACGTGCGACCCCCGGCGGAGCCCCGCTCCAGGCAGGCGTCCTCGCCCGACGGCAGCCGGCCCCTCAAGGTGGCCCTGCTCGGCTGCGGGACCGTCGGTTCGGAGGTCGCGAGGCTGCTCGTCGAGCAGGCCGACGACCTCAGGGCCCGCGTCGGGCGCCCGCTCGAGCTCGTCGGGATCGCCGTACGCCGCCCCAACCGTGAGCGTCCCGGGCTCGACCCGGCGCTGTTCACGACGGACGCGCACGCGCTGGTCACCCGTCCCGACGTCGACCTGGTCGTCGAGGTCATCGGCGGTCTCGAGCCGGCCCGCGCGCTGATCCTGGCCGCCCTCGCGAACGGCGCCTCGGTCGTCACCGCGAACAAGGCGCTGCTCGCCGCCGACGGCGCGACGCTCTACGCCGCGGCGGAGGAGCACGCCGTCGACCTCTACTTCGAGGCGGCGGTGGCCGGTGCGATCCCGATCATCCGACCGCTGCGCGAGTCGCTGGTCGGCGACGAGATCACCGCCGTCACCGGCATCGTGAACGGCACCACGAACTTCATCCTCGACAAGATGGACACCGAGGGCGCCGGGTTCGCCGAGACCCTCGCCCTGGCGCAGGAGCTCGGGTACGCGGAGGCCGACCCGACCGCGGACGTCGAGGGCTTCGACGCCGCGGCCAAGGCGGCGATCCTGGCCAGCCTCGCCTTCCACACCCGGGTCACCGGGGCGGACGTCTACCGCGAGGGCATCACCGACGTCTCGGCCTCCGACATCGCCTCGGCCCGCGAGATCGGCTGCGTCGTCAAGCTCGTCGCGCTCTGCCAGCTCTCCGAGGAGCCCGAGGACGGCTCGGGGCGCAGCGTCTCGGTGCGCGTGCACCCGGCGATGATCCCGCGCACCCACCCGCTGGCCGCGGTCGGCGGCGCGTACAACGCGGTGTTCGTCGAGTCGCGTTCTGCCGGCCGGCTGATGTTCTACGGGCCCGGCGCCGGCGGCTCGCCGACGGCGAGCGCGGTCCTCGGCGACCTGGTGACGGTGGCGCGCAACCGCGTCCGCGGTGCCGTGGGCCCGGGGGAGTCGAGCTACGCCGCGCGGCGCGTGTCGCCGATCGGCGAGGTGACCACGCGCTACCACCTCTCGCTCGAGGTGGCCGACGTGGCGGGCGTGCTCGCCTCTGTCGCGCAGGTCTTCGCCGAGCACGACGTGTCCATCCAGACGGTCCGGCAGAACGGGCGCGGCGCCGACGCGCAGCTCGTCGTCGTGACCCATCGGGCCCGCGACGCGGCGTTGAGTGCGACCGTGGAGGCGCTGCGCGACCTCGCGTCGGTGCGGGACGTGACCAGCGTGATGCGGGTCGAGGGAGAGTGAGAGGCGTGACGATGAGCGAGGTGGCTCTCCAGACCGTGGCCGCACGGGCGACGTCGGGCATCATCGCCCGCTACCGCGAGTGGCTGCCGCTGGCCGACGACGCCCCGGTGGTCACGCTGGGGGAGGGGAGCACCCCGCTGGTGCTCGCCGAGCGGCTCTCCGACGAGCTGGGCTGCGAGACCTGGGTCAAGGTCGAGGGTGCCAACCCGACCGGCTCCTTCAAGGACCGCGGCATGACGCTCGCGCTCTCCGCCGCCGTGGGCGACGGGGCGAAGGCCGTCGTCTGCGCCTCGACGGGCAACACGTCGGCCTCGGCGGCCGCGTACGCGTCCAAGGCCGGCCTCGACACCATCGTGCTGCTGCCGGCGGGCCGGATCGCCACCGGCAAGCTGGCTCAGGCGATCGTCCACGGGGCCAAGGTCGTGCAGGTCGACGGCAACTTCGACGACTGCCTCGAGCTGGCCCGCAAGCTCTCCCACGACTACCCGGTCGCCCTGGTGAACTCGGTCAACCCCGTCCGCATCGAGGGCCAGAAGACCGCGTCCTTCGAGATCGTCGACGTCCTCGGCGACGCCCCGGACCTGCACGTGCTGCCGGTCGGCAACGCCGGGAACATCACGGCCTACTGGCGCGGCTACACCCAGTACCGCGCGGCGGGCCGGGCCACGAGGACCCCGCGGATGTGGGGCTTCCAGGCGGCCGGCGCGGCCCCGCTGGTCCTCGGCCACCCCGTGCTCGACCCCGAGACGGTGGCCACCGCGATCCGCATCGGCAACCCGGCCTCGGCGACGCAGGCGATCGCGGCGCGCGACGAGTCCGGCGGCCTGATCGACATGGTGACCGACGAGCAGATCCTCGCCGCCCAGTCCTTCCTGGCCGCCCAGGAGGGCATCTTCGTCGAGCCGGCGTCGGCGGCCGGGGTCGCCGGCCTGCTGGCCAAGCGGCGCACCGGGGAACTCGAGGCGGGCCAGCAGGTCGTCGTGACCGTCACCGGCCACGGGCTCAAGGACATCGACACCGCGCTCGCCGGGCGCGGACCGGTACGTGCCGAGGTCGTGGCCCCCGACCTGATGGCCGTCGCCGGGGTGTGCGGGCTCCTCGCGTGAGCCGGGTCCCGCGGTGAGGAGCCTCGCCGCCGGCACCCGGGTGACGGTGGAGGCGCCGGCCACCAGCGCCAACCTCGGTCCCGGCTTCGACTGCTTCGGGCTCGCCCTCGACTGGCGCGAGACCGTCGAGCTCGAGGTGCTGGCGTCCGGGGTGCGCGTCGACGTGACCGGCGAGGGCAGCGACGTGCTGCCGCGCGACGAGTCGCACCTCGTGCTCCGCTGCGTGACCGAGGGCCTGGACGACCTCGGCGTACGCGCACCCGGCCTGGGTCTGCGCGGCCACAACACCATCCCGCACGGCCGCGGCCTCGGGTCCTCCTCCGCCGCGATCGTCGCCGGCTTCGTCGCCGCCCGGGCGCTCGCCGGGGTGGAGCCGGACGCGCGCTGGGTGCTCCGGCACGCCAACCGGGTCGAGGGCCACCCCGACAACGTCGCGGCCGCCATCCACGGCGGCTTCGTGATGGCGTACGGGCACGGCGACGACGTGGCGGTGGTCGCAGGCCGGGTGCACCCCGACCTGCGCGCCGCCGTCGCCGTCCCCGAGGTGGCCGTCGAGACGCGCGCGGCGCGCCGGCTGCTGCCCGCGGTGGTCCCGCACGCCGACGCCGCGGCCGACGCCGGGCGCGCGGCGCTGCTCGTGCACGCGGTCGCCGAGGACCCGACCCTGCTGCACGCGGGCACCCAGGACTGGCTGCACCAGCGCTACCGCGAGCCGGCCATGCCGGACGCGTACGCGCTGATGGCCCGGCTGCGCGCGGCCGGTTTCGCCGCCGCCATCAGCGGCGCGGGTCCCACCGTGGTCGTGCTCGGCACGGAGCGCGACCTCGTGGGGCTGGAGGCGGCCGAGCCCGGGACCCGGTTCCGGCGGCTGGGAATCGGACGACCCGCCCGGGCGTTGTGAAGCCTGACCGGCATTCAGCCGGGACAGTGCAAGCCTGAACTTGCTCGACACAGCCGGTGCCTCTCCGGTCCAGCCTTCGCTGGATCCGAGGACACCCGAAGAACTGGTCCTGCTGCGCCTTTCCTGACGGCGCGACGCCAACCCCGTGTCAAGCACTGCGTCACTTTCCGCAGCCCCCACGCGCCCGACGACGGGCAGCAGGCTGCGGGAGGGCCTCACACACCACCGGCCGAGGTGAACCACCCGGCCCTGGACTGGGACACACGCGTGGCCCACTCCGAAAGGACACACTTTGACCGACACCCTGATGAGCGAAGCCTCGGCGCAGGCTGCTGTCGACGGGCCCGCCGAGGGCGGCGCCCGCAAGCGCCGCGGCAGCGGGCTGGACTCGATGGTCCTGCCCGAGCTCAAGCAGCTGGCCAGCTCGCTGGGCCTCAAGGGCACCGGCGCCATGCGCAAGGGCCAGCTGATCTCCGCCATCCAGAGCGCCCAGACGGGCGGCTCCAACGGCGGTTCCTCGAGCAGCAGTTCCTCGAACGGCGGCTCCACCAACGGCGGGTCCTCGAACGAGGCTGCTTCCTCCTCCGGGGGCGACGCGGCCGAGGCCGGTTCCGGCGGACGCCGTCGCCGCTCGGCGACGCGTGCTGCGGGCGAGCCCACGGTGAGCGACGGCGGCGAGTCCCGCGGCGGCGAGACCCGGCGCGGCGACGAGATCGCCAACGCCCTGCACGAGCTGCGCGAGAACGCCCCGCAGGCCCGGGAGGCGTCCGCGCCGGCCGAGCGCCAGACGCAGGGCGACGCGAACGGCGCCGAGCAGCAGAGCGGCCGGCAGGACGGCGGCCAGGAGCGTTCCGAGCGTCGCGACGACGGTGACCGCGACGGCAACGACGGCGAGCGCCGTCAGCGCAACCGCGACGGCCAGCGCGACGACCGCCAGCAGAACGACCGCCAGCAGGACCGGCAGCGCGACGACCGGCAGCAGGACCGCCAGCGTGACGACCGTCAGCAGGGCGACCGGCAGCAGGACCGCCAGCAGGACCGTCAGCGTGACGACCGGCAGGGCGACCGCCAGCGCGACGACCGTCAGCAGAACGACCGCCAGGGCCAGCGTGACGGCTCCGGCGGCCAGCAGCGCGACACCGGTCGCAACGCCGGCGGCCAGAGCCAGCAGAACCGGTACGACGACGACGACGAGGGCGGTGGCCGCCGCGGCCGTCGCCGTCGCAGCCGCGACCGGCAGAACCGCCGCCCCGGCACCACCGGGCGCAGCGGCGGCATGGACCGCTACGAGAACGAGCCCACGGTCAGCGAGGACGACGTCCTCGTCCCCGCCCGCGGCATCCTCGACGTGATGGACAGCTACGCGTTCGTCCGGACCAGCGGCTACCTGCCCAGCCCCGAGGACGCGTACGTCTCGCTCGCCATGGTCAAGAAGTTCGGCCTGCGCAAGGGCGACGTCGTCACCGGCCAGCTGCGCCAGTCCAAGGAGGGCGACAGCAAGGCCAAGTTCAACCCGCTGGTCAAGCTCGAGACCGTCAACGGCGGCGACCCCGAGGCGGCGCGCAACCGTCCGGAGTTCGCCAAGCTGACCCCGCTCTACCCGCAGGAGCGGCTCAAGCTGGAGACGACCTCCACCCAGCTGGCCACGCGCATCGTCGACCTGATGGCGCCGATCGGCAAGGGCCAGCGCGCCCTCATCGTCAGCCCGCCCAAGGCCGGCAAGACGATGATGATGCAGTCGATCGCCAACGCGATCGCCGCGAACAACCCCGAGGTCCACCTCATGGTGGTGCTCGTCGACGAGCGTCCGGAGGAGGTCACCGACTTCCAGCGGACGGTCAAGGGCGAGGTCATCGCCTCGACCTTCGACCGGCCGGCCGGCGACCACACGACCGTGGCCGAGCTCGCGATCGAGCGGGCCAAGCGCCTGGTCGAGGCGGGCAAGGACGTGGTCGTCCTGCTCGACGGCATCACCCGCCTGAGCCGCGCGTACAACCTCGCGGCCCCGGCCTCGGGCCGGATCCTGTCCGGTGGTGTCGACTCGGCGGCGCTCTACCCGCCGAAGCGGTTCCTGGGTGCGGCGCGCAACATCGAGGGCGGCGGTTCGCTGACCATCCTCGCCACGGCGCTCATCGAGACCGGCTCCAAGATGGACGAGGTGATCTTCGAGGAGTTCAAGGGCACCGGCAACTCGGAGATCCGGCTGCGCCGCGAGTTCGCGGAGAAGCGCATCTTCCCGGCCATCGACGTGGACGCCTCGAGCACCCGTCGCGAGGAGCTGCTCATGTCCCGCGAGGAGCTCAACATCGTGTGGAAGCTCCGCCGCGTCATCGGCGGCCTCGACAGCCTCCAGGGCCTGGAGACGCTGCTCGACCGGCTCAAGAAGACGGAGAGCAACCGCGACTTCATGGTGGCGATCACCAAGTCGATGCCGGCCTGACCTCCCGCCCACGCCCGTCCGGGCGCTGAGGGGTCCGACCCCGGTCTGCGCTGCGCCGCGTCGTCCACCGTCACCGACGGTGGGCGGCGCGGCGCTCGTCTGCCGCCCCGCCCGTCCACCGCCCGACCGGCGAGGAGCCGTGATGAACGCGTCGTCCGCCGCACGCCGCGGGCTGGTCCAGATCTCGCTCGCCGGCGTCCTGTGGGGCACCGGCGGCCTGGCGGTCCAGCTCGTCCGCGAGCGCGTGCCGATGTCGGTGCTCACGATCAGCGCCTGGCGGATGGGCCTGGCCGCGGTCGTCCTGCTGCTTGCGATGCTCGTGCTGCGCGGGCTCCCCGACGTGCGGCGGCTGCTGCGGGAGCGGCCCGGCACCGCGGTCGCGGTCGGCCTGGGGACCGGCGCCTACCAGGCCCTCTACTTCGCCGCGGTCGTGAACGTCGGGGTCACCGTCGCCACCGTGATCGCGCTCGGGCTGGCCCCGGTGCTCCTGACCCTGGTCGACAGCGTCCGGTCCCGGCGCGCGCCCGGCCCGACGCGGGCGCTCGTGCTGGTCGCGGCCCTCGGCGGCCTGGTCCTCGTCAGCAGCTCGGCCGGGACGTCGGTGACCGGCCCGCGACCGCTCCTCGGGGTGCTGCTCGCCATCGCGTCGGGGACGACGTACGCCGTCTCCACCGCTCTCGGTCGGCGGGTCGCCGGCGTCTCCAGCCCGCTCGCGCTGGCGACGGTGACCTCCTGCGCGGGTGCGGTCGGGCTCCTGCCGCTCGGGCTGCTCGCCCCCGGGCCGCACCTCAGCGGCGACCCCGTCGTGGTCGGGCTGCTCGCCTACCTGGGCGTGCTCACGCTCGCGCTCGCGTACGCGCTGCTCTACGCCGGGCTGAGGACCGTGGCGGGCAGCGCCGCGGTCGTGGCCACGCTCCTCGAGCCGCTCACCGCGGCGGTGCTGGCGGCGCTCGTGCTGGGGGAGCGGCTGGGTCCCCTGGGCCTGGTCGGCGGCGCGCTCATCCTGCTCGCGGTGGCCGGTTCGGCGGGTGGGAGACCCGAGCCGATCAGGCCCTGAGGACCGGGACTAAATCGCGCGCTTTGGCGTTGTAGATCCCGTACGGCAAGATTGATCCTCGGTGCCGGTTCACGCCCGTCTGGCGACCCGGCCCAAACACAAGGAGACCCACATGAAGGCCAACATCCACCCCGCTTACGCGGACACCCAGGTCACCTGCACCTGCGGCAACACGTTCACGACCAAGAGCACCGGCGGCGAGACCATGCGCGTCGACGTCTGCTCGGCGTGCCACCCGTTCTACACGGGCAAGCAGAAGATCCTCGACACCGGCGGCCGCGTCGCCCGGTTCGAGAAGCGCTACGCCGCCTCCCAGGCCGCGAAGAAGGCTTAGCACCACCGAGCGCCGGGAGCGGGGACCACGTCCTCGCTCCCGGCGCTTCGTACGTCCTGAGCCGGTGCGATCGAGGGGGACCCATGTTCGAGTCAGCTGAGCCTCTGCGCGCGGAGTTCGCGCAGCTCGAGGCCGCCCTGGCCGACCCCTCGACCCACACCGACCTGGCGAAGGCGCGGCGCGTCGGGCGCCGCTACGCCGAGCTGACGCCGATCGTGCGCGGGCTCGACGAGTACCACCGCCTGAACGAGGACCTGGCCGCCGCCCGTGAGCTGGCGCCGGACGACCCGACCTTCGCGGTCGAGGCCGAGGAGCTGGAGCGGAAGCTGGTTCCCGTGGTGGACCGCCTGACCCGGCTGCTCGCTCCCCGCGACCCCAACGACTCCGCCGACGCGCTGATCGAGATCAAGTCCGGCGAGGGCGGTGAGGAGTCCGCGCTCTTCGCGGGCGACCTGCTGAAGATGTACTCCCGCTACGCGGAGACGCGGGGCTGGAAGGTCGAGGTCCTCGACGCGCAGGAGACCGACCTCGGCGGCTACCGCACGGTGACCGTCGCGGTGAAGGCGCCCAGCGTGGGGGAGCCCGACCAGATGCCGTTCGGCGTGCTCAAGTTCGAGGGCGGCGTGCACCGCGTGCAGCGGGTGCCCGTCACCGAGTCCCAGGGCCGCGTGCACACGTCCGCGGCCGGGGTGCTGGTGATGCCCGAGGTCGAGGAGACCGAGGTCGAGATCAACCCCGACGACCTCCGGATCGACGTCTACCGGAGCTCCGGCCCGGGCGGGCAGGGCGTGAACACGACCGACTCGGCCGTGCGCATCACCCACCTGCCGACGGGCATCGTCGTGTCCATGCAGAACGAACGCTCCCAGCTGCAGAACCGCGAGCAGGCCATGCGCATGCTCCGCGCCCGGCTCATCGCCGCGGCCGAGGAGGAGGCCGCCAGCTCGGCCTCGGCGGCCCGGCGCAGCCAGGTCCGCACGGTGGACCGCTCCGAGCGGATCCGCACCTACAACTACCCCGAGAACCGGATCTCCGACCACCGGATCGGCTTCAAGGCCTACAACCTCGACCAGGTGCTGAACGGCGAGCTGCAGCCCGTCATCACGGCGCTCCAGGAGGCCGACACTGCGGCCCGCCTGGACGCCGTGGGCGAGCCGGCCTGACGCGCGGGAGCGAACGATGACGAACGCGCCGCACGCCGTCCGGGCCGTCCTCCGCGACGCCGCGAACCGGCTGCGGGAGGCTGGCGTGGCCTCCCCGGACGCCGACGCGCGGACGCTGCTGGCGTACGTGTGCGGCATCGAGCCGGCCCGGATCCCGCTGCTGGACGGGCTCGACGACGAGGCGGTCGCGGCGTTCGAGCGGCTGGTCACGAGCCGGGCGGCCCGGGTCCCGCTCCAGCACCTGACGGGTCGTGCCTACTTCCGCCACGTCGAGCTCGAGGTCGGACCGGGGGTCTTCGTGCCCCGGCCCGAGACGGAGGTCATGACGGGTTGGGCGATCGACGCGCTGCGCCCGATGGTCGCGGACGGCGGCCGACCCCGCGTGGTCGAGCTGTGCAGCGGCTCCGGCGCGATCGCCAAGGCGCTCGCCACCGAGCTGATGTTCCTCGACGTGTACGCGGTCGAGGTCTCGCCCGAGGCGGCCGCGTACGCCCGGCGCAACCTGGCCGACACCCTCGTCGAGCTCTACGTCGGCGACATGGCCGACGCCCTGCACGTGCTCGACGGCCAGGTCGACCTCGTCATCGCCAACCCGCCCTACATCCCCCTCGACGCGTACGCCTCGGTCACGCCCGAGGTGCGTGACCACGACCCGCTGCCCGCGCTCTTCTCGGGCGAGGACGGGCTGGACGCGATCCGGGTCGTCACGGCGGTCGCCACCCGGCTGCTGCGCCCCGGCGGCCTGCTCTGCTTCGAGCACGCCGACGTGCAGGGGGAGTCCGCGCCGGCCGTGGTGACCCGCAGCGACGCCTTCAGCGGCATCCGCGACCACGTCGACCTGACCGGCCGGCCGCGCTTCGTGACGGCGGTCCGCCGGACCGCTGGCAGGATGGCCGGGTGAGCGTGCAGCCGGACGAGGACGAGGGCGAGAGCGTCGAGCTCGAGGAGCGGGAGATCGACGACGCGGTCTACGACCGCTTCGACTGCACGGTCGACGACGAGGACGAGGTCACCCGGGCGGTGGACGCCGCCCGACGGGCCGTCGAGGACGGCGAGTGCATCGTGCTGCCGACCGACACCGTCTACGGCATCGGGGCGGACGCCTTCAGCGCCGACGCCGTGCAGGGGCTCCTGAACGCCAAGAACCGCGGGCGCGACATGCCACCGCCGGTGCTCATCGGCGACGCCAGCCTCGTCCGGGCCCTGGCCAGCGACGTGCCGGACCAGGCGCGCGAGCTCGTCGAGGTGCACTGGCCCGGCCCCCTGACGATCGTCTGCCGGATCCAGCCCAGCCTGCGGATGGACCTCGGCGACACCGACGGGACGATCGCGCTGCGGGTGCCCGACCACGCGCTCGCCCGCGAGATCCTCCGCCGCACCGGCCCGCTGGCCGTGAGCAGCGCGAACATCTCCGGACGACCGGCCGCCCTCACCTGCGACGACGCCGTCGAGCAGCTCGGCGACCGGGTGTCGGTCTACCTCGACGGCGGCCCGCTCGGTTCCGTGGCGGACGACGCGGCCGGGGACCGGCAGGCCCTGCCGTCGACCATCGTCGACTTCACCCGCCGTGACGACGGCCAGCTGCTGCGCCGCGGGGCCCTCAGCCTCGAGACGTTGCGCGAGGTGCTGCCCGGCCTCGCCGACCTGGAGGACGCGCCGGCGGCGACGGCGGTCGCGGCGCCCGAGCAGGTCCCGGCGGAGGAGGACGCGCCCACGGAACCCGAGCAGCCCGCGGAACCCGCCGAGACCACCGCACCTGCGGAACCCGCCGAGGCCACTGCACCCGCTGAGCCCGCCGAGCCCGCGCCGCAGCCCGCCGCCCGGCCCCAGCCCGATGAACCGCGCGTCGAGCCCGAGCCGACCCCCTAGGACATGTCTCCCCATTCCAGCGGGCACCGGCGCGGCCCCGCATCCCGACCGACGGCGTCGGCCTCGCTCAGCGCAGCCCGCTGCGCTTTCGCTCCTCCGCCTTGCCGGACCGGGCGCGGCTGCCACGCCCGCGCCTGCTGGACATGGGGAGGCACGCCCTAGTGCGCGAGTACCTGCTCGTCCTCCTGGTGGCCGCCGCCGTCACGTACCTCGGTAGCGCCTTCTGCCGGCGCCTCGCCTTCCGGGTCGGCGCGCTGGCCCGGGTGCGCGACCGGGACGTCCACACCATCGAGATGCCCTACTTCGGGGGCATCGCGATGCTCGGCGGGGTCGGGGCGGCGCTGCTGCTGTCGTGGCAGCTGCCGTTCCTCGGGAGCCAGGCGACGGTGCAGCAGGACTCCCGGGCCGTGCTGGTCGCGGCGGCGGTCATCGGGGTCGTCGGGGTCCTCGACGACGTGTACGAGCTGCCCGCGCTGGCCAAGTTCGCGGGGCAGGTGCTGGCGGCCGGCGTCGCGGTCGCCCTCGGCGTCAAGGTGCTGTGGATCCCGGTCCCGGGCAACCCGATCCTGCTGGACCAGTTCTCCTCGATCGCGATCACCGCGTTCTTCATCCTGGTCTGCTGCAACGCGGTGAACTTCGTGGACGGCCTCGACGGCCTGGCCACGGGCGTCGTCGGCATCGGCGCGTTCGCGTTCTTCACCTACACGTACGTCTACACGGTCAGCCAGGGGCTGACGCGCGCGACGACGTCCAGCCTGATCAGCGTGGTGATCGTCGGGGTCTGCCTCGGCTTCCTGCCGCACAACTTCTTCCCGGCGCGGATGTTCATGGGCGACTCGGGCTCGATGCTGCTCGGGCTGCTGCTGGCGACCTCCACGGTCAGCCTCACCGGCCAGATCGACCCCTCGCAGCTGGCGAGCGACCGGGGCCTGGTGCCCACGATCCTGCCCCTCGTGCTGCCGCTGGCTATCCTGGCGCTGCCCTTCCTCGACCTGGTGCTGGCGTTCATCAGGCGCACGTACGCGGGCAAGTGGTGGTTCCTGCCCGACAAGCAGCACCTGCACCACCGGCTGCTCCAGCGCGGCCACAGCCAGCGGCGCGCGGTGCTGCTCATGTACGTCTGGTCGGGGCTCGTCTCCTTCGGCGTGATCGGGCTCGGCCTGGTCCACGGCAGCCGTCAGTGGACCGTCGCGGCCGTCGTCGCGGTGCTCGCCCTGGTGCTGCTGCTCGTCACCCTCGGGCGCCGTCCCGTGCGCCCCGTGAAGGTCCGCCCGGAGCCGGAGCGGGCCGGGGTCGGCCTGCGCGACTGAGGACCCCCAGAGGGCCTGTGCGGGCGTCGTGCGAGCCCGCCCGGAACCCCCTCCGGAGCGTCCCGGCACGCGGGTCGCGGTCGGGCGGAGGGGTCAGCCTGTGCTAACTTCTTGGCCTCGCAGCCCCGGCGCCAGGCGCCACTCGCTCCTCCGCGCAACGGCGCCCCGACCAGCAAGGACTGCCCGATCTCCATGTCGACCCATCCTGCCGAGCGTGCTCGGACGCCCCGCAGCGTGCACGTCGAACGGGCGCGCAAGCTGCTCTTCGGCGGCCTCGCGGGCGGCGTCGGCGCGGCGGTCGTGGCCATGATCGGCTTCGGCATCGGCATGGGGGTGCGCGGCCTCGCGTCCGCCGCCCTCGCCTCGGTGATGGTGCTGTTCTTCTACAGCGTCGGGCAGCTCGTGATGGTGAGGTTCGCCGACGCGGGCGCGCGGCTGCTGCTCTCGGTGGCTCTGGCCAGCTACACCGGTCGCGTCGTCGTGCTGGGCCTGCTGCTGCTCCTGTACGCCCGCTTCTCCGACCGCTTCCCGGTCGTCCCGATGGTGGTCTTCCTCTCGACGGTCGCGGTCGTCGTGGGCTGGCTCGTCGTCGAGGTGATCGTCTTCTCCCGGCTGCGGATCAGCGTCTACGACGCGAACGACGAGACCCCCGCGCCCGAGCACGAGCCCGTCCCGTGAGCGCGTCCACGCACGATCAGCGCCCCGCCGCGGCTGCTAGCGTGAGCGCCGCGATGACGCAGGGGGAGCAGCGGGACCAGGGTCGGTCCGCGCCGGACAACGCGGCGATGGACCAGGGCATGCGCGTGCTCTCCTACCTGATCTCCGGCGTGCTCTTCTACGGCGCACTGGGCTGGGTGGGCGACCACTTCCTGCGCACCAACTTCTTGCTGCCGGTCGGCATCCTCCTCGGAGCGGGCCTCGGCATCTATCTGACGATCAAGCGGCTGCAGGCGACCGAGCCGGCGCAGCCTTCCACGAAGGTGACGGAGGGAGAACGGTGAGCGGGTTGTCCGCGCTGATCCCCCTGGAGGGCTATCAGCCACCCGGGGTCGAGAGCTTTGACCTGCCCCCGCTCATCCCCGGGCAGGACTGGGCGAACAAGTACCTGCTCCAGGCCGTCGTGTCGGTCGTCCTGATCTTCGTCTTCTGGCGCGTGATGTCGCGGAAGAACGCGCTGGTCCCCAGCAAGGGCCAGTTCATCGGCGAGTCCGCGTACATGTTCGTACGCAACTCGATCGCCCGGGACACCATCGGCCACGACTTCAAGAAGTGGGTCCCGCTCCTCATCGCGCTGTTCAGCTTCGTGCTGGTCAACAACCTGTGGGGCGTCTTCCCGCTGACCCTGATGCCGACCGCCGCGCACGTCGGCTGGGCGTACGGGCTCGCGGGCCTGGTCTGGCTGATCTACAACGGCATCGGCATCAAGAAGTTCGGTCCGGTCGGCTACCTCAAGCACGCGACCATGCCGCCCGGCGTGCCCGGCCCGATGCTGATCATCGTCGCGCCGCTGGAGTTCCTCTCCAACATCATCGTGCGGCCGGCGACGCTGTCGCTGCGACTCTTCGCGAACATGTTCGCGGGCCACCTGCTGGTCCTCGTCTTCGTGCTCGGCGGGGAGTACCTGCTGCTCCACAGCGAGCCGGTCATCAACAAGGTCGCCGGTGTGGCGTCCCTGCTGTTCAGCCTCTTGATCTTCGGTCTGGAGATCTTCGTCCAGTCGCTGCAGGCCTACATCTTCACGATGCTCACCGCCCAGTACATCTCCTCGGCCACCGCCGAGGAGCACTGACCGCCACCCCTCCGCTGACCGCCAGCGGAGAACCGAAAGGAACCACCACATGACTCCCCTGGAGCTCGTCGGCTCGCTCGGCATCGTCGGCTACGGTCTCGGCGCCATCGGCCCCGGTATCGGCGTGGGTCTGATCTTCGCCGCCGTCATCGAGGGCACCGCCCGCCAGCCCGAGGCCCGCGGTGCGATGCTCAGCACCGCGTTCATCGGCTTCGCGCTGACCGAGGCGCTCGCGATCATCGGCATCGCGCTCGCCTTCGTGTTCGGCTTCGTCGGTCAGTGACGCGGCGGTCCTGATGACCCCCCTCCTCACCCCACTGGCGGAGAACCCGCTCCTCCCGGCGCCCTTCGAGATCGTCGCGGCGATCGTCTTCGCGCTGCTGCTCTGGTTCCTGATCGCCAAGTACGTCGTCCCCGGTTTCGAGAAGACCTACGCTGAGCGCACCGAGGCCATCCAGGGCGGCATCGAGAAGGCCGAGCGCGCCCAGGCCGAGGCCCAGGTCGCGCTCGAGCAGTACCAGGCGCAGCTCAACGAGTCGCGCAGCGAGGCTGCCAAGATCCGCGAGGACGCCAAGACGCAGGGCAGCCAGATCCTGGCCGAGATGCGTGAGCAGGCCCAGGCCGAGGCGAACCGCATCCGCACCCAGACGCAGGCGCAGCTGGAGGCGGAGCGCACGCAGGTGATGACGCAGCTCCGGAACGAGATCGGTGGCATGGCCACCACGCTCGCCGGCCGGATCGTCGGCGAGAGCCTCGACGACGACGAGCGTGCCCGTCGCACGGTCGACCGCTTCATCGCCGACCTCGAGTCCGAGCAGGCCGGCACGTCGGGCGAGCCGAGCACCGCAGGCCTGTCATGACGGTGAGCGACACCCAGCTGTACGCGCTGGACGGGGTGCTCGACGAGCGCTACGGCCGCGCGAGCAGCCGTGCCGACGGGGGCTTCCTCAGCCGCGTCGTCGGCGCGGTGACGAACGCGCCCGACCCGGCCGACCTGGACACGCTGGCGCCCGACCTCTTCGCGGTCGTGGACGCGCTGGGCTCCTCGGTCGCGCTGCGTCGTGCGGTCACCGACCCGGGGACGGAGGCCGCGCAGCGCCAGGGCCTGGTGCGCGGCCTGCTCGACGGCAAGGTGTCGCGCACGGCGCTGGAGGTCGTGGTCGAGGCGGCCGGGATGCGCTGGGGGACGGGACAGACCTTCGTCGCCGCCCTCGAGCGCCAGGCCGTCCGCGCCGAGCTGCTGTCGGCGGAACGCGCCGGCGTGCTCGACGAGACCGAGGACGAGCTCTTCCGTTTCGCCCGGCTGGTGGAGTCCGACCCGGAGCTGCGCAACGCGTTCTCCGACCGGGCGATGCCGCTCTCCGCGCGGCAGGACCTGGTCGGCGACCTGCTGTCCGGTCGTGCCGGCGACGCCACCGTGGCGCTGGCCCGGCGGGCCGTGGTCGCACGCGAGCGGACCTTCGCCCACACGATCGAGGGCTACGTCGACCTCGCCGCAGCGCAGCGCAACCGCGTCGTGGCGACGGTCCGCGTGGCTCGGCCGCTGGACGACGAGCAGCGCCGGCGGCTGCAGGCCGCGCTGGCCCGCCAGGTCGGTCGCGACCTCGTGATCCAGGAGGTCATCGACCCGGACGTGCTCGGCGGGGTCCGGGTCGAGCTCGGCGACGAGGTCGTCGAGGGCACCGTCGCAGGGCGGCTCGACGAGGCCCGTCGGCTCTTCGGCAACGCATAACTTGTCCGGCCGAGAAAACTTGAATCAGCACGCGTGACGACACGACGAACGAGAGCAGGCAGCAGGCGATGGCAGAACTGACGATCCGTCCCGAAGAGATCCGGGAAGCGCTGGACCGCTTCGTCCAGAGCTACACCCCGGACACGTCCAGCCGCGAGGAGGTCGGCACCGTCGTCAGCTCCGGCGACGGCATCGCCCGCGTCGAGGGTCTGCCCTCGGCGATGGCGAACGAGCTGCTCACCTTCGAGAACGGCACCCTGGGCATCGCCCTGAACCTCGACGTCCGCGAGATCGGCGTCGTCGTCATGGGTGACTCCGAGGGCATCGAGGAGGGCCAGGTCGTCCGGCGGACCGGTGACGTCCTCTCGGTCCCGGTCGGCGACGGCTACCTCGGCCGCACGGTCGACGCGCTCGGCAACCCGATCGACGGGCTCGGCGAGATCACCGACCTCGACGGCCGGCGTCAGCTCGAGCTCCAGGCCGCCGGCGTGATGGACCGCCAGGAGGTCCGCCAGCCGCTGCAGACCGGCATCAAGGCCATCGACGCCATGATCCCGATCGGCCGGGGCCAGCGCCAGCTGATCATCGGTGACCGCAAGACCGGCAAGTCCGCGATCGCGCTCGACACGATCATCAACCAGCGCGATGCCTGGGCGAGCGGTGACCCCGAGCAGCAGGTGCGCTGCATCTACGTCGCGATCGGCCAGAAGGGCTCGACCGTCGCCGGCATCCGTGGCCAGCTGGAAGAGGCCGGTGCGCTCGAGTACACGACGATCGTGCACGCGCCCGCGTCCGACGCCGCCGGCTTCAAGTACGTCGCGCCCTACACCGGCTCGGCCATCGGCCAGCACTGGATGTACCAGGGCAAGCACGTCCTGATCGTCTTCGACGACCTCACCAAGCACGCCGAGGCCTACCGCGCCATGTCCTTGCTGCTGCGTCGTCCGCCGGGCCGCGAGGCCTACCCCGGCGACGTCTTCTACCTGCACTCGCGGCTGCTCGAGCGCTGCGCCAAGCTCTCCAAGGAGCTGGGTGGCGGCTCGATGACGGGTCTGCCGGTCATCGAGACGAAGGCCAACGACGTGTCGGCCTTCATCCCGACGAACGTCATCTCCATCACGGACGGCCAGATCTTCCTGCAGTCCGACCTCTTCAACGCCAACCAGCGTCCCGCCATCGACGTCGGCATCTCGGTGTCGCGGGTCGGCGGCGCGGCCCAGACCAAGGCCATGAAGAAGGTGTCGGGCTCGCTCAAGCTGGAGCTCGCGCAGTTCCGGGACATGCAGGCCTTCGCCATGTTCGCCTCGGACCTGGACGCCACCACCCGGCGCCAGCTCGACCGCGGCTCCCGGCTGACCGAGCTGCTGCGGCAGCCCCAGTACTCCCCGTACCCCATCGAGGAGCAGGTCGTCTCCGTGTGGGCGGGCCTGCAGGGCCTGCTCGACGAGGTGCCCGTCGACGACGTGCTCCGCTTCGAGCGCGAGCTGCTGGACTACCTGCGTCACAACGGCAGCGCCCTGCAGAACATCCGCGAGACCAAGCTGTTCGACGATGACACGGCCGAGGGCCTGCGGACGCAGATCGCCGAGTTCAAGCGTGGCTTCCAGACCAGCGAGGGCAAGCTGCTCGCGGGTCGCGAGGAGCACGACGCGACGGACCCGGACGACGTGAACCAGGAGCAGATCGTCAAGCAGCGGAGAAGCTGACGTGCCTGCGAGCCTGAGGGAGCTGCGCGAGCGCCGGAGCTCGGTGACGACCACCAAGAAGGTCACCCGGGCGATGGAGCTCATCGCGGCGTCGCGCATCGTCAAGGCGCAGCAGCGTGCCCAGTCGTCGGCCCCGTACGCCCGTGAGCTGACGCGGGCGGTGTCGGCGGTGGCCACGTTCTCGAACGTGGACCACCCGCTGACCACGGAGGCGGAGAACCCGACCCGTGCCGCGGTGCTCCTGATCACCTCGGACCGGGGTCTGGCCGGGGCGTACTCGTCCTCGGTCATCCGGGCGGGGGAGGAGCTCAACCAGCTGCTCCGCGAGAACGGCAAGACGGCCGTGCCGTACCTGGCCGGCCGCAAGGCTGCCGCGTTCTACAAGTTCCGGCAGCGTCCGATCGCCGGCCAGTGGGAGGGCTTCTCCGAGTCCCCGAGCTACGCCCAGGCCCGCGAGATCGCCGACGAGCTCATCAAGGCGTTCCTGACGCCGACGGAGGAGGGTGGCGTGGACGAGATCCACGTCGTCTACACCCGGTTCGTGTCGATGCTCACGCAGACGGCCGAGGTCATCCGGCTCCTGCCGCTCGAGGTCGTGGAGGGCGAGGAGCCCCCCGCGGACAGCGAGCTGCTGCCGCTGTACGAGTTCGAGCCGGACGCGGAGACCGTCCTCGACGAGCTGCTCCCGCTCTACGTGGCCAGCCGCATCCAGTACTGCCTGCTGCAGGGGGCCGCGTCCGAGCTGGCGAGCCGGCAACGGGCGATGAAGTCGGCCACGGACAACGCGCAGCAGCTGATCGAGCGGCTCACCCGCGAGGCCAACCAGGCACGGCAGGCCGAGATCACCCAGGAGATCTCCGAGATCGTCGGGGGTGCCGCGGCTCTGGCCGACGCCTCCTCCGGCAGCGACTAGAACGTAGGAAGAAGGAGCATCATGAGCGTAGCTTTCAGCCCCGAGACGACCCAGGCCCCCACCGCCGGTGGCGTCGGCCGGGTGTCCCGGGTGATCGGTCCCGTCGTCGACGTCGAGTTCCCGGTCGACCAGATGCCCGACATCTACAACGCGCTGCAGGTCGACATCACCATCGGTGACCAGACCCGGACCATGACGATGGAGGTCGCGCTGCAGATCGGCGACAACCTCGTCCGGGCCATCGCCCTCAAGCCGACCGACGGCATGCGCCGCGGGTCGGAGGTCCGCGACACCGGTGCGGCGATCTCGGTCCCGGTGGGCGACGTCACGAAGGGCCACGTCTGGGACGTGACCGGCAACGTCCTCGACGTCGAGCCGTCGACCATCCAGGTCGACGAGCGCTGGTCCATCCACCGCCCGCCGCCCAAGTTCGACCAGCTCGAGTCCAAGACCGAGATGCTCGAGACCGGCATCAAGGTGCTGGACCTGCTGACCCCGTACGTGACGGGCGGCAAGATC
Source organism: Microlunatus spumicola (assembly GCF_039536445.1). Classification (NCBI taxonomy): domain Bacteria; kingdom Bacillati; phylum Actinomycetota; class Actinomycetes; order Propionibacteriales; family Propionibacteriaceae; genus Microlunatus; species Microlunatus spumicola. Next base: position 845,449 of record NZ_BAAAYR010000001.1, on the reverse strand, counting down.
GGCCTGTTCGGCGGCGCCGGCGTCGGCAAGACCGTCATGATCCAGGAGATGATCTACCGGATCGCCCACAACTTCGGCGGCACCTCAGTGTTCGCCGGCGTGGGCGAGCGGACCCGCGAGGGCAACGACCTCATCAACGAGATGGAGGAGGCCGGCGTCCTCAAGGACACCGCCCTCGTCTTCGGGCAGATGGACGAGCCGCCGGGCACCCGGCTCCGCGTCGCGCTGTCGGCCCTCACCATGGCCGAGTACTTCCGCGACGTCCAGAACCAGGACGTGCTGCTCTTCATCGACAACATCTTCCGGTTCACGCAGGCCGGTTCGGAGGTCTCGACCCTCCTCGGGCGGATGCCGTCCGCGGTGGGCTACCAGCCCAACCTGGCCGACGAGATGGGTCAGCTGCAGGAGCGGATCACGTCGACCCGCGGCCACTCCATCACGTCGATGCAGGCGATCTACGTCCCCGCCGACGACTACACCGACCCGGCGCCGGCCACCACGTTCGCCCACCTCGACGCGACGACCGAGCTCAGCCGCGAGATCGCCTCCCGCGGTCTCTACCCGGCCGTGGACCCGCTCACCTCGACCAGCCGCATCCTCGACCCGCAGTACATCGGGCAGCGGCACTACGACGTCGCGGTGCAGGTCAAGCAGATCCTCCAGAAGAACAAGGACCTGCAGGACATCATCGCGATCCTCGGTGTCGACGAGCTGTCCGAGGAGGACAAGATCGCCGTCAACCGGGCCCGCCGGATCCAGCAGTTCCTGTCCCAGAACACCTTCATGGCCGAGAAGTTCACGAACATCCCGGGCTCGACCGTCCCGCTCTCGGAGACGATCGACAGCTTCGAGATGATCGTGTCCGGCAAGGTCGACCACATCGCCGAGCAGGCGTTCTTCAACGTGGGTGGCATGGAGGACGTGGAGCGTCGCTGGTCCGAGCTCCAGAAGGAAGGCTGACCGTGGCTGACGCCATGCAGGTCGAGGTCGTCTCCGCGGACCGGGTCGTCTGGTCCGGGGAGTCGCACAACGTCGTCGCGAAGACGACCGACGGCGAGATCGGCATCCTGCCGGGGCACGCCCCGGTGCTCGCCGTGCTGCAGCCCAGCGCTGTCGTGATCTTCTGCGACGACGGCAAGCGTGAGGTCGTGGCCGTCGACGGCGGGTTCGTGTCGGTGTCGCAGGGCCGCGTGTCGATCCTGTCCGAGTACGCCCAGCTGGCCGACGAGGTGTCGGTCGCGGAGGCGGAGCGTGAGCTCGCCGACGCGCAGCAGCGGCTCGACACGGGTGACGGCAGCGAGGAAGACCGCAAGCACTTCCAGCGGGCGACCGCCCAGCTGCGCGCGGCGCAGAAGCGGCAGTAGTCCCGGCGCGGGCCACGGCCCGTGCCACCCCCGTCCGGTGCAGCGACGCACCGTGCGGGGGTTGCTGGCATGCTCGCAGGCAGCGTGGGTGACAGGGAAGAGGGCGGTGGATGAGCGGCTGGCTGGGGGTCCTGGAGACCCTGGGTCTGCTGCTCGTGCTCGCCGTCCTGCTCCTGCTGCTGCTCGCCGTCCGCCGCCGGTGGCTCTCCCGCAGCGGCGGCACCTTCGAGTGCAGCCTGCGGGTCCGTACGGCGACGCCAGGGGCCGGCTGGGTGCTCGGGGTGGGTCGCTACCACGCCGGCCGGCTGGAGTGGTTCCGCTTCTTCTCGTTCGCCGTCCGGCCCCGCGAGACGTTCCCCCGCGGTCAGGTGCGCGTCGTCGACAGCCGTGACCCCGACCCGGTCGAGGCCGTGTCGCTGACGGCCGAGTCCCGGATCCTGGCGCTCGAGGTCGGGCCGCAGACGCGCGAGCTGGCGATGAGCGAGGACTCGATCCTCGGCCTGCTCGCCTGGCTCGAGGCCGCCCCGCCCGGTATCGCCTCCGCACGCGCCGACGGCCCGCCGACCTCCTGAGAGGTTGACGGGCCGTTCCGCGTCCACCGTCAGACGGTGATGTGGTCGGTCCCGGTCCGCCCGGAGCTGACTTCGACCTGCACGCCGAGACGGCGCAGCGGCGTGTCGAGCGAGGCGCCGAGGTCGGCGGCCACCTGGTCGTGGAGCCGTTCGAGCAGGCCGCGGACGTCGGTCCGGTCGTCCGCCGTCACGCGCAGCGTGAGGTCGGGGTGCGCGGCGCTGCCCCGGATGACCGCGGAGGCCCCCGTGACCCCGGGGAGGGCCTTCACCTGCGCCTCGACGGCGTGGGTCAGCACGTCGGCGTCGACCCGGGTGAGCCCCGTACGGGCGTCGTCGTGCAGACGGAACGGCTTCGCGGCGTTGGCCCGGGGGATCTGGGCGATCAGCCACAGCAGGCCCAGCAGGGCGAGCACGACCGCGACGACGGCGGTGACGAGCACGACCCAGGTGAGGGCGAAGGCGCCGGCCGTCGCGTCGCCGAAGAGCCGGCGGTCGGTGCCCGGCGGGGTGAAGCCCGCGCCGGTCCGGGCGAGCAGCGGGGCGGCCTGCCCCGTGCCCAGCAGGACGCCCACGGCGCCGACCAGGAGCAGCAGGACGCCGAGGATGGTCAACCACGTGCGGTTGAGGCGGCTGGCGGTCTGGCGCATCACAGCTCCTTGGTGCGGACGGCGGCGGTGACCCGGGGTGCCGGGTCGAGACCGGTGGCGGTCAGGGCGTCGGTGACCCCGCTGATCACGCGGTCACGGATCTGGGTGGTCTGCTCCGAGCTCGTGGTGATCCGGAGGTGGACCCGGCGGCCGTCGGCGGACGCGGAGACCTTGTCCACGCCGTCGACGAGGTCGGCCTGGCCGGCCGCGAGCCGGGCGATCGCGCCGTTGGTGATCACGTAGTCGGTCTGCTCGATCCCCGCGCCGGACGGGCCGGACAGGTGGGCCGAGCGGTAGGCGCCGGGCTTGAGGCCGGCGACCAGCAGGACCAGCCCGAGCAGGAGGGCGACGACGGCGGCGGCGACCACGGCGGTGGAGCCCCAGGTCAGGCCGGTGACGGCACCGGTGACACCGGTGACCCGGCCGTCCCAGCTGCCGGTGACCAGGCGGGCGATCGCCGCGATCGCGGTCAGCACGCCGAGGGCGAGCAGGACCAGGGCGACGACGGTGGCCGGGACGGTGCGGCTCGACCGGCGACGGAGCCGTCGCGACCGGGCGTCGGTGCGGCTCACCGGAGCGCCTTCGGGGCCGAGCCGTCGGACAGGCTCAGGAACGTGACGTCGATGTCGACGCGGCGCACGTCGACGCCGGTCAGGGTCTCGACGCGCTCCGTGACGTGCTCGCGCACCTCCTGCGTGGCGCGGCGGATCGAGCCCGGGTAGGCGATGCCGACGGCCAGCGCGAGGTCGGCGGACTCGGCCGACAGGGTCACGTCCACCTTGGGGCGGGCGTTCGGGTCGCTCTCGGTGCGACGACCGAGGAAGCCGCCGGACCGGCCCGTGGTCGCGACCACCTCGGTGGCGGCCTGGCCGGCGATCTTCTCGAGGACGCGCTCGGCCAGGACCAGCCGGCCGCGCCCGCGCATCTCGGCGCCCGCGTCGGCGTCGGAGCGGGTGCTGACGACGGTGCTCATCGCTTGGCCGTGGCCCGTCCGAGCAGGCCGGCGAGGTCGAGCTTGCCGTCGAGCACGAGGCCGACGACGAGGCCGATCGCGCCGAAGAGGAGCACGATGACGAAGCTGCCGAACGTGCCGAAGGCTGCGGTCAGCCCGAGGACCAGGCCGACGAAGAGAGCGGTGGTGGTGCGCGACATGGCGCGGGTTCCTTCCGGGAGCGGGACGCGGTCCGGCCGCGTCGCCAGGGTGTGGCGGTCGAGCGTGGGTGCCGGGACGGGCCGAGGTGGCCCGTCCCGACGGGGCGCGGCCACGACCCGGAGGTCAGTGCCGCGCCGGTCCCGGCGCAGAGGCGCGGGAGGTGGCGCAGGGTCAGCGCAGCGCGGCGCTGGAGGACGTGTCGACGGCGTCGTCGTCCTCGTCGGGGAGGTGGACGTCGCTGACGTTCACGTCGACCGAGACGACCTCGAGGCCGGTGCCGAACTCGACCGCGCGGATGACGTTCTCGCGGATCTGCTCGCTGACCGTGACGATCGAGGCGCCGTACTCGACGACGACGGAGACGTCGACGGTGGCCTGGCTCTCGCCCTTCTGGACGCTCACGCCGTTGGAGACGCTGGCCTGGCCGGTGCCGCCGCTGACGCGGTTGGTGAGGCCGCTGATGGCGCGGCGGGCGGCGTTGCCCATGGCGTAGACGCCCGGGACCTCGCGCGCGGCCATGCCGGCGATCTTGGCGACGACGGTGTCGGCGATGGTGGTGTCGCCGTGCTCGGTGTGCAGGGCGTCGAGCTGCTTGGGCGCGTTCGCCTCGGCGTCGGCGGCGGCCTTGGCGTTGGCGGCGTCGCGCTCTTCGGTGGTCTGCGGGATGACGGTCTGGGACATGGTGTCTCCTCTTGCGGATGTACGGGCTGTCACTGGTAAGACGGTGCCTGCGAGGATTCGTCACGCGAGACCGGAAAGTTTTCTCGCGAGCACTTCCACCTGCCCCCGGGCACCCGACGAGAAGAGGCAGCGGCAGGTGCGCACGCAGGACGACCCCGCCGTCGTCGACCCGGAGCCGCCGGAGGACTGGGACGACGCGACCCTGGTGGGACGCAGCGTCAGCGGCGACGACCTGGCCTTCGCCGTGCTGGTCCGCCGCTACCAGGCCCCGCTCTACCGGCACGCCTGGCGCCTCACGCAGGACCGCCGGACGGCGGAGGACGTCGTCCAGGAGGCGTTCGTCACCGCGTGGCGGCGGCTCCCGAGCCTGGAGCGCGCCGAGTCGTTCCGCAGCTGGCTCTACCAGATCACCACGCGCCGCAGCATCGACGTGGTCCGCGCCCGACGCCCCGAGGAGCCGGTCGACGTCGTCGGTACGGTGGCGGAACCGGCGACGACCCAGCCCGGGCCGGACGCCCGGCTGGAGCAGCGGGCCCAGCTCGCCGACCTGGCCGGGGCGCTGCAGGAGCTGCCGGTCGGCCAGCGGGCGGCCTGGAGCATGCGGGAGATCGACGGGCTGTCGTACGAGGAGATCGCCACCGCGCTGGAGCTGCCCGTGAGCACCGTCCGCGGACGCATCGCGCGGGCCCGGCAGGACCTGGCCGAGAGGATGAGCGCATGGCAGACGACACGCGACTGAGCTGCGGTCGCTCCATCGACGACGTCTGGAGCCACCTCGACGGGCCGCCGGACGAGCACGAGCGCGGCTGCCCCTACTGCCTCGAGGCCCGGGCGCGGCTGCTCCGGCTGTCCGACGCGGCCGCCGAGCTGCGCGCGGTCGAGGCGGCCGACCCCGAGCTGCAGCCGGACCCCGGCTTCACGTCGTCGGTGATGAGCCTCGTCCGCGCCGAGGTCCGGCGCGGCCAGAGCCTGCCGCTCGACGCCGACGAGGACCCCGGGCTGACGATCAGCGAGCAGGCCGTCGTCGGTCTGGTCTGGGCGGCCGCCGACACGGTCCCGGGCGTCCGCGCCCGTCGCTGCCGCGTGCGCCTGGTCGACCGGGACGAGCAGCCGGCCGGGCCGACCCTGGTCGACGTCGACCTGGCCGTCGCCCTGCACCCCGGAACGTCGCTGCGCACGGCCACCGAGCGTCTGCGCGAGCGCGTCCGCAGCCTGGTCGCCGCGGAGGCGGGCGTCGAGGTCCGGCGGGTCGAGCTCGTCGTCGAGGACGTGCTGTGAGCGTCCCGGGCACGCCGACGGCGAAGGAGCTGCGCGCGGCCACCGACGCCCTCTGCGACGACCTCGCCACGGCTGCCGCGACCACCGCCGGCGTCGTGCGGCTCGAGCCGACCCTGCGCAACGCCCTGCGTCGGCTGCACGCCGGGTCGACCGTCCTGCTGAACGGCCGTGGCGCGCGTTCCGCGGCCGACGGCATCGAGCTGCACCGACGTGCGGACGTCGTCGACGTACGGGTGGACGTCGTGACGGGGCCGGACCGCTCGGCGGCCGCGACGGCCAGGGACGTCCGGCGTGCGCTGGTCGAGGTGCTGGCCCGTCACGACCTGCGGTCCGGCAGCATCGCCGTCGCCGTGCTCAGCGTCGAGCGCTGATCGACCAGTCGTCCATCGCGACAGCCCGTCTCATCGCTCGCAGGCGATGCCGTCCTTGTCCCGGTCGCTCTTCTTGTTGAGGGTGTACGCCTTCGTGTCCCGCGTGAAGTCTGCGACGGAGCCGCCCTTGTCCTTGGCGCCGGTCCTCCCCACGCCGTGGGGATAGACCCTCGTGAGAGCCATGCAGTTCTTGTACGCCTTCGGCTTGGGCTTGCTCGGCGGCTTCGGCTTGACGGCGACGTGGTCTCCCGTCGACGCCGCAGCGGCATTGGCAGAGCTTCCGGCGTACCGGTACCGGAACGTGCCGGAGGCGTTCGCCTTGACGCCGGTCGACAGCTTTCCCTTGCTGTTGCTCCTGACCGTCTTCACCTTGGCGTAGGCGGCGTCGCCGTCCGCTCTGAACTCCAGGACCGTCGACGTCTTGTACTTCTTGCCCTCGCGGGTGACAGAACCGACCACCTTGATCGTCTTGCCCTTCGTCGCCGATGCTGGCGCTGCCACCGTCAAGGCGACCGAAGCCTTCCGGACCTCCACGTGGTCACCGGCGGCTACTCCGGCCTCCGTCGTGTCGTCGCCGGCGAACCGGTACCGGAACGTTCCCGACACACTGGCCTTCACGCTCCCTGTGAGCGTGCCTCTGCTGCTGCTCTTGACCTTCTTCAACGGCGCGTAAGCGTCGGCCCCGTCCGGTCGGAACTCGAGCACCGTCGGGGCCTTGTAGGGCTGACCAGCGCGGCGGACGGACCCCGTGATCTTGATGGTCGAGCCGATCGTCGCCGGTTCGGGGGAGGCATCGGCGGTCAACGCGACCGGTGCCTTGCCTGGTGCGGGCGGGTCCACGGGGGGCGGCGTCGATGCGGTGACGAAGCCGAAGTCGACGCTGGTGTCCTGAGACCCCGTCCCGCCCATCCACTCCGAAGACTGACCGCTTCCCGTAGAGGAGTCCGTCGCGGCGGATCCCACGCCGGACAGAGTCGGTTGCAGCCCCTGCAGAGCGGATGAATCCGGATCGACGGTCACCGTGTATCGCTCACCGTCGGCGATCGGCCGAAGGTGCTTGAAGAGGTAGTGACCCTCTGCGTCCGTCGTCTGCGGCTCGATGACCTGATCCTGTTGGTACAGGTTCGTTGCGGGCTTTCCGTCCGGGCCAGCGATCGTGAGCCGCACGCCTGCGATCCCGCTCTCGCCGTCGTCGTGGACGCCGTCGCGATCAGCGTCGAGCCAGACGAGGTCGCCGACCTTGTCCGAGTCGTCCTGGGCGATGGCGTAGTAGTGCTTCACGACGGTGATGAGGGTCCCGGTGTCGGCGCCTCGGGCCGTGGCGGTCGTGACGAGGTCGGCGACGGCGTCGTCGGTCACCCCGGAGAGCCCAAGCCCGAAGCACTGAGCGAACAGGCCGGGTAGGAGCACTGGGCCGTCACCGGGTGGCAGCTGCACACCCTCGGGGTTGTAGTCGCAGCTCACGTTGCTGGACGTCGTGCTCTGGGCGAGCCGGGTCGTGACCGAGAAGTCCCGGAGGGTCTCGCTGCCGGTGTTCGTGATGTTCGCCCGGAGCACAACCGAACCAGGCATCGAGCCCAAGTTCGCGGCTTGCTCCGGCGACTCGCCGAGACCGGGCCAGAAAGGCATTTCCGGAGAGGGAAAGACGGTGACGGTCATGGCCGGCCCATCAAGAGGCGCGGCGGTCGCAGAGCCGCTGGGAACCAGGCCCGCGACGAGCAGGGCCGCAGACAGTACAGCGGCAGGGCGGAGCAGGCTGAGGGCGCGGACCATGGGCGACGGACTCCTGGCGGTGCGGCAACCGGGCACGGTGTGCCGTCCCGATGATCATGAGCACCGTAGCGGTCATCGCCGCATCGTGGCTGCGAGCTTCGACGCGCCGTCAGGACCCGATCGACCTCAAGCGCGACCGGTCGCGCTGCTGATGGCTCAGCCGTGCACCCGGTCGCCGCCGGGGACCCAGAGGATGTCGCCCTCCGGCCCGTTGGCCACGCGGATGAGGATGAAGAGCAGGTCCGACAGGCGGTTCAGGTAGAGCAGGGCCAGCTGATTGACGCCGCCCTCGCCCTCCTCGACGGGCTCGGTCCCGTACGCGGCCACGGCGGCCCACCCGGCGCGCTCGGCGCGACGGGTCACGGTGCGGGCGACGTGCAGCTCGGCGGCCGCGACGGAACCGCCGGGGAGGATGAACGAGCGCAGCGGGGGCAGCTCGTCGCCGAACCGGTCGCACCACGCCTCGAGCCGGTCGACGTACTCCTGCGTCACGCGCAGCGGCTCGCGGTCGCCCTCCTTGAGGGGGCGCAGCGGGTTGGAGAGGTCGGCGCCCACGTCGAACATCTCGTTCGAGATCGTCGAGAGCACGGCCGTCACCTCGTTGGGCAGGCCGCCCGCGGCCAGCGCCACGCCGATCGCGGCGTTCGCCTCGTCGACGTCGCCGTACGCCTCGACGCGGAGGTCGTTCTTGCTGACCTCGGTCATGTCGGTGAGCCGCGTACGGCCACCGTCGCCGGTCTTGGTGTAGATCTTCGAGAGGACAACCACGGGCTCACCCTACGCAGGGGCCCGCAGCGGGTGCCCCCGGCTTGTCGTGCCCGGCGGCGCCGTCGCGCCGTGGCACCCTGGCCCGGTGCTGAGCAGCCCTGGTCCCGACGTCCGCCCCGGCCTCCCGGCCCGTCCCGCCCGTGCCGCGCGCCGGTCGTCGGACCGCGCCCGGAACCGTCTCGTGCTCGCCCTGGCCGGCCTCCCGCTGGCCGTCCTGGCGGCCTGCGGGACGGTGCCGCCGGCGCCCGCCGCCTCGACCGCAGCCCCCGCGCCCGCCGGGTCGGACACCGTCGAGCCCGACCAGGCCGGCCCGTCCGACGGCGCCTGCGAGTACACGACGACCGGCACGCCGGCCCGGCCCGTGCAGCCGCCCACCACGACGGACATCTCCAGCAGCGGCACGGTCAGCTACGTCATGCACCTGACCGAGGGCGACGTCACGCTGCGGCTCGACCGGACGAAGGCCCCGTGCACGGTGCACTCGTTCGAGTCGCTGGTGGCGCAGAAGTACTTCGACGACACCCGCTGCCACCGCCTCGTGGACTCCGGCATCTTCGTCCTGCAGTGCGGCGACCCGACCGCGAAGGGGACGGGCGGTCCCGGCTACACGTTCCCCGACGAGCTCGACGGCACGGAGACGTACGGCAAGGGCACGATCGCCATGGCCAACAGCGGCCCGAACACCAACGGCTCGCAGTTCTTCCTCGTCTACGACGAGTCGCCGCTGCCGCCGAGCTACACGGTCTTCGGCAGCTTCAACGAGGAGTCCCGCCAGGTCGTGGCCGGCATCGCCTCGCAGGGCCAGGACGGCAGCTTCGGCTCCAGCGGCGGCGGCGTGCCGAACAGCCCGGCCAAGATCGAGAGCATCACCAAGGCGTCCTGACCTGGCGTGGGCGCGGCCTCAGCGCGGGCGCGGCCTCGGCGGCGGGTTGTCGCGGGGGTCGCGCCGCTTGGGCTTCATCGAGATCAGCACGGCGGCGAGGACGATGAGGCCGAGCCCGAAGAAGCCGCCGAGGATCGAGGCGGCGAAGCCGTTGCCCTGACCCGTGGGGGAGACGGGGTCCTGGATGCCGGTGGCGGCCGGGGTCGCGTCGAGCGGCACCAGCGTCAGCAGCGTGACGAGCAGGTCGTGCATCTCCTACCTCCTCGGTCGGGTCCGTGGGCGTGGCGCCGCTCCAGAGTTCCACGGCGGTCCACCCCGCGGTTGCGGGGGAGCCGGCGGTCGCTCACGTGGCCGTCAGGAAGCGGCGCACGGTCGCGACGAACACCGCCGGCTGGTCCGCGTGGACCCAGTGCCCGGCGTCCTTCACCCGGACCAGCAGCACCCGCGGGAACAGGGCCCGCATCACCGGGGCGTCGGCCGACGTGACGTAGGCGGACCGTGCGCCCGCGAGCCAGAGCACGGGACCGTCGTACGGGCCGAGGCCCTCGCCCGGCCAGCCGGCGATCGCGGGCAGGCGGTCGCCCAGGAGGGCCAGGTTCATCTGCCAGTGCCAGCGCGCCTGGTCGCCGCTGCCGTCGCGGCGCAGGTTCTGCATGAGGAAGCCGCGGACGGCCCGGTCCGGGACCCGCGCCGCCACGACGGCGTCGGCCGCCGCCCGGTCGACCAGCGTGGCGAGGTCCACCTCGCGCATGGCCTCGACGTAGGTGCCGAAGCTGCTGACCGCCGCCGACGTGGCGGGAGCGACGTCCACGACGCACAGCCGCTCCACCAGCGCCGGGTGGCGCAGCGCGACGAGCATGGCCACCTTGCCGCCCATCGAGTGCCCGACCACGGTCCAGCGCTCGCCGGGGGCGGTCGCGGCCAGGAAGCCGGCCACGCGGTCGGCGACGGCCACGTAGGAGAACTCGTCCGACCAGGGGGAGCGGCCGTGGTCCGGCAGGTCGACGAGGGTCACCCGGGCCGCGTCGGCCAGCGCCTTCGCCACGCCCGTGAAGTTGCGGCCCTGCCCGAAGAGGCCGTGCAGCAGGACGACCCGCGGCCCCTGCTCGCCGTACGTGGTGCTCGCGAGCGGCCGTCCGTCCGCCGTCACGCTCACGGGCGGCGCTGCCAGCAGCCGGTGTGCCAGTGGCGGCGCTCCTCGACGGGGCTGGCGGTCTGCCAGGAGGGTTCCGCGGGCCAGACGACGACGTGCGGCGTCATCGGCGTGACGACCTGCTGGCAGCCGGGGCAGCGGTAGGTCTTCTCGGCCCGGGCGCCGGGGATGCTGCGCACCACCCAGACGCCGTCGGCCTTGGTCTCGGACGTGGCGTGGCCGGCGGAGAGGGGCCGCGCCGGGCGCAGGTGCTTGCTCGGTCGACGGGCCACGCCTCCAGTCTGTCAGGACGTGGCGACGCGTCCTGCGGTCCGCCGGACACCACTAGGGTGGCGCGGTGCGTCTGCTGATCGCCCGGTGCCAGGTCGACTACGCGGGTCGGCTGACCGCCCACCTGCCGATGGCCACCCGCCTCATCCTCGTCAAGGCGGACGGGTCCGTCTCGATCCACGCGGACGACCGCGCCTACAAGCCGCTGAACTGGATGAGCCCGCCCTGCAGGCTCACCGAGAAGCCGGCGCCCCCGGTCCCGGAGCCGCTGCCCGGGTCGGCGGTCGTCGGCGAGCCGCTGACCGCGGTCTGGGAGGTGCGGGGACGCGACGGCGACACCCTGCAGATCTCGATCGGCGAGGTGTTCAGCGACTCCAGCCACGACCTCGGGATCGACCCCGGCCTGGTGAAGGACGGCGTCGAGGCGCACCTGCAGGCCCTGCTCGCCGAGCACCCCGGCAGCATCGCGCCGGGGCTGTCGCTGGTCCGCCGGGAGCACCCGACGCCGGTCGGGCCGGTCGACCTGCTGTGCCGCGACGCGGACGACGCGTACGTGATCGTCGAGATCAAGCGGCGCGGGGAGATCGACGGCGTCGAGCAGCTCACCCGCTACCGCGAGCTGCTGAACCGGGACGCGCTGCTCGCCCCCGTGCGCGGGATCTTCGCCGCCCAGAGCATCACCAAGCAGGCCCGCACCCTCGCCGAGGACCGCGGCCTGGCCTGCGTGCTGGTCGACTACGACGTCCTCCGCGGCCTGGACGACCCGGGTTCGCGGCTGTTCTGAGGGCGCGGAACGCCAGGACGCTCGAAGAGCCCACGAACGCCCCCTGAGCCTGTCGAAGGGCCTCGAAGAGGTCGGCCTCACGTCGGTGGACGGAGCCGACCCGTTCCGGGCCCTTCGACAGGCTCAGGGGGCGTAGCTGCCCCGCAGGCTCAGAGGGTTCGTGCGGGGTCTGGCGTCCGCGTACGGGTCAGGCGGAGCGGGAGTCGAGGTAGCGGACCGAGGTCGCGTCCTCGTCGTGCTCGACCTGCTGCTCGTCGGTGGGCGCGTCGTCCTGCTCGTCGACCTCGACGGTCGGGGCGACGGGCTGGCGTTCCGCGGAACCCGAGGACAGCGACTCGAACTCGCTGAACAGGATCTCCGGCACCTCGGGCAGGTTGCCGGCGGTCTCGGCGGCGAGGGCGCTGAGCGAGGTCAGCTGACCCAGGATCGCGGAACGTCGCTGGTCCAGCAGGGCCTGCTCCTGGCGCATCTGGCGGCGCCGCCAGGCGTACTCCTGGCGGGCGCGCTCGTCGATCGTCGCGGCCTGCTGCTGGGCGCGCGCGACGGCGGCCTCGGCGTCGGCCTGGGCGGTCGTCCGGAGGTGCTCGGCGTCGGCCAGCGCCTCGGCCCGCAGCGCGATCGCCTGCTCGGTCTCGGCGGCCAGGTGGGCCGCGGTGGTCGTCTGCTGCCGGGTCGCCTCGGCGAGCATCGCCTCGACGTGCGCGGCCGCCTCCTCCTGCGCCCGCTGCAGCTCCGCGTACGTGGCCTCGCGGTGGGCGGCGACGTCGGCGGCGACGGCGGCAGCCTCGCGCTGCGCGGCGGCCCGCTGCTGCTCGGCCTCGTAGACCGCGGTCTGCACCAGGTCGTGCGCCCGTGCCTCGGCCTCGGTGCGGACGGCGTCCGCCTCCAGCCGGGCAGCGGCCAGCAGCTGCTGGGCCGACGCGTGCGCCCGCTCGAGGGCGAGGTTCGTGTCCTCCTCGGTCCGCCGCCGGAGCTCGTCGAGCTCGGCCAGGCGGTGCTGGCGCAGACCGGCCAGCTCGTGCACGGTGTCGTCGCGCATCCGGTCGGCGTCCCGCTGGGCGCCCGCGACCAGGTCGTCGGCCGCCGTGCTCGCCCGGTGCGTCGTCTCCTGGGCCTGCTCCTCGGCGACACGCAGGATCTCCTGCGCGCGGCCGCCGAGGCTGGAGAAGTCGGGGGTCATCGCGCGCTGGGCCGCCATCGCGCGGTTCTGCGCGGCCAGGTTGTCGACCTCGCGCTGCAGCCCGGCGATCTGGGTCTGCGCGTCCTCGACGAAGCGGTCGACCGCGGCGCGGTCGTAGCCCTTGCGGGCGCTCCCGAAGTAGCCCGTGCCCGGGTCGTGGTCTGCGTGGCGAACTGTGCTCATTCTCGGCCCCCTGGACGATGCCGGGTCCCCTGGACGGCGCGGGACCCGTTCCACGCGCCAGGTTAGCGGCTCGACCCGGGCGGACCGCGGTGCGAACCGCCCGGGCGGACGATCGAGAAGATCAGCCCCGCGGCGTCCTGCCCCGGCCCGCCGACGGGTCCACCGACGGCAGGCGTCCCGGGGCCGCGAGCAGCGTGGGCTCGCCGTCCATCGGGATGTCGAGACCGTCGTCGTCCGTGCCCGTGCTGCCGCCCTCGCTCGGCCCGTCGTCGCCGGCGGTCCGGGTCACGGTCGTCCCTGTGGTCCGGCCGGTGGCCCCGCCCTCGTCCTGCTGGCCCGCCGCCGGCACCGCGCTGCGCACGGTGGTCGCGTCGTCGTCGGCCGGCGCGTCGGCGTCAGAGCCGGCGCCGGTGCTGCTGGCGGTGTCCCCGCCGTCCGTGCGACCGGCCTCGGCCTCGTCGCTCGCCTCCGACGAACCGGCGTCCTGCGGCAGCGTCGGCGTGCTGTAGCGCTTCAGCACGGTCCGGTCGTCGCCGTCCTCGGGCACGTCGTGCTCGTCGGGCGCGTCGTTCGGGGCGTCGGACCCCGTGCCGGAGGCGGAACCGTCGGAGCGGGCCTGCTGACCGCGGTCGCCCTGGTCGGCGTCCTCGTCGAGGTCGGGGAAGGACGACGCCGTCTGCTGCGCGAGCTCGGAGAGGCTGGCGAGCTGGCTGAGCACCGCCTGCTTGCGCTGCTGCAGCAGCTCGGTCTCGCGCCGCAGCTGCTGCTTGCGCCAGGAGAACTCCTGCTGCGTACGGGCGGTGATGGCCGCGGCCTGCTTTCGGGCGGTGGCGATACGGTTCTCCGCCTCGGCGATCGCGTTGCCGCGGACCTGCTCGGCCTCGGCGACCGCCTCGGCGCGGATCCGCGCGGACTCGGCGATGTCGCCCTCGAGGCGCCCGGTGGACTGGGTGTGGTGCTCGGCGGCCTCGGCCAGCATCGCCCGGGTCCGGGCGGCGAGGTCGTCGTGCTCGCCGCGGACGCGCGCCAGGGTCTCCTCGCGCTCGCGGGCCACCTCGGCCCGGGACTCGGCGACCTCGCGCGCGACCTCGCTGCGCAGCGCGTCGGTCTCCAGGCGGGCCTCGTCGCGCATCGTCGCCACCTCGTGCTCCGCCTGCAGCCGCAGCGACGCGCCCTCGCGCCGGGCCGCCTCGAGCAGGGCCGACGACTCGGCCTGGGCGCGGGCGACCTGCCCCGCGACCTCGTCCTGGAGCCGCGTCCGCAGCTCGCTGATCTCGCTGAGGCCGCCCGTACGGAGCTCGCCGCTGTCGCGCTCGGCCTGCTCGCGCTGCTGCGCGGCGTCGCGGCGCGCCTCCTCGCGGATGCGCTCGCCCTCCAGCGTCGCCGCCGTGGTCAGGTCGTGGGCCTGCTCCTGCGCGAGGCGGAGGATCTCGTTCGCACGCCCGCCCAGCCCGGCGTAGTCGACGTCGTCCGGGTCGGTCTCGCGCAGCTTGCTCTCCTGCAGCTGGTCCTGCAGACCGGTGACCTGCTTCTCCAGGTCGGCGGCGTGGCTGCGGGACTGCACGACGCTCGCCTCGAGCGTGCGGACGTACTCGTCGACCGCCTGGCGGTCGTAGCCGCGCAGCGCGCCGGGGAAGTTCCCTGCGGCGCTCGCGGTGTCCTCGAACAGTCCGAGACCTGCGTTGTCCGAACGGGCCATGTGTGTGTGAGTCCCTCCTGGTGAGCCGTGGCTCAACCCCCGTCGACCCGGACCCCCTCCGGATCGTGCACGACGCGGGCGGCCTCGGTCGGCCCCCGGTCCGGACCCGCCGCCCCCACCAGCTCGACGAGGACACCACCCGCGTCCCGCGGGTGGATGAAGTTGATCCTCGAGCCACGCGTCCCTGCTCGCGGCCGATCATAGAGCAGGCGCACGCCGCGGGTGCGGAGCTCGGCGCAGGCCGCGTCCACGTCCGAGACCCGGTACGCCACCTGCTGCAGCCCGGGGCCGGAGCGGTCCAGGAACCGCGCGATCGCCGAACCCTCGTCCAGCGGCGCGAGCAGCTGCACCTCCGCCGCACCGGACGGGGCGCCCGCGGCGGCGAGCATCGCCTCGGCGACGCCCTGCTCCTCGTTGACCTCGCGGTGCACGAGCACGAGCCCGAGCACCTCGGTGTGGAAGCGGATCGCCACGTCGAGGTCGGGCACCGCGATCCCCACGTGGTCCAGCGCCACCACGCCCGGCAGGTGCAGGGCGGGGGCGGTCCCGGGAGCCTCGGCGTCGACCACGCCCCCACGGTAGGGCTCCGGCCGCGCCGGTCCTGCGAGGATGGCACGGTGGCGAGCAGCGCGGGTCCCGGCGACCGCACCCGCACCCCGTGGTGACGACGACCGACCCGGCCGGGCTGCTGGCCGGGGTGCGGGCCGGACGGCCCCGGGCGGTGGGTCGCCTGATCAGCCTGGTCGAGAGCGCGTCGCCGCTGGTGCCCGGTCTGGTCGCGGCGATGACCGCGGACACCGGCCGTGCCCTGGTCGTCGGGCTCACCGGGGCGCCCGGCGTCGGCAAGTCGAGCGCCGTCGGTGCGCTCGTGGCCCGGCTGCGCAGCCGCGGCGACCGGGTCGGCGTGCTGGCGGTCGACCCCACGTCACCCTTCTCGGGCGGGGCCGTCCTGGGCGACCGGGTCCGCATGCAGGAGCACGCCCTGGACGCGGGCGTCCACATCCGGTCGATGGCGACCCGCGGCGAGCTCGGCGGGCTGGCGGCGGCGGTGCCCGCGGCGCTGCGCGTCCTGGACGCGGCGGGGTGCACGACGACGCTGGTCGAGACCGTGGGCGTGGGCCAGTCGGAGGTCGCGGTCGCGGCCACCGCCGACGTCACGCTCGTGCTGCTGGCGCCCGGCGCCGGCGACGGGGTCCAGCTGGCCAAGGCCGGCGTGCTGGAGGTGGCCGACGTGCTCGTGGTGACCAAGGCCGACCGGGACGGCGCCTCCGGGCTGGCCCAGGAGCTGCGCGCGATGGTGGCCCACGGCCACCGTGAGCCGGGGGACTGGGTGCCCCCGGTGGTGCAGCTGTCCAGCGTGGAGCTCACCGGGGTCGACGACGTCCTCGCGGCCGTGGAGGCCTTCGCCGAGCACCAGCGCCGTACGGGGGGCTGGGAGGCCCGGCGGACCCGGCGGGCGCGTGGCGAGGTCGAGCAGCTCGTCCTCGCCGAGGTCCGGGCGAGCGCGCCGGGCGGTGCCGGGGAGCTCGACCGGCTCGCGGGCGAGGTGGCGGCCGGCCGGCTCGACCCGTACGCGGCGGCCCGGGACCTGCTCGCCACGCGTTGAGCGTCACGGCGTGGGCGCGCGCCGGCGCGCGACGGCGGCGTGGCTGCGCGACACCGAGGCCCGCGCCCGGTAGAAAGGTGGAGGGCACGAGCGGCCCGGCACCCGGTGACGCCGGCGTGCGCCGACGAGCAGGCCGAGGGGGATCGCGTGACCAAGTGGGTGAAGCGCTTCGTCTTCGTGCTCGTGGTCGGGTTCTGCCTGTTCTACGTCGTCAACCAGCCCGAGGGCGCGGCGGCGGCGGTGCGGACGGCCTTCCTGGCCGTCGGCAAGGCGTTCGGCTCGATCATCACGTTCTTCACCAGCCTCGCCTCCTAGCGACCCCGGTGCTCGCGTCCTGGCTGGACCCCCACGTCGACCAGTACCTGCTGCGCGACCAGGGCGAGTACGTCGTCCGCGAGGTGCACAAGCACTGGGCCGCGAGCGTGCTCGCCTGGGCCCGGCTCGTGGTCGCGGTGCCGGTCGTGGTCAGCGCGTTCGCGTACGTCGGCCCCGTCCGGTGGGTGCTGCTCGTCGCCGGGCTGGCGCTGGGCGGCCAGGCGCTGTTCCGGGTGCTCGACGAGTACCGCGACCGGTTCGTCATCACCAACATGCGGGTGTTCCGGGTGCACGGCACCTTCAGCACCCAGCGGGCGAGCGTGCCCCTCGGGCGGATCCTGGACATCACGGTCAAGAAGCCGCTGCTCGGCCGGCTCCTGAACTACGGTCACTTCGTGTTCGAGTCCGCGGCACAGGTCCAGGGGATCAGCGAGATCCGCTTCGTGGCCGACATCGACGGGCGGGACGTCCTCCTGCAGGACACCATGCAGCGCGCCGGCCTGCGGGCCACGGCCCCGGCGCAGGACGACGGCACGTGAGCACGCCGTCCGGCCCCGGTTCGCCTCCCGAGGACACGCCCGCGGCCGCCGTACGGCGCCGCCCGAGCCTGCCGTTCGACCCGATCGAGGCCGCCGCCGGGCTGTGGTCGCAGCACTGGGGCGACGTCCCCCGGATGCGCGCCGTCACCTCGCTGATGCGGGTGCACCAGCTCGTCCTCACCGAGCTCGACGAGCGGCTGCGCCCCCTCGGGCTCACCTTCGCCCGCTACGAGGTGCTCGTGCTGCTGTCGTTCTCGCGGCGCGGCGCGCTGCCGCTGGGCAAGATCGGGGAGCGGCTCCAGGTCCACGCGACGTCGGTGACGCCCCTGGTCAAGCGGCTGGAGGCGGCCGAGCTCATCCGTCGTACGCCGCACCCGGAGGACGGCCGTGCGGTGCTCGCCTCCATCACCCCGGCGGGTCGCGAGCTCGTCGAGCGGGCCACGGAGGTCGTGATGGCCGTGCGCTTCGGTTTGGGCTCGCTCTCCGACGAGCAGTGCGACGACCTCACCGAGCTGCTGACCCCGCCGCGCGAGGCGGCCGGCGACTTCGAGGTGTGACGCAGGTCATCCGGGCCCGGCCGTAACGCGGGCCGGGGCCGGGGCGATGAAGGGGTCGAGAGTCAGCGGCTACCTGAACCCCCGAGCAGGCAGTCGCTGACTCTCGTCATGTCCCGGCGGCGGCACGTGTGCCGGAGCGCTCCTGAACGGGCCCCGGTCCGGCGCCCGTGGACCTTGCCGCCGCCGCCTGACCTCTGTCCCTACCCGTCGTCCGCGTCGCTCGAGCCTCAGGACTTTCACGTTTACGTGAAAGTCCAGTACTTTGCCCGGCAGATCTGCCGTGGTGAGTACCGGACTTTCACGTAAACGTGAAAGTCCTGGGACGCCTGGGTCGGAACTCGCGCGGTCAGCCCAGAGTGCGCGGGTCGGCCAGCGGCCACCCGCCGAGCGCCAGCCGGGTCCGTACGCGGAGGACGTCCTCCTCGCGCGGCAGGTCGTCGCTGATCTTGGTGATCAGGGTGCCGATGTCGGCGTCGTCGATCGGGAGCCGGCCCTGGCCGACCAGCTGCGCCGCGACCGCGCGCACCTCATCGCTGCTCAGCCGACGCGACAGCACGGCGAGCAGCGGGACGTAGTCGGCCTCGGGGACCCCGTCGGGGTAGCCGGCCTTGAGCCAGCCGACGACGGAGGTGACCCAGCTGGTCAGACCCACGGTCAGTCGAGCGTGTCGGCCAGCGGCCAGCCGCCGGCGGCGAGGCGGGCGGACACTCGGCTGACGTCCTCCGGGGTCGGGGACTCGGACAGCTGGCGGGCGACCAGCTCCTCGATCTCCGCCTGCGTGATCGGGTCGTCGCCGCGGGTCTCGAGCGCACCCGGCGCCGTGAGGTCCCGCACGATCTCGCGGGTCTGCTCCTCGGTGAGGCGCCGACGGAGCAGCGCGATCAGCGGGAAGCGGTCCTGGCGCGGGATACCGTCGGGGTAGCCGGCCTCGAGCCAGTGC
The DNA here is from genome assembly GCF_039536445.1 of Microlunatus spumicola. Classification (NCBI taxonomy): domain Bacteria; kingdom Bacillati; phylum Actinomycetota; class Actinomycetes; order Propionibacteriales; family Propionibacteriaceae; genus Microlunatus; species Microlunatus spumicola. Next base: position 826,733 of record NZ_BAAAYR010000001.1, on the reverse strand, counting down.
AGGACGCGGAGGGCGACGTTCGGCTGGTCGGTTCCGCCGACGTCCGCCGTGGTGCTCCCGGTCGTCGTCATCGCGCTCAGCTCCCGAAGATCTTGATGCCGAAGCCGCTGGCCACGACGAGGAAGATGCCGCCCAGGATCGCCGCGACGCAGACCGCGAACAGCACGGTGGAACCCGCACGGCCCGCCCCGGTGGGCGGCGTGGTGTACGTGACGCCGTCGGCGGCCAGCGTGCGGCCGGTGCCGAGGGCCTTGATGCCCAGCGCGAAGACGGCCGGCAGGCCGGCGCCGAGGACGATCCCGGCGACCAGCACCTGCCAGAGGGCCTCGAAGGCCTTCAGAAAGATCTCACCCATGATGTTCTCGTTGCCTTTCGGGCGGTCAGACGTTGACGGGGGTCTTGGACTCGGCCGTGACGCCCTTGGGGTGGAGGCCGCCGTCCCACTCCTCGTTGACGTTGTTCGGGTCGATCTTGGTCTTGCGCGAGTGACGGAACATCAGCCCGGCCACGACGACCAGGATGACGAACACCAGCCCGGTGCCGAGGGCACCGCCGACGCCGTGCGCGATGGCCCAGCAGATCGCACCGACGACCGCGGCGGCGGGGAGCGTGATGACCCAGGCGATCGCCATCCGGCCCGCGACGCCCCAGCGCACGGTCGCGCCCGGCCGTCCGACCCCGGAGCCCAGGATCGAGCCGGTGGCGACGTGCGTGGTGGAGAGCGCCATGCCGAGGTGGCTCGAGGACAGGATCACCGCGGCCGAGGCGAACTCGGCGGCCATGCCCTGTGGGGAGCTGATCTCGACCAGGCCCTTGCCGAGCGTGCGGATGACGCGCCAGCCGCCGATGTAGGTGCCGGAGGCGATGGCCACCGCGCAGGCGATCTTCACCCACAGCGGGATCCCCTCACCCGCGGTCCAGCTGCCGTACGCGATCAGGGCGAGCGTGATCACGCCCATCGTCTTCTGTGCGTCGTTCGTGCCGTGCGCGAGGGCGACCAGCGAGGCCGAGCCGATCTGGCCCCAGCGGAAGCCCTTCTCGCGCGGACCGGTGGCGACCGCGGCGGTGATCTTGAAGACCACCCAGGTGCCGATCGCCGCCACGAGGCCGGCGACGACGGGGGAGAAGAAGGCCGGCAGGATCACCGACGACACGACGCCGTCCCACTTGACGCCGTCCAGGCCGAGCGCGGCGATGGCCGAGCCGATCAGCCCGCCGAACAGCGCGTGCGACGAGGACGACGGCAGACCGAGGAGCCAGGTCAGGACGTTCCAGAGGATCCCGCCGACGAGCCCCGCGAAGATGATCGTGAGGATCGGCACCCCCATCAGCTCCGGGACCGGCGCGCCGTTGGCCCCCTGGATGTGGATGATCTTGTTGCTCACCGTGAGGGCGACCTGGATGCTCAGGAACGCGCCGACGAGGTTGAGGGTGGCGGCGAGGAGCACGGCCGTCTTGGGCTTGAGGGCTCCGGTCGCGATGGACGTGGCCATCGCGTTGGCGGTGTCGTGGAAGCCGTTGGTGAAGTCGAACGCCAGGGCGGTGATCACGACGATCGCGAGGATGAACAGGGCTTCGGTCACAGCGTCGATGGTGCTGGTCCGGAGCTGTGGATATCCACCCCGGAACGGCCCCCGGAGCATGGTTCATTCATTGTTCATCTATCCGTACGGCACCGGACACCACTCACCCTGGGAACGGTCCCGCACGCCCTCCCGACGAGGTCAGGTGAGGTAGAGCAGGGGGGTGCCCGGCAGCCGGGCGGGGACCTCGGTCTCGAACCAGGACCGCAGCTCGCGCATGGTGTCGCGGGGGTAGACGTACTTCACGCCGCCGAACTTGGAGCGCTTCTGGCTGCGGGCCGACTCGTCCATCTCGAGCCGGGTCTTCGGGTACCACGAGAGCAGCACGTCGCGGCTGCCCGGCGTGAAGCGGTGCGTGATGACCTCGACCGTCAGGTCGACGGGATGCCCGTCCGCGGCGGCCACCGGGGCGAGCGAGGCCCGGACGTCGTCGAGCAGCTGCCCGTACGCGTCCCGCCAGCCCTCGACGGGCATCACCGGGGCCACGGTCAGCCCGACCGGGTAGCCGGCGGCCGCGAGGGTGGCCAGCGCCTGCAGCCGGCCGGGCATCGGGGCCGTCCCGCCGTCGAAGCGGGCGGCCACCTCGGCGGCGTTCACCGAGAAGCGGGCGCGGGTGCGGCCGCCGTGGTCGAGCCCGGCGAGCTCCTCCACGTCGTCGAACTTGGTGGTGAACCGCAGGCTCACCCCGTCCCCGTACGCCCCGGTGCCGACGCGCTGGACGGCGGCCGCCAGCGACCCGGTGACGTGCTCGATGCCGAGCGGGTCGGTGTAGCAGGACAGCTCGAAGGTCGTGCCCTCGTGGCCCCGAGCGGCCGTGCCGCTCGTGACGGTGCCCTGCCCGGCGAGCTCGCCGATCGGCGCGAGCACCTCGTCGAGGTTGGCGAAGACGCGGGTGACCGGAGGTCCGCTCAGGGAGCCGGCGAGGTAGCAGTACTGGCAGTGCGCCGGGCAGCCGCGGGCGAGGTCGATGCGCCAGTCGGCGCTCGGCGGGATCGGCTGCGGCTTGCGGGCGCTCGGTGGCGCCACCACGAGGGCGAGCGTCGACTTGGCCCACGCGTACGTCTCCCGCTCGGAGGCGCCCTTCGGGGCGCTGACCCGGCCGACGACGTCGATCTCCTCGACCCCGGCCGCCGTGGCGCGGCGCAGCACCTCGGCGGTGTGCGGGAGGTCGACGGCCGCCTTCATGACGAGCACGCGGCGGGGCAGCCAGCGCCGCGGACGCGACGTCCGGACGGGGTCGGGCGCGGTCGCGGAGACGTCGGTCAGGGGCAGCAGGGTGGTCAGCGTCAGCCTCGGGAGGGGGAGGAGCAGGATGGGCCCACGTCGCACGTACGGGGGACAAGGAAGTCATTTCCCGTGCAACTACTTGCTCAGGCGATACATCCAGGATAGTCGTGTGGTGCCGGTCGGCGGAGCGCGCTCGGGGGATCGTGCCTCGCCGACCGGAGCTTGGGGGGCGGGAGGCCGGCCCCCGGAACGGCGCCACCGCCCCGCGGGGCGGGCGGTCCGGCCGGGGGTCGGGACCGGCCGCAGCAGGGCGGGCCGGACAGCGACGGGGCGACGGCCGAAGGAGGGGACCTCGGTGACCAGGGCTCTCGACGTGCCCCGGAACGGGTCCTGGCTCTCGCGCCCGGGTCCGGCGACCCCCATCGCCCACGACATGACGGCGATGATCCACCGGATCCTCGCCGGCTACGCCGTGGTCGGGCTGCTGCCGGGCGTGCCGGCCCTGCTCGACCAGGCCCCGGGACTGCCGCGACCCTGGCTGGTCGCCGTCTGCGCGGTGCAGGCCGTGGTGGTGGTCGGGATGCTCGTCCTGGCCGTGCGCGGCCGGGCGCTGGGCGGCTGGCTGCTCGCGTTCGCCGTGCTGACCCTGGCCGCCGTGCTGACGCTGAGCCCGATGGCGGCGCCCGACACCTACCCCTTCCTCTGGTTCCACGTCGGTCTCGCCGTGGTCTGCGCCTCGGTCTGGGGCGGGCTGCGGGTGGGTGCGGCGTACGCGCTCGTGCTGGCTGCGGCCTGGACCGTCCTGCGGCTCGCGGGTGGCACCGAGCTCGTCGAGGCCGTCGTCGAGGGCCTCTTCGGCACGTCGGCCGGGCTCGTGGTCGGGGTCATCGCCCTCGGCATGCTGAGCGCCGCCCGCACGGCGGACGAGCTGGGCGCACGGCTGCGCGACGAGGGTGTCCGCCAGGCCGTCGAGCGCGCCCTCGCCGACGAGCGCGCCCGCCTCGATCAGCTGATCCACGACGACGTCATGACGACCCTCACCGCCGCCGTCCAGAGCAACGGTGCCGCGACGGCGCGGGCGACGGCCCAGCTGGCGCGCGAGACGCTCGCCAAGGTCGACGCGCTGCGCGACGCGGCGGTCCCGAGGGGTGCGCTCTCGGTGCCGGTCCTGGCCAGCCTGGCCGAGCAGACGGCCCGCCGGGTGAGCCCCGACGTGGTCTACGTCCAGCATCTCGCGGACGGGGTGGCCGCGCTCCGGGTCCCCGACCAGGTGTCGGAGACCCTGCTGAGCGCGGTGCGGGAGGCCGTCCGCAACGCCGTGCGCCACAGCGGCGCGTCGACCGTGGCGGTGCGCTTCGACGCCGACCCGCCCGGGGACGAGGTCGCCCTCGTCGTCCAGGTGCGCGACGACGGCAGGGGCTTCGCGCCCGACCGGCTGCCGCCCGACCGGCTGGGCGTACGGGTGTCGATGCTCGAGGCGTGCCGGCAGAGCGGGCTCGACGCCGACCTGACGAGCGTGCCCGGGCGGGGGACCGTCTTCACCCTCACCTGGACCGGCTCCGCCGACGCCACCGCCCGGGTCGTCCCGGTCCCCGACGAGGAGGAGCCGCGGCTGCCGGTCGACTTCCCGGCCGCACGGTTCACGGCGGTCACCTGGGTCGCGCTCGCGGTGAACCTCGCGGTGGGGGCGGCGACGGCCGGCGTCTACCGGGCGCTCGTGCCGCTCGTCGTGGCGATGGTCCTGGCCGTGCTGGCGACGGCGCTCGTGCTGCGGCCCGGCGACGGGCTGCGGCTGAGCCGGGGGACGGCGGCCGGGGCGGTCGCCGCGGTCGCGGGCCTGTGCGCCGCGATGACCCTCACGGTCCCGCAGCCCGCGCTCGGGATCCTCGTCTGGCACCTCTTCTCCGTCCAGCTCGTCCTCGTGACCCTCGTCGTCCGCCGGCGGGCGGGCTGGGCGCTGCTCGGGCTCGCGATCACCGAGGCCAGCGTGCTGCTGTGGTCCCTCACCGGCCCCGACGGCTGGGCCGGGGTCCTCAGCTGGGGTGCCGGCCCGGTGCTGTTCCTCGTGATGGCCGTCCTGGTGAACCGCATCCTCCGCACGATCAGCCGGCGGCAGGTCGCGCTGCGCCGCCAGGAGGACGCGGCCATCGACGCGTCGGTGCGCCAGCACGTCGCGCTCGTGCAGCGGGCGCTCTGGGTCGCCGACCTCCGGTCCCAGGCCCGCACGATCCTCGTGCGGCTGGCCGGCTCCACCGACCCGGTGCCCGAGGACCTGCGGGCCGAGGCCCTGCTGCTGGAGGCGACGCTGCGTGAGTCGCTGGTGGCCCGCAACGTGATGAGCGACGAGCTCGCCGTGCTCACCGAGGGCGCACGGCGCCGGGGGGTCGACGTCCGGCTCGTCGACAGTCGCCACTCGACGGTTCCGCCCCGCATCGGGCAGGCTCTCCTCGACACCGTCCGTCGGGCCCTCGCGGTCGAGTCGGTCTCGCGTCTCGTGGTGCGGCTCGCTCCCGAGGACGGGACGACGTCCGCGTCCGTGCTGAGCGAGGATGCTGCCGGCACGCACCTCGTACGCCTCGACGCGTCGGGGTTCCTGATCACCTCGGAGGTGGAGACGCGTGGTCGCTGATGCGGCACCGATCACGGTGGTGGTCGCCGACGACCACGACGTGGTCTGGATCGGGCTCGTCGGGGCCGCCCGGCTCGGCTCGGGCCGACCGATCCGGCTGCGCGGGCACGTCACCAACGCCGCGGCGCTGGTCGAGATCGTCGAGGCCAACCCGCCCGACGTCGTCGTGCTCGACCTCGCGCTCGGCGACGGCTCCGAGCCCGGCGCCACCGTCGCCACGGTCGTGGCGGCGGGCAGCCGGGTGCTCGTCTACTCCGTCCTGGACAACCCGCGCCACGTCCGGAGCGCGCTGGCGGCCGGCGCGCACGGGCTGAGCCGCAAGTCCGAGCCGATCCAGCTCACGTTGGACAAGCTCCGGCAGGTGGCGCAGGGTCAGACGCTGGTGTCGGCCGAGATCCTGTCGATGATCGACGGCGACGCCGACTTCGTCCGGGCCCGCCTGAGCGAGCGCGAGCGCGAGGTGCTCGTCCTCTACGTCTCCGGGCTGGAGATCTCCCAGATCGCGTCCCAGCTCTTCGTCACCGAGAACAGCGCCCGCGAGTACCTGCGCCGCATCCGGGCGAAGTACAGCGAGGCCGAGCGCCCCGCCTCGACGAAGGTCGACCTCCTCCGCCGGGCGATCGAGGACGGCATCGTGCCGCCCATCGAGCCCAGGTGAGCCCCCGCCCGCCCCGTGCGGCGCGGCTCCCGCCGGGGCGGGTCAGCGTCCGGCGAGCGCGCCGCCGATGCCGCCGACGCTGAAGTAGCGGTTGAGCACCCCGAAGACGACCAGCGGCGGGAGCATCGAGATCACCGCGATCACCGGGGAGGAGCCCGGTCCGGCCAGGGCCAGGCCGAGCGTGTAGCTCGCCTCCGAACGCAGGAACACCAGCGCGATCCAGTAGTCGTTCCAGGTCAGCAGGAACACGTACACGGCCGCCGACAGCACGCCCGGCAGGGCGTTGGGCAGCACGACCCGCAGGAACCCGCCCAGCACCGAGCAGCCGTCGATCCACGTCGCCTCCTCCAGCTCCACCGGGATCGAGTCGAGGTGGCTGCTCATCATCCAGGTGGCGACCGCGACCGACATGCCGACGTAGACCACCATCACCCCGGGCAGCGTGTCGTTCAGGCCCAGCGAGGTGAACAGCACGAACAGCGGGACCGTGAAGAGCAGGATCGGCAGGGACTGCAGGCCGAAGATCAGCAGGGCGAAGCCCCGGACCCCGCGACCGCGACCGCGCGACACCACGTAGCCGGCCGGCGCGGCGACGGCGATCGACACGACCACCGTCACCGACGTCACCAGCAGGCTGTTCGTGAGCCAGGTCCGCACCGCCGGGCTCGACAGGGCGCGGACGACCGCGTCGAGCAGGGCGAGCGCCCCGCCCGGGGCGCCCGTCCTCCGGTCGGGCCCGAAGGCCCGCCAGACCGGTACGCCCACGGGCACGAGCACCACCGCGGTGACGAGCAGCAGCACCAGGGAGCGCGACCAGCGGCCGAGCGCGCTCGGCGCGGAGGCGGCGCTCAGGCGAGCGCCGCGCTGACGACCTCGCGGGCGGCCTCCTGGACCTGGGCGAGGTGCTCGGGCCCGCGGAACGACTCCGCGTAGATCTTGTAGACGTCCTCGGTGCCCGACGGGCGGGCGGCGAACCAGGCCGACTCCGTGGTCACCTTGAGGCCGCCGATGGCCGCGTCGTTCCCGGGGGCGCGGGTGAGCTTGGCGGTGATCGGCTCGCCGGCGAGCTCGGTCGCGGTGACCGCCGACGGGTCCAGCTTGGCCAGCTTCGCCTTCTGCTCGCGGTCGGCCGGGGCGTCGACCCGGGCGTACGCCGGCGTCCCGTGCCGCGCGGTCAGGTCGCCGTAGAGCTCGCTGGGCGAGCGGCCGGTGACGCCGCGGATCTCGCTGGCCAGCAGGGCCAGCAGGATGCCGTCCTTGTCGGTGGTCCAGGTGCTGCCGTCGAGGGCCAGGAACGACGCGCCCGCCGACTCCTCGCCGCCGAAGGCGACCTCTCCGGTGCGCAGGCCCGGCACGAACCACTTGAACCCGACCGGCACCTCGATCAGCTTCCGGCCCAGGTCCTCGGCGACGCGGTTGATCATGGACGAGGACACGAGGGTCTTGCCGATCGCCGCGTCAGCGCGCCAACCCGGGCGGTGCGCGTACAGGTAGGAGATGGCGACGGCGAGGTAGGCGTTCGGGTTCATCAGGCCGGAGTCGGGGGTGACGACGCCGTGCCGGTCGGAGTCGGCGTCGTTGCCGGTCGAGATGTCGTACGCGTCCTTGTTGCGGATCAGGCTGGCCATCGCGTTGGGCGAGGAGCAGTCCATCCGGATCTTGCCGTCGGTGTCGAGCGTCATGAACGCCCACGTCGGGTCGACCCTGATGTTGACCACGGTCAGGTCGACGCCCAGGTGCTCCGCGATGTACTCCCAGTACTGGATGCTCGCCCCGCCCATGGGGTCGGCGCCGATCCGCACCCCTGCCTCGCGGATCGCGCGGAGGTCGAGGGCGTTCACGAGGTCCTCGCAGTAGGCGCCGAGGTAGTCGTGGCGGTGCACGTCGCCCACGACCTCGCTGTAGCGCTTCCGGCGGATGCCCGACGGGTCGGCCAGCAGCTCGTTGGCCCGCCTGGCGATGGCCGAGGTGGCGTCGGTGTCGGCCGGTCCGCCGTGCGGCGGGTTGTACTTGAAGCCGCCGTCGCGCGGCGGGTTGTGCGACGGGGTGACGACGATGCCGTCGGCCTGCGGCTGCCCGGCTGACAGCGCGGCGTTGTGGACCACGATCGCCCGCGACACGGCCGGCGTCGGGGTGTAGTCCTCCTCGTTCTCGGCCAGCAGCGTGACGCCGTTGGCCATCAGGACCTCGGTCGCGGTGATCCAGGCCGGCTTCGACAGCGCGTGGGTGTCCTTGCCCAGGAAGAGCGGGCCGGTGATGCCCTGCTGCGCCCGGTACTCCACGATCGCCTGCGTCGTCGCGGCGATGTGCGCGTCGTTGAAGGCGACGTCCAGGCTCGAGCCCCGGTGGCCGGAGGTGCCGAAGGACACCTGCTGGTCCGGGTTCGACGGGTCCGGCACGAGGTCGTAGTAGGCGCCGATGACCGCGTCGACGTCGATGAGGTCTTCGGGGAGGGCCGGCTGGCCGGCACGAGGGTGAGCCATGGGGGTCATTGTGCCGAGCACGGGCGGGGGCACGACCTGGGGTCCCCGGAACGGGTCGGACGGTGCTGGCCCGGCCTGGGACACTGGACCGCATGAGCACGTCCAGCTTCAGCCGTCCCGGAGCCATCGACCTGTCCCAGCTCGCCGCGCGCGCCAAGGCGGGCCCGCCCGCAGGTGCGCCCGGCGCCCCCGCGCCCGCCGCACCGGCCGGCGGGGCGTCGTACGTCCTGGAGTCCACCGAGCAGACCTTCGAGAACGACGCGATCCGCCCGTCCACCCAGCACCCGGTGGTCGTCGAGCTCTACTCGCCCCGCGTGGCCACCGGCCAGCAGCTCTCCGACGCCCTCGCGGCCGTCGCGAACGCCTCGGAGGGTCGCTTCCTGCTCGTGCGGCTCGACGTCGACGCCGCCCCCGGCATCGTGCAGGCGCTCCAGCTGCAGGCCGTGCCGACGGTGCTCGCGATCATCTCCGGGCAGGCGGTGCCGCTCTTCCAGGGCGTGCTCCCGCGCGACCAGGTGCAGCAGGCCGTCGACCAGGTGCTCAAGACGGCCATCGCCAACGGCATGGTCGGGCGCGCGCAGCCGGTCGCGCCCGGGACGGGTCCCGCCGGGGCCGGTCCGGACGACGCCGACGAGGCTCAGCCCGACCCGCGGTTCGCCGCGGCCGACGAGGCCCTGGCGGCCGGCGACTTCGCCCGGGCGCGCGACGAGTTCGACCTGCTGCTCAAGGCCAACCCGAACGACGCCGAGGCCGCGCTCGGCCGGGCGCAGGCCGGGCTGTTCGCCCGTGCGTCCGTGCTCGACCCCCAGGACACGCTGACCCGGGCGGCCGACGTCAAGGACGCCGCCGCCCAGCTCGACGCGGCCGACCTCGAGCTCGTCAGCGGCCAGGTCGACGAGGCCTTCGAGCGGCTGCTCGGCGTCGTCCGGCGCGGCGGGCCCGACCGGGAGACCGCGCGGGTCCGGCTGCTGGAGCTCTTCGAGACCGTCGGCCCGACCGACCCGCGGGTGCTCGCCGCCCGCCGCGGCCTGATGGCGGCCCTCTTCTGATGCGGGTGCGCGTGCTGGCGGCTGCCACCACGCTCGGGGCAGCGCTGGTGCTGTCCGCCTGCTCCGGCAGCCCGGACCCCGCCCCGGTGCCTGCCCCGTCGGTCGCCTCCACGCCGGTGCCGTCCTCGGGGTCGGCGAGCCCCACGGACCCTGCGGCGGCACCGGCGGTCACGCCGATCCCGGGCCCGGGTCGCGAGGCCCCGGCCACACCCGGAGCGGTCCCGACCCTGCCGGTGGCGGAGTGCCTGGTGGGGCGGTACCAGCTCGTCCGCTTCGTCGCGGTCGGCGGCTCGACCTACGGCACCGGGCAGGGCGGCGACGTCACCGTCGCCTTCGACGACGGGCGCTACACGCTGGCGGGCGCCGGCGAGCGGCCCATGGTCGTCACGGCGGGCGGCCAATCCGGCGACCTGCGCGTGGACGGCGAGGTGCGGGGGACGTACGCGCTGAAGGGCGGCACGGCCACCTTCACGAGCGGGTCGACCTCGGGCGGCGGCACGCTCGACGACGGGTCCGGCGGGCAGGCGCAGCGGCTGACGATGAAGCAGGTCGACAGCGTGATCGGGCTGGCCGGCGACGGGAAGGTCGCCTGCACGGCGCAGGCGATGACCATCACGCTGAAGGCGATCCGCCTGGAGCTCGGCCGGGTCTGACCCGCTGGCCCCCCGACAACGCTCCCTGAGCCTGTCGAAGGGCCCGGAACGGGTCGGCGTTCTCTGGAAGCGTGGGACGCCGACCTCTCCGAGGCCCTTCGACAAGCTCAGGGGGCGTGCGTCGCTCACCCGTCGAGTCCCGCCTGCCCGATGAGTCCGGCCCACCCGGCGAGTCTCGGTGGGGGTACCGGGACGGGAGGGCGGAGCAATGACCGGAGGACCACGGCTCGACCTGCGCACGGGTGGGCAGCGGACGTTCCTGCACGTGCTGCTGAACACCCTGGTGGTGTCGGTCATGAACTTCACGCTGTGGTTCGCGGTGACGTTCTGGGTGTTCCTCGAGACCCGGTCGGTCTTCGCCACGGGGATGATCGGCGGCATCTTCCTGGTCGCCGCCGTGCTGACCGGGATCTGGTTCGGCAGCCTGGTCGACCACCACCGCAAGAAGGCGGCGCTGCAGGTCTCGTCGCTGGCGTCGCTGGTGCTCTACGCGGCCGCGACCGTCCTCTACCTGCTGACCGCGCCCGAGACGTTCCGGCGCACCGACAGCGTGGCGCTGTGGGTGTTCGTGGTGCTCGTCATGCTCGGTGTCGTGGCGGGCAACATCCGTACGATCGCCACGGTCACGCTCGTCACGCTGCTCGTGCCGGCCGACCTGCGCGACCGCGCGAACGGCCTCGTCGGCACGGTCTCCGGGGTCGGGTTCCTGGTCACCTCGGTCATCAGCGGGCTGCTGGTCGCCGCCGCGGGCATGCGCTACGCGCTGCTGCTCGCGCTCGCGGTGCTCGCGGGGGCCCTGGTGCACCTCGCCCTGGTCCGGATCCCGGGTGACGTCCCCGGCGCCCTGCCCGACGCGGACGCCGCGCCCGACGCCGCGGCCGTGGCCCTCGACCGCCGGGTGGACCTGCGCGGGACGCTGCGGCTGGTGCGGGGCGTCCCGGGGCTGATGGCCCTGATCCTGTTCTCCTGCTTCAACAACTTCCTCGGTGGCGTCTTCCTGGCGCTGCTCGACGCGTATGGGCTGTCGCTGATGGCCGTGCAGGCGTGGGGGCTGCTCTGGGGCGTGCTCAGCACGGGTGTGATCATCGGGGGGCTGCTGGTCAGCCGCATCGGGCTGGGGACCAACCCGGTCCGCACCCTGCTCCTCGCGAACGTCGTCCTGTGGGGCGTCACGTGCCTGTTCCCGCTGCGCTCGTCGGTCGTCGTGCTCGCCGTCGGCATGTACGCCTACATGCTGCTGATGCCCTTCGCGGAGGCGGCGGAGCAGACCGTGCTGCAGCGGGTGGTGCCGTACGAGCGCCAGGGCCGGGTCTTCGGCTTCGCGCAGAGCGTGGAGCAGGCCGCAGCCCCGCTGACCGCGCTCCTGATCGGGCCCGTGGCGCAGTTCGGCGCGATCCCCTTCATGACGGACGGCGCGGGCGCCGCGGCGATCGGCGGCTGGTTCGGCACCGGTGCGGACCGGGGGATGGCGCTGGTGTTCGTGGTCACCGGCGTGCTCGGCCTCGCCGCCTCGCTCGTCGCCCTGGGCAGCCGTTACTACCGGCGCCTCAGCGAACCCTTCGAGCACCAGGAGGACCCGGCGACGGCTCCCGGGGTCGGCGTGGAGCTCGGTCGGGCCTGACGGAGCCGGCGCGCTCGCCGGGCTCCGTCAGGCGCCGACCCGGTCTCAGACCTCGGGGTCGTCCTTGCCCTGGAGCGACCGAGTGAGGCCGCCGTCGGGCCCGATCTCCTCGGCCGGCGCCTTCGGGGCGGCGGGCGTCGCCTCGCGCAGGTTCGTGCGACCACCGGAGCGGCGACCGCCGGCCTGCTCGGCGACGGTCAGCGCCCCGCCGCCCTGGCCGGCCTCGGTCGACGCCTCGGGGGAGACGGCCTTGGCGGCGGCGAGCGTGCCCGCCTCCACCGCCTCCGGGTCGGCGTGCTCCTCCGTCGGCTCCGGCGTGAAGCTCAGCCAGACCGCGCCGAGCGGCGGGATCGTGACTCGCGCGGACGCGGCGTAGCCGTGCGACGGCACGTCCACCGCGACGACCTGCCCGAGGTTCCCGAACGCACCCGTGCCGTCGTAGACGGTCGCGTCGCTGTTCAGGATCTCCTTCCAGACCCCGGCCACGGGCAGGCCGATCCGGTAGTCCGAGCGGGGCTCGGAGGAGAAGTTCGTGACGCAGGCGATCATCTCGCCGTCGCCGTCGTAGCGCAGGAACGAGAAGACGTTCCCGCCGGCGTCGTCGGCGTCGATCCAGGAGAAGCCGGACGGGTCCGTGTCCAGCTTCCACAGCGCCGGGTGCGCGCGGTAGACCTCGTTGAGGTCCTTCACCAGGCGCTGGACGCCGTGGTGACCAGGTTCGGCGCTCTGCCACCAGTCGATGCTGCGCGCCTCCGAGAACTCACGCTTCTGCCCGAACTCCGTCCCCATGAACAGCAGCTTCTTGCCCGGGTGCGACCACATGAAGGAGTAGAACGCGCGCATCGTGGCGAACTTGCGCCAGTCGTCCTGCGGCGCGCGCTCGTACATCGAGCCCTTGCCGTGCACGACCTCGTCGTGGCTGATCGGCAGGATGAAGTTCTCGGAGTAGGCGTACGCCATCGCGAACGTCATCTCGTGGTGGTGGTACTGCCGGTGCAGCGGCTCCCGGCCGTAGTAGCGCAGCGAGTCGTTCATCCAGCCCATGTTCCACTTGAAGCCGAAGCCCAGGCCGCCCTGGTCGACCGGCCGCGTGACGCCCGGGAAGGACGTCGACTCCTCGGCGATGATCATGGTGCCGGGCTCCCGGGCGTACGCGTGCCTGTTCGTCGCGCGCAGCATCTCGATGGCCTCGAGGTTCTCCCGGCCCCCGAACTTGTTCGGGATCCACTGGCCCTCCTTGCGGGAGTAGTCCAGGTAGAGCATCGAGGCGACGGCGTCGACCCGCAGGCCGTCGATGTGGTACTCGTGCAGCCAGAAGTAGGCGTTCGAGACGAGGAAGCTTTTCACCTCGTTGCGGCCGAAGTTGAAGATGTAGGAGCCCCAGTCGGGGTGCCAGCCGAGCTTCGGGTCCTCGTGCTCGTAGAGCGCGGTGCCGTCGAAGCGCTGCAGCGCCCAGGGGTCGGTGGCGAAGTGCCCGGGCACCCAGTCGACGAGCACGCCGATGCCGGCCTGGTGCAGCTTGTCGACCAGGTAGCGGAACTCGTCGGGGGAGCCGAACTTGCTCTGCGGGGCGTAGTAGCCGGTGATGTGGTAGCCCCACGAGCCCTCGAACGGGTGCTGCGCGACCGGCAGGAACTCGACGTGGGTGTAGCCCTGCCAGCTGACGTACTCCACCAGCTGCTCGGCCAGCTCGACGTAGGTCAGGCCCTTGCGCCACGACCCGATGTGCACCTCGTAGATGCTCATCGGCTCCTGGTACTGCTTCTTCTCCCCGCGGTACCACATCCACTGGTCGTCGCCCCAGGCGTACTGGCTGTTGTAGACGATCGAGGCGGTGTGCGGCGCGGCCTCGGCGAACATCGCCATCGGGTCGGCCTTGAGCCGCCAGACGCCGTCGGCGCCGAGCACCTCGAACTTGTAGAGGTTGCCGGTGCCGACGCCCTCGACGAACAGGGCCCAGACCCCGGAACCCGGCACGAGGGTCAGCGTGTGGCCCTCGCCGTTCCAGCCGTTGAAGTCGCCGACCACGCGCACGGTCTGCGCGTTGGGGGCCCACACCGAGAAGCGGGTGCCGGTGAGGTCACCCCGCTCGTCGTCGTGGACCGTCGTCTCGTGGGCGCCGAGCCGGCGCCAGGCCTCGGTGTCGTGGCCCTCGTGGAAGCCGCTCAGGTCCCATCCGGTCAGGTTGCCGCTCGGGTCGTGGCTCATGCGAGCTCCTCCGGGTTCGATACGTCAGGTTCTTGGGGGTCGTGCGGGGCCGGGCCGGTGCGGCTCATGGGCCCGTCGTGCCCGAGGGCGGGGCGGCCAGGGTCGCGACCGCGCCGAGCGGGATGCCCACCCAGTCGGGCCGGTTGCGCACCTCGTAGACGACCTCGTAGACCGCCTTGTCCGCCTCGTACGCGGCCAGCAGCCCGGCGTCGTCGGCGCCGAGGCCCCGACCGCCGGTGTAGCCGGACAGGAAGGCGTCGCGGCAGCCGTCGCGCCAGGCGCCCGACGCCTCGCCGGGCACGCTCGCCGCGGCGTAGTCGAAGGAGCGCATCATCCCGGCGACGTCGCGCCAGACCGAGTCCGGCGCGACGCGCTCGGCCATCGTCTTGGCCGGCTCACCCTCGAAGTCGATGATCTTCCAGCCCGAGGGCGTGTGCAGCGTCTGGCCGAGGTGGAAGTCGCCGTGCACGCGCTGCGCGTCCAGCTCGGTGCCGGCGAGGGCGCCGAAGCGGGCCCGCAGGCCGTCCGCGTACGGGGCGAGCGCCGGCGCGACCGCCCGGGCCGCGGCGAGGCGCTGCGTCATGGTGGCGGCGACGTCGGACCCGGCCTGCGTCGCGGTGCCGAACGCGGTGCGCAGGGCCTCGTGGACCTCCGCCAGCGCCCGACCGAGAGCCTCGGCGTGCGTGGCGAACCCGACGTCGGAGCCCTCCGGGGAGCCGTGCTCCCGCGCGGCCCCGCGGGTCTCGGACTCGAGCGAGGCCAGAGCGAGGTCCCAGCCGTCGACGGCGTCCGCCAGCTTCTCCACGCACATCGCCAGGTCGGCGCCGAGGACCTCGCCGTCGCGCGTCCAGGTCGCCTCGACGGACCCGAACAGGCGGGCCACGTCGGTCATCCCGGCGTCGTTGAGCGCCTCGTGCACCTGGATGTCGAGGTTGCGGCCCAGCTCGAGGCGACGGAACAGCTTGAGCATCGCCACGTCGCCGAACATCACCGAAGTGTTGCTCTGCTGGCCGCGGAAGACCTGGGGCTCCAGGTCGGGGGTGAGCGCCGCGGCGTCGCGCAGGTGGAACCGCACGCCGCCCTGCTCGTCGCCGACCGACGTCCCCGCGAGCAGCGCCTGCAGCAGCACCCGGGCACCGCCGACGTCCTGCGTGGCGTCGTAGACCACCGTGCCGCCGTCGACGTAGAGCTCGGTCGCGCCGGAGAGCCCGGCGGGCAGGCGGTGGTGACGGTGGGCGAGGGCCAGCTGGTAGTGCTCGACGCCGGGGGTGGGGGCGTCGGCCGCCCCGTCGCCCGGGGCGCCCGTCTCGTCGGGGTAGGCCACCTCGAGCACCGCGAGCCGGACCCGCGGCACCTCCTCATCGGCGCCGTCCGTCTCGTCGGCAGCGCCCGCCGCGTCGCCCGGGGGCGGCGGGTCGTTCAGCCACGGCAGCGGCGTGAACGAGCGCAGCTCGGGGCGGCGGCCCTTGCCCGCGAACCAGCGCGCGCCGGTCACCACGTGCATCAGCGACGCGGCGGCGGCCGGGGGCAGGCCCGTGGGGGAGCCCTCGGGGGGACCGGCGACGTCGGCGGCGGCGGCCGTCACGCGGCGCCCTGCCCGTGGCGGACGACCGTGAGGACGTGGGCCGGGTCGTCGTGGGTCAGACGGACGAACGCGCGCTGGCCCCACCGCCAGGTCTGGCCGGTCAGCTCGTCGTGCACCAGGTAGACGTCGCGGCTCGACAGGCCGAGCGCCTCCATGTCGAGCACGACCTCGGTCTCGACGACCTCGTGCGGGTCGAGGCTGACGACCACGATGACGACGTCGTCCGCACCGGCGCCGGTCGGGTCGACCGCGCGCTTGGAGAAGACGAGCGCCTGCTCGTGGGCCGCGGAGTGGAAGTGCAGGTCCCGCAGCTGCTGCAGGGCCGGGTGCTCGCGGCGGATCTGGTTGAGCCGGCCGAGCAGGAGGTTGAGGTTCTCCCCGCTCTCGGCGGCGGCCTGCCAGTCGCGCGGGCGGTACTGGAACTTCTCCGAGTCCAGGTACTCCTCGCGCCCGGGCCCGAGCGGCGCGCTCTCGAAGAGCTCGAACCCCGAGTAGACGCCCCACAGCGGCGAGAGCGTGGCGGCGAGCACCGCGCGGATCGTGAACGCCGTCGGCCCGCCGGTCTGCAGGTAGAAGGGGTTGATGTCGGGGGTGTTGACGAAGAAGTTCGGGCGGAAGAAGCTGTCCGTCTCCGTCGACAGCTCGGTCAGGTACTCCTCGAGCTCCCACTTCTCGTTGCGCCAGGTGAAGTAGGTGTACGACATGTGGAAGCCGACCTTGCCGAGCATGTGCATCATCGCCGGGCGGGTGAACGCCTCGGCGAAGAACAGCACGTCCGGGTCGGTGCGGCGCACCTCGCCCAGCAGCCAGGCCCAGAAGTCGACCGGCTTGGTGTGGGGGTTGTCGACGCGGAAGATCCGGACGCCGTGGCTCATCCACAGCCGCAGGATCCGCAGGCTCTCCGCGTAGATCCCGTCCTTGTCGTCGTCGAAGTTGATCGGGTAGATGTCCTGGTACTTCTTCGGCGGGTTCTCCGCGTACGCGATGGACCCGTCGGCGCGGTGCGCGAACCACTCCGGGTGCGTCGTGACCCACGGGTGGTCCGGCGAGGCCTGCAGCGCGAAGTCCAGCGCGACCTCCATCCCGAGCGAGCGGGCCTTGGCCACGAACGCGTCGAAGTCCTCGAACGTGCCGAGGTCGGGGTGGATGGCGTCGTGCCCGCCCTCCACGTTGCCGATCGCCCAGGGCGAGCCCGGGTCGGCCGGCCCCGGCGTCAGCGTGTTGTTCGGGCCCTTGCGGAACGACGTCCCGATCGGGTGGATGGGCGGCAGGTAGATCACGTCGAAGCCCATGGCCGCGGCGGCCTCGAGGCGCTCGTACGAGGTCGCGAAGGTCCCCGAGGTCCAGGTCTGGGTGGCCTCGTCGAACGTCGCGCCCTGCGAGCGCGGGAAGAACTCGTACCAGGAGGCGTAGAGCGCCTCGCGACGGTCGACGAACACCGGGTACTCGGGGGTGGGGGAGACGAGCTCGCGCGGCCCGTACTGCAGCATCGCCGCGCGGACGTCGGGGGCGAGCACGTCCGTCAGCCGGTCCTCGACCTGCTGGCCCTGCTCCAGCGCACGGGCGGCGCCGCGCAGCCGGGCGGCGGGACCGGGCGCCCCGTCGGCGTCGGCCCGGTCGGCCGCCGCGGTGAAGAGCGCCTTGCCCTCGGTGCAGACGAGGTCGACGTCGATGCCCGCCGGGATCTTGATCTCGGCGGTGTGGACCCAGGTCTCCCACGGGTCGCTCCAGCCCTCGACGCGGAAGGTCCAGGGGCCCTCGACGTCGAGGACCACCGTGGCGGCCCACCAGTCGAAGCCGAGCGGCGTGGTCGGGTGCATCGGCTCGGACCGCTCGGTGCCGTCCGGCGCCGTCAGCACGACGGTCGCGTTCACGGCGTCGTGCCCCTCTCGGAACACGGTCGCCCGGATCGGCACGGCCTCGCCGACCGTCGCCTTGGCCGGGTAGGCGCCGTTCTCGACGACGGGCGACACCTTGGTCACGGGGATGCGGCCGATCCGCGCTCCCAGCCGGGGCTGGGCGGAGCTCGGGTCGGACGTCGGGATGGACGGGTCGGGACCCACGTCGGTCAGGCTCACCCCGCCAACTTATCGGTGCGGAGCGGGTCGACCTCGGGGGGACCGGGCGGGCGTCGCTCCCTGCGGACGGGTCGCCCGATGTGGTCCACGTCTCAGGCGTGGCGATGTGGCGTGCGCGACAGGTGGCGCCGCTAGGGTGCTGCGCGTGCGCGCCATCCGTCGGTTCACCGTCCGTCCTGTGCTCCCGGAGGTGCTCAAACCTCTGGGCGACCTCGCGCGGAACCTGCGCTGGTGCTGGAACACCGACACCCAGGACCTGTTCCGCTCGGTCGACCCCGACCTGTGGGAGACCAGCGGCCACGACCCGGTCAAGCTGCTGTCCGACGTCTCGGTCGAGCGCCTGGAGACGCTGAGCTCGGACAAGCGCTTCCTCAAGACCCTGCGCGTCGTCCAGGCCGACCTCGCGGACTACACGAGCGGCGACCTCTGGTACGCGGGCTTCGCGGCGGAGAACCCGTCGGCGCCCGTCGGCATCGCCTACTTCTCGCCGGAGTTCGGCATCACCGAGGTGCTGCCGCAGTACTCCGGCGGCCTCGGGATCCTGGCCGGCGACCACCTCAAGACCGCCTCGGACCTCGGCGTCCCGATCATCGGCGTCGGGCTGCTCTACCGGCAGGGCTACTTCCGCCAGTCGCTGAACGCGGCCGGCTGGCAGCAGGAGACCTACCCGCTGCTCGACCCGAACGCGCTGCCCCTGACCCTGCTGCACGAGGCCGACGGCTCGCCCGTCGTCGTCGACGTCCCGCTGGGCGGCGGCCGGGTGCTCGCCGCGCAGGTCTGGCTCGCCCAGGTCGGGCGCGTGCCCCTGCTGCTGCTCGACTCCGACGTGGAGCGCAACGCCGGGCCCGAGCGCGAGACCACCGACCGCCTGTACGGCGGCGGCACCGAGCACCGGCTGGCCCAGGAGACGCTGCTCGGCATCGGCGGTGTCCGCGCCGTCCGCGCGTACTGCCGGCTCACGGGCACGACGGCGCCGGAGGTCTACCACACCAACGAGGGGCACGCGGGCTTCCAGGGGCTCGAGCGGATCCGTGAGCAGGTCGTCGCCGGCGTCGACTTCGACACCGCGCTCGAGACCGCCCGTGCGGGCACCGTCTTCACCACGCACACCCCGGTCCCGGCCGGCATCGACCGCTTCCCGGTCGACCTCGTGCGCCACCAGTTCGCCGACTTCGGTCTCCCGCTCGAGCGCGTCATGGCGCTGGGCTCGGAGGACTACGACGGCGGCGACCACGGCGTGTTCAACATGGCCGTGATGGGCTTCCGGCTCGGCCAGCGCGCCAACGGCGTCTCGCTGCTGCACGGCGAGGTGTCGCGCGACATGTTCCAGGGGCTGTGGCGCGCCTTCGACACGAGCGAGGTGCCGATCACCTCGATCACCAACGGCGTGCACCACCTGACGTGGGTGCACCGCGACCTGCTCGCGCTGCTGGAGGCGCCCTCGGGCAGCACCAGCGAGACCGTGATCGACGGCTACGACTGGAACGGCCTGTCCGCGGTCGACGACAAGACCATCTGGAACCTCAAGCGCGGGATGCGCACCGAGCTGATCGCGTTCACGCGCAAGCGGCTCGCGGAGAGCAGCGCGAACCGCGGCCTGCCGACCGACTGGGTCTCCGGCGTGCTCGACCCCGACACCATCACGTTCGGCTTCGCCCGGCGCGTGCCGTCGTACAAGCGCCTCACCCTGATGCTGCGCGAGCCGGAGCGGCTCAAGGCGCTGCTGACGAGCAAGAAGCGGCCCATCCAGATCGTCATCGCCGGCAAGTCGCACCCCGCCGACGAGGGCGGCAAGGCGCTCATCCAGCAGATGGTGCAGTTCGCGGACGACCCCGAGGTCCGCGACCGGATCGTCTTCCTGCCCGACTACGACATCGGCATGGCCAAGCCGCTCTACCCCGGCTGCGACGTGTGGATGAACAACCCGCTGCGCCCGTACGAGGCGTGCGGCACGTCCGGCATGAAGGCCGCCCTGAACGGCGCCGCCAACCTGTCGATCCTCGACGGCTGGTGGGACGAGTGGTACGACCCGGCCTTCGGCTGGGAGATCCCGTCCGCCGAGGGCGTCACCGGCGACCAGCGTGACGACCTCGAGGCGAAGTCGCTCTACGAGATCATCGAGAACGAGATCGTCCCGCGCTTCTACGACCGCGACTCGCACGGCTACCCCAAGCGCTGGATCCAGATGATCCGCGAGACGGTCGCCGGGCTCGGCCCGAAGGTCCTGGCCTCGCGCATGGTCCGCGACTACGTGACGCACCTCTACGCCCCCTCGGCCGCGTCGAGCCGCTCGCTCGCCGAGGAGACCGGTGGTCCCGAGGCCCTCGCCGAGTGGAAGCGCAAGGTCCGCGACGCCTGGGGCGGCGTGGTCGTCGACCACGTCCAGTCCCTCGACGGCGACCAGGTCGAGGTCGGCACCGGCATCCACGTCAGCGCGACCGTGCGGCTGGGTTCGCTCTCGCCGGAGGACGTGGAGGTGCAGCTCGTCACGGGCCGCGTGGGTTCCGACGACCAGCTCCGCGAGGCCCGGATCACCCCGTTCCCCGCCGGCGAGGACCTCGACAACGGCCTCCGCCGCTACGAGGGGACCGTCCAGGCCCGGAGGGCGGGTTCGATCGGCTACACCGTCCGCGTCGTCCCCCACCACCCCCTCCTCGTGAGCACCGCGGAGATGGGCCTCGCCGCCCTCCCCACCGGCCTCTCCAACCCGCCCTCCGCCTAGGGGTTCGCCGGGGCGGAGTTCGCCGCCTGGTCCGCTCTCTCCCTTCCCCGGCGGCCCGCCACTCGGGTCACAGGACTTTCACGTTTACGTGAAAGACCGGTACTGAGCACGGCAGATCTGCCGTGCTCAGTACGAGACTTCTGTTCTCAGTGGCGTCGGGCGCGCCAGCGGCACCGGTCTGCGGTCGCTGTGCGCCGTCGGCCGAGCGCTCCCACGAGTCACAGGACTTTCACGTTTACGTGAGAGACGGTACTGAGCACGGCAGATCTGCCGTGCTCAGTACAAGACTTCTGTTCTCAGTGGCGCCGGAGACGGGCGCGGCTAGCGGTCGGGGTGCCGGGCCGGAGGCGTACGGCGGCCGGCGGCTGACCGAGCGTCAGCTGGCGACGCGGACGTACAGGCGCCGCGACTGCTCGAGCTCGTGCTGGAGCTTTGCCATGCGGCGCCCGGTGGAGCCGGGCTGCACCTCGGACCACACGAAGCGGGACATGCCGCACGCCGTCGCCCGCATCTCGTCCTCGCGCGTCTTCTCCCGCACCACGGCCTGGGTGTCGGTCTCGCCCTCGCGCAGCAGCCGCTGGTACTTGATCCGCCCGTCGAACTCCCCGAGCAGGCGGAACTGCTCCCAGTAGAAGTCGGCCCGCCCGATCAGGCGGCCGCGGTGGTCGACCACGTCGCGCTGGAGCGCGGGTGCGGGGATGCCATGACGGAAGCAGGCCATCCGGGTGAGCGACTCGCCGGGCGACTCGGACTCTCCACGCGCCAGCCGGAGGGCGAGCCTCGCGGTGCGAGAGTGAGGCTGGGCCAGCGAAGCCGCAGCGACGCGGGCGAGCGGCAGGGCGAGCTCGGGGTGCTGGTGCAACGCCGAGTCGGCCGTGACCACCCCGCCCTCGAGCTCGGACAGCAGCGCGGTCTGCCACACGGCGTCCTGCGCGCTCACGACCAGGACCTGGTCGCGGACCTCGACGCCCAGAGCGACCGCGGAGCCGAGGCGGTGGTGCACGACACCGCTCTCCCGTCGCGCGGATCCTGCGTCGAGACGAGCGAGGTGCACGGTCTCGAGGTCGTGCCCGAACACGTCGTAGCCGCGGAAGAGAGCGGCGCTCGGGCCGGCGAGCGCCACCCGACCGCGCTGCTGCGCCAGGCATGCCCGCGCCAGCAGGACGTGCCGACCCGCCTCGTCGAGGTCGGCGACGACGTGGGCGAGGGCGTACGCGCCGTAGCGGAGGCGTACGAGCACGCCTGACCGGAGGGCGGCGTGCAGCGTCTGGTCGGTCTCGCCGTGCGCGAGTGCCTCGCCACGGGTGACGTAGCCGCGTCGGGTGAGCAGGCTGGTGAGGTGGTCCACGCCGGAAGGATGGTGACGGATCCCGATTCGTGCCGGAACTCCACAGGCGCCGCGACGCGCGGCGACGCGTTTGTGGACAACCACTGACCACGGAAGTTGCGTGCTGTGCACGGCAGATCTGCCGTGGTCAGCACCGGTCTTTCACGTAAACGTGAAAGACCTGAGCAAGGTGAGGCGCAGGAGCAGGTGAGCCCGGGGCGCTCGGGGTGACGTGGCGGAGCCAGACCCCTACGAGCCCTCGGAACCCTCCTCGCGGTACGGGGTGGCGTTGGTGAGGAGGTGGTCGAGCTGGTCGGCCGTGGCGGGGTCGCGGAACCGGCTCAGGCGGTGGGAGCCGTCGCAGAGGGGCTTCAGGCGGGAACGGCCGCAGCGGCAGAGGGCGACGACCGTACGGTCGTGGTCGATCGTGCGGCCGTCGGCCGAGCGGAGGTGGGCGGGTCCGCGCAGGAGGAGGGGGCCGTCGGGGCAGACCGTGACGGTGACGTCCTCGCCGAACTCCTCGAGGGCGCTCACGCGGTCACCCCGGCCTCGTCGCGCAGGCTGCTGAGGCCGGCGTCCCAGCGGCCGAGGAGGTGGTCGGCGAAGACGGAGTCGGCGTACGCGGCGCAGCGCGCGCCGAACAGGACGTCCCCGGCGAGCGCCGGCTCGGAGCGGGCCAGGCCGGCGGCGAGGTCGTGCAGGGCGATCTGCTCGTGGACGGCGTCGGCAACGACGTGCTCGTCGAAGAACCGGGCCGCCTGCTCGCCGCCGCCGAGGCGACGGTGCCCGCGGGCGTAGCGCGCGTTCGGGACCGACGAGGACATCTCGAACGCGGCCAGGTGCCCGACGAGCGCGCCGCGCCAGCGCCGGTGCAGGCCGAACAGGGAGATGAGGTTCGTCGCGAGCAGCGTGACGCCCGGGACCCGCTCGAGGTGGTGGCCGTACGTCGTGTCGATCTCCCAGTCGGCGAGCAGCGCCCGGAACAGCTGCGCGTGCATCGCGGCGGGGACGCCGCCGCCGTACTCGTCGGCCTGGATGGTGATCATCGCGCCCTTGACCGCCCCGCTGAGCCGGGGGATCGCCCAGCTGTGCGGGTCGGCCTCCTTGAGGTGGTAGAGCGAACGGTGCACGAGGAACTCCGCGAACTGCTCCCGGCTCGCCCGCCGCATCAGGTACTTGGACAGCGACGGCTCGCCGTCGGCCTCGGCCAGCGCGGTCAGGCCGTCGACCACCTGCGCGACCGGGTCGCCCGCGAGGCCCGCGTCCGGCTCGCCCGCACCTTCGGACGACGAAGACTCCTGAGAAGCGAGGTCCGACGGCACCGCGAGCCGTAGGCCGGCCACGAGCTGGTCCTCCCAGCGGGCGCGGGCCCAGAGCAGCTCGGGGTGCCACTCCCACCGCTCGTCGACGCCGGCCAGGCCGCGGTAGTGCAGCTCGTACGCCAGCCACAGCGCCAGCTGGAGGTCGTCGTCGGTCGGCGCGTCGGCCGCCTCGCCGTCCCAGCCCAGGTGACGCAGGTCGATGCTGCGCGAGGGGTCGCGCCGGATCGCGGTCAGCAGCGCGGCCGAGACGGGCCCGCGCGGGGCCGGGAGCGGGGCGGGGCCGTCGGCGCGGTCAGGGTCGGCCACGGACGCGGGTACGGCTGCGACCGGCACGAACGGGATGGGCGCGGCGCCGGGCCGGACAAGCGGCGCGGCGGGCGTGGGATCGGTACGGACGGGGTCGTCGATGACGGTCACGGTGCTCCTCCGGTGGAGGGCGAGGCGACGTGCCTCACCCGTGCACCCGACGCGTGCTGCTACACACCGGTTACGGAGAAGTTACCGCCGCGCGTCGGCGTACGGTTGCGCGACGACGCGAACTTCACCCCTAGGGGTGGATTGTTGCGGCTGCCGCATGGGCGACCGCCTCGTCGAGCGCCTGCGCCGCCGCCGGCTCGAAGCGGGGGATCGACACGAAGCCGTGCACGGCCTCCGGGTAGAGCACCGTCCGCACGGGCACGCCCGCACGGTCGAGGGCGGCCGCGTACGCCAGGGCGTCGTCGCGCAGCGGGTCCAGGCCCGCCGCGACCACGAGCGCCGGCGGCAGGTCCGCGTGGTCCGCGGCGCGCAGCGGGCTCACCCGCGGGTCGTCGGGGAGGATCGAGTGCGGGAGCCCCTGCGGCACGTACTGGCGGCCGTACCAGTCGACCGCCGCCTTGTTCAGGACGGGCGCGTCGACCATGGCGAGCGCGGAACCGGTCGTCATCGTGAGGTCGGTCGAGGGGTAGATCAGCACCTGGCCGACGAGCCCGGGCGCGTCCGGGTCCGCGCGGCGCCGGTCGCGCAGGGCGAGGGTCACGAGCGCGGCCAGGTTGCCCCCGGCGCTCTCGCCGACGACCACCGCGCGCGTGGGGTCGGCGCCCCAGCGCCCGGCGTGGTCGAGCAGCCACGACGTCGCCGCCCAGGCGTCCTCGTACGGCGCGGGCGCCGGGTGCTCGGGGGCGAGGCGGTAGTCGACCGACACGACGACGGCGCCCACCCGGTCGGCGAGCTGCCCGCAGAGCCAGTCGGCGCCGCTGAGGTTGCCGAAGACGAAGCCGCCGCCGTGCAGGTTGACCAGCAGCGGCAGCGGCCCGACGGCCTGCCGGGGGCGGTAGACCCGGACCGGCACGGCGTACGGGGTGGTCGGCAGGACGTCGTCGAGCAGCTCGATGCCGCGCGACACGGAGCCGAGCACGACGTGGGCGAGCGGCTTCGGCAGCTCGCTGCGGACGCGGCGCAGGTAGGCCGGCGTCGGCGGGTCCGGGCGCGGCAGGCGGCGTCCGGCGGTGGTCAGCAGCCTCGTGCGGCGGTTCACGGCCCTCCCGGTAGCGGCGGTCAGTCGACCTGCAGGACCACGACCGTACGTCCGGGGAGGCGCAGCGAGGTGCCGGCCGGGATCTTCTCGATCGGCAGCTCGCCCTCCTCGCCGGTGTGCGCGACGACCGTGTAGGTGTCGGCCCAGCCGCCGTCGGGGAGCTCGACGTGCACCTCGTCGGCGCCGCCGTGGAACCAGACCAGGAAGGCCTCGTCGTGGTCCCGGTTCGGGGCGTCGTGAGCCAGGTAGACGCCGAGCGTGCGGCGGTGCGGGTCCTGCCAGTCGTCGGCGGTCATCTCGCCGCGGCCGCCGCCGAACCACGCCAGGTTCTTGCGCCCGGTCGGGTGGTTGGTGGTGTCGACCAGCTGCTCGCCGTGCCGGAACGTCGTCCGCCGGAACACCAGGTGCTCGGCCCGCAGGGTCAGCAGGCGGCGTGTCAGGTCGGTCAGCCCGGTCCAGCCGTCGCCGGTGTCCCAGTGCACCCAGGAGGTGGGGGAGTCCTGGCAGTAGGCGTTGTTGTTGCCGCCCTGGGTCCGCCCGAGCTCGTCGCCGGCGACGACCATCGGCACCCCGGCCGCCAGCGCGAGCGTGGCCATGAGGTTCTTGGCCTGCCGGCGCCGCATCGCGTTGATGCCGGCGTCGTCGGTCTCACCCTCGACGCCGCAGTTCCACGAACGGTTGTCGTCGGTGCCGTCGCGGTTGGACTCGCCGTTGCCGCCGTTGTGCTTGACGTCGTAGGTGACGAGGTCGCGCAGGGTGAAGCCGTCGTGCGCGGTGACGTAGTTGACGGTGGCGCTGACCGGACGGTTGTCGTGGTCGAAGACGTCCGGAGAACCCACCAGGCGCTGGCCCAGCTCGGACACCCCGTGGGTGTTGCCGCGCCAGAAGTCGCGCACGTAGTTGCGGAACCGGTCGTTCCACTCGCTCCAGCCGTCGCCGAACGCCCCGACCTGGTAGCCGTACGGGCCCACGTCCCACGGCTCGGCGATCAGCTTCACCTGGCTGAGCACGGGGTCCTCGCGCAGGGCCTGCTTGAAGGGGTGCTCCTGGTCGACGTGGTGGAGGTCGTCGCGCAGCAGCGTGGTGACGAGGTCGAAGCGGAAGCCGTCGACGCCCATCTCGGTGACCCAGTAGCGCAGCGAGTCGAGCACCAGGCGCAGCACGCCGGGCTCGGAGGTGTCGACCGAGTTGCCGCAGCCGGTGACGTCGTAGTCGTTGCGCCGGTCGGCGGTGAGCCGGTAGTAGCCGAGGTGGTCCAGCCCCCGGAACGACAGCGTCGGACCCTCGTGGCCGCCCTCGCCCGTGTGGTTGTAGACGACGTCGAGGATGACCTCGATGCCGGCGTCGTGCAGCGCGGAGACCATCTGCTTGAACTCGTCGACCTGCTGCCCGAGCGTGCCGACCGACCCGTACGCGGAGTGCGGCGCGAAGAAGCCGAGCGTGTTGTAGCCCCAGTAGTTCGAGAGGCCACGCGAGATGAGGAAGGGCTCGGAGACGAACTGGTGCACGGGCAGCAGCTCGACCGCGGTGACGCCGAGGGACTTGAGGTGGGCGACGACGGCCGGGTAGGCGAGGCCCGCGTACGTGCCGCGCAGGTGCTCGGGGACGAGCGGGTGCAGCCGGGTGAAGCCCTTGACGTGCAGCTCGTAGACGACGCTGTCGCCCAGCGGGACCGGAGCGGCGACGGGTCGCGGCGGCGGGGTGTCGCGGACGACGACGCTCAGCGGCACCGAGCCCGACGAGTCCTCCGGGCTGGGCACGAAGTCCGACGACGCGACGTGGTCGAGGATCGGGCCGGAGTAGTCGACGCCGCCGGTGATGGCGCGGGCGTACGGGTCGAGCAGGAGCTTGGCCGGGTTGAAGCGCTCGCCGTTGGCCGGGTCCCACGCGCCGTGCACGCGGTAGCCGTAGCGCTGCCCGTCGCCGACGCCGGGCACGAAGACGTGCCACACGCCGTCGGCGGACCGGTGCATCTCGTGGTTGACCTGGCTGCGGTCGGCGTGGACGAGCGCGAGCTCGACGCGGGTGGCCCGGGGGGCCCAGAGCGCGAAGGCGGCGCCGCCGTCGACGAGGTGCGCGCCGAGCATGGACGTGTCGCCGGGCACCGGCAGCGAGATCGTCATCGAGCCTCCTCAGGACGCTGCGCGCCGGTCCTCGTGGAGGGACCAGCCGGCGCAGCACCGCGCGCGGAAGCCGCGCGGGCCTGCTCATCATGCCTGGTTCGTTGGCTCCGCGCGTCCGGTCGTGACCACTTCCCGGCCGACTTGGTGCCCGGCTTACCCGCGCTCCCGTGCGGCAAACCCGGACCGTCGAACTGAGACGATCGCCACAATATTTTCAGGCTATAGACCTGCGGCCACCGCCGGGCTTACGTTGCCCGAGCCCCGCGGGAACTCCTCCGGCCCGGGCGCCCTACCCCCTCCACCACTCGGGAGCTCCATGCACCTCCGCTCGAGGCGAGCACGCCTGCTCGTCGCCGCGTCGACCCTGCTCGTCCCGGCCAGCCTGCTGGCCACCGTCCAGACCGCGTCCGCGGCCCCGACGGGCACGGTGGCCATCACGTCCACGCTGCCCCGCTGGCTGCCCAAGACCAAGGCCCGGGTCGCCGCCGCGGCACCCGACGCCAAGGCCGACAAGACACTGTCCGTCAAGGTCTTCCTCACGCCGAAGGGCGGCTCCGACGCCCTGGCCAAGGCAGCCCTCGCGGTCTCGACCCCGGGCTCGGCCGGCTACGGCCAGTTCCTGACGGCCGACCAGTTCCACGCCTCGTACGCCCCGACGGCCGCGTCCGAGCAGGCAGTCCGCTCCTACCTCGCGGGCAAGGGCCTCACGGTCTCGGGCACCGCGCCGTTCCGCCGCTACGTCACCGCCTCGGGCACCGTCGCCCAGCTGGACAAGGCGTTCAACGTCGAGCTCAAGTCGTTCAGCCACCTCGGCCAGAAGGTCGTCGCACCCACCACGGCCGCGGCGCTCCCGGCCAAGGTCGCCAGCGCGGTGCTGACCGTCGACGGTCTCGACACCACGCAGGTCAAGATGTCCCGCCACGCGGCGACGGAGCCGCCCGCCGGCTTCAAGAACGCCCGCCCGTGCAGCCGCTACTACGGCCAGGTCGCGGCCTCCAAGCAGGCCGACTTCAAGACCCCGCTGCCGCAGTTCAAGGACACGACGCTCAGCTACGCGCCCTGCGGCTACACCGGCCCGCAGTACCGCGCGGCGTACGAGGGCGACACCTCGCTCACCGGCGCCGGCACCACGGTCGCCATCACCGACGCCTACCGCTGGCAGCTCATCGCGAGCGACGCCGAGAAGTACGCGGCGCAGCACGGCGACGGCAGCTACGCCCCCGGCCAGCTGACCGAGAACCTGCCGGCGAGCTACAACAACGAGGACCTCTGCGACCCCTCCGGCTGGAGCGGTGAGGAGACCCTCGACGTCGAGGCCGTCCACGCCATGGCCCCGGGTGCGAACATCCGCTACTACGCCTCGTCCAGCTGCTTCGACGACGACTTCCTCGACACCCTCGCTCGGGTGACCGACGAGGGCGTCGCGCAGGTCGTCTCCAACTCGTGGGGCGACGCGGGCGAGGTCACCTCGTCCGACGCGGTCGCCGCGTACGAGTCGGTCTTCCAGCAGGCCGCCCTGCAGGGCATCAGCGTCCTGTTCTCCTCCGGCGACAACGGCGACGAGGTCGCCAACACCGGTCTGAAGCAGGCCGACTACCCGGCGACCGAGCCGTTCGTCACCGCCGTCGGCGGCACCGCGACGGGCATCGGCGCCGACGGCTCGCGCGTCTTCGACACCGGCTGGGGCACCCGCACCTACTCGCTGGCCAAGGACGACAAGTCCTGGACCCCGGGCGGCTACCTCTACGGCGCGGGCGGCGGCGTCTCGTCGCTGTTCAACCAGCCGTCCTACCAGCGCGGCGTCGTGGCGTCGCAGCTGGCGAACGGCCGGGCCGTGCCGGACGTCGCCATGGACGCCGACCCGCAGACGGGCATGCTCATCGGGCAGACCCAGAAGTTCTCGGACGGCACCTACTACTCCGAGTACCGCATCGGCGGCACCAGCCTCGCCAGCCCGCTGCTGGCCGGCATGACCGCGCTCGCCGTGCAGAACAACCAGGGCCGGGGCTTCGGGCTGCTCAACCCGGTCATCTACAAGAAGTCGGGCCTCGTCGACGACGTGCTGCCGGTCAAGGCGCCGAACTGGGGCGTCGTCCGCGTGAACTACGTCAACAGCGAGAACGCCGACGACGGGCTGTCCTACATCGTCCGGACCTTCGGCCAGGACGCCTCGCTCCCGACGAGCAAGGGCTGGGACCAGGTGACGGGGCGCGGTGTCCCGAACACCTCGTTCCTCAAGCTGACCACCCCGGCGCCGACGACCGCGGCGGTCGCCAAGCGCTGAGCACGAGGGCATGACCGGGGCCTCCGCCCCGGGCAGGTGATCACCAGGAGGGGCGTCGCGCGAGCGGCGCCCCTCCTGCCGTCCGGTGCCCGTGCTGGTGCCGCTGACCCGCTCGCCGGGGTGGCTGGCCCCTCAAGTTACCCACGGGTAACGTCGGCGCCGTGAAGATCGTCGTCTGCGTCAAGCACGTCCCCGACGCGAGCGCCGACCGGGTCTTCGCGGACGACCTGACGGTCGACCGCGAGGGGACCGACGGTCTGCTCTCCGAGCTCGACGAGTACGCCGTCGAGCAGGCCCTGCGCCTCGCCGACGAGGGCGACGACGTCGAGGTCACGGTCCTGACCGTCGGACCCGAGGACGCCACGGCAGCCCTCAAGCGGGCGCTGCAGATGGGCGCCGGTGCCGGCGTCCACGTGCTCGACGACGCGCTGCACGGCACCGACGTCATCGGCACCAGCACCGTGCTGGCCGCGGCCGTGCGCAAGGCGGGCGCCGACCTCGTCGTGTGCGGCATGTCCTCCACCGACGGCGCCATGGGCGTCCTGCCGGCGATGCTCGGCGAGCGGCTCGGCTGGCCCACGGCGACGTACGCGGGCCACCTCGCCGTGGCCGACGGCCACGCCACGATCATGCGCGAGGACGACACCGCCCGGCTGACCGTCGAGGTCGACCTGCCGGCCGTGGTCAGCGTGACCGACCAGTCGGGGGAGGCGCGCTACCCCTCGATGAAGGGCATCCTCGCCGCGAAGAAGAAGCCCGTGCAGACCTGGGACCTGGACGACCTCGGCCTCGACCCCGCCGACGTGGGGCTCGACGCCGCGTGGACCCGCGTGGTCGACGCGGAGCCGCGGCCGGCCCGTGGTGCCGGGGAGGTCGTGACGGACACCGGGGGTTCCGGGGCTGCGGCGGTCCTGGAGTTCCTGCACGCCGGCCGCTACGCCTGACGCCGCCCGGACACCCGCCGCCCGCCGCCCCAGAGCTCGAGGAGAGCGCATGCCCACCGTCCTGGTCCTCGCCACGTTCGCGGACGCCGTCCCGACCCGCCCGGCCCTCGAGCTGCTGACCCTGGCCCGCCGGGTCGGCGACCCGGTGGCCGTCGTGCTCGACGCGGTCGACGAGGCCGCGGCCGCGATCCTGGCGGCGCACGGGGCGACCCGGGTGCTGAGCGTGCAGGACGCCGCGTTCGACGCCTACCTCGTCGCGCCCAAGGCGGAGGCGCTGGACCAGGTCGCCGCGGCGGTCGCGCCCTCGACCGTCCTGCTGACCTCGGGCGTCGAGGCCAAGGAGGTCGCCGGGCGGCTCGCCGTGCGGCTCGGGGCGAGCCTGGTGACCGACGCCGTCGACCTCGACGCCGACGGCACGGTCACGAAGTCCGTGCTCGCCGGTGGCTGGACCACCCGGTGCCACGGGGGCCGCGACGTCGCCGTGGTCACGGTCAAGCCGAACTCGGTGACGCCCGAGCCCGTCGCGCCCGGCGCCACGGTCGCGGTGGAGACGTTCGCGGTGGTCGTCTCGGACGCGGCGAAGGGTGCCCGGATCACGTCGCGCGACGCCCGGGTGGCCAGCGGACGCCCCGGCCTGACCGAGGCACGCATCGTCGTGTCCGGCGGTCGTGGCACCGGCGGCGACTTCGCCGAGGTCGAGGCCCTGGCCGACGCGCTCGGCGCCGCGGTCGGCGCCTCCCGGGCCGCGGTGGACGCCGGCTGGTACCCGCACGCCTACCAGGTCGGCCAGACCGGGACGACCGTCTCGCCCCAGCTCTACGTCGCCGCCGGCATCTCGGGCGCGATCCAGCACCGCGCCGGCATGCAGACCTCCAAGGCGGTCCTGGCCGTCAACTCCGACGCGGAGGCCCCGATCTTCGCCCTCGCCGACCTCGGCGTGGTCGGCGACCTCCACGAGGTCCTCGACGCCGTCGTCGAGGGCCTGAAGGCCGACGAGCAGTAACCCCCCCCCTCACCTTCCCCGCCCCCTCCTGCGCAACCCAGTCGTTCTGCTTGACCACTGGTCGGTCCGGCAGCTTCTCAGGCCCGCAAGAAGGCCCGGAGCGACCACTGGTCGCCAGGTTCGGGCGTCCGGGTCCCAGGAGCAGACTGGTGCCATGCGGGCGTACCTGGATCATGCGGCGACCACGCCCATGCGGGCGGAGGCGGTGGCGGCGGTCTCGGCCGAGCTGACCCGGACCGGCAACCCGTCGTCGGTGCACGGTTCCGGGCGGGCGGCCCGCCGGGTCGTCGAGGACGCGCGCGAGCTGGTGGCGCAGCGGCTGGGGGCCGAGCCGGCCGAGGTGGTCTTCACCGGCGGCGGCACGGAGGCGGACAACCTGGCGGTCAAGGGCGCCTACTGGGCGCGTCGGGACGGGGACCGCCGCGACGTCCTGGTCAGCGCGATCGAGCACCACGCGGTCGGCGACGCGGCCCTCTGGCTCGCGCAGACCCAGGGGGCTCAGGTCACGCTGCTCGACGTCGACGCGACCGGCCTCCTCGACCTGGGCGCGTACCGCGCCGCGCTCGGACCGCGTACGGCGGTGGTGTCGGTGATGTGGGCCAACAACGAGGTCGGCACGGTGCAGCCCGTCGCCGAGGTCGCCCGGGAGGCCCGGGCCGTGGGCGCGGTCGTGCACAGCGACGCCGTGCAGGCCGTGGGGCACGTGCCCGTGCACTTCGGGCGCAGCGGGCTCGACCTGCTCACCCTCACCGCGCACAAGCTCGGCGGCCCGGTCGGCATCGGCGCCCTGCTGGCCCGTCGGTCGACCGCACTGACGTCGGTCCAGCACGGCGGCGGGCAGGAGCGCGACGTCCGCTCCGGCACGCTCGACGTGGTCGGCGCCGCCGGGTTCGCGGCGGCCGTGGACGTGGCCGTGGCGACGCTCGAGGCCGAGGCCGTACGGGAGGCCGCGCTGCGCGAGGAGCTCTTCGACCGGATCCGCACGGCCGTCCCCGACGCGGTGCGGCACGGGGCGTCGGCCGCGGACCCGGCGGCCGGGCTGCCCGGCGTGCTCAGCGTCGGCCTGCCCGGGGCGCCCGGGGACGCGGTCGTCATGCTCCTCGACGCGGCCGGCGTGGACGCGTCCACGGGCTCGGCCTGCTCGGCCGGCGTCACCGCACCCAGCCACGTGCTGACCGCGCTGGGCGTGGGGGAGGACGAGGCCCGCAGCGTGGTCCGGTTCTCCCTGGGCCACACCACGACCCGGGCCGACCTCGAGCGGGTGACGGCCGTCCTGCCCGACGTCGTCGCCCGGGCGCGGGCGTCGGCCGCGTACGTCTGACGCCACTAAACTCACGAGTCGTCGGGTACGAGCTGAGGGGACGGTCGGGATGAGGGTGCTGGCCGCCATGTCCGGAGGTGTGGACTCGGCCGTGGCCGCGGCGCGCGCGGTCGACGCGGGTCACGACGTGACCGGGGTCCACCTCGCGCTGTCGAAGAACCCGCAGTCCTTCCGCAGCGGCGCCCGCGGGTGCTGCTCGCGCGAGGACGCGCACGACGCCCGGCGCGCCGCCGACCGGCTGGGGATCCCCTTCTACGTCTGGGACCTGTCGGACCGCTTCGCGGCGGACGTGGTGGACGACTTCGTGGCCGAGTACGCCGCCGGGCGCACCCCGAACCCCTGCCTGCGCTGCAACGAGAAGATCAAGTTCTCCGCCGTGCTCGAGCGCGGCCTCGCCCTCGGCTTCGACGCCGTCTGCACCGGCCACTACGCGCGGCTGGAGGGCGGGGAGCTGCACCGGGCGGTCGACGAGGCCAAGGACCAGTCGTACGTCCTCGGCGTCCTGACCGCGCACCAGGTCGCGCACAGCTGGTTCCCGCTGGGCACCTCGACCAAGACCGAGGTCCGGGCCGAGGCCGCCGCCCGCGGGCTGTCGGTCGCGGCCAAGCCGGACAGCCACGACATCTGCTTCATCCCCGACGGCGACACCGCCGGCTTCCTCGACGCGCGGCTGGGCACGCGGCCCGGCGCGGTCGTCGACCTCGACGGCACCCGCGTCGGCGAGCACGAGGGGACGCACCACTTCACCGTCGGGCAGCGCCGCGGGCTCCGGCTCGGCGTGCCCGCCGCCGACGGCAAGCCGCGCTTCGTCCTCGACGTCACCCCGGTCACCGGCACGGTCACGGTCGGTCCGCGCGAGGCGCTGGACGTGACGCGGCTGTCGGGCGTCCGCCCGACCTGGACGGGTCCGGTGCCCGAGGGCTCCTGGCGCGGGCTGGTGCAGGTGCGCGCGCACGGCACCCCCGTGCCCGCCACCGTCGAGCTGCGCACGTCCCCGGGCCAGGCGGACGAGCTGGTCGTCGAGACCGACGAGCCGCTGTCCGGCGTCGCGCCCGGGCAGGCGGTCGTCTGCTACGACGGCACCCGCGTCGTCGGCAGCGCCACGATCGCCGTCACGCGTCCGGCGCTGGTCCCGTGAGCGAGGCCGCGGTACCCGTCGCGGACGTCACCGGGCTGGCCGACCGCCGTCCGTCCTCGGTGCTGTGGACCGGCGTCGGTTCCTGGCCCGGCACGGACATGGGCGGCGCGGTGCGGACGGCGTTCGCCGAGTGCCCCGACCTGCCCTACCTGCCCGAGCTCCCGGCCCGCGGCCCGGGCGCGCAGCTCGTCGGTCGGGGTGCGGCGCTGATGTCCGGGCTCGCGGTCGACCTGCAGCCGGCGGGCTGGCGGCTGGCCGACGCGCCCAACCGCGACGCGCGGCAGGCCCGTTCGCTTCTGCGGCAGGACCTCGACGACCTCGAGGAGGTCGCGCAGGGCTACGTCGGACCGGTCAAGGTCTCGGTGGCCGGTCCGTGGACCCTCGCTGCCGCCCTCGAACGTCCCCGTGGCGACCGGGTCGTCGCCGACCACGGTGCCCGCCGCGACGTCGTGCAGTCGTTGACCGAGGGGATCGGCGCGCTGGTCGACGAGCTCCGTCGCCGGCTGCCCGACGTGGAGCTCGTGGTCCAGCTCGACGAACCGTTGCTGCCCGCGGTCCTGACCGGCAGCCTGAGCACGGCCAGCGGCTTCTCCCGGCACCGTTCCGTGGACCGGCCGGAGGTGGCGGAGGCGTACGACGCGCTGGTCGCCCACCTCGCCGCGACCGGTCCCGTCGGCGCCGCCGCCGTCCCGGTCGTCGTGCACTGCTGCGCCCCGGGGGCGCCCGTGCGGCTGCTCCGCGAGGTCGGGGTCGTCGGCGTGGCGCTCGACCTCGGGCGGATGGGCACCGGGACGTGGGACGAGGTCGGCGAGGGTCTCGCCGAGGGGCTGTGGTTCGGCGCGGGTGCGCTGCCGACCGACGTGGCCGGCCCGCTGCCCACGCCGGACGCCGTCGCCACCCGGGTGCTCGCCCGGCTGGACGACCTGGGGCTCGACGCCGAGGCGGGGCTGCGTACGGCCCTCACGCCCGCGTGCGGGCTCGCGGGCTTCGAGCCCGCCGGGGCGCTCGCCGCCCTCCGGGTGCTGCGCTCCGCGGCCGACATCGTGACCGACCGGCTGCTCGGCTGAGGCCACATCATGTGGGGGACGACCCCCACACCCCCGCATGGGTTCCACTCGCTGGCGCTCCCGGAACCCGGCGGAGGCGGCCACCTGGCCGAGACCGGCTGCGGCATGATGACCGCGTGGCCCAGATCCGACAGCTCCGCATCGTCGCGACCCTCCTCTTCGCCTTCGCGGTCGCCCAGGCGGGACTCGGGTCGGGCTACCTCGACGGCGTGCAGCCGCTGCTCATCGCCCACGCGACCAACGCCTTCGCCGTGCTGGTGCTGGCCGTCATCGGCGCGGTCCTCGGCGCGGCCCTGCGCAAGGCGGGCCGCCCGTCGTGGACGCTGTGGATGCCGGTCGGCATCATCGTCGCGATCGCCGTGCAGATGATGCTCGGCTTCGCCGGCATCAGGGGCCTGCACGTCTTCCTCGGCGTGCTGATCCTCTGCACCGTCACCGCCTACTGCTCCTACTCCTGGCGCCTCCGGCTGCCCGAGGGCGGCGCGACCGCGACGGCCGCGCCGACCTCCGCCTGAGCCGACCGCCGGGTCTCCCCGGCGGCCGGGTCCCGGCGCCGCGTCAGTAGCCCACGGGCTTGGACGTCACCTCGAGCCAGCTCCGGAAGAACCAGCCCAGGTCCTGGTCGCTGACCTGCTCCGCCAGGGCGACGAACTGGCTCGTCCGCACCGACTTCCCCTTCTGCCGCCTGGCCCAGGTGCTCAGCAGGGTCTGCATCTTCTCGTCACCGATCCGGTGCCGCAGGGCCTCCAGCGTCAGGCCGCCCCGGACGTAGACGGGGTCCCCGAAGAGGTCCGCCGGGTCCTCCAGCGCGTTCGGCGCGGGCTTCCACAGGTCCGACGACGTGTCGTTGGCGTCGTACACCTTCCGGAAGGCCTGCCACGTGGTCGGGCCGCCGTGCTCGGACGCCCAGTTCGCCTCGGCGTAGGTCGCGAAGCCCTCGTTCAGCCAGATGTCGCCCCAGTCGCGCGGGGTGACCGAGTCACCGAACCACTGGTGCGCGAGCTCGTGCACCAGGGTCGCGTCGTCGGGCACGCCGTCGAAGAACGGCCGGCTCTGCGTCTCCAGCGCGTAGCCGACGCCGAGGTCCTGGATGACCATGCCGGTGCCGTCGAAGGGGTAGCGGCCGTACTGCTGCTCGCTGAACCGCAGCACCTTCGGCAGCAGCGCCCGCTGCGCCGCGGCCTTGCCCAGCGAGGGCTGGACGAACGTCCAGGCGCTGATCGTGCGGCCGTGCTGCAGCTTGACCTTCGAGCGGTAGACGTCGAAGTCGCCGATCGCCACGAGCGAGAGGTAGGTCGCCATCGGCTGGCGCTGCCGCCACGTCCAGGTGGTCTTCCCGTGCTTCGTCGTGCGGCTCCGCAGCACCCCGTTGGCGGCGGCGGCCAGGTCCTTCGGAACGGTGAGGGCGACGTCGAACGAGGCCTTGTCGCGCGGGGTGTTGTTGTTCGGGAACCAGGTCTGCGCGCCGACGGGCTCCGACAGCGCCGTCGCCCCGGTCGTGCTCGGGACCCAGCCGTCCTGCGCCCCGTCGGGGTCGATGTGGGTCACGGGGCGCCCGTGGTAGCCGACGACGACGGTGAACCGCTTGCCGGTCGGCCGCGCCGGGGTGACGAGCAGCTTGGTCCCGGTGCGGGTGAAGGTCGCCGTACGCCCCTCGACGCGGACGCGGTCGACGGTCAGGCCCTCGAGGTCGAGCGAGAACGACGACAGCTTCTTCTTCGCCGTCGCCTCGATGGTCGTCGTCGCCTTCACGGAGCCGTCCGCCGCGTACGCCAGCGCGATGCCGTAGTGCTTGACGTCGTAGCCCGTGTTCCCGATCTCGCCGAACAGGGAGTCGTGGACCGTCGTGCCGCCGGCGACCGTGCCCGGCGCCGCGGCCTTCGCGGGAGCCTGGGCGACGACCGGGGCGGCGGTCGCCGTCGTCGGCGCGAGCGGCAGCAGCGTCACGGCGAGCGCGCCTGCGCCGAGACGGGCCGCCCAGCGGCTGAGGGGAGGATGCATCCGTGCTCCTTGGTTCGTCGGCCGCGCGTCCGTCCCGACGAGCGCGGGTCCGGTCCTGACGGCGCGCGTCACGCTAGTTCCCGGCACCGACAGGCGCCAGCCCCGGTCGGGCGTGCGTCCGGGACGACGAGCAGCCCGCTCCGGGGAGCGGCCGGCCCGGGCCCTCCCTCAGGAGGCGTCGTCCTCCGACGCCTCTTCCGCGAACGCGCCAGGACCCTCGGCCAGGAGCCGGCGGAAGCCCGCTGCATCGAGCTGCGGTGTGCCGAAGGCTTCCGCCTTGGTCAGCTTCGAGGCGCCCGGGCTCTCCCCGACGACGACGAAGGCGGTCCGCTTGGAGACGGTCGAGGCGGCCTTGCCGCCGGCGGCCACGATCGCCTCGGCCGCCTCCTCGCGGCTGAAGCCCTCGACGGTGCCGGTGACGACGACCGACAGTCCCGCCAGCAGGCCGGCGGGTGCCGTCGGCGTCGCCTGCGGTCCGGGGTGGTCCGGGATCGCGAGCCGCACGCCCGCCGCGGCCCAGCGGTCCACGATGGCGACGTGCCAGTCGACGGCGAACCAGTCGACCAGCGCGTCGGCGATGATCGGCCCGACGCCGTCGACGGCGGCGAGCTCCTCCCGCGAGGCGGCCCGGATCGCGTCGACCGACCCGAAGTGCTGCGCGAGCGCCCGTGCGGCGACCGGCCCGACGTGCCGGATCGACAGCGCGACGAGGTAGCGCCACAGGTCCTTGGTCTTCGCGACCTCGAGGTTCTTCAGCAGCTCTTCCGCCTGCTTGGACGGGAACCGCGCGTCGGCGTCGAGCGGGGCGCCCGCCTCGCGCGCCGCACGTCGCTCGGCCGCGCTGGCGTTGCGCTGGAAGGGGGCGAGCCGCTTCTCGGTGCCGTCCTCGGCGAGGCGGGGCAGACCGGTCTCGGGGTCCCGCGGCACGACGCGGATCGGCAGCAGGTCGTCCATCGTCAGGTCGAACAGGCCCGACTCGTCGACGAGCGGCGGCGTACGCGGTGCGAAGGGCTGCGTGAGCGCCGCGGCGGTCACCTCGCCGAGGGCCTCGACGTCGAGCGCGCCGCGGGAACCGATGTGCTCCACCCGCCCGCGGACCTGCGCCGGGCAGCTGCGCGCGTTCGGGCAGCGGAGGTCGACGTCGCCCTCCTTCGCCGGCCTGAGGGGGGTGTCGCACTCGGGGCAGCGCTCCGGCATCACGAAGGCGCGCTCGGAGCCGTCGCGGAGCTCGATGACCGGGCCGAGCACCTCGGGGATCACGTCCCCGGCCTTGCGGAGCACGACCGTGTCGCCGATCAGGACGCCCTTCTGCTTCACCACGTCCTGGTTGTGCAGGGTCGCCTGCCGCACCTCGGAGCCGGCGACGAGGGCTTTCTCCATCACCGCGAACGGCGTCGCCCGTCCCGTACGGCCGATCGAGACGACGATGTCGAGCAGCCTGGTGCGCACCTCCTCGGGCGGGTACTTGAACGCGGTGGCCCAGCGCGGCGAGTGGCTCGTCGCGCCGAGGGCGACGTGCAGGTCGAGGTCGTCGACCTTGACGACGATGCCGTCGATCTGGTGCTCCACCGACGCGCGCTCGGCGCGGTAGTGCTCGATGAAGGCCCAGACCTCGTCGACCGTGTCGAGGACGCGGTAGTGGGTGGAGGTCGGAAGGCCCCACGTCGCGAGCAGCTCGTACACCTGGCTCTGGGCGGTGACCGGGCCGGTGGGCACCGACTCCGCGCGCTCGATCTGCTCGACCGGCCAGGCCCCGACGCCGTGCACGAGCATGCGCAGACCGCGGATCCGCGCCTCCATCAGCGCCAGCCGCTCCGGGCTCTTGCCCTCCGCCTTCTGCCGCAGCGACCCGGACGCGGCGTTGCGCGGGTTGGCGAAGAGCCGTTCCCCGGCGGCGGCCTGCCGCGCGTTCAGGGCGTCGAAGTTCGCGACCGGGAAGAAGATCTCGCCCCGCACCTCGACGAGGTCGGGGTGCCCGGACCCGGCGAGCCGCAGCGGGATCGACCCCATGGTGCGGACGTTCGGGGTGACGTCCTCGCCGGTGACGCCGTCGCCGCGGGTGGCGGCGGAGGTGAGCACGCCGCGCTCGTAGCGCAGGTTGATCGCGAGGCCGTCGATCTTGAGCTCCGACAGCCACCGCACCGGCGCGTCCGGCGCACGCTTCGCGGCGTCGCGCTGCGCGCGGGCGGCCCACTCGTCGAGCTCGCCCCGGCTGAAGACGTTGTCGAGCGAGAGCATCGGCTCGCGGTGCACGACGGGCGCGAACAACGCGGTCTCCGGCGCGCCGCCCACGGTCTGCGTCGGGCTGTCGGGCCGCAGCAGCCCGGGGTGCTGCTCCTCGAGCGACTGGAGGCGCCGGACGAGGTCGTCGTACTCCGCGTCCGAGGCCGTCGACTGGTCGCCCTCGTAGTACTCGTGCCGCAGGCGGTTGATCCGACCGGTGAGGTCGGCGACCTCCTTCGCTGCCTCGTCAGACGCGGAGACCACGGTGTCGGACATCCCGTGAGTTTAGAGGCGGCCGGGCGCCCGCCGACGTGGGCGCGTCAGGTGCGCAGCAGGGCGAGCACGACGTCCGGGGTGAGGAACCCCTCCTTGCCGTCGAGGCCGAAGCCCCAGCTGCCGGTCATGGCGTGGTAGACGTACCAGCCGAGACCGAAGACGGCGAGCATCGCGCCGAGCAGCACGAGCCCGACCCAGATCCGCATGCGCCGCTTCTGGCCGGTGCTGGGGACCATCTCCGGGCCCCACTCGCCCAGCCGGGGCTGGACGCGCGGCGGCGTCGCCCCGTTGAGGTTGAGGTCCGAGAACGCCGCGCGCAGCCGCATGCGCCCAGGGTAGCCAGCGGCGGGTCCCCGACGGTGGGGTCGAGGTCAGGTTCACAGCCGTCGATCAGGAACGGGGCCCGTACGGATCCCGCGCGGCACCGGACGTGCGTCGGTCGCGCTACTGCGGGTGCAGCACGGCCACGCCGCGGGCGACGAGGACGAACCGCAGGGTGCGGCCGACCAGGACGGCCGCCGTGAACCACGCGAGCCGCATCCGGGTCGCGCCGGCGAGCAGGGCGACGGCGTACAGGGGTGGGAAGCCGACGACCGCGGCCAGCAGCACGATGGGCAGCCCCCAGCGCTTCTCGCCGACCAGGCGGAGCAGGAAGGCGACCGCCTCGCTGAACCGCCGACGCGCGGGTCCGGCGGTCCCGCGCCGGAACCGGGCCCGCTCACGCCGGACGAAGGGGAACTGCTTCCCGCGGCGGACGCCGAGGAACAGCAGCACCTTGCCGAGGGTCTGGCCGAGCGCGACGCCGAGGACGACGGGCGCAGCCCGCCCGATCGAGGAGATGCCGGAGACGACGACGTAGCTCTCCGCGTTGACCACGGGCACCAGGGCGGACAGCACGCCGTAGCCGAAGGACGTCACGAGCTCGCCCAGCTCGGCCCAGCCGTAACCCTCCATCGGGCACCCCCTGCCCGGCATTGTGCCCGCCGGAGGGCCGTCGCGCAGCCCCGGTACCGGCTTCGCGGGGCGGTGCGGTGGAGGAGTCGGGTGCTACTTGACCAGGGCCGCGAGGTGGTGCAGCCGGGCGACCTCGGAGTCGAGGAAGACGGGCCCGCCCTGCCGGCCGATGACGATCACGCGGTCCTGGGTGATCGGGGTGACGACGACGGTGCAGTCGCCCCAGCCCGGCGCCCAGCCGCTCTCCAGGTCGAGGCGGTGCGTCACGTCGAACGGGGCCAGCCGGGCCGCCAGCTCGGGGCTGACGTCGGGGGCCAGCGTGGTCGAGAAGGTCATCTCGGGACCGCCGGCCCCGGTCGCGACGAGGATCGCCCAGTGCGACCGGAACACCACGGGGCACAGCGAGACGAGCGTCTCGGCGGCGTGCACCGGGTCGGCCGTCATCCGCTCGAGCGCCTCGAGGTCGGACTGCAGGCCGCCGCCCTCGGGGTAGCGGGCGATCCACTCCACGCGTACGCCCTCGAGGTTCTGGCACGCGGTGACGAGCATCTCGGGCAGCTGGTTGGGCGGCAGGTCGACGATGAAGTCGTCGACGACGACGCCGTCACCCTTCTCGACGATCTCGACGGCGTTGATGTCACCGCCCACGCCACCCATGGCGGTGGCCACCGAGCCGAGCGAACCCGGCCGGTCGGGCAGGGTGACGCGCATCAGGAACACGGGGCCATCGTCGCAGAAGCGGCGTTACCGGGGGGTTTCGTTCCCGTGTCGTGTCTATCCGTGGTCAGCCTGGCCACCACCGACTCGCGCGCCGACGCGTTGAGGAGGAGCAGGTGACGACAACGTTCTTCCGTCGTCACCTGAGACGACGAAAGCGTCGGGTCCGAGCGCGAGGCGCGTCGGAGCGGAGCGGAGACAATGGACACGTGCCCCGCTTCGAACCGTTCCGCGCCCTCCGCTACGCGGGGACCGACCTCGACCCGCTGCTGGCGCCGCCGTACGACGTGCTGGACGACGCGGACGTGGACGCGCTGCAGGAGCGTTCGCCCCACAACGTGACGCGGGTGGACGTCCCGCGCGGCGGGCCGGACCGGTACGAGGAGGCGTCGGAGACGCTCGGGCGCTGGGTCGACGAGGGCGTGCTGGTGCGCGACGCGGAGCCGTCGTTCACGATCTACCGGCTGCGGTTCACCGACGGCGGCGGGTCCGAGCGGGACGTGGCCGGGGTCCTCGGTGCGCTGGAGGTGGTCGACGCCGGCGCGGGCGGCGTGCTGCCGCACGAGCGGACGACGCCGAAGGACGCGACGGACCGGCTCGAGCTGACGCGCGCCACGCAGGCCAACCTGTCGCCGGTGTGGGGGCTCTCGCTCGCGACCGGGCTGGCCGCGCTGCTCGCCGAGCCCGGCGAACCGGTCGGCCGCCTGGTCGACGACGCCGACGGCCGGACGGTCGAGCACGTCTGGGAGCGGGTGACCGACCCCGGGCGGGTGAGCGCCGTACGCGCGCTGCTGGCGTCCGACGACGTGCTGATCGCCGACGGGCACCACCGCTACGCGGTCAGCCGCACCTACCGCGACGAGGTCCGGGCGGCGACCGGGCGGGACGACACCGACGCCGAGCTGACGCTGACCTTCGTCGCCGAGCTCGTCGCCGACCAGCTGAGCGTCGAGGCGATCCACCGTCTGTACGCCGGCGTCGACCCCGAGGAGCTCCGGGCGGCGCTCGACCGGTTCTTCGTCCGGACGCCGACCGCTTCTCCGGACGCGGGCACCGCGGCGGCGATGGCGGCCGACGGGTTCCTCGTCCTGGTCACCGCCGACGGCGCGGAGCGGCTCGACCCGCGACCGGGCGCGTTCGACGACGTGCGGTCGCTGGACGGGGTGTGGCTGGAGACGGCGCTGGAGGGCGTGGCGGTGTCGACGGCGTACCAGCACGGCCTCGACGAGACGCTCCACGCCGTCACGGGCGGCCGCGCGACCGCCGCCGTGCTGGTGCGCCCGGTCAGCCTCGCCGAGATCGGGCGCACGGCCCGCGAGGGGCTGCTGATGCCGCCGAAGTCGACGTTCTTCACGCCCAAGCTCAAGACCGGCGCGGTGCTGCGCCCGCTGACCCTCTAGGCGAGGGGCGGCCGCGTCGCCCGACCGTCGCTCCGCCGCGAGAAACGCCGGGGAGGGCGACCGGGGCGCGGTCCTAGGATGGACAGCCGGTCGTCGCGCAGCGGCGTGCCGTCCCGCACGCACGTGATTCGAGGAGTGACGCCCCGTGGCCTTGACGCCCAACGACGTGGCCGACCTGGCCCGGTTGGCCCGGATCGAGCTGACCCCGGACGAGCTGGCCCACCTGGCGCCCCAGCTGGACGCGATCCTCGAGGCCGTCGCCAAGGTCTCCGAGGTCGCGGCCGACGACATCCCGCCGACGTCGCACCCGCTGCCGCTGGAGAACGTCTCGCGCCCCGACGTCGTCCGCCCGTCCCTGCCCCGGGAGGTCGTCCTCGCGGGCGCCCCGGCGGCGGAGGACGACCGCTTCCGCGTCCCGCGGATCCTCGGGGAGGACGCGTGAGCACCGTCAGCAGCACCGACGACCTGACCCGGGCGACCGCGTCCGGCCTCGCCGCCGCCATCGCCTCCGGCGACGTGAGCTCGGTCGAGGTCACGCAGGCCCACCTCGACCGGATGGCCGCCGTCGAGCCCGCCGTCCACGCCTTCCTGCACGTCGACGGCGAGCGCGCGCTGGCCGCCGCCGCGAAGGTCGACCAGGCACGGGCCGCCGGCGAGACCCTCGGGCCGCTGGCCGGCGTGCCCGTCGCGCTCAAGGACGTGCTCACCTACGCCGGTGCGCCCACGACGGCCGGCTCCCGCGTCCTCGAGGGCTGGGTGCCGCCGTACGACGCGACCGTCACCCGCCGGATGCTCGA
Organism: Microlunatus spumicola; assembly: GCF_039536445.1. Lineage (NCBI taxonomy): Bacteria > Bacillati > Actinomycetota > Actinomycetes > Propionibacteriales > Propionibacteriaceae > Microlunatus > Microlunatus spumicola. The sequence goes on along the minus strand of NZ_BAAAYR010000001.1, from coordinate 783,824 downwards.
CGCCGGCCTGGTCATCCTCGGCAAGACGAACCTCGACGAGTTCGCGATGGGCTCCTCGACCGAGAACTCCGCCTACGGCCCGACGCACAACCCCTGGGACCTCGACCGGATCCCCGGGGGTTCGGGGGGTGGCTCGGCCGCGGCGCTCGCCGCCTTCGAGGCCCCGCTGTCCATCGGCACCGACACCGGCGGCTCCATCCGGCAGCCCGCCTCCGTCACGGGGACCGTCGGGGTCAAGCCGACGTACGGCGGCACCTCCCGCTACGGCCTCGTCGCGCTCGCGTCGAGCCTCGACCAGCCCGGGCCGTGCGCCCGTACGGTCCTCGACGCGGCCCTGCTGCACGCGGTCATCGGCGGACACGACCCGCTCGACTCGACCTCCGCGAACGCCCCCGTGCCCGACGTCGTGTCGGCCGCCCGCTCGGGCGACGTGCGCGGGCTCAAGATCGGCGTGGTCCGCGAGCTCGGCGGCGAGGGCTACCAGCCCGGCGTCGAGCAGCGGTTCCGCGAGGCGGTCGACGTGCTGGCCGGCCTGGGCGCGGAGATCGTCGAGGTCTCCTGCCCGAACTTCGCCTACGCGCTCCCGGCCTACTACCTGATCCTGCCGAGCGAGGCGAGTTCCAACCTCGCCAAGTTCGACGGGATGCGGTTCGGCCTGCGTACCGGCGACGACGGCAGCCACGACGCCGAGGAGGTCATGGGGCTGACCCGCGAGGCCGGCTTCGGCGCGGAGGTCAAGCGCCGGATCATCCTCGGCACGTACGCCCTGTCCAGCGGCTACTACGACGCCTACTACGGGCAGGCCCAGAAGGTCCGCACGCTCGTGACGCGCGACTTCGAGTCGGCCTTCGCGCAGGTCGACGTCCTGGTCTCGCCCTCGACCCCGGGCACCGCGTTCCGGATCGGGGAGAAGGTCGACGACCCGCTGGCCATGTACCTGAACGACCTCTGCACCATCCCGTCCAACCTGGCCGGCAACGCGAGCGCCTCGTTCCCCGTGGGGCTCGCCCCCGAGGACGGGCTGCCCGTCGGGCTGCAGGTCATGGCGCCGCCGCTGGCCGACGACCGGCTCTACCGGGTCGGCGCCGCGCTGGAGCGGGCGCTCGAGGAGCGCTGGGGCGGCCCGCTGCTCGCGCAGGCCCCCGAGCTCGTCGTCCCGGCCGTCGCAGGAGGAACCAAGTGACCACGACCGCTCCCGACCTCGTCATGGACTACGACGACGCCGTCGGCCGCTTCGACCCGGCGCTCGGGCTCGAGGTGCACGTCGAGCTGAACACCGCGTCGAAGATGTTCTGCGGGTGCTCCACGGCGTTCGGCGCGGAGCCGAACACGCAGGTCTGCCCGACCTGCCTCGGCCTGCCCGGCTCGCTGCCCGTGGTCAACGAGACGGCCGTCGAGTCCGCGATCCGGATCGGCCTCGCGCTGAACTGCTCGATCGCGCGCTGGTGCCGCTTCGCGCGGAAGAACTACTTCTACCCCGACCAGCCGAAGAACTACCAGATCAGCCAGTACGACGAGCCCATCGCGTACGACGGCTGGGCCGAGGTCGAGGTGCCCGACGACGAGGGCGTGCTGCGCACGTACCGGATCGAGATCGAGCGCGCGCACATGGAGGAGGACACCGGCAAGTCGCTGCACGTCGGCGGCGCGACCGGGCGCATCCACGGCGCGGACCACTCGCTGCTGGACTACAACCGCTCCGGCGTGCCGCTGATCGAGATCGTCACGCGCCCGATCGAGGGCGCGGGGAAGTACGCGCCGGCGGTGGCCCGGGCGTACGTCGCGATGCTCCGCGACCTGCTGCGCGGGCTCGGTGTCTCCGACGTGCGGATGGAGCAGGGCTCGCTGCGCTGCGACGCGAACGTGTCGCTGCGCGCGACCCCGGACGCCCCGCTCGGCACCCGGACCGAGACCAAGAACGTCAACTCCCTGCGCAGCGTCGAGCGCGCCATCCGCTACGAGATCACCCGCCAGGCGGCCGTGCTCAGCGACGGCGGCCGGGTCAAGCAGGAGACGCGGCACTGGCAGGAGGGTCCCGGCACGACCTCCTCGGGCCGCAGCAAGGAGCAGGCGGAGGAGTACCGCTACTTCCCCGACCCCGACCTCGTCCCGGTCGCCCCGGCGCCCGAGTGGGTCGAGTCGCTCCGCGCCACGCTGCCCGAGCCGCCGGCCAAGCGGCTGCGCCGCATCAGCGCGGAGTGGGGGTTCAGCGAGGCGGAGCTCCGCGACGTCGTCGCCTCCGGCGCGCTCGACCAGGTCGAGGCGACCGTCGCCGCCGGCACCACCCCGCAGGCTGCGCGCAAGTGGTGGCTCGGCGAGCTGACCCGCCGCGCGAACGCCGACGGCGTCGAGCTCGAGCAGCTGCCCGTCACGCCCGCCCAGGTGGCCGAGCTCCAGGGCCTCGTCGACGCCGGGACGATCAACGACAAGCTCGCCCGCGAGGTTCTCGAGGGCGTGCTGGCGGGCGAGGGTTCGCCGGCTGCGGTCGTCGAGCAGCGCGGCCTCGCGGTCGTCTCCGACGACGGCGCCCTCGGTGCCGCCGTCGACGAGGCCATCGCCGCCAACCCGGGCGTCGCCGACAAGATCCGCGCCGGCAAGGTCCAGGCCGCCGGCGCCCTCATCGGCGCCGTGATGAAGTCCATGGGCGGCAAGGCCGACGCCGCCCGCGTACGCGAGCTCGTCCTCGAGCGCCTGACGTAGGTTCCGTCGACTGCGCGCAGATCGTCCGACACGCCCGGCGTGTCTCACGCTTTGCGCGCACTCGGCGCGGGAGGGATGAGTTGTCCCCAGGTTGGGGGTCGCGCCGGGGCGGAGGATGCGCTCGCTAGGGCATGGTGCCGGGGTGCTCGAGCCCTTCACCACCGCGCAGGCGAGGGACGCCGGGCTCACACCTGCAGGCTTGCGCGGGCCGGCGGTGCGCCGCGAGCACCACGGTGCTTACGTCGAGGCGTTCATCGAGCCGGACCTCGCCGTCAGCATCGCGGCCGCCCGGCTGGTGCTGCCGGCGGACGCCCTGCTCGACGGGGTGTCGGCGCTCCAGGCGCTCGGCCTGGACCTGGGCAGCCCTCGTCCGCTGCGGTTCGTCTCGGCGCACCCTCATCAGGTCCGGCGTCCGGGCATTCGCGTCCGGCGCGTCCGGGCACGCCCCTCCGCAGGACCGCACCCGGGCAGCCTCGGACCGGTGCCCGCCTTGCTCGCCGCGGCGCAGGAGCTGGACCTCGTCGAGCTCGTGGCGGCCGGGGACTGGCTCGTGAGGTGGGACCTCACGACCCAGGCGGCGCTGGTCGCGGCTGCGGCGCAGCACCACGGGCGGGGCGCTGTCCTGGCGCGGCGGGCCTCGGCGCTCGTCCGTGACCACGTGGACTCCGTACGCGAGACGCGCCTGCGGCTCTGCCTCGTCCTGGCCGGGCTCCCCGAGCCCGAGGTGAACCCGATCGTGAGCCTCGACGGCCGGAGGATCGGCCGGGTCGACCTGCTCCTCCGTCGTTGGCGCGTCGTCATCGAGTACGAGGGCGACCAGCACCGTACGGACCGGCGTCAGTGGAACACCGACATCTCCCGACACGAGCAGCTGGCGGTGACCGGGGCGACCCTCGTGCGGGTCACGGGGGAGCGCATGCGTCACCCGCGCGCGGTCGTGGCGCTCGTCGTGTCCGCACTCAGGGCGGGTGGCTGGGCCGGTCCAGACCCCGTCTTCGACGAGGAGTGGCACCGCCTCTTCCCGAGTGCGCGCTGATCGCGAGACACGCCGTGCGTGTCGCGCGATCTCCGCGCACTCGATCCGGCAGAGAGGGAAGGCGACTAGCCGCGGGTCTCCGCGTCGCTGGTCTTGACCGAGAGCACGGGAACCGTGGACTCGAGGATCAGGCGCTGGGCGATGCTGCCGAGGACGGCCTTGCCGATGGGGGAGCGCTTGCGGACGCCGACGACGAGGCGGGTGACCTCGGGGCGGTCCTCGATGGCCTGCAGGACCTGCTCGACCTCGTCGACGTCGGAACCGCCGCCGGGCGTGACGACCTCGACCGGCACGCCGTCGGCGAGCATCGAGGTGTCCAGGTCCGCGGAGGTCAGGTTGATCGCGGTGAGCGGGACGTTGAGGGAGGCGGCCTCATTGGCTGCGGCCTCGAGGGCGGCCTTGCCCTCCGGGCTGTCCGTGACGGCGACGAGAACGCTCATGGTGTCCTTCCCAGCGGCGGGAGGCGGCAGGGCAGCCGCCTTCCCGGCATGATGCCGCACCCTCGGCGGGACCGGCGGCGGGGGTGCGGGGCGGGCGGCCGCCGGGGCTCAGCGGGCCAGGGCCTCGTCGAGGAACAGCAGCATCGTGCCGAGCAGCAGCCGGCGCGAGTCGGCCCGTCGGTACTCGTGGCCCTCGCCCTGCAGGACCAGCAGCTCGACCGGCCGGTCGAGCTCGCGCAGGGCGGCGACGACCTGGGTCGCCTCGCCGAACGGCACGTTCGTGTCGAGCTCGCCGTGGGCGACGAGCAGCGGGACGTCGATGTTCGCGACCTGCTGCATCGGCGAGAGGGCGCGCAGCAGCGCCCAGTCGCGCTCGGGGTCGCCGTACTTGGTGACGGCGGCCGACGCGATCCACGGCTCGGTGTCGCGGTAGAAGGTGTGCAGGTCCGACATCCCGCAGATGTCGACGCCGGCGGCGAAGGTCCCGGGCGAGAAGGCGAGCATCGCCAGGGTGAGGTAGCCGCCGTACGAGCGTCCCGTCACGGCGACGCGGCCCGGCTCGGCGACGCCGAGGCGCACGAGGAACTCCGCGCATGCCAGCACGTCGTCGAACGCGTCGCGGCGGCCGTGCACGTCGTCGGCGTGCACGAACGCGCGCCCCGAGCCCGACGAACCACGGATGTTCGGCGCGAAGACGGCGATGCCGGCCGCGGCCATGGCCTGGTGCTGCGGGCTGAACGTCGGCCGTTCCTGGGCCTCGGGCCCGCCGTGCAGGCTGAGCATCGCCGGGCCGGGCCCCACGGAACCCGGCGGCCGGTAGAGCCAGCCCGTGAGCGGCAGCCCGTCGCGCCCGTGCAGGAACTCGAGCGTGGGCGTCACCAGGCGGGCGTCCGGACGCTGCGGGACGGCGGTGGCGAGCGTCCACGTGCGCGTCTCCACGTCCAGGCACCAGAGCTCGCGCGGGCGCTCGGGCCCCTCGACGGCCATCAGCGCGGTCGAGCCGTCGCGGCTGATCAGCATCCCGGTGATCACGGCCCCCGGGACGTCCTCGACGACGGACGCCTCGCCGGTCCAGGCGTCGACGAGCTCGAGCTCGGAACGCCCGCCGGCCACGTTCCAGACGAGCAGCAGGCGGCGGCCCGCGTCGTCGGCGTCGAGGCCCTCCAGCTCGGCGTCGGGCCGCGGGGCGAGGACGCCGGACTGGCCGCGCCAGCCGGCCGGGCCGAGCGGGATGGCGACGAGCTGGCGGCGGGGGAGCCCGGCGTCGGTCGCCAGGTAGGCGATGAGTGGCTCGAGCGCGGCCGGGTGGTCGGGCGGCAGCGGATCGCTGGGCGGTGCCGGCCGCACGATCGCGCGGTCCGTCGAACCCGTCGCGGGGTAGGGCAGCAGCGGGTGGTCGGCGTCGGCGACGCGGTCGACCACGACGCAGAACTGCTTGCCCCGCTGCCCGTCCTTGAGGACCACGTAGTCCTCGTCGACGGACAGGTCGAGGACCGAGATCAGCTCGCCGCTGGCCAGGGCGTACATCTCGCCGTTGGCCGGGTCGACGAGGTAGGCGCGGGTCGGTTCGCCGGCGTGCTCGGCCGGCACGGTCAGGCTGACGCGGTGCCCGCTGCGGGTCCAGGGCCCGAGCTCGGCGTGGACGGTCTCCGAGCCGGCGACCCGCCGCGCCCCGCTGCCGTCCGGGCGCACGACCCACACCTGCGTACGGACGCCGCCGCCGGTCGCCAGCGCGCACGCCAGCCAGCCGCCGTCGGCCGACCAGCTGACCGCGACGACCGGGTCCTCGGACAGGTCGACCATCCGGGCCTCGGGCAACGTGCCGTCGCCCCCCGCGGCCGCGGAGCGCGGGAGGTCCTGGACCCACAACCGGGGGCTGCCGGTCCGGTCGCTGACGAAGGCGACCTGCGCGCAGTCCGGCGACAGGGTCGGGGCCCAGCTGCCCCAGGCGTCCGTCAGCTCCTCGCCGAGGCGCACGGCCGCGGCGAGCGAGGGGGACGGGGTGCGGCGCCACGCGGCCTCCGCGGCGGCGGCGAGCACCTCCTGGTCGGGCCCCACCTAGCCCACCCCGTGGTGCTGCAGCCACATCTCCAGCAGGCCGAGCTGCCACAGCGCGTTCGACCCGAGGCGGGTCCGGGTGCGGTTGGGGTCGCTGAGCAGCGCCTGCACGGTCTCGTCGCGGAACAGCCCCCGCCGGCGGGCCGCGTCGCTGCTGAGGGCGTCGCGCACCTTCTCGAGCATCGGGCCCTGCAGCTGCCGGATCGCCGGCACCGGGAAGTAGCCCTTGGTCCGGTCGATGACCTCGTCGGGCACCACGCCCCGGGCCGCGCGTTTGAGCACGCCCTTGCCCCCGTCGGCGAGCTTGAGCCCCGGCGGGATGCGGCCCGCGAGCTCGACCAGCTCGTGGTCGAGGAAGGGCACCCGGGCCTCCAGGCCCCACGCCATGGTCATGTTGTCGACGCGCTTGACCGGGTCGTCGACCAGCATCACGGTGGTGTCGCTGCGCAGGGCGGCGTCGACCGCGGTCTCGGCGCCCGGTTCCGCGAACCCCTGCGCGACGAGCTCGCTCGGGGCGTCGTGGTCGATCAGCCAGTCGGGCGAGACCAGGCTCGGCATGGCCGACCAGCGCCGGTCGAAGAACACGTCCGCGTACGCCTCCGCCGCGTCCGCGCGCGGGACGCCGGCGAGCGGCGGGTACCAGTCGTAGCCCCCGAGCACCTCGTCCGCGCCCTGGCCGGACTGCACGACCTTGACGCTCTTCGCGACGTCCTCGCTGAGCAGGTAGAAGGCGACGCAGTCGTGGCTGACCATCGGCTCGCTCATCGCCGCGATGGTCGCGTCGACGCCGGGCAGCAGCCGGGAGTCGTCGATGAGGATCCGGTGGTGGTCGGTGCCGAAGCGCTTCGCGACGAGCGAGGAGTACTCGAACTCGTCCCCGCTCTCCCCGCCGCTGGCCTCGAAGCCGATGCTGAACGTCTTGAGGTCGTGCTGCCCGGCCTGCGCCAGCAGGGCCACGACGAGCGAGGAGTCGATCCCGCCCGAGAGCAGCACGCCGACCGGCACGTCGGCGACCATCCGGCGGTCGACGGCCACGCGGAGGGACTCGAGCAGCGCCTCCTCCCAGTCCCGGTCGCTCCAGCCGGCCTGGGCGGCGTCGCGGCTGAACGCCGGCTTCCAGTAGGTCCGCTCGGTCCAGGTCCCGTCGGGCTCGACGACGCGGACCGTGGCCGGCGGCAGCTTCTTGACGCCGTTGAGGATCGTCCGCGGCGGCGGCACGATGCTGTGGAACGTCATGTAGCAGGCCAGGGCGACCGGGTCGATCGACGTGTCGGTGCCGCCCCCGGCGAGCAGCGCGGGCAGCGAGGACGCGAACCGTAGCCGGGCCGCGGTCTGGTCGAGGTAGAGCGGCTTGATGCCCAGCCGGTCCCGCGCCAGCACCAGCCGCCCGCTCGCGTGCTCCACGACCGCGAACGCGAACATGCCGAGGAAGTGGTCCACGCAGGACGTGCCCCACTGCGCGTACGCCTTGCCGATCACCTCCGTGTCGGAGGTGGAGAAGAAGCGGTGCCCGTGGCCCTCGAGCTCGGCGCGCAGGTCCCTGTAGTTGTAGATGCAGCCGTTGAAGGCCACGGTCAGGCCCAGCGGGGAGTCCACCATCGGCTGCCCGCCGGCCGCGCTGAGGTCGATGATCGACAGCCGCCGGTGCCCGAGCACGACCGGGCCCCGCGCCCACAGCCCGGACCCGTCCGGCCCGCGGTGCGCCATCGCCTCGGTGACGCACCCGCAGGCGGTGACGTCGGCCGACCGCCCGTCGAACCTGATCTCCCCGCTCAACCCGCACATCAGACCGGTCCGCCTTCCGTGTCGCTGCCGATGATCCAGGTGTCCTTGGCGCCGCCGCCGCGCGAGGAGTTCACCACCAGGGAGCCCTCGGGGGCCATCCTGGTCAGCCCGAGGCCGCCGAGGACGACGTCGTCGGGGCCGGTGCCCGTGACGTACGCGAAGACGCGCAGATCGACGTGGCGCGGCTGCAGCAGGCTGCCCGCGAGGGTCGGGTGGGAGGAGAGGGCCACGACCTCCTGGGCGACCCAGCCGGCCGGGTCCGCGGCGATCTCGGTGCGGCGGGCGGCCACCTCGGCGGCCGAGGCCTCCGGACCGATGAGCACGCCCGCCCCGCCGTGGCCGTCGACCGGCTTGGTCACGAGCTCGCCGACCCGGTCCAGGACCATCCGGTACTCGCTCTCCTCGCCGGTCCGGTAGGTCGGGACGGACTCCAGCGTCGGGTGCTCGTCGAGGTAGTAGCCGATCAGCTCCGGCACGTAGCAGTACATGGCCTTGTCGTCGGCGACGCCGTTGCCGGGCGCGTTCGCCAGCAGGACGGCGCCCGCCTCCGCCACGTCGAGGACCTCGGCCCCGACCGCGCGCCCGGCGCCGTCGACCAGGTCGACGAGCTCGACGTCGAGGCGCAGGTAGAGCGCGTCCAGCCGCCGCCCGTCGCGGTGGCGGACCTCGCCGTCGACGACCTCGAGGTCGTCGGCCCCCACGAGCACCAGGTCGGCGCGCTCGGCGAGCACGCGGTGCTCGAACCAGGCCGAGCTGTCCGGACCGCTCGACAGCAGCGCGGCGGTGCCGTCCGTCCGGCCGCCGAGGACCGTCGTGCGCAGCAGCGCCAGGGCGCCGGCCGGGTCGAGGAGCCCGGACGGACGGGGGAGGTCGGGCATGACGGCGTCCATCAGCTCGCGGACGGCCAGCGCGTAGCCCGCGCCGGACGGGTTGCGCACGTTGTCCTCGAGGACCCGCCAGCCGCCGAACTCGTTGCGCACCAGGTCGAAGCCCATGACCGGCGCCCGGACGACCCCGTCCGGCAGCCGGAGCGCCTCGTCGCGCCACCCCGGCGAGCCGACGACGAGGTCGGGTTTGAGCAGGCCGTCCTGCAGGATCCGCTGCTCCCCGTAGACGTCGCGCAGGAAGCACTCGATGGCCCGGGCCCGCTGCACCAGGCCGCGGCGCAGGTCGTCCCACTCGTGCGGCGACACGAGCCGCGGCACCAGGTCGACGGCGAAGGGCTGCTGGGTGCCCTCGACCCCGAAGGTCACCCCGTGCTCGGCGACCCAGGCGTCCCGGGCGCGGGCGCGCTCGTCGATCCGGTCGGCGTCGAGGTCGCGGAACACCTCGACCAGCGCCTCGTACGCGGGCCGCGGGCGGCGGTTCGAGCCGATCGCCTCGTCGCCGGCGCGGGCGCGGTAGCGGCGCAGCTCGGGGGCCGCGGGCCGGGGACCCTCGGCCGGCCCGCGCGTCTCGGCGACCACGAGCTCCATGACGTCCTCGAGGCGGCCGAGATCGACGTACGCGGCCCGCTGCCGGTCGGCGGAGTTGCCGCGGGCGAGCGCGGACTCGGCGAGCCAGCGGACCTCGTCGGCGTCGCCGAGCTCGGTGAGCGGGCCCTGGAGGCGCTCGACCATCGCCCACACGGCGTCGGCCGCGGGCACCGGGCGGGGGTGCAGGCTGCGGTCGAGCAGGTTGCCGGACAGGCCGCCGCGCGCGGCCTGCCAGAGGGCGGCGCGGTGCATGGGTGCGGCGACCGGCTCGTGCGGGCGGCCCTCGAGGATCTCGATCTCGGCGGCGCGGACGGCCGCCCGGAAGAGGCCGGCGATGAGGACGGCGTCGTCGACGACCGGGCACACGTCGCAGACGCGCAGCTCCAGGGTGGGCGCGTGGGAGGAGGGCCGGACGTCGAAGTAGGCCATCTTCTCGTCGGCGATGACGCCCGAGTGGATCAGGTCGGCGAGCAGCGCGTCGTACTCCTGGGCCGAGCGCAGCGGGCCGGTGGCCCCGGCGGTGGGCCAGCGTTGCCAGATGATCGTGCGGATCGAGGAGTAGCCGGTGTCCTGCTCGTTGAAGTAGGGCGAGCTGGCCGACAGCGCGGTCAGCACGGGCAGGTCGCGGGCGATCCGCTGCATGATCTCGACCGCGAGGTCGCGGTCGGAGACGCCCACGTGGATCTGCAGCCCGCAGATGAGCTGCTCGTCGACGAGCATCCGGTACTGCTCCTGCATGCGCCCGTAGCGGCCGGTGGTGGTGAGCTCGAAGTCGGCGAACGCCGCGCTCGGCGCGGTGCCCACGGCGGCGACCCCGACGTTGTCCCGGGCGGCCTCGCTGACGAGCAGCCGGCGCAGCCGGAGGAGCTCCGCCCGCAGGCCGTCGAGGGTGTCGACGACGTCGGTGTTCGTCTCGACGGTGGTGCGCTGGATCTCCGCGGAGTAGTTCGCGGCCGGCAGCCGGGAGAGCAGCTGGGGCGCCCGGCCGACCAGCTTCCAGCTGTCCAGGTCGACGAGGTGCAGCTCCTCCTCGGCCCCCAGCGTCAGCTCGGCGGGCACGTCGACCCCGGCGGTGCCTGCGCTGCTCTCATCGCGCTCACACTAGTGAGCACGTGTTACGGGGAGGTTGTGTCCTCGGGCTCCACGGGCCGCCGCCGCGAGGTGACGAGCAGGGCCAGCCCGACCAGCACGCAGGCCAGCCCGACCCAGAACCAGGTGCGGTTGCCGGTCATGAAGCTGCCCGGCAGGTAGCCCAGCCCCTGGCCCACCCAGACGGCTCCGACGACGATCGCGATGACGCCGACGATGCGGGCGGTCGTCCGGGCAGCAGCAGATCTCACACCCCGAGTGTGCTCTTCACTCGCTGAGCTCGCTGCGCAGCAGCTGCTCGACGTCGTCGGGCTCGCCGACGAGGCGGACCTGCGCGGCGCTCGTGCGCCCGTGGGCGAGCAGGGTCAGCTCGCTCGGACGGCCGACCGCGGTCACGATGCGGGTCCCGGCCGCGGCCCGGATGGTCTCCGGCTCGCCGTGCTCGTCGACGGTGCCCTCGCGCTCCAGCACGACGCCGACCGGTGAGCGCCGGAACTGCGCCCGGGCCAGCAGCTTGAGCCGGCGCCACAGCCAGCCCTCGACGTCGTCGCCCAGCTCGCGCGGCGGCAGCGCCGGGTCGGTGGCGCGGCGCACGTCCTCGTGGTGGACGAAGTACTCGGTGGTGTTCGCGCCCTCGTCGACCCCCGGGATCGCGAACACGGAGAAGCGGGCCGGGCCGTTGCGGACCTTGTCGACCAGCTCGTCGTACGGCCAGCGCGCCTTGGTCTCGGCCATCCGCCGCTCGAGGAACCCGGCCAGCGGCCGCGCCACGATCCCGCCGGCACCGACCGGGTCGGTCTCGCGGATCCAGAGGTGCGCGGCCAGGTCGTGGGACGTCCAGCCCTCGCAGAGGGTGGGGGCCTCGGGGCCGACCCGGTCGAGGAGGTCGGCCAGCTCGGCGCGCTCGGACTGCGCAAACGTCACGAGGGTCGATGGTAGTGGTGCGAGCCGGTCCCGCCGCCGGGCGAGCGGAACGTGGCCGGGCCCGCTGGGGCGGCGGGGGAGACTGGACCCCATGACCGCGACTCCGACCACGTCGTCGGGGCTCGACCCCGCCATCGCCGCGCTGCTCAAGCGCGACGCCGCCGGCCTGGTGGCCGCGGTGGTGCAGGACGAGACCACGCGCGACGTGCTGATGGTCGGGTGGATGGACGACGAGGCGCTGCACCGCACGCTCACGACCGGGCGCTCCACCTTCTTCTCCCGCAGCCGCCAGGAGTACTGGGTCAAGGGCGAGACCAGCGGCCACCGCCAGTGGGTCCGCGGCGTCCGGCTCGACTGCGACGGCGACACGTTGCTGCTGACCGTCCGGCAGGAGGGCGCGGCCTGCCACACCGGTGACGCCACCTGCTTCGACGCCCGCCCGCTGCCCGCCCTCGTCCTGCCCCTCGCCGCGGACGCGACCGCCCCCGACCCCGTGGCCGCGGGCTCGTGAGCGCGGCGCCCGGCACGACGTCCGCCGCCGGCTCGACGCCCGCCGCGGCCCGGGACCGTACGGGTGCTCTGCGGGCCTTCGGCCTGGGCGGGCTCGCCGTCGGCGCGGTGCTCGCGCTCGTGGCCGGCTCGCGGGCCTGGTGGCGGGCGGCGGGCACCGGGGTCTCCGTCGCCTTCCCCGGCACCGAGGCCACCGGCGGCCTGGCCCAGGCCCTCGCCCTGGTCGTGCTCGCCGGAGCCCTGCTCGGGCTGGTCCTCCGGGCCCGCGGGCGCCGCGTGCTCGGCGTGCTGCTGGTCCTGACCGGGGCCGGGATCCTCGTCCTGGGCGCCACCCGTCCACGGCCCGCGTCGGGAGCGGTGCGCAGCCGCGTCCTCGAGGTGAGCCTCGCCGACCAGTTCGCGCTCGTGGGGACCGCGTGGCCGTACGTCTACGCCGCCGCCGGCCTGCTCGTCCTCGCCGCTGCCGTCGTCATGACCCTGACCGCGCCGCGGTGGCCGTCGCGCGCGTCCCGCTTCGAGCGACCCGCCGTCGGCGCATCCGGCGAGGGGCAGCCCGTGGCCGCCGTCGCCGACGTCCGCGACGACGACCCGGCCGCCCTCTGGCGGCTGCTGGACGCCGGCGTGGACCCGACGGTGGCCGGTGCCGAGCCCGGGGACCGGCGCGGCGACCCGGGGTCCGGACGCACCGACGAGGATCCGGACGCCCCGTCGTCATCCGGGAGGGCCGTTGTGCACGAACAACCTTCCAGTGTCACGATGAAGCCCCGGGTGGACGCCCGGACCGACGACCCCACCTGACCGTGGAGCAGAGGAGCAGCGCGATGGCAGCCCCGTCCCGTGCAGCGGACGAGTCCGGAACGGCTCACCGCTCGGACATCACCGACCCGGGGAACGAGCGCAAGAAGCCCATCCACCACGGGCAGACGCTCGCGGCGTGGGTCGGCAGCCTGACGGCGATGGTCGCCGTGATCATCGGCGGCTTCGGCGTGGTCTTCCAGGCCTGGGTCGTCTTCGGGATCGGTGTGGCCCTGTTGGTCGCTGCGGGCGTCGCCACGCTCGTGCTGCAGAAGATGGGGCACGGGGCCCGCTAGGGCCCGCGCCGTGGACACGACGTAGGACGCAGGGGAACAACGTCATGGGAGTGCTCGACGACATCGTCGCCGGGGTCCGCGAGGACCTCGAGCTGCGGCAGGCCGACGTCTCGCTGGGCCGGCTCAAGGATCGGTGCCTGCACGTCGACGCGGCGCTCGACCCGATGCCGGTGTTCCGGGGACCGGGGGTCTCCGTGATCGCGGAGGTCAAGCGCGCCAGCCCGAGCCGCGGGGCGCTGGCCACGATCGGCGACCCGGCCGCGCTGGCCGCCGAGTACGAGGCCGGCGGCGCCGCCGTCATCTCCGTCCTCACCGAGCAGCGCCGGTTCTCCGGCACCCTCGAGGACCTGGTGCAGGTGCGCCGGGCCGTGGACATCCCGGTGCTGCGCAAGGACTTCGTGGTCACGCCGTACCAGCTCTTCGAGGCGCGCGCGGCGGGTGCGGACCTGGTCCTGCTCATCGTGGCGGCGCTCAACGACGACGAGCTCATCAGCCTCGTCGAGCGGGCCGAGTCGATCGGCCTGACCCCCCTGGTCGAGGCGCACACGGCCGACGAGGTGCGCCGTGCGATCGACGCCGGCGCCCGGATCATCGGCGTGAACAACCGCAGCCTGCAGACCCTCGAGGTCGACCCGACCACCTTCGCCCGGCTCGCGCCACTGATCCCCGACGGCGTCGTCCGCGTCGCCGAGTCCGGCGTCCGCGGTCCCCACGACGTCATCGAGCTCGCCCGTGCGGGGGCCGACGTCGTCCTCGTCGGCGAGGCGCTCGTCACCGGCCGGGACCCGCGCAGCGGGGTCGCCGACCTCGTCGCGGCCGGGGCCCACCCGGCCGTGCACCGCAGCTGACGCCGCCGCGCCCGCGCAGCGCCACCCGCCAGCCGAACCAGCCAGCCGAACCACCCAGCCGTAAAGAACCAGGCCCGTGCGGCCCCGCGCCGTATCCTGCGCGGGTGCCCGTGAACCGCGGGCCGCTCCCGAGACGAGGTCCTCCTGTGGTCAGCGCCCTGCCCGACGCCCGCGGTCATTTCGAGCAGTTCGGGGGCAAGTTCGTCCCCGAGGCGCTCTGGGCCGCCCTGGCGCAGCTCGAGCAGGAGTTCCACGCGGCGGTGGCCGACCCGGTCTTCGGCGCCGAGCTCGCCGGCCTCCTCGCCGACTACACCGGGCGCCCGTCGCCGATCACCGTGGCCCGCCGGTTCGCCGAGCACGCGCGTCCCGCCGACGGGCCCGCCCCGCTGATCCTGCTCAAGCGCGAGGACCTGAACCACACGGGCTCGCACAAGATCAACAACGTTCTCGGCCAGGCCATGCTGACGAAGCGGATGGGCAAGACGCGCGTCATCGCCGAGACGGGCGCCGGCCAGCACGGCGTGGCCACGGCCACCGCCGCTGCGCTCTTCGGCCTCGAGTGCACCGTCTACATGGGCAAGGTCGACACCGAGCGCCAGGCGCTGAACGTCGCCCGCATGCGCCTGCTCGGCGCCGAGGTCATCGCCGTCGAGTCGGGCACGCAGACGCTCAAGGACGCGATGAACGAGGCCATGCGCGACTGGGTCGCCAGCGTCGACGAGACGCACTACCTGATCGGGACGGTCGCCGGTCCGCACCCGTTCCCGCTGCTGGTCCGTGAGTTCCAGCGCGTCATCAGCACCGAGGCCCGCGCCCAGGTCCTCGACCGCTACGGCCGGCTGCCGGACGCCGTCGCCGCCTGCGTCGGCGGCGGCTCCAACGCCCTCGGCATCTTCGCCGACTTCATCCCCGACGCCGACGTCCGGCTCTTCGGCTACGAGGCCGGCGGCGACGGCGTCTCGACCGGGCGGCACGCGGCCACCATCTCGGCCGGGTCGGTCGGGGTCCTGCACGGGATGCGCACCTTCGTCCTGCAGGACGAGGACGGCCAGACCAAGGACTCCCACTCGATCTCGGCGGGCCTCGACTACCCCGGCGTCGGCCCCGAGCACTCGTGGCTCGCGGCGACCGGACGGGCGACGTACGAGCCGGTCACCGACACCGAGGCCATGGAGGCGTTCCGCCTGCTGACGCAGACCGAGGGGATCCTGCCGGCCATCGAGTCCGCGCACGGCCTCGCGGGCGCGCTGCGGCTCGGCCGCTCGCTCCCGCCGCGGGCCGACGGCGAGCCGTCGATCATCCTCGTCAACCTCTCCGGGCGCGGGGACAAGGACGTCGACACGGCCATCCAGTGGTTCAACGTCGACACGCGCGGCACGGGCTCGGAGTCCGGCCGCCCGGTGGGCACCAACCTGAGCGCCGACCCCAACCTGGACATGTCGCTGGACGAGAGCGGGCCCGCCAGCACCACCGCGGTCCAGCTGTGAGCACGGTGACGACGCCGGGCACGACCCCGGCCGCCGACGCCGCGACCCGCCCCGCCTTCGACCGCGGGCAGACGGGTGGCGTCTTCGCCGCGACCCGCGAGCAGGGGCGTGGCGCGCTCGTCGGCTTCCTGCACGTGGGCTACCCGGACGTCCCCACCTCGGTCGCCGCCCTGCGCGCGCTGACCGGCGAGGGGGAGTCGGCGGGCGTCGACCTCGTCGAGATCGGGCTGCCCTACAGCGACCCGATGATGGACGGGGTCACGGTGCAGCGCGCCGGGACGCGGGCGCTGCAGCGCGGGGTGCGGACCCGCGACGCGCTGACCGCCGCCGAGGCGGTCGCCGCCACCGGCACGCCGGCCGTCGTCATGACCTACTGGAACCTCATCGAGCACTACGGCCCGGCCGCCTTCGCACGCGACCTCGCCGCCGCGGGCGGCTCCGGGCTCATCACGCCCGACCTGACCCCGGACGAGGCGGAGACCTGGTTCGAGGTCTCGGACGCCCACGGGCTCGACCGGGTGTTCCTGGTGTCGCCGTCCTCCACCGACCAGCGGCTGGTCGACACCGTCTCGGCGTGCCGCGGCTGGGTCTACGCCACGTCCGTCATGGGCGTCACCGGCGCACGGACCCAGAGCTCCACCGCGGCCCCCGGCCTCGTCGCGCGGATCCGCGAGGCGGTGCCCGACGCCATGGTGGGCGTCGGCCTCGGCATCTCGAACGGTGCCCAGGCGCGCGAGACCGTCGCCTACGCGGACGCGGCCATCGTCGGTTCCGCGCTCGTCAAGACGCTGCTCGAGGCGGAGGACGCCGGCCGCCCCGACGACCTGACCGCGCTGCGCGCCCTCGTGGCCGACCTGGCGCAGGGCGTCGCGGCCGCGGAGCCCGCAGCACGGTGAGCCCGCTCGTCGCCCTGGCGCCCCTGTTCATCCCGAGCCCGAGCCAGAACGTCTGGCACCTCGGCCCGCTGCCGATCCGGGCGTACGCGCTGTGCATCATCGCCGGGATCATCGTCGGCATGGTCATCGCGACCCGTCGCTGGCGGGCGCGCGGCGGTACCTCCGACGGGCTGGAGTCCGTGGTCGTGCTGGCCGTCCCGTTCGGCATCGTCGGGGCCCGGATCTACCACGTCATCACCGACTACGAGCTCTACTTCGGCCCCGGACGCCACCCGGTCGACGCGCTGAAGATCTGGCAGGGCGGCCTGGGCATCTGGGGCGCCGTCGCCTTCGGGGCGCTCGGCGGCTGGCTGGTCGCCCGCCGCCGGGGCATCCGCTTCCCGGCGCTGCTCGACGCGTGCGCCCCCGGCATCGCCGTGGCGCAGGGCATCGGCCGGCTCGGCAACTGGTTCAACTCCGAGCTGTTCGGCCGGCCCACCACGCTGCCCTGGGGCCTGGAGATCGACCCGCGGTTCCGCCCGTCCGGCTTCGAGCAGTACGCGACCTTCCACCCGACGTTCCTCTACGAGCTCGTCTGGGACGTCCTGGTCGCCGTCGCGGTGGTGCTGCTCGACCGGCGCTTCCGCCTCGGCCACGGCAAGGTCTTCACGCTCTACGTGCTCTTCTACACGGCCGGCCGCTTCTGGATCGAGGCCCTGCGGATCGACACCGTGAACGAGATCGGCGGCTTCCGCCTGAACAACTACACGTCCGTGATCGTCTTCGTGGCCGCCGCGCTCGTGCTCCTCTGGCTCGTCCGGAACCGTCCCGGTCGCGAGACGGTCGTCGAGGACCCGGCCACGACCGCGCCGGTCGACGGTGTCGTAGACGCCGACGCGGACGTGGCCGACCGGGAGGGCGACGAGTCGCGTACGGACGCGGCGGTCAGCGACGACGGCACGGCCGACGAGCCGGCGGACGCGGTCCCGGGCGACGGTGCGACCGCTTCGCCCGCGGCTCCGGAACGGTCCCGCACCGACCTGTGACGTCCGTCCGTGACGGGAACGATGACGTCAGGGGTCGCACAGGGTCGGTACGCTAGGGCTACCTAGCAGTCGGTCGCGCCACCCTGTCGACCAGCACGCCAGCACCATGACGCCGCGGACAGCGCAACCAGACGCCGGTCCAGGCCGAAATATGTTCAGCGATGCCCGCGAGCCTGCGTTAGCATCCTCACCGCTCCTGGCCAGCGACGTCCTGGGTGCGCCACGCTCGTACCCCTCGTGAGCCCCGCCCGGGTCCTGCTCGGCGACGAAACGACAGGAGTCCACGCACGTGACTCTGCTCTCCACGCCCCCGTCCTCCCCGGCCCCCGCCGCGTCGCCCTTCCGGCGCCCGCAGGCGGAGGGTCTGTACGACCCCGCGCTCGACCACGACGCCTGCGGCGTCGCCTTCGTCGCCACGTTGACGGGGATCCCGAGCCACGCGATCGTCGAGCAGGGCCTCGAGGCCCTGCGCAACCTCGACCACCGCGGTGCCACGGGCGCCGACGCGCGCACGGGCGACGGCGCGGGCATCCTGCTGCAGGTCCCGGACACCTTCCTGCGCGCCGAGGCGGGCTTCGAGCTGCCGCCGGCCGGGTCGTACGCGGTGGGCAACGCCTTCCTGCCCGTCGACGGGGCCGCGCGGGCCACGGCGAAGGAGACCATCGAGCGGGTCGCCGTCGAGGAGGGCCTGCGGGTCCTCGGCTGGCGCGTGGTGCCGACCGAGAGCTCCTCGCTGTCCGACCTGACGCGCGACAACATGCCGGCCTTCGAGCAGCTGTTCGTGACCGCGTCCGGGCAGCCGGTGCAGGGCCTCGCGCTGGAGCGCCTCGTCTACTGCCTGCGTCGCCGCAGCCAGAACGAGGCCGGCGTCTACTTCTCCTCGCTGTCGTGCCGCACGCTCGTCTACAAGGGCATGCTCACCACCGAGCAGCTCGAGCTCGTCTTCCCCGAGCTCGGCGACGAGCGCATGGAGAGCGCGCTCGTGGTCGTGCACTCGCGCTTCTCGACGAACACGTTCCCGTCGTGGGAGCTGGCCCACCCGTTCCGGATGATCGCGCACAACGGCGAGATCAACACGGTGAAGGGCAACCGGAACTGGATGCGCGCCCGCGAGGCGCTCCTGGCCAGCCAGCTCATCCCCGGCGACCTCGAGCGGCTGTTCCCGATCTGCACGCCGGAGGCGTCGGACTCGGCCTCCTTCGACGAGGTCGTCGAGCTGCTGCACCTCGGCGGCCGGTCGCTGCCGCACGCGATGCTGATGATGATCCCGGAGGCCTGGGAGAACAACCCGACGATGGACGCCCGTCGTCGCGACTTCTACGCCTTCCACTCCTGCCTGATGGAGCCCTGGGACGGGCCCGCGGGCGTCGTCTTCACCGACGGCACCCAGGTCGGCGCCGTGCTCGACCGCAACGGCCTGCGCCCCGGTCGCTACTGGGTCACCGACGACGGCCTCGTCGTGCTCGCCTCCGAGGCGGGCGTGCTGGACATCCCGGCCGAGAAGATCGTCCAGAAGGGCCGCCTCCAGCCGGGCCGCATGTTCCTGGTCGACCTCGCCGAGCACCGCCTCGTCTCCAACGACGAGGTCAAGGACTCCCTGGCCGCGGCCGCGCCGTACGGCGAGTGGCTGGCGGCGGGACGCATCCTGCTCAACGACCTGCCCGAGCGCGAGCACGTCGTCCACAGCCACGCCTCCGTGACGCGGCGCCAGCAGGTCTTCGGCTACACCGAGGAGGAGCTGCGGCTGATCCTCGCGCCGATGTCGTCGGGCGGTGCGGAGCCGATCGGCTCGATGGGCACCGACACCCCGATCGCCGCCCTGAGCGAGAAGCCGCGGCTGCTGTTCGACTACTTCAGCCAGCTCTTCGCCCAGGTGACGAACCCGCCGCTGGACGCGATCCGCGAGGAGCTCGTGACCTCGCTGTTCAACACCATCGGCTCCGAGCAGAACCTGCTCGACCCCACGCCGGCCTCCTGCCGACGCCTGGTGCTGCCGTTCCCGGTGCTCGACAACGACGACCTGGCCAAGATCGTCAAGATCAACCGTGCCGGCGACCTGCCCGGCTACGCCACGTACGTCGCCCGCGGGCTCTACGAGGTGTCCGGCGGCCACGAGGCGCTCGGCGCCGCGCTCGACCGGCTCTGCGCCGAGATCAGCCAGGCCATCGCCGACGGCGCCCGGATCATCCTGCTGTCGGACCGGCACTCCAACGCCGAGCTGGCCCCGATCCCGTCGTTGCTCTTCACCGCCGCGGTCCACCACCACCTGGTCCGTGAGAAGACGCGCACCCAGGTCGGTCTGGTCGTCGAGGCCGGCGACGTGCGCGAGGTGCACCACGTCGCGCTGCTCATCGGCTACGGCGCGGCCGCGGTCAACCCGTACCTCGCCATCGAGTCGGCCGAGGACCTGGCCCGGCGCAGCGTCTACACGGCCGTCGAGCCCGAGGTCGCGGTCAAGAACGTGGTCAAGGCGCTCGGCAAGGGCGTCCTCAAGGTCATGAGCAAGATGGGCGTCTCGACCGTCGCCTCCTACACCGGTGCGCAGATCTTCGAGGCGCTCGGGCTGAGCTCGGAGGTCGTCGACCGCTACTTCACCGGCACCACGTCCAAGCTGGGTGGGGTCACCCTGGAGCAGATCGCCGAGGAGGTGCACCGGCGCCACCTGCAGGCCTACCCGTCCAACGGGATCCCGCAGGCGCACCGGACGCTGCCGGTCGGCGGGGAGTACCAGTGGCGCCGTGAGGGCGAGCCGCACCTGTTCGACCCCGAGACCGTCTTCCGGCTGCAGCACAGCACCCGGACCGGGCGCTACGACATCTTCAAGCAGTACACCTCGCACATCGACAGCCAGGCCGAGCGCCTGATGACGCTGCGCGGGCTGCTCAAGATCAGCCCGGACCGTCCCTCGATCCCGATCGAGGAGGTCGAGCCGGTCAGCGCGATCGTCAAGCGCTTCTCGACCGGCGCGATGTCGTACGGCTCGATCAGCCTCGAGGCGCACCAGACGCTGGCCATCGCGATGAACCGCCTCGGCGGCAAGTCGAACACGGGCGAGGGCGGCGAGGACACCGACCGCCTGCACGACCCGGAGCGGCGCAGCGCGATCAAGCAGGTGGCGTCCGGCCGGTTCGGCGTGACGAGCGACTACCTGACCAACGCGACGGACATCCAGATCAAGATGGCGCAGGGCGCCAAGCCCGGCGAGGGTGGCCAGCTGCCCGGCCAGAAGGTCTACCCGTGGGTGGCCAAGACCCGGCACTCGACGCCGGGCGTCGGCCTCATCTCTCCGCCGCCGCACCACGACATCTACTCGATCGAGGACCTCAAGCAGCTCATCCACGACCTCAAGTGCGCCAACCCGAGCGCACGGGTGCACGTCAAGCTCGTCGCCGAGGTCGGCGTCGGCACGGTCGCAGCGGGCGTGAGCAAGGCCAAGGCCGACGTGGTCCTCATCTCCGGCCACGACGGCGGCACGGGTGCGGCCCCGCTAACCTCGCTCAAGCACGCGGGCGGGCCGTGGGAGCTCGGCCTGGCCGAGACGCAGCAGACGCTGCTCGTCAACGGGCTGCGCGACCGGATCGTCGTGCAGGTCGACGGCCAGCTCAAGACCGGCCGCGACGTGATCATCGGCGCGCTGCTCGGGGCCGAGGAGTTCGGCTTCGCGACGGCCCCGCTGGTGGTCAGCGGCTGCATCATGATGCGGGTCTGCCACCTCGACACCTGCCCGGTCGGCGTCGCGACGCAGAACGCGGAGCTGCGCCAGAAGTTCTCCGGCAAGCCGGAGTTCGTCGTGAACTTCTTCGAGTTCATCGCCGAGGAGGTGCGCGAGCACCTCGCGCAGCTGGGGTTCCGCACGCTGGCCGAGGCCGTCGGCCACGTCGAGCTGCTCGACTCCACGATCGCCGAGACGCACTGGAAGGCGCACGGGCTCGACCTCGCGCCGATGCTCCACCGTCCGGCGCTGCCCGAGGGCGCGCCCCTGCGCAACGTGACCACGCAGGACCACGGCCTGGACGCCAAGCTCGACCAGAAGCTGATCGAGATCTGCCGTCCGGCGCTGGACCACGGCGAGGCCGTACGTGCGTCGCTGCCGGTCCGCAACATCGACCGGACCGTCGGCACGATCCTCGGCCACGAGGTGACCAAGGCGACCAACGGCGAGGGCCTGCCGGACGGGACGATCGACCTGACGTTCACGGGGTCGGCGGGGCAGAGCTTCGGCGCCTTCGTGCCCGCCGGCGTCACGCTGCGCCTCGAGGGCGACAGCAACGACTACCTCGGCAAGGGGCTCTCGGGCGGGCGCCTCGTGCTCCGGCCGAACCGCGCCTCGACCTTCGTCGCCAGCGAGAACATCATCGCCGGCAACGTCATCGGCTACGGCGCCACGGGCGGAGAGATCTTCATCGCCGGCCAGGTGGGGGAGCGGTTCTGCGTCCGCAACTCCGGCGCCACCGCCGTCGTCGAGGGCCTAGGCGACCACGGGTGCGAGTACATGACCGGTGGCGTCGCGGTGGTCCTCGGGCGTACGGGGCGCAACGTCGCGGCCGGCATGTCCGGCGGTATCGCCTACCTGCTCGACCTCGACGAGTCGCTGCTCAACACCGAGATGGTCGACGCGATCGTGCCCGGCGAGGCGGACCTGGAGCTGCTGCAGGGTCTGGTCAAGCGGCACCACGAGGAGACCGGCTCGGTCGTCGCCCAGGGGCTGCTCGCCGACTGGGCCTCCGCCGCCCCGCGCTTCACCAAGGTGCTGCCGCGCGAGTACGCGAAGGTCATGGCCGCACGCGACGCGGCGGAGTCGGAAGGTCTCGACGAGGCCGCCACGACGCTGCGCATGATGGACGCGGTGAAGCGTTGAGCAGCTTCGACGGTCGGGACCGCGGACGTCCCGGGCACCACCCGGTCCTCGCAACCATCCGCCCTCCGCAGGCTCCGGGCTCCCGCCAGACCCATCCACGCTCGGACCGGGTGGTGCCCGGGACATCCGCTCAGCGCTCGTTGGTCGCGCGGCGGACGCCGTTCGTCATCTCGCCGTCCGCAGCTGGCTCCAGGTGTCGCGGCGCCCTCCGACCTTCCTGCCGCGTGGTTCACGCGCGGCTCTCCCTCTTGCTGGAGGTTTCTCATGGCTGACCCGCGTGGGTTCATCACGACGCCGCGGAAGGTCGCGGACCGTCGGCCCGTCAGCGAGCGCGTGCACGACTGGAAAGAGGTCTACCCGGGTTCGCCCGGGCGGGCGCTGCTGCCGATCATCTCGGAGCAGGCCGGGCGCTGCATGGACTGCGGCATCCCGTTCTGCCACACCGGCTGCCCGCTGGGGAACCTGATCCCCGAGTGGAACGACCTCGTGTGGCGCAGCGACTGGGACGAGGCGCTGGAGCGGCTGCACGCGACGAACAACTTCCCGGAGTTCACGGGTCGGCTCTGCCCCGCGCCGTGCGAGACGGCCTGCGTCGTCGGCATCAACCGCGACGCGGTGACGATCAAGAACGTCGAGGTGTCGATCATCGACAAGGCGTGGGACGAGCGCCGCGTCGACCCGCAGCCGGCCGAGTGGCTCACCGGCCGTACGGTCGCAGTCGTCGGCTCGGGCCCCTCGGGCCTGGCCGCCGCCCAGCAGCTGACGCGTACGGGTCACACCGTCGCGGTGTACGAGCGGGCGGACGCCCCCGGCGGCCTGCTGCGCTACGGCATCCCCGAGTTCAAGATGGAGAAGGCGGTCCTCGACCGCCGGATCCGGCAGATGCGCGACGAGGGCACCAACTTCCGGGTCGGTGTCGACGTCGGCGGTTCGGTGACGTGGTCGCAGCTGAAGGAGCGCTACGACGCGGTCGTCGTGGCGATCGGCTCCACCGTCGGGCGTGACCTGCCGGTGCCGGGCCGCGAGCTCGGCGGCATCCACCAGGCCATGGAGTTCCTGCCGCAGGGCAACCGGGCGGCGCTCGGGAACCCGCCGGAGAACCAGATCGACGCCAAGGGCAAGCACGTCGTGATCATCGGCGGCGGCGACACCGGGGCCGACTGCCTCGGCACGGCGATCCGGCAGGGCGCGGCGTCGATCACGCAGCTCGAGATCATGCCGACCCCGCCGACGGACCGGCCCGAGAACCAGCCGTGGCCGACCTACCCGATGACCTACCGGGTCAGCTCGGCGCACGAGGAGTCGGGGGAGCGCGTCTACTCCGTCTCCACCTCCGAGTTCCGCGGCGACGAGCACGGCAACGTGAAGACGCTGGTCCTCTCCGAGGTGGTCTTCGAGGGCGGCAAGCTCAAGGCGATCGAGGGCACCGAGAAGGAGATCCCGGCCGAGCTCGTGCTGCTCGCCATGGGGTTCACGGGGCCGGAGAAGGAGAAGCTCGTCGAGCAGCTCGGCGTCGGGGTCGACCCGCGCGGCAACATCGCGCGGAACTCGGACTACGCGACCGACGTCGAGGGTGTCTTCGCCTGCGGTGACGCCGGCCGCGGCCAGTCGCTCATCGTCTGGGCCATCGCCGAGGGCCGCGCCTGCGCGAACGGCGTGGACAAGTTCCTCTCGGGCTCGTCCGCGCTGCCGCGGCCGATCGGCCCCGAGGTCCGCCAGATGATGGTCTGACCGGTACCCCACACCCGCGAGCGGTACCCCTTCCCGGTCTGGACGAGCTCCAGACCGGGAAGAGGTACCGCTCGTGGTGGTTGCGGGGGCGTGCCCTACGAGGCTGCGCCCGCGGCGGTGGCGGCCTCGACCTCCACCAGGCGGCCGGTCTTCACGTCGTAGGTGTAGCCGTAGACCGGGATGCCCGCGGGGACGAGCGGGTGGTTCCGGATCCGGGTGACGTCGTCGACGACGGACTCGTCCGGGTCGGCGATGGTCAGCCAGTCGACGTACGCGCCCTCGGTCGAGCCGGGGCCCGTGCGGACGTCGTGGAAGCCGTTCTCGTCGAGCGCGGCCGTCTCCAGGCTCTGCGCCAGCAGCCCGCGCATCACGTCGTCGGTGAAGAACTGCATCCCGCAGTCCGTGTGGTGCACCACGAAGAACTCGGCCGTCCCGAGCAGCTTGTAGCTGATCACCAGCGAGCGGATGGCGTCGTCGCTGGCCCGGCCGCCGGCGTTGCGGATCACGTGGGCGTCGCCCTCGCTGAGCCCGGCGTAGCCGGCCGGGTCGAGGCGAGCGTCCATGCAGGTGAGGATGGCGAAGCGGCGGGCCGGCGGGAGCGCGAGCGCGCCCTTGTCCCCGAACGTGGCGGCGTAGGTCTCGTTGGCGGCGAGCACCTCGGGCAGCACGGACATGATGTCTCCTGGTCGGTCGTGCGCGACCGGTGCCGCGCAAACCCGACCCTAGCGCTAGGGAATAGCCGCCTCAGCGGTAGCGCAGCGCCCGTCGCGTGGTCGGGACGTCGGCGAGGGTCTTGAGCACGACCAGCGCGACGACGGCCAGCACCGCCGGACGTCCCAGCCACGGCGGCAGCGCGGCCAGGACCCGGTCGTACGCGGCGAGCGGCGAGTCCGGCAGGGCGGCGAAGAAGCCGACCAGCACCAGCCCGAAGGCGATCAGGAGCCCGACGTGCAGGACGACCAGCCGCGGGTACGGCGCGGCCGCCGCCCGGGACGGCGTGCTCCACTCCCGCAGGCCCTCGGGCCCGAACCAGGTCGCGAGCTCCACGGCGTAGCGCAGGACGACGAGCGCGACCGGCAGCCCGAGGGCGACGAACGTCAGGTCGGTGCCCAGCCGCCAGGCCACCACGGCCGTGAACCCGGCGTGCACCGCGCAGAAGATCCCGTAGTGCACGACGAAGAACAGCGCGGTCGTCAGCCGGCCCGTCCCGTCCGGGCCCGCCGTGCTGATCCGGACCAGCGTGACCAGCCCGAGCACCACGTTCTCGGCCCAGAACAGCACGAACACGTTGCCGGCCGGCCACCCGAGGACGAGCACGCCCACGACGATCAGGAGGTTGAGCGCGACCGACAGGCCGAGCGCGAGCCGGACCCGGCCGGGTGGGACGACGGGGTCGGGCCGGCGGGGCACGGGCGGACCGGACGTGGTCCCGGGACGCGGCCCGGCGCCACCGACCGGGAACCCCTCGCCGTACGCGGGGGTGCGCGGGTAGGACGGGCGCTGGTCCGGCGTCACCCGGTCAGCGTCCCACGACACCGGCTCGCCCGGGCCCCGCTCAGACCTCGACGCGGGTCCCGTTGAACCGGTAGCCGCGCTTGACGACGGTGGTGATCAGCCCGGGGACGTCGAGCGCGCGGCGCAGCCGGCTCATCGCGACCTCGAGGGCGTGGTCGTCGAGCTGCTCGGGCAGGGCGGCGACGAGGTTGGCCCGCGAGACGACCCCGTCGGAGGCGGCGAGCGCCTTAAACAGCGCCAGCGCGCTCGGGCCGAGAAGGACGCTCCGCCCGCCCACCGACACGCTCCGCCCGCGGACCTCGACGAGCGTCTCGTGGCAGCGGTAGACCTGCACGTGGTGGACCGCGAGGTCCTCGCAGACGAGCCGGATCAGCGCGCCGAGGCGGTAGCGGTCCGGCACGATCGGCACGATCCCCGCCTCGACGAGCGGCTGCGCGGTGACCGGCCCGACGGCGGCCGCGGTGACGTGGTCCTGGTGCGCCGCGACGAACGCCTCGCCGAGCCCCATCCCGTACGCCGTCTCGAGCGTTGCGGCGGCGCCCGGCGCGCTGGTGTAGGTGACGGCGTCGAGCTGGCGCGAGCACGCGGCCTCGATCAGCCGCGGCAGCCGGTCGTTGCCGGTCGGGCGCACCCAGCGGTAGGGCGTGACGGTGACGACCTCGGAGCTGACCTCGCGCAGCCGCCGCAGCTGCTCCTCGTCGGTGAAGCCGTGCAGCTGGATCGCCACCCGGCAGCCGGTCAGCCCGGAGCCGGTGACGGCGTCGACGAGGGCCGCGGTCGTGTCGGTCTCGCTGAGCTGGGCGTCCACGAGGCCGGCCGCGCGCACGGCGCCGACCGCCTTCGGCCCGCGGGCGAAGATCCGGGCCGCCTCGAGGACCGCGGTGAGCTCGGCGCCCAGGCCCGCGGCGTCGGCGACCTCGAACCAGCGCCGCACGCCGTAGCCGGTGGTCACGAGCACGACCTCGGGCCGGGTCCGGATGAGCGTCCGGGTCTCGGTGACGAGGGCGGAGTCCTGCTCGTTCGGGGCGATCTTCAGCGCGGGTGCGTGCAGCACCTGCGCCCCGCGGCGCTCGAGCGCGGCGATCAGGTCTCCGGAACGGCGGTCCGACGTGACCCCGATCCGGAACCCGCGCAGCTGGTCCACGCGCAGGCCGACGGGGCGGGCGTACGGCTCGGAGCCGCGGTCGGTGAAGGAGCCGGCGCGGGCGGTCACGGGCCGGACCCCCGGTCGACTGGGGACCGGTCGACGGGCGCCCCGTCCGGGGCGAGCGCGCCGGCCCACGCGGGCAGGTGGTCGACGACGTGCGCCGCGTCCGCGAGCTCGGGGGCGACGCTGACGACGGCGCCGATCACGACGACCGCCGGGGAGGCGACCTCGAGGCGGCGGGCGTCGTCGGCCAGGGCGCCGAGGTGGCTGAAGGTGCTGCGCTGGGAGTCGGAGTAGCCGCGCTCGACGACGGCCGCGGGGGTGGCCGGGTCCATCCCCGCCCGCAGCAGGCCGGCCGCGATCTGCTCGAGGTTCACGACGCCCATGAGCACGACGAGGGTGCCGCCGAGCCGGACCAGGCCGTCCAGCTCGGCCTCGGTCGGGCGCTGGTGGCCGGAGATGACGGTGAAGGCGTGGCTCAGGCCGCGGTGGGTGACCGGGATGCCGCACGCCGCGGGCACCGCGACGGCGCTGCTCACGCCCGGGACCACGCGGACGGGCACGCCGGCGGTCAGGCAGGCGAGCATCTCCTCCCCGCCGCGGCCGAAGACGAAGGGGTCGCCGCCCTTGAGCCGGACGACCGACTCGCCGGCCCGCGCGCGGTGCACGAGCTGCTCCTCGATCGAGCGCTGCTCGACGCGGTGGTGGAACGGCGCCTTGCCGACGTCGACGAGCTCGGCGGCCGGGGCCAGCGCGGCCAGGTCCCCGGTCGGCGCGAGCCGGTCGTAGAAGACGACGTCGGCCGCGGCCAGCGCGGCCACCGCGTCGACGGTGAGCAGGCCCGTACGCCCCGGGCCGCCGCCGACGAGCGTCACCGAACCGGCGTGGTCGGCCGCCGCCTCGGTCGTCGTCATCACGCGCAGGTGGCCGGCCAGCTCGGCGACCCGCTCGCGCAGCGGGCCCGGCGGGTCGACGGAGACGACGAGCCAGGCCGGGCCGACGAGCCGCAGCAGCCCGGACGTGTCCTCCACGTCGGGCGCGGCGACGTAGCGCACGGTGCTCAGGCGGATGACCGGCGGGCCGTCGGTGGCGACGAGGGTGACGCGGGCGCCGCCCCGGACGAACCGCGCCACGGCGCGACGCGCACCGTTCGCGGAACCCAGGACGACGACCTTGCGGCCGGTGACGTCGAGGTCGAACTGCACGGGCAGCCACCTCCTGCAGACGTGAGCCTCGGGGGTGGCTCGGGTACGCCTCACCCTAGGAAGCCGGCGTTACCCGCCGATTTCCTCCGGGTAACTCGTGGCTACGAGGCGGGGCTCGTCGCGCCACCCGGCGGTGACCTCGGCGTCACGCGCCCGTAACCGGGGTCGGTCGCGGGTGGCCCGGCAGCCTCTCGCCGGCCCTCACCGGCATTCCTGCGGCGTGTGAGAGATCGGTGAACGCCTCGTAACCCTCGGGCCAGGGCGTCGTAACAGGCCTGCCCAAGCATGGTCGTCGTGAGCGCGCCGCCCACGTCCGGAGCCACCCGGACGCACTGCCCGTACTGCTCCCTGCAGTGCGGCATCGAGCTGCGCCCGACGGTGCCCGGGCTGCCCGGGCCGCTCGCGCTCGAGCCGCAGGCCGACTTCCCGACGAACCTCGGCGGCCTCTGCTCCAAGGGCTGGACGGCCACCTCGCTGCTCGACCACCCGCAGCGGCTGCTGCACCCGCTGGTCCGCACGGTGCGCGGGGACCGGAGCAGCCCGTTCCGCGAGGCCACCTGGGACGAGGCGCTCGGCCGGGTGGTCGACGGGATCACCGCCGCGCAGGCCGCGTACGGGCGCGACGCGGTCGGCTGCTTCGGCGGGGGCGGGCTGACGAACGAGAAGGCGTACGCCTTCGGCAAGTTCGCCCGGGTCGCGCTGCGGACCTCGATGATCGACTACAACGGCCGGTTCTGCATGAGCTCGGCGGCGACCGCGGCGAACCGGACGTTCGGCATCGACCGCGGCCTGCCCTTCCCGCTGTCCGACGTGGCCCGGGCCCGGACCGTGGTGCTCGTCGGCTCCAACCCGGCCGCCACCATGCCCCCGGCGATGCAGCACCTCGACGCCGGCCGGGCCGACGGCGCCACCCACGTCGTGGTCGACCCGCGCCGCACGGCCACCGCGGCCGGCTCCACGCTGCACCTGGCGCCGCGGCCCGGCACCGACCTCGCCCTGGCCAACGGCCTGCTGCACCTCGCCGTCCGGCAGGGCCGCGTCGACGAGGCGTACGTGGCCGCCCGCACCCGGGGGTTCGCGGCCGTGCGGGCCGGCGTCGCCTCGTCCTGGCCGGACCGGGTCGAGCGGATCACCGGCGTGCCGGTCGCCCAGCTGCAGCAGACGCTCGACGCGCTGACCGCCGAGAGCGCCATGATCCTCACCGCCCGCGGCGCGGAGCAGCACAGCCAGGGCACCGACACCGCGCAGGCCTGGATCAACCTCGCGCTCGCGCTCGGGCTGCCGGGGAAGCCGTGGTCCGGCTACGGCACCGTCACCGGGCAGGGCAACGGGCAGGGTGGGCGCGAGCACGGCCAGAAGGCCGACCAGCTGCCGGGCTACCGCAAGCTCGCCGACCCCGCGGACCGCGCGCACGTGGCCGGCGTGTGGGGGATCGACCCCGACGAGCTGCCCGGCGTGGGGGTGTCGGCGTTCGAGATGCTCGACCGGATGGGCGCCGAGGGCGGCGTGCGCGCGCTCGTCCTGATGGCCTCGAACCTCGTCGTCTCCGCCCCCGACGTCAACCGGGTGCGCGCCCGGATCGAGGCGCTCGACCTCTTCGTCGTCTCCGACATCTTCCTGTCCGAGACCGCCGAGCTCGCCGACGTCGTGCTGCCGACGGCCCAGTGGGCCGAGGAGGAGGGCACGATGACGAACCTCGAGGGCCGGGTGATCCGCCGCCGGCAGGCGCTGCCGCCGCCCACGGGCGTGCACGACGACCTCTGGGTGATGAAGGAGCTCGCCGAGCGGCTGGGCCGCGGCCGGTACTTCTCGGCCGACCCGGGCGAGGTGTTCGCCGAGCTGCGCCGGGCCAGCGCAGGCGGCCTCGCCGACTACTCCGGCATCACCCCCGCGCGGATCGACGCGGAGCAGGGCGTCTTCTGGCCGTGCCCCGACACCACGACCGACGGGGGAGCGCCGCACCCGGGCACGCCGCGGCTCTTCGCCGAGACGTTCCCGACGCCGGACGGACGTGCCGTCTTCCGGCGGGTCGAGCACGCGGAGGCGGCCGAGACGCCGGACGCCGACTACCCGTACGTGCTGACGACCGGGCGGCTGATGGCGCAGTACCAGAGCGGCACCCAGACGCGCCGGGTGCCGGCGCCCAGCCAGTCGTCGGCGCAGCCCGAGGTGCAGCTGCACCCGGACCTGGCCCGGCGGCTGGAGATCGGCAGCCGGGACATCGTGCTGCTGAGCACCCGCCGCGGCGCCGCCACGTTCCGGGCGCAGGTCAGCGACGACATCCGGGCCGACACCGTGTTCGTGCCGTTCCACTGGGGCGGCGCCTCGGCCGCGAACGCTCTGACGAACCCGGCGCTCGACCCGCACTCGAAGATGCCGGCCTTCAAGGCCTGCGCCGTCGCCGTGTCCCGCCTCGGCGCCCCCGACGAGGACGAGCTGCTCACCCGCCCGCCCGTCCACACCGCCCTGTCCGCCCCCACCCGACCGACGCTCAACCAGAGACTCCAGCCGTCCCGACGTAAGGACCTCCCGATGCTCGCTCAGAACCGCTTCCTGCAGGGCGTCTTCGCCTTCGAGGGCGCCGGCATGGACAAGCCCGCGCCGCTCTCGCCCGAGCTCAGCCACCTCGTCCCCGAGGGCGTGGTCAGCCAGGCGCTCTACTTCCGCGGCGGCAACTCCAGCGACGAGCTCGTGAGCCTCGTGCTGATGCGCGACGGCGTCGCCATGCGCTACTTCCCGATCGGGGCCAAGGCCGACGTGCACGTGCCGCTCCGCGTCGTCGAGGACATCGACGGCGGGTCGCTGATCGAGCTCCGGCTGCTCGCGCCGGAGGGCCTGACCGGCACCCTCGTCGTCGACCTGGGCCTGGTGGAGCACTGATGACGGCCGTCGAGGCACGGCCGTCGAGCCGGTCGCAGGGGGACCGGCGCCGCCTCGTCGTCATCGGCAACGGCATGGCCGGCGCGCGGGCGGTCGAGGAGATCCTGGCCCGCGGCGGGGCCGACCTGTTCGCGATCACCATGTTCGGCGACGAGCCGTACGGCAACTACAACCGCATCATGCTCAGCCACGTCCTGTCGGGCGAGGAGAGCCACGACGACATCTACCT
This sequence comes from Microlunatus spumicola, assembly GCF_039536445.1. Lineage (NCBI taxonomy): Bacteria > Bacillati > Actinomycetota > Actinomycetes > Propionibacteriales > Propionibacteriaceae > Microlunatus > Microlunatus spumicola. Next base: position 752,895 of record NZ_BAAAYR010000001.1, on the reverse strand, counting down.
GAACTCCCTCGCGTGGTACGCCGAGAACGACATCACGCTGCACGCGGGCGTCCGCGTCGACCGCATCGACCGGATCAGCAAGGTGGTGATCACCGACGACGGTCGCACCGAGCCGTACGACGAGCTGATCATCGCGACCGGGAGCCGGTCGTTCATGCCGCCGATGGAGGGGCTCAAGGGTGCGGACGGGTCCCTGCTGCGCGGCGTCTTCGCCTTCCGGACCATCGACGACACGCACGCGATGATCGAGCACGCCACGCACGAGGAGCACCACCGCGCGGTCGTCATCGGCGGCGGGCTGCTCGGGCTCGAGGCGGCGCGCGGCCTGCAGCACTACGGCCTGGACGTCACCGTCGTGCACTCCCCGAAGCACCTGATGAACGCCCAGCTCGGGCCCGAGGGCGGCGAGATCCTGCGCCAGAGCATGGAGGCGCTCGGCATCCACGTCGTCTGCGGCAACCGCGCGACGCACGTGTGGGGGCCGGACCGGGTGCGCGGCCTGCGGCTCAAGGACGGGGCCGAGCTGGAGTGCGACCTGGTGGTCGTGGCCGCCGGCATCCGGCCCAACACCGAGGTCGCGGTGGTCAGCGGCCTGACGGTGGAGCGCGCGATCGTGGTCGACGACCAGATGCGCGTGGTCGACGAGGACGACGTGTACGCCGTCGGCGAGTGCGTGCAGCACCGCGGCGAGGTCTACGGCCTGGTCGCCCCGCTGTGGGAGCAGGCCGTGGTGCTGGCCGACCAGATCACCGGGAACGACCCGGGCGCGGCCTACCTCGGCTCGCGCACCGCGACCAAGCTCAAGGTGGCCGGCGTCGACGTGGCCTCGATGGGGCTCACCTCCCCGGAGAAGGAGACCGACGAGCACATCGTCTTCTCCGAGCCCAAGCGCGGCGTGTTCAAGTCGATCGTCATCCGCGACGACAAGATCGTCGGCGCGACGCTGCTCGGGGACAGCTCCAAGGTCGCGTTCCTGCAGCAGGCCTTCGACCGTGGGCTGCCGCTGCCCGAGCAGCGGGTGGAGCTGATGTTCGACCTCGGCGGGCCGTCCGAGGAGGTCGGCGTCGCCGAGCTCGCCGACGACGCCCAGGTCTGCAACTGCAACGGCGTCTCCAAGAAGGCGATCGTCGACTGCGTGCACGGCGGCTGCAAGACCGTCTCGGGGGTGATGGACTCCACCCGTGCCGGCAAGGGCTGCGGCACCTGCAAGGGCCTGGTCGCCCAGCTCGTCGAGCACGCGGCCGGCGGCGCGGTGGAGGAGGACCCGGCCGCCGCGTACTACGTGCCGGGGATCCCGATGGCCAAGGCGCCGCTGATGGAGATCATCCGTGAGCAGCGGCTGATGACCCCGTCGGCCGTGTTCGCGGCGCTCGCCCCGGACGGCGCCGAGGACGCGAGGTCGAAGATGGGGCTGGCGTCGCTGCTCAAGATGATGTGGGGCGAGGACTACGTCGAGGAGAAGGACTCGCGGTTCATCAACGACCGGGTCAACGCCAACATCCAGCGCGACGGCACCTTCTCCGTCGTCCCGCAGATGCGCGGCGGGGTCACCACCGCCGAACAGCTCCGGCGCATCGCCGACGTGGCCGACAAGTACCAGGTCCCCATGGTCAAGCTCACCGGCGGCCAGCGGATCGACCTCCTGGGGATCAGGAAGGAGGACCTGCCCGGCGTCTGGGCCGACCTGGACATGCCGTCGGGCTACGCGTACGGGAAGTCGTTCCGGACCGTGAAGACCTGCGTCGGGCAGGAGTTCTGCCGCTTCGGCACGGGCGACTCGACCCGCCTCGGGGTGGAGATCGAGACCCGCATGCAGGGCATGGAGTCGCCGGCCAAGATGAAGCTCGCCGTCTCCGGCTGCCCCCGGAACTGCGCGGAGTCGCTCTGCAAGGACGTCGGGATCGTCGCGATCGAGGGCGGGCGCTGGGAGATCTACGTCGGCGGGGCCGCCGGGGCGCACATCCGTAAGGGCGACCTGCTCTGCACCGTCGACACCGCGGACGAGGCCAAGACGATCACCGGCCGCTTCCTGCAGTACTACCGCGAGAGCGCGAGCTGGCTCGAGCGCACGTACGCCTGGGTGCCGCGGGTCGGCATCGAGCACGTCCGGGCCGTCGTCGTCGAGGACTCCGAGGGCATCGCGGAGCGGCTCGACGCCGCGGTCCAGCTCCACGCCGACACCCACGTCGACCCGTGGACCCAGGGCCGCGAACCCGTCACGCCCGGGCAGTTCCGCACGGCGCTGCCGCTCGAGGTGCTGCCGCACGTGCCGGCCGACCGGGCCACCGAGCTCCTCGGCGGTGCCTGGTGAGCGCGTCGGTCGAGGCCGAGGTCGGGGCGGGCGTCGAGCACCGGCTGGGCCCGATCGAGCAGGTCCCCTACGGCGAGGGCCGCGCCTTCGACGTCGCCGGTCAGCAGGTCGCCGTGTTCCGGATCCGGGACGGCCGCGTGCGGGCGCTGTCGGCGGTCTGCACGCACCGCGGCGGCCCCATCGCCGACGGCCAGACCGACCTGCGGGTGGTGCTCTGCCCGCTGCACCTGAACGCGTTCGAGCTCGACACCGGCTGCTCCACCTCCGGCGCCGCGCCCCTGCGGCGCTACGACGTGCGCCTGGACGGTGACGAGATCGTCCTCACCGTCTGACCCGCGCCGCCGTCCCACCCGCTCCACCGCCGACCCCCGCTCCGCCCACCCGACCCGAGGGACCCGCCATGACGCAGACGACCACCACGCCGGAGCTGTCCGCCGCCGCCGAACGCCACCTCGGCGGCCGCTGGATCGACGACTGGCGCCCGGAGGACCCGGCCTTCTGGGCGGCGTCGGGCCAGCGGGTCGCCCGCCGGAACCTCGTCTTCTCGGTCCTGTCCGAGCACATCGGCTTCTCGGTGTGGAGCCTGTGGTCGGTGCTCGTGCTGTTCATGGGACCCGCGTACGGCTTCACCGCGCCGGAGAAGTTCCTGCTCACCGCGACCCCCGCGCTCGTCGGCTCGGTCCTGCGGGTGCCGTACACCTTCGCGGTCGCGAAGTTCGGCGGGCGGAACTGGACGATCATCTCCGCGCTGCTGCTGCTGGTCCCGACGATCTACATCGCCGTCGTGCTCGAGCCCGGCGTCTCGCTCGCCACCGTGCTCGTGGGCGCGATGCTCGCCGGCGTCGGCGGGGCCAACTTCGCCTCGTCGATGACCAACATCAACTCCTACTTCCCGGCCCGGCTGAAGGGCCGGGCGCTGGGCATCAACGCCGGCGCCGGCAACCTGGGCGTCGCGGTCGTGCAGCTGGTCGGCCTCCTGGTCCTGGCCGTCTCCGGGGCGGGCCACCCCAAGATCATGGTCGGGATCTACATCCCGCTGATCGTCGTGTCGACGGTCCTGTCGGCCCTGTTCATGGACAACCTGACCATGGCGTCGAACGCCAGGGGCGCGATCCGTGAGGTGATGCGCCACCCGCAGACCTGGATCGTCTCGCTGCTCTACATCGGGACGTTCGGCTCGTTCATCGGCTTCGGCTTCGCCTTCGGCCAGGTGCTCCTGGTGCAGTTCCCCGAGGACTTCCCGGTGCCGGTCAAGGCGGCGGCGCTGACCTTCCTCGGACCCCTGCTGGGGTCGTTCGTCCGCCCGGTCGGCGGCGCGCTCGCCGACCGTTACCGCGGCTCGGTGGTCAGCGCGGTCACCTTCGTCGCCATGGCGCTCGGCGCCGTCGTGGTGCTCCTGGCCTCGCTGGCCCACTCGCTGCCCACCTTCATCGCGGGCTTCGTGCTGCTCTTCGTGCTGAGCGGGCTCGGCAACGGGTCGGTCTACAAGATGATCCCGGCGATCTTCTCGGCCAAGGCCGACCTCGCGGCGGACGACGGGACCGCGGCCGACCTCCGCGCCCGGCTCGCCAGCCGGCGGGCCGGCGCCCTCATCGGGCTGGCCGGGGCGATCGGCGGCCTCGGTGGCGTGCTGGTCAACCTGGCCTTCCGCCAGTCGTTCCTCACGCTCAAGAACGGCAACGGCGCGTACGTCGCCTTCATCGCCTTCTACGTGGTCTGCGTGGTCGTCACCTACCTCGTGTTCATCCGCAACCGTCCCGGTCGCCTGGTCGGCGTCTGACCCGGTCGGGCGGGCACCGGACGCTCTAGCCTGGGGACATGAGCCCGGACGACGTCCCCGCGGAGCCCGCGAGCACGGACCGTGCCCGTCGGGCGGCCGAGCGGTCGCGCGAGGCGGGCGAGCGGGCCGCGGAGCTCCGGCACCGCAGCGCGGACCTCGCGGCCGGTCGGCCGGTCACGCCGGCCGACGTGGAGAACGCCGAACGCGCGGCGGGGGAGTCCCTGCGCCACGACCGGCAGGCCCACCGGCTCGCCGCCGAGGCGCACCGGTCCAGTGCCGCCCTGCACGCCGCCGCCGCCGTGCGGGCGAGCGCCAAGGGCCGGGACGACGAGGCGGCGGAGCACCACCGTGCCGCGGAGCGCGACCGCGCGGCCGCCGAGGCCGACGAGCGTGCGGCGGACGACGTCCCGCACGCCTGACCCTCAAGGGTCGCGTCGGGGACCTCCGGCCCGGACGTGCCCTCCTGGTGTAGAACGGAACCAGGCGTTGAGCAGGCAGCGCAGCCGCTGCCGCACGCCGGGAGGCCCACGCTCGTGCCCCACCTCGACACCGACCACGACGCGACCGCGGAGCCCTCGGCCGGGCCGCGGGCAGACGCCGTCCTGCTGGTCGGGGGTTCGGCGGGGAGCCTGGAGCCGCTGGTGGACCTGGTCTCCGCCCTGCCGGCCGAGCTGCCGGCCGCGGTGCTGGTCACCCAGCACATCGGCGAGCACGCGCGGAGCCGGCTGCCCCTCATCCTGCAGCGGGCGACGGCCCTGCCCGTCGCCGCCGCGGCCGACGGCGAGCCCCTGCGGGCGGGCCGCGTCTACGTCGCCCCGCCGGGACGCCACCTGCTCGTCGACGCGGAAGGGCTGCGGCTCAGCAGCGGGCCCCGGGTCAACCGCCAGCGGCCCTCGGTGGACGTGATGCTCGCGAGCGCGGCGTCGCGGTACGGGCCTCGTACGGTGGCCGTCGTGCTGAGCGGGGTGCTCGACGACGGTGCGGTCGGCGCCGCGCTCGTGGCCCGGGCGGGCGGGACCGTCCTCGTCCAGGCCGACGCCGACTTCACCAGCATGCCGGCGGCCGCGCTCGCCGCCGCCCCGGGCGCCCGAGCCGTGCCCGCGCCCGAGCTCGGCCGCAGCAGCGTCGCGGCCCTGACCCTCATCACGCAGCGCACGACGGACGAGGAGGCCCGGATGTCAGCACGCATCGCCGCAGCGCACGAGCACGAGCACGAGCACGAGCACCGGCCGGCGACCATGGTCGACGCGGGCGACCCCGACTTCCTCGCGGCCGGGGAGGCCCGGCTCACCCGGCTCGCGTGCCCGGACTGCGGCGGAGCCATGGCCGAGGTCGACCTGCCGCAGATCACCTACTTCGCCTGCCACATCGGTCACCGGTTCTCGCCGCAGACCCTGGCGGCCGCGCAGGCCGAGGCGTCCGAGGCCAAGCTCTGGGCGGCCGTGGCCGCGCTCGAGGAGCAGTCGGCGGTGCTCGGCCGGTTGACCTCGACGGGCCCCGCGGACGACTCCGGGCTGCTGGCCTACGCCGCCGAGGTCAGCGGCCGGGCGCGGCAGCTGCGCCGGGAGGCGGAGTCCTGGGCGACGTCGCCGCCCGAGGTCCTCGCGCCCGGCTCAGACGTCCGGGGTGACGTCCTCCATGAGGAGGAGGGCGCCGGCGGTCCCGGGACCGCTCGAGCGGAGTAGCGGGGTGATCGCCACCTCGAGGTCGATCGTGCGGCCGCGCCGGTTGACGGCGGAGATGTGGTGGTCCCGGACGGAGGGCGCGTCGCCGACGACCACGGCGTGCAGCAGCGGGTGCAGCTCGGCGGCCGGCATGCCGCTGTCGAGGTCGAGGAGGGACTGCCCGATGGTCTCCTCCGGCCGCAGGCCCCACAGCTCCTGGGCCTGCGGGGTCCAGACGCGCACGACGAGGTTCTGGTCGAGGACGACGACGGCGCCGCCGAAGCTGCCGAGGACCGCGCCCATGAACTCGTTCAGCTCACCGACCTCGGTGGTGCGCTCGCGGAGCTGGTCGTTGCTGCTCTGCTGCTCGTCGTTGGAGGACTGCAGCTCCTCGTTCATCGTCTCGAGCTCTTCGTTGGTCGACTGGAGCTCCTCGTTGGTGGTCTCCAGCTCCTCGACCGTGCTCTGCAGCTCCTCGTTGGTGGTCTCGAGCTCCTCGTTGGTCGACTGGAGCTCCTCGTACGCGGCCGCGAGCTGCCGGTTCGCCGTCTCCACCTCGACCCGCAGCTGCCGGAACCGGGTCACGTCGGTGAAGCTGATCGAGACGCCGAGCACGCCCCCCTCGCTGTCCGTCAGCGGGACGAGCTGGATGTCGAGGTAGACCGGGTCCGGCCCGATCCGGCGCCACTCGACCTCGCGGAGCCAGGCGGCCGTCCGCGTCTCGGTCACCGCCCGCAGGTGCGGGCGGAGCTCGAGCGGGCGGTAGGAGACGTCGAGGTCCTGGAAGGGGCGTCCGAGGTCGCGGTCGGAGAGGCCGAGCATCGCGTTCGCCCGGTGGTTGATCATGGCCAGGCGCCCGTCGGAGGCCACCGCCAGCTGGGCGACCGGGTTGTTGAGCAGGATCTCGTTGCGCAGCCGGCCGGTGTCGTCGGCGACCACCGCCCGCGGGCGGCGGACCGCGCTCTCGCTGAACCCCGCGCCCTCGGCCACGTCCAGCCGGATGCGCCGGAAGAAGCGCCGCTTGAGGTCGATGGGTTCGAAGAGGTCCGCGTGGTTGAGCAGCATCTCGGCCTTGCCGAGGAACAGCACGCCGTCGGGCTTGAGGGCGAACCCGAGCCGGCCGAGCACCCGGTTCTGCGTCTCGGCGTTGAAGTACATCAGCAGGTTCCGGCACAGCAGCACGTCGATGCGCGAGATCGGGGCGTCGACGGTGAGGTCGTTCCGCCCGAAGATCACGGCGCGCCGCAGCTCCGAGGACACGACGAACCGGCCGCCCACGGCGTCCAGGTAGCGCTCGGCGAAGCCCTCGGGCAGCCCGTCGAGCTCCCGCTCGGCGTAGCTGGCCTGGCGGGCCTCGTTCAGCGCGTGCTCGTCGACGTCGGTCGCGTAGATCTTCACGCGCTCCCGGAACGCCGGCCCCAGCGCCTCGTGCAGCACCATGGCGATGCTGTACGCCTCCTGGCCCGACGCGCACCCGGCGCTCCACACCCGGATCGGGGCCCCGTCCGCCCGGGCCAGCAGCTGCGGCACGAGCCGCTCGCGCAGCTCGGTCCAGGCGTCCGCGTCGCGGAAGAAGCTCGTGACGTTGATGAGGACCGTGTTGAAGAGCGTCGCGAACTCGTCGGGCTGGAGCTGGAGCAGGTCCTGGTACTCGTCGAACGACGTCAGGTGGAGCTCGCCCATCCGGTGCCGGACGCGACGCATCAGGCTCGGGCGCTTGTAGCCGGTGAAGTCGATGCCGCGGACCTCGCGCAGGAACTCCAGCAGCTGCTCGAACTGCCGGTCCTCCGGTCCCACCGGCCCCGGGTCCTCCGAGGTCGTAGCCGTGTCGCTCATCGGTCCTCCTCGGCGCCCGGCGCCGACTCTAGTACCCGTGCGCCCACGGGCCGAACGACCGACGGACCGGTCAGTCGTGGGACTCCGCGACGTCGCGGGCCAGGTCGACGAGCTTGCGGTTGCTGCGCTGGGACTGCTGCGCGAGCAGCGCGAACGCGGCCTCCCGGGTCAGGGACTCGCGGACCGCGACCATCCCGACCGCCTCGCCGATGAGCTGGCGGTGGGCGATGGCGGCCTGCAGGTGGTCCTCGTGCACGGCGCGGTCGACCGCGGCGGCGGCGTGCGCGGCCGCGAGCAGGGCGCGGCGACGGCCGTCCTCGTCCGCGAAGGCCGCGCGCGAGGTGCCGTACCAGCTCAGCACGAGCGTCCGGGTCACCCCGGGCAGCGACGCCGCGACCGACACCACGCTGACGAGGCCGTGCCGTTCCTCGACCACCCCCAGGTGGGGCCAGCGCGGCTCGACGGCGAGGTCGTCGACGACGACGACCGTCCCCCTGCTCCTCGTGGCGGCCACGGCCGGACCCTCGCCCAGGGCGAGCTGCCAGGCCTCGACGTCGGCCGCCGCCGGGGCGGAGGCCGCGGTCAGCTCGACGAGGTCCCGGCGGAGCACGCTCACCGCGACCTGCGCGGCTCCCGGGACCAGGCGGACGAGCGCGTCGGCCACCGCCTTCAGCACGTCCTCGGCGCCACGGTGGCGTGCCAGTTCGAGCGCCAGCGAGGCGAGGTCCTCCGCCACCAGGTCCCGGAGCGGACGGAGGTCGAGGGGCGTGGCCTGCGCCTCGCCCGGGAAGCGCCACAGCAGCGACACCGACCCGTCGTCGCGGGCCTCGGGCTCGACCTCCACGGCCGTGACGACCTCGCTGCCGTCGGGCAGCGCCAGCCGCAGGCCGGGGGCGGTGGCGGGCGAGGCGTGCCGCACGGCCCGGGTGACCAGGTCGCGTACCGCGGGACGGTCCTGGACCACGAACCAGCCCGCCAGCGGGCGCAGCGGACCGCGCGCGCTGGAACGCTGGGTGAGCCGCGCCGCGGCGAGGTTGAGGGTCAGGACGTGGCCGCGCGCGTCGGTGCGGACCGACGGGACGGTGGTGGACAACAGCTCGCGGTCCGCCGACTCCTCGCGCAGCCGCAGCCGGGCCGCCTCGAGCTCTTCCTGCTGCACGCGGAGCTCCTCGTCCGCGACCTGCAGCCGTTCGCCCAGCTCCGCCAGCTCCTGCAGCAGCGCCTCGTCCTGGACGTGGGCGCTCGCGAGCGAGGTGATCCGGGTGCGGCGCCGACCCAGGTCGGTCAGGAGCTGCTCGAGCTCCGCGGCGTCGACGGTCATGTCGACGACCCGCGGGAGCGGCAGCACCGCCCTCGCGGAGGTCGGTTCGTGTCGGAGATGATGGGCCCCCCAGCGTTCGAGATTCGGTCCGTTCTCCAACTTAACGCGTAAGCGGGTGGTCCTAACAGACCCGTAGGGGTGCCCGCCCGAACCGTGACGCAGCGAGCGGGACCGTGCGGTGCCGAGGGAACCGGGAGGGCGCGTGACCACGTACGTCGCCTTCCTGCACGGGGTGAACCTCGGCCGATCGCGGCGGGTGGCGATGCCCCGGCTGGCCGCGCTCGCGCGGGAGCTGGGCCACGACGACGTGTGGACCTGGGCGAGCAGCGGCAACCTCGTCCTCTCCACCGGCAGGCCCGCGGAGGTCGTCGGGCGCGAGCTCGCCGACGCCCTGCTCGCCGAGCACGGGACCACGGTCGGGGTGACCGTCCGGTCGGTGGCGCGGCTCGCCGGGCTCCTGACGGCGGACCCCCTCCCGGAGGGACCCGGCCAGGTCACGATCAGCTTCCTCGCCGGTCCCGCGCCGGAGGGTGCGGAGGCCCGGATAGGCGCGGTCGCGACGGCGGCCGAGCCGTACGCGGTCGCCGGGAGCGAGGTGTGGGTCCGCTGGGGCGACGGGCAGGCCCGCAGCGTCCTGGCCGCCGGTCTCGCCCGCGTCGTCGGCGTGGGCCTGACCACCCGCACGGTCGGCACCGTGGCGGCGATCGTCAGCCGGGCGACGGCTTCCTAGCGGCGGCCCGGAGAAAGCGCGAACCCGTTACACGCGCGCAACCCCGGTGTCGCGGGCCGTCCCTAGCGTGATCGGCACCACCACCCCCTCGGGAGCCGCCATGACCGGAACCGCGCCTGCTCACCACGACGTCCTCGAGCCCGCGGGCCACCCGGGGGGTGACGGCCTGGTCAAGCCGGAGTACGACGACCGGCTCGCGAACACCGACCTCGCGCCGCTCAAGAAGCAGACCTGGTCGTCGTACAACATCTTCGCCTTCTGGATGTCCGACGTGCACAGCGTCGGCGGCTACGTGACCGCGGGCGCGCTCTTCAGCCTGGGCATCGCCGCCTGGCAGGTGCTCGTGGCGCTGGTCGTCGGCATCGGCATCGTGATGGTGTTCTGCAACCTCGTCGCGAAGCCCAGCCAGATCACCGGCGTGCCCTACCCGGTGATCAACCGGGCGGTCTTCGGCGTCCGCGGCGCGAACATCCCCGCGATCATCCGGGGCTGCATCGCCATCGCCTGGTACGGCGTGCAGACCTACCTGGCGGCCACGTCGCTGATGATCATCTTCCTGAAGTTCGCGCCGGGCTTCTCCGCCGCGCTCGACGGCACGACCTTCCTGGGGCTCTCGCCCCTGGGCTACCTCTGCTACGCCATCCTCTGGGTGGCGCAGGCGGCCGTGTTCTGGCGCGGCATGGAGGCGATCAAGCGGTTCATCGACTGGGCCGGCCCCGCCGTGTACGTGGTCATGATCATCCTGTGCGTCTACCTCGTCGCCAAGGCCGGTCTCGGCAACATCAGCCTCAACCTCTCGTCCGAGCAGCTCAGCCTCGGCGCCTCGATCCCGGTCATGATCGCCGCGGTCGCCGCCGTGGTGTCCTACTTCTCCGGACCGATGCTCAACTTCGGCGACTTCTCGCGCTACGCGCGGTCGTTCAAGGCGGTGCGCAAGGGCAACTGGCTCGGGCTGCCGCTGAACTTCCTCTTCTTCTCGATCCTCACCGTCGTCACCGCCTCGGCCACGGTGCCGGTGTTCGGGGAGATGATCACCGACCCGATCGAGACCGTCCAGCGCATCGACTCGGGGTTCGCGATCCTGCTCGGCGGCCTGACCTTCGTCATCGCGACGGTCGGGATCAACATCGTCGCGAACTTCATCTCCCCGGCCTTCGACTTCTCCAACGTCAACCCCAGGCGCATCAGCTGGCGGATGGGCGGCATGATCGCCGCCGTCGGCTCCGTGCTCCTGACGCCGTGGAACTGGTACAACAGCGACGAGGGCATCCTCTTCACGCTCGGCATCCTCGGCGCGCTGATCGGTCCGCTGTTCGGCATCCTGATCTCGGGCTACTACGTGGTCAGCAGGCAGCGCGTCTGGGTCGACGACATGTACTCGATGGACCCGTCGAAGCGCTACTGGTTCCGCAACGGCTACAACCCGAACGCCGTCGCCTCGGTCCTGATCGGCGGCGTCCCGGCGATCGTGCTGGTGCTGGTCGGCGGGGTGGTCTGGGCCGACTCGGCCAGCGCGATCCTGTCGCACGCCGGTGACTTCAGCTGGTTCGTGGGCTGCGGGCTCGGGTTCCTCGCCTTCACCCTCCTGGAGCGCGTGAACCCGCGCATCGCCCACCTCGACCGCGACGCGGAGGTGGCGACGTCCGGGGTCGGCCAGTGAGCCCCGCCGCGGTCCGCCGCCGGATCGCCGTGGTCAACCCGAACACCACGGAGGCGATGACGGCGACGATCGCCGCGGCAGCCCGCGGGGTCGTCGACCCCTCGACCGAGGTCGTCGCGATCACCAACGCGCACGGGCCGGCGTCGATCGAGAGCCACTACGACGAGGCGCTGGCCGTGCCCGGCCTGCTGGCCGAGATCGCGGCCGCCGAGGCCGACGGGGTGGACGGGTTCGTCATCGCCTGCTTCGGCGACCCCGGCCTGGACGCCGCGCGCGAGCTCGCGTCCGGCCCGGTCGTCGGGATCGCCGAGGCGGGTTTCCACGCCGCGACCCTGCTCGGCCGCTCGTTCAGCGTGGTCACGACGCTCGCCCGCACGATGGGCCAGGCCGAGCACCTCGTGCAGCGGTACGGGTTCGCCGCGCACTGCCGCAGCATCTACGCCTGCGAGGTCCCGGTCCTCGAGCTGGACGACCCCGCGTCGGACGCCCGCAAGCTCGTCGTCGATCTCTGCCGACGGGCGGTGGAGCACGACGAGGCCGACTCGGTGGTGCTCGGCTGCGCGGGCATGGCCGACTTCTGCCAGGACGTGTCGGAGCAGGTCGGCGTCCCGGTGATCGACGGCGTGAGCGCGGCGGTGGTGCTGGTCGAGTCGCTGGTCAAGCTCGGCCTGCGCACCAGCACCCGGAGCGAGTACGCGCCGCCGCTGCCCAAGGACTACCGGTAGCGGCGCGGCTCCGGGCCGGGCCGGGCGGGCCGCGGCCTAGGCTCGCGCCATGACGCAGGCGAGCGTGGTCGTGGACCCGGCCGTGGGGGAGGGCTCACCGACGACGCTGCGGCGGATCGCGCGGATGCTCGCCCCGTACCGGAACAAGATGCTCCTCGTCGGCCTCGCCGTGGTGGTCTCCGCGCTGCTCGGCATCCTGTCGCCGTTCCTGACCAAGGCCGTCTTCGACTCCGCGCTGTTCCCGACGAACGGGGGACCGCCGGACTTCCACCTGCTCGGGTGGCTCGTGGCCGGGCTCTGCGTGGTGCCCATCGCCACGGCGCTGATCGGCATCGGGCAGAACCTGCTGACCAGCACCATCGGCAACTCGGCGATGGCCGACCTGCGCGGCGACCTCTTCGCGCACCTGCAGAAGATGGAGCTGGCCTTCTTCACGGCCACCAAGACCGGCGCCATCCAGTCCCGGCTGGCCAACGACGTCAGCGGCGTACGGACGGTCCTCACGGACACCGCGACGACCATCGTGCAGAACTCGGTGACCGTGGTCTCCGCCTTCATCGCCATGGTGGTGCTCAGCTGGCAGCTGACGATCATCACGCTCGTCCTGATGCCGCTCTTCGTCTGGCTGCAGCTGCGGGTGGGGCAGCGTCGGCAACGGCTGGCGCGGCGTACGCAGGAGTCGCTGTCGGAGATGACCGCGATCACCGAGGAGGCGCTCTCGGTCTCCGGCATCCTGCTGGCCAAGGTCTTCAACCGCGCGGACTCCGAGGTGCAGCGCTACCGCGAGGAGAACGCGCGCCAGACCCGGCTGCAGGTCGAGCAGGCCATGACCGGGCGGGCCTTCTTCGCCGTGGTCCAGACGTTCTTCGCGATCACGCCGGCCCTCATCTACCTCGCGGCGGGCTTCATCATCACGGGGCGCATCAGCGTCGGGGCGGCGACGCTCACCGCGGGCACGCTCGTCGCGTTCACGACGCTGCAGGCCCGCCTGCAGATGCCGCTGATCCAGCTGATGCGCGTGACCCTCGACGTGCAGACGTCGCTGGCGCTGTTCCGGAGGATCTTCGAGTACCTCGACCTCGAGCCCGCCGTCGTCGAGCGGCCCGACGCGCAGGCCCTGCCCGCGGGCCCGACCGGCGGCTCGGTCGAGTTCGCGGACGTGTGGTTCCGCTACCCGGCGCCGCGGGAGCTGACCGCCCCGGCCGGCCGGGGACCGCGCTTCGCCGGGGAGCGGGAGGCGACGGTTCCGCAGGTGAGCGAGGACGACACCTCGCCGCGCCCGCCCGGCGACGGCTGGACGCTCAAGCACCTCTCGCTCCGGGTCGAGCCCGGCCAGCTCGCCGCGATCGTCGGCCCGTCCGGCTCGGGCAAGACGACGATGACCTACCTCGTCCCGCGCTTCTACGACGTGACCGAGGGGGCGGTGCTCGTCGACGGCGTCGACGTCCGCGACCTGACCATGGACTCGCTCGCCGAGACGGTCGGGATGGTCACCCAGGAGCCGTACCTCTTCCACGGCACGGTCTACGACAACATCGCGTACGCCCGCCCCGCCGCGACCGAGGAGGAGGTCCACGAGGCGGCACGCAACGCCAACATCCACGACCGGATCATGAGCTTCGACGACGGCTACGCGACCGTCACGGGGGAGCGCGGCTACCGGCTCTCCGGCGGGGAGAAGCAGCGCCTCGCCATCGCGCGGGTGTTCCTCAAGGACCCGCGGGTGCTGATCCTCGACGAGGCGACCTCGGCGCTGGACACCGAGACCGAACGGCTCGTCCAGGACGCGCTCGAGCGCGCCACCCACGGGCGCACGACCATCGCCATCGCCCACCGGCTCTCGACCATCCAGAACGCCGACGTCATCTTCGGCCTCGAGGACGGCGAGCTGGTCGAGCAGGGCACCCACGCCGAGCTCCTCGCCCAGGGCGGCCTCTACGCCCGCCTCTACACCGAGCAGTTCGGCGGCGGTCAGGTCGAGGCCAGGTTCGCCGACGGCGTCCTGTTCACCGACGGCCGCACGTTCTGCGACCCCGAGGACGGCCAGCGCGGACGCCGCCGGGCGGACGTGTCGGTCTGAGGTTCTCGGGGTGGAGCCGCCCCGGGTGGTCAAGGGGCGCAAAGCTCGACCGATGTAATCGAACAGGCATTCGGAAAGTGTCAGAGGGTCTCCGTAGGTTCGTCTCATGGGGATCGCGGGGGTCGAGGAGCGCGAAGCGACGTCGGTCGGTCGCGCCTTCGAGGCGTTCCGTTCCGCTGCGGACGGGCTGGTCGAGGTAGTGGAGGCGGGCGGGTGTGACGCCCTCGACGACGGGGGGTTCGTGCGGTTCCTGCAGGAGCTCGAACGTGTCCGCAACGGCCTGGCGCTGGTGGACCATCGCGCCGTCCGCGACGTCGAGGCGCGGAACCTCCCGGCCAAGCTGACCCAGCCGAACGTGACCGCGGTGCTGTCGTGGGCCCTGCGCCTGTCGCGTGGGGAGGCGGCCCGTCGGGTCCGGGCGGCGGAGGCGCTGGGCGTGCGGGTGGCGATGACCGGGGAGGCGTCGGAGCCGTTGCGTCCGGCGTTGGCGGGGGTGCAGCGGGCGGGGATGGCGTCGCCGGAGCAGCTGGACGTGTGCGTCCGGGCGTTGGCGAAGGTGGAGCATCGGGGGTTCGACCCGGCGGACCTGGAGGCGGCGGACGGGCTCCTGGCCCAGTTCGCGGTCGTGTTCCCGCCGCGCGAGCTGCGGACCTTGGCCGAGCAGGTCGTGGAGCGGATCGACCCGGACGGCACCCGACCGCAGGAGGACCTCAACCAGGATCGGCGGCACCTGGCGTTCACGCGGCTGCGCGACGGGATGTGGTCGGTCGAGGGACGCCTCACCGGGCCCGTCGGCGCGAAGCTCCGTGCGGTCCTGGGTCCACTGGCGAAACCCCGACTGGCGACGGTGGTGCTCGACGACGGGCGTGAGGTCCAGCAGGACGACCCGCGCCACCACGGGCAACGCACCCACGACGCGCTGGAAGAGGTCTGCGACCGGCTCCTCCGCTCGGGCACCCTGCCCGACGCGGGCGGCACCCCGGCGACCGTGATCGTGACGATCCCTGAGGGTGACCTGGTCGCGCGCCGGCGTTGGGGTGTGAGCAGCGACGGCACGGTGATGTCGGCCGAGACGGTGGTGGACCTGGCCGGCGAGGCGGAGGTCTACCCGACCGTGGTGAGCCCGACCGGCGTGGTCCTGCAGCTGGGCCGGACCCGCCGCCTCGCGACGCCGGGTCAGACGGTGGCGCTGGTCGCCCGTGACGGCGGGTGCAGCTTCCCGGGTTGTGACCGTCCGCCGGAGTGGTGCGAACGCCACCACGTCACCGCGTGGGTCGACGGCGGCGCGACGGATCTCGAGAACCTGACGCTGTTGTGCGCGTGGCACCACCACAACTTCGCGGGTCGGGGCTGGACCTGCCTGATGGTCGACGGCCTCCCCGCCTGGGTGCCGCCGAGGTGGGTCGACCCCGATCAGCGACCGCTGCGCAACGTACGGGTGCTCGCCCGACAACGAGGCGAGGTGCTGCGCCGATGACGTCCGCGTCGCGCCGCTCGGAACAGCAGGGGCAGCCTCAGAGCTGCGCCTGCCGTCCTACGCCCCCTGAGCCTGTCGAAGGGCCCCGGAGGGGTCGGCTCCACCCGCGATGGTGCCTGGATAGTGCCTGCCTGTCGTGAAGCGGCCGGCGGTCCTCGCCCGTCGCGCGCAGTCGTCACGTCTGCCACTTAGGCCACGTGAGCCACCTACGCCACGCCGGACCTGACAGGAGATCCATAGGTCTGGCAACTGTCCGTGCGAGCGTGTGCTCGCTCCGTCTTCCCCCTCTGAGAGCGAGAACGAATGACCCTGCGCTCACGCGCCCTCGCCACCGGTGCCGCTGTCGCCACCCTGCTGGCGTCGGGGGCCCTCCTGGCCCCGTCGGCCACGGCGGCACCCGCGGCCGGCACCGCCCCGGCGTCCTCCCGCACGTCCGCCGCCACGTCGGCCCGGTCGTACACCCCGCCCGCGCCCGTCTGGGGGTCCTGCTCGTCGTCGAGCCTGAAGGACGCCAAGGCGGAGTGCGCCAAGGTCACGGTCCCGCTGGACTACGACCACCCCGACGGCACGAAGATCAAGATCGCGATCTCGCGCGTCGCCCACACGACCAAGCAGGACCAGGGCGTGATGCTCGTCAACCCGGGCGGCCCGGGCGGTTCGGGGCTGGGCCTGGCGACGCTGGGGCAGTACGTCCCGGACGGCGCGGGCGACAGCTACGACTGGATCGGCTTCGACCCCCGCGGCGTCGGCGACTCCGAGCCGGCGGTCTCGTGCGACCCGACCTTCGCCGGCTACGACCGGCCCCGCTACGTGCCGGCCAGCCCCGCGCTGAGCGAGGCGTGGTTCGCGAAGACGAACGCCTACACCGACGCCTGCGCAAAGAAGAACGGCCCGATCCTCGACCACCTGACCACGGTCGACTCGGCGAAGGACATGGAGAGCATCCGCAAGGCGCTCGGCGAGAAGAAGATCAACTACTACGGCTTCTCGTACGGCACCTACCTCGGCCAGGTCTACGGAACCCTCTACCCCAAGCGCCTGCGCCGCGTCGTCTTCGACGGCACGGTCGACCCCCGCAAGATCTGGTACGACGCCAACCTCGACCAGGACGAGGCGTTCGACGTGAACATCGACATCTGGTTCGGCTGGGTCGCCGACCACGACAGCGTCTACCACCTGGGCACGACCCAGAAGGCCGTGCGGTCGCTCTTCTACCGCACCGAGGAGAAGCTCTACGCCGACCCGGTCAAGGGCAAGGGCGGCCAGCTCGGCGGCAGCGAGTGGATCGACGCGTTCCTCTACGCCGGCTACTACCAGTCCTCCTGGACCGGCCTCGCCGAGACCTTCTCGCGCTTCGTCCGGGACGACGACGTCAAGGCGCTCGAGGCGGCCTACCTCGACTCCAGCGGCTACGACGCCGACGACCCGAAGGCCGACAACGGCTACGCGGTCTACCTGGGCGTGCAGTGCACGGACACCAGGGACTGGCCCCAGAAGTGGAGCACCTGGGAGAAGGACAGCTGGCGCATCTTCCGGAAGGCGCCGTACGAGACCTGGGCGAACACCTGGTACAACGAGCCCTGCCGGCACTGGCCCGCCCAGCAGCAGAAGGAGCTCAAGATCGACGGCCGCAAGGTCAAGAGCCTCCTCATGGTGAACGAGACGCTCGACGCCGCGACCCCGTACGCGGGCAGCCTCGAGGTGCGCAAGCGGTTCCCGAAGGCCCGGCTGATCGCCGAGCCCGGCGGCACCACCCACGCGGGCTCGCTCTACGGCAACGCCTGCGTCGACGACCGGATCGCGGCCTACCTCGCGACCGGCGAGCTGCCGAAGCGGAAGTCGGGCAAGAAGGCCGACGTGACCTGCGACCCGCTGCCCCGGCCGGAGCCCGCGGCGCGGTCGGCGGCGGCCAAGAAGCAGGCGGAGCGGTCGTCGACGAAGGAGCTGTCCACCCTTCGTCGGGCGGCTCTCCCGCGCTGAACCCGGCCCTGACCAGCGCGTCCGGCCCACCCTCGCGGTGGGCCGGGCGCGTCGTGCTGGGGCCTGTCGGAGGACGCGCTTAGAGTGGCCCTCCGATGAGCACCAGCACCACACCGACCCGCTCCGCGGGCACGTCGAACGACAGCTTCGTGCACCTGCACGTGCACTCCGAGTACTCCATGCTCGACGGCGCCGCGCGCATCAAGGACCTCTTCGCCGGGTGCGAGGAGCAGGGCATGCCGGCCATCGCGGTGACCGACCACGGCAACCTGTTCGGGGCCTACGAGTTCCACAAGGCGTCCAAGGGCACGAGCGTCAAGCCGATCGTGGGCCTCGAGGCGTACGTGACGCCCAAGACCCACCGCAGCGAGCGCAAGCGGGTCCGCTGGGGCGACGCGAAGGCCGCGGCCAACGGCGACGACGTCTCCGGCGGTGGTGCCTTCACCCACATGACGATGTGGGCCGAGAACACCACGGGCCTGCACAACCTCTTCCGGATGGGTTCGCTCGCCTCGCTGGAGGGCTACTACTTCAAGCCGCGCGTGGACCGCGAGCTGCTGAACACGTACGGCAAGGGCCTCATCGCCACGACCGGGTGCCCGTCGGGCGAGGTGCAGACCTACCTCCGCCTCGGCAAGTACGACGAGGCGGTCAAGAGCGCCGCCGAGTTCCGCGACATCTTCGGCGCCGACAGCTACTTCGTCGAGCTGATGGACCACGGCCTGTCCATCGAGAACCGGGTCCGGCAGGACCTGCTGCGCCTGGCCAAGGACCTCCACCTCCCGCTCGTCGCGACGAACGACCTCCACTACGCCACCCGCGCGGAGGCGTCGGCCCACGAGGTCCTGCTCTGCGTGCAGTCCGGCTCGACGATGGCCGACGCGAACCGGTTCAAGTTCGACGGCGACGGCTACTACCTCAAGTCGCCCGCCGAGATGCGGGCGCTGTTCTCCGAGCTGCCCGACGCCTGCGACAACACCCTGGCGATCGCCGAGCGCTGCCAGATCAACTTCACCGAGGGCACCGGCACCTACATGCCGCGCTTCCCCTGCCCGCCGGGGGAGGACGAGACCTCCTGGTTCGTCAAGGAGGTCGAGACCGGCCTGCGGCGCCGCTTCCCGGGCGGCATCCCCGACGAGGTCCGCAAGCAGGCCGAGTTCGAGACCGGCGTCATCACCCAGATGGGCTTCGCCGGCTACTTCCTCGTCGTCGCCGACTTCATCAACTGGGCGAAGGAGAACGGCATCCGGGTCGGCCCGGGCCGCGGGTCGGGCGCCGGGTCGATGGCCGCGTACGCGATGCGGATCACCGACCTCGACCCGCTCAAGCACGGTCTGATCTTCGAGCGGTTCCTGAACCCCGACCGCGTCTCGATGCCCGACTTCGACATCGACTTCGACGAGCGTCGCCGCGGCGAGGTCATCCGCTACGTCACGCAGAAGTACGGCGAGGACCGCGTCAGCCAGATCGTCACCTACGGCACGATCAAGGCCAAGCAGGCCGTCAAGGACGCCTCCCGGGTGCTCGGCTACCCGTTCGGGATGGGGGAGCGCCTCACCAAGGCGATGCCGCCGCCCGTCATGGGCAAGGACGTGCCGCTGGGCAAGCTGTTCGACAAGGACCACCCGCGCTACGGCGAGGGCGGCGAGTTCCGGTCGCTCTACGAGTCGGACGCCGACGTGCAGAAGGTCGTCGACACCGCCCGCGACCTCGAGGGCCTGAAGCGCCAGTGGGGCGTGCACGCCGCCGGCGTGATCATGAGCAGCGAACCGCTCATCGACATCATCCCGATCATGCGCCGCGAGCAGGACGGCGCGATCATCACCCAGTTCGATTACCCGACCTGCGAGTCGCTGGGCCTGATCAAGATGGACTTCCTCGGGCTCCGCAACCTGACGGTGCTCGACGACGCCGTCAAGAACATCAAGCTCAACCGCGGCGTCGAGCTCGTCCTCGAGGACCTCACGCTCGACGACCCGGCGACGTACGCGCTGCTCGGCCACGGCGACACGCTCGGGGTGTTCCAGCTCGACGGCGGGCCGATGCGCTCGCTGCTGCGGCTGATGCGCCCGGACAACTTCGAGGACATCTCCGCCGTCCTCGCGCTCTACCGCCCCGGGCCGATGGGCGTCGACAGCCACACGAACTACGCCCTGCGCAAGAACGGCCGCCAGGAGGTCACGCCGATCCACCCGGAGCTCGAGGAGCCTCTCAAGGAGATCCTCGGGACGACGCACGGGCTGATCGTCTACCAGGAGCAGGTGATGGCGACCGCGCAGAAGGTCGCCGGCTACACGCTCGGCCAGGCCGACCTGCTGCGCCGCGCGATGGGCAAGAAGAAGAAGGAGATCCTCGACGCGGAGTACAAGCCGTTCTCCGCGGGCATGCGGACGAACGGCTACTCCGAGGCGGCGACCAAGGCGCTCTGGGACGTCCTGGTCCCCTTCTCCGACTACGCGTTCAACAAGGCGCACACCGCCGCGTACGGGCTCGTCTCCTACTGGACCGCCTACCTCAAGGCGAACTTCCGGGCCGAGTTCATGGCCGCGTTGCTGACCTCGGTCGGCGACGACAAGGACAAGATGGCCATCTACCTCAACGAGTGCCGCCGGATGGGCATCCAGGTGCTGCCGCCCGACGTCAACGAGTCCGAGGCGAACTTCACCCCGGTCGGGAGCGACATCCGGTTCGGCCTCACCGCCGTCCGCAACGTCGGGGCGAACGCCGTGGACAAGGTCGTGGCCGCGCGGAGCGCGAACGGCAAGGCCGCCGACTTCTACTCGTTCCTCGACCAGGCCGACCTCGTCGTGTGCAACAAGCGCCTCATCGAGTCGCTGGTCAAGGCCGGCGCGTTCGACTCGATGGGCCACACCCGCCGGGCGCTGATGAGCATCTACGAGTCCGCGGTCGACGGCGTGCTCGACCTCAAGCGCAACTCGGCCCGCGGGCAGGACGCCTTCGACTTCGGGTTCGACGACTCCGACGCCGGGTCCTCGCACCTCTCCGGCACGGTGCCCGACCTGCCCGAGTGGGACAAGCGGACCAAGCTCGCCTTCGAGCGGGAGATGCTC
The DNA here is from genome assembly GCF_039536445.1 of Microlunatus spumicola. Classification (NCBI taxonomy): domain Bacteria; kingdom Bacillati; phylum Actinomycetota; class Actinomycetes; order Propionibacteriales; family Propionibacteriaceae; genus Microlunatus; species Microlunatus spumicola. Next base: position 732,260 of record NZ_BAAAYR010000001.1, on the reverse strand, counting down.
GGGCTCTACGTCAGCGACCACCCGCTGCTCGGCCTCGAGCACATCCTCTCGACCGAGCGCGACATCAGCATCGGCGAGCTGCTCGGCGACGACGGCCCGCGCGAGGGCCAGGTGACGATCGCCGGGATGATCACCAACGTCAACCGCAAGACGACCAAGCGTGGCGACCTCTGGGCGGTCCTGACCGTGGAGGACCTCGAGGCCTCGATCGAGGTGCTGCTGTTCCCCAAGGCGTACGACCTGGTCTCGACCGTGCTGGCCAGCGACGTCGTCGTGCGGGTCAAGGGCCGGATCAAGTCCGACGACGACGCCGTCTCGCTGAACGCGACCGAGCTCACGCTGCCCGACGTCAGCGAGGGTCCGACCGGGCCGGTCGTCATCTCGCTGCCCGCGGTCCGCTGCACCCCGCCCGTCGTGGCGCAGCTCCGCGACGTGCTCGCGCAGTACCCGGGGACCACGGAGGTGCGGCTGAGGCTGCAGAGCTCGGGTCGATCGACACTCATGCGCCTCGACTCGGGCCTGTCAGTCAGCCCGTCACCGCCGCTGATGGCCGACCTCAAGGCGCTGCTCGGTCCGTCGTGCCTCGCCTCCTGACCCACGCGGGGGTGACGGCCCGGTGAGCACGTCCGACCCGACGACCCCCGCGGCGCCGTTCGAGGGACCGAGCGAGCGGTGGGCCTACCGACGCTGGCCCGACGTCCGCCGGGTCGTGCTCTACGCGGCGCTCGGGCTCGGTCTCGGCGCGGTGGCCGGCGTCGTCTGGTGGGCCGTGACCGACCTGCCGACCTACCGCGTCGGCGAGCGCGGCTCGGCCGCGACCACCGAACGGGGCCTGGCGGGCTACATCGCCGCCGACGCCTGGTTCGTGGTGTGCGGGGCCGTGGTGGGTCTGGTCGTGGGCGTGCTCGCCTGGCGCTGGTTCGGCCGCTCCGGCTGGCCCGTCGTCGTCCTGACCGTCGTCGTCGGTGCGGCGGCCGGGCTGATCTGCTGGGCCGTCGGCTACCGCCTCGGCCCGGGCTCGTTCCCGGTCCGGCTGGCGGCCGCGCAGGCGGGCGACGTCGTCGCCGTCGACCTCACCGTGCGGTCCCGGGTCGCGCTGCTGACCTGGCCCCTGTTCGCGGTGATCCCCGTGCTGCTCGGTACGTCGCTCGGCCGCGACCCCGAGTTCGACGACCGCGACGAGGTCCCCGACGAGCTCACCCTCCCGGCACCGACGGACGAGGGCCCGGCCCGTACCGTCTGATGCTCGGCTCGACGGTCGTCGACGACGGCACAGAGCCGTCGAACGCCCCCTGAGCCTGTCGATCGGCCTCGAAGAGGCCGGTGCAGCGAACGCCAACCCCTGCGGGGCCCTTCGACGAGCTCAGGGCGCGTCTCCGCGGCCGGGTCGCTTGTCCGGGGGCCCACCGAGCTCGCGCGAACGCCCCCTGAGCCTGTTGAAGGGCCTCGAAGAGGTCGGCTCACCAGCACCCGGTGTAGCGGACGCCAACCCCTGCGGGGCCCTTCAACAAGCTCAGGGAGCGTCTCTACGGGCGGCAACGCCCCCTGAGCCTGTCGAAGGGCCTCGAAGAGGTCGGCTCACCAGCACCCGGGTGCAGCGGACGCCAACCTCGGCAGGGCGCTTCGACAGGCCCAGGGGCGTGCGCTCAGTGCCCGATCGCCGCGACCTGGGCGCCGGTGACGGCGACGAGGTCGGTCGGCGCGAGCTCGACCTGCAGACCGCGGCGCCCGCCCGAGACGTACACGGTCGGGAAGGCGAGGGCGGACGCGTCGACGACAGTCGGGAGCGCGGTGCGCTGGCCGAGCGGGGAGATGCCACCGAGCACGTAGCCGCTGGAGCGCTGCGCGGCCGCGGGGTCGGCCATGGCCGCCTTCTTCGCCCCGAGCGCCAGCGCGACCGCCTTGAGGTCGAGCTGGCGGGCGACCGGGACGACGCCCACGGCCAGGCCGCCGCGGCCACCGGTCAGCTCCACGACCAACGTCTTGAACACCCGCTCCGGGTCGAGCCCCAGGGCCGCCGTCGCCTCGTCGCCGAAGTGCCGCTCGCCGTCGGCGTGCGCGTACGGGTGGGCCGTGTACGCGACCCCGTCCCGGGTCAGCGCCGCGGTGGCGGGCGTCCCGCCGGACCTGCTCTGCTTGGCCACCCCTGCACCTCTCCGACGGCGTCTGCGTAGTGTGCGGGTCGCCCGCTCCCCGCCAGTCTGGTCCATCCGGAAGGACGTCCCACCCATGACCGTCTCGTCCACCTCGAGCACCGAAGCCGTCCCCGCGCAGATGCGGGCCGCGGTGCTCCACGCCCCCGGCGACATCCGCGTGGAGGAGGTGGCCGTGACCCCGCCGGGTCCCGGCCAGGTGCTGCTCAAGGTGGCGGCCTGCGGCGTGTGCGGGTCGGACGTGCCGCGGATGCTGCGCAACGGCGGCTACGTCATGCCGATCGTCTGCGGGCACGAGTTCTCCGGCCACGTGGCCGAGCTCGGGCCGGGCGTCGAGGGCGTCGAGCTCGGCACGCTCGTGTCCGTGCCGCCGCTGATCCCGTGCCGGGTCTGCGCCCACTGCGTGCAGGGCGACTTCGGGCTGTGCGAGAGCTACGACTACTTCGGCAGCCGCAGCGACGGCGCGTACGCCGAGTACGTGGTGGTCCCGGTCGGCAACCTCCTGACCATGCCCGAGGGCCTCGACCCGCGCGCAGCGGCGATGCTCGACCCCGCCGCGATCGCGCTGCACGCCCTCTGGAAGACCGGCCTGCGGACGGGCCAGCGCGTGCTCGTGGTCGGCGCCGGCCCCATCGGGCTGTTCGCCATCCAGTGGGCCCGGCTCGCGGGCGCCTCCGACATCGTCAGCCTCGACCTGAGCGAGGAGAAGGCGGCGATGGCCCGCGAGGCCGGCGCCACCGCCGCCGTGCAGAGCGCCGACGCCGCCCGGGAGCTGGCCGGCGCCGGCTTCGACGTCGTGCTGGAGTCGGCCGGCAACGCGGCCGCCGCCGACCTCGCCGCCGCGCTGGTCGGGCCGAAGGGGCACGCCGTGTTCGTGGGCATCCCGCACGCCCCGGTCGAGCTGGCCAAGGACACCTGGAACCGCTTCATGCGCCTCGAGGTGACGCTGCACGGCGCCTGGAACTCGTTCTCCGCCCCGTTCCCGGGCGACGAGTGGCGTACGGCGGCCGCCAAGATGGCGACGGGCGAGCTGCGGTGGGAGTTCATGATCACGCACGAGCTCCCGCTCGCCGACCTGCCCGACATGATGCGCACCCTCGGCGACCGCTCGACCTTCACCTCCAAGGTGCTGTTCGTCCCCTCGGCCGGCTGACGGGCGCCGGCGTGGCTACGGGCAGCGGCGTCGTCCTGGCCATCGACCTCGGCACCGAGGGCGCGCGGGTCGGGGCGTTCGCGGTCGACGGGGAACCCCTGGGGTCGGTGCACCGGGGCTACCGGACCTCCTACCCGCACCCGGGCTGGGCGGAGCAGGACCCGGACGACTGGTGGGCGGCGGTCTGCGACGCCACCCGGACCCTGCTCGCGGCCCCGCGGTGCGCCGACGCGGGTCCCGTCGTGGCGCTGGCCTGCGCCACCACGGCCTCGACCGTCGCGGTGCTGGACGAGGCCGGCCGGCCGCTGCGCCCGGCGATCCTCTGGATGGACTCCCGGGCCTGGGTCCAGGCCGCCGCGACGGCGACGCTGCTCGCCGAGCACCCGGTGCTGGCCTGGTCCGGCGGCTCCGACGCCGCCGAGTGGCTGCTGCCCAAGGCGGTGTGGGTGCACGAGCACGAGCCGGAGGTCTTCGCGCGGGCTGCGCGGGTCGTCGAGGCGATCGACTACCTGACGTTCCGGCTCACCGGCACCTGGACCGGGTCGCAGATGAACGCGGTCTGCAAGTACAACTACGACGCCGTGGCCGGCCGCTACCCGGTCGAGCTGTACGCGGCCCTCGGCGTGCCCGACCTGGCCGACCGGCTGCCGGACGCGATCGTCCCGGTCGGGACGGTGGCCGGGCCTCTCACGCCGGCAGCCGCCGCGGCGCTGGGGGTCGCCCCGGGAGCCCCGGTCGCGGTCGGCGGGATCGACGCCCACGTCTCGCTGCTGGCCTGCGGGGCGTCCGACGGCCTGGTGTCGCTCGTCTCCGGAACCTCCTCCGCCCTGGTCGCCGAGATCGGCGAACCCGCCGACCCCGCCTCCGCGGCCGTCACGACCGAGGTCTGGGGCCCGTACCCGCACGCGCTGCGCCCGGACCGGTGGCTGGTCGAGGGCGGCCAGGTGAGCAGCGGCTCCGTGCTGACCTGGGCCGGCGAGACGATCATGGGCGTCGCCCGCGAGGACCTGCCGGCGCTCGTCCGGGCGGCGTCGGCGGTGGAGCCGGGCGCCCACGGCCTGCGCGCGCTCGACACGTTCATGGGCAACCGGACGCCGCACCGCGACCCGCGGCTGCGCGGCGCCGTCGTCGGGCTCACCCTCGGCACGACCCGCGAGGAGCTCTACCGCGCGACGGTGGAGGCCGTGGCCTGCGGGACGCGGGCGGTGCTGGACTCCTTCGTCCGCGCCGGCGTGGTCTGCGACCGCCTGGTGCTCTCGGGCGGCATCGAGCACAACCGGCTCTGGCAGCAGGTCACGGTCGACGTGCTGGGGCGCGAGGCGGAGATCGTCGAGGGGGACAACCTCACCCTGCGCGCCTGCGCCGTGATCGCCGCGACCGGGGCGGGTCACGTGGGCAGCCTCGACGAGGGCGCCGCGCTGTTCGCCCCGCGGACGCGCGTCCTCGAGCCCGACCCCGCCCGGCACGCCGTCTACCGCCAGACCTACGACGACTACACGGGCCTGCTGCACACCCTCGCGCCGGTCATGCACGAGTCCGTCGACCGGCTGTCGCGACGTCCCTCAGGCGGGGACCAGCAGGCGTAGCAGGGCCGTCACGACCACCGCGACCACGAAGACGACGAGGAAGCCGCGCCGCAGCAGCAGCGCCACGGCGCCGGCGGCGACACCGGCCACCACGCGCCAGTCGAGCGCGTAGCGCCCGCCGCCGTCGACCAGCTGCACGCACACGAGCGCCGACAGCATGGCCACCGGCAGCAGCGTCGTCACCCGCTGCACCCGCGGGTCCGCCAGGACCGACGACGGCAGCGAGAGCCCGGCGAGCTTGATCAGGTACGAGCCCGCGCACGCCACGAGGACGGGGATCCAGAGGTTCACGCGGCTCCGCCCTCGGTCGCGGCCGGCGTGCCCGACGGCGAACCCGCGCCGCGGACGGGCAGCAGGCCGCCGACGACCGCCGCGGCGGCCGCGGCGATGACCGGCACCCCGCTCGGCACCAGCGGCACGAGGACGACCGCGATGACGGCGCCGGCGAGACCGACCCAGCGGGCGCGCACCCGGCGCAGCGCCGGCCACACCAGCGCGAGGAACACGGCCGGGCCGGCGGCGTCGAGGCCCAGCGCGTCGGTGTCGACGGCCGAGCCCACGAGCGCCCCGACGAAGGTGCCGACGTTCCAGCAGGCGAAGAGCACGAGCGCCGTCCACCAGAAGGCCAGCCGCTGGTCCCGCCGGTCCTCCTGGGCCGTGGCCATCGCCGTCGTCTCGTCGATGACGAACTGCGCGGTCAGCAGGCGGCGCACGCCACGGGTCTGCAGGACCGGCGCGAGGGTGACGCCGTAGAAGCCGTTGCGCAGGGCCAGGAGCAGCGTCGGCCCGAGCGCCGTCCAGGCCGACCCGCCCGCCCCGACGACCCCGGCGAGGGCCAGCTGCGAGGCGCCCGAGAACATCACGAGGCTGAGGGCCTGCGCCTGCCCGCGGCTGAGGCCGGCGGCCACGGCGACCGCCCCGAAGGTCGCGCCGAACGCGGCGGCGTAGACCCCGATCCCGACCGCCGAGCGGATGATCGCGGGGCGCTGCGGGGACGGGGGCACGCGCGGGACGCTACCCAAGCCGGCCGTCGTCGGGCGGCGGTGCCCGCGCTGAGAACTCCCGGCCGGGCGGGGCCCACTCACTAGACTCGCCCCCGTGCTTGCCACCATCGACCTGCGGGGCCGGACGGCCGACGGGGCCGACGGCGCCGGTCTGGACTACGCCCGCGTCGTCCCCCGTGCCGCCGTCGACGTCGAGGCGGCCCTCGGGGTCGTCCGCCCGGTCTGCGACGACGTCGCCGCCCGGGGCGAGGAGGCGCTGCGGGAGTACTCCGAGCGCTTCGACCGGGTCGTGCCGGCGTCCTTCCGCGTGCCGCAGGCCGCGATCGACGAGGCCGTCGAACGGCTCGACCCCGAGCTGCGGGCCGCGTTCGAGGTCTCGATCGCGCGCCGCCGCACGGTGTGCGCGGCTGAGCTCGGCCCGGCGGGCGTCGACGTGGAGCTCGCGCCCGGCGCCCGGGTCACCCAGCGGATGGTGCCGATCGAGCGCGTCGGGCTCTACGTGCCCGGCGGGCTCGCGCCGCTCGCCTCCAGCGTGATCATGAACGTCGTCCCGGCGCAGGTCGCCGGCTGCGCCTCGATCGCCGTGTCCTCGCCGCCGCAGCGCGAGTTCGGCGGGCTGCCGCACCCCTCGATCCTGGCCGTCTGCGGGCTGCTCGGCGTCGAGGAGGTGTACGCCGTCGGCGGCGCGCAGGCCGTGGCGATGTTCGCGTACGGGGTGCCCGGCCTCTGCCGGCCGGTGAAGATGGTCACCGGGCCCGGCAACATCTACGTGGTGGCGGCCAAGCGGCTGCTGCGCGGGATCGTCAGCATCGACTCCGAGGCCGGCCCGACCGAGATCATGGTGCTCGCCGACGAGACGGCCGACCCGACGCTCGTGGCCGCGGACCTCGTGTCGCAGTCCGAGCACGACCCGCTCGCCGCCGCCGTCCTCGTCACGGACTCCCCGGCCCTGGCCGACCGGGTCCAGGCCGCGCTGCCCGACCAGGTCGCCGCGGCCAGGCACAGCGAGCGCATCACCACCTCGATGAGCGGGCGCCAGTCCGCGGTCGTGCTGGTCGACGACCTCGAGCAGGGGCTCGCGGTCGTCAACGCGTACGCCACCGAGCACCTCGAGATCCAGACGCGCGACGCCGGGGCGCTCGCCGCCCGCGTGACCAACGCCGGCGCGATCTTCGTCGGGTCCTGGTCGCCGGTCTCGCTCGGCGACTACTCGGCCGGCAGCACCCACGTCCTGCCCACGGGCGCCTGCGCCTGCCACTCCTCGGGGCTCAACGTGAAGTCGTTCCTCAAGGCCGTGCACGTCGTGGAGTACAGCCGCGACGCGCTGGCCGAGGTCGCCCGCCACGTCGAGGTCTTCGCCGAGGCCGAGGACCTGCCCTCCCACGGGCGCGCCGTGTCGATCCGCTTCGCCGACCCCTCGTGAGCACGCTCGCCACGTCGGGCCTGCCGCTGCGCCCCGAGCTCGTGGGGGAGGTGCCGTACGGCGCCCCCCAGCTCGACGTGCCCGTACGGCTCAACGTCAACGAGAACCCGTACGGCCCGAGCGAGGCGGTCGTCGCGCAGATCGCCGCCGCCGTCGCCGCGTCGGCCCGCGAGCTCAACCGCTACCCGGAGCGCGACGCCGTCGCGCTGCGGGCTGACCTCGCCGCCTACCTGGGCCACGGGCTCACGGCCGACCACGTCTGGGCGGCGAACGGCAGCAACGAGGTCATGCTGCACGTGCTGCAGGCGTTCGCGGGGCCGGGACGGACGGTGCTGAGCTTTGCGCCGACCTACTCGATGTACCCGGAGTACGCCCGCGACACCCACTCCGCGTTCGTCACCTTCCCGCGCGCCGAGGACTTCACGATCGACGTGGACGCGGCCGTCGCGGCGATCGAGGAGACCCGGCCCGACGTCGTCCTCGTCACCAGCCCGAACAACCCGACCGGCACCGCCCTCTCGCCCGAGGTCGTCGTCGCGCTGGTCGACGCCAGCCCCGGGGTCGTCGTGGTCGACGAGGCGTACCACGAGTTCGCCCGCACGGGCACGCCGAGCGCGCTCGAGCTGCTGCCCGGTCGGCCCCGGCTGGCGGTCAGCCGCACGATGTCCAAGGCGTTCGCCTTCGCGGGCGGACGGCTCGGCTACCTCGCCGCCGACCCCGCCTTCGTCGACGCGCTGCGGATCGTCCGGCTGCCCTACCACCTGTCCGCCGTCACCCAGACGGTCGCGCGGGTCGCGCTGGCCAACGCCGGCGAGATGCTCGCCGCCGTGGACCGGCTCCGCGAGGCCCGCGACGACCTCGCCGCCTGGCTCGTCGGCCGCGGGCTCGAGGTCGCGGACTCCGACGCCAACTTCGTCCTGTTCGGCCGGTTCGCCGACCGGCACGCCCTCTGGCAGGCGCTGCTGGACCGCGGCGTGCTGATCCGCGAGGTCGGCCCGCCCGGCTGGCTGCGGGTCTCCGCCGGCACGCCGGAGGAGATGGCGGCCTTCAAGACGGCCCTCGACGAGGTCCTGACCAGCGACGACGCCGTGAGCGCGAGGATGCGATGACCGAGACACAGCCCGACACCCAGCGCTCGCGACCCGCCCGCCGGGCCACGATCGAGCGCGCCACCAGCGAGTCCAGCGTCCGGGTCGCGGTCGACCTCGACGGCACCGGCGCGTCGACGATCTCCACCGGTGTCGGCTTCTACGACCACATGCTCACCGCGCTCGCCCGGCACGCGCTGCTCGACCTCGAGGTCACCGCGACGGGGGACACCTACATCGACGCGCACCACACCGTCGAGGACACCGCCATCGTCCTGGGCCAGGCCATCCGCCAGGCCCTCGGCGACAAGACCGGCATCCGGCGGTTCGGCGACGCGGTCGTGCCGCTCGACGAGGCGCTCGCGCAGGCCGTGGTCGACGTGTCCGGGCGGCCCTACTGCGTGCACACCGGCGAGCCCGAGGCGCAGGCGTACGTCCGCATCGGGGGCGGCGACCTCACGCCCGACGGGCGGACGAGCGTGCCCTACACGGGTTCGCTGACCCGCCACCTCTTCGAGTCGCTGGCCTTCCACGCCCACCTCTGCCTGCACGTGCGCGTGCTGGCCGGGCGCGACCCGCACCACGTGGTCGAGGCGCAGTTCAAGGCCGTGGCCCGGGCGTTCCGCGACGCCGTGACGTTCGACGACCGGGTGACCGGCGTCCCGAGCACCAAGGGCGCGCTGTGAGCGGGGGGCCGGACGTCGTCGTCCTGGACTACGGTTCCGGGAACCTGCGCTCCGCCGAGCGCGCGATCGCCCGTACGGGCGTGGACGTGCTGGTCACGTCCGACCCCGAGGTCGCGGTCGCCGCTCCCGGCCTGGTCGTCCCGGGCGTGGGCGCGTACGCGGCGTGCATGGCCGGGCTCCGCGCCGTCGGCGGCCCCGACGTGATCGCGGCGCGGCAGGAGGCCGGACGTCCGACGCTGGCCATCTGCGTGGGCCACCAGATCCTCTTCGAGGCCGGCATCGAGCACGGCGTGGAGGCCGACGGCTGCGGGGTCTGGCCCGGCGTCGTCGAGCAGCTGCACGCCGAGCGGCTCCCGCACATGGGCTGGAACACGGTCGAGGTCGCGGAGGGCAGCCGGCTGTTCGACGGGGTGGCCGACGACCGCTTCTACTTCGTGCACAGCTACGGCGTGCGCGCGCTGGAGGAGCGGCCCGGGCGGCTCGTCACCTGGGCCGAGCACGGCGGCGACCGTTTCGTGGCCGGGGTCGAGGAGGGGTCGCTGTGGTCGACCCAGTTCCACCCGGAGAAGAGCGGGGACGCCGGCGCACGGCTCGTCGCGAACTGGGTCGCGACGCTCTAGCGGCGCACCGGCCACCCGGCCGGCGGAACCGTCGGACCCCGGCGCTAGCGTCACCCCCCTCAGCACTCGACGAGGAGGGCCGCAGCCATGAGGCGTGCACACGGAAGGTCGGTCGCGCTCCTGGCGGCGGCCGCGTTGATCGGGGGTGGCCTGGTCAGCGGGCCCGCCCAGGCCGCGCCCGCCGCGGCGTCCGACCCCGCGCTCGCGCGCTCGCCGGAGCTGTCCGAGACGAGCCGCCTGGGTGAGCGCCGCACGGTCGTCACCGGCGACCGGGCCTGGGTCCTGGGGAGCGCGGACGGCCGGTTCCCGGCCGCCGGCTTCCACACCCGCGGGGAGATGGGCGGCTTCTGGACGCCGAGCCTCAAGCTGCTCGACGGCGTCTGGTTCGGCATCGGCGACGAGTGGATCGGCGAGGGCACGCAGACCACGTCCGGCTGGGGCTACGTCCGCACCGACTTCCCCGCGACGGACGGCGTCGCGGCGAGCCGCACCGACCTCGTCCCCGACGGCGTCCCGGGCGCCCTGGTCGGGCTGACCCTGCGGTCGTCGACGACGAAGACCGTCGTGCTCCGCGCCGACGCGCACTCCGAGCTCATGGGGTCCTACCCCTGGGGCGAGACCACACCGAGCCAGACCACGGTCAACCTGCCCGACACCGGGGCCGTGGACGGCAGGGCGCTGGTGTTCCGGGACCAGGGCACCCCGCCCGGCGCGAACCAGTCCGCCCACGACTGGGCCGCCGCCTTCGGCTCGGCCGTGGCCCCGACCACGACGCAGCTGGGCCAGAACTTCCGTGGCCCGCAGGACCCGGCCGTCGTCTGCCCGGCCTCGGGCCCCGACGCGAAGCCCGCCCCGGCCCGCTGCGACGACACCGCGTACGGGCAGGGCACCGGCGGGCAGCTCGCCTACAGGCTGCAGCTGCGGGCGGGTGAGCCGACGACGGTCTGGTTCGGCGTGGGCGGCTCCCGCTCCGGGCCCGCCGCCGCCCAGGCCGCGCTGGCCGAGCTCCTGGCCGACCCGGTCGGCGCCCTCGCCGACAAGGTCCGCGGACGCGAGAAGATCGACGGTCGCACCGACGTCTCGCTGCCCGGCGACCCGCTGGTCGAGCAGAGCGTCGCCTGGTCCAAGCAGATGCTCGCCGCGTCGGTGCAGCGCACCGACGACGTCGCCCTGCGCGTGGCGGACGCCGGCACGGCCTACCCGGCCCCGGTGAAGACGCTCGACTCGATGCGCTGGATCGGCGCCGGCTGGCCCGACTACACCTGGCTCTTCGGCACCGACGGCGAGTTCACCGCGTTCGCGTCGGTCGCCGCCGGGCAGTTCGCCCCGATCAAGGCCCACCTCCGGACGCTCCGCGACGTGTCCGAGGCGGTCAACGGCGGCAGCGGCAAGATCGTCCACGAGGTCACGCCCGACGGTGCCGTCTACTTCGGCGCCAACGCGGACGAGGGCAACACCGACGAGTCGGCGAAGTACCCCTCGGCCGTCGCCCTGGTCTGGCGCTGGACCGGCGACAAGACGTTCCTCCGCGACCTCTACCCGGCCAGCGTCCGCGCGATGAGGCACGTCGACTCCCTCGACACCGACGGCGACGGCTGGCCCGAGGGGCTCGGCAACGTCGAGCGCAACGGCATGGGCTCGGAGAAGCTCGACAACACCGTCTACACGATCCGCGGCTACGCCGACCTGGCCGACCTGGCGAAGGCGCGCGGTGACGGCAGGACGCAGCGGTGGGCGACGCAGCGCGCGCAGAAGCTCGCTGAGGCCTTCGAGCGGGCGTGGTGGTACCCGAAGGACGGGGCGCGCTCGTACGCCGACTCCCTCGACCCGGACCCGGTCGGCGGGACCAACACCCGGATCTTCCAGCGGCACTGGATCGGGCTCACCCCGACCGACGCCGTCCTGCCGGCGCTGCCGGGTCGCCCGGCCGGGCCGCTGGCGTCGGACGAGCACGCGCGGACCACGCTCGCCCAGCACGAGCGGAGCTGCTACACCGGCGACCTCGGGCTCTACCACACCGGCACCGGCGCCAACAGCGTCGCGGGCGACAAGGACGGGACGGGCTGCGACGACGTCGTCTCCTCGGTCACGAACGAGACGAGCATCTTCACCCTGAACAGCGCCATCGCCGGCGTCAGCGAGGGCAACTACGGGCGCCTCGGCGAGGACCAGCAGGGCGTCTACACCCGGGGCAACGCGCGCTCGCAGATGGACCCCGACCTGTGGGAGATGCCCGGCGCGATGCCGGAGATCGTCCCGGGCGGGTCGTTCGGCGCCAACATCGACAAGCCCTTCAACGAGCGCTCGATGGTGATGCAGGCGTGGGGCGCGTACGGGGTCCTGTGGCCGGTCGTGCACCAGTGGCTCGGCGTGTCGCCCGACATGGGTCGCGGCCGGGTCGCGGTGGTCCCGCAGCTGCCGCCGGACCAGCCGAGCGCGTCGGGGGACTCGATCCGGGTCGGCGCGGGCCGGATCGACGTGAGCGCGTGGCGGAGCACCGACGACGGCACCACGCGCTACGTCACGAAGGTGACGCGGCACGGGAAGGCGAGCCTGGTCGTGGGCGCCGTGCTGCCGACCGGGAGCGAGGTCGCCTCTGTCCGGCTGAACGGCAAGAAGGCGAAGGCCGTGCTGACGACCACCAGCCGCGGGCTCGAGGTCACGGTGAAGGCCAAGGGCACGAAGGGCACCGCACGGCTGGTGGTGACGACGCGGTAGGGCCCGTGGGGGCCGGTCGCCGGGACGGGCCGGGTGCGGGCAGCCGGTAAGGTCGTCCGGTGCTCCCGCGTGTCGATCGTGCCGACCCTGACCGCCTGGTCCTGCTGCCCGCCGTCGACGTGGCGGCGGGCCAGGCCGTCCAGCTCGTGCAGGGTGTCGCCGGCTCCGAGAAGGTGTTCGGCGACCCCATGGCCGCCGCCCAGCGGTGGGTCGACGACGGTGCCGAGTGGATCCACCTCGTCGACCTCGACGCCGCCTTCGGCCGCGGCAGCAACGCCGACGTCCTCGCCCCGATCGTCGCCGCGGTGGCGGCCGCCGGGGTGTCCGTCGAGCTGTCCGGCGGCATCCGCGACGACGCCAGCCTCGAGCGGGCCCTCGGCACGGGCTGCGCCCGTGTCAACATCGGGACCGCGGCCCTGGAGTCGCCGGCCTGGTGCGAGCGGGTCATCGCGGAGCACGGCGAGCAGGTGGCCATCGGCCTCGACGTCCGCGGCACCCGCCTCGCGGCCCGCGGCTGGACCAAGGAGGGCGGCGAGCTGGACGAGACGCTCGCCCGTCTCGACGCGGCCGGCTGCGCGCGGTTCGTCGTGACCGACGTGGCCAGCGACGGGATGCTCTCCGGGCCGAACCTCGACCTGCTCGCCCACGTCTGCGCGCGGACGGACGCGCCGGTCGTCGCCAGCGGCGGCATCAGCACCCTGGCCGACATCGAGGCGCTGTCCGGCCTCGTCGGCCGCGGCGTCGAGGGCGCGATCATCGGCACCGCCCTCTACGTCGGCAGCTTCACGCTGCCCGAGGCCCTCGCCGTCACCCGCCGCCCGGGCACGGGGACGGGCTCGGGCTCCGCGGCGGACGCGGAGGCGCGCGCATGAGCGTCCCCGCCGACACGTTCCACCGCGGCCCGGCGCTGAGCGAGCTCCGCGAACCGCCGCACGGCCCGCTGCTCGACGGTCGCCTGCGCGACCTGCTGGGCGGCAAGAAGATCGTCATGACCGGGGTCACCGGCTTCATCGGCGAGCAGCTGCTCTGGAAGATGCTGACCGACCTCCCGGACACGAAGCCGTCGGTGCTCGTGCGCCGCAAGGGTTCCGCGGACGCCGTCTCGCGGGTCCGCAACCTGCTCAAGAAGAAGATCTTCGCCGACCTGGCCGAGCGGCACGGCGGGCTCGACGGCCTGCTCGCCCGCGTCGAGGTCATCGAGGGCGACCTGCCGAACGTGCCCGCGCTGCCGGCCGACCTCGACGTCGTCGTGCACTGCGCGGGCGACGTCTCGTTCGACCCGCCCATCGACCAGGCGTTCACGACCAACGTCGTCGGCACCCGGGTCCTCATGGAGCGGATGCTCGAGGCCGTCACCGGCCCGGACGGCGTGCGCACGAAGGTCCCGCACTACGTCCACATCTCCACCGCGTACACGGCGGGCCGTCGCCGGGGCGCGATCCCCGAGGCGGGACACGTGCACGGGATCGACTACGAGGCCGAGACCCGCGCCGGGCTGGCCATGCGCGAGCAGGTCGAGGCGGCGTCGCGGATGCCGGAGCGGCTGACCGAGCTGCGGCACCAGGCCGAGCGCGTGCACCGTCAGGCCGGCTACCTCACCACCGCCGCGGACACGGAGCGCCGGCGCCAGGAGTGGGTGACGGCGGAGCTCGTCGCCGCCGGGACCGAGCGCGCGCGTTCGCTGGGCTGGACCGACGTCTACACGTTCACCAAGGCGCTCGGCGAGCGCGTCGTGACCGACCTCGGCGCCGACATCGAGATCTCCATCGTCCGCCCGGCCATCGTCGAGTCCAGCTGGCTCCACCCCTACCCGGGCTGGATCGAGGGCTTCAAGATGGCCGAGCCGCTGATCCTCGCGTACGGGCGCGGCGAGCTGCCCGAGTTCCCGGCGTCGGCCGACGCGGTGATCGACATCGTGCCGTGCGACCACGTCGTCAACGCGATCCTCGCTGTGTGTGCGACCGACCCCACGCCCGGCGAGCCGGAGTACTACCACGTCAGCTCCGGCGCCCGGAACCCGCTGACGTTCCACGACATCTACGGCCACATCCGCTCCTACTTCACGGCGCACCCGCTGGAGAACGTCTCCAAGCCGGGCGCCCCGCTGCCCGAGTGGAAGTTCCCGGGCGCCGTCTCCGTCGAGCGGCTGCTGTCCACGTCCGAGCGGGCCCACGGGCTGGCCGAGCGCGTGATCTCCCGGGCGCCCCGCTCCCACCAGACGCGCAAGCTGGCCCGCGACCTCGACCTGATGCGGGGGCGGCTCGACTTCTGGCGGCGCTACCACACGCTCTACAACGAGTACGCGCAGTCGGAGCTGCACTTCGTCGACGACAACACGCTCGCGCTGACCCGGTCGCTCGACCCGGCCGACCAGGGCACCTTCGCCTTCGACACCGCGGGCTACGACTGGACGACCTACCTCGAGGACGTGCACTGCCCGGCCATCACGGCCTCGGTGCGCCGGATGGACGCGCTGCGCAAGAAGCGGGCGAACCGGCCGACCACGTTCAAGGACCTGACCAACAACACGGCCGGAGCCTCGGCGGTCGCCGTCTTCGACCTCGACGGCACGATCATGTCGACGAACGTGATCGAGCAGTACCTCTGGGCCCGGCTGCCCGACCTGTCCCCGCTCGACCAGGTCGTCGAGCTGGGCGAGGTGCTCGGCCGCCTGCCCGGCTACCTGCTCACCGAGCAGCGCGACCGCGGCAGCTTCCTGCGGGCCGTCTACCGCCGCTACCGCGGCATGGACCTCGCCGAGCTCGAGCGCCGCGTGGACTCGACGATGACCGACTTCATCCTCGACCGCGTGTCGCCGGACGCCCTCCGACGGATCCAGGAGCACCGGGCCGCGGGGCACACGACGATCCTGATCACCGGCGCGGTGTCCGTCCTGACGCGCCCGCTGCGCGACCTCTTCGACGTGATCCTGGCCGCCGAGCTCGGCGTCGACGCGGACGGGAGGGCGACGGGCTACCTGGCCACCTCGCCGCTGGTGGGGGAGTCGCGCGCCGCCTGGCTGAGCCACTACGCGTCGCTGCACGGGGTCGACCTGACCAGGAGCTTCGCCTACGCCGACAGCCACTCCGACCTGCCGATGCTCTCCACGGTCGGCAACCCGGTCGCCGTCAGCCCGGACATCTCCCTGATGCGTGCCGCCCAGCGCAAGAACTGGTCGATCGTGGAGTGGAAGACCAAGCCCCCGACCCCCCGGTGGCGCCTGCCCGCCTGATCGCCCTCCGGCGAGGTTCAGTCGAGCAGCCGCATCCCCGGGAGGCGAGCCGCTCGGCGGTCGAAGGTCACCGTCTCGGCACATCCGGCGGTCCGGCCCAGGCCGGCGACGAGCGCGTCGGCGACGTCGGTCCCGGCGGCGGCGGACTCGGTCAGGGCGCGAGCGACCAGGTCCGCGCGCTCCACCACGAGCTCCTTCGCGGACAGGAGCGAGCCCACCACCCTCCGCACGTCTGCCGCCGACAGCCGGTAGCCCTGCCGGAGCACCCAGGTCAGCTCGACGAGCGTGACGAGGCTGACGAAAGCGGGGTCGGCGGGGGTGAGGCTCTCCATCAGCTCGCGTGCCAACGGGACCTGCACGGGGTCGTCCACGACGACGTACCGGACGAGGACGTTCGTGTCCAGGCCGATCATCGCGACCGTCAGTCCGCGAGACGGTGCACGGTCTCCGCCGCGCCGGCCGCGACGGCGTCGTCCATCTCCTCGAGGGTCTTCGGGGGGCCGTCCCACGGGAAGAGTCCCGCGAGGTCGCGGACCGAGCCCCGCTCGACCCGGAGCTCGTAGGTGCCGTCCTCGGTCGGGACGAAGCTGACGCGCGACCCGGCGCGCAGCCCGAGGCGCTCGCGGACCTCGGCGGGCACGGTCAGCTGGCCCTTGGTGGTCATCGTGGCAGTCGGCACGTCGTCTCCTCGGCTCTCCTTACGTGGAGTAAGGATACCGGCGGCGCTAGGCTGCTGCGCATGTCGGGTCATTCCAAGTGGGCCACCACCAAGCACCAGAAGGCCGTCGTCGACGCGCGTCGCGCGAAGTCGTTCGCCAAGCTCATCAAGAACATCGAGGTCGCGGCGCGGCTGGGCGGGGGTGACCTCGACGGCAACCCCACGCTGTACGACGCCGTCCAGAAGGCCCGCAAGACCTCGGTCCCCAAGGACAACATCGAGCGCGCGATCAAGCGCGGCTCCGGTGCCGAGGGCGGCGGGGCGGCGTACGAGACGCTGTTCTACGAGGCGTACGGCCCGGCCGGCATCGCGATGCTCATCGAGTGCCTGACCGACAACCGGAACCGGTCGGCCTCCGACGTCCGCGTCGCGGTCACCCGCAACGGCGGCACCATGGCCGACGTGGGGTCCACCGCCCGCGTGTTCAGCCGCAAGGGCGTCGTCCTGCTCGCCAAGCAGCAGGAGGGCCGCACGCTCACCGAGGACGACGTCCTCGAGGCGACCCTGGACGCCGGGCCGGACGAGGTCAACGACCTCGACGACGCCTTCGAGATCATCAGCGACCCGGCCGCGACGGTGGCGGTCCGCACGGCCGTGCAGGAGGCCGGGCTCGACTACGACTCGGCCGAGGTCTCCTTCGTGCCCGAGTTCACGCAGCCGGCCGACGCGGAGACGCTGGAGAAGCTCGAGCGGCTCGTCGACGCCCTCGAGGACTCCGACGACGTGCAGAACGTCTTCACCAACGCGGACGTCCAGAACGACGCGCTCGTCAGCGCGGGGTAGCCGCGTGTCGGGCGCCCGAGGTCGGCAGCCGCTCGGTTAGCGTACGAACGCGTGTTCGGTTCCGTGCGCGCTCCGAACGACGAGGGAGACCGCGCGTGCGCGTGCTCGGCATCGACCCCGGCCTGACCCGCTGCGGGCTGGGCATGGTGGACGGCGTGCCCGGCCGGAAGCCGTTCGTGCTCGCGGTCGACGTGCAGCGCACCTCGCCGCAGGAGGAGACGGGCGTCCGGCTCGCCACGCTCGAGCGGACGTTCGAGGAGTGGGTCCGGCGCTACCGTCCCGAGGCCGTCGCCGTCGAGCGGGTGTTCGCCCAGCACAACGTCGGCACGGTGATGGGGACGGCGCAGGCTGCCGGGATCGCGATGCTCGTCGCGGCGCGCCACGGCATCCCGACCGCCCTGCACACCCCCAGCGAGGTCAAGGCGGCCATCACCGGTTCCGGCCGCGCGGGCAAGGACCAGGTCGGCGCGATGGTCGCCCGCATCCTGCAGATCCCCGAGGTGCCCAAGCCCGCGGACGCGGCCGACGCGCTCGCGCTGGCCATCTGCCACGTGTGGCGGGGGAGCAGCACCGACCGGCTCGACCAGGCCCAGCAGGCGGCTTCCGGGGTCGCCGCCCGCCAGCAGCAGGCCTACGCGGCCGCCCGTGCGACCCAGGCACGCGCGACCCAGGCCCGGACCAGAGGAGCACGAGCATGATCGCCCAGGTCAGCGGGAACGTGGCCGCCCTCGGCCCCACCTCCGCCGTCGTCGAGACCGGCGGGGTCGGCCTGCTCGCGCTCTGCAGCCCGGGCACGCTCGCCGGCCTGCGCGTCGGGCAGCGGACTACCCTCTACACCTCGCTCGTCGTCCGCGAGGACGCGCTGACGCTGTTCGGCTTCGCGAGCGCCGACGAGCGCGAGTTCTTCGAGCTGCTCATCACCGCCACCGGGGTCGGGCCCAAGCTGGCGCAGGCGGCGCTCGCCGTGCTCAGCCCCGACGACCTGCGGATCGCCATCGCGGGCGAGGACCTCGCGGCGCTGTGCCGGGTCCCCGGCATCGGGCGCAAGGGCGCCCAGCGGATCGTCATCGAGCTCAAGGACAAGATCAACGCCGTCGGCCTCGTTGCCGGGCTCGCCGCGCCGACCCTGCCCGGGCAGGCCGTCTGGCGCAGCCAGGTCACCCAGGGCCTGGTCGGCCTTGGCTGGGCCCAGCGCGACGCCGAGGCCGCCTGCGACGAGGTGGAGCCGCTGCTCGTCGAGCAGCCGGACCTCGGGGTCCCCGCCCTGATGCGCGCCGCGCTGCTGAGCCTGGCCCGCCCGTGACGAGCCACGCGCTTACGCCCGTCAGGACGTCCCGGTGAGCCTCGACCCCGTGGACATGCGGGCCCTTGCCGACCCCGACGAACGGGCGGCCGAGTCGGCGCTGCGGCCGACGTCGCTGGCCGAGTTCGAGGGGCAGCCGCGCGTCGCCGAGCAGCTCGGCCTGGTCCTCGCCGCCGCCCGCGGGCGCGGCGGGGTCCCGGACCACGTTCTGCTGTCCGGCCCGCCCGGGCTCGGCAAGACGACCCTGGCGATGATCATCGCCGCGGAGATGACCGCCCCGCTGCGCATCTCCAGCGGCCCGGCGATCCAGCACGCCGGCGACCTCGCCGCCATCCTGTCCGGGCTCACCGAGGGCGAGGTGCTCTTCCTCGACGAGATCCACCGGCTGTCCCGACCGGCCGAGGAGATGCTCTACCTCGCCATGGAGGACTTCCGGGTCGACGTGGTCGTGGGCAAGGGCCCCGGCGCCACGGGCATCCCGATCGAGATCCCGCGGTTCACCCTCGTCGGGGCGACGACCCGCGCCGGGCTGCTGCCGGGGCCGCTGCGGGACCGCTTCGGCTTCACCGGCCAGCTCGACTTCTACGACCCGGCCGACCTCGAGCACATCGTGCGGCGCTCCGCCGTGCTGCTGGGCGTCGACCTCGACCCCGACGCCGCCCGCGAGATCGCCCGCCGGTCCCGCGGCACGCCCCGGATCGTGAACCGCCTCCTGCGCCGGGTCCGCGACTTCGCCGAGGTCCGCGGGTCGGGGCGGGTGACCCGTGACGTCGCGTCCGCGGCGCTCGAGCTCTACGAGGTCGACAGCATCGGCCTCGACCGGCTCGACCGCGCCGTGCTCGTCGCCGTCTGCAAGCGCTTCGCCGGCGGGCCGGTGGGGCTGTCGACGCTGGCCATCTCGGTCGGCGAGGAGCGCGAGACCGTCGAGGAGGTGGCGGAGCCCTTCCTGGTGCGGGAGGGGTTCCTGATGCGCACCCCGCGCGGCCGCGTCGCCACGCCCGCCGCGTGGGCCCACCTCGGCCTCACCCCGCCCCGGAACCCGCCGGCGGGCTCCCCGGGCGGCGCGCCCGACCCCGGTCTGTTCGCGTGACTGCGGGGTTTCGGCGTTTCGCTAGGTAGAGTTCACCGGTCGGACGGTGGTCCCCACCCCCGCCGGCACCCTCCGACCCCGACCCGGAACGGCACACCGTGGCTTCCAACCAATACAGCACGCTGATCCTCGTCCTCCTGATGGTGGTCGCGTTCTACTTCCTGATCCTGCGGCCGCAGAAGAAGCGCCAGCAGGCCCTCGCGAAGATGACGCGCGAGCTCCAGCCCGGCGACCAGGTGCTGCTCGGGAGCGGCCTGTTCGGCACGCTGGTCTCCCTCGGCACCAAGCAGGCCGTGCTCGAGATCGCCCCCGGCGTCGAGCTGACCGTCCTCAAGCAGGCGATCGTGCGGCGCGCCACCGAGGCCGACGTCGACGCGGTGTCCGAGGACGAGATCGGCGACGAGCTCGAGGCCGAGGCGACCGCCACGTACGACTCCGGTGACCCGGAGCCCGTGGTCCGCGCCGACCCCGACGCCCCCTCCACCAGCCCGACGTACCCGTCGAGCACCCCCGACAACGACCGCAGCAACCTGCGCTGAGCGCGTCAGGGCGGCCGTGCGCGACACGCGTACGGCCTCCCGGCGCGACATTCACGAACGAGGTAGAGCACTGAAGTGGCAGCGATGACCGGGCGACCGTTGCGGATGCTGGTGGCCCTGGCGGTCATCACCGCGGGTCTCATCACCCTGATGGCCGTGGGCAGCACGTGGACCCCCAAGCTGGGGCTGGACCTCCGTGGCGGCACGACCGTCACGCTGACGGCCCGCAACACGAGCGGCGGGGGTTCCGTCGACCCGAACAGCCTCCAGCAGGCGCGCACGATCATCGAGCAGCGCGTCAACGCGCTCGGGGTCGGCGAGAGCGAGGTGACCGTCTCGGGCGACCGGCAGATCATCGTCAGCGTCCCGAACGTCCAGCAGGACCAGCTGGTCCAGCAGGTCGGCCAGACCGCGAACCTGCGGTTCCGCGCCGTGTACGCGGCCGAGCAGGTCCAGCCGCCGGCCACCCAGCCGTCGTCCGGCGCGACCGGCGCACCGACGCCGACGCCCGCCCCCAGCGGCGAGCCGAACGTGCCCGCCTCCTCGGAGAGCGCCAACCCGGCCCCGTCGCCCGCCCCCAGCGGCGGCTCGGGCCAGGTCCCGGCCGGCAACAACCGCCCGATGCTCCCGCACGTGCAGCTGCCCACCGCCCCGCCGACGCCGACCGCCCCGCGGCCGACCGTCGTGGGTCAGGGGACCCCGCCCGATAAGGCGCTCGACTGGCAGCCCACGCAGGCGGACACCACGGACTTCGCGAGCTTCACCTGCGGCGACCCGCAGGTCGACGTCTCCGACCAGCCGCTCTTCTCCTGCGACCGCACCGGCACCGAGAAGTACCTGCTCGGCCCGACGCTGATCGAGGGCAACGAGCTCACCAGCGCGAACGCCGGCATCCCGCAGAACGGGATCGAGTGGGTCGTCAACCTGCAGTTCAACGGCGAGGGCTCGACGCAGTTCGAGAACGCGACCCGCGCGCTGGCGGCCAAGAGCGACCCGATGAACCGGTTCTCGATCGTGCTCGACGGCGCGTCGATCTCCGCCCCGTCGGTCAGCACAGCGATCCCGGGCGGCGCCGCGCAGATCTCCGGCGGCTTCACGCAGCAGACCGCGACCGACCTCTCGAACGTGCTGAAGTACGGCGCCCTGCCGCTGGCCTTCGACATCTCCGAGGTCAGCAACGTGTCCGCGACGCTCGGTGGCGACCAGCTGCACGCCGGGATCGTGGCCGGCATCATCGGCCTGGTCCTCGTGGTCCTGTTCTGCTTCCTCTACTACCGCGGGCTCGGCATCGTCGTCGTGGCCTCGCTGGCCATCGCCGCGGTGATCACGTACGCCTGCATGGTGCTGCTCGGCAGCTCGGTCGGGTTCGCGCTGAACCTGCCCGGCATCGCCGGCGCGATCGTGGCCATCGGGGTGACGGCGGACAGCTTCGTCATCTACTTCGAACGCATCCGTGACGAGGTCCGCGACGGCCGGAGCCTGCGGACCTCCGTCGAGACGGGCTGGCGCCGCGCGCGGCACACCATCCTGATCGCCGACGGGGTGTCGATGCTGTCGGCCGTCGTGCTGTTCATCCTCGCCATCGGGTCGGTCCGCGGCTTCGCGTTCACCCTCGGGCTGACGACGCTCATCGACGTCTTCATCGTCTTCTTCTTCACGAAGCCGCTGATGTCGCTGCTCGCGCGCACCCGGTTCTTCGGGGGCGGGCACAAGCTCTCCGGGCTCGACCCGGCGCACCTCGGGGTCAAGGCCCTCCCGGGCACCCGCACCAGACGGCCCGCCGCGGCCGGATCGAGGCTCTGATGTCGAAGTTCTCCGACCTGGGCCACCGGCTCTACACCGGTGAGGTCTCCTACAACTTCATCGGCCGTCGGCGCCTCTGGTACATCATCTCGGGCGCCCTGCTGACGATCTCGATCCTCGCGCTCCTCGTCAGGGGCCTGACGCTGGGCATCGAGTTCGAGGGCGGGGCCGACTTCCAGGCGCCGACCAAGGTCAGCGCCTCCCAGATGGTCCAGCCCGTCCGTGACGCGCTGCAGCGCTCGGGCGTGCCCGACCTCAACGAGGCCACGGTCAACACGATCGGCAACAACCAGGTCCGCGTGCAGACGCGGACGCTGGACACCACGACCGAGGTGCCCGCGGTCCGCGGAGCGATCGGCGAGGCGGTCGGGGTCCCCGGCGACCAGGTGAACTACAGCCTGATCGGCGCCTCGTGGGGCGGCCAGATCACCGAGCGCGCCCTGATCGCGCTCATCGTGTTCCTCGTCCTGGTCACGCTGGTGATCTGGATCTACTTCCGCGACGCCAAGATGTCGGGGGCGGCGCTCGTCGCGCTGCTGCACGACCTGCTGCTGACCGTGGGCATCTACGCCCTGGTCGGCTTCACGGTCACCCCGGCGACGCTGATCGGCGTGCTGACGATCCTCGGCTACTCGCTCTACGACACCGTCGTCGTCTTCGACAAGGTGCGCGAGAACGTCAAGGGCGTGAAGACCAGCACGACGAAGACGTACTCGGAGGCGGCGAACCTCGCCGTCAACCAGGTGCTCGTCCGGTCGATCAACACCACGATCATCGGCGTGCTGCCCGTCGCCGCGCTGCTGTTCGCCGGCACGTTCATCCTCGGCGAGGGTCCGCTCAAGGACCTGTCGCTGGCGCTGTTCGTCGGCATGATCTCCGGGGCGTACTCGTCGATCTTCATCGCGACGCCGCTGCTGGCCCAGCTCAAGGAGCGCGAGCCCGACATGCGTCGCCACCGCGCCCGGGTCGAGACGCGGCGCAGCAAGTCGGAGGCGCGCGGGACCGGCGCGACCGAGGCGCTGGACGCCGACCACGACGGGACGGACGACCGCGGCCTCGAGCCCGAGGGCGTCGGTCCCGACGGCCTGGTCGGGGTGGGCACGGACTCCTCGTCGGCCGTCCCGCTGGGCGCCAAGGGCGGGACCCGGGTGACCGCGGTCCCCGCGTCGGCCCGCCCGGTCGTCCGGCCGGTGGTCGAGGGTGCGGCCAAGCGCCCCCAGCCGCAGAACGCGCCGCGCAGCCAACGGAAGCGGTGAGGTGGCCCCGGACGGCACCGGGTCTGCCGCCGAGCTGGTCGCCGGCCTGATCGTCGAGGTCCCGGACTTCCCGAAGCCCGGGGTCACCTTCTCCGACATCACCCCGCTGCTCGCCTCGCCCGCCGGGCTGGCCGCGGCGGTGGCCGGGCTCGCCGCCTCCGCGCCCACCGACGTCGACGCGGTCGTCGCCCTCGAGGCGCGCGGCTTCATCTTCGGCGGGCCGGTGGCGCTGGAGCTCGGCGTCGGCTTCGTGCCCGTCCGCAAGCCGAACAAGCTGCCGCGCGAGCACGTCAGCATCACGTACGACCTCGAGTACGGCACCGAGACCCTCGCGATGCACACCGACGCGCTGGCGCCGGGCGCGCGGGTGCTCGTCGTCGACGACGTGCTGGCCACCGGCGGGACGCTCGCCGCGACCGCCGAGCTCGTGCACCGGCTCGGCGCCGAGGTGACGGCGGTCGCCGTGGTCCTCGAGCTGGGGTTCCTGGGCGGCCGGGCGCGGCTGCACGAGGCCGGCCTCACCGACGTCCGCGCGCTGGTCAGCACCGGCGGGGCCTGACGTGGGCGTCGTCCGCATGCGGCGGCTCGACCAGGACCGGCGCTGGACCTCCGAGGCGCTCGTCTCGCTGCCGGCGCGCAGTGCGTCGCCCGGCGTGGAGCTCGCCCGCCGCGGCGGTCTGGCCATGCTGCTGCTGACCATCGTCGTGGTGCTCGTCTACCTCGACCGTGACTCGTACAACGACACGAGCGACGGCACGGTCGGCCTGATCGACGCGATCTACTACGCGACCGTCACCATCACGACCACCGGGTACGGCGACATCACCCCCGTCGCCGCGCACGCCCGGGTGCTGAACGCGATCATCGTGACGCCGTTGCGGATCGGCTTCCTGGTCCTGCTGGTCGGGACCACCCTGGAGGTGCTGGCCAACCAGGGCCGGCAGATCTACCGGGACCGACGCTGGAGGAGTGGCATGCGCAACCACGTCGTCGTCGTGGGCTACGGCACCAAGGGCCGCAGCGCCGTCGAGACCCTGGAGACGAACGGCACGAGCCCCACGCAGATCGTCATCATCGACGACCGGCCCACGGCGGTGGCCGACGCCAACGTGCGCGGCTACGCGGCGATCGAGGGCGACGCCACCCGGCGCGACATCCTGCGCCGCGCGGAGATCGCCCGAGCGCGCGAGATCGTCATCACCCTCGACCGCGACGACTCCGCCATCCTGGCCATGCTGACCGTGCGCCAGCTGAACCCGAGCGCGCACGTCGTGGTCGCGGTCCGCGAGGACGACAACGCCTCGCTGCTGCGTCAGTGCGGGGCCAACGTCGTCGTGACGTCCTCGGAGGCCGTCGGCCGGCTGCTAGGCCTGTCGGCCACGAGCCCGAACATCGGCACCGTCATCGAGGACCTGCTGTCCTCGCGCGAGGGCCTCGAGGTGGGGGAGCGGCAGGTCACCTCCGCCGAGGCCGGGCACGCGCCGAGCGAGGTCGAGGGCGAGCGGGTCATCGCCGTCGTCCGCAACAAGACGCTGCGGCGCTTCTACGACCCCGCGGTGGCGACGCTGCAGACCGGCGACCAGGTCGTCGTGGTCCGCAAGGCCCCGGGTGCCTGACCGGCACGTGCCCACCGCCTGACTAGACTTCACCCACAGTCGACATGACGGGTGTGGTGGATTCGAGCGTGGTGGACCAGACGGTCGTCGAGAGCCCGGCAGCCTCGGGCGAGCCGCCGCGCGTCCGGATGCGCCAGCGGCTGGCCCGGCTCGGCGCCACGCGCCCGCAGACCGCCGCGCTCGACCCGCTGTTCCAGGTCATCCGGGCCAACCACCCCAAGGCCGACCTCTCGCTCGTCGAGCGGGCCTTCCACACCGCGGAGCGCTACCACCGCGAGCAGCGCCGCAAGAGCGGCGACGCGTACATCACGCACCCGCTGGCCGTGACGACGATCCTCGCCGAGCTCGGCATGACCGAGGCGACGCTCTGCGCCGCCCTGCTGCACGACACGGTCGAGGACACCGCGTACACGCTCAAGGAGCTGACGAAGGACTTCGGCGAGGAGATCGCCCTCCTCGTCGACGGCTGCACCAAGGTCGACAAGATCAAGTACGGCGAGTCGGCGAAGTCCGACACGATCCGCAAGATGGTCGTGGCGATGAGCCGCGACATCCGGGTCCTGGTCATCAAGCTGGCCGACCGGCTGCACAACATGCGGACGCTGCACTACCTGCGCCCCGACAAGCAGTCCCGGATCGCGCTCGAGACCCTCGAGATCTACGCGCCGCTGGCCCACCGGCTCGGGATGAACACGATCAAGTGGGAGCTCGAGGACCTCTCGTTCGCCACGATGCATCCCAAGGTCTACGACGAGATCGTGCGCCTGGTCGCCGAGGCGGCCCCGAGCCGGGACGAGTTCCTCGCCACGGTCGTGTCGCAGGCGCAGACCGACCTCAAGAACGCCAAGATCAAGGCGTCGGTGACCGGGCGGCCGAAGCACTACTACTCGATCTACCAGAAGATGGTCGTCCGCGGCCGCGAGTTCTCCGACATCTACGACCTGGTCGGGCTGCGCATCCTCGTCGAGAACCAGTCCGACTGCTACGCCGCGATGGGCGTCATGCACGTCCGCTGGACCCCCCTGCCGGGGCGGTTCAAGGACTACATCGCGATGCCGAAGTTCAACCTCTACCAGTCGCTGCACACCTCGGTGATCGGGCCGGGCGGCAAGCCCGTCGAGCTCCAGATCCGGACCGAGGAGATGCACCGGCGCGCCGAGTTCGGCGTCGCCGCGCACTGGAAGTACAAGGAGGGCGCCAAGAACGGCGGGCCGGTCGTGGCCGCCGACGGCGCCGACGACGAGCTGGTCTGGGTCCGCCAGCTGCTCGACTGGCAGCGCGAGACGGCCGACCCGGGGGAGTTCCTCGACTCGCTGCGGTTCGAGATCAACTCGACCGAGGTCTACGCCTTCACGCCCCGCGGCGAGGTCAAGGCCCTCCCGCAGGGGTCGACGCCCGTCGACTTCGCCTACTCGGTGCACACCGAGGTCGGCAACCGTACGATCGGCGCCCGCGTCAACGGCAAGCTCGTGCCGCTGGAGTCGGAGCTGCACAACGGCGACGTCGTGGAGATCTTCACCTCCAAGGCGGAGAACGCCGGGCCGAGCCGCGACTGGCTGCAGTTCGTCCGCAGCCCGCGGGCGCGCAGCAAGATCCGCCACCACTTCACCCGCGAGCGCCGCGAGGAGTCGATCGAGAACGGCAAGGAGGCGCTGGCCCGCCAGCTCCGCAAGGCCGGCCTGCCGCTCCAGCGCCTGCTCACGCTCGAGAACCTGACGGCGATCTCGACCCACTTCAAGCTGGCCGACGTCAACGCCCTGTACGCCGGCATCGGCGAGGGGACCGTCGGCGCCCAGGCCGTGGTCAACCAGCTCACCGTCGCCTCGGGCGGCGAGGACGCCGTCGCCGACGAGCTCGGCGAGGACCGCGTCGTCACCGGCCGGCGCAGCCGCCGCGCCAGCAGCGGCACGACCACCGGCGTCATGGTCAAGGGTGCCGACGACCTGCTGGTCAAGCTCGCCAAGTGCTGTACCCCGGTCCCCGGCGACCCGATCCTCGGCTTCGTGACGCGTGGTTCCGGGGTCTCGGTGCACCGGACGGACTGCTCGAACACCGCCGAGCTGCTCAAGCACCCCGAGCGCATCGTCGAGGTCGAGTGGGCGCCGACGACCCTGAGCTCCTTCCTGGTCGCCATCCAGGTCGAGGCCCTGGACCGGAACCGCCTGCTGTCCGACATCACCCGGTGCCTGTCGGACCAGCACGTGAACATCCTCTCGGCCGCCCTGAGCACGACCAAGGACCGGATCTGCAAGGCGAAGTTCACCTTCCAGACCGGCGACCCGACCCACCTCGACCACGTCCTCGGCGCCGTACGCCAGGTTCCGTCGGTCTTCGACGTCTACCGCGTCTCCCAGTAGGCCCGTACGCCCCCTGAGCCTGTCGAATGGCCTCGAAGAGGTCGGCTGCACGGCGCTGTCGGCGCTCAGCGATGCCGACCCGTTCCGGGCCCTTCGACAAGCTCAGGGGGCGTTCACGGGAGTGCGTCCCCTGCGGCGCGCGAGTGGCGCCAGCGGGAACGGCCTGGCAGCGTGTCGCGTGTCCGCTGGCGCCACTCCCCCTCTCGTCCGCCCCCTGAGCCTGTCGAAGGGCCTCGAAGAGGTCGGCTTCTGCGTGCTGGGGGGTCAGTTGAAGCCAACCCGTTCCGGGCCCTTCGACAAGCTCAGGGGGCGTTGCGCTGGCCCTTCGACAAGCTCAGGGGGCGTGACGGCGTTCGCAGGGCTCGCGCTCCGCGACCTTCAGGGGCGCGTCACACACCGCTTCGTTGGAGAGCAAGCCGGGGCCAGCCGGAGAGAGCCGGGGTGCGGGGCCCCCGTCCCGGTGGGCGGGCGTTTGCCGCCCTGCGGAGCGCTGGCGGAGCAGAGCGGCGAGGGCAGGACGGGGGCCCCGCACCCCGGCGAACGACCCACAGCGAGAACGACAAGCGCCGCGAGCTCAGCCCGAGAAGTCGCTGACCGCCTTCTGCGCCTGCGCGAGCCACTCGCGGTACGTCGCGGCGGAGTCGCGGGCCTGCTGGGCCTTCTTCTCGTCGCCCTTGGCCGAGGCCTTGGTCGCCTGCTCCTCGAGCGAGGCGATCTGGGCCTCGAGCTTGGCCGCCGTGTCCTCGGCGCGGGCGCGGGCCTCCGGGTTGGTCCGGCGCCACTTGTGCTCCTCGGCCTCGTTCACGGCCTGCTCGATGGCGTGCAGGCGCGCGTCCAGGGGCCGCATCGAGTCGCGCGGGACCTTGCCGATCGCGGACCAGCGCTCGAGCAGCTCGCGGTAGGCCACGCGGGCGGCGCCGAGGTCGGTGACCGGCAGCATCCGGGCCTCGGCCTCGTCCAGCAGCGCGGTCTTCGCCTCGGCGTTGCCCCGGAACTCGACGTCCTGCGCCGCGTTCACCGTCTGCTTCGCGCCGAAGAACGTGTCCTGCGCCGCGCGGAACCGCCGCCACAGCTGCTCGTCGACGCCACGGGGTGCGGCGCCGGCGGCCTTCCAGCGGGTCATCAGGTCGCGGTACGCGCCGGTCGTGGGGCCCCAGTCGGTCGAGGTCGCGAGCTGCTCGGCCTCGGTGACCAGCTGCTCCTTGACCTCGCGGGCGCTCTCGCGCTGCCCGTTCTGCTGGGCGAACTGCGACTTGCGGCGGCGCGTGTAGGTCGTACGAGCGGTCGAGAAGCGGTGCCAGAGGGCGTCGTCCGTCGCCCGGTCGAGCCGGGGGAGCGCCTTCCAGTCGTCGAGCAGGGCGCGGAAGCGGTTGACCCCGCCGCGCCAGTCGTTGCCCGCGGCGAGGGCCTCGGCCTCGGTGACGGCGTGCTCCTTCTTGACCCGTACCTCCTCCAGCTGGCGCGCCTTCTCCGCCCGCTGGGCCGCCCGAGCCTCGTCGACGACGGGGCTCAGCGCCTGGAGCCGGGTGAGGAGGCCGTCGAGGTCGCCGACCGCGTTCGCGTCGGTCACCGCGGTGCGGACCGTCTTGATCGAGCCGGCGGCGTCGTCGGGCGGGAGCGCCTTGGAGGCGATCCGCCGTTCGAGCAGGGACACCTCCAGCTCGAGCGCCTCGAAGCGTCGCGTGAAGAAGGCCAGCGCCTCCTCCGGGGGGACGTCGGGGACCTGGCCCACCTTGCGCTCACCGGTCGCGGTCCGGACGTAGACCGTGCCGTCCGGATCCACCCGCCCGAAAGGCTGCGGGGCCTCGCCGTCACTCATGCTTCCATCCTGCCCGATAGTCTCCAGCGAGTGTTCATCGCGTCGTTCCCGGCCGGGCCGTGGCAGACCAGCTGTTACGTGCTCGCCACCTCCCAGCGCTCCGAGTGCATCGTGATCGACCCCGGCATGGGGGCCCTCGACGGCGTCCGTGACGTCGTCGCCGAGCACCACCTCAAGCCCGTCGCCGCGGTGCTGACCCACGGCCACCTCGACCACATGTTCTCGGTCGCGCCGCTCTGCGCGGGCTACGACGCCACCTGCTGGGTGCACCCCGACGACCGTGCCCTGCTGGCGAACCCGCTCGCCGGCATGAGCGCGGACACCGAGGCCCTGCTCGCGCAGCTCGGCTCGGGCACCGTGTTCACCGAACCCGACGACGTGCGTCTGCTCGCCGACGGCGTCCGGGTCGAGCTCGCCGGGCTGGAGCTCGACGCCCTGCACGCCCCCGGGCACACGGCCGGGTCGACCATGTTCCGCAGCGCGTACGCGCCGGACGACGACGTGGACTCGCTGCTCTTCTCCGGCGACGTGCTGTTCGCCGGTTCCGTCGGGCGGACCGACCTGCCGGGCGGCAGCGCCGAGGCGATGGTGCGCAGCCTGCGCGAGAAGGTGCTGCCGCTGCCCGACGAGGTGGTCGTCCTGCCGGGCCACGGCCCGCAGACCACCATGGCCGCGGAGCGCGCCGGCAACCCGTACCTGCAGGCGTCGTTCCTGGGGAGCGCGGCGTGAGCCGGCCCCGCGCCCTGTCGGGCTTCCCCGAGCTGAGCCCCGAGCAGCGGATCGTCGAGCAGCAGGTCCTCGACCGGCTACGCGAGGTCTTCGAGCTGTACGGCTTCGCCTCCGTCGAGACGCGGGCGGTCGAGCCGCTCGACACGCTCGCCAAGCAGGGCGAGATCGACAAGGAGGTGTACGCGGTCCAGCGCGTGGCCGCCGAGCCGGGCACGCCGGCCGACCTGGGCCTGCACTTCGACCTCACCGTGCCGTTCGCCCGCTACGTACTCGAGCACGCGCACCAGCTGGCGTTCCCCTTCCGGCGCTACCAGATCCAGAAGGTCTGGCGCGGCGAACGCCCGCAGGAGGGCCGCTACCGGGAGTTCACCCAGGCCGACGTCGACATCGTCAACCCGGGGACGCTGCCCGCGCACTTCGACGTCGAGCTTCCCCTGGTCACCCTCGCCGCGCTCGAGAAGCTGCACGTCGACCTCGGCCTGCCGCCCGTGCTGATGCGCGTGAACAACCGGCTCCTAGCCCAGGGCTTCTACCGCGGGCTCGGCATCGAGGACACGGTCGCGGTGCTCCGACAGGTCGACAAGCTCGACAAGATCGGGCCCGACAAGGTGGTGGAGCTGCTGACCACCGACGTCGGCGTCACCCCCGCCCAGGCCCAGGCCTGCGTCCGGCTCGCGTCGATCTCGAGCGCCGACGCGTCGTTCGTCGACGAGGTCCGCGCGCTCGGCGTGACCGACCCGATGCTCGACGAGGGCCTCGACCTGCTGGCCGACGTCGTGCAGACCGCGGGCGCGTACGTCCCGGGCCGGATCGTCGCAGACCTCAAGATCGCCCGCGGCCTCGACTACTACACGGGCACGGTCTACGAGACCGAGCTCGTGGGCTACGAGAAGAGCGGGTCGGTCTCCTCCGGCGGGCGCTACGACTCCCTGGCCAGCGACGGCAAGACGACCTACCCGGGCGTCGGGCTCTCCATCGGCGTGACCCGCCTCCTGGTGCCGCTGCTGGGCGCCGGCGTCCTGCGGGCCACGCGCTCGGTGCCGACCGCGGTCGTGGTCGCCGTGACGAGCGAGGACCGGCGCCCGTCGGCGACCGCCGTCGCGGCCCGGCTCCGCGCGCGCGGCATCCCGACCGAGGTGGCGCCCGAGGCGGCCAAGTTCGGGCGGCAGATCCGTTACGCCGACCGCCGCGGGATCCCGTTCGTGTGGTTCGGTGCGGGCGAGGCCGACGAGGTCAAGGACATCCGGTCCGGGGACCAGGTCCCCGCGGACGCGGCGACGTGGGAGCCCCCGGCCGAGGACCTGCACCCGCGGGTCGTGCCGGGCGAGCAGGGCTAGGGCGCCCAGCCCGCGGCCCGGGCGACCTCGAGGGCCACGTCCTCGGGCGTCCGGCCGCTCGTGTCCACCCGGACGTCCTCGAAGGGCTCGGCGTCGAGGATCCCGGTGAGCTCGACCGTGCGGTCGAGGTGCCAGGCCAGGGTGTCCGGGTCGTCGTGGTGGCGCCGCCGCAGCCGGTCCCGCACGACCTCGGGGTCGACGGTCAGCCGGGCGAGCAGCAGGCGCGCCCCGGCGAGCGCCTCGACGTAGCGGAGCACCTCGCGCCCGTCCTCGACGACACCGGCCAGGACGAGCCGGGTGGCGCCGGCGGCGCGGTAGTTCCGGGCGAGGTCGCGCAGGTTCGCCAGCTCGACCTCGTGCGCGAAGGGGTCGCCGGGCGGCGGCGGGTGCAGCAGGCGCACCTGGTCGAGGTCGACCAGCGCGTGCGGGACCCCCTGCGCCTGGGCGAGCCGGGACAGCGCGTGCGCCGTCGTCGTCTTGCCCGCCCCGACCGTCCCGCTGAGCAGGACGGCGTCGTACGGCGGCGTCGGCGGAGGCACGCCGCCACCCTCGCAGGTCACGGGCGCCGGAAAACTGGCGGTCGACGCGAGGACCGCCGTCCGCCAGGGTGGGAGGCGTGACTGCCGACGCCACGCGGGTGCGGGAGCGACGCCTGCGTGCCCAGGGGCTGGCGCTCCCGACGGACCGGACGCCGACCGAGGCGGTCCGGCGCCTCGCGGCGGTGCAGTCGCAGGAACCCGGCCACGCGTTCTGGTCGCTCGCCCTCCGCTCCCACGCGACGACGGAGGCGGAGGTGCGGGCGGCGTACGACGCGGGGGAGTTCCTGCGCACCCACGTGCTGCGGCCCACCTGGCACTTCGCCGCCGCCGAGGACGTGCGCTGGCTGCTCGCCACCACCGCCGCGCGCGTGCAGCAGGCGAACGGCTCGATGCTGCGCAAGCGGGGCCTCGGCACAGCCGAGCTGGACCGCGGCGCGCGGGTCCTCGCGGACGCGCTGGCGGGCGGTGACGTGCTGGCCCGCCCGGAGGTCGTCACCGTCCTCGCCGACGCCGGGCTGCCGTGCGAGCAGCTCGACGTCGTGCTGCTCGTCATGCACGCCGAGCTCGAGCAGGTGGTGGTCAGCGGGCCGATGCGCGGGGCCACCCACACGTACGCCCTCCTCGACGACCGCGTCCCGCGCGGTCCCGCGGACGGCCCCGACCCCGTCCGGCTCCTGCGGCGCTACCTCGCGGGCCACGGCCCGGCGAGCGTCCGCGACGTCGCCCGGTGGTCGTCGCTGACCCTGACCACCGTGCGGACGGCGATCGCCGAGCTGCGCGACGAGCTGGTCACCGTCGAGGTGGCGGGGGAGACGTACCACTCCCTGCCGCCGGGACCCGACGTCGGCGACCTCCCGCCCGTGCTGCTCCTGCCACTGTTCGACGAGCTCCCGCTGGGCTACCGGGACCTGGCCTTCCCGCCCGCTCCCGGGCATCCGCACCCGCCCGACGTGGACCTGAGGTCCGGCAGCGTCTTCGCGGGCGACGCCAACGTCGGGACCTGGCGCCGCGAGGTCAGGGGCCGGGCGGTCGAGGTCGCGCTCGCCCTCGCGCCCGGCGTGCCCGACGACGTACGGGCCCTGGCCCACGGCGAGGCGGTCCGGCTGGCCCGGTTCCTCGACCGCGACCTGGATCTTCGCTGACGCGACCCCGCCCGATCCCCTACGGTCGAGCCCATGACGGGTCGAGACGAGGCGCAGCGCGTCGACCTGGGCACGCCCACGGACGACCCCGGCCAGGGCCACCGCGTCCTGGCCACCGCGGACAGCGAGGCCTTCACCTCGGTGCGCCGCCGCGCGACCACGCGCGAGGAGCGCTACGCGATGGGCAAGGCGCTGCGTCACGACGTGCCGCGTCGCAGCCTGGGCGACTGGCACCCGTCGCCCGGCCGGGCCGACCCGGTGGCGCTGCTCGAGGAGTCGCACCGGGGCCGCGTCCCCGAGCTCGTGCCGGTCCGGGTCGCGCGGATGGTGGCGTCCCCGTACGGGTTCCTGCGCGGGAGCGCCGTGGTGATGGCCGCCGACGTGGCCGCCCTGCCCGCGACCGGGATCATGCCGGTGGCCTGCGGCGACTCGCACCTCGGGAACTTCGGCTTCTACGCCTCGCCCGAGGGCGAGCTGGTCATCGACCTGAACGACTTCGACGAGGCGCACCCAGGCTGCTGGGAGTGGGACCTGCGGCGCCTGGTGGCGAGCATCTGGGTCGCCGGCCGCGAGAACGGCCGCACCGAGGAGCAGTGCCACGACGCGGTGCTGGCCTGCGTGGGCGCCTACCGCGACGAGGTGCGGCTGCTCGCCGACATGCCGCTGCTGGCCCGCAGCTACAACCGCCTCGACGTCGGCCGCCTGCACGAGACCGCCACGGAGAAGTCGCTCCGCGACGAGATCGAACGGTCCGTGCGCCGCGCCCGCCAGCGCACCTCCGACCGCGCCCTGCCCCGCTTCACCACGGTCGAGAAGGGGGAGAAGGGCGACAAGGGGGACAAGAGCGACCTCGACCGTCCGGGCCAGCGCCGCATCGTGCAGGAACCGCCGCTCATCACCCGCCTGCCCACGGCCGAGCGCGAGGCGGTCGCCGTGGCCCTCGACGCGTACCTGCAGACGCTGGCGCCGCACTGGCGACGCGCGGTGGGCGGCTACACGCTGGTCGACGTCGCGCACAAGGTCGTCGGGGTCGGCAGCGTCGGGCTGCGGGCGTACGTCGCCCTGCTCGAGGGCAGCGCGCCCGACGACGTCCTGTTCCTGCAGCTCAAGCAGGCCCGGCGTTCGGTGCTCGCCCCCTTCGTCCACGGCGGCTCCGCCTGGCACGCGCACCAGGGCCAGCGGGTCGTGGAGTACCAGCAGGCCCTGCAGACCGTGAGCGACCCGCTGCTGGGCTGGACGACCGTGGACCTGCCGGGCGAGGGGCCGCTGGACTTCTACGTGCGGCAGTTCCGGAACTCCAAGGGGACGATCCCCCTCGACGCGATCGACGCGGCGGCGCTCACCGACTACGCCGGGATCGTCGGGCACCTGCTGGCCAAGGGCCACGCGCGCACGAGCGGCGCGTCGATGATCGCGGGCTACGCCGGCAAGGGCGACAAGCTGGGCGAGTCCTTCGGCCGCTTCGCCCGCGCGTACGCCGACCAGACCGAGGCCGACCACGCGCTGCTCGTGGCGGCCGTCCGGTCCGGT
The DNA here is from genome assembly GCF_039536445.1 of Microlunatus spumicola. Classification (NCBI taxonomy): domain Bacteria; kingdom Bacillati; phylum Actinomycetota; class Actinomycetes; order Propionibacteriales; family Propionibacteriaceae; genus Microlunatus; species Microlunatus spumicola. The sequence continues at coordinate 698,036 of NZ_BAAAYR010000001.1, read as the reverse complement.
CGGATGCCGGCCTCCGAGGGGGCGCTCGACAAGGTCGGGTCGGCCTTCCGGCCCTGAGACGCAGCAGGGGTGGGACGGCCGGTCGGCCGCCCCACCCCTGTCCCTCAGCGTGCGGTCAGCGCACCGTCAGCCCGGTCACGGCGACGTTGCTGGCCAGCACCGGGTCCGGGGTCCGCAGCGAGGCGGAGGCACCGGCGACCTTCCAGCTGCCCTTGGCGGTGGCCTTGACGGTCACGGTGTAGGTCGTCGAGCTGCCCGAGGCCAGCGACGCGAAGGTCGGCCAGACCACGAGGTCGCCCACCTGCTTGCCGCCCCCCGTCGAGGTCACGGTGACCCCGCAAGGGAGCGCCACCGACGACAGCACGTCGACCGCGGCGTCCGGACCCTGGTTCTTCACGGTCAGGACGTACGTCCCCGTCTGCCCCTTGGCGAGCGAGGCCGGCCCGGCGAGCGTGACCTTGAGGTCGGCCCGCTTGGCCGGGGCCGCCGTGTTGGTGAGCGTGAACGAGGCCGAGGGGGCGCCCGCGACCGTCGCGGAACCCTTCCAGGTGCCCGTGCTGCCGGTCGCGGTGACGGTGACGGCGGCGACGCCGGTGTCGTCGGTGGTGACCGAGCCGCTCACGAACGTGCCGGTCGCGCCGGACGCCGGGGCCGTGAAGGCGACCGGGACCGAGGCGACCGGGTTGCCGCCGGCGTCGGTGACCTTCACCCGGACGGGCTGCGCGAAGGCGGTGCCGACCGGGGCGGACTGACCGCTGCCGGAGACGACGGTCACCGAGGCGGGAGCCCCGGCGACCACGGTGTACGGGCAGGCCGTCGTCGTTGTGTTCCCGGCGACGTCGCTCCCCGTGACGGCTACGGTCTTCGTTCCGACCAAGGTGGTGTCGGCGGCGGCGGACACCGTCACGGCGGTCGGACCGGACCCCGTGTCGGCGACCACGGCGAAGACCTGCGCGGCGTCCCCGTACGCGAACGTCGGGCCGGGAGCCGCGACGTCGCAGGTGACGCTCGGACCGGTCGTGTCCGGCGCCGTGGCGCTGAACGTGTAGCGGTCGCCGTTGAAGGTGATGGCGTTCAGCACGCCGTCGCCCTTGACCCCCGAGCCGAGCGAGAAGCCGAAGGCCTGCACCTGGGCCTGCGGGAAGCTCGTCCGCCAGCCGTTGAGCGTCCCGTGGTTCGGGCTGCCGGAGCCGGCGTCGTGGGACGGAGCGCCGTCCTTGACGAACTGCGCCGACTTGTCGGATGCCCACCAGTCGTTCCCGTAGAGGGTCTCGCCGACGAGGATGCCGTCGGCGGACCCGTTGCCGTCCCAGTCCATGACGAGCTGGAAGCCCGGCACGCCGCCACCGCTGTTCGCGTAGTCCAGGGAAGGCTCGTCCACCCCGGCGAGCGGGACCCCCGCCGCCACGTACTCCGCCACCTTGTCCGTGCTCGTGGCTCCCTGCGTGTAGATGTGCAGGCCGCTCCCCACGACCTCGTAGTGGCCCGTCGCACGTGTGTCGCTCAACGCCGGGACGAAGTCCCTCGTCGGGACGATCGTCTGCTCCGCCGCGTGTGCCGCCCCCGGCACCGCCGCCCACACCAGTCCTGCCGCGACGGCCGCGACCGTCGCCCCCCAAGCCCTGCTCATGCCGACCCCCATGTCTGCCGCCCTGCACGCCGCGGCACGAGGGTGCCGGACGGGGGCGGGGCGTTGCATAGTGAAGCGTCTCAGTCCACGTTCAGCAAGGGTTCAGACCCAAAAACTTCTCAGGTCGTCCGCACGGGGGACACGCCCCGGAGACCCGGGCGTCGAACTGATACTGGGGCCATGACCGACGACCGTTCCGCGTACGGCCCGCTGCGGGTCGACGACGCGCTGGTGATCGGTCCGGAGGAGCTCGGGTGGCGCTTCTCCCGCTCGTCCGGGCCCGGCGGGCAGGGCGTCAACACCGCGGACAGCCGCGTCGAGCTGACCTGGGACCCGGACGCCTCGACCGCCGTCGCCGCCCTGCCCGAACCCCTCCGCGACCGCCTCCGCCAGCGCCTCGCACCCGTCCTCGTGAACGGCGCGGTCGTCGTCGTCGCCTCCGAGCACCGGGCGCAGCTGCGGAACCGGGAGGAGGCCCGGACGCGGCTCGCCGCCCAGCTCCGCGCCGCGCTCGCCCCGCCGCCCCGACCTCGCCGGCCGACCCGGCGCACCCGCGGCTCCGTCGAACGCCGGCTGGGGGCCAAGGCCGTCCGGGCGCAGGTCAAGGCGCAGCGGCGCCGACCCGTCGAGTAGGGCCGGGCGCGACCGAGGTCCGAGGTCCGTCTGCTCGATCCCGGCCCGGCGCCGCCCCGTCGGGAAGCGCGCGAGCGCCCCGCGGGGCCGACCGTAGGATGAGTGGTCGCTCCTCGGAGCGACCCTGACTCCCCACCGAAAGGCTCGACCTCCCGTGATGCGCACCCACGGTGCCGGCACGCTCCGCGCAGCGGACGCCGGCACGACCGTGACCCTGGCGGGCTGGGTGGCCCGCCGCCGCGACCACGGCGGGGTCGCCTTCCTCGACCTGCGCGACTCCACCGGCATCGCCCAGGTGGTCGTCCGCGACGAGCTGCTCGCCTCCTCCGACGCCCACGACCTGCGCAACGAGTACTGCGTGACCGTGCGCGGCGAGGTCTCGCCGCGTCCGGCGGGCAACGCCAACCCCGACCTGCCGAGCGGGGAGATCGAGGTCGTCGCGACCGGGCTGGAGGTGCTGAGCACCGCCGCGCCGCTGCCCTTCCCGATCGACGACCGGGTGAACGTCGGCGAGGAGACCCGCCTCCGCTACCGCTACCTGGACCTGCGCCGCTCCGGCCCGGGCGCGGCCCTGCGGCTGCGCAGCCAGGTCAACCGCGTGGCGCGCGAGACCCTGCTCGACCGCGACTTCGTCGAGATCGAGACCCCGACCCTCACCCGGTCCACGCCGGAGGGTGCGCGCGACTTCCTCGTGCCCGCGCGGCTGCGACCCGGCTCCTGGTACGCCCTCCCGCAGAGCCCGCAGCTCTTCAAGCAGCTGCTCATGGTCTCGGGCATGGAGCGCTACTTCCAGATCGCCCGCTGCTACCGCGACGAGGACTTCCGCGCCGACCGGCAGCCGGAGTTCACCCAGCTCGACGTCGAGATGAGCTTCGTCGACCAGGACGACATCATCGCGCTGACCGAGGCGCTGATCAGCAACATCTGGGCCCTGATCGGCGTCGAGGTGCCGACGCCCTTCCTCCGGCTCACCTACGCCGAGGCGATGGACCGCTACGGCAGCGACAAGCCCGACCTGCGCTTCGGTGGCGAGCTGGTCGAGCTCACGTCCTACTTCGCGGAGACCCCGTTCCGCGTGTTCCAGGCCGACTACGTCGGCGCGGTCGTCATGCCCGGCGGCGGCAGCCAGCCGCGGCGCACCTTCGACGCCTGGCAGGAGTTCGCCAAGCAGCGCGGGCACCGCGGGCTGGCGTACGTGACCGTGGCCGAGGACGGGACGCTCGGCGGGCCCGTGGCCAAGAACCTGTCCGAGACCGAGCGCGACGGCCTCGTCGCCGCCGTCGGTGCGGCGCCGGGGGACTGCGTCTTCTTCGCGGCCGGCGCGCGCTCCCAGGCGCAGGCCCTGCTCGGCGCGACCCGGCTCGAGATCGCCCGGCGCACGGGTCTGCTCGAGGCCGCCAAGGACGAGTGGGCGTTCTGCTGGGTCGTCGACGCGCCGCTCTTCGAGCCGGCGGACAAGGCCGTCGCCGCCGGGGACGTCGCCGTCGGCACGGGGGCCTGGACCGCGGTCCACCACGCGTTCACGTCGCCGAAGCCCGAGTTCTTCGACACCTTCGACACCGACCCCGGCTCCGCCCTGGCGTACGCCTACGACGTCGTGTGCAACGGCAACGAGATCGGCGGCGGGTCGATCCGTATCCACCGCCGCGACATCCAGGAGCGGGTCTTCTCCGTGATGGGGCTGACCCAGGAGGAGGCCCGGACCAAGTTCGGCTTCCTGCTCGACGCCTTCGACTACGGACCCCCGCCGCACGGCGGCATCGCCTTCGGCTGGGACCGGATCTGCATGCTGCTCAGCGGCGAGGAGTCGATCCGCGAGGTCATCGCCTTCCCGAAGAGCGGCGGCGGGTTCGACCCGCTGACCGAGGCGCCGGCGCCGATCACCCCGGCGCAGCGCCGCGAGGCCGGGGTCGACGCCAAGCCGGTCGTCAAGAGCGAGAAGACCGAGAAGACCGGCACGTCGGACAAGGGCGACGGGCCCGCCGAGCAGCCCGCGGGCTGAGGTGACCCGGGCGGGGCGGGCGTGCACGGCTGCGGCCGCGCCGCTCGTCCTCGCCCTGGTGGTGGCGTGCGCCCCCGGGACGCTCCCTCCGCCACCTCCCGCCCCCGTGCGCGACGCGTGGCCGGGGTGCGTCGCGGCCGGGGCGTTCGTCGGCGACGACTTCTCGGGCCCGCCGGGGGCCGTCGTCGGCTCCGTGCCGGAGGGGTTCGTGGCCCGCAGCGCCGTGCTGTGCTCCCGGGAGGAGCGCCCGGACGCCCAGGACGGTCAGGTCCTGACGGAGCTGGAGCGCACGTCGACCGCGGTCGGACCGCTGCTGACCTACCTCGCGCGGCCGAGCGAGGAGCCCACCGACGACCCGTGCCCGGCGATCGGCATCGGCCGCCCGTGGCTGTTCCTCCTCGACGCGTCCGGGCGCTACCTCGTCCCGGCCATCCCGACCGACGCCTGCGGCCTGCCGCTCGGCTGGAGCGACGAGCGGCAGGCCTGGGAGACGGTCCCGTACGCCGACCGGGTCCTGGGTCCGAGCCGGCACCGCTGACGGACCCGGCCGCACGTGGACGCGAGCAGGGCCCGCGCCGTCCGGCGCGGGCCCTGCTGTCGTGCCGGGTGGGGCTGACCTACTTCTGGCAGGCCTTGTTGCTGATGCCGTCCGCGCTGGAGGACACCCAGGTGTCGCAGCCGACGACGTTGCCGATGTTCACGTAGGCGAGCCGGACGCCGTAGCCCGGGACCCCGCTGGTGAAGTCGTTGGCGAAGATCGTGTTGTTACGACCCCAGACCTCGTACGCCTGCCAGACCTGGACGCCGTCCTGCTTGACGTTCGAGCCCGTGTTGTGGGCCACGACCCAGTTGTTCGTCTGGACGCTGATGAGGGTCTCGCCGATCTTCATCGAGCCGCCGTCGAGCGTGTTGCCCCACACGGTCCCGTCGACCGCGCCCTCCTTGAGGTCGATCGGCTCGGACGAGGTCCGGCTGATGTGGTTCGCGATGACCGCGTTGCGGTTGCTGGCGTCCGGGGCGCAGTCGTTGTACTTGCACCAGTTGCCCTTGGCGGTGCCGACGTAGACGCCCTCGCCGTAGGTCGGGGTCATCAGGCCCGTGTCGCGGATCGTGTTGCCGACCACGACGCTGTCGGTGGTGTTGTTCTTGAGGTGGACGGCCTCCTCGCCGATGTGCTCGACGAGCACGTCGGACACCGCGACGTGGTTGCTGTTCATGACCGAGATGCCCTTCTGGCTGTTGCGCACGGTCATGCCCGAGATGCGGAGGTAGCTGGAGCCGTCGACGCGGAACCCGCCGTTCCCGGTCACGCCCGGCCCGCTCAGCACCGCGTTGCGCGGTCCGCAGATCCAGACCGGGTTGCTCGCCGTGCCGTTGGCCTTGACGGCCATGCCCCACGGGACCGAGTAGGTGCCGGGGTTCATCTTCACGACGCGGCCCGCGGGGGCGTTCGTGATCGCCGACTGCAGCTGCTTCCAGGTGGAGACCGTGGTGGTCGCGCTCGGGCAGGCGTCGATGCGCACGTCGTTGTACGACGTCGCCGCACCGGTGGTGGCCGTGACCGTGGAGGAGTTGCCGGAGACGTTCCCGGCCTTGTCCATGGCCCGGACCCAGTAGACGTACCGGGTGCTGTTCGCGAGGCCGACGTCGGCGAACTTCGTGGTGCCGGCGGGCAGCCAGGCGACCTGCGTCGTGGCGCCGGTGCCCTTCTTGCGGTAGACGCGGTAACCGAGCAGGTCGGACGCGCTCGGGCGGTTCCACGACAGGGTGTAGCCGGTGCGGTTCTTGGCGGCCGCGACGCCCGTCGGGGCGGAGGGCGCGCTGACGTCGAGGACCCGGAAGGCGTCGACGACGAGGTTGGCCCCGTCCGCGGCGCTGTTCTTCTTGCCGGTCCGCACGACCTTCAGGGTGTGCGTCGAGTCGCTCAGGCCCTTGACGGACCAGACGGTCTTCTTGAACTGGGTCTTGCTCTTGTAGAGGTCGACCGTCTTGACGAGCCTGCCGTCGAGGTAGACCTTGGCCAGGCCGTTGTACGGGCCGGGCCGCGAGACCCACGAGACGCCGGTGGCCTTGAAGGTCATCGACGCGAAGCCGTTCTTGCCGACGAGGGTCGAGAAGGTGCCACCGCTCGCGGTGGTCGTCTTCGTGGTGCGCCAGCCGCCGGAGAGCGTGAGCGCGGACGTGCCGTTCTCGTGCACGCCGGGGGTGGCGACGGCGGCCGACGCGGGGGCGACCGGGACCAGCGCGGTGGCGGCCAGGGTGGCCAGGCCGAGGGTCGTCCGGCTCACCCAGCGCAGCGTGCGGGACGCCGGTGGTCGGGTGGTGCTGGTGGGGTTCGGGGCGGTGTGGGGGGTAGACATCGCGATCTCCTGTGGGGGTTGCGCCCCGACCTCGGGAGGTCGAAGCATCGATCGGTCCCGAGTGAGAGAAACGTAAAGAACTTTCTGACGCAACTAGGAGAAATACCGTTGGAACGCTCCCAGCATTACTAAGACCGCCATTTCAGGCCTGAGAGGGCGTTACGGACGTGATCTTCGCGTGATCAACCTCATACGATCACGGGACGATAACGACAGTCGCCAAAGCCGCACCGAACAGTTCCGGAAGGTGTACGAAAGCCGTCCGCACGGTTCGGAACGGTGCCCGCCGCTCCGTACGCTGGCCCCCGTGAGCGAGGACCTCTTCGGTGGCGGACCGGCCGGACCAGCGGGTGACGGCGGGCCCGGCGTGGCCCTGTCGTCGGGCGGCAGCCTCTCCGACGCCGACCGTCCCGGCCTGCCGCTCGCGGTCCGGATGCGGCCCCGGTCGCTCGACGAGATCGTCGGGCAGCCGCACCTGCTCGCGCCGGGCTCCCCGCTGCGGCGCCTGGCCGCGGGCGAGCCGATGTCGGTGTTCCTGTGGGGCCCGCCGGGGACCGGCAAGACCACCATCGCGTCCGTCGTCTCCCGGCAGAGCGGGGCGCGGTTCGTCGAGGTCTCGGCCGTCACGGCCGGCGTCAAGGAGGTGCGCGCCGTCCTCGACCAGGCCCGGCGCGAGCTGGCCCGCGGGCAGCGGACCGTCCTGTTCGTCGACGAGGTCCACCGCTTCAGCAAGACCCAGCAGGACGTGCTGCTCCCCGCCGTCGAGAACCGCCTCGTCACCCTCGTGGCCGCGACCACCGAGAACCCGAGCTTCTCGGTGATCTCACCGCTGCTGTCCCGCTCCCTGCTGCTGACGCTGCGGCCGCTCACCGACGCCGACGTGGCGCTCCTGCTCGACCGGGCGCTCGTCGACGAGCGCGGGCTGGCCGGGGCCTGCACGCTCGACGACGACGCGCGCGACACCCTGCTGCGGCTCGCCGGCGGCGACGCCCGCCGGGCGCTCACCTACCTCGAGGAGTCGGCCGCGGGTGCGCTCGCCCTCGGGCAGACGCGGGTGACGACCGACGTGGTGGAGCGGGCCGTGGACCGGGCCGCCATCCGCTACGACCGCGACGGCGACCAGCACTACGACGTCATCAGCGCCTTCATCAAGTCGGTGCGCGGCTCGGACGTCCAGGCATCGCTGCACTACCTGGCCCGGATGATGGGCGCGGGGGAGGACCCGCGGTTCATCGCCCGGCGCCTGATCATCCTGGCCAGCGAGGACATCGGGCTCGCCGACCCCACGGCCCTCACGACGGCCGTGGCCGCCGCGGAGGCGGTGGCCATGATCGGCATGCCCGAGGGGCGCCTGACTCTCGCCCACGCCACCATCGCGCTGGCCCTCGCGCCCAAGTCCAACGCCGTCACCACCGCGATCGGCGCGGCGTCGGCCGACGTCGCCGCGGGCCGGGTCGGGCTCGTCCCGCCGCACCTGCGCGACGCCCACTACGCCGGGGCCAAGACGTACGGGCACGGCCAGGGCTACCGCTACGCGCACGACGAGCCGCACGGCATCGCGGCGCAGCAGTACCTGCCCGACGAGCTGGTCGGTGCCGCCTACTACGTCCCGACCGACCACGGCAACGAGGCCGCGGTCGCCGCCCGGCTGGCGCGCATCGAGGAGCGGCTCGGCCGGGGGACCTCCCGGTCGTCGAGGTAGGCGACCCAGCCGCCGTACGCGGTGATGTCGCGGACCTCGTGGACCGCGCTGGCCTCGACCAGGAAGCCGGGCAGCGTCCGCCCGTCGTCGAGCTCCACCGCACCGATGGTCATCGGTCCGGGGAGCCCGGCGACGAGCGTCCCGAGCGCCGCGACCGGCAGCCGCCAGTGCTCCCCCCGCACCGGGGCACCGCCGGTCCTGACGCGCAGCAGCCCGGGCTTGGGGGGCACGGTGTCGAGGGCCCACAGGCGGTAGGCCGCCGCGGTCGACACCGGCCCGACGAGCGTCGCTCCGCGCCCGAGCAGCTCGCCGTTCAGCGGCTGGCCGCTGAGGTGAGCACCGACGACGACGAGGTCGGCGTACGGAGCGGCTCCGGGCTCGGGCGGCGGCGGCATCCGGCTCAGGCCTCCGTCGTGGCGAACGCGTCGGTGGCCGGCACGTCGTTCGGGGCCACGTCCGGTTCCGGGAGCCGGCGCTGCAGCTGCCCGATGCCCGCCAGGGTGACGGCGAGCAGGAGGTAGCCGAGGGCGACGCCCGGGGCGGCGCCCCAGCCGACCTGGTCGGCGTGCAGCAGCCCGACCCAGGAGAGGGCCGACCCGACCAGGGCCGCGACGGCCGCCCGGAGCAGCTGCTTCTCGAGGACGAAGACCACGATCGTGCCGAAGACGATGCCGGCGAGCGTCGCGCCCTGACCCAGGACGTGCAGGCCGTGGTAGACCAGCCCCGCGTTGCCCAGAGCCTCGTCGCCCACCTGCGCGGCGGTGGTGCCGGCGGCGGCCAGGGCGTTGTCGATCAGCCCGGCGCCCCAGGAGGCGAGGTTCGGGATGATCGCGGCGATGATCGCCGCGGCGTGCAGCCGTGGCGTCGACCGGAAGGCCTGCGCCCCGATGAGCAGCCCGATGTAGAGCAGGATCGGCACGATGGCGGGCAGCGGGAGCACCGTGGAGAGCAGCCCGAAGAGCCCGAGGAAGCACAGCAGGGCGATGAACGCCCCGCTGGCCAGCGAGTAGCTCGACCGGCCGCCGGCCTCCTTCCAGCCCGGGTGGCCGATGTAGACCGCCGGCGGGAAGGGGGAGCCGAGGGCCGCGCCGACGATCGCGCCGGTGCCGTCCGCGAGCAGCACGCTCCGCAGGTTGTAGCTGTCGCCGGCCGCCGCCGCGCTCTCCACGTTGCTCATCGCCTCGAGGAAGTTGTAGACGCCGAGCGGCACCGCGGTGGCGAGCAGCGGGGCCATGCCCCGCAGGCCGTCGGCGAGCATCCCGAGGTTCAGGCTGGGCACCGCGAACGCCACGTCCTTCGCCGACGCGACCACGTCGGGCACCGACAGGTAGCCACCGACCCAGCCGATCGCCGTACCGACCAGCAGCGCGGCCAGCCCGATCGGCACGCCGCCCGGGAGCTTCAGGTCCGTGAAGAAGCCCACGAGGATGATCCCGAGCACCGGCAGCCCGATCCAGGCCGCCTCCCAGATCTGTCCGGCGGGCCGCATCGAGATGAAGCTCAGCGAGATGCCGGCCAGCGTGCCCAGCAGGGCGGCGCGCGGCGTGATCCGGCGGATGAACGGTCCGACGAAGGCCCCGATCAGCACGATCACACCGATGATGAACGCCCACGCCAGCCCGGCCTCCCAGGCCCGCACCGGGTCGTTCGTCGACAGGTAGATCGGCAGCATGATCACGAACACGACGATGAACATGTGCGGGACGCTCGGCCCGTACGGGAGCGCGGTCACGTCGGTGCGCCGCTCCCGTCGGCCGAGGCGCCGGGCGAGGAACGTGTAGTAGGCGTTCCCCGCGATGAGCGCGATCCCCAGCGCGGGCAGCACGGTTCCGAGCACCCGGTCGGCGGGCAGGTGCACGACGAAGATCAGCAGCGAGGTCAGCGTGAGGACGTTGACGAGGATGTTGAACGCCAGGCCGAAGAAGGCGTTGAGGTCGCCGCGGGTCCACCACGGGACCCGGAAGCGGGCCGTGGTGGCGTCGGCGGTGCCGGGGCGGAGCGCGGTGCTGGTCATGGACGTCCTCCGAGGGCTGGGCTGGTCGGGCAGAGCCGGTGGGGCAGAGCCGGGTCAGGCAGGGGCTGCCGCGGGGTGCGGGAGTGCGGCGAGCAGGCTGGCGGAGTCGGTGACCCAGCCGAAGATGCCGCCCTGGGCGGCGATCATGTCCAGCCCCACGCGCTGGAACTCCGGGAAGTACGACCCGACGCAGTCGCTCAGCACGAGCGCCTCGTAGCCGCGGTCGTTGGCCTCCCGCACGGTGGTGTGCACGCACACCTCGGTGGTCACGCCGGTGACGACGAGCGACTCCACGCCGGCGGCGCGCAGGAGCTCGTCCAGGTCGGTGCCGTAGAAGGCGCCCTTGCCCGGCTTGTCGAGCACGACCTCGCCGGGGACGGGCGCGAGCTCGTCGATGATGTCGTGGCCGTACTCGCCGCGGACGAGGATGCGGCCGTACGGCCCCGGGTCGCCGATCCGCAGCGACGGCTTCCCGCGGCGCAGCTTGGCCGGCGGCAGGTCGGACAGGTCGGGCCGGTGGCCCTCACGGGTGTGGACGACGGTCATCCCCGTCGCCCGGGCGGCCGCGAGCACCCGCTGCAGCGGGGCCACCACCCCGGCGAGCTGGGCGACGTCGTTGCCCAGGGTCTCGCCGAAGCCGCCGGGCAGCAGGAAGTCGCGCTGCATGTCGATGATCACCAGGGCGACGCGCCCGGGCGCGAAACCGAAGGGTCCCGGCCGCGCGGGCACGCTCACCCGCTCCTGCTCGTCGGTCTGCGCCCGCTCGCTCGTCTGCGCCCGCTCGGTCGTCTCGGTCATCGGCTCTCCTCGATCGGGGCGGACGTGGGCAGGTGGGCGGCCAGCCGGGTGGCGACGGCCAGCACGGCGTCGTCGGACAGGGCCGGGCCGAGGACCATCAGGCTCGCCGGGCGGCCGTCGGCGGTCGTGCCGGCGGGGACGGCCGCGGCGCACAGGTCGAGCAGGTTGCCGAAGTGCGTGTAGTGCCCGAGGACCGTGTTGGTGCCGACCGGGTCGGCCAGGACCTCCGGCACCGTGAACGTCGTCCCGATCGTCGGCAGGACGAGGACGTCCATCGACGCGAAGAGCCGGCCGACCTCGGCCTTCAGCTCGGCGAGCCGGTACTGCGCGCGGAACACGTCCGTCGCGGCGAAGCGGGCCCCGCCGCGGATGATGTCGCCGACCACGGGGACCACGTCGTCGTGCGCGACCGACAGGAAGTCCCCGAACTCGACCAGCCGCTCCGCGACCCAGGGACCGGAGTAGAGAAGCTCGCCCGCGGCGAGGAAGGGGGCGAGCGAGGTCGCCGTCGTGCGGAAGAGCCCGGCGACCACGGCCCGCGCGCGGGTGTGCGCGTCCGCCGTCGCCTCGTCGCCGAAGAACGTCAGCCCGTCCTCGTCGGGCAGCCCGACGACCAGCGCGTGCTCGTCGACGTCGAGCCGGGCGTACGGGCGGCTCCAGGCGTCGCGCTCGTCGACGCCGACCATCAGGTCGAGCACCGTGCGCAGGTCGGCCGGGTCGGCGACCACGAGGCTCAGGCAGTCCAGCGAGCGGCAGGCGGGCACCAGGCCCACGGTGCTGACCAGCCCGCGCGAGGGCTTGTACCCGAGCACGCCGTTGAGCGCCGCCGGCACCCTGCCCGAGCCCGCCGTGTCAGTGGCGACCGCGAACGGCACCTCGCCCAGCGCGACCGCACGCGCGGAACCCGAGCTGGAACCGCCGGAGACCAGGTCGCCGCCGAAGACGCTGCGCGGGACCGTGTACGGCGTCCGGGTGCCGTTGAGGCCGGTCGCGAACTGGTCCAGGTTCGTCTTGCCGAGGCAGATCGCGCCGGCGTCGAGCAGGCGCTGGACCGCCGGCGCGGTCTCCCGGGGCTCGTAGGCGTACGAGGGGCAGGCCAGCGTGGTGGGCCAGCCGACGACGTCGATGCTGTCCTTCACCCCGAAGGGGACCCCGTAGAGCGGCAGGTCCGCCGCGCCCGGGGTCGCCTCGAGCTCCGCCGCGCGGGCCAGCGCGGCCTCGGCGTCGACGCTGATCCAGGTCCCGTCGTCGCCGTGCGCCGCGACGAGGTCGAGGACCCGCCGGACGTGCGCGCCCGGCGTCAGCGAACCGTTCCGGTACGCCGCCAGCAGCTCGTGGACCGCCGGTCCGGGCGTCGGACCGGCCGTCGCGGGAGGCGCCTCCGCCACTCGTGTGCTCACGCCGTCTATTGTCGACAATCCTGGGTTACGACCATCAGGACCGTCGCGTTACGGGCCGGTAAGCAAGTCCGCACGCGGCGGGCGCGCCCCTACAGGAAGCGTGTGCTCCCGTGGTGGACGAGCTGGTGCACGATCGCGTCCACGTCGTTGCCCCGGATGGCGTCGACCAGCGCCTGGTGGCGGCCCAGCCCGGCCTCGGGCCCGATCGCGTGGGCCTCGCGCCGCAGGTTCGAGGCCATCGGCCGTTGCAGCTTGAGCAGGACGGGCTCGAGGGCGAGGTCGAGCTGGCGGTTGCCGGCGAGCGCGACCACCTCGGCGTGGAAGGCCCGGTGGGCGTCGTCCTTGGCCAGCTCGTCGCCGTCCCGCTCCGCGCGGCGCATCGCGTCGAGCTGGCCCTGCAGGGGGGCGAGCCGGGCGTCGTCGGCAGCCACCGCGAGCGGAAACGTCGTGCGCACCGCGTGCAGCTCCAGCGCCAGCCGGATGCCGAACAGCTGCTCGACGTCGGTCTCGGTCAGCTCGGTGACCCGGGCGCCGCGGCGCGGGACGTGCTCGACGAGACCCTGCTGCGCGAGCACCCGGAGCGCCTCCCGCAGCGGCGGCCGGCTGATCGAGAAGCGCGCGACGATCTGCTCCTCGACGAGCCGCTGACCCGGCACCAGGGCGCCCGACAGGATCTCCTCGCGGAGCTGGCGGGTCGCGACCTCGACCAGGCTGGGCGCGTAGAGCCCCACGGCGGTGTCGACCACTCACGTCCTCTCGCCCGTCGGTCGCCCCAGTGAACCATCCGCCGGTGCGGCCGCGGTGGACCGCGAACCATCTGGAGCGGCTCCGCGGCCCGGCGTCCCCGTTGCCACCCGGGGCCGGACGCCGCTGGCCTGCCGACCACACCAGCTCGGGCCGTGCCCGCCGCCTCGACCGCAGCGCCATCACGGTCGACGCCCTCCGGGGCCGGCGGACCCGGCCGCGGGTGCCACGCGACGACGCGACCACCGACGTCCGGTCGCACCCCGGCAGGTGGTCACGGGTTCCACCCGTCCCCACCGAGAGGGTCGCATGTCCCGTCCCACCGCCGCAGAGACGCCAGCACGGCCGTCAGGCGACCCGACCACCCGGGGTGCACGCACCCGGCTCAGCCGGCAGCCGTCCTTCACCGCACCCTCGCGGCGCAGGTCCGGCGCGTCCGGTCGTCGTCGGCCGACCCAGCCGCGCGACACCCGCACCCGCTGGGACGTCCAGGGCCTGCGCGCCTTCGCGGTGCTCGCGGTGGTGGCCAACCACGTGTGGGGCTGGCCGGCCGGCGGCTTCGTCGGCGTCGACGTGTTCTTCGTCATCTCCGGCTTCCTGATCACCGGCCTGCTGCTGCGCGAGCACGACCGGACGGGCCACATCTCCTTCTCGGGCTTCTACCGCCGCCGGGTCAAGCGGATCATGCCGGCCTCGGTGCTGGTGCTCGTGGTCACGGTCGCGTCGTCGTGGTTCGTCTTCAACGCGGCGCGCTGGCAGACGACCGTGGTCGACGGCGTGTGGTCCCTGCTGTTCGTCGGCAACTGGCGCTTCGCCCTGCAGAGCACCGACTACTTCGCCAGCGACCGTCCGGTCTCCCCGCTGCAGCACTACTGGTCGCTGGGGGTGGAGGAGCAGTTCTACCTGGTGTGGCCCTGGCTGATGCTGCTGGTCCTGGTCCTGCTCGGCCGCCGCGCGGCGAGCACCGTCCGACCGCGGCTCGTGCTGGGGGTCCTGATCACGGTGCTGTCGGTGGCCTCGTTCGTCTGGGCGCTGCACGACACGCAGGTCGCGGCCAACCGCGCGTACTTCTCGACCTTCTCCCGTGTCTGGGAGCTGGGCGCCGGTGCCTTGCTGGCGGTGGCCGTGCCGCTGGTCAGCCGGCTGCCCGACCGCCTGCGTCCGCCGCTCGCCTGGGTGGGGCTGGCCGGGATGGTCGCGGGCGTCTTCGTGGTCAGCCCGAACGGGTTCGACGCGCCCGCCTCGGCTCTGCCCGTGCTGGCGACCGCGCTCGTGATCGCCGCCGGCACCGGCGTGCGGCAGCAACGGCTGCTCTTCCCGCTGACCAACCGGGCCGCCGGCTACGTCGGCGACATCTCCTTCTCGCTCTACCTGTGGCACTTCCCGGTCGTCGTGCTCGGGCACGCCGTCCTCGGGGACGGCCTCCTGCCGGGGCTCTTCCTCGTCGCCCTCGCCACGATCCTGGCGGTGTACACGTACCACCTGGTGGAGGACCCGGTCCGACGCTCGCAGTGGCTCGTGCCGCGGAGCGACCGGGGCCGGTCGCGTCGGCGCGGTCACCGGCGGCACCGGCGCAGCACCCAGGCTCGTCCGGCCTTCTTCTCGCCCGCCTACCAGAAGACGGCCGTCAGCCTCCTCGCCCTGGTCACGGCCGTGCTGCTGGTCGTCGCGCTCCAGCCCCGGACCGCGACCACGACGGCGACCGTCGCGCCACCGGTGGGCCTCCCGTCCGGAGCGAGCGCCGGGACCACCGCGCAGGACCAGCTCCAGGCCTCGCTGGCGCAGGCGCTCGGCGCCGAGGCGTGGCCGACCCTGTCCCCGTCGATGAGCTCGGTCCTGACCGGCGGTCTCGGTCCCGACGACATCCACGCCTGCGGCGGGGCCGACACGATCGACGAGTCGTCCTGCACGTGGGGCGACCCGAAGGCCGACCGCACGATCGTCGTGGTCGGGAACTCGACGGCCCTGGTCTACGTCGACCTGCTGCGCAGGGTGATCGGGAACGACGACGGGTGGAGGGTCATCTCCTACGGCATGTACGGGTGCGGGTTCCGCGACATGACGATCCTCGCGCCGCCGCCGGACGCCCAGAAGAGCTGCCGCCAGCGGCCCGACGACGCCGTCGCGGCGATCAACCGGCTCGACCCGGACGTCCTCGTGCTGTCCGGGACGGGCAACGTGGAGTCGGCCACGTCGGAGATCGGCAAGATCACCGTGAAGCCCAAGCTCGTGTTCCTTCCCGGCCCGCCCGCGGACAAGGACGTCAACGACTGCTTCACCAAGGTCAGCACGCCCGCCGACTGCGTCTCGGTCCCCGAGGAGGGGTGGGGGGTGCTCGAGTCCAAGCTGGCGAACGACCTCGGCGGGGTCTACGTGAACAGCCAGAAGTGGTTCTGCGTGGACCTGAGGTGCCCGGCCTTCGTCGGCACGACCCCGATGAAGCTCGACCGCTTCCACCTCACCACCGAGTACAACGGCCTGATCGCTCCTGCCGTCAAGGAGGAGCTCGAGTCGCGCGAGATCGTCAGGCTCTCGGCCTGAACCGGGCGCCGCGGGCGATCCGGACGGGGCCGCGGGCCGTACGGACGTCGACCGGCTCGCCCTTCTGCCGGACCTCGACCACCCCCTCGTCGGCGAGCCTGGCGGCGACGTCGCGGGCCTGCGGCATCGCCGCGCGCCAGCCCGGGCCGCCCACGGCCCGCGCCGCGTCGCTCGGGCAGATGGTGCTCGTCGCGGCGCGGCGGTCGAGCAGGTCGAGCATCGACGCCCGCAGCCGGGCGTCCAGGTCGTCGGGGTCGCCGGGCACCCGTCCACGGTAGGCGGGCCACCGACCTGCGGCAGGCAAACGGCGGCGCCCGAGGGCGGTCCGTCGCGCTAGGGTCCTCCGGTGACCCTCGGACAGATCGCCGGCCTCGTCGCCGCGCTGGCCTGCGTGGGGCTGGTCGTCTTCCTGGCCGTCCCGCTGCTCAAGCTCGGACGCGTGCTCGACGAGCTGCGCGTGACCGTGCGCGACCTCGGGCAGGAGACCGTGCCGATCCTCACCGAGCTGCAGGGCACCGTCCGCGCCACGAACGAGGAGCTGGGCAAGCTCAGCCTCGTCACGGCCGACGTCGCCAAGGTCAGCGCGAACGCCAGCCTGGTCAGCGACAACGCCGCCCAGCTCTCGGGGATCGTCAACGCGACCGTCGCCCGCCCCCTGGTCAAGACCGCGGCCATCGGCCACGGCCTGCGCCAGGCGGTCCGGCGCAGCGCGACGCAGGACCCCGACGGCCGCCGGGCCGGGCGCCGCGCGCGGCGGGCCGAGGTGAAGGTCGCCATGCAGGAGCGCGAGGCCGAGCTGCGTGCCCTGTCCGGCGGGACGGACCCGGGCCGAGCTACCGAGCGGCCCCGCCGCACCCCCTGACCCGCCCCGCTCGCTCTACCGACCCTCACGAGGACCCAAGACGATGAGAACCGCCGAGATCCGGCGACGCTTCCTGGACTACTTCTCCGCACGTGGCCACCAGGTCGTGCCGTCCGCGCCGCTGCTCTACAACGACCCCACCCTGCTGTTCGTCAACGCCGGGATGGTGCCCTTCAAGCCCTACTTCACCGGCGCCGAGACGCCGCCCTGGGACCGGGCCACCTCCGTGCAGAAGTGCGTGCGCACCCTCGACATCGAGGAGGTCGGCAAGACCACGCGCCACGGCACCTTCTTCCAGATGCAGGGCAACTTCTCCTTCGGCGACTACTTCAAGGCCGAGGCCATCCGGCTCGCCTGGGAGCTCGTCACCGGCAGCCAGGACGACGGCTTCCTGGGCTTCGACCCGAACCGCGTCTGGGTCACCGTCCTGCACTCCGACGACGAGGCCGCGGCCCTCTGGGCCAGCATCGCGGGCCTGCCCGAGGAGCGCATCCAGCGCCGCGGGCTGCTCGACAACTACTGGAACATGGGCGTCCCCGGACCGGGCGGCCCCTGCAGCGAGATCTACTACGACCGCGGGGCGGCGTACGGGCAGGAGGGTGGCCCCGTCGTCGACGAGGACCGCTACCTGGAGATCTGGAACCTGGTCTTCATGCAGGAGGAGCTCTCGGTCGTCCGCGCCAAGGACGACTTCGACGTGCTCGCCGACCTGCCCCGCAAGAACATCGACACGGGCATGGGCCTGGAGCGCGTCGCGACGCTGCTGCAGGGCGTCGACAACCTGTACGAGATCGACGAGGTCGTCGGCGTGCTCCGCCGCGCCGAGGCGCTCTCGGGCAGGACGTACGGCGCGGAGGGCGGCCACGAGGACGACGTCCGCATGCGGGTCGTCGCCGACCACGTCCGCTCCGGCCTCATGCTCATGGCCGACGGCGTCACGCCCGGCAACGAGGCGCGCGGCTACGTCCTGCGCCGCCTGCTGCGCCGCGTGGTGCGCTCGATGCGGCTGCTCGGCGTCACCGACCCCGTGCTGCCCGAGCTGCTGCCCGTCAGCCGGGACGCTATGAAGGCGTCCTACCCCGAGGTCGAGCGCGACTGGGACCGCATCGCGGCGATCGCGTACGGCGAGGAGGAGGCGTTCCGGCGCACCCTCGTCGCGGGGACGCAGATCTTCGAAACCGCGGCCCGGGACACACGCTCCGGCGGCGGCACGACGCTGAGCGGCGACCGCGCCTTCCAGCTGCACGACACGTACGGCTTCCCGATCGACCTGACGCTGGAGATGGCGTCGGAGCAGGGCCTGACCGTGGACGCGGACGGGTTCCGGGCGCTCATGGCCGAGCAGAAGGCGCGCGCGAAGGCGGACTCCAAGAGCAAGAAGGCGGGCGCGCAGGCGACCGAGGTCTACCGCGAGCTGCGGGCGGGCGGGGTCACGCCGTTCACCGGCTACAGCGAGCTGGCCAGCGAAACCAGCGTGCGGGGCATCGTCCTCGACGGCGAGCAGGTCGCGGCCGCGTCCGAGGGCGACGTCGTCGAGGTCGTCCTCGAGCGCACCCCCTTCTACGCCGAGTCCGGCGGCCAGGACTCCGACGCCGGCACGATCACCGGCGACGGCTTCGAGCTCGAGGTGCTGGACGTCCAGCGCCCGGTCAAGGGTCTCGTCGCGCACCGCGTGCGCGTCGTCCGCGGCGAGCTGCAGTCGGGGACCGACGTCCTCGCGCAGGTCGACGGCGAGTGGCGCCTCGGCGCCTGCCAGGCGCACTCGGGCACCCACGTGGTGCACGCGGCGCTGCGCCAGGTGCTCGGCCCGACAGCCCTGCAGAGCGGCTCCTACAACAAGCCCGGCTACCTGCGGCTCGACTTCGCGTGGCAGGGCGGGCTCTCGGCCACCACGCGCTCCGACGTCGAGGAGGCGGCCAACCGCGCGCTGCGCGCCGACCTGGACGTCACGGCCACGTACATGCCGCTGGCCAAGGCCCGTGAGCTCGGCGCCCTCGCGCTGTTCGGCGAGACCTACGACGAGGAGGTCC
This sequence comes from Microlunatus spumicola, assembly GCF_039536445.1. NCBI lineage: Bacteria > Bacillati > Actinomycetota > Actinomycetes > Propionibacteriales > Propionibacteriaceae > Microlunatus > Microlunatus spumicola. Next base: position 679,320 of record NZ_BAAAYR010000001.1, on the reverse strand, counting down.
GCGTCGTCGAGATGGGCGGGCGCTGGTCGCGCGAGCTCTGCGGCGGCACGCACGTGCAGCACTCCTCGCAGATCGGGCTCGTCACGCTCACCACGGAGTCGTCCGTCGGCTCCGGCGTGCGGCGCGTCGAGGCGTACGTCGGCATCGAGGCGTTCCGCTACCTCGCGGCCGAGCGGACGCTCGTCCACGGCCTGACCGACGCGCTCAAGGTGCAGCCCGACCAGCTGACCGACCGGGTCCAGCGCCTCGTCGCGCAGCTCAAGGACGCCGAGCGTCAGATCGCCGAGCTGCGCAGCCGCGAGGTGCTCGCGCAGGCGGGCGCCATCGCGGCCGACGCGCACGAGATGTGGGGCGTGCAGTACATCCGCCACGCCGCACCCGGCCTCGCCGGCAACGACCTGCGCTCGCTCGCCCTCGAGGTGCGCAACCGCGTGGGCGACCAGGCCGCGGTCGTGGCGCTGGTCGGCGGTTCGCAGGACAAGCCGAGCGTTGTCGTCGTGACCACGCCGGGGGCTCGGGACCGTCGGCTCGCCGCCGGGGACCTCGTGCGGGTGGCCAGCGAGACCCTCGGCGGACGCGGCGGCGGCAAGCCCGACATCGCCCAGGGTGGCGGCAGCGACGGCAGCAAGGCCGGCGACGCCCTCACCGCGGTCGAGCACGCGATCGGCCACACCCTGCTCAGCGCGTGAGCTTTCGGCGAGGCGTGCGCGTCGGGCTCGACTGGGGCGACGCGCGGATCGGGGTCGCGCGGTGCGACCCCGACGGGATCCTCGCCACGCCGTACGCGACGGTGAAGGCGGGGGAGTCCGAGGTCGCCGACCTGCTCGCCGTGCTGGCCGAGCTGGAGCCGCTCGAGGTCGTCGTCGGGCTGCCGACGACGCTCGCGGGCAAGGACGGTCCCGCCGCGGAGAAGGTGCGCGAACGCGCCCGGCGGCTCGCCGACGCCACGCCGATACCGCTGCGGATGGTGGACGAGCGGCTGAGCACCGTCGAGGCGTCCCGGCGCCTGCGCGAGGGCGGGCGCCGCGCCAAGGAGCAGCGCAGCGTGATCGACGCGGCCGCGGCGGCGGCGATCCTCGAGCACGCGCTGAGCATCGAACGTTCCCGGGGTGAGCCACCCGGGGCGTTACTCTTGCCGCACGGCGCTGCCTGACCGAGCTGACTGACCCCCGGCTGCTCGTGGTCGGCGCCGCCGTCCAACCTGCTTCACCCACCGGGTCGAGGCGCGCCCCGACCACGAGGAGGACACGCACACCGTGTCGTCGATGCTCCCCGACACCAAGCCGAGCGCGGCCCAGGAGGTCATCCACCAGGGCAAGGGCTGCCTGGCGGTGCTGCTCGCGCTCGCCGTGCTCGTCGTCGGCGGGTTCCTCGTCTACGACCAGGGCAAGCAGCTGATCAGCGGCTTCGGCGAGACGCCGGACTACACCGGCTCCGGCGTCGCCCCCATCACCGTGACCATCCCGACCGGGGCGACCCTGGACGAGATCGGCGACGTCCTCAAGCAGGCCGACGTGGTCAAGTCCGCGCAGGCGTGGGACAACGCCGTCGCCTCCGAGGAGCGGGCCACCAGCATCCAGCCGGGCCGCTACCTGATGCGCACCCAGATGGCCGCGATCAACGCGCTGCGGCTGCTGATCAACCCTGGCGAGTCGCGGGTGCGGGCGCAGTTCACGATCCCCGAGGGGCTCCGGCTGAGCCGCCAGGTCGACGCGCTGGCCAAGGGCACCAAGATCAAGAAGTCGGCCTACCAGGCCGCGCTGAAGAACCCGAAGAAGCTGGGCCTGCCGTCCTACGCCAAGAACCGGCCCGAGGGCTTCCTCTTCCCCGACACCTACGAGCTCACCGCCGACGCCACGGCGACCTCGACGCTCAAGCAGATGGTCAGCCAGTACAAGGCGGTCACCGCCGACATCGGCCTGAACGCGGCGGCGAAGAAGCTCGACCGCAGCCCGTACGAGGTCCTCATCGTCGCCAGCATCATCGAGCGCGAGGTCAACCAGGACCAGTACCGCGCCAAGGTCGCCCGGGTGCTCTACAACCGCCTGGACGAGGGCATGCCGCTCGGGCTCGACTCGACGGTCATCTACGCGGAGAACCTGAACACCAACACGACGACGCCCAAGGACCGGGCGAGCAAGTCGAAGTACAACACCTACCTGCGCAAGGGCCTCCCGCCCGGCCCGATCGCGGCGCCCGGCAAGGCGGCCCTGGAGGCGGCGGCCAACCCGGAGCCCGGCAAGTGGCTGTACTTCACGACGGTCGACTTCGACAGCGGCGAGACCAAGTTCGCCGAGACCGACGCCGAGTTCCAGCAGATCGTCGCCCAGTTCCAGGCGTGGTGCCAGAGCCACCCCGGCCGCTGTGACAGCTGAGGCGCCGGCTCCTCAGGGCGGGGTCCGCCACCGCTGCGCCGTCCTCGGCTCGCCGGTCGCGCACTCGCTGTCGCCGGTGCTGCATGCGGCCGCGTACGCCGAGCTCGGCCTGACGGGCTGGTCCTACGGGCGTGCCGAGGTGCGCGAGGACGGGCTGGCGGGGTTCGTCGACGGGCTGGACGCGTCGTGGCGCGGGCTGAGCCTGACGATGCCGCTCAAGGTCGCGGTGCTCCGGCTCCCGCACGTGGGGCTCGTGTCCGAGACGGCCCGGGTGACCGGCGTCGCGAACACGCTGCTGCTCGACGGTCCAGGGCGCGAGGTGCACAACACCGACGTGGACGGGCTGGTGGCGGCGGTCCGGCGGGTGCTGCCCGGGCCGGTCTCGACGGTCACCGTGGTCGGGTCCGGCGCGACGGCCCGGTCCGGCGTGGTCGCCGCGGCCCGGCTCGGTGCGACCCGGGTGCAGGTGCAGGCCCGTGACCCGCAGAAGGCCGCCGCACTGGCGTCGCTGGCCGACGCGGTCGGCGTCGCGCTAGCCGTCGTGCCCTGGGGTGCCGTGCCACCCGCGGCCGACCTGCTCGTCTCCACGGTGACGGCGGGGGCGGCCGACGACCGGGCCAGGGTGCTGGCCGCCAGCGCCGGCGCGGTGTTCGACGTGGTCTACGACCCCTGGCCCACCCCGCTCGCGGCGGCGGCGGCGCGGACCGGCGTACGGGTCCTCGACGGGCTCGACCTGCTGGTCGCCCAGGCGGTCCTCCAGGTCGAGCTGATGACCGGCCGGCGTCCGTCGCCGGAGGTCCTCCGGGCGGCCGGGGACGACGCCCTGGCTGCCGCGCACGCGCACGGCTGACCGGCGCGCCGGGCTGTGGACCCTGGACGACTCCGAGGCGGGATGGTAGGCATTTCGCCATGGCAGTCAAAGACGACGCTCCCGGCCGCCGCAGCTCCGCTGCGGACAGCTTTCCCACCACGACCCTCCCGCGCCCCGAGGTCCGCGACCTGCCCGACGCGCCGGTCGCCTACCGCAAGCTCATCGGCCCCGGCATCGTCGCCGCCGGCGTCGGTCTCGCCTCGGGCGAGTTCATCCTCTTCCCCTACATCGCCAGCCAGGTCGGCCTGATCTTCGTCTGGGCCGCCTTCGTCGGCCTGATCACGCAGTACTTCATCAACCTCGAGATCGAGCGCTACACGCTCGCCACGGGCGAGACGGCGCTCACCGGGTTCAGCCGCTTCTGGCGGCACTGGGGACTCGTGTTCGCGATCCTCGCCTACTTCGCCAACCTCTGGCCCGGCTGGGCGACCAGCAGCGCGACGCTCGCCTCGTACGTGTTCGGCGGCACCCCGCGCTACATCGCGATCGGCATGCTCCTCGCCATCGGGCTCATCCTGACCCTCGCGCCCGTCGTCTACGTCGCCCTCGAACGCGCGCAGATGCTGAAGGTCGGCGCCGTCGTGCTGCTGTTCGTCGTCGGCGGCATCATCGCCGTCGGGGCGTCGGCCTGGAAGGACGTCCCGCAGATCGTCACGCGGCCGGGGATCCCGGTCGAGACGCTCGGTTTCGCCACCCTGCTCGGTGCGCTGGCCTTCGCGGGCGCCGGCGGTGGGCAGAACCTCGTGCAGTCCAACTGGATGCGGGACAAGGGCTTCGGCATGGGGGAGTACGTGCCCCGCCTGGTCAGCCCGATCACCGGCCAGCCGGAGGCCGCACCGTCGACGGGCTACATCTTCGAGCCGACCGACAAGAACCTGTCGCGCTGGAAGGGCTGGTGGAAGTTCGCCAACCTGGAGCAGATCTTCACCTTCGTGCTGATCACCTTCTTCACGATCCTGTTCACCTCGCTGCTCGCGTACTCGACGGTGTTCGGCCGCGAGGGCCTGGCGAACAACATCAGCTTCATCAAGACGGAGGGCGAGGTGCTGGCCGAGCGCGTCGGCTCCTGGTTCAAGTACTTCTTCTGGATCATCGGCTCGTTCTCGCTGTTCGCCGCCGCGCTGGGCATCGTCGACTACACGAGCCGGCTCGCCGCGGACGTGATCAAGACGAGCTATGCGCGCAAGGCCAACGAGTCCAAGGTCTACGCCGGGCTCGTCTGGGGCCTGGTCGGGATCGGGATCGTCGTGCTGCTCGCGGGCTTCGACCAGCCGATCGTGCTGCTGGTCATCGCCGCGGTCGTCGGCGGCTTCATGATGTTCATCTACTCCGGCCTGCTGATCCTGATCAACCGGAAGATCCTCCCCGGCCCGATCCGCATCCGCGGCGTCCGGCTCGGCGCGATGATCTGGGCGATCCTGCTGTTCGGGACGCTGTCCTTCCTGACGTTCCGGGACCAGCTGGGCAAGCTCTTCGGCTGAGCGTCGGACCCGGCCCGGCACAAGACGTCGGGCCGGGTCCGCCGCCACCGTGGAACACTGGCCCGCGTGCTTCGCTGGCTGACCGCAGGAGAGTCCCACGGACCTGCGCTGGTCGCGGTCCTCGAGGGCATGCCCGCCCACGTGCAGGTGACGACGGACGACGTCGCCGCCGCGCTGGCGCGGCGCAGGCTCGGCTTCGGCCGGGGTGCCCGGATGAAGTTCGAGGCCGACGCCGTACGCCTCCTCGGCGGCGTGCGCCACGGCGAGACCCAGGGCGGACCCGTCGCCATCGAGGTCGGCAACACCGAGTGGCCCAAGTGGGAGACGGTCATGTCGGCCGACCCCGTCGAGGCCGCGGTGCTCGACGCCCAGGCGCGCAACGCCAAGCTGACGCGCCCGCGACCGGGGCACGCCGACCTCGTGGGCATGCAGAAGTACGACTTCGACGAGGCCCGCCCCGTCCTCGAGCGCGCCAGCGCCCGGGAGACCGCGGCCCGGGTCGCGCTGGGCTGCGTCGCCCGGCGGTTCCTGGAGCAGGCGTACGGGGTGCAGATCCTCAGCCACGTCGTCGAGCTGGGCTCGGTCAAGGCGCCCGCCGGCGTCGTCCCCGCCCCTGAGGACCTCGCGGCGATCGACGCCGACCCGGTGCGCTGCTACGACCGGGACACCGCCGCCGCGATGGTCGCGGAGGTCGAGAGCGCGCAGAAGGACGGCGACACCCTCGGCGGCGTCGTCGAGGTCGTCGTCTGGGGGTTGCCCCCGGGCCTGGGCTCCCACGTGCACGGCGACCGTCGCCTCGACGCGCGGCTGGCCGGCGCGATGATGGGCATCCAGGCGATCAAGGGCGTGGAGATCGGTGACGGCTTCGAGCTGGCCCGCACGCGCGGCAGCCTCGCCCACGACGAGATCACCTCCTCCGGCGAGGGCATCGCGCGCGTCTCCGGTCGTTCCGGGGGCACCGAGGGCGGCATGAGCACGGGCGAGGTCCTGCGCGTGCGCGCCGCCATGAAGCCGATCGCCACGATCCCGCGTGCGCTGCGCACCATCGACACCTCCACGGGTGAGGCGGCCGTCGCGCACCACCAGCGTTCCGACGTCTGCGCCGTGCCCGCCGCCGGCGTCGTGGCCGAGGCCATGGCCGCGCTCGTGCTGGCCGACGCGGCCATCGAGAAGTTCGGTGGCGACTCGGTCGCCGAGACCCGCCGGAACTGGCGCTCCTACCTCGACGACGTCGCCGCCCGCGGCCTGGCGCTGGCGTCCCGGTGACGACGCCGTGACCGCCGCCCTGGTCCTGGTCGGCGCCCCCGGCTCCGGCAAGTCCACGGTCGGCGCCCTGCTCGCGCAGCGGTGGGGCGTGCCCTTCGCCGACGTCGACGCGGTCATCGAGTCCCGGGTGGGCAAGAGCGTGGCCGAGATCTTCGCCGACGACGGCGAACCCGTCTTCCGCGCCTTCGAGGAGTCGACGACCGCCGAGCTGCTGGACGCGCCGGGCGTGCTCGCCCTCGGCGGCGGGGCCGTGCTCTCGCCGGCCACCCGCGCCACGCTGGCCGGTCGTCCCGTCGTGTGGTTGCAGGTCACCATCGCGCACGCCGCCGGCCGGGTCGGGCTGAACGAGGCCCGGCCGCTGCTCCTCGGCAACGTCCGCGGCCGGCTGGTGAAGCTGCTCAACGAGCGCACCCCGCTCTACGCCGAGGTCGCGCGCGCGAGCGTCGACACGGACGGCCTCACCCCGGACGAGGTCGCCGACCGCGTCGAGGCCCTGGACCTCGCCCGTGCCTGACGTGACGCGGATCCGCGTCGCCGCGGAGCGCCCGTACGACGTGGTCGTCGGTCATGGCGTGCTCGGGGAGGTCGCCACGGTCCTGGGCGAGCCGCGCCGGGTCGCGCTGCTGCACCCGGCCGCGCTGATCGACGTGGCCGTCCGGGTCGCCGCCGACCTGCAGCGGGCCGGCCACGAGGTCGTCCGCATCGACGTGCCGGACGCCGAGGCGGCCAAGACCGCCGAGGTCGCGGCGCGCTGCTGGTCGGTGCTCGGCCACGCCGGCTTCACCCGCAGCGACGCGGTCGTGGGCGTCGGCGGGGGAGCGACGACCGACCTCGCGGGGTTCGTCGCCGCGACCTGGCTGCGCGGGGTCGCCCTGGTGACCGTGCCGACGAGCCTGCTCGCGATGGTCGACGCCGCCGTCGGCGGCAAGACCGGCATCAACACGCTCGAGGGCAAGAACCTGGTCGGGGCGTTCCACGAGCCGGTCGGCGTCGTCTGCGACCTCGACGTGCTGACCACGCTGCCGCCCGCCGACCTGCGCGCCGGGCTGGGCGAGGTGGTCAAGTGCGGCTTCATCGCCGACCCGGAGATCCTCACGCTGGTCGAGGAGCAGCCGGACGCGGCCGTGGACCCGACGTCGCCGGTGCTGCGGGAGCTCGTGGAGCGTTCGATCGCCGTCAAGGCCCGCGTCGTCTCCGCCGACCTCCGGGAGGCGACCTCGACGGGTCGCCAGGTGGGGCGCGAGCTGCTCAACTACGGCCACACCCTCGGGCACGCCGTCGAGCGCCGCGAGCGGTTCCGCTGGCGCCACGGGGAGGCGGTCAGCGTCGGGATGGTGTTCGTCGCCGAGCTGGCCCGCGCCGCCGGGATCCTGGACGACGCGGTCGCCGACCGGCACCGGGCCGTGCTGACCTCGCTCGGCCTGCCCACGACGTACGCGCCGGACGCCTTCGACGACCTGGTCGCCGCGATGGGGCTGGACAAGAAGACCCGCGGCTCGACGCTGCGCTTCGTGGTCCTCGACGGCCTGGCCAGCGCCGAGATCCTCGCCGGGCCCTCCGACGAGCTCCTGCGGCGCGCGTACGCGGCCATGGCCACCGCCTGAGCGGGTTCGGGCCCGCCGGCGCACGGCGAGGGTGGAGCGACGCTCCCGCACGGCTAGACTGAGCGACTGCTCAACGAGGTCGAAGACCTGCACGAAGTCGAAGAGGGGTACGAACGCGTGGCGTCCACGAACGATCTGAAGAACGGCATGGTCCTGGACCTGGACGGCCAGCTGTGGTCCGTGGTCTGGTTCCAGCACCACAAGCCGGGCAAGGGCAACACCGTCGTCCGGACCAAGCTCAAGCACGTGCTGACCGGCAAGGTCGTCGACCGCACGTTCAACTCCGACACGAAGGTCGACACGGCCAGCGTCGACCGTCGCGAGATGCAGTACCTGTACCACGACGGCTCGGGCTACGTGTTCATGGACACCAGCAACTACGAGCAGATGGTCATCCCCGACGACACCGTCGGCGACGCGAAGAACTACCTGCTCCCCGAGCACATGGCGACCGTGGCGATCCACGAGGACACGCCGCTCTACCTCGACCTGCCGGCGTCGGTGGAGCTCGAGGTCACCTACACCGAGCCGGGCCTGCAGGGCGACCGCAGCACCGGCGGCACCAAGCCCGCGACCGTCGAGACCGGCCTGCAGATCCAGGTGCCGCTGTTCCTGACGACGGGCGAGCGCGTCAAGGTCGACACCCGTGACGGCAGCTACCTCGGCCGCGTCGGCTGAGGTGAGCGACCCCACCTCCTCCCCGTCGACCCCGACCGGTCCGGTCCGGGTCTCGACCCGCGCCAAGGCCCGCAAGCGCGCGCTCGACATCCTCTTCGAGTCCGAGGTGCGCGGCACCGACGTGCTCGAGACCCTGGCCGCGCGGGCCATCGACGCCGACCCGCCCGTGCGTGACTACACGCGGGTCCTCGTCGAGGGCGTCGCCGACCACCGCGAGGCGATCGACGCCCGGATCTCGGCCGCCCTGGCCAAGGGCTGGACGCTGCCCCGGACGCCCCGCGTCGACCGCAGCGCGCTGCGGATCGCCGTGCTCGAGATCGACCACCTGGACGTCCCGGACGCCGTGGCCGTCTCCGAGGCGGTCCGGCTCGTGGCCGACCTGTCGACCGACGAGTCACCGTCCTTCGTGGGCGGCGTGCTGGGCGCGATCGTCGACAGCAAGCAGCCTGCAGAGGCCGCCAAGCCGGCCGAGGACGTCGCCTCTCAGCACGTGCCCGACGGCGCGTCGGCACCGGGGTCGGAAAGTTCCCCGATCGCCTGAGGAACCGCAAAGAATCCCCATCTTCACCCCCACGGACGATTGCCACGTGGAAACGGCGCCCGTACGTTTCGGACCCTGATCATCGGCAGAGGGTCCGAAGACGGGCCAGGGGAGTTGAACGCGTGCGACGAGACGCAAGAGCAGTGCTGGGCCTCGGCCTGGCGACCGGTCTGATCCTGACCGGAGCGGTCACCGCGACCGCAGCACCACCGCCCAAGGCACCGCCCGTCACCGCGCCGCCGGTGTCCGAGCCCGTCGCGAAGGGCTCCGACGCCCTGCCGAACGCGCTCGACGACAAGCAGCAGGCCCTGCGCAAGCAGGCGCTGAACCTGGTGCTGACCGGCCAGGCCAAGGTCCAGAAGATCAACGGGTCCTACGTCGTCAAGGTCGGCAAGAAGCCGGCCGGGCAGAGCGCGTCCCAGCGCGCCCGGGCGAGCAGCACCGGTGCGGTGGCGGCGCCCAAGCTGGTCGACCAGTACGTCGAGCTGGGTCGGGAGCAGACCGACAAGATCTTCGTGCTCCTGACGGAGTTCGGGACCGAGCGTCAGCCGAACTTCCCGGACCAGGACACCGACCCGTTGACGGAGGGTCCGACGAGCTTCGAGGGCCCCCGGCACAACCAGATCCCCGAGCCCGACCGCGCGACGAACAACAGCACGGTCTGGCAGAAGGACTACTCGCCCGCGTACTTCAAGAAGCTCTACTTCGGTGAGGGCGACGGGGTCGAGTCGCTGAAGACCTACTACGAGAAGCAGTCCTCGGGCCGCTACTCGGTCGACGGCCAGGTCACCGGCTGGGTGCGCGTCCGCTACAACGAGGCCCGCTACGGCCGGTCCACCGACGACCCGAAGGACGCCAACGGCGACGACCCGAACGTCTGCGCCGACATCGTCTGCGGCAACAGCGAGATCCTCATCCGCGACGGCGTGGCCCAGTACGTGAAGGACCAGAAGGCCGCCGGCAAGACCGACGCGCAGATCAAGAAGCTGCTCGCGGGCTTCGACCAGCAGGACCGGTACGACTACGACGGCGACGGTGACTTCAACGAGCCCGACGGCTACATCGACCACTTCCAGATCGTCCACGCGGGCGGCGACGAGGCCGACGGTGACCCGATCCAGGGTGAGGACGCCATCTGGTCGCACCGCGGGTACGCCAACCTGGCCGCCCAGGGGACGTCCGGCCCGGACACCATCAAGCTCGGCGGCTTCGCCTTCGGCGACACCGGGCTGTGGATCGGCGACTACACGATGCAGCCCGAGAACGGGGGCCTCTCGGTCTTCGCGCACGAGTACGGCCACGACCTCGGTCTGCCGGACCTCTACGACACCGCGTCGGGCGGCGCGCAGCCGGTCGAGTTCTGGAGCCTGATGTCGCAGAGCCGTCTGTCGGCGGCCGGCGACCAGGGCATAGGCACCCGCCCGGGCGACCTCGGTGCCTGGGAGAAGATGCAGCTCGGGTGGCTCGACTACGAGACGGCCGTCGCGGGGCAGAAGAAGACGTTCGACCTCGGCCCGCACGAGTACAACTCGGCCAAGGCGCAGGCCCTGGTGACGGTGCTGCCGCCGAAGACGGTGACCACCACGCTGCCCACGCCCCCCGAGGGCAAGCTCCAGTGGTGGAGCGGCGGGGGTGACGGCCTCGACAACACGCTCAGCCGTGAGGTCACCCTCCCGGCCGGCCCGGCTGCGCTGACCTTCCAGGCCAGCTGGAACATCGAGGACTGCGACGACACGGCCTGCGACTACGGCTACGTGCAGGTGGACGACGGGTCGGGCTGGAAGGCCATCGCCGGCAGCATCACCAACCCGAAGGAGGGCAACGGCATCGACGGCACCTCCAAGGGCTACGTGCCCGCGACCTTCGACCTGTCGGCGTACGCCGGCAAGACGGTGGGCATCCGGTTCCGCTACGCCACCGACGGTGCCGCGCAGGGCAACGACCCGACCAAGCCGTCCGGCCTCTTCGTCGACGACATCAAGGTGGTCTCGGGCTCGACGACCGTCGTGAGCGACGGGGCGGAGTCCGGGGCGAACGGCTGGACGTCCGACGGGTTCACCGCGGTGGGCGCGAGCACCACCACGGCGTTCCCGCAGTACTACATCGCCAGCAACCGCACCTACACCTCGTACGACGCCTACCTCAAGACGGGTCCGTACGACTTCGGCTACTACCCGGCGCCTGCACGGGACAAGGTCGACCACTTCCCGTACCAAGACGGCCTCCAGGTGACCTACTGGGACACGAGCTACACGAACAACAACGTGTCCCTGCACCCGGGCAACGGGCAGATCCTCACGGTCGACGCCCACCCGGAGCCGCTCTACCGGATCGACGGGCGACCGTGGGTGCCGCGCGTGCAGATCTACGACGCGACGTTCGGGCGCCAGAAGGCTGACTCCTTCACCCTCCACGTGCAGGGGCAGCCGAGCTACGTCCGTGGCCAGGACGCCGTGCCGACCTTCGACGACACGAAGTCCTACTTCCGCGCCGCGACCCCGCTCGCCGGGGTCCGGGTGCGGAACGCCGGCGTGACGATGACGGTCGAGCAGCAGGAGGGCACGTCTCTGCGCGTCGCCCTGGGCACCAGCACGCCGGTCTCGGCTGACGCCACGCTGGCCAGCGCCCGCAAGGCCGTGACCAGCCAGCGCTGATCACGAGCTGACCCGCCACCACGGCCGGGCGGTCCGCACCCACCAGGGTGCGCGACCCGCCCGGCCGTGGTGCGTCCGGGGCCGGGGCGTGCCGTCTCCCGGTCAGGCCGCGGCCTGCTCCGACGTGGGTTCCTGGCGAGCGCGCCGCCAGACGTCGGCGGCGAAGGAGCCGCAGCCGAGCGTGAGCGTGCCCTGGTTGGTCACGACGAAGACGTGACCGTGCGGCGTCCGGAAGACGTACGTTCCCGGCTCGGGTTGTCGCCGTCTCCAACGCCCGTGGGTCACGGCGCGGTGGTGCGGACGGGACAGCGGGCCGAGGTTGTGCAGCCCGGTCTGGCCCGGCGGCCCGCCGCGCTCGAGAGGGACGTAGGGCACCGAGTGGTCGCTGTCCAGCGTGCGGCGCACCGCCGCGCCGAAGGGGAAGACCTCGGCCGGGTTCCGCGCGAACAGGGCCTCCCGCATCCGCACCGGGGTCTCGTACGCGTCCACGGCCGCCGTCGCCGCCGGGTCGAGCAGGGGTCGGACGGTCACCGGGCACCCGGTCTCCGCCAGCCAGCTGCGGAGCTGGTCCAGGCTGGTCGGCTCGCCGTGCTCGGGACGGGCGACACCGTGACCCAGCGCGAGGGCGGCGCTCGACAGGTGGAAGTGCAGGACCACGCGCGGCAGCAGGTCCCGCTCACGCGTCAGACCTCCGGGTGCGACCAGGTCGAGCCCGCCGCGCCTCGAACCACCCTCGTCGTCCTGGTGCCCGTCGTCGTCGGGCACCGCCGGCCCGTGCGGGTCCTCGTCGTGCTCGTGCGCGATCAGCAGGTGCAGGGCTCGAGCGGGTTGCGCCAGGAGGCCGAGGGCCTTGGCCCGCCGCTCGTCCGCCGGAGCGGTGTCACCCTCGGTCTCCAAGACGTCGGCGAGGCGGTTCACCGTGGCCAGCAGGCAGACGACGTCGCCGGCGGCGGCCTTGGCGACCAGGGTCGTGAGCCCGTCCTCGCCCGGGTAGGCCCACACGCCGCGCGAGCGACGGGCCTGCTCGGCCCGTTCGCCGGTCAGCGCCGGGTCCGCCTGCAGGACCGCGGCCGCCAGGAGCCGGCCGAACCGCCCCCACGTCAGCTGGCCGAGGTAGCGGGCCACCGCGAGGTCGACCAGGCCGGCGGCCTCGCGCGGGAGGTGGTGGCACGCGCGGGCGACGTGCACGGCCTGCCAGGCCCGCACCTCTCCGGCCCGCACCCGGTCCCACAGCCGAGGGTGGCGGTGCCGCAGGTCGAGCGCGTCGGCGACCAGCTGCTCGGCGGTGCCGCTGCTGGTGCCGCGCAGCGCGCCGAGCTCGTGGACCGCGTACTCGGAGGTCTCGGGACAGCCGTCGCCGCCGTAGCCGACCGCGCGTTCCACCAGCGGTTCGTAGCCCGTCGCCGTGGTGTCGAGGTCGTGCACGTCGGCCCACGCCGCCGCCAGGACGAGCACCTCGCACTCCCGCCGGCGCAGCTCGACCTCGTTCTCCACGAGACGTGCCGCCAGCTCCTCGCCGTGAGGAACGTCGTATCGAACATACGAACGATTCTGTCAGCGACCTCTGACACTTCTGGCGACGAGCCGAGCGACCTCGCCGGCGGCGGCACTGAGGCCGGCGGCGGCGACGGCCGGGTCCAGGGCCTCGCTCAGCGGGAGGGGCCCGGCGTGGATCCCGAACGCCGCGTCGACGCGGTCCCCGGTCGGCCCGAGCGGGTGCGCGACCCGGCCGGCGAGCACCACCACCGGAACCCCCGCCTCCCGCGCCAGGTCGGCGACGCCGACCGGGCCCTTGCCCAGCGCGGACTGGGCGTCGAACGAGCCCTCCCCGGTCAGCACCAGGTCGGCACCGACGAGGGCGTGGGCGAGACCGACGAGCTCGGCGACCCGGGCGAAGCCCGGCAGGAGGCGGGCCCCGCAGGCGAGCAGGGCCGCGCCGAGGCCGCCCGCCGCACCGGCGCCCGGCGTGGAGACGACGTCGGCGACGCTGCGCCCGGCCGCGGCGGCCAGCAGCGACGCCCAACGCTCCATCTGCGCCTCGAGCAGGGCGACGTGGACGTCGTCCGCGCCCTTCTGCGGCCCGAAGAGCCGCGCGGCGCCGGTCGGGCCGAGCAGCGGGCTGGTCACGTCGGTCAGCACCTCGACGCGGCCGAGGTCGGGCAGCGCGTCGATCGCGAGCACATCGGGCAGCAGGTTGCCGTGGGCGACGTCGCCCCAGCGCGTCCGCAGCCGGGCACCGAGCGCGGCCAGCAGCCCGGTCCCGCCGTCGGTGGTCGCGCTGCCGCCCAGCCCGACGAGGACCCGGGGTGCCCCGGACACGAGGGCGGCGGCGAGCTGCAGGCCGAGGCCGTACGAGGAGGCGCGCAGCGGCACGGAGGTGTCGACGGTGCCCACCAGGTCGAGCCCGATCGTGCGGGCCGCCTCGAGGACGACGGTGCCGTCGTCCAGCACGCCGAACCCCGCCCGCAGCGGTCGCCCGAACGGGTCGACCGCGTCGACGACGACCTCACGACCGCCGCTCACGAGCAGGGCGTCCACCAGACCCTCGCCGCCGTCGGCGACCCCGACGACGACGACCTCGGCCCCGGATACTGCGGCGCGAACACCCGCGGCCGCCGCCTCGCCGGCCTCGCGGCTGGTCAGCGAACCCTTGAACGAGTCGAAGGCCGCGACGACCCTCACGCCGGCTCCACCCAGGCGAAGCCGTACGGCTCGAGCACCAGCGGCTCGACGGCGCCGCCGGTGATCACGTCCCGGCCGGTGAGGCCGGGCAGGGGGACGCGGTCGGCGGTCACGTTCGTCACGCACACCAGGGTCTGCCCCCCGCCCCGGCGACGCACGGCGAACACGCGGTCGTCGAGGTCCAGCGTCTGCTGCGTCGCCGCGGGGGCGAGCGCGGGCTGCTCGCGGCGGACGGCGAGCAGCGACCGCAGCCCGTCGAACATGCCCGCGCGCCGCAGGTCGGTGTCGAGCTCGTCCAGCAGCACGTCGGCGTCGAGCCGGGCTCGGTTCACGCGGCGGTTGATGCCGGTCTCGGCCATGCCGACCAGGTCGGGCCGGGTCCCGAGCAGCGAGTGCACGTAGACGGCGGGCACGCCGACCACCCCGAGCAGGATGCTGTGCGCGGCGAGCCCCTTGGCGACCAGCACGGCCGGGTCCGCCGCCTCGGCCGGGGTGCAGAGGGCGTCGAGGTAGGTCAGGTTCAGCTCGTAGACCTTCTCGCTGCCGTCCGGTCCCCGGGACAGCCCGACCCGGCCGCCGTGGGCGAGGACGCGGTCGACGAGCGCGGCCCGCTCGTCGTCGTCCAGGATCCCCTCGGTCGGGCGCAGGCCGATGCCGTCGTGGCTGGCGAGGAAGTTGAACCACGTCGCCGTCGGGCTGACCGGACCGATCCGGTCCGCCCAGCCCCGCAGGCGGGCGGCGGAGCCGCTGACGAAGGAGTGCAGGACCAGCGGCGGCAGCGCGAACTGGTAGACGAGGTTGGCCTCGTCGGAGCCGTCGCCGAAGTAGGACACGTTCTCCGCGTGCGGGACGTTCGTCTCCGTGAGCAGCAGGGCCCCCGGCGCCAGCGCGTCCAGCAGCACCCGCCACAGCCGGATCACCGCGTGCGTCTGCGGCAGGTGCAGGCAGGTCGTGCCGGACTCCTTCCACAGGAAGCCGATCGCGTCCAGCCGCACGGCACCGGCGCCGTGGCCGACGTAGCCGAGCAGCACGTCGGTCAGCTCGAGCAGCACGGCCGGGGTCCGGACGTCGACGTCGACCTGGTCCGGCCCGAAGGTCGTCCAGGCCTGGACCACGGAACCGTCTCGGCGCACGAAGGGGTGGAACAGCGGCGTCGTCCGCGGGCGGACGACCCGCAAGGTGTCGAAGGCGGGGTCCTCCGCCAGGTAGAAGCCGGCCCGGTCGGGCTCGCCCGCGAGCCACCCCCGGAACCACGGGCTCGCGCTGGACGTGTGGTTGGCCACGAAGTCGAACCAGAGGGTCCTGTCCTCGGCCAGCCGCTCGACGTCGTCCCAGGTGCCCAGGGCGGGGTCGACACGGCGGTGGTCCACGACGCCGAACCCGTCGTCGGACGTCCACGGGTACATCGGCAGCAGGTGCACGTCGGTGACGACGTCCCCGACCCGGTCCTCGAGCAGCCCGTGCAGCGTGGCCAGCGGTGCCTCGCCGTCGCGGGTGACCGTGTCGCCGTACGTGATGAGGACGGCGGTGCGCTGGTCGAGGGGCCGTGACGTCCGACGCCCCAGCCGCTCCGCGTGGCGGCCGGCCAGCGCGACCAGCTGGGCGACGACCCGCTCCGCCCCGGCCGGGTAGAGCTCGGCCACGACCGGCGCGAGCCGGGCCGCGAAGCCGGCCGCCGAGCCGTCCGCGAGGCCGCTCACGACGCACCGTCCTGCCGGCCGGCGACGAGGTCGGCGGCGAGCCGGGCCCCGCGCTCCACCGTCGCGTCGGGCAACGGCACGGGAGGCACCGGGTCGTCGAGTAGCTCCCGGGTGGTCCGCAGGCCCCAGTCGTCGAGCTCGGCGACCCGGTCGCTGACGCTGCGCAGCCCGCCGTACGTCCGGACAGCCCCGGCCCACGGCTCGCGCAGCCTGTACGCCGGTCGCGCGACCAGGCAGTCGGGGTCCGTCGACCAGAGCCGGCCGTGCTGCCAGCTCCGCGCCACCATCGGCATCAGCCCGCGCAGGCCCCGTGAACCGTCCTCCCCGCCCTCGTGGAACGTGTCCGGCGAGGTGCGCATCGCGTCGACGAGCCCGAGGCTCGGCAGCAGGGGAGCGCCGCAGCCCACGACGTACACCTCCGGGCCCACGACCTCGCGAACGAGCGCGAGGCCGGTCCGGTACGCCTCGACCGGATCGGCGCCGGAGTGCCGGGGACCCGGCACCGCGCCGCCGTAGAGGAAGTCGAGCTTGAGGTAGTCGACGCCGAGGTCGACGACCCGGCGCAGGTGCGTGCGCAGCAGGTCCTGCACGCCGGGGTGCGTGAGGTCGAGCCCGCGGAGGTCCTGCGCCCAGTTGTGCCCGGCGGCGCCGACGAGCCAGTCGGGGTGCTCCCGGGCGAGGGTCGTCCGGTCGCCGACGAGGAACGGCGCCAGCCAGAGCCCGGCCCGGCGACCCGAGGACCGGATCCGGTCGACGAGCCCGGCGAGGTCGCCGAAGCCGGGGGCGGGCGCGAGGTCCTCGCCGAGCCCCTGGCTCCAGCCGTCGTCCAGCTGCACGACGTCGACGTGGAGGTCGTGCGCGTCGAACGCGTCGAGGTTCTCCTCGACGTCGGCCGCGGTGACCTGCTCGAAGTAGCGGTACCAGGAGCACCACACCGACGGGGCCGGCCGGACGACCACGTCCGCCGTGAGCGGGGCGACGGCATCCGCGAGGGCCGCCACCGCCGTCGTCGCGGCGCCGTTCGTGACGGGTCCGTCGGCGTGGACCTCGAGCACGTCGCCCCGCAGCACGGTGCGCAGCGTCGGCACGGTGGTCGTGGAGGGGGCGGCGTAGCGGCGGACGGGACCGCCGTCGCCCGGGTCGACGACCAGGAGCCCCTCGGCCTGGAGGCCCTCGTCGGCCAGCGGCGTGCCGGGCCGGAAGCGCATCGTGTGCTGCCAGTCCAGGTCGGGGCGCAGGCCCCGGGCACCCGGCGCGTACCAGGTGGCGGGGCTCCAGCTCTGCCAGCCCTCGGCGTAGACGCGGGCGTCGGGTCCCACGCGGACCTCGTCGACCAGGGTGAAGCTCATCGTGCTCCCACCCGGACCGGGGCGCCGTCGGCGTCGGCCGACGCGGCCGCGGCGAGCACGAGGGCCACGGACCGCGCGGCGTCGGCCGCGGAGTTCTCGGGCTGGCAGTCCTCGGCCACCGCGCACATCAGCTCGCCCATCGTGGCGGCGAACCCGTCCACGAACCACGCCCCGCGGAGCGGCAGGTCGACGACGCCGTCGCCGTGGTCGAGGCTCAGCCGGTCCGAGTCGAGCAGGACGCTGCCGCGGGCGGTCCCGGTGGTGCCGTGCACCCAGAACGGGCAGGAGGGCTCGCTGGCGACCGCGTTCCCCGCGATCCGCAGCGTGGCCGTGGCCCCGCCGGCGGTGCTCAGCTCGACGGTGGCCGACCACGGGTTCTTGGCGGCGGCCGGCTGCCCGGGCACGCGGGAGTCGTACGCCCGCACGGCCACCACCTCGCCGTGCCCCTCGGGTGCCGTCGCCAGCCAGGTGCGGGTGACGTCGACCCAGTGCAGGAGGTAGTCGGTGAGGAGCATGTGCCGCACGTCGTCGAAGGGGGTGCCGACCAGCGGGGGCAAAGCCTTGTCGAGCACGTGGGTCACCCCGACGACCTCGCCGAGGTCACCGCGGCGCAGCAGCAGCGTGGTCAGACGCCACGGCGGGGCCCAGCGCCCGTTCTGGTTGACCGCGACGCGGACGCCCGCGGCGTCGGCCCGGGCGAGCACGGCGGGCAGCGCGGCGAGGTCCTCGGACGTCGCGACCAGCGGCTTCTGCGCCAGCACGTGCTTGCCGGCGTCGACGATCCGCTCCAGCCAGGCGAGGCGGCCCTCGGGCCCGGTGGCGAGGTCGACGAACCGCACCTCCGGGTCGGCCAGCAGCTCGTCCGCGCTGGCGTAGACGCGGCCCACGCCGGGGAAGCGGTCGCGGATCCCCGCGGTACGGGAGGGGTCCCGGCTCCAGACCCCGGTCACGCCGACGTCGTGCTGCGCGTACGCCGGCAGGTGCGCGCTCTGGGCGATCGTCCCGGCGCCGAGGATCGCGACGCCCGAGCGGTCGGCGGGGAAGCGGGGGCCCGTCGCGGGGAGGTCGAGGAGCGGGGCGCTCACGCGGGCGCCCCCGTCGGTGCGGGCGCGGCGGGGAAGCGCAGCACGGCCTGCAGGATCGCGGGATCCCCGGCGTCCAGGCGGGCGAAGACCGTGGCGACGTCGGCCGCGTCGACCACGTCCGTGACCAGCGGCAGCACGTCCAGCCGACCGGCGGCCACGAGGCCCATCACGGTGGAGACGAGCCGGGCCTGGTCCCAGCGGCGGCCGAGGGCGACGGGCGTCCCGGAGATCTGGCTGGCGACGATGCGGACCCGGTTGTGGTGGAACTCCTCGCCGAGCCGCAGCGCCTCCGCCCCGCCCTGGTAGAAGCCGGAGGCCACGACGGTGCCCTCGACGACGACGCTGCGGACGGCCTCGTGCAGGGCGGGCACGACGCCGCTCAGCTCGATCGCGCTGTCGACGCCGCCGCCGGACCAGCGGCGGACGACCGCCCCGGCGCCCGCCTCGACCCGGGCGTCCACGACGTGCGCCGCGCCGAGGTCGCGGGCGTGGTCGAGGCGGGCCGGGAGGGCGTCCACCGCGACGACCTCGGCGCCGCTGAGGACGGCGAGGCGGGTGGCGATCAGGCCGATGACGCCCTGGCCGAAGACGGCGACCCGGTCGCCGAGGGACACGTCGGCCGCGAGCACGGCGTTCAGGGCGACCGCGCCGACCCGGGCGAAGGTCCCGGTCAGGGCGTCCTCGGGTGGCAGCGTGCCGCGCAGCCGTCCGACCGGGACCACCGCCTCGCTGCGGTGGCCCCAGATGCCGTAGACCACCTGGCCGACCGACCACCGGTCCCCGGCGTCGGGGGCGACCTCGACGACCTCCCCGACCTCGGAGTAGCCCCAGCCCTCGACCGGGTAGGCGAAGGTCGGCGTCCCGGGCAGGAACATACGCTGGTCGGGGTCCCAGGTGCCGGTGAGGTAGGGGTTCGTCCCGCGGTAGGCGGTCAGCTCGGTGCCGGCCGAGACGCCCGAGTACCAGGTGCGGACACGCACCGTCCCGGGCTCGAGCGGCTGGGCCTCGACGTCGGCGAGGCCGACCTCGCGGGGGGCGGTGAACGCGACGGTCTGGGGCACGGGTCCTTCTGCGTGGGGTGGGGTGGGTGGGATCGGCTGGGGGGTGGAGGTGAAGAAGGAGGGTGGCGAGGCGGGGCCGGGGCCCTCAGCCCTTCTCGGCGCCGGCCGTCAGCCCGCCGGCGAGCCAGCGCTCGCTGAGGAAGAAGAGCACGACGATCGGGAGGGTGAGGATGACCGAGCCGGCCATGAGCACCGTGGTGGGGACCTCGATGCTCCCGGAGAGCTGCGAGAGCCCGAGGGACACGGTCCAGCGGTCGCGGTCCTCGATGAGGAAGAGCAGCGCGAAGAGGAACTCGTTCCACGCGATCATGAAGATGAAGAGCGCGTTGGACACGATCGCGGGCAGCGCCAGCGGCAGGCTGATCAGCCGCATGGCCTGCAGCCGGGTGCAGCCGTCGACCGCGGCCGCCTCCTCGAGGCTGGCCGGGATCGTGTCGAAGTAGTTGCGGAGCGTGTAGATCGACACGGCCGCCGTCTGTGCGACGTAGACGATCATGAGCCCGACGAGCGAGCCCCGCAGGCCGATCTGGCTGTAGAAGCTGAACAGCGGGATGGCCAGCAGGATCGCGGGGAAGAAGTAGACGCCGAGGAACACGGCCCCGATCTGCCGGCGGCCGAAGAACTCGAGCCGGCTGACCGCGTACGCGCCGGGCAGCGACACCAGGAGGGTCAGCACGACCGTGCCGAGGGAGACCCCGAGGCTGTTCCGCAGGAAGACCAGGAAGCCCTGGCCACCCTCGTCGACCGACCGCAGCACCGACGTGTACGTCGTCAGGTCGATCTCGCTCAGCTTCGGCCACAGCGCGCCCGGGTCCTGCAGCACCGCGTCGAGCGGCCGGAAGGACAGGACGACCATGTAGTAGAAGGGGAAGACGGAGGCGATCAGCAGCAGCACGATCACGACCGGTCGCAGGACGCCGAGGATGCGGCGCTCGACCAGCTCGCGGCTGGCACGACGGCGCACCGTCGGGGCGGACGTCGTGGTCATGCGGCCTCCTCCGACCGTCCGAAGAGCTTGAGGTAGACGGTGACGAGCACCGCCAGGATGATCGCGAGCACGAGGGCCTGGGCGGCGGCCGTGCCGATGTTGCCGCGGGAGATCAGGAAGTCGTAGACGCGGACGGCGACGACCTGCGTCCCCGAACCGCCGCCCGTGAGCAGGTAGATCGCGTCGAAGTCGTTGAACGTCCAGATGAACCGCAGGACGGTCAGCACCGCGATGGTGGGCAGCAGCTGCGGCAGCACGATGTGCCAGAACCGTTGCAGCGGGCTCGCGCCGTCGACCTCGGCCGCCTCGTCGAGGACCGCCGGGATCGCCTCCATCCGGGCGGTGAGGAAGAGGAAGGCGAAGGGGAAGGACCGCCAGGCCTCGAACACGACGACGGTGAGCATCGCCGTGGAGACGGGCAGGTGGGCCACGCTCTCGCCGGACGTGAGGAACGCGACCGGCTCGTCCCAGCCCAGCAGCGTCGTGCCCCAGGTGTTGACCGCGCCGAACTCCGGGTTGAGCAGCGTCTTCCACACGAAGGTCGCGGCCACGATCGGGGCGACGTACGGCAGCAGCAGCGCGGCGCGGATCAGCCCGCGTCCACGGAACGGCCGGCGTAGCGCGAGGGCGGCGACCAGCCCGACCACGATGGCGCCGAAGGTGCCGCCGACGGAGTAGACGAGCGTGTTGACCAGGGCCGTGCCGAAGCCCGGCGAGGTCAGCACCGCGACGAAGTTGTCGACGGTGTAGCGGCCGAAGAAGCCGGTCTGGCGCAGGTTGATCAGCCGGACGTGCTGGAAGGCCAGCGAGACCGTCCAGATGATCGGCAGCACCACCATCACCAGGACGATGAGGCCGGTGGGGGCGATGAGCGCGTAGCCGGTGTTCCGGTCCTCGCGGACGCGGGCGGAGCGGCGGCGACGGCCCTCGGGGGCGTTGCCGGGGACCTCGCCGAGGGCGGGCTGGCTGAGGGTGGTCACTGCAGCGACTCCTGGATCGAGACGATGGTGTCGGCCGCGTCCCTGGCGGCCTGCGCCGGGTCGGTGCCGTTGGCGACCTCGTTGACCGCCTGGGCCACGGGCTGCTCACCCTGGAGCGCGCCGAGCAGGTCGCCCTGGCCCTGCGGGATCGCCCAGCGCGAGAGCTTGGCCGGGCCGGTCGCGACCTCGTCGACGACCTGCGGGGAGTAGAAGCGGGACAGCGGCGCGCGGGAGTCCACGCCGACGTCGAGGGTGGACCAGGCCTTGCTGAACTTCTCCCGGTCGTCCGCCGTGCCCGTGCGGACCGGCACCTTGCCCTCGGGCGCGATGGCGATCCAGGGCTCGTAGCCCTCGTTCATGACGTACTCCACGAACCGCTGCGCGGGGCTCGTCGAGGCCGCGGCGGTGACGACCCAGGAGGTGACCTCGCCGTAGACGGTCGGGGTGCTGCCCTCCGGGCCCTGCAGCGCGGTGACGATGCCGGTGTTCTTCGCCAGGAAGGTCGGGTCGGCCACGCACTCGGGGCAGGACGGCTTCGCGTCCTCCCGGAGGCCGGCCATCTCGTCGAGGATGAAGGTCGACCAGACGGTCATCGCGGACTTGCCGGCGAAGTAGGACGCCCGCGTGGTGTCGACGTCCTGCGCCCCGGGCGGCCCGTACTCGCGGACGAGCTGGCCGTACGAGCGCAGGGCCTCGACGCAGGCCGGGCTGTCGAAGGTCACGCGGCCCTGGTCGTCCACGAGCTGGCAGCCGTTCGCGAGCGCCCAGTACTCGAAGGTCTGCTCGGTGAAGCTGTCGCCGGCGACGCTCGCGCCGATGAACCCGGCGTGCTCCGGGGTGTCGAGCGTCTGCGCCGCCTTCTGCACCGCCGCGTACGACGTGGGCGCGGGCAGCCCGGCCGCGTCGAAGAGGTCCTTGCGGTAGAGCAGCAGCTGCGTCCAGGCCTCGCTCGGCACCGCCAGCTGTGCGTCGCCGGAGCGGGTCAGGTCGAGGGCGCTGGAGGTGAAGGTGTCGCGGCCGAGCGCGTCGACGACCTGGCCGGTGGCGGCGGTGTCGATGAGCTCGTTCGAGGACATGGTGCGGACCTGGCCCAGCGGGACGCCGCCGACCACGTCGGGCAGGGTGCCGGCGGCCGCGGAGGAGAGCAGCAGCTGGTTGAACTGGTCCTCGGCGACGGCCACGAGCTGGACCTTGATCCCGCTCGAGGCCGTGAACGCGTCGACGATCTTCTGCGTCGCCGCGACCCGGTCCGGCAGGTCCTCCTCGATCCAGACCTTGATGCTGTCCGGGCTGGTGTTCCGGGCGTCGCCCTGGACGCACCCCGGGAGCAGCACGAGCAGACCCGCGGTGAGCGCGGCGAGCAGAGCACGGCTCCACGTCCTGGCGGCAGGCACAGGCGACCCCTTCGTCGACGAGAACTTATGGCTACACACTTGCCTTAAGTTGCCAACGTGTCAATCATAAGTTCGACGCGGTCCCCGGGTCCGTGACCCGAGGGCGTGACGACGGAGGAGCAGGATGACGAGCATGGTCAACGGCCCCGGCGACGTCCTCGAGCTCGTCCGCCGTGGTCGTGCCCGTACGCGGGGCGACGTGGTCGACGCGACCGGCCTGTCGCGGCTGACCGTCGCGCAGCGGGTCGACGCGCTCCTCGAGGCGCACCTGATCGTGGAGGGCGAGACCACCGGGCCCACCGGCGGCCGCCGCAGCCGCAGCCTCGTCTTCAACGGCGGGCACTCGTTCGTCGCGGTGGCCGCGGTCGACACCACGCACGCACGCCTGGCGGTGACCGACCTGGACGGCACGGTGCTGGCCGAGGACAGCCTGCTGGTCGACATCCGCGACGGTCCCGTGGTCGTGCTGGACGCGCTCGCCGCCGGGCTGGCCCGGCTGCTCGAGCGGCACGGCAGCGGAACCGCGGACCTGAGCGGCGTGGGCCTGAGCCTGCCGGGGCCGGTGGACCCGGTGACCGGGCGGCCCAACCAGCCGCCGATCATGCCCGGCTGGGACGGCTACCCCGTGGCCGACCACCTCTCCGGCGCCCTGGGCGGCGTCGTGGTGCACACCGCGAACGACGCCGACGCGGCGGCGCTGGGGGAGTTCGCGGTGGGCCACGAGGGCGCGCGGGCGCTCTGCCTGGTCAAGGTGTCGACGGGGATCGGGGCCGGCATCGTGCTCGACGGCCGCCCGTACACGGGCGCCGACGGCGGGGCCGGCGACATCGGCCACGTCCGGGTCGACCCCTCCTCGCCGCTGGTGTGCCGGTGCGGGGCGCACGGCTGCCTCGCCGCCCTGGCCAGCGGGGCCGCCGTGGCCCGGCAGCTGGCCGAGCTCGGCCGGCCGGTGACGCACGGCCTCGAGGTCGGGGAGCTGCTGCGGGCCGGCGACCCGGACGCGAGCCGGCTGACGCAGCAGGCGGGCCGGCGGATCGGCGAGGTGCTCGCGGGGCTGGTCTGCGTGCTCAACCCGGAGGTGCTGCTGGTCGGCGGGGCGCTCGCCTCGACGCCGCTGCTGACCGGGATCCGCGAGACGCTCTACCGGCTCTGCCTGCCGCGCGCGACGCGGCACCTGACGCTCCAGCTGGGCACGCTCGGCCACCGCGCCGCGGTCGTCGGCCTCACCCGCCTGGTGGTCGACCGCGAGCTGTCCGCGGAGGCGGTGAACGCCCGCCTCCGCGGCTAGACGCCCGAGAAGCCGGAACGGGAAGGATCCTGCACCGTGGAGGTGCAGGATCCTTCCCGTTCGTCGTGCGTCGTGCGCCGGGGTCAGGAGACCTTCGTCGCCACCCGGTCGGCGAGCTCGGACTCGACCTGGCGCAGCGTGGTGATGCGCTCCTGCAGCTCGGCGACCTGCGCCTCGGCGTCGGCGAGCACGCGCTCGGCCTCGGTCCGGGCGACGAGGGTGACCTTGTCGGCGGTCTGCTGGCTGTCGAGCAGCAGCCGGTACTCGTACGAGCGCAGGCGGTCGCCGCCCTCCCCGTCGAGGCCCAGCGAGGGCTGGACCTCCGGGTCGGTGAGCCGGTCGCGGATCGCGTCGAGCTGGCTGCGGAACTCCGCGGTCACCGTGTCGATCCGCTTCTCCAGCCCCTCGACCAGGGCCACGAGCTCGGTCTGCGTCTGGCCGGAGACGGCCAGGTTCGTGCGGGCCTGGTCCTGGGCGGCGGTGAGGACGTCCAGGGCGGCGACGACCCGACGGGCCGACGGGTCGTCCCACGTGGCGTCGGCGTCCGCGTCCGCGTCGGAGGCGGTGGCCGAGGCGGTGGCCGCGGCCGTCGCGGTCCGGGCGGCACCGGTGGCGGTCCCGTTCTCGGCCTTCGGGCCCTCGAGCCCACGGGCCTCGCGGCCCGTGTCCTCGGCCAGCGCGGACGTGACGTCCCCGGCGGCCTCGGGACGCAGCTCCACGGTGGTGCGCAGCGGCACCTCCTTGACGACCAGGACGGTGACGAGGGTCAGCAGCGCGGCGGCACCGGCTATGAGGAACAGCTCGCCGAACGAGTCGCCGTACGCGGCGCGGACCACGGCCTGCACCGGGGCGGGCAGGTCGTTCAGGTCGAGCGAGCCGTCACCGGCCCCGGCCCCGTTCACGCCGATGGCCCGCAGCCCGGCGGTGACCTTGACGCCCACCTGGTTGGCCAGGATGGCGCCGAGGACCGCGACGCCGACGGCGCCGGCGAGCGAGCGGAAGAAGGCGATGGCGGCCGAGGTGGCGCCGATCTGGCTGACGTCGACGGTGTTCTGCACCGCGAGCACGATGTTCTGCACCAGCGCACCGATGCCGACGCCCATGACGGTCATGTAGACCGCGACCTGCCAGTACGGCGTGGTGTGGTCGATCGTGGCCATCAGGCCCAGGCCCGCGACCAGGGCGACGGCGCCCACGACCATGAGCGGCTTCCAGCGGCCGGTGCGGCTGACGAGCTGACCGCCCAGCGTGGACACCAGCAGCTGGCTGATGATCAGCGGGATGGTCATGAGGCCCGCCCGGGTGGGGGTCTCACCGCCGCCGAGCTGGAAGAACTGCGTGAGGAACGTGCTGCTGCCGAACATCGCCATGCCCACGCCGAGGCTCGCGAGGATCATCAGCAGGGTCGTGCGGTTCTTGAGGACGCGCAGCGGGACCATCGGCTCCGGGGCGCGCAGCTCGACGACCACCAGGAGCGCCACCGCGACGGCGAAGCCCACCAGGTAGACGCTCGACTGCCAGGAGATCCAGGCGTAGTCGCTGCCGGCGAAGGTCACCCAGAGCATGGGGAGCGCCGCGACGACCGCCACGAGCACGGCACCGACGTAGTCGATCCGGACGTGGCGCCGGACGGTGACGAGCTTCAGCGTGCGCTGCAGGACGACCAGGGAGATGACGGCCAGCGGGACGCACACGAAGAAGCACCAGCGCCAGCCGACCGAGTCGGTGAGCACGCCGCCGAGCAGCGGGCCCGAGACGGTGCTGACGGCCATGACGGCCCCCATGTAACCGCTGTAGCGGCCGCGCTCCCGCGGGGAGATCATCGAGCCCATGATCGCCTGGGTGACGGCGATCAGGCCGCCCATCCCCACGCCCTGCAGGGCGCGGAAGGCCATCATCGGCGGCACGGTCTGGGAGAGGCCCGCACCGACCGAGCCGGCGACGAAGATCACGATGGCGAGCTGGACGAGCAGCTTCTTGCTGAACAGGTCGGAGAGCTTGCCCCAGATCGGGGTGGTGATAGTGAGCGCCAGCAGCGAGGCCGTGATGACCCAGGTGTACTGACGCTGGGTCCCGTGCAGGTCCGACATGATCGTCGGCAGCGCGGTGGAGACGATGGTCGTGCTGAGCATCGCGGTGAAGAGCGCGGCCAGCAGGCCGGTCATCACCTCGAGGATCTCGCGGTGGGAGTAGACCTTCGCCGCCCCGACCGGCGCCGGGGCGGTGGTCGAGGTGGTCGGGGCCGTGGTGGGAGCGGGCGCCTCGGCGCGGCTCGTGGTGACGCTCATGGTGCCTTTCATGAAGCCGCGGGCTCCAGCTCGTCGAGCAGGGTGATCGCGGTGCTGCCGGCGAGGACCTTCGGGGCCGGCAGCGGGTGGGTCAGCGGTGCGGCGGCCAGGCTCAGGTCGAGCCGGCTGAGGACCTGGGTGGCGAGCGCGGCCTCGTCGTCGTCCCAGTCCGGGAGGGCGGCGACGACGCGCTGGAGGGTGTAGCGGCGGTGCTCGGCGAGGCGCTCGCGGCCGAGGTCGGTGATCCCGATCAGGCAGGCGCGGGCGTCGTCGGGGTCGGCGTGGCGCTCGACCAGGCCGTCGGCCTCGAGGGCGGCGACGGCGCGGGAGGCGACCGAGGGCGCGACCATCAGGTGCGCGGCGAGGTCGCCCAGGCGCAGGTCGGCGGCGGAGACGGCCTTGAGGATGCCGGACAGCGTGCCCGTCATGGTCTGGCCGTGGTCCTTGGCCGCGACGAAACGGACGGTGCGGACGACGGAGTCGAGCGCGGCGAGGAGCTGGTTGGCGCGGGGTTCGGAGAGGCTCACTTCTAGACTTCCTTTAGTTGCTGTACGCAAGCATACGGCAAAACATATGGACCCTAAGCAATATTCCAAGAGCTGCCGACGTGGTGCCGGTCACGTCCTCCGGCGGTTCCGAGCGGGCGGGCCGGGGCGGTCGCGGACGAGGAGGCCCGGACCGCGTCGCGCTGGTACCTTGACGTGACACCACCCTTTAAGACCTGTCCCGTGAGGCAGGAAAGGACGGTTGATGCCTGACACCGGCTTCGTACCTTCGCCCACCCGCCCTTCGACCCCCGCGACGCGGAGCTCGACGAGGCGTCCCTCCCCGGTCCCCGCGCTGCTCGTGCTGGAGGACGGGACCACCTTCACCGGCTCCGCCTTCGGCGCCGTCGGGGAGACGTTCGGCGAGGCGGTCTTCTCGACCGCCATGTCGGGCTACCAGGAGACGCTCACCGACCCGAGCTACCACCGCCAGGTCGTCGTCGCCACCGCCCCGCACATCGGCAACACCGGCTGGAACGACGAGGACGACGAGTCCTCGCGCATCTGGGTCGCCGGCTACGTCGTGCGCGACGCCGCACGCGTCCCGTCGAGCTGGCGCTCGCGCCGCAGCCTCGACGACGAGCTCGCCGCCCAGGGCGTCGTCGGCATGTGCGACGTCGACACCCGCGCCCTGACCCGTCACCTGCGCGAGCGCGGGGCCATGCGGGTCGGCATCTCGAGCGTGGAGACCGACCCGGCCGCGCTGCTGGCCCGGGTCCGCTCCGCGCCGGAGATGACCGGCGCGCACCTGGCCGACGAGGTCAGCACGGACGAGGCGTACGTCGTGGCGGCGCAGGGCGAGAGGCGGTTCCGCGTGGCGGCCGTCGACCTCGGCATCAAGTCGATGACGCCCTACCGGCTCGCGGAACGCGGCATCGAGACCCACGTGCTCCCGGCGACGTCGACCTGGGAGGAGGTCCAGGCGGTGCTCCCGGACGGCGTCTTCTTCTCCAACGGGCCCGGCGACCCCGGCGCCACGGAGGACGTGGTGGACCTGCTCCGCTCCGTGCTCGGCGCGGGCGTGCCGTACTTCGGCATCTGCTTCGGCAACCAGCTCTTCGGCCGGGCGCTCGGCTTCGGCACGTACAAGCTCGGCTACGGCCACCGCGGGATCAACCAGCCCGTGATGGACCTCTCCACCCGCCGGGTCGAGATCACCGCCCACAACCACGGCTTCGCGGTGGACGCCCCACGCACGGGCCGCACCGAGACGCCGTACGGGTGGGCGCGGGTCAGCCACGTCGACCTCAACGACGACGTGGTCGAGGGCCTCGCGCTCGAGGACGAGGACGGGGCGCTGCTCTCCTTCTCGGTCCAGTACCACCCCGAGGCCGCGGCCGGTCCGCACGACGCCTCGTACCTCTTCGACCGCTTCGTCGAGCTGATGTCCGCCCGCTCGACGAGCCCCCGACACGACAACGGAACGGTCGCCTGATGCCCCGCCGCACCGACATCTCCTCGATCCTCGTCATCGGGTCCGGGCCGATCGTCATCGGCCAGGCCTGCGAGTTCGACTACTCCGGCACGCAGGCCTGCCGGGTGCTGCGCGCCGAGGGGTTCCGGGTGATCCTCGTGAACTCCAACCCGGCGACGATCATGACCGACCCGGAGTTCGCCGACGCGACCTACGTCGAGCCGATCACGCCGGAGTTCGTCGAGCAGGTCATCGCCCTCGAGCGCCCGGACGCGCTGCTGGCCACCCTCGGCGGCCAGACCGCGCTGAACGCCGCGATCGCGCTGCACGACAACGGCGTCCTCGCCAAGTACGGCGTCGAGCTCATCGGCGCCTCGGTCGAGGCCATCCAGCGCGGCGAGAACCGCGAGCAGTTCAAGGCGATCGTCGAGGGCCTCGCCCCGCCGACCGACCCCACCGACCCCGGCTTCGGCGTGGCCCGCAGCTACGTCTGCCACTCCATCGACGACGTCCTCGGGGCGGCCGGCGAGCTGGGCTACCCGCTCGTCGTGCGGCCCAGCTTCACGATGGGCGGCGTCGGCTCGGGCTTCGCCCACGACGAGACCGACCTGCGCCGCATCGCCGGCGCCGGGCTCGCCGCGAGCCCGACCACCGAGGTCCTCATCGAGGAGTCGATCCTCGGGTGGAAGGAGTACGAGCTCGAGGTCATGCGCGACCGCGCGGACAACGTGGTGATCGTCTGCTCCATCGAGAACTTCGACCCGATGGGCGTCCACACCGGCGACTCGATCACCGTCGCCCCGGCGATGACGCTGACCGACCGCGAGTACCAGCGGATGCGCGACCTCTCCATCGGCATCATCCGCGCCGTCGGGGTCGACACCGGCGGCTGCAACATCCAGTTCGCCGTCGACCCGGCCACCGGCCGCATGATCGTCATCGAGATGAACCCGCGCGTCTCGCGGTCCTCGGCGCTCGCGTCCAAGGCGACGGGCTTCCCGATCGCCAAGATCGCGGCCAAGGTCGCCATCGGCTACACGCTCGACGAGATCCCGAACGACATCACGGGCGTGACCCCCGCGAGCTTCGAGCCCACGCTCGACTACGTCGTGGTCAAGGTGCCGCGGTTCGCGTTCGAGAAGTTCCCCGCGGCCGACACCACGCTGACCACGCACATGAAGAGCGTCGGCGAGGCCATGGCCATCGGCCGGAACTTCACCGAGGCGCTGGGCAAGGCGCTGCGCTCCATGGAGGACCCCAAGGCGCCGTTCGTCTTCGGCACGCCGACCGACCCCGCCGACGACCTGCTCGCGATCGCCGCCCGCCCGCACGACGGCCGCCTCGGCGTGGTCATGCAGGCGATCCGCGCGGGCGCGACGCCCGAGCAGGTCACCGCCTCGACCCACATCGACCCGTGGTTCGTCGACCAGCTCTACCTCATCTCCGAGGTCGCCGACGAGGTCCGCGACGCGCCCGAGCTGACGGCCGACGTGCTGCGCCTGGCCAAGCGGCACGGGCTCTCCGACGCCCAGGTCGCGCGCCTGCGGAACCTGTCGGAGGACGTCGTCCGCGGCGTCCGCTGGGCCCTCGGCGTCCGCCCGGTCTACAAGACGGTCGACACCTGCGCGGCGGAGTTCGCGGCTCGCACGCCGTACCACTACAGCTCTTACGACCTCGAGACCGAGGTCGTCCCGCGCACCCGGCCCGCCGTGCTGATCCTGGGCTCCGGCCCGAACCGGATCGGCCAGGGGATCGAGTTCGACTACTCCTGCGTGCACGCCGCGCTGGCCCTGTCCGGCTCGCCGGACAACGACGGCGCCGGCTACGAGACCGTCATGGTCAACTGCAACCCGGAGACGGTCTCGACCGACTACGACACGGCCGACCGCCTCTACTTCGAGCCGCTCACCTGCGAGGACGTCCTCGAGGTGTTCCACGCCGAGCAGCAGGCCGGGCCGGTCGCGGGCGTCATCGTGCAGCTCGGCGGGCAGACCCCGCTGCGGCTCGCGCAGGCGCTCAAGGACGCGGGCGTGCCGATCGTCGGCACCAGCCCCGAGGCCATCCACCTGGCCGAGGAGCGCGGCGCCTTCGGCGACGTCCTCGACGAGGCCGGCCTGCCGTCCCCGAAGCACGGGCTCGCCCGCAGCTTCGCCGAGGCCAGCACGATCGCGACCGAGATCGGCTACCCGGTGCTCGTGCGCCCGTCGTACGTGCTCGGCGGCCGCGGCATGGAGATCGTCTACGACGAGCCCAGCCTGGCCTCCTACATCGACCGCGCCACGGAGGTGTCGCCTGCGCACCCGGTGCTGGTCGACCGCTTCCTCGACGACGCGGTGGAGATCGACGTCGACGCGCTCTACGACGGCACCGACCTCTACCTCGGCGGCGTCATGGAGCACATCGAGGAGGCCGGCGTGCACTCCGGCGACTCGGCCTGCGCGCTGCCGCCGATCACCCTCGGCAGCGAGGTCGTCGACCGCATCCGCACCTCGACCGAGGCGATCGCCGAGGGCGTCGGGGTGCGCGGGCTGATCAACATCCAGTTCGCACTCGCGGGGGACACGCTCTTCGTCCTCGAGGCCAACCCGCGGGCGAGCCGGACGGTCCCGTTCGTCTCCAAGGCGACGAACACGCCGCTGGCCAAGGCCGCGGCCCGCGTCATGCTCGGCACGTCGATCGCGGCGCTGCGGGCCGAGGGCCTGCTGCGCGCCACCGGCGACGGCACCGACGAGCGTCCGGGTGCGCCGATGGCGGTCAAGGAGGCGGTGATGCCCTTCAATCGGTTCCGCACCGTCGAGGGCACCTCGGTCGACACCATCCTCGGCCCGGAGATGCGCTCCACGGGCGAGGTCATGGGCCTGGACGTCGGCTTCGGGACGGCCTTCGCCAAGAGCCAGGCCGCCGCGTTCGGGTCGCTGCCGAAGGGCGGCACCGTCTTCGTGTCCGTGGCCAACCGGGACAAGCGGTCGATCATCTTCCCGGTCAAGCGGCTCGCCGACCTCGGCTTCACCATCCTCGCCACGGCGGGTACGGCGTCGATGCTGCGGCGCAACGGGGTCGAGGTCGAGACCGTCCGCAAGTTCAGCCAGGGCCCCGGCCCGGCGGGGGAGCCGACCATCGTCCAGCTGATCATGGACGGCCGGATCGACCTGATCTTCAACACCCCGGCCGGGCTCAGCCCGGACGGGCGGCCCCGCTTCGACGGCTACGAGATCCGCACGGCCGCCGTCCTGCGCAACGTCCCCTGCATCACCACCGTGCAGGGCCTGGCGGCCGCGGTGCAGGGCATCGAGGCGGTGCGCGGCGGCCGGATGGGCGTCCGCTCGCTGCAGTCGTGGGCGCGGGGCGTCGACGACCTGGCCGAGCAGGCCGGGCAGGTCGGGCACGACGGGCAGGCCGGTCCCACGACGGCGCCGGCGCTCGCGGGGGCCGACCGCTGAGCGTGCTCGCCCCCCTCGTCGACGGGGGCTACACCCGCCTGCTGCGGCCGGTGCTGTTCCGCGCGTACGCGGGTGACCCCGAGCGGGTCCACCACACGACGCTGGCCACCCTCGAGGCCCTCGAGCGGCGTCCCGCGGCGCTCGCCGCCCTCCGGCTGCTGACCCGCGCGCCGCGGCGTCCGGTCGAGGCCTTCGGGCTCACCTTCCCCGGTGTGGTCGGGCTGGCCGCGGGGATGGACAAGGACGGGGTCGCGCCGCGCGCCTGGGCGGCGCTCGGCCTCGGCCACGTCGAGCTGGGCACAGTGACGGCGACGGCGCAGCCGGGCAACGCCCGGCCGCGGCTGTTCCGGCTGCCGGCCAGCGGCGGGCTGGTGAACCGGATGGGGTTCAACAACGCGGGGGCGGCCGCCCTGGCCGCCCGGCTCGAGGCCGCGAACATCCGGCGCGGTTCGTCCGTGCCGGGCATCCCCGTCGGGGTGTCGCTGGGCAAGACGAAGACGACGCCCCTGGCCGAGGCGGCGCAGGACTACCTGACGTCGTTCGCCGCGGTCGCGCCGCACGCCGACTACGTCGCCGTGAACGTCTCCAGCCCGAACACGCCCGGCCTGCGGACCCTGCAGGAGGCCGGCGTGCTGCGCGACCTCGTGGCGGCCCTCGTCGCCGCGGCCCGCGAGCAGGACCCGGCCCGGCCGGTCCCGGTGCTGGTCAAGGTCGCCCCCGACCTGTCCTTCGACGCGCTCGAGGACGTGCTCGGCGTCTGCACGGACGCCGGGGCCGCGGGCCTCGTCGCCACCAACACGACGCTCGGACGCGACGGCCTCGCCGACGCCGACCGCTGGCGCGCCTCCGAGGCGGGCGGGCTGTCCGGGGCGCCGCTGGCCGCCCGGGCGCGCGAGGTCGTGGCCTTCCTGGCCGCGCGCACGGAGCTGCCGGTGGTCGGGGTGGGCGGCATCCTCACCGCCGACGACGGGCAGGCCCTGCTCGACGCCGGGGCCCGGCTGCTGCAGGTCTACACCGGTTTCGTGTACCGCGGCCCGGCCCTCGTCCGCGAGATCGACGCACGCGTTGCCCGGGGTCCGCTGACCACCACGACCACCCCCGGCAGCACCACCGAGAGGACCCACGCGTGAGGGAGCCGTACGGCGTCCGGCTGGCCGCCCTGGT
Organism: Microlunatus spumicola; assembly: GCF_039536445.1. NCBI lineage: Bacteria > Bacillati > Actinomycetota > Actinomycetes > Propionibacteriales > Propionibacteriaceae > Microlunatus > Microlunatus spumicola. The sequence goes on along the minus strand of NZ_BAAAYR010000001.1, from coordinate 646,472 downwards.
CGAGGAACGGGGCCCGCTGTGCGTGGGCGTCGACCCGCACCCCGGGGTGCTGCGGGCCTGGGGCCTGGACGCGGACGTCGCCGGGCTCGAGCGGTGCGCCCGCGGCATGGTCGAGGCCCTCGGCGGCACGGTCGCCGTCCTCAAGCCGCAGTCGGCGTTCTTCGAGGCGTACGGGTCGGCCGGCGTCGCCGTCCTGGAACGGACGCTCGCCGACATCGCGCACGCGGGCGCGCTGTCGCTGCTCGACGTCAAGCGCGGCGACATCGGCTCGACCATGGACGCGTACGCCGCCGCCTACCTCACCGACGGCTCCCCGCTGGCCGCCGACGCCGTCACGCTGTCGCCCTACCTGGGGTTCGGGTCGCTGGACGGCGCGATCGGGGTCGCCCGGGCCCACGGGCGCGGGGTCTACGTGCTGGCGCTGACGAGCAACCCGGAGGGCCCGCAGGTGCAGCACGCGGTCGCGGCCGACGGCCGGACCGTCGGGCAGGTCGTCGTCGACGAGGCGGCCCGGCGCAACGCCGGTGCCGTGCCCGGGGACGTCGGCGTCGTGGTCGGCGCGACGATCGGCCGGACCGGCACGCGCTTCGACGCGCTGAACGGGTCGATCCTCGCCCCGGGGCTCGGCGCGCAGGGCGGCACCGCGGCGGGCCTGGCGGAGATCTTCGGCGCGGCGCTCCCGCTCGTGCTCCCCACCACGAGCCGCGAGGTGATGGGCGCGGGGCCGGACCCGGAGCGGCTGCGGTCCGCCGCGGCCGGCGTCGTGGCGTCGGTCCGCGAGGTCCTGCGCCCGGTCTGAGGCGGGGTCCGGCCGGGGCGGGCCCGGGCGGGCTGTTCCGGGGCTGAGATAGGTTCGGTGTCCCTGGGCCCAGGCGCGGTGCCCAGACCATCTCCCAAGACCGTCCGACCCCCACGAGGACGCGAGAGGAACCTGGTGAGCATCCCCCCGTTGAGCGACGAGCAGCGTCAGCAGGCGCGCCACGCCGCCACCGAGGCCCGACGCCGCCGCGCCGACGTCAAGCAGGCGCTGCGTACGGGCGAGCAGACCCTCGCGCAGGTCCTCGAGGCCGCCGAGCACGACGACGTCATCGCCCACACCAAGGTCGTGGACGTGCTGAAGTCCCTGCCGCGGGTCGGCGCCGTGCGTGCCGCCAAGGTCATGGAGCGGCTCGAGATCGCCCCGAACCGGCGGTTGCGCGGGCTGGGCAAGCACCAGACCGCCGCCCTGGTCACCGAGTTCACCCGCGGCGAGCCGTCCCGGTCCACCCCGTCGCGGTCCGCCACGTCCTCCCGGTCGGCCGAGTGAGCCGCGCCGACCTCACCGTCCTCTCGGGCCCCACGGCCGTCGGCAAGGGCACGGTCACGGCCGCGCTCGCCCGCCGGCACCCCGAGGTCTTCGTCTCGGTCTCCGCGACCACCCGGGCGCCGCGCCCCGGCGAGGTCGAAGGCGTGCACTACCTCTTCGTCAGCGACGCGGAGTTCGACGAGATGGTCGAGGGTGGCCTGCTGCTGGAGTGGGCCGTCGTGCACGGCACCCACCGCTACGGCACGCCGAGCGCCCCTGTGGTCGAGGCGACCACCGCCGGCCGGCCCGCCCTGCTGGAGATCGACCTGCAGGGCGCGCGCCAGGTGCGCCCGGCCTGGCCCGAGGCCCGTTTCGTCTTCCTCGCCCCGCCGAGCTGGGAGGAGCTGCAGCGCCGGCTCGTCGGGCGCGGCACCGAGACGCCGGCCCAGCGCGAGCGCCGGCTGCAGACCGCGCAGGCCGAGATGGACGCCGCCGCCGAGTTCGACGCGGTGGTCGTGAACGTCAGCGTCGAGCAGGCCGTCACGGACTTGGTAACCTTGATGGGTCTGTGACCCTGCAGACGCGCTGCAGTCTGCCCGACCGGTCCCCACGACGGACGCGCCGCGGCCTGCGCACCAGACGAGAAGGACACCTGTGCCCCAGAACGTTGTCGCCGAAGGCATCACCAACCCCCCGATCGACGAGCTGCTGACGCAGTCGGACAGCAAGTACCGCCTGGTGCTGTTCGCCGCCAAGCGCGCGCGTCAGATCAACGCCTACTACAGCCAGCTCGGTGAGGGCCTGCTCGACCACGTCGGACCGCTCGTCGAGACCAGCCCGCAGGAGAAGCCGCTCTCGATCGCGCTCCGCGAGCTCAACGAGGGCAAGCTCGTCGCCATCGACATCGACCCGGACGCCGAGGCCGAGCCCACCCAGACCGACCCGTTCGCCTCCGCCTGACCCGATCGCGCCTGTCCCGCCGATGAGCCGCGTCGTCCTCGGGGTGGCCGGGGGGATCGCGGCCTACAAGGCCTGCGAGCTCCTGCGCCGCCTCCGCGACGACGGTCACGACGTGACCGTCGTCCCCACCGAGGCGGCGCTGACCTTCGTCGGGCGCGCGACCTGGGAGGCCCTGTCGGGCCGCCCGGTCAGCACCTCCGTCTGGACCGACGCGTACGAGGTCCCGCACGTCCGCATCGGGCGTGAGGCCGACCTCGTGCTCGTCGCCCCGGCGACCGCCGACCTGCTCGCCCGCGCCGCCACCGGCCGCGCGGACGACCTCCTCACCAACGTCCTGCTGACGGCCACCTGCCCGGTGGTCCTGTCGCCGGCCATGCACACCGAGATGTGGCTCAACGCCGCCACCCGAGCAAACGTGGCCACCCTGCGTTCGCGGGGCGTCGTCGTCGTGGACCCGGCCGTCGGCCGGCTGACCGGCGCCGACTCCGGACCCGGCCGGCTCCCGGAGCCCGCCGAGATACTCGCCGTCGCCCGCACCGTGCTCGCCGCTCCGGCCCTCGTGCCGGCGCTCGCCGCCCAGGACCTCGCCGGCCTGACCGTCGCGGTCAGCGTGGGCGGCACGCGCGAGCACCTCGACCCGGTGCGGTTCCTGGGCAACTCCTCCTCCGGCCGGATGGGCTGGGCCGTCGCCCGCGCGGCGCGGCTTCGGGGCGCCTCCGTGCGCGCCGTCGTCGCCCACACGGACGTCGACGGGCCGTCCGGCATCGACGTCGAGCGGGTGGGCAGCACCGCCGAGCTCGGTGCGGCGATGACGCGGGCGGCCAAGGGCGCCGACGTGGTCGTGATGGCGGCCGCGCCCGCGGACTTCACCCCGGCGAGCACCAGCGAGGTCAAGATCAAGAAGACCGGGGACGCGGGGACCACCGTGACCCTCGTGCAGACCCCCGACGTGCTGCACGGCCTGGTCGAGGCCCGCGAGGACCCGCGGCAGGTGGTCGTCGGCTTCGCCGCGGAGACCGCCGTGGACCAGGCCGAGCTCGTCGCGCTCGGCCGCGCCAAGCTGGTCCGCAAGGGCTGCGACCTGCTCGTGCTCAACACCGTCGGGCTCGGCCTCGTCTTCGGCCGCGAGGACAACGAGATCACCCTGCTGGCCCGCAGCGACGACGGCGGGGCCGTCGTCGACGGCCCGCACGCCGGTTCCAAGGACGTCCTGGCCCACCGGATCCTGGACGGCTCCGTCGCCGTCCACCGACGTGGGTAGCGTGGCGGCATGACCGGTCGGCTCTTCACCTCGGAGTCGGTGACCGAGGGTCACCCCGACAAGATCGCCGACCAGATCAGCGACTCGGTCCTGGACGCGATCCTCGCCGAGGACCCGCACGGCCGGATCGCGGTCGAGACGCTCGTGACGACCGGGCTGGTCGTCGTGGCCGGCGAGGTCACCACCGACGCGTACGTCGAGATCCCGTCGATCGTGCGGTCCCGGATCCTCGAGATCGGCTACGACTCCTCGACCAAGGGCTTCGACGGCGCCTCCTGCGGCGTCCAGGTGGCGATCGGCCAGCAGTCGCCCGACATCGCGGGCGGCGTGGACTCCTCCCTCGAGGCCCGCAGCGGCCAGGCCGTCGATCGGCTCGACGCGCAGGGCGCGGGGGACCAGGGCCTGATGTTCGGCTACGCCTCCGACGAGACGCCCAACCTGATGCCGCTGCCCATCGACCTCGCCCACCGGCTGGCCGAGCAGCTGTCGGCGGTGCGCAAGGACGGCCGCGTGCCCTACCTGCGCCCGGACGGCAAGACCCAGGTCACCATCGAGTACGACGGCGACCGTCCGGTGCGCGTCGACACGGTCGTGCTCTCCAGCCAGCACGCCGCCGACATCGACCTCGACGCGCTGCTGACCCCCGACATACGCAAGCACGTCGTGGACCCGGTGCTCGAGCGCTTCGCGATCGACAGCCACGACTACCGGCTCCTGGTCAACCCCACCGGCCGCTTCGAGGTCGGCGGCCCGATGGGCGACGCCGGCCTGACCGGCCGCAAGATCATCGTCGACACGTACGGCGGGCTGGCCCGCCACGGCGGCGGCGCCTTCTCCGGCAAGGACCCGTCCAAGGTCGACCGCTCCGCCGCGTACGCGATGCGGTGGGTCGCCAAGAACGTCGTCGCCGCCGGCCTCGCGCACCGCTGCGAGGTCCAGGTCGCGTACGCGATCGGCCGCGCGCACCCGGTCGGCTTCTACGTCGAGACCTTCGGGACCGAGCAGGTCCCCGTCGCGCAGATCCAGGAAGCGGTGCTGTCGGTCTTCGACCTCCGCCCCGCCGCGATCATCGCCGACCTCGACCTGCTCCGCCCCGTCTACGCCCCGACCGCGGCCTACGGCCACTTCGGCCGCGACCTGCCGGGCTCCACCTGGGAGCGCACCGACCGCGCCGACGCGCTGTCCGCCGCCGTCAAGGGCTGACGCGCCGAGGGGACGATCCCCTCGGGTTGTCCCGCAGCCTGGGCCGACGCCCCACAGGCCCCAGGACTTTCACGTAAACGTGAAAGTCCCATACTCACCACGGCAGATCTGCCGTGTTCAGTACCCGGGTTTCACGTAAACGTGAAAGTCCTGAGGCCAGCGTGACTGCCGCACTCGCTGGCGCTCGCGGAACCCTGTCTTGAGGGGGGGCGACCCCCCACACCCCCGCGCTGGTTCCACTCGCCGGCGGTCGCGGAACCCCGCCTAGGGTGGCGGCGTGATCGTCGGCTTCGACTACTGGCACGTGCTCAGCCACTACCCCCGCCAGATCGGCCACCTCATGGCGATCCACCAGGCCGCGGGGGACGAGGTGCACGTCATCTCGGCCATCGGCAAGGGGCGGGTCGGGACGGTCGAGGCCGAGGTCCGCGTCGTCAGCGACGTGCCGACGGTGCACGAGGTCGTCTTCACCCACACCCGCGAGTCGCCGGAGCTCAAGCTGGCCAAGTGCTTCGAGCTCGGCATCGAGATCTTCTACGACGACCGCGAGGACGTCTGCCGGCTGCTCGCCCAGAACGGCATCCTCGCCCTGCGCGTCCCGCGCGGCGGCCAGGCGGGCGACGAGGAGGCCGAGCGGGTCTGACCCCACGAGGGGGTCAGCCGTTCGGCCGGGGCTCGACGGTCTCGTCGGCGGGCTCCCGGTGGTCGAGCGGCAGCTGCCCGCGGGGACGGCGGTGGCGGGCCCGGCGTACGGCGCCGCGTCCGGACTGGGCGATCGCGGTCCCGACGAGCAGGCCGAGCGCGAGAGCGCTGACGACCGAGAGGACGCCGACGACCGTGGCGGTGGCGCCACCGGGGTCCAGGGCGAGCTGGGTCGCGGAGAGCACGCCCAGGCTGCCGGGCACCAGCAGCCAGAACGACGGCAGGAAGACCACGAGCCGGGGGAGGTCCGGCACGAAGGCCTCCACCAGGTACGAGCCGGTGCTGGCCGCGACCGCGCCGAGGAAGCTGCCCAGCACCGGCCCGGAGACGTCCTGCCCGAGCGCCTGCGCGCCGAATGCGAGCACCAGCACGAGCAGGATCCAGGGCAGCAGGCGCAGCGGCGGCGACTCGAGCAGCCCGATCCCCAGGCAGATCAGGACGAGCCCGACCGGCGCCGCCCACCAGCCGAGCTCGGCGACGCGGACGTTCTGCAGGGCCTCGGGCGGCAGCCGGAACAGCCGGCTGGCGCTGACCACGCCGAGGGTGAACAGCAGCACCTGCACCAGGCCGAAGGTGAGCCGCGAGGACCCGGCGATCATGTCGCCGGCGGCGAGCTCGGACATCGCCGTGACGATCAGCGCGCCGGGCAGCAGCACCGCCAGCGGGGGCAGCAGCGTGCGGAGCGGACCCTCGACCATGCCGAGGTCGGCGGCGGCGAAGACCAGGCAGGCCACGACGAACGCGGCCACCACGGGCAGCAGGGTGGCCAGCAGCCGGAACCGCTGGGACAGCCGGAACAGCCCGACCACGACGACCGACGCCACCGCCGCGAGCGCGACGTTGCGCCAGCCCGGCTGCAGGATCAGCGCGATGCCGGTGGCCGTGGCGACCCAGCCGACGTTGGCCAGCCAGACGGGGTAGCGCGGCGGCTGCCCGCGCAGCGCCAGCAGGCTCGCCACGGCCGTCGGACCGTCCACCCGGCCGAGCAGGAGGTCCCGGCGGATCCCGCGCACCTGGGCGGACTGGTCGAGGCGCAGACCCCCGGTGACCACCTCGTACGTCGACGGCGCCCCGCTGGCCAACGAGAGGGTGACGCCGGTCGGTCCGGCGGCGATCTGGGAGTCGGGGTGGCCGAGCGCGAGCGCGACCTCGGCCAGCTCGTCCTCGACCTCGTTGATCGGCTGGCCGGTCGCCACCATCGCCGTGCCAAGGTGCACGAGCAGCGTCCGGACCTCCTGCGCCGCCTGCTCGTCCACGGCCACACCCTCTCACCGGCGGAACTGTCCGACCGGTCTGCCTAGGATCGCGTGTGCCCGCCGCCGACCCCACCTCCGGTCCGGCGCGGGAGACCCACGCCGACCCGCGGCCGGAGGACCAGCCGGAGCTCCCGGTCGCGCGGGTCGCGGTGGACGTCGGCCTCGCCCACCTGGACCGGCCCTTCGACTACCGGGTGACGCCCGAGCAGGACGCCACCGCCGTGCCCGGCGCGCGCGTGCGGGTGCGGTTCGCCGGCCGGCTGCGCGACGGGTTCGTGCTGGAGCGGGTTGCGACGACCGACACCGACCGCACGCTCGCGCCGCTGCACAAGGTCGTCTCGTCCGAGCCCGTGCTCACCCCGGAGGTCGCCGCGCTGGTCCGTGCCGTCGCCGACCACTACGCGGGGACCTTCGCCGACGTCGTCCGCCTCGCGGTCCCGCCCCGGCACGCCGCCGCGGAGAAGGCGGCCGACAAGCTGGCGGAGAAGACCGCGGAGCAGGCGGGCGAGCAGGCGGAGGACAGGGCCGTCCCGGAGGCCCCGTGGCCCGACCGGGTCCCTGGACCGCTGCCGGCCTACCCGGACGGGGCCGCGTACGCCGACGCCCTGCGCGCCGGTCGCTCGCCCCGCGCGCTGTGGCAGGTGACGCCGAGCGCGGCGCCGGAGGCGGACTGGGCGGCCGGCTTCGCCGAGGCCGCGCGGGCGTGCGTCGAGGGCGGGCGCGGCGCCGTGCTGCTGGCCCCCGACCAGCGGGACGTGGCGCGGCTCGAGGCCGCCTGCGTGGCGGCGCTCGGGCGCGCGCGCGTGGTGTCGCTGGTGGCCGAGTCGGGGCCGGCGGCGCGGTACCGCGCGTTCCTGGCGGCGGCGCACGGCCGGGCGAGCGTGGTGGTCGGCAACCGCGCGGCCGCGTACGCGCCGGTGCACGACCTCGGCCTGGTCGCGCTGTGGGACGACGGCGACGACCTGTGGGCGGAGCCGCGCGCGCCCTACCCCCACACCCGGGAGGTGCTGGCCGTCCGGGCCGCGCAGCAGGGCGCGGCGGCCCTGTTCGCCTCGTACGCGCGCACGTCAGAGCTGCAGGCCTACGTCGACCGGGGCTGGCTGCGGCCGGTCGTGCAGACGCGGGTCGCGGTACGCCACGCCGCCCCGCGCGTCCGGGTGAGCGGCGACGATGACCGCGCGCTGGCCCGGGACCCGGCGGCCCGCGCGGCGCGGCTGCCGCACGAGGTGTTCGAGCTGGTCCGGTCCTCGCTGCCGTCCGGACCGGTCCTGGTGCAGGTGCCCCGCGCCGGCGGTCGGCTGGCGCTCGTCTGCCAGGACTGCCGCGAACCGGTCCGCTGCCGCTTCTGCCAGGGCCCCACGACGCTCGCCACCGGGTCGGACGGCCTGCTGACCTGCCGCTGGTGCGGGCGGCCGCAGGTGGAATGGGAGTGCCCGATCTGCGGCGGGCGGCACGTGCGCTCACCGGTGGTGGGGGCGTCGCGGACGGCCGCCGAGCTGGGCCGGGCCTTTCCCGGGGTGGTGGTGCTGCAGTCGAACGGGGAGACCCGCCTGGACGGTGTCTCGGGGACCGGGGCGATCGTCGTCTGCACGCCGGGCGCCGAGCCGCCGGCCGAGGGCGGCTACGCCGCGGCGGTCCTGCTCGACACGACGCTGCTGCTCCTGCGCCCTGACCTGCGGGCGTCGGAGGAGGCGCTGCGCCGGTGGTTCGCGGTGGTGGCGCTGGTGCGCGGGGGCGCGGACGGGGGTTCCGTGCTGGCCGTGGGGGACAGCAGCGGCCGCGCGTTGCAGGCCCTGGTGCGCGTCGACCCAGCCGGTTTCGCCGTGCGGGAGCTCGCGGACCGGGCCGACGCGCACTTCCCGCCGGCGGCCAAGGTCGTGACGATCGAGGGCCCGGCGCCGGTGCTGCAGGAGTACGCGGCCCTGGTCCACGAACCGCCCGGGACCGAGACCCTCGGGCCCGTCCCGCTGCCCGTGCGCGAGCAGCTGCCGGGCAGCGACGGCGAGCCGCTGCTCCGGCTGACCCTGCGCGCCCCGGTGCGGGAGGGCGGTGCGCTGGTCCGCGCGGCCAAGGAGGTCGCCGGCGTGCGCAGCGCCCGCAAGAGCGAGGGCGCCGTCCGCGTCCGCGTCGACCCCCTCGTCCTCGGCTGAGCCGGGTCGGAGCTGTCCGTCTCACGACCTACCTGCGCCGGATCCTGCGCCTCTGCCTGGACGAACGGACGGTGACGACACGCTTTTCGTCGTCACCGGGAGGGAGGAAGGCAGAGGGTCTGAGCGGGATCCGCGTCCGAGCGGAGCGAGGACAGAAGACACGTACAGTTCGCGGGTGCGAGTCGTCTTCTGCGGGACCCCCGAGGTCGCGGTGCCGGCCCTGGACGCCCTGGTCGCGTCCGACCACGAGGTGGTCGCGGTCGTGACCCGGCCGGATGCGCCGAGCGGGCGCGGCAAGCGCCTCACCGCGAGCCCGGTCGCCCTGCGCGCCGAGGAGCTCGAGATCGAGGTGCTCAAGCCGCAGCGCCCGCGCGACGAGGACTTCGTGGCCCGGCTGACCGAGATCGCGCCCGACTGCTGCCCGGTGGTCGCGTACGGCGCCCTGCTCCCGCAGCGCGTGCTCGACATCCCGCGGCACGGCTTCGTGAACCTGCACTTCTCGGTCCTGCCGCGCTGGCGCGGCGCGGCCCCCGTCCAGCACGCCGTGCTCGCGGGCGACCCCGAGACGGGGGCGACCACCTTCCGGCTCGTGCTCGAGCTCGACGCCGGACCCGTCTACGGCGTCGTCACCGAGCCGATCGGGCCGGCCGACACCTCCGGCGACCTGCTGACCCGGCTCGCCTACTCGGGCAGCGCCCTGCTCGTCGAGACCCTCGACGCCGTCGAGGCGGGCGTCGAACCGGTCGTGCAGCCGGACGAGGGCGTGACGCTCGCCCCCAAGATCAGCGTGGACGACGCCAAGGTCGACTGGACCCGCCCGGGCGTCGAGATCGACCGCCTCGTCCGCGGCTGCTCGCCGGCCCCGGGGGCGTGGACGACGTTCCGCGGCGAACGCTTCAAGATCGCCTCCGCGACCCCGGTGGAGGGGCAGGCGGCGCCCGGCGGGCTCGTCGTCGGCCGCCGCGAGGTCACGGTCGGCACCGGCGAGGGGCTGCTGCTGCTGGGCCAGGTCCAGGCGCAGGGCAAGAAGCCGATGGCCGCGGCCGACTGGGCGCGCGGGCTGGGCAGCACCGACGCGCTCCGGCTCGGCGACTGAGGTGGCGGCAGCGCGTCGCCCGTCGACCGACCCGGGGAACGCCAAGGCCGACCGGGCCCGCCGGGTGGCCTTCGACGCCCTGCGGCGCGTGACGGGTGAGGACGCGTACGCGAACCTCGTGCTGCCGCAGCTGCTGGGCGAGCGGGGGATCACCGGCCGGGACGCCGCCTTCGCCACCGAGCTGCTGAACGGCACCTGCCGCTGGCTCGGCACCTACGACGCCGTCCTCGAGTCCGCCGCCGGCCGTCCGCTGGGCACGCTGCAGCCCGCGGTCGTCGACCTGCTGCGCCTCGGCACCCACCAGGTCCTCGCCATGCGGGTCGGCACGCACGCGGCGGTCAGCGAGACCGTCGACCTCGCCGCCGCCACGGTCGGGCGTCGCGTGACCGGCCTGGTGAACGCGGTGCTGCGCAAGGTCGCCGCGCACGACCGGGACGGCTGGCTCGAGCTGCTCGGCGCCGGCCGCGACCCGTTCGACCGGCTGGCCCTGGAGCACGCGCACCCGCGCTGGGTCGTCGAGGCGTACGCGGACCTGCTGCCGGCCGACGAGCTCGTCGCCGCGCTCGCGGCGGACAACGTGAGCCCCGAGGTCTCGCTGGTCGTGCGGCCCGGGCTCGCCGACGTCGACGAGCTGGTCCGGGAGGCCGGCGCCGAGGGCACCGGCCGCTGGTCCCCGTACGCCGTCCGCGGCACCGGCAACCCCGGCGACCTGCCGCTGGTCCGCGAGGGCCGCGCCGGGGTGCAGGACGAGGGTTCGCAGCTCGTGGCCTGGGGCGTGGCCCGACCGGCTGCGGCGCCGGGTTGGTGGCTCGACCTCTCGGCCGGGCCGGGCGGCAAGGCGGCGCTGCTCACCGGGCTCGCCGCGGCGGACGGCAGCCGGGTCGTCGCGGGGGAGCTGGCGCCGCACCGCGCCGCCCTCGTCGCCGGCGCCACCCGCGCCTACCCCGCCGACCGGCGGCCCGTGGTCGTCGTCGCGGACGCGACCCGCCCGTCGTGGCGCGCCGGCTCCTTCACCCGTGTGCTGGCCGACGTCCCCTGCACCGGGCTCGGCGCCCTGCGCCGCCGGCCGGAGGCGCGCTGGCGGCGCGACCCCGCCGACGTCGAGGCGCTGCACCCGCTCCAGCGCGCGCTCCTGGAGACCGCGCTGGACGCCGCGGCGCCCGGCGGGCTGGTCGCGTACGTCACCTGCTCGCCGCACCGCCGCGAGACGGCCGACGTGGTGACGGAGACGCTCGCGGGCCGCGACGACGTCGACGTCGTGCCCTTCGCCGAGGTGCTGCCCGAGCTCGCGGGCGCGTCGACCGGGGCCGCCGCGGCCGGCCACCCCGACTTCCTGCAGCTGTGGCCGCACCGGCACGGCACGGACGCGATGTTCGCGGCCTACCTGCGGCGCCGCTGACGCCTTGTCCTGCCGGCGGGAGGGTCGTCCTCCGGGTCCTAGCGTCGGCCTCGTTAGAGTCGGGCCGTGCCCAGACCGACCCGTGTCATGCCCAGCATCCTGTCGGCCGACTTCGCCAACCTGCAGCGCGACATCGAGCGCATCCCCGGCGCCGACGCGCTGCACGTGGACGTCATGGACAACCACTTCGTGCCGAACCTGACGCTCGGCCTGCCGGTCGTCGAGGCGATCCGCGCGGTCACGCCGACGATGCTCGACCTGCACCTGATGATCGAGGACCCGGACCGCTGGGCCCCGGCCTACGCCGAGGCGGGGGCGGAGTCGGTGACCTTCCACGTGGAGGCGGCCGCCGCGCCCGTACGGCTGGCGCGGGAGCTGCGGGCCCGGGGCGCGCGGGCCGGCATGGCCCTCAAGCCGGCGACGCCGGTCGAGCCGTACGCCGACCTGCTCGACGAGCTGGACATGATCCTGATCATGACCGTGGAGCCGGGCTTCGGCGGGCAGAAGTTCCTCGACCTGTGCCTGCCCAAGATCCGCCGGGCCCGGCAGCTGATCGGGGCGCACGGCGGGGACATCTGGCTCCAGGTCGACGGCGGGGTCTCGCTGGAGACCGTCGAGCGCTGCGTCGAGGCCGGGGCCGACGCGCTCGTCGCCGGGTCGGCTGTCTTCGGCGCGGACGACCCGGACGCGATGGTCAGTCGCCTGCGGGAGCGGGGCTCGGGCCCCGCCGGCGCCTAGACCCGGACGACCCCCGGTCGTCGCCCTTCTTCGGACCGCCGTCGTCGCCGCCGCCCGGACGCCGCCGTGGCGTCTTCGGCTGGTCCGCCCTCGGTTCGGCGCTGATCAGCGCGTTCACCCAGCTGGCGGGCACGGAGTTGTCGACGAGCGTCGACTTGAGGAACAGGGTGGCGGGGATCGCGAGCAGCGCACCCAGGCCGCCGAGGACGTACGCCCAGAAGATCAGCGAGATGAAGGCGACCGTGCCGCTGATGCCCACGGCGTCGCCGGTGAAGCGCGGCTGGATGATCGTCTGGACCACGATGTTGAGCACGACGTAGACCACGATCACGGCGATCATGCTGCCCACGCCGCCGTCCAGCAGCGCGATCAGCGCCGGCGGGATCAGGCCGATGACGAAGCCGATGTTCGGGATGTAGTTGGTGACGAAGGCGAGGACGCCCCAGGTCAGCGCGAGCGGCACGCCGATGACCAGCAGGGCGATCACGTCGAGCACGGCGACCACGAACCCGAAGACCGTGGTGACGATCCAGTACTTGCGCACCCGGCTCGCGAAGTTCAGCAGGCCGTCGGCGATGTGCGGCCGAGTCTCCCGGATGACGGCGATGCGCTCCGGCATCCCGGCCTGGTCGAAGGCCATGAAGATCACGACGGCGATGATCAGGATCAGCAGCGAGGCGCCGCCGGTCAGCGCGCCCAGCAGGCTCTGCGCGGGCCCGGCGAGGCTGCTGACCTGGAAGGACGACGCCAGGTTCCGGATCTGGTCGGCGCCGTAGCCGAAACGCTCCGCGACGCCGGCGAGGGAGTCGAAGATGCGGGTGAAGGCCGCCCCGTACTGCGGCAGTGTCGCCACCAGGCGGTAGAGCGACCAGACGACCGAGCCGAGGATGACGATCAGCAGCAGGTAGATCGCCAGCAGGCTGAGGATGCTGGCCAACGCGGACGGCACCGAGTGCCTGATCAGCCAGCGCCGAAGCGGCGACACGGTGATCACGAGCGTCAGCACGAGGAACACCGGGCCGACGATGTTCGCCGTGCTCTTGAGCCCGACGCCGATGATCACCAGGCCGGCGAGCAGCAGGATGCCGAAGAGCGGCGGGGCCTGCGGCTGGCCCGCCACCGGAGGCACGTCCGGCGGTGCCTGCACGGGTGGGGTCCGATCCGGGGTGGGGGTGTTCCGGGGCATGGTGCTCCTCCTGGTGGGGCGCGGGGATCGCCCGGCGAAGGGGCTAGTTACCCCGGCGGCGACGAAGGTACCGCTCGAACTCGGCCGCGATCGCCTCGCCGCTCGCCTCGGGCAGCTCCGTCGCGTCCTGCTGCTCCTCGAGCGTGGACACGTACTCGGCCACCTCGGTGTCGTCGGCCGCCAGCTCGTCGACCCCGCGCTCCCACGCCCGGGACAGCTCGGGCAGGTCGCCCTGGTCGAGCGCGGTGTCGAGCAGCTCCTCCAGCGAGGAGAGCAGCGCGAGCGTCGCCTTGGGGCACGGCGGGTGCGAGACGTAGTGCGGGACGGCCGCCCAGAGCGAGAGGACCTCGAGGCCGCCGCGGGTGAGCGTGTCGCCCAGCACCCCGACGATGCCGGTGGGTCCCTCGTACGTCGACGGGGCGAGCCCGAGCGTGGTCATGAGCTCGCGGTCGTAGGTCGACGTCGACACGGGGATCGGGCGGGTGTGCGGGGTGTCGGCGAGGAGGGCGCCGAGCACGTGCACGCGCCGGGCGTTCGCCGAGTGCAGCGCCGAGGCGATGGTCGTCGTGAACTGCCGCCAGCGCAGGTTGGGCTCGAGCCCCTGCACGAGGACGAGGTCGCGCCCGCTCGCGAGGCGGCCCACGCGGATCTCGGTGGTCGGCCAGGTGAGGACGCGCTCGTCGTCGTCGCTGAGGCTGACCATCGGGCGGTTGACCTGGTAGTCGTAGAAGTCGTCGGGGTCGAGCGCGAAGGCGAGCTCGGCGCCGTAGGCCTCGGCCAGGTGGTCGACCACGCCGGTGGCGGCGTTGCCGGCGTCGTTCCAGCCGCCGAAGGCGACCACGACCACCGGGTCGACCAGCTCGCGCAGGTCCCGGCCGTGGCCGTCGGACCCGCCGGTGTCGTTCGGCATGGCCTCACTGTAGTCACCGACCGGCGCGCCGTAAGGTTCGAGAACACGGTCGAGACGATGATGTTTACGCTGTAAGTGCGGGTAACCGACGCGCGAGGTAGTCCGACCACACAAGGAAGAACCACATGCCAGCCGCACAGACCACCGAGGCCGACCCGGTCCCCGGGTCCGAGGCCGACAAGCCGCAGGAGATCCCAGCCAAGGGCTGGTTCCAGATCGCCAAGCGCGGCTGGGCCGAGGCCAAGGCCGACAACGTCCCGCTGATGGCCGCCGGGATGGCGTACTACGCCTTCCTCGCCATCTTCCCCGCGATCATCGCCGCGGTCCTGCTCTACAGCTTCTTCGCCGACCCGGCGACGATCCGCGACCAGATCGAGGCGCTCGGCTCCGCGATCCCGAGCGAGATCCGTTCGATCCTCACCGACCAGATCACCACGGCTTCCGGCAACGGCGCGGTCGGCTTCGGCGCCGTGATCGCCATCCTGGTGGCGCTGTTCAGCGCCTCCGGCGGCATGGGGAACCTGATGACCGCGGTCAACCTCTGCTACGACGAGGAGGAGACCCGGGGCTTCGTCAAGAAGCGCCTGATCGCCCTCGCCCTGACCGTCGGCGCGATCATCTTCTTCCTGATCGTCGTGGCCCTGGTCGCCGTGCTGCCGGCCGTGCTGAGCTTCCTGGGCACGAGCGGCATCGTGCTGTTCGGCATCCAGGCCGCCCGCTGGGTGCTGATCGTCGTCGTGATCACCGTCGCCCTGGCCGTGCTCTACCGCGTCGCCCCCGACCGGGACGCGCCCAAGCTGCGCTGGGTGTCCGTCGGTGCCGGGGTGGCGACGCTGCTCTGGATCATCGCCTCGGTCGGCTTCTCGATCTACGTCTCCCAGTTCGGCAGCTACGCCAAGACCTACGGCGCGATCGCCGGCATCGTGATCCTGCTGCTGTGGCTCTTCATCACCTCGTACGCGATCCTGCTCGGCGCGGAGATCAACGCCGAGTCCGAGCAGCAGACGATCAAGGACTCCACGAAGGGCCCGGCGCAGCCGATCGGCCAGCGGGACGCGGTCAAGGCCGACTCCCTGCCCGTGGAGGACGACCCCGCAAAAAAAGGCAGCCCGGCCTGACGCGTGACGCACGCGACGGAGCCGGTGACCAGACGACCACGAGCACGAGCACGAGCAACGAGAGCAAGAAGGTGAGCGCCATGGCGTCAGACGCCAGCACGACCGCGCCGGCGGTCCCGACCGACCCGGCGGACAAGTCCGTCGGGGACCTCGTACGGAACCTGTCGGAGGACCTCAGCCGGCTCGTCCGCGACGAGATCCACCTCGCCCAGGCCGAGGTCGGGGCCAAGGCCAAGAAGGCCGGCATCGGCATCGGCGCGTTCGGCGGGGCGGGCGTCATCGCCCTCTACGGCCTCGGCGTCCTGATCGCGGCCGCCGTCCTCGGTCTGTCGGCTGCCGTGCCGGCCTGGCTAGCCGCGCTGATCATCGGCGTGGTCCTCTTCGTCGTGGCGGGCGTCGCGGCGCTCGTCGGCCGCAAGAAGCTCCAGCAGGCCGCACCGCCGGTGCCCACCCGGGCCATCGAGAGCACCAAGGCCGACGTGGCCGAGATCAAGGAGTCGATCAAGCGATGAGCCAGGCCATCCAGCCCGACGACGCGGCCACCGAGAAGCAGACGCCCGACGAGATCGTGGCCGACATCGAGGCCACCCGCGACCGGCTCGCGGAGAACCTCGACGCGCTCACCGACAAGCTCGACGTCAAGGCGCACGCCCAGGACGCCGTCCACGAGGCGGGCGCCAAGGTCCAGGCCACCGTCTCCGACGCGAAGGAGTCGGTGGCGTCGGCCGCCGGTTCGGCCGCTGCGCGGTCCCGTACGCTCGTCGACAGGTTCAGGGCGCTCCCGCTCGCCGCCCAGGCCGCCATCGGCGCCGGGGCCGCAGCGCTGGTCGTCACGTTGATCGTCCGCAGCGCTCGTTCGTGAGCCGGACGAAGAAGCAGGAGGCAGGAACATGGTGAACGCAGCACGGCTGGCCTACCGCCCCGTGGGGCTCGTGTCCGGCCTCGCGGCCGGCGCGGTGGCCGGCGCGATCTTCAAGCAGGTCTGGAAGCGCGTCGCGCGTCAGGACGACGCCCCCGACGCGCTGCAGGCCGAGTACACCCTCGCCCGCGTCGTGATCGCGGCGACGATCCAGGGCGCGATCTTCGCGGCCGTCAAGGCCCTCGTCGACCGCCTCGGCGCCCAGGGGTTCCAGAAGCTGACGGGTGAGTGGCCGGGGGACTAGACCTCGGCGTCTGGTGGGGCAGCCTCGGGTGACGATCGTCGCCGGCAGGCTCGCCCACGACGGCGCTTCGCAACCATCCGCCCGGGCGAG
>NZ_BAAAYR010000001.1:69568-629907 GCF_039536445.1 Microlunatus spumicola | reverse complement strand
CTTCTGCTGTCCCGGGCTTTTGCGTCCCGGGCTCCCGCCAGGCCCGTCCACGCTCAGCGCCGTCGTGGGCGAACCTGCCTTCGATCTCGCGCGAGGCGCTCTGACGACCGAGGAGGTCGGTCGGGGAGACGACAGAGCCTGCCGCACTCTGTGCGGCAGGCTCTGTTCGTTGCGCTTCTTCGGCGCTCTTCTGGGTCAGGCGGCGGTGTCGTCGCGGGCGGCGCGGCGCTGGCCCTGGCCGTTCCAGCGGCCCTCGCGGACGAGGCGGCGCTCGTGGGCGGTCAGGCCGCCGAAGATGCCGAACTCGGGGCTGGTGCGCAGCGCCCAGGAGCGGCAGACGTTCATCACGGGGCAGCGGGCGCAGACCTGCTTGGCCTGGAGGCTGAGCGCGTGGTGGGTGGCCTGGTCGCCCAGGGGGAAGAAGATGTCGAGGTTCTCGCCGACGCAGGCGGCCTCGGCGCGCCAGTCCTCGTGCCAGCTCTCGCCGCCGCCGGCCGGGATGCGGTCGCGGCGGGGCCGGTCGAGGTCGCTCGGGTCGGCGCCCGGGCCACCGCTCGTACGGGGGCGGTCCAGATCGTCGTGCAGCGGAGGAACGGATCTCACGAGCAAGGGGTACCCGGGTCACCCGGTGCGAAACACGCGCGCGGACGCGTCGACCATGGTCCGGCCAGGGTTCGCGCACCGCGGTGCCCCGGGGGTGGTGTGGGATAGTGGACGTAGTCTGCCAGGGCTTCCCGCGCTGGTCAGAAGGTGTTCGCGGAGCCGATCAGGGGCCCGCGCAGGAAGGTGAAGGTCGGGGATGACAGGCAACGCGAGCTACCGGTTGAAGGACACCGCGGTGCTGTCCGTGGTAGCGGTGGAGGCGCCCGAGGTGGTGACGTCGGCCGAGTTCGACGCACGGCTGATGCGGACGTACGAGCGGACCGGGATGAAGCCGGGCATGATCGAGCAGCTGGCCGGGGTGACCGAGCGGCGCTGGTGGCCGGAGGACGTCACGTTCGTGGACGCGGCCGCCATGGCGGGCGCGAAGGCGCTGGCCGAGGCCGGCGTCGACCCCTCGCAGGTCGGTCTGCTGATCAACACGTCGGTCTGCCGCACGGGCATCGAGCCGGCGAACGCGGTCGGCGTGCACGACCAGCTGGGGCTCAGCACGAGCTGCCTCAACTTCGACGTGACGAACGCCTGCCTCGGCTTCCTCAACGGCATCCAGCTGGCGGGCTCGCTCATCGACGCCGGGCAGGTCGACTACGCGCTGCTCGTCGACGCGGAGGGCATGCGCGGCCTGCAGGGCGAGACGGTCGAGCGGCTGGCCGGCGAGGACACCACCGCGGAGGACCTCAAGGCGCAGTTCGCCACGCTGACGCTCGGCTCCGGTGCCGCGGCCATGGTGCTCGGCCGGGCGAGCGAGCACTCCGAGGGCCACCGGGTCACCGGCGGCGTCAGCCGCTCCGGCAGCCAGCACAAGGACCTCTGCATCGGCAGCATGTCGATGATGACGACGGACTCCCGCGCGCTCTTCAACGCGGGCATCGAGCTCGCCGGGCAGACCTGGCACGACGCCCTCTCCGAGGGCTGGGACTGGGCCGGTGCCGACTGGTTCGTCGCCCACCAGACCTCGGTCGTCCACCTCAACGCGCTGGCCAAGGTGATCGGGGTGCCGGTCGAGCAGCTCCCGATGACCGTGCCGACCTACGGCAACCTGGCCTCGGCCGCGGTGCCGTTCACGCTGGCCAAGCAGGTCCCGCTGATCAAGCCGGGCCAGCAGGTGATGCTGCTCGGGATCGGCTCGGGCCTCAACACGTCCTTCGCCGAGATCATCTGGTGACGTCGCCCGACGGGGCGACGCAGGGGCTGCCGGGTCTCGACCCGGCCTGGTCGCGCTTCCTCACGGTCGACGACGCCGCCGGGAAGCCGCGCCGCTGGCACGTCCTCGACAACGGCGTGGAGCCGACCGAGGGCACGATGCTCTGCGTCCACGGCAACCCCACCTGGTCCTACCTCTGGCGGCGCTTCCTCGCGGAGGCCCGCCCGGGCTGGCGCGTGGTCGCCGTCGACCAGCTCGGCATGGGGTGGTCGACCCGGCAGGTGCCGACCCGACGCCTCGGCGACCGGGTGGACGACCTCGGTCGGCTGACCGCCGCGCTGGGCATCCAGGGCCCGGTCGTCGTCGCCGCGCACGACTGGGGCGGCCTGGTGTCCATGGGCTGGGCCCTGGAGCACCGCGACCTCGTCGCCGGCGTCGTGCTGACCAACACGGCGCTGTTCCAGCCGCTGGACCAGCCGTTCTCCGGCCTCATCCGGCTCTCGCGCACGCCGGCGCTGAACCGGCTGATCTGCGTGACCACGCCGACCTTCGTCCGCGGTGCCGCGGCCCTGTCGCGCCCGCCCCTGGAGCTGGGCGTCCGGCGTGCCCTCGCCGGCCCGTACGCCGACGCCTCCGAGCGCACCGCCATCGGCGACTTCGTCGCGGACGTCCCGCTCGAGGCCGACCACCCGAGCCGGGCGCGGCTGGAGCAGATCGCCGAGGGCGTCCGCGGCCTCGACGTCCCCGTGCTGCTGCTGTGGGGCGCGCGGGACCCGGTGTTCACCGACCTGCACCTGGCCGACCTGCGCGACCGCTTCCCGCAGGCCGACGTGCACCGTTTCGGGCGGGCGTCGCACCTGGTCACCGAGGACGTGCCCGAGACGGCCGGCATCGCGTGGGACTGGGTCGCCGACCACGTCGAGGACGGCGGTGCACCGGCCGACCTGGGCCGACCGCCCGAGCGCGTGGAGCCCGGGGCCCTCTGGGCGCCGATCGTGGCGCGGGCGGACGAGGCCGCGCCTGCGGTCGTCGAGCTGCACGACGGCACGGTCTCGACGACGACGTTCGCGCAGCTGGAGCGCGGGATCGTCGAGCTGGCCCTCGGTCTGGTCGACGCGGGTGTCGAGCCCGGTGACCGCGTCGCCGTGCTGGTGACGCCGGGCGCCGCGCTGACCACCGCCGTGTTCGCGTGCTGGCGTGCGGGCGCGACGATCGTCGTTGCCGACGCAGGCCTCGGCGTGCGCGGCCTCGCGCACGCCCTGCGCAGCGCCCGTCCCGACCACGTCATCGGGATCCCGAAGGCCGTCGCCGCCCTGAGCGCGCTCCGCGTACCGGGGCAGCGCTTCGTCAGCGGGACGCTGCCGGCGCCGCTGGACGCCGCCCTGCACCACCCGCGGACGGTGGCCGCGCTGACCGCGCGGGGTGCCGTGCTGCGCGCCGAGGGCGCCACCCTGCCCGAGCTGCCCGAGACCGACGCCGACGCGGCCGTGTTCTTCACCTCCGGTGCCACCGGCCCGGCCAAGGGCGTCGTCTACCGCGCCGCCCAGCTGCAGCGCCAGGTGGCTCGGCTGGCCGGGCTCTACGGCGGCGAGCGCGACGACGCGTGGGTGGCGGCCTTCCCGCTGTTCTCGCTCTACGGTCCCGCGATGGGCACGGCGGCCGCCGTGCCCGACATGGACCCGACCAAGGCGGGCACGTTGACCGCCGCCGCGCTCGCGGAGGCCGCCGCCGCCGTGGACGGCCGGGTCGTCTTCGCCTCGCCCGCCGCCCTGCGCAACGTGGTCGCGACCGCGGACGGGCTCACCGACCGGCACCGCGAGGCCCTCGGCCGGGTGCGGGTGCTGATGTCCGCCGGGGCCCCGGTCCCGGTCGGGCTGCTGCGGCGCGTGCAGGAGCTGGTGCCCGCCGCCGTCCTGCACACGCCGTACGGCATGACCGAGGTGCTGCCGGTCGCCGACATCACGCTGCCCGAGATCGAGGCCGCGGGTCCGGGCAACGGGGTCTGCGTCGGACGGCCCGTGCCCGACGTGCGGATCGCGCTCGCGCCGCTGGACGCGGAGGGCCGGGCCACCGGCGCGCTGACCGACGAGCCGGGCGTGACCGGCGAGATCCTCGTGGCTGCCGACCACCGCAAGCAGCGCTACGACCGGCTGTGGGCGACCGAGCGGGAGAGCAGCCGCGACCCCGGCCACCACCGGACCGGCGACGTCGGCCACCTCGACCCCGAGGGTCGGCTGTGGGTCGAGGGCCGCCTGGTCCACGTGCTGTCCACGGCGGACGGGCCGCTGACGCCCGTCGGCGTGGAGCAGCGGGTCGAGGCGCTGCCCGAGGTCGTCTCCGCCGCCGTCGTCGGCGTCGGTCCCGCCGGCACCCAGCAGGTCGTCGTCGTCGTGGTCCCGCCGTCCGGCGCGGTCCGGCGGCACCCGCTCGCCGACGCCGACCTAGCGGCCGCCGTGCGCCGGGTCGCCGGGGTGGACGTCGCCGCCGTGCTGGCGGTCCCGAGGCTGCCCGTCGACATCCGGCACAACTCCAAGATCGACCGCGTCGCGGTGTCCGCGTGGGCCTCCCGCGTCCTCACCGGCGTACGCCCGGGGAAGCTCGCGTGAAGGTCCTCGTCACCGGCGCCAGCGGGATGCTGGGCACGGCCGTCGCCCGGGTCCTGGCCGCGCGCGGCGACGAGGTGACCGTGATGCAGCGGCGCTCGTCCGGGCTCGGCCTGCGCGAGGTGCTGGGCGACGTCGCCGACGCCGAGGCGGTCCGCGCGGCCCTCGACGGCCAGGACGGCGTCGTGCACCTCGCGGCCAAGGTCGACATCACCGGGCCCGAGGACGCGTACGTCCGTGCGAACGTGATCGGCACCCGGAACGTCCTCGCCGCCTGCACGGCCCTCGGCGTCCAGCGGCTCGT
The DNA here is from genome assembly GCF_039536445.1 of Microlunatus spumicola. Classification (NCBI taxonomy): domain Bacteria; kingdom Bacillati; phylum Actinomycetota; class Actinomycetes; order Propionibacteriales; family Propionibacteriaceae; genus Microlunatus; species Microlunatus spumicola. The sequence goes on along the minus strand of NZ_BAAAYR010000001.1, from coordinate 625,196 downwards.
CCAGGTCTCCTCGCCGTCGGTCAGTCACACCGGCGCCTCGCTGGTCGGCGCACCCGCCGGGCCGGCGGACCCGGAGCACGCGCGCGGCCCGTACGCCCGGACGAAGGCCCGCTCCGAGCTCGAGGCCCTGGCCGCGGACCAGACGGGGGCGGTTCCGCTGGCCGTGGTCGCCGTTCGGCCGCACATCGTCTGGGGCCCGGGCGACACCCAGCTCGTCGAGCGGATCGTCGAACGCGGCCGCGCGGGCCGGCTCCCGCTGCTCGGCACCGGCGCGGGGCTGATCGACACCACGTACGTCGACAACGCGGCCGACGCGCTCGTCGCGGCGCTCGACCGGACGCCCGAGGTGCACGGCGAGGCCTTCGTCGTCAGCAACGGCGAGCCCCGGCCGGTCGGGGAGATCTTCGGCGACTTCTGCGTGGCGGCCGGCGTCCCCCGGCCCACGCGGCACGTCCCCGCGCGGCTGGCCGTCGCCGCCGGCGGTCTCGTGGAGCGCGTGTGGAGCCTCCGCCACCCGGACGGTTCCGCCCAGCCGCCGATGACCCGGTTCCTGGCCGAGCAGCTGTCCACCGCGCACTGGTTCGACCAGCGCCGCACCCGCGAGGCGCTCGCCTGGACCCCGGCGGTCACCATCGCCGAAGGCCTGGAACGCCTCGCCGCCCACTACCGGGGAAGTTCCGCCCGCGACTGACCGGTCAGAACTTCCCCGTTCCCGGCGGGCAGCGGGGACACCGCCGGAACGGCCCGGGCCAGCCGCGCCTCATCAGCAGCTGCGCCACCTCCCAGGCCACCTCGCACGGGCTGCCGGCGACGTCCCCGAAGCCGTACCGCACCGTCGAGAGGTCGGCGAGGAGCGCGGTGTTGTCCCGCCGCATGTCCCGGAACCGGCCCGCACCCTCGTGGCCCTTGCGGCCGTCGAGCTCGACGACGAAGCGGTACTTCTCGTACAGCACGTCACGCAGCGCGCCGCGGTCCGCGCTCGGGCGTTGGCGCACGCCAGGGGGCAGCGCGTGCGGCCGTTCGACGCGCCGGAGGTAGCGCAGCTCCAGCGGTGACTCCGCCCCCTCGTCGACGTCGCTCAGGAGCTCGACCAGCAGCAGCCGGCAGGAGTGACGGCCGCGTACCGACAGGGCCCGCAGGATCTGCTTGGGGGTGGTCAGCCGCCGCTGCACGGCGTTGGTCACGAGGTCCTCCACGGTCCGGGGCGAGGCCGACTCGCAGAGGTCGAGGACGGTGTCGGCCGCGAGGGTCCGCGGCGGCGAGCCCGTCGTCCGGGGGTTCCGGGCGCCGGGCCGCTCGCGGACGAAGACCCACCGGGGACGGTCCCGGGCGATCACGTCGTGGGGCACGAAGACCTCCACCGGGTCGGGAGCCACGTCGACGAGCCGTCCCGCGTACGCCGCCGAGCGGTTGCCGAGCCTCGAGCCCTCGCCGCCCAGCAGCACCCCGGCCCACGCGAGGCTCGCCCAGGCGACCTGACCGCTGTGGGTCACGAAGACCCCCGGCGTCAGCCGCTGCCACAGCCCCTGCCGGACCAGGCGGTCGAGGGTGTGGCGCGACAGGTCGAGGCCGAGGGCCTGCTCCCGGGTCACGACCTGTTCCTGCACCCCGGCCAGCCGGAGCAGCGCCCGGCTCGGCTCCCCGCGTTCGTGCACGCCTCATGCTGCGGTCGCGGAGAGCCTCCGGAACGGGTTGTCCCCAGCCCAGCTTCGCCTCGTCGCAGAACGGGGAAGTTCTGACCGGGTAGTCGCGGTCAGAACTTCCCCGTTGTCAGCGGGAGAGGCGGAGGCGGTCCCACCAGAGGGCGGCGCGGGCGGCGTTCATGCCGCAGGCGCCGTGGACGCTGCCGCCCGGGTGCGCGGAGGCGGAGGCGAGGTAGAGGCCGCGTACGGGGGTCTCGCTCCGGCCCGTCCCCGCGAACGGCCGGAACACGAGCTGCTGGTCCACCGCGGAGCTGCCGCCGTTCAGGGAGCCGCCGACGAGGTTGGCGTCGCGGTGCTCGAGGTCGGCGGGGGTGAGGATCCGGCGCGAGCGGACCCGCGACCCGAACCCCGGCGCGAACGCCTCGATCCGGGCCTGCAGGCGGTCCGCGAACCGTTCCGCCTCGCTGGTGTCCCAGCTACCGGTGAGCCCGTCGTCGCCCGCGTCGCCGCGGACCTCCTGGGGCACGTGCGTGTACGCCCACAGCGACTCGGTGCCGGCGGGGGAGCGGGACGGGTCGGTGGTGGTCATCTGCCCGACCAGCACGTAGGGGTCCGCGGGGACGAAGCCGGAGTCGAGCTGGTTGCTGTAGGCCGACATCGCCGGCACCGAGTCGGCGATGTGCACCGTCCCCGGCGCGTACGCGGGGGTCCCGGCCCACGGAACCGGGCCGTCCAGCGCGTAGTCGACCTTGAACGTCGCCGGGTCCCGGCGGAACCCGTCCATCTTGCGCGTCGTCCGGGCAGGGAGGTCGGCCGCGTCGACGAGGCCGCCGAAGAGCTGCTCGGCGCCGACGTCGGCCAGCACCGAGCGGCGGACCCGCACCTCGCCGTCGGCCGTCTGCACGGCGACGGCCCGCCCGCCGGCGACGCGGATGCCGGTCACCGGGGTGGAGGTCGCGACGGTGCCGCCGGCCGCCTCGAACCGCGCCCGCAACGCCTCGGACAGCGCCTGCGCGCCGCCGGTCGGCGCCGGGAAGCCGACGGTCTGGCCGAGCATGGTCAGCAGCAGCCCGATGAACCCCGAGCCGGCCGCGTCGAGCGGGATGTCCGCGTGGCAGGCGTTGCCGGCGACGAGCAGGGAGGGGCCGTCGCCGCCGAACCGGCGCTCCGCCAGGTGCGCGGCCGGGACCAGAAGCTCGCGGACGAAACCGAGCCCGCCGACCCGGGCCAGCTCGGTCAGGAACCGCACCCCGCTGCGGACGGGCGGGATGGGCGTCAGCAGCGACCCGATGAGCCCGGGCTGCACGATCCGCCAGCGTCCGACCAGCTCGTGCCAGGCCTCGCCGTCGCCCGGGTGGGCGGCGTCGAGCAGCCCGGCCGTCACGTCCTCGTCGTGGTGCAGCAGCGCCCACGAACCGTCGCGGCGCGGGTGCCCGAGCACCGCCGGCGCGTGCGACCACTCCAGGCCGAACCGCTCGAGCCCGAGCGAGGTGATCGCCGGCGAGACCGCGGCCATCGGGTAGAACGCGCTGAACGTGTCGCTGACGAAGGCGGGGTCGACCTCGCGGTCGCTGCGGACGGCGCCGCCCACCTCGGGCTGCGCCTCGACGAGCAGCACGTCCCAGCCGGCGTCGGCCAGGCGGTTCGCTCCCACCAGACCGTTCGGTCCGGCTCCCACGACGACGGCATCGACCTCGGCTGGCAACGGCACGTCGCCAGTGTCCCCTCCCCGCGCGCCGCACGCCTGATTGGTGTCCGGGCCCCGGCCCGGGAATGATGGACGGGCCATGACACCTCCCCCCGCGACCGTCGCCCCCACCAGCCCGGCCGCGCTGCTGTGGGACTTCGACGGCACCCTCGCCGACACCGAGCCGCTCTGGATCGCCGCCGAGTACGACCTGATCGGCCAGCTCGGGGGGACGTGGTCCGACGAGCACGCCCACCAGCTCGTCGGGAACTCGCTCATCGACTCCGGCAGCTACATCCTGCACGCGATCGACCGCCCCGACCTCAGCCCGGAGTGGGTCGTCGACCAGCTCGTGTCGCGCGTCATCGGGCACCTGCGCTCGGGCAACCTGCCGTGGCGCCCGGGCGCGCTGGCCCTGCTCGAGGCGGCCCGCGTGGCGGGCATCCCCTGCGCGCTGGTGTCCGCGTCCTACCGCGTGCAGCTCGACGCGGCCATCGACGCGCTGCCCCCGGGCTCCTTCGCCACCTCGGTCGCGGGTGACGAGGTGGAGCGCGGCAAGCCGCACCCGGAGCCGTACGAGCGGGCCTGCGCCGAGCTCGGGGTCGACCCCCGCAGCTGCATCGTCTTCGAGGACAGCGAGACGGGGGCTCGTTCGGGCAACGCCGCCGGTGCGCTCGTGGTCGCCATCCCCAACCGGGTCCCGATCCCGGACGCGCCCCGCCGCGTCCAGGTCGCCTCGCTGACCGACGTCGACCTCGCGGGCCTCGCCCGGCTCCTGGACGAGGCCGATGCGCACGTCTAGCACCAGCGCCGCCCGCCGCGTGCTCGCGGGCGTGGTCGCCCTCGCCGCCGTCGCGCTGACCGGCTGCGACAGCCCCGCCGAACCCCCGGCGCCGACGACCCCCGGCGCGACCCCGCGCCCGTTCACGGTCGTGTCGACCGACCGGGTGACCGTGACCGACCCGGCCGCGGCGACCGACCAGGCGTCGACGATGTTCGCGCTGAACGTCTTCCAGCGCCTCATGACGTCCGCCCCCGGCGACGGCGCGCGGCCCAAGCCCGACGCGGCGCGCGACTGCGGCTTCATCGAGTCGCCCACGATCTACACCTGCACGCTGCAGAAGGGCCTGACCTTCGCCGGCGGGGACCCGCTCACGTCCTCGGACGTGAAGTTCAGCATCGAGCGTGCCCTGCGACTCGACGTGCCCGGCAGCTCGACCTCGCTGCTGTCGTCGCTGCGCCGCATCGACACCCCCGACGACGTCACCGTGCGCTTCCTGCTCAGCCGCGTCGACACGCAGTTCGTGTGGGCGCTGGCCTCGCCCGCCGCCTCCATCGTCGACGAGCAGCAGTACGACGCCGACGAGGTGCGCGACACCGACGAGCCCGCGGTCGGCTCGGGACCGTTCGTCGTCACGTCCTTCGACGAGGACGGCGACAAGGGCGGGACCATCGCCTTCAGCCGCTTCCCCGAGTACAAGGGCTTCACCCCGCCGGCGATCGACGGCCTCACCTACCGCACCGTCGCCGACTCGGCCACGATCGAGGACGCGATGCAGAAGGGCCAGGTCGACGTCGTCTGGCGCGGCCTGAACACCGCGGCGGTCACCCGGCTCTCGCAGCAGGTCGGCGCTAGCCCGGACAAGACGACGACCAGCGGCTTCAGCGAGCGCGTCCTGCCCGGCGCCCGCGTGCTGCAGCTGCAGTGGTCCCCGAGCTCGCGCGCCCGCTCCGACAAGGCGCTGCGCACGGCGATCGCGCTGGCGCTGCAGGGCGACCGGACGTCCGACTCGGTCCTGCCGGCCGGGATCCCCGGGCACGAGGCCACGTTCCCGCTGGGGGGCAAGGCCACGCCGAAGGTGACCTGGAAGAGCCGCATCAACCTCACGCTCGCGTACGACCCGACCGCGCCGAACGCGACGGACCTGGCCGACACCGTGCGCAACCGGCTCGAGGACACCGGCGGCCTCAGCGTCCGGCTCGCGCCGGGCTCGGCCGACGCCGACCTCGTGCTCGTGGACCGCAAGGCCTGGACGCCCACGGCGCTCTCCTGGCTGCAGCCCTTCGTCGACGACCCGCTGCCGGCCACGCGGACGACGGTGACGGCGACGACCAACGCCTACCGGGCGAGCACCGACGAGGCGGCGTCCGAGCGCCTGCTCGGCACGCTCCAGCGCCAGGCTGCCAGCGACCTCGTGCTGCTCCCGATCAGCCAGTCCGACGAGACCGTCTGGGTCCGTGCGGGCGCCGAGGTCAACGGCGGCTCGTACGGCCCCGGCTGGCAGCTCGGCCTGTGGGGGATCAGCACCTCGTGACCACCCAGGAGGAGGCGGCCGTGACCCTGTCCGGCGTCCGGATCGGCCCGCTGCAGGCGGGGGAGCGCGTCACGCTGACCGACCCCAAGAACCGGCGGCACTCGGTGCTGCTGGTCGAGGGCGGCACGTTCCACACCACCAAGGGCGGCGTCAGCCACGACGAGCTCATCGGCGGCCCGGAGGGCGTGGTGGTGACCTCGGTCGGCGGCACGGCCTACCTCGCGCTGCGCCCGCTGCTGAACGAGTTCACGGTGACGATGCCGCGCCAGGCCGCGGTGGTCTACCCCAAGGACGCCGCGCAGATCCTGATGGCCTGCGACATCTTCCCCGGCGCCCGGGTGGTCGAGGCCGGCGCCGGCTCGGGCGCGCTGACCTGCAGCCTGCTGCGGGCGGTCGGGCCGACCGGGCGGGTGCGCTCGTACGAGCGTCGTGAGGAGTTCGCCGCGCAGGCCCGGCGCAACGTCGAGAGCTTCTTCGGCGCCGCGCCGCCGGCGTGGGAGCTCACCCTGGGCGACCTGGTCGAGAGCCTCCAGGCCGAGACCGGCCCGGACGCGGAGCCGGAGACCGACATCGACCGCGTCGTGCTGGACATGCTGGCGCCGTGGGAGTGCGTGGACGCCCTCGCGGAGCGGCTGGTCCCGGGCGGGGTGCTCCTCGCCTACGTGGCGACGACGACCCAGCTCGCGCGGACGGTGGAGACGCTGCGCGTGCACGGCGGGTTCACGGAGCCGGAGGCCAGCGAGACGCTGCTGCGCGCCTGGCACGCCGAGGGGCTGGCCGTCCGGCCGCGGCACGACATGGTCGGCCACACGGGCTTCCTGGTCAGCGCCCGGCGGATGGCGCCGGGCTTCCGGGCGCCCGCGCGCAAGCGTCGACCGGCCCCCGGGGCCTATGGCGAGGATTACACCGGCCCGCGCGCCGCGACCCCTGAAGGCGGCTCAGCGCGCGGGTAGGGTCGCCGCAGGAGGTGCGCGCGATGACCGGTTCCAGCTACAACCCCAGCTCCGACGGCGCTCCCGACCAGGAGCGCGAGTACCTGCTGAGCCAGCTCGGGGCGCTCCGCGAGGAGCTCGCCCGGCTGCGCGAACGCGTGTCGGCCCACCCGCACGACCTGGCGGTGCTCGAGCGTCGGCTGACCGACGCCCGCGCCGAGTCCCGGACCACGACCGCCAACAACGAGCGCCTCGCGGCGACGTTGCGCGAGGCCCGCGACCAGATCGTCACGCTCAAGGGCGAGGTCGACCGGCTGGCGCAGCCGCCGGCGAGCTTCGGCGTGTTCATCGCCGCCGCCGAGGAGCGCACGGCCGACATCTTCACGTCGGGCCGCAAGATGCGCGTGAGCGTCAGCCCGGACGTCGACCTCGAGGCCCTGACGCCGGGCCGCGAGGTCATGGTCAACGAGGCCATGAACGTCGTGAAGGCCCTCGAGTTCGACGAGGTCGGCGAGGTCGCGACCCTCAAGGAGATCCTCGAGGACGGGACCCGCGCGCTGATCGTCGGGCACGGGGACGAGGAGAGCGTCGTCCGCCTCACGACGTCGCTGCAGGAGGGTCCGCTGCGCGCGGGCGACTCGCTGCTGATCGACCGGCGGGTGCACTTCGCGTACGAGCGGGTGCCCAAGCTCGAGGTCGAGGAACTGGTCCTCGAAGAGGTCCCCGACATCGACTACACGGTGATCGGCGGGCTGGGCAACCAGATCGAGATGATCCGGGACGCCGTGGAGCTGCCGTTCCTGCACAAGGACCTCTTCGCCGAGCACGAGCTCAAGGCGCCGAAGGGCATCCTGCTCTACGGCCCGCCCGGGTGCGGCAAGACGCTGATCGCCAAGGCGGTCGCGAACTCGCTGGCCAAGCGCGTGACGGAGAAGACCGGCGTCGAGGGGCGCAGCTTCTTCCTCAACATCAAGGGCCCGGAGCTGCTCAACAAGTACGTCGGCGAGACAGAGCGGCACATCCGCCTGGTGTTCCAGCGGGCACGGGAGAAGGCCTCGGACGGCATGCCCGTGATCGTCTTCTTCGACGAGATGGACTCGCTGTTCCGCACCCGCGGGTCGGGCGTCTCCTCCGACGTGGAGAACACGATCGTCCCGCAGCTGCTGAGCGAGATCGACGGCGTCGAGGGCCTCGAGAACGTGATCATCATCGGCGCGTCCAACCGCGAGGACATGATCGACCCCGCGATCCTGCGGCCCGGCCGCCTGGACGTGAAGATCAAGATCGAGCGGCCGGACGCCGAGGCCGCGCGCGACATCTTCAGCAAGTATCTGACCAAGGGCCTCCCGCTGCACAACGAGGACCTGGCCGAGTTCGCGGGCGACCGCGCGGCGACGGTCAAGGGCATGATCGAGCGCACCGTCGAGCGGATGTACGAGGACACCGAGGAAAATCAGTTCCTCGAGGTCACGTACGCCGGCGGCGACAAGGAGATCCTCTACTTCCGGGACTTCAACTCCGGCGCGATGGTGCAGAACATCGTCGACCGCGCCAAGAAGATGGCGATCAAGGACCTGCTCGACACGGGCGTCAAGGGCATCCGGATCGGCCACCTGCTGCAGGCCTGCGTCGACGAGTTCGCGGAGAACGAGGACCTGCCGAACACCACCAACCCGGACGACTGGGCCAAGATCAGCGGCAAGAAGGGCGAGCGCATCGTCTTCATCCGCACCCTGATCAGCTCGAAGAAGGGCACCCAGCCCGGCCGTTCGATCGACACGGTGACGAACACCGGGCAGTATCTTTGATCCTCGCTCCGCTCGGATGCGGAGCGTGCTCTGATCCTCCGTCTTCCTCCCTCCCGGTGACGACGGAGAAGCGTGTCGTCACCGTCCGGTCGTCCAGACGGAGGCGCACGCTCCGGCGGTGGGCGGGTGCGCGCGCCGCGCTCGTCCGGGTTTAGGCGCCGCTGGTCGCGTAGCGCCTGGAGACGTCGTTGCACGCCTCGCAGGTGTCGGCGGGGATGACGCCCCAGCGCATCAGGTGGCCGAACATCCAGCAGCCGGCGCAGAAGCCGAGGACCGACTCGAGCAGGGCGAAGACGAGCAGCACCGCGATCAGCAGCATCGGCAGCAGGACCGCTCCGAACCCGTACGCGGCGACGGCCGCCACGGTCGTGAGGACCAGCCCGATGGTCTGCGCGAAGCGCTTCGGCGGTCCGGGGACGAAGCGGGGCATCCCGAGCTGCGGGGCGACGACCTGGGTCGCGAGCCGGCCGAGCAGGCTGAACCGGGGTCCTGCGGCCGTGCGGGCCAGGAACCCGACGGCAAGCAGCACGAGCAGCCAGTCCCAGCCTGTCGCCAGCGTCAGCGCCGCCAGCACGGCGACGCCCGCGGCGACCGTACGGGCCGCGAGCTCGTTGACCGGGTTGGGGAACGAGAGCAGCTCCCGTACGCGTGACGTCACGCGGACCGAACCCGAGCCCCGCGGGCGCTATTCCGCGGGCCGGTCCTCGTCCGGCGCTGCGGGCTCGGCAACGACCTTGCCCGGGTTCAGGATGCCGGCCGGGTCGAGCGCCGCGCGGATGGCGTGGTGCATCGCGATCACGGCCGGCTCCGACTCGGCGACGAGCCCGCCCCGCTTGAGCAGGCCGACGCCGTGCTCGCCCGTGACGGTCCCGCCGAGGGCGATGGCCGTGGCGTGGATCTCCTCGAACGCCGCCTGCGCCCGCGTCCGGGCCGCCTCGTCGCCGGGCGGGGTCATCAGCAGCGGGTGGAGGTTGCCGTCACCGGCGTGGGCGATGTTCGCGATGTGCACGTCGAAGCGGGCGGCGACGTCCTCGATGCGCGCGAGCATCGTGGGGACCGCGGCGAGGGGCACGCAGACGTCCTCGGTGAGGACCGGGCCGAGCCGCTCCAGCGCGGGGTAGGCCAGCCGCCGCGCGGCGAACAGGGCCTCGGCCTGCTGCGGGTCCTCGGAACGCGCCGACCAGGTGGCGCCGCCCAGCTCGAAGGCCAGCCGCACCGCCTCGGCCTCCGCGTCGCCGGCCGCGCCGGGGGAGTCCACCCGGGCGAGCAGGATCGCGGCCGCGTCGGCCTCGAGGCCGAGGTGCTGCCAGTCCTCCACGGCGCGCAGGCAGTGCCGGTCGAGCAGCTCCAGGGCCGACGGCACGACGCCGCTCCGGGTCACCGCCGCGACGGCCTCGCCGGCGGCCACGAGGGAGGAGAAGTGGCCGACGACCGTCTGCTCCGGCGGTCGCGCCGGCCGCAGCCGGACGGTGACCTCGGTGACGATGCCGAGGGTGCCCTCGGAGCCGACCATCAGCGCGGTCAGGTCGTAGCCGGCGACGCCCTTGGCCGTCCGCCGGCCCACGCGCACCAGCTCGCCGGTCCCGGTCACGACCTGCAGGGCCAGCACGTAGTCGCGGGTGACGCCGTACTTGACGCAGCAGACGCCGCCGGCGTTGGTGGCGACGTTGCCGCCGATGGTCGCCCAGGGCGAGCTGGCCGGGTCCGGCGGGTACCAGAGGCCCTGCGCGGCGACGGTCGCCCGCAGGTCGTCGTTGACCACGCCGGGCTGCACGACCGCGTAGCGCTCCACCGGGTTCACCTCGAGGACCGCGTCCATCGCCTCCAGGCTGACGACCACGGAGCCCGCCATGGCGTTCGCGCCGCCGGAGAGCCCGGTCCCGGCGCCGCGGGGCACGACGGGGACCCGGTGCTCGAGGCAGACCCGGACGACGGCCTGGACCTGCTCGGCGGTGCGCGGGCGGACGACGGCGAGGGCGGGGACGTACGGCGCCCACTCGGCCTCGTCGTGGCTGTAGCGCTCGACGGACTCCGGCGTGGTGACGAAGGCGTCCGCGGGCAGCACCGCCGCGAGCGCCCCGCGGACCTCGTCGGCCCGGGCGGCGTCCTGGTCGGAGGTGCTCGGACGGCGGGACCGCAACGGCAGGGTGATCACCCCTCCATCGTGCACCGAGGGCGTCCGGGCGTGACGAGAGCCAACGGCTGCCTGCTCGGGGGGTCAGGTAGACGCTGGCTCTCGGGGGTTTCATCGCCCGTCGGCCCCGCGGCGTTACCGGGCGTTCGTGTGACGTGCGTCACACGCTGCGGACCGGGGTCAGCCGTGGTCCTTCACGACGAGCACCGGGACCTCGGCCTGGAGGATCAGCGTCTGGGTGACGCTGCCCAGCAGGAACTTGCCCACGGGCGAGCGGCGCCGCGCGCCGATCACGAGGACCTCGGCGTCGACGTCGTCCACGAGGCTGAGGATGGCGCTGGCGACGTTCTCCTCGCCGGTGGCCAGGTGCAGCTCCCACGCCACGTCCAGGCCGCCGTCGGTGAGCACCCGCTCCACCTCGTCGGAGATCCCGGACCGGTTCGCCGCGGCGATGTCGAGGTCGAGCGACTCGACGACGTGCAGCACGGCGAGGTCGGTCCGCCTCATGGAGGCCTGCCGCGCCGCCTCGGCGAGCGCGATGCGGCTGGTCGAGGAGACCTGGTGGGCGACGGCGACGGTCATGGAGACCTCCGGGTGGGTGCGGTTCGCGCGGCTGCGGAACTTTGTCCGGTCAATGTAGCGAAAAGCGGGCCGGCTCACACCTGGGCGGCGGGGGAGGCCGACCGGCCCCGCACCCGCGTCACCAGGGCGGCGATCCCGCGCCACCCCAGCAGGAAGACGCCGACCACGATGACGGTGACGACCACGAACGACGTCTCGACGCCCTGGCCCGTGGCGACGCGCAGGAGCATGCCGATCGCCACGACGGCCACCCAGACCAGCGCACCGGCCGCCAGGCCCCGCGGCCGGGACCGGGTCGCCGGCACCAGGGCGACGAGGACCCACCCGACCAGCCAGCCGGCCAGGAACGGGCCCGCGGTCCGGGCCATCCCCGTGAGCCCGAGGTCCTCGCCGTGGCTGACGCGACCGATGCCCGCGAAGACGAGGACGAGCACGAGGTCGACGAGCGCGACGGAGGCGGCGGGTGCGACGCGGGAGTCCTTCATGAGCCGACATTACGCTGGCGCCCATGCCCGAACCCGTACGTCGCCAGGTGGTCATGGGCATCGAGACCGAGTACGGGATCAGCGCCCCCGCCGGCCGGACCGGCGAGGACGACCTGCACCCGATGCAGCTGTCGAACCACGTGGTCAAGGCGTACGGCAGCGGGGCCGGCACCTCGGCCGACGGGCGCCCGGCGGGCTGGGACTACGAGACGGAGTCGCCGCTGCGCGACATCCGGGGCTACGAGGTCGCCCGCTCGAGCGCGCACCCCGACCAGCTGACCGACAGCGACCTCGGTATGGCCAACGTCATCCTCACCAACGGCGCCCGGCTCTACGTCGACCACGCGCACCCGGAGTACTCGGGCCCCGAGGTGACCACCGCGCTCGACGTGGTCCGCTTCGACAAGGCCGGCGACAAGGTGATGGCGATCGCGGCCCAGCGGGCCTCGGTCTACGCCGGCCGGCAGATCCGCCTCTACAAGAACAACACCGACGGCAAGGGCGCGTCGTACGGGACGCACGAGAACTTCCTGCTGCAGCGGAGCACGCCCTTCGACCGGGTGGTCACGCAGTTCACGGCGTTCCTCGTGACGCGGCAGGTGTTCACGGGCGCCGGTCGGGTCGGCATCGGGCAGGCCAGCCAGACGTCGGGCTTCCAGATCAGCCAGCGCGCCGACTTCTTCGAGGCCGAGGTCGGGCTGGAGACGACCCTCAACCGGCCGATCATCAACACCCGCGACGAGCCGCACGCCGACGCGGCCAAGCACCGCCGGCTGCACGTGATCACCGGCGACGCCAACCTCTCCGAGACCTCGACCTGGCTCAAGGTCGGCACCGCGGCCTGGGTGCTGCGCGTGGTCGAGGCCGGGACGCTCGGCACCGACCTGCGGCTCGCCACGCCGGTCGCGGCGATGCGCGCGGTCAGCCACGACCTGTCCTGCCGCGTCCCGCTCGAGCTCGCCGACGGCCGGCGGATGACCGCGGTCGAGATCCAGCGCGTCTACCTCGAGCGCTGCCGGGCGCTGCTGGCCTCGCCCGCCGCCGACGGCCTGCCCGCGGCGGGCCGGGCGGAGGCGGAGGCCCTGTTCGCGGCGTGGCAGGAGACCCTCGACCAGCTGGCGACCGACGTGACCCTGCTCGCCGACCGGCTCGACTGGGTCGCCAAGCTCGCGCTGATGGAGTCCTACCGCGCCCGCGACGGCCTCGGCTGGGACGCGCCCAAGCTCGCGGCGATCGACCTCCAGTACGCCGACGTCGACCCGTCGCGCAGCCTCTACGCCGCGCTCGCCGCCAAGGGCCGGATCCGCCGGCTGATCACGGACGACGAGATCGAGCACGCGCGCACCCACCCGCCGGCCGACACCCGCGCCTACTTCCGCGGCCGGGTCATGGAGCTCTTCGGCTCCTCCGTGGTCGCGGCCTCGTGGGACTCGGTGATCTTCGACGTGCCCGACCGCCCCGCCCTCCAGCGCGTCCCCCTGCTCGACCCCCTGCGCGGCACCGCCGAGCAGGTCGGCGCGATGCTCGACGCCTGCACCGACGTCTCCGACCTCTTCGCCGCCCTCGGCCGCTGACCCGTACGCCGCCCCGGGCCAGGTAGTCGTCCCACCTGTCCCAGGACTTTCACGTTTACGTGAAAGACCCGTACTGACCACGGCAGATCTGCCGTGGTCAGTACCGGGGTTTCACGTAAACGTGAAAGTCCTGTGACTCGCGCCCCCAGCCCCTGACCCGCACGGTCGCCGGCGTGGGTGAGGCCCGGCGCGGGACGGCCGGGAACTGTCAGCCGTCCTGACTAGGCTGGCCGCAGCCCACCACGAGGAGTGCTCATGCCCGAGTCCGAGCAGACCCACCGGCGTACGCGGAAGTCCGACGACGAGGAGACGGTCGAGGACCTGCCCGCCGTCGACAGCGCCCACAAGGCCGAGCTCGACTCGGACGTCGACTCGCTGCTCGACGAGATCGACGGGGTCCTCGAGGTCAACGCCGAGGAGTTCGTGCGCTCGTTCGTGCAGAAGGGTGGCCAGTGAGCGACAGCTCCACCGACCGCTCTCGGGGCGGTCTGCCGGAGGCGTTCCTGCGCGCCGGCACCTCGTCCTTCGTCGAGCTGGCGGCCTCGGTCGCGCCCGACGTCCTGCCGACCTCGCGCACGACCGGCGGTTCGTCGACGTCGCTCGCCGACCTGACGCCGCACGCGACGACGATCGTCGCGGCCACGTTCCCGGGCGGCGTGGTGATGGCCGGTGACCGGCGGGCCACGATGTCGAACATGATCGCCCAGCGCGACATCGAGAAGGTCTTCCCGGCCGACGAGTTCTCCCTGGTCGGCATCGCCGGCGCGGCCGGCCTGGCCGTCGAGATGGTCGGGCTGTTCCAGGTCGAGCTCGAGCACTACGAGAAGATCGAGGGCGCCTCGCTGTCCCTGGTCGGCAAGGCCAACCGGCTCGCGACGATGATCCGGGGCAACCTGCCGCTCGCGATGCAGGGCCTGGCCGTCGTGCCGCTCTTCGCCGGTTGGGACGAGGCGGCCGAGATGGGCCGGATCTTCTCCTACGACGCCGCCGGCGGCCGCTACGAGGAGCACTCCTTCTTCTCCGTCGGCTCCGGCTCGATCTTCGCCCGCGGCGCGCTCAAGAAGCTGTACGCGCCCGACCTCGCCGTCGCCGACACGACGATGGCCGTCCTCCAGGCGCTCTACGACGCGGCCGACGACGACTCGGCGACCGGCGGCCCGGACATGGCCCGCCGGATCTTCCCGGTCGTCATGATCGCCGGGCCCGACGGCGTGCAGCGCGTCGGCGACGACCAGGTCGGCGCGATGGTGGACCGCCTGGTCGCCGCCCGCCGCGTACGCCCCGACGGACCGGAGGCCCGCGTTGTCTGACCCCGTCCTGCACACCGTGGAGGGATCCCGTGTCTAGCCCGTTCTACGTCGCGCCCGAGCAGCAGATGAAGGACCGGGCCGACTTCGCGCGCAAGGGCATCGGTCGCGGCCGGTCGGTCGTCGTCCTGCACTACGCCGACGGCATCGTCTTCGTCGCGGAGAACCGCTCGCAGGCGCTGCACAAGGTCGGGGAGATCTACGACCGGATCGGCTTCGCCGCCGTCGGGCGCTACAACGAGTTCGACACGCTGCGCCAGGCCGGCATCCGCTACGCCGACCTGCGGGGCTACAGCTACGACCGGACCGACGTCACCGCGCGCGGCCTGGCCAACGCGTACGCCCAGCTGCTCGGCGGGATCTTCTCCTCCGGCGGCGAGAAGCCGTACGAGGTCGAGATCATCGTGGCCGAGCTCGGCGCGACGGCGGCGGACGACCAGATCTACCGGCTGACCTACGACGGGTCGATCGGGGACGAGGAGCACTTCGCCGTCATGGGCGGGTCCGCCGAGGCGATCGCCGACGTGGTCCGCTCCGGCTACGCCGACGGCCTCGACCTCGCGGCCGCGGTCCAGCTGGCGGTGCACGCCCTCGGCTCCGACGGCGGTCCCGGTGCGCCGGTCCGCGAGCTCGGCGTCGACGCGCTCGAGGTCGCCGTGCTCGACCGCACGCGGGCCCTGCCGCGGAAGTTCCGTCGGGTGGCGGGCCAGCGGCTCGCCGCGCTCCTCGACGGGGCGCCGCAGCCGGCCGCGGTGGCGGCGGACGCGCCGCCGAGCGCGTCCACCACCTCGCCCGACGCGCCGGAGGTCGACCTGCCCGGCGCGCCGACCCCCGGGGCATGAGCGCCGCAGCATGAGCACCGCAAGATGAGCGCTCCCGCATGAGGACCGAGGCCGGCCCGCCGGTGACGGTGGTCGTCGGGGCCGGCCTGGTCGGGGCGTCGATCGGCCACGCGCTGACCGGCGCCGGCTGGCGGGTCCACCTCGTCGACGCCGTGCCGAGCCACGCGATGGTCGCGGCCGGGCTCGGGGCGGGGACGGCCGAGCCTGCCGAACCCTCCGAGGTCGGCCTCGTCGTCGTCGCCGTGCCCCCGCGCACGATCGCGGACGTCGTGGGGGAGAGCCTGCAGACCTACCCGTACGCCACGGTCACGGACGTCGGCTCGGTCAAGGCCGGCGTGCTCGACGCCCTCTGGGAACGTCCCGTCGACCTGACCCGCTACGTCGGCTCGCACCCCATGGCCGGGTCGCACCACTCGGGACCGGTCACCGCGGACGGCGACCTCTTCGTCGACCGGACCTGGGTCGTGACGCCGCACCGCAAGAGCGCCGAGGCCTCCACGGCCCGGGTCGTCGAGCTCGTCCGCGCCTGCCGGGCGCGGCTGGTCACCCTGGACGTCGACGACCACGACGCAGCCGTCGCGCGGGTCTCGCACCTGCCGCACCTCGTGTCCGTGCTCATGGCCGGCCACCTGACCGACGTCCCCGAGGAGGACCTCGTCCTCGCCGGGCAGGGTCTGCGCGACGTCACCCGCATCGCGGGCGGTGACCCGGGCCTGTGGCAGCAGATCGTGCGCGCCAACGCGACCGCCGTCCTCCGCGAGCTGCGGCAGGTGGCCGTCTCCCTCGACCGCCTCATCACCGCCGTCGAGACCGCTCCGACCGACGAGGCGCCCGCCGACCTCTCGCTGAGCCGGGAGCTGGAGCGTGGCGTGGACGGCACCCGCCGGATCCCGGGCAAGCACGGGAGCGCGGCCGTGCCGTACGAGCAGGTCGTCGTGGCGATCCCCGACGAGCCGGGTGCGCTCGCCCGCCTGTTCGGTGACGTCGAGGCCGCGGGCGTCAACGTCGAGGACATCGCGATCGAGCACGACGCCAGCCGGCAGGTCGGCTACCTGACCCTGTCCGTCCAGCCCGAGCGGGCCGAGGGCCTCGCCGTGGTCATGCGCGACGGCGGCTGGACGGTGGTCTGACCCGCCGGAGGAGGCGCCCGGGGGCGGACGGCCGCGAGCGTGGGCCGGGGAAGGTCCCCAGGATCGATAGGGTGGCCAGATGTCCGACGCCCCGCGAACCTCCGGGACCCCCGGCCACCCCCTCCTCAGCGACGCTCCGCTCGTCGTGGCGATCGACGGGCCCAGCGGGTCCGGCAAGTCCAGCACGTCCCGCGGGGTCGCGGCCCGGCTGGGCCTGGCGTACCTCGACACCGGCGCGATGTACCGCGCCGTGACGTGGCTCGCCGTGCACGAGGGCGTGGACCTGACCGACACCGACGCCGTCGCCGACCTGGTGGCCCGCTCGCAGCTCGTCCTCGAGCTCGACCCCGCCCACCACAGCGTCACGATCGACGGCCACGACGTGACGACCGCGATCCGCGACCCCGACGTCTCGGCCGCGGTCAGCGCCGTCGCCACCAACCTCGCCGTCCGCGCCGACCTCGTCGCGCGGCAGAAGCAGGTCATCGCCGACGCCGCCGGCGGGATCGTGGCCGAGGGCCGCGACATCACCACCGTCGTCGCGCCGGAGGCCCCGGTCCGCGTGCTGCTCGTGGCCGACCCCGCGGCGCGGGTGGCCCGCCGCCACGCCGAGCTCGGCGAGCACGTCGACGCCGAGGCCGTGCACGACCAGGTGGTCCGCCGTGACCGCGACGACTCGACCGTCGCCGCGTTCCACGACGCCGCGCCGGGCGTGACGGTCCTCGACTCGACCGAGCTCACGCTCGAGCAGGTCATCGACGCCATCTGCGCGCTCGTGCCGGCGGCGTACGACCCCGCCGTCGCGCGCTAGGGACCACCCTGCGCGGGTCCGGCTACTCTGGAGGATCGTGCGTCGCCCCCGGTCGGGGGTAGGCGAAACACCTCAGCCCCACCGGAGTGACATGACCGAGACCGCGGTTCCCGCCGTCCCCAGCCCCGCCCGAACCCTCCCCGTGGTGGCGGTGGTCGGCCGCCCGAACGTCGGCAAGTCCACCCTGGTCAACCGCATCATCGGCCGCCGCGAGGCGGTCGTGCAGGACATCCCCGGCGTGACCCGCGACCGCGTCTCGTACGACGCCGACTGGAACGGCCGCTCCTTCGTGCTGGTCGACACGGGCGGCTGGGCGCCCGACGCGAAGGGCCTGGCCGCGCAGATCGCCGAGCAGGCCGAGCTCGCCATCGCGACCGCGGACGCCGTCCTGCTCGTCGTCGACGGGACCGTCGGGACCCTCGACAGCGACCAGGCCGTGGTGCGCGTCCTGCGCAAGAGCAAAAAGCCGGTCGTCCTCGCCGTCAACAAGGTCGACGACCAGCGCACCGAGGCCGAGGCCGCGAGCATGTGGAACCTGGGCCTGGGCGAGCCCTACCCGGTGTCCGCCCTGCACGGCCGGGGGAGCGGCGACCTGCTCGACGCCATCCTCGACGTGCTGCCGCCGGCCCCCGAGATCGACTACGACGCCGAGCGCGGGCCCCGTCGCGTCGCCATCGTCGGCAAGCCGAACGTCGGCAAGTCCAGCCTGCTCAACAAGCTGGCCAAGCAGCAGCGCGTGGTCGTCGACAACGTCGCCGGCACCACCGTCGACCCGGTCGACGAGCTCGTCGAGGTCGACGGCCACACGTACGTCTTCATCGACACGGCCGGCATCCGCCGCCGGGTCAAGGAGGCGTCGGGCCACGAGTACTACGCCAGCCTGCGCACCCAGGGCGCGATCGAGCGCGCCGAGGTGTGCGTGGCCGTGCTCGACGCCAGCGTGCCGCTGACCGAGCAGGACGTCCGGATCATGACCTCGGTCGAGGAGACCGGGCGCGCGCTGGTCATCGCCTACAACAAGTGGGACCTGACCGACGAGGAGCGTCGCAAGTACCTCAGCCGCGAGGTCGAGCAGGAGGTCGCGCCCTTCGCGTGGGCGTCGCACGTCAACATCTCCGCGATGACGGGCCGCCACGTCGACCGGCTCGGCCCGGCCCTGCAGGAGGCCCTCGCGAGCTGGGAGACCCGGATCTCGACGGGCAAGCTCAACGCGTTCCTCGGCCGGATCGTCGCCGCCCACCCGCACCCGGTGCGCAGCGGCAAGCAGCCCCGGATCCTCTTCGGCACCCAGGCGCAGGCCGGCCCGCCGACCTTCGTGCTCTTCACCAGCGGCCAGCTGGAGCCCGGCTACCTGCGGTTCGTCGAGCGGCGGCTGCGCGAGGAGTTCGGCTTCGTCGGCACGCCCGTGCACGTCGAGGTGCGGGCGCGCGAGAAGCGCGGCAAGCGCTGACCCGACCCCTGCCCGGGCTGCGTGCGGCAGCCCGGAGCGGGGTCGTTGAAACTTTTTTCATCTGACGCGTGACGGTCGGTCCGACCGTGGCGTCCTCCTTCATGACCGTCACACCAGACACTGAAGGAGCACCGCATGTCGCAGTCCGTCGTGCCCGCCACCGGCGAAGAGCGTCGTCAGGCCCAGGCCCAGGCCGCGAAGTACGCCGAGCGCAACCAGCCCAAGGAGCTCGACGCGCTCCACACCGAGCACGGTGACACCACCATCGCCGACGGTGTCGTCGCCAAGATCGCCGGGATCGCCGCCCGCGACGTGTCCGGCGTCTACGCCATGGGCAACGCCGCGCGCCGCGCCATCGGCAACCTCGCCCAGCGGATCCCCGGCTCCACGCAGCCGAGCGTCTCGGGCGGCGTGTCGGTCGAGAAGGGCGAGCGCGAGACCGCGATCGACATCTCGGTCGTCATCGAGTACGGCGCCTCGGTCGTCACCGTGAGCGAGCAGATCCGCGAGAACGTCATCTCCGCCGTCGAGCACGGCACCGGGCTCGACGTCGTCTCGGTCGACGTGAACGTCTCCGACGTGCACCTGCCGGACGAGGACGGCGACTCGTCGTCGTCGTCCGACGACGACCTGCGCTGATCCCCGCCGGAACCCGGGCCGACCGACAGGTCGGCCCGGGTGACCGGCACCCCCTGACCTCGAGAAGGAAACGCTGATGTCACGCAGCACCACCGCCCTGTTCGTGGGCCTCGTCCTCGGCCTCACCGCCGCCTTCGGCACGTTCGGCTCGTTCATGATCGTCCTCGTCTTCGGGGCGATCGGCCTCGCCGTCGGGCTCGTCCTCGACGGCCGGCTCGACGTCGCCGCCCTGGCCGGGCGCACGACCGAGAAGCGATGAGCGCACCCGCGGCCCGGCGCGGCCGGCTCGTCCTCGCCGACACGGTCGTCGAGAAGATCGCCGGGCAGGCGGCGGCCGAGGTCGGCACCGTCCACGGCCGCAGCGGCGGCCTGCTCGGCCTCGGGTCCCACGACGACCGCAGCGCCCGCCCTCAGGTCGACGTCGACCTGTCCGGCGACCACGCGGACGTGTCCGTCAAGGTCGGCGTCGCCTACCCCGGATCGATCCGGGAGACCACCCGCGCCCTGCGCCACCACGTCGTCACCCGCGTCCGCGAGCTGGCCGGCGTGGAGGTCCGCCGCCTCGACGTCGAGGTCACGTTCCTCAGCGTGGCCGGCGACGACAACCCGACCCGCAAGGAGAGCCTCCGATGAGCCGTACGGACTCCCGTTCCGGCCGCCTCCGCCGCCGCCCGAGCCGGACCGTCCCCGCGTCCGTCGTGGCCGTGCTCCTGCTCGCCCTCGGCGCGCTGACGGCCGTCGCCGCGATCTCGCGGCTCGTCACCGGTCGCTGGGCGACCCAGGTGACGGCCCCGGCCTCCGCGGTCGCCGGCCTCACCTGGGGCTCGGTCGCGATGCTCGTGGCCGCCGGCGTGGCCGTCCTGCTGGGCCTCGTGCTCGTGGTCGCCGGGCTCAAGCCCGGCTCGTACACCTCGAGCCGCCTCGACAGCACCCGCGGGGCCGGCGTCGTCGCGGAGCGCGACTTCGTCATCTCGCACCGCTCGCTCGCCCGGCTCGCCGCGAGCCGGGCCGACCTCGTCGACGGCGTCGACAAGGTGTCCGCGTCCGCCTCCGGCCGGCGCGTGCACCTCGACGTCACCACGGGGTCGGAGCAGCGCGACCAGGTCCGGTCGCGCGTCGTCGCCCTGGTCACCGAGGCCCTCGCCTCGGCCAGCGTGGCCCCGCAGCCCCGCGTCACCGCCACCGTCCGCACCAAGGAGCTCTGATGCGTCAGCACGCCGCGGGCCTGAACCGCACCTGGATCACCGTCGTCGGGCTCGTCCTCCTGCTCGCGGGGGCCGCCGGCTTCGTCGTCGGCACCGGTCAGCTCGCACCGCTGGGCCGCCTGGTCGGCCTCGACCTGGCACGACCCACCCCGGACGCGAAGGTCGCGGGTTCCGCCACGGCCACGGCCCTCGGGATCACGGGGGTCGTCCTCGTGGTCGCCGTCGTCGGCGTCGTCGTGGCGCTCCTGGGCCTGGCCTGGTTGGTCGCGCAGATCCCGAGGACCAACGCGGCCCGACCGCTCCGGCTCGAGGACGAGGTGGAGGGCGGCCTCACCCGCTGCTCGCCCGGCGTCCTCACCGACGCCGTCGAGGCGCAGATCACCGACCTGCCCGGCGTCGAGTCGGCGTCGGCGGTCCTGCGCGGCGACGCCCGGCGTCCCGACCTGACCGTCAAGGTCACGGCGGGGGACCGGACGGACATCGCCCGCCTGCTCCAGCAGATCGAGGCGGGCCCCGTGCGCGACCTCGGGGACGCCCTCGACACCCAGGTGCGCCGGCTCGGCGTCCAGGTCGAGGTCGACACCCCCCGCCGGCGCCGGGACCACATCACCCTCTGACGGCGAGCGGGCGACCTCCGGGTCGCCCGCTCCCGCACCACCCTCACCCGCACCACGCAGCAGCACCACCAGAAGGAGAACGGCACATGGGGATCCAGGACAAGGCCGAGGACGTCGCCGGCACGGTCAGGGACGCGGCGGACGACGCCACGGACCAGGCGAAGGACGTCGCAGACGACGCGGCGCGCAAGGCCCGGCACGTCGCCGAGGACGCCGGAGACGCGGTCCGGGACACCGCCGGACGGGTGTCGGACCGGGTGCAGGACGCGGTCGACGACGTCCAGGACGGGCACGGTGTCGTGAACCGGCTCCACAAGCTCGGCGTGCGCAGCGAGTGGGCGTACGCGGGTGCGTTCGCCTCGATCGGGCTCTCGCTGGCGTCGTGGGTCATCAGCCGGAACAAGACGGGTGACGACAAGAGCCAGTCCGACCGCTGGGGCATCTTCATCGGCCACTGGGCACCGACCTTCATGGGCCTCGGGCTGGCCCTGAAGCAGGAAGAGAAGCGCTGACCCACGGACCCGCGCGGCACGACGAACCCCCGTCGTTCCCGTCGTCGAACGCCGCGCGGGTCCCGTCCAGCCCGCATACTGCCTCCGAAGGAGAACCTCTCGTGACCCAGACCGACACCCCCGTACGCCCCACCGGCGCGGCGCCCGCGCCCGCCGCCCGACCGCTCTCGCCCGCCGCGCGGGTGCAGGACAGCGCCACCCGCGCCGCGACCTCGGTCGACGGCGTGCACGCGCTCGGCAGCCCGGGCGGCCGCGCGCTCGTGCGGGCCCTCGGCCGGGTGCCGGGCGGACGCCCCACGTACGGCAGCGGCGTCAGCGTCGAGGTCGGGCCGGAGTCCGTGGCCCTCGACCTCAGCCTCGTGCTCGAGAACGGTTCACGCGCCGTCGAGGTGGCCGACCGGGTGCGCTCCGCCGTGCTCGCCGGCGTCGCCCGGGACACCGGGCTCCGGGTGCTCGAGGTCAACGTCACCGTCGCCGACCTCCACGACCCCGCCGACGACGTGCCCGAGGCCGTCGCCGCGAACGACCCCGCCCCGACCGAGGTGCCTGCCGCCGCTGAGGTGCCCGACGACGCACCCGTGCGGGCGAGCGACGTCACCGCGGAGCCGACGCCCGTCGAGCCCACGAGCACGCCGGTCGTCGCGCTGGTCGCGGACGCGGGCTCCGAGCCGGACGTCGAGCCGGACCCGATGACGCGCGTGGTGCGCGCGGACCGGGTGATCGTGGCCGACGAGGTCGTCGTCGTGGCCCCGTCCGCGGAGGAACCGCGCACCTCCTGATCCCGTTGGACGGGAGCGGGCACGAGGAGCGCGTGACGAACGGAGTGATGTGGAGATCGAGGACCGGGAACGCCCGGCGGACCCGCAGGACGGGCCGCCGGGCGTCGCCGCGCACGGCGAGGGGGTGCCGCACGACGGCCCCGCCGGTGCTGCGCCCTACCCGGGCGGGCTCGAGGAGGCGACCGTCGTCGGTCGCGCCCAGGACGGGGACCTCGCGGCCTTCGAGCTGATCGTGCACCGCTACCAGGGCCCGGTGTTCCGGCTGGCCTACCGGATGCTCGGCGACCGGGGCGAGGCCGAGGACGTCGTCCAGGACTGCCTCGTGCTCGTGTGGCGCAAGCTCCCGTCGCTCGTCGACGTGCAGGCGTTCCACCGCTGGATCTACCAGCTGGCCACGCGGCGCTGCCTCAGCGTCCTGAGGACCCGGAGCCGCCGCCAGACCGACGCCACCGACGCGGACGACCTCGAGCGCGAGCTGCCCGTGGACGAGGCCGACGACCCGGCGGCCGCCGCCCAGTACGCCGCGTCGTTGCGCGGGCTCGACGAGATGCTGCGCCGGCTGCCCGACGAGCAGCGCGCATGCTGGGTGCTGCGCGAGCTGCACGACCTGACGTACCCCGAGATCGCCTTCGCCATGAACCTGCCCGTCTCCACGGTCAGAGGACGTCTGGCCCGAGCACGCCAGAACCTCACGAAAGGAATGGGCGCATGGCGGTGAGCGCCTCGACCCAGCTCGGCTGCGGCCGGGACATCGACGACGTGTGGGACAACATCGACCAGCCGCCCACCCCGCACGAGCGCACCTGCCCGTTCTGCGGGCCGGCCCGCGACAGCCTGCTCGCCCTCGAGCGGGCCACCTCGCAGCTGCGCGTCGCCGACGAGGAGGACCCGCAGCTCCAGGCGGGACCCCAGGTCGTCGCGCGCATCCTCGAGGTCGCCCGCTCGGAGGCGCGCCGCAGCCGCCGTCTCCCGCTGAGCAAGCCCCTGCCCGGTCAGGTGAGCGAGGAGCTGACCGTGAGCGAGCAGGCGGTCGCCGCCGTCCTGCGCCGGACCGGCGACCGTCAGGACGGGGTCCAGGTCCGCCGCTGCAGCGTGGAGCTGGTCACCGAACCGGTCGCTCCGGGACAGGCCGACGACCCGTACGACGGGGACGGACCGGGGGGACCGCCGGACGGCGGGGAGGCCGCGGCGGGGGGCGACGCCCTGCGGGTGCCGGCCGACGTGCGGGTGTCCCTGCGGGTGAGCGTGGCGGCGGGTGTTTCCATCCCGACGCTGTCGGACGAGCTCCGACGAGCAGTGATGGACGTGATCGACAGGGAGGTCGGGATGAACGTGGTCCGCGTGGACATCGTGGTCGAGGACGTGCGCGATGTCTGAGCCCGCCTTCGACACCTCCACGGACGCCGGGGGCCTCGGCGGCGCCGGCGCGGCCGAGCCGTCACGGCTGGTCGACACCGCGCTGCTCGGCACCGACCAGGACCCCGTGGAGGTCCTCCGGTCGCGCGTCGGCCAGGTCGTCAGCGACCACCCCGGCGTGCTGCGCCTCGAGCCCACCCTCCTCGGGGCCGTGCAGAGCCTGGCCCGCGGCGGCAGCCTGGACGGCATCCAGCTCGTCACGCACGGCCGCGTCGTCGACCTCGACGTCAACGTCGCCACCCGCGCCGACCACCAGGCCCGGGCCACGGCGATCGAGCTCCACCGGCAGCTGACCGCGCTCGTCACCCAGCAGGGCTGGGTCCCCGGAACCCTCGAGATCAGCGTCCTGCGGATCGAGGAACCGGCCTGAGCCCGGGCGGCGGCGCGACCTGGGCCGCTCTACCGGTCAGGACCGGTCGCGGCGCGGGCGTGACGGTCGGGCCGGTCGTGGCGTCCTGACGGGGGAGAGGTTCCCCACCAGGAGGTCGTCATGCGAGCCCAGATCGTCCATCACCGCGCGAGCGCCGGACGCCCGACCGCCGTACGGGCCGCGCTCGTCACGGCCGCCCTGCTCGTGCTGCTGGTCCTCCTCGCGGTGGTGCTCCCGGTCTGGACCCTGATCGGCAGCGCCGACGCGACGGTCGCCGGAGCGCTCGACGTCCCGGTCGGGCGGATCGCCGCGGTGACCGTGCTGGGCGTGCTCGTCGTCCTCGCCCTCGCCGTGGGGCTGGTGCTCACCGCCCGCCCGGCGGTCGCCTGGTCGCTGACCGCCCTCCTGGT
Organism: Microlunatus spumicola; assembly: GCF_039536445.1. Lineage (NCBI taxonomy): Bacteria > Bacillati > Actinomycetota > Actinomycetes > Propionibacteriales > Propionibacteriaceae > Microlunatus > Microlunatus spumicola. The sequence goes on along the minus strand of NZ_BAAAYR010000001.1, from coordinate 600,548 downwards.
CGTCGTCGCGCTGCTGACCGCGCTCTACCCCCTGCTCGCCACGGCGCAGAGCGCGGTCGACCAGGGGCAGGCGTTCGTGCCCTGGCTCACCGACCTGGTGACCCGCCTCCGCGGCTGACGGGGTCCCGACGCCGTCGGGCGCCGGGACCGTCGAGGGGCTCAGGCCGTGGGGTTCCAGCCGTCCGTGCCGGCGAGGTACGCCTTGGCCGTGAAGGCCGCCGCGTCCGCGTCGGAGAGCTGCGGCCGGGTGGCCGGGTTCGTGATCTCCGCCCCCGGGCCCGTGTTCCGGTACTCGAAGAACCGGCCCGCGGTCCACGGGGTGGTCGCGTCCCAGTCCTTCCACGGCTGGGCCGTGCTGATCGCCGCACCCAGCTCGGTGTCCCGGACGACGACCTGGGCCTTGCCCTGCGTCGAGTACGGCCGGCCGAGGAAGATCGAGCCCGGGTTGCCGTCGGTGACGATCCTGCTGCCCGTGACCAGGAACCCGTACGCCGAGCCCGCGTCGACCGACGAGTCCGTGAGGCTGGCGCCGGCCCGGTTGAGCACGTGGATCGTGCTGCGGTCGATCACCGTGACCGCCCGCCCGAGGACGAGGTCGGCCCCGCCCTCGAGGTAGCTGTTGCGGACGTAGACCCGGGAGAAGGTCGTCGCGTTCGCGGTGGAGACGAGCAGGGTCTGCTTGTCACCGAGCATCCGCACGTTGTCGACCACCTGCTGGTCCCCGGCCTTGATCTGCAGCGCCGTCGCCTGCGCCCCCGCCGCCGTGGCGACGCTGGTCAGCGTCAGGTTGGACACCGTCCAGCCCTTGCCGCTGACGGTCAGCGTCGCGGTCGCCCCGCCGGGAGCGGTCAGCACCGTGTCGGCGGCGTTCGTCGTCGCCCCGACGAGCCGGACGCCGTAGCGGTTGCCGCTCGAGACGGCCCCGCTGTAGGTCCCGGGCTGCACGAGCACGGTCCGGTAGCCCTGCGTCGTGTAGTCGGCGTTGTCGGCCAGGAGCGCGATGCCCGCCGCGACCGTGGTGGCGTCGCCGGAACCGTCGGCCGCAACGACGACGTCGGCCTTGACCGGAGTGGCCCTCGCCCCTGCGGAGAGGTCGGAGACGTTCCCGGCCGTGTCAGTGGCCCGCACCGCGTAGGTGTAGGTCGTGCCGACGGCGGCCGAGGTGTCGGTCCAGCCGGTGCCCGTCACGGCCGCGCCGACCACGACGGGAGCCCCGTCGCCCGCTGAGCGCAGCACGTCGTAGGCGGCGAGGTCGGCGTCGCCGACCTTGGTCCACGTCACCGTCACCGCACCCTTCCCGAGGACGGCGCCGACGCCCGTCGGCACCGCCGGCGGCGTGGTGTCGCCGGCGGCCGGGGTGGCCGTGGCCACCGCCGAGCGGGCCGACTCGTTGCCCTGCGCGTCGACCGCCGTGACCTCGTAGCCGTACGCGGTCCCGTTCGTCAGGCCGGTCACGGTGTAGCCGGTGCCGGTGACCAGCGAGGTGGTCAGGGCGTCGGCCGTACCGGCCCGGTAGACCCGGTAGCCGGCGAGGTCGGGCTCGGCGTTGGCGGTCCAGCCGAGGACGACCCGGCTGTCACCGGCGCCGGCCTTGACCCCGGTCGGCGCGGCCGGCGGGAGGCTGTCGGCCGGGGTCGCCGTAAGCGTCGCCGGGGCGGAGGTGTTGCCCGCCGCGTCGACGGCCACCAGGGCCCAGGCGTACGCCGTGCCGTTGGTCAGCCCGGTCCCGGCGAAGCTGCCGCCGGTGATCCCGGAATGGACCAGGGTGCCCGGCCCGACGACGACGGAGGAGCCCGTGGCCCGGTAGAGCCGGTAGGACGCCGCGTCGTCGTCGGTGGTCCAGGTCAGGTCGACCCGGCCGTCGGCGCCGGTGCCGACGAACCCGCTCGGCGTGGCCGGGGGCGTGACGTCGGACGGCGTCGCCGGGTCGGCGACCGGGGCGTACCAGGTCGGAGCACCCAGCCAGGCGGCGACGGTGTAGGCGGTCGACGCGGCGGGGCTGAGCTGCGGGCGCAGGTCGGAGACCCCGGCGCCGGCGCCCGTGTTCGCGTACTCCGCGAACCGGCCGTCGACCCAGCGGTAGCCGTTGAAGTCCTGCCAGACCTGCGCCTTGATGCCGGCGTCGATCGTCGTGTCGCGGACGACGGCCTCCGGCGCGTTCGCGGCGGTGGTGGTGCCCTGGGCGTAGCCGGCACCGAGCCGGACGTCGGAGACGCCCGCGGCCGGGGTGATCGTCGACCCGACCACCAGGAACCCGTGCCCGTTGGTGGCGGTGGTGCTGGGGACCAGCAGGGTGCCCGAGGTCTTGGCCGCGACGATCGTCGAGGCGTGGACCGCGAGGGTCGCCCGGCCGAGCACGACGTTGTTCGTGCCGGTGATCGTCGAGCCCTCGATCAGCTGGCGCGAGGTGGCGCCCGCCGTGGGGACGTCGGCCCAGACCGTGCGGTCCGTGCCGGTCAGCGCCGTGCGCTCGAGCAGCACCTTGTCGCCGGTCATCGAGACGGCGGGGGAGTTGCTCGTGCCGGCGGTGTTCGTGACCGTGAGGTCGCGCACGGTCACCGAGGAGCCGGTGATCGTCAGCGTCGGCGTCGCGGTCGCGTTGCTGAGCACGACGTCGGCCGGGGTGCCGGTCGAGCCGACCACCGTGACGTTGCTCTTGCTGATCGTGGTCGTCCCGCTGTAGGTGCCGGGCATGACCTTGATCAACCACGGACCGTTGGCCGGGGCGGCGTCGACCGCGGCCTGCAGGGTGCGGTGGTCGCCGGATCCGTCGGTCGCGACCACCGCGTCGATCTTCACGACCGGCGTGGCGGACACGACGGCGGAGGCCGCCGAGGCGTGACCGGCCGCGTCGAGCGCGACGACGCTGTAGCCGACCCGGGTGCCGTTGGCCAGACCCTTGTCCGTGTACGACGCCCGCGTCAGCACGCCGCCGACGGGCCTGCCGTCACGCAGGACCTGGTAGCCGACGACGTCGGCCTCGCCGGACTCGTCCCAGGTCAGGGCGACCTGGGCGTCGCCGGCCGTAGCCACGAGGCCGGTCGGCGCGGCCGGGGCCACGTCCTCCCGGGCCGCGCCCACCGGGTTCCAGCCGTCGGTCCCGGCCAGGTACCTCTGGGCGGTCGCGTCGGCGGCCTGGGCATCGGTCAGCTGGGGACGGTTGGCGTTCGTCGCCCCGGCCGCCAGAGCGCCCGGACCGGTGTTCCCGTACTCGCCGAAGCGTCCGTCGGTCCAGACGTTCGGGGCGAAGTCGACCCAGGGCTGGGCCGTGGCGATGCCCTCGCCGATCCAGGTGTTCCGGATCGTCGTCTGGCCCCGCGAGCTGTCCGGCTGCGTGCCGTCCGACCAGCCGCGCCAGGGCCGGCCGAGGGCGAACGTGCCCGGGTCGTTGTCGCTGACGATGCGGCTGTCGACGACCAGGTAGCCGTACGGGTTCCTGCTCGCGGTGCTCGGCGCGAAGACCGTGCCGCCGTTGTGGTTCGTGGCGTGGATCGTGGTCCGGTCGAAGACCGCCGTCGCCCGTCCGAAGACGAAGTCGACGTTGCCCTCGACGAAGGAGTCCACGAAGTACTGCCGCGGGTAGCCGGTGCCGGTGGAGCTGATGTTGCCCTGGGCGTCGGCGAGCAGGGTGTCCTGCACGCCGAGCAGGCGGACGTTCCGGTAGACCTGCCGGTCACCCGTGGCCCGCAGCGCGACGGCCTGGGTGTTGAAGCCGCCGATCTCGGGGTGCGCGTCCTTGTCGAACGTGTTGGCGATGGTCAGGTTGGAGACCTTCACCCCCGACCCCGACAGGAACACCGTGTAGCTGCCCGACGTGCCGCAGGTGGCGGCGTTCGTGACCTGCGGGCAGGTGCCCGCGCCGACCGCGGTGCCGTTGGCGTTGTCGAACTCGACCCGCACGTCGCGGGGGTCGTCCGTGGTGCCGGCGACGACCAGGTTGGCCTTCGCCGAGGCGACGACCTCGTGGTACGTGCCCGGCTTGACCAGGATCACGGTCGGCTTCGCGGCGGTGCCCGGGCTGGCGGCGGTCAGGGCGGCCTGCAGCGAGCTGTAGTCGCCGCTGCCGTCCTTGGCCACCGTCAGGTCGGCGACGAGCGGCTTCGGCGCCGGCGTCGCGGTCACCGGGGCGGCCGCGGCGGAGGTGTGCCCCGCCGCGTCCACCGCGACGACGGTCCAGGCGTACGGCTTGCCGTTGACGACGTCCTTGTCGGTGTACGTCGGCTTGGCCACGGTCGCGACCAGGGTCGCGTCGGACGCGGCGACGGTGGTGCCGTCGGCCCGGTAGACGCGGTAGGCGGTGACGTCGGGCTCGGGGCTGTCGTCCCAGCCCAGCGTCACGACGCCGTCGTCGCCGGTGGCGACCAGTCCGGTCACGGCGACCGGGGCGGCGTCCGGGGCGGCGTCGACGACCGGGTTCCAGCCGTCGGCGCCGGCCAGGTACCGCTCCGGCGTGTACTGCGGGGCGTCGGCCGCGCTGAGCTGCGGGCGGTTGGCGTTCGTCGTCCCGGCCGGCAGCGCGCCGGGGCCGGAGTTGGCGAACTCGGCGAAGCGCGCGTCCTGCCAGTGCGTGGTCGTGCCGCTGTTGACCATGTCGGTCCAGGTCTGCGTGGTGCTGACGACCGGGCCGAGCCAGCTGTCGCGGACGACGACCTGGGCGATCGCGTTCACGTCGGCGACGGACGTGCCGTCGGCCTGCGACTGGCCTGGCTGCCACGGCCGGCCCAGGTTCTGCGAGCCGTCCGGGGCGGTGCCGATGAAGCGGCTGCGCGTGATCAGGAAGCCGTACTTCTGGCCCTTGTCCGTGCTGGCCGCGGTCACCGCGCCGTTCGGCGAGGTGCCGTGGTCGAGCGACCTCAGGACGCAGCCGTCGAAGACGGCGGTCGCCCGGCCGAACAGGTAGTCGACGTCGCCCTCCACGTAGCAGTCGTGGAAGTACTGCCGCGAGGCGACGGTCGTGCCCGCGCTGTTGGCGTACAGGGTGTCCTGGTTGCCGAGCAGCCGGATGTTGTCGAAGACGAGCTTGTCGCCGGTGGAGCGCATCGCCACGGCCTGGCCGTTGGCGTACGTGCCCTCCTTGTAAGCGTTCTCGACCGTCAGGTCGCGCAGCGAGTCGCCCGTGCCGCTGACCAGGAGCGTCGCGCTGCCCGAGGTGCCGTACGTGGCGGCGGTGCCGTCGTCGTTCTTGCCCCCGGTCGGGGTGCCGGCCGCGCGGTTGCCCGTGATCACGACATCAGACGCGGTGCCGGTCGAGCCGACGACGGTCACGTACGGCTTGGCGATCGTGAGGTACTCCGCGTAGCGGCCGGGCACGACGGAGACGACCGTCGGGTCGGCGGCGGTGCCGGCGGGAGCGGCGGCCAGGGCCGCGCCGAGGGTGGCGAAGACCTTCGTGCCGTCGGCGTGCGCCGGGTCGACGGTGAGGTCGACGACCAGCGGCGCGGCGGCGACGGTGACCTCGACGGCGGTGCTGCGCGCCGACTCGACGCCGGACCGGGTGAGCGCCGCGACGGTGTAGGCGTACGTCGCGCCGTTGACGGCGGTGGTGTCGCTCCAGGTCGGGCGGTCGCTGGTGCCGAGCAGCGTCTCGACGCCCTTCTCGGAGCGGTAGACCTTCCAGCCGACGACGTCGGCGGAGGAGTCGTCGTCCCAGGTGAGGTGGGCGACCCGGTTGTCGGTGGTCACCGCCAGGCCCGAGGGGACGGCCGGGGCCACCGTGGCCGCGCCGACCATCGGGGCCCAGCCGTCGCTGCCGGCGAGGTACTTGGCCGGGGTGGCGTTGGCCGCGGCGGAGTCGGTGAGCTGCGGCCGGTTCGCGTTCACGCCGGCGCCCGGGCCGGAGCTCCTGTACTCCGAGAAGCGGGCGTCCTGCCAGCGGAAGTTGACCTTGGTCCCCGACGCGTTCGCCGTGGCCATGTCCTCCCAGGGCTGGTCGGTCGCGACGGCGGCCGGCAGCCAGGTGTTCTTGAAGACGACCGAGCCGATCGCGTTCGGGTCGGCGCTCGGGTGCCAGGGCCGGCCGAGGTGCACCGTGCCTGCGGGGGCGGAGGAGACGACCTTGCTGTCGACGAAGAGGAAGCCGTACTTGCTGCCCGTGTCGGTGCTGGCCGCCGTGATCGCGCCGTTGTCGCTCTTGCCCCGGTCGAGGGAGCGGAGGGTGACCCGGTCGAAGACGGCGTCCGCCGCGCCGAAGACGTAGTCGACGTCGCCCTCGACGTAGCTGTTGACGTAGTACTGCCGGACGCGGGTCGTCGGCTTGGGCGTGTCGGCGAGCAGGGTGTCCTGGTTGCCGATCAGCCGGACCGAGTCGGCGACGAAGCGGTCGCCCTCGACCCGCAGCGCGACCGCCTGCTGGCTCGTGATCTCGGGGTGCGCGGCCTCGTCGAAGGCGTTGACCACCGAGAGGTTGGCGAGGCGGATGTTCTTCGCCTCGGCGAAGACGGTGTAGCTGTTCGCGGTGCCGTACGGCTCGCCGTCGGTCGGGTCGATGGTCCCCGAGGCCGCGTCGTACGTGATCACCGTGTCGCCCGGGCCGCGGCCGGTGCCGTGCAGGGTGACGTTCGGGCTCGAGATGCGCAGCTTCTCGCGGTAGGTGCCGGGCGCGATGTCGAGGGTGTAGCTCTCGAGGTTCGTCGCGGGGATCGTGGCCAGGGCGGCGCCGATGGTCGGGAACTGGCCGGACGGCCCGACGGTGATCGTCTTCGTGACGACGGGCAGGGCCACCGGGACGGTGGTCGAGGTGGCGGAGACGACCGTCGAGGCGGCCGAGACGTTGCCGACCAGGTCCTGCGCGGTGATCTTGTACATCGCCTTCACGCCCTGGGGCGCGCTGGTGTCGGAGAACCGGGGGGGCGCCGTCACGGCGGCGGTCGTCGCGGTCGCGAGCAGCGGGTAGGTCTTGCCGGCGTCGACCGAGCGGTAGACGTTGTAGCCGGCCACGTCGGTGTCGGTCGGGGTCGCCCAGGTGAGGTCGACGCCGGCCTTCGTGCTGGCGACCGCCTTGAGGCTGGCCGGGGCCTTCGGCGCGACGTTCGGGTTGTTCGCGGTGAGGGCGACGTAGGAGGAGACGTTGCCCGTGGTGTCGACCGCGCGGACCCGGAAGTAGGCGACCTTGCCCTCGGTGACGGACGGGTCGGTGAAGGTCGTCGGGACGAAGGGCTTGTCGGCGCCGAGCACGGTCACGTAGTCGCCCGCGCCGTTGCGCTTGAGCACGAGGTAGCCGGCGAGGTCGGCCTCCTTGTTGGCCGTCCACGAGATCGTCATCCCGCCGCCGTTGGCGACGACGACGGCCTTGGGCGAGGACGGCGTGGCCGGGGCGGTCGTGTCCTTCGCGGTGGTCGCGGAGGTGGTCGCCTCGGGGGAGGAGCCGACGGCGTTCGTCGCCACGAGGCGGTAGAAGACGGTGGTGCCCGCGGGAGCCGTGGTGTCGGTCCAGCCGGTGGCCGTGGCGGCGGGGGAGGCGACGGTGGCGAAGGTGCCGGTGCTCGAGGTGGACCGCGAGACCGTGTAGCCGGTGAGGCTGCCGCTCGGGGCGGTCCAGGCCAGCGTCACCGCGTTCGCGCTGCTGACCGTCGCCTTCAGCCCGGTCGGGGCGGCCGGCGCGGTGCTCGGCGCGGGGGCGGCGGACGCCTTGGCGGAGGTGCTCGCCGCGGACGACACGTTGCCGGTCCTGTCGAGGGCGGTGACCCGGTAGTACGAGGTCGCCCCGGCCGGCGCGGTGGCGTCGGTGAAGGCCGAGGTCGTCAGGGCCGAGGTGGTGAGCGTGGTGTAGGTGCCGCTCGAGCTCGAGGCGCGGGCGACCTTGTAGCCGGCCAGGTCGGGGACCACGACGTCGGCCCAGTCGAGGGCGATGCCGCCTCCGGTGGCGGTCGCCTTGAGGCTGCTCGGCGTGCCGGGCGCCGAGGTGTCGGTCGCCTTGACCGTCATCACGCTCGAGGGCTTGGAGACGTTGCCGCTCTTGTCGCGCGCGGCGACGGCGTAGTAGGAGGTGCTGCCCGCCGTCGGTGCGGCGTCGGTGAACGCGAGCGAGGTGGTGGTGCCGATGGCGTCCTTGGCCGGCACGAGCGTCTTGCTCGTCGAGCGGTAGACGACGTAGGCGTCGAGGTCGGAGGCGGAGACCTTGCTCCAGCTCAGCTGGCTCCCCACCTTGCCGTAGTAGGTGGCCTTGACGCTGCTCGGCACCGACGGCGGCGTGGTGTCGGCGGCCGACGCCGACGGCGCCAGGCCGACGGCCAGGCCGGCGACGGTGAGCGAGACGAGAAGGCCGCGGACGAGACCGCGGGCCGGCCGGACGAAGGCGTGCGTGTACGCCGCAAGACGCATGTGTGTGTTCCCCCAAGAACGATGATCGACAGCCGCCAGGCGCTCGCCCCCGAGCGCGATCACGAACGGGGTCCGTGAGGAGGCTGAGAAAAATTATGCCAACGCCGTGTGTCGTTAACAAATCAAGCAGATGTGACGCTCGCCTCGCGTCGGACGTGTTTGATCATGGATCCGGCGACTTCTGATCATGGACGGTGATCTCGCCGGCCTCCGGGCCGGCTCAGCCCTGGTGACGGCGCAGGCCCAGGGGCCACCAGCGACGGCGCGGAAGGGCGGGCAGGCCGCGCCAGCGCGGGCCGACGTCGGTCGTCGGGGGCTCCCGGTCGAGGTCGAGCTGGGTGAGGACCTGGTCGACGGCGGAGAGCATCGTGCCCTGGACCAGCCACAGGTCCGCGTGGCGTCGCGTGTCCACGTCGAGCAGCACGAGCTCGGTGAGCACGGCGCGGGACTCCCGCACGATCTCGGCGAGCCGGTCCGCCGCGAGACCGGGCTGCGTGGCGCTGCGTTGCCCGGGCGGGGCGCCGAGCACGTCGCCGAGCGCGCGCAGGCCGTCCGCGACGTCGTCGAGGATGACGGCGAACGCCCGGCGCAGGTCCGCGCCGACCGAGTCCTCGGTGTCCGGCGTAGCGGGGGCGGCCGCGACGGCGCCGAGCAGCGTGCGCTCCGCGGTGAGGCACCGGTCGAGGCGGTCGACCCCGGAGCGCAGCCGGCCGTGGACCCGGGCGGTGGTGAGGGCCCGGGCGTTCAGCGTCCGGCTCTCCTCGGCGGCCCGGACCGCGGCGAAGGCGGTCGTGATCTCGGACTCGAGGTCCTCGACCCAGTCCGACCACGCCGCGACCTCCTCCGGCTGCGAAGCCCGCTCGCCGAGCGCCAGCGCGACCTCGTTGAGCAGCGCGGCCTGCGAGCGGGCGACCCGGCGCACGGCCTCGGCGGCCCGTGCGTTCGGGATGGCGACGGGGGCCACGAGGCTGAAGGCCACCCCGACGACGGTGCCCACCAGGGTCAAGCCGATCCGCACCTCGGCGGCGACCTCCGGGCTCGACACGGCCAGGATGAGCATCGCGCTGATCGGCGCCTCGAGCGACTGCTCGGCCAGGCGCAGGACCTTGGCGAGCACGAGCGAGGCGGCGATGACCAGGGCGAGGCTCCACCAGGTCAGGCCGATGGCGGCGGACACCGTGACGGCGACGAGCACCCCGGTCAGCACGGCCCCCACCCGGACCAGACCCATGCGGAGCGTGCCGACCGTCGACGCCTGGACCACGAGCAGCGCCGTCAGCGGTGCCGTCAGGTCCACGGCGCCGGCGGGGATGAGCCGGCCCGCGACGACGTACGCCACCACGGACGCGGTCGTCAGCCTCGCGACCTGGATCGCGGCGGGCGTGAGCCGGGCCGGCAGCGCGGAGAACGAGGTGGGCGAGGTCGGCCACGCCCACCACAGCAGCATCCTCAGCCAGGACCGCAGCCAGCGCCCCACCTGGGTGACCAACGACGGCTCCTGCCTGTGCGGAAGGGCGCCACGCTAGACCCCGCAGCCGCGCGCGGGAAGGGCGTGGGGGGCCGGCGCGACGGCCGATGGTCAACCCGGGGCGAGACCCCGGAACGCTCCTCCGCGGCGACGGGGTGCCGTAGGCTCGGGCGGCTTGCTGGGTGACGACGGGAGGGACGCAGGTGGCTGAGCCGCACACGCTCCTCGCCGACCGCTACCGGCTCGTCCGCCAGGTCGGCAGCGGGGGCATGGGCGTCGTCTGGGAGGCCTGGGACGAGCGGCTCGAGCGGCCCGTGGCCGTCAAGCAGCTCAAGCCGCAGCCGGGCCTGAGCCCGGAGGAGGCCGAGCTCGGCAAGAGCCGGGCGATGCGGGAGGCGCGGATCACCGCGCGGCTGCACCACCGCAACGCCGTGCCCGTCTTCGACGTCGTCGAGCACGAGGGCCAGCCCTGCCTGATCATGCAGTTCCTGCCGTCGGTGCCGCTGTCGGCGGTGCTGAAGGAGGGCGGGCCGCTCGGCGTCGACGAGACAGCCCGGGTCGGCGCGCAGGTCGCCTCGGCGCTCGCCGAGGCCCACCAGCTCGGGATCGTCCACCGCGACGTCAAGCCGGGCAACATCCTGGTGGCCGACGACGGCACCGCGCTGATCAGCGACTTCGGCATCTCGCACGCCCTCGGCGACGCCACCCTCACCTCGACCGGGCTCGTGCACGGGACCCCCGCCTACCTCGCGCCGGAGGTCGCCCGCGGCGCCGACTCCAGCTTCGCCTCCGACGTCTTCTCCCTCGGCGCCACCCTGTACGCCGCGCTCGAGGGCGGCCCGCCCTTCGGCACCGACTCGAACTCGATCGCGCTGCTCTACAAGGTGGCGTCCGGCGAGTTCGCACCGCCGCAGCGGGCGGGGGCGCTCACCCCCGTGCTGATGGACATGCTCCGCTCCGACCCGGCCGCCCGCCCGGACATGAAGGAGGCCGCGGCCCGCCTCGCCGCGGTCGAGGCCGGCACGGCCGCCGCGCCCACCACGCCCCCGACCGCGAGGTACCCGGCGCCGACGCTGCCGATGCCCGCACCGCCGGTGACCGGTGCGGTGCCGGGCCCGACCCGCAGCGGCACCGCCTGGCCGGAGGAGTCGAGGACCACGCAGGTACGCCGGGACGTCGTGCCCGCCGCCCTCGCGGCCACCGCTGCCGCCGCGCCCACCGCTTCCGCCACGTCCGCGGCCGGGGGTCCGCCGCCCGCCGTGCCGCCGACCGGGCGCGATCCGGAGCCGGGTGACGCGCGCCGTCGCCGGGGCGGCCGGGTGCTGGCGGTCGTCGCGCTCCTGGTCGCCCTCGTCGCCGGCTCGGTCCTGGTCTACGACCAGCTCGGGCGCGGCGGTGGCACCACCGCAGCCGACCCGGCGACGACCCGCTCGGCCCCGTCGGCGTCGGGAAGGAGCACCGCCGAGTCGAGGTCTGCGTCCCCCGACGACGACCCGAGCACGGCCGACCCCTCCTCTGACCCCTCGTCCGACGCGCCCTCTCCGTCGGCCACCCGGACGACGTCCTCGCCGAGCCCGAGCCCGTCCGCCACCGCGGCCTCCGGACGGCCCACCGCGGCCCAGCTCGAGGACGTCATCACCACGTACTACGGGCTGGTTCCCGACGACACCGACGCGGCCTGGCCGCTGCTGACCTCGACCTACCAGCGCACGACCTCCGGCGGGCGGCAGTCGTACGAGCGCTTCTGGGACCAGGTCGACCGCGTCTCGGTGAGCAAGGTCGAGGCCGACCCGCCGTCCACGGTGGTCGCCACCGTCACCTACCGGCGCGGCGACCAAGTCGCCGTGGAACGGACGTCCTTCCGGGTCGTGGAGGACGACGGGGTCCTCAAGATCGCGGCGTCGTCCGTCCTCGGGAGCGGCTGAGCCCGGTCCTCGCGCCGAGGACCGCGCGGTGCCATGCTGACGAGATGCCGCGTGACGCACGCCGGGTGGTGGTGCGGGGGCTCGCGATCGTCGCCCTCGTCGCTCTGGTCGCGCTCGCGCCCTTCTTCTTCGCCTCCGGCCTGATGGCGCCCGGCTGGGCCGTGGTCACCTTCGTCGCCGTGTGGCTGGCCCTGCTCGTCGCCGGGCTCGTGTGGGTGCGGCGCCACCCGGTCCGGGTGATCCCGCTGCCCCTGGTCGCCGCCGCCTTCTGGTTCGGCGGGATGAGCGCGGGGGAGGCCTGGCTCGGCTGGACCGGCTGACGGGTCGACCCGTCAGCGCCCGTCAGCGCCCGTCGTGGGCGGGGGCGCGTCGCAGCCGCAGGGCGGAGACCAGGAAGAAGACGCCACCGAGGGTGGCGTAGCCGGCCAGGCCGGTGAGCGACGCCCCCGGCGTGCCGGACTGCGCGACGAAGGCGGCGCCGGCCAGGACGGAGAGGCCACCGCTGACGATCATCGGCCACTGCCCGCCGAGCGCACGCCTTCCGACCGCCACGACGAGCTGCACGAATCCCGTCGTCACGGCCCACGCTCCCCACACCAGGAGCACGGTCCGCAGGCCCGAGGTGACGGCGTACGCGAGCCCGACGACGGCCAGGAGGCTCAGCGCCATGTTCACCACCAGGGCCGGCGCCGGCCGGGTGACGCGCGAGGAGCGGTGGTCGACGACGGCGGCGGCGAGGTCGACGAGCGGGTAGAGGAGCAGCAGCGCGACGCTCACCGGTCCCAGCCCCGACGCGGTCAGGACCACGAGCAGGGCCCAGACCAGAGCGAAGCCCGCGCGTGCGAGGTAGAGCCGTCGGAGGACGGCGGTGGTCGTGCCGACGGGCGGGGAGGGGTGGGTCGTGGTGGTCACGGCGGTTCCGTTCTGGAGCTGGGTGGTCGCCGGCGTCGGGGCGGGCACGACGGGGCGGGGGTGACGGAGGTCGGCGACGGCGTCGGCCCGACGGCGGGGAACGCTACCAGCGAAAAGCCCCACATGGAACTTTCTGCGGTGCACGAGGACCCTGCGTGGTCGTGCACCGCCGCGTGGCGGCGATGATGCGTGCATGGCAAGCGAGAGCCCCGCCGCCCCGGAGGCGCCGACGACCGGCGGTCCCGGGTCGCGCGGGCGCTACCCCAAGGGCGTCCGGCGCCGGCAGGAGATCCTCGACCGGGCGATCGAGGTCCTGGCCGAGGTGGGCTTCGAGGGGGCGAGCCTGCGGGCGGTGGGGGAGGCCATCGGCGTCAGCCACGCCGCGCTGCGCCGCTACTTCGACACCCGGGAGGACCTGTTTCTCGAGGTGCTGCGCGAGAAGGACCGCCAGGCGCTGGCCGAGGCCCACGCGCTCGACCGTCGGACGCTCGGGCTGTCCGAGAGCCTCGAGGCGTTCGCGTCGTCGGTCCCGGGCCTGATGGCGCTGCGCCACAGCATGGTGGCGCGCGCGCTCGAGGCGGGCAACGAGCGTTCGCGCGGCTTCTTCGTCGAGCGGTACGCCGCCCTGCGCGAGGAGGCGCTGCGGACCCTGGTGCTCGCCCGCGAGGCCGGCGTCGTCCGCGACGACGTGTCCCTGGATGCGGCGGCCGCCCTCGTCATCGCGACGCTGGACGGGCTGTCGACCCAGTGGTTGCTCGACCCGGGCGTCGACATGCACCACGGCGTCGAGCTGCTCGAGCGGCTGCTCGCCCCGCCGCCCGGCTGACGCGTCCTGGGATCGGTCCCAGCACGGGTGTGCAACGTGGCACGCTCTTCGCCCGACACCAACCGCGACCACGGTGACGGTGCCACCGGGGCGTCCGGGTCCGTGACAGACTCGCGCGTCGGTCCCGACGACGATCTGCCCGGAGGTCCCCACATGGTGACGGTCGACGCTTCTCCCGGCCCCGTGAGGGCTCCGCGGAGCCTGCGCGCCGCCGGCTGGGCGCTGCACCTCTACACCGCGAGCGGCAGCGTCCTGGCCCTGCTCGCCGTCCTCGCGGCGATCGAGGGCGACGTCGAGCGTGCGCTCTGGGTCCTGCTCGCGGCCCTCGTGGTCGACGGCACGGACGGCATGCTCGCGCGCCGGCTCAAGGTCAGCGAGACGATCCCCGGCTTCGACGGCGCCCGGCTCGACGACATCGTCGACTACCTCACGTACGTCTTCGCGCCGGTGGTCCTGCTGCTCACCAGCGGCCACCTCCCCGGCGGTGCCTGGGGCGCCGTGGTCGCCGCCCTGCCCCTGCTCGCCTCCTGCGTGCAGTTCTGCCGCAAGGACGCGAAGACCGAGGACCACTACTTCCTCGGCTTCCCCAGCTACTGGAACGTCGTCGCGTTCTACGCGGTCGTCCTGGGCCTCGGCCCGGTCGTGGTGTCGGTGGTCCTGGTCGTCTGCTCGGTCCTGGTCTTCGTCCCGATCAAGTACATCTACCCGTCCCGGACGCGGAGCTTCCGCCTCCTGAACCTGGCCCTCGCCGGGCTCTGGCTCGTCCTGTACGCGGTCATCCTGGCCGGGATGCCCGACCCGGCGGTCTGGGCCGTCGCCCTCTCCCTGGCCTACCTCGCCTACTACCTGCTCGCCAGCGTCTTCCTCACGGCCGTGCAGCGGGTCCGGCAGGTGCGTGGCTAGAGTCGCGAGGTGCTCGCAGCCGCGCTCGCCCTCGCCGCCGCCGCGGTGTTCGGGACGGCGACCGCGCTCCAGCACCGCTCGGCCAGCGCGGTCGCGGAGGGCTCCGGAGGCTCCGGCCGGCTGCTCGCCCGCCTGCTGCGCAGCCCGGGCTGGGTCGTCGGGCTCTGCCTGAGCGGGGTCGCCTTCGCGCTGCACGTCGCCGCCCTGCACGAGGGTTCGTTGACGCTGGTGCAGCCCATCGTCGTCACCACCACGGTCTTCGCCGTCTTCGTGCGGTCCGCGCTGGACCGGACGCTGCCCGACCGGGCCGAGGTCGTCTGGGCCGTCTGCACGTGGGCTGGCCTCACGCTGTTCGTGCTGACGGCCGGCACGCGACGACCCGGGTTCGTCACCGACGACCGCCTGGCCGCGCTGTTCCTGGTCGTGGCCGTGGTGGCCGCCGCGGTGGCGATCGTCGTGGCCGGCCAGCTGCACGTCCCGGCGCGACGGGGCTTCTTCCTGGGCGTCGCCGCGGGGATCCTCTACGGCTCGACGGCGGGGCTGGTCAAGCTCGCGACCTCGTACGGGCGCGGTGGCGTCGTCCCGCTCCTGCACCACTGGTCGGCGTGGCTGGTCGCGCCGGTGGGGCTCACCGCGTTCTTCCTCAGCCAGCGCGCCTTCCAGGCCAGCCGCCTGTCGGTCAGCGTGCCCGTGCTGAACATCGTCGACGTCCTGGTGGCGGTGGGGTTCGGCTCCGTCGTGTTCCGCGAGCACCTCTTCCGCTCGCCGGGGCAGCTGCTCGTCGAGCTCGTCGGGGCGACGATGATCGTCGTGGGCGTGTGGCAGCTGGTCAAGGAGGGCGAGCGGCTCCACGAGAGCCACCTCCGCGAGGTGCCGGCCGGGTCGCCCCCGGCCCCGCGGTAGGGCCCGGACCGCACCCACCCCGTACGCGCGGGCCGAGGTCCGCCGTCGGGCCGGCGCCCTCTGGGACGATGGCCCGCATGCAGCCGCGCGTGGTCGGGACCGTCGCCCTGGTCGTGGCCGCGCTGCTGGCGGTGGTCGTCGTGGTCGGCGTGGTGCGCGCCGTGGGTTCCGGGGACTGGGTCCTCGCCTCGAGCGCCTGGGTGCTGATGGCCGCGGCCCTGAGCCAGTGGGCCGCCGTCCGCGCCCGCGCCCGCGGCGGACGCCTGCGTACGGGGGAGCTCGTCCTGCTCGTCGCCCTCGCCGTCCTGGGCCTGGCGCTGTGCGCGCTCGACTTCGTGACGGGGGCACGCGACGACCGGGCGTTCACCGTGCTCTTCGCCGCCGGGCTCATCGTCGTCGTCGGCGGGACCCTCGGCACCTACGCCCGCCGGACCTCGCCCGGCTCGGTCGATGGCGGCGCCGGGGCCTGAGTGCTCACGTGTCCCAGGACTTTCACGTTTACGTGGGACCCGGGTACTGACCACGGCAGATCTGCCGTGCTGAGTACGGGTCTTTCACGGTCAGATCTCGTGATCGTTGCAACGCCTGCCGAGGAGGGGTGGCAGGTGACGTACTCGGTCGAGGTGCGGCAGCGGGCGTTCACGTTGTTGGGGCAGGGTTGGAGCCCACGACAGGTCGGGCTCGAGCTCGGTGTGTCGCGGGTGGGGGTGTCGTTGTGGCGGCGTCAGGTTGGCGGGGTGATCCGTGAACGTCCAGCACTGTCTGCGCGGTATCTGAGCCGGGCCGAGCGCTACGAGCTCGCCCGGTTGCACGACGCCGGGCACGGCGTGCGCGAGATCGGGCGCCGGCTCGGACGGTCGGCATCGACGATCAGCCGTGAGCTCGCTCGTCCCCGCCGACCGAGCGGAGCGCGAGGCCGCCCGGCTGGTCGAGGCGTCGGATACGCCCCCGAGGCATGCCACCAGGCAGCGGCCGCGGCCCGCACCCGGGCGCGGACGTCGAAGCTGTCCCGGCAGCCAGCGTTGCAGGCGTGGGTCCAGGCGCGCCTCGACGAGCGGTACTCACCAGCCCAGATCGCCGGCCGGCTACGCGTCGAGCACCCCGATGATGAACAGATGCGGATCAGCCACGAGACGATCTACCGGGCGATCTACATCCGCCCACGCGGGGAACTGAAACGCGAGCTCCGCGCGCACCTGCGCACCGGACGCGAGCTACGACGACGCCGCGCGACGCGCCAGACCCAGCAGACAAGGGGCCGGATCGTCGACGCGGTCTCCATCAGCGAACGACCCGACGACGTCGAGACCCGCCTGGTCCCCGGCGACTACGAAGGCGACCTGATGCTCGGCCCGACCGGGACCACCGCCGCGATCGGGACCCTGGTCGAGCGGACCAGCGGCCACCTGACCGCGTTCCTGCTCCCCGAACGCCACACCGCAGACGCCACCCTCGCCGGCCTCCTCGACGCCGTCACCCGGACGGGCTGGCCGATGCGGACCCTGACCTGGGACCGCGGCCACGAGATGGCACGCCACGCCCAGTTCAGCATCGCGACCGGCATCCAGGTCTACTTCGCCGATCCCCACGCACCCTGGCAGCGTGGCAGCAACGAGAACACCAACGGCCTGCTCCGCGAGTACTTCCCCCGAGGACGCGACCTCGCCACCGCCACCGACGCCGAGCTCCAGGCCGCCGTCGACCAGCTCAACAACCGACCCCGCCAACGACACGACTTCCTCAACCCCAACGAAGTCCTCACCGCGATACTCGACCAGGACCAACAAACCGCAGGCGTTGCAACCACAGACTGAATCTGGGCACGTAAACGTGAAAAACCTGAGGCAGGCGGGTCTGGCACCCGTACGGCAGGCCGCCGCAGCCGGGCGGGCGCGCGCTCAGGCGCGGTCGTGCAGGGTCACGTGGTAGCCGTCGGGGTCGGCGAAGGTGAACGTCCGGCCGAAGGGGCCGTCGACCGGCGCGGCGACGATCGGGTGCCCGTCGGCGGCGAGGGCGTCGTGGATCTCCTGCACGTCGGTCGCGTGCAGCCAGATCGCGGCGCCGATGCCGGGCTGGGGGACGGACGCGAGGTCCGTGCCGGGGACGACGTCGCGCAGCGCGAAGGCGATCGGCGCCGTGTCGAACACCACCGCGTGCGGCGGTCCGGCGGGCGAGCGCACGAGCCCGAGGTAGCGCTCGTAGAACGCCTGGGACGCCGCGAGGTCGCGCGCCTGCAGGGAGATGAAGTCGGGGCCGGTGACGGGCATGAGGTGCTCCTTCGAAGTGTGTCAGTCTTCTGACACAAAAGACCGTATGTCAGGATGCTGACATGAGTCAAGGCGCGGACGGCATCGACCTGGAGACGTCGCTCGGCTACCTGCTCAAGGAGGCGTCGAGCGCGCTGCGCACCGCCATGGAGGAGGTCCTGCGGCCGCTCGGGCTGACCATCACGCAGTACTCCTGCCTCGAGCTGCTGGGCCAGCGACCGGGCCTGTCGGGTTCCGAGCTCGCACGCGGGGCCTTCGTCACCCGGCAGTCCATGAACGTGCTGCTCCAGGCCCTCGAGCGCGAGGGCCACGTGACGCGCTCGGTGGAGGCACCCGTGGGCAAGGTGCTCCCGACGCAGCTGACCCCGCTCGGGCGACGGTGCCTGGAGCAGGCGACGGCCGCGGTCCGCTCCATCGAGGTCCGGATGCTCTCCGGCCTCGGCGAGGCCGAGCAGGCAGCTGTGGCGAGGAGCCTGCGGAGCATGGTCGCGTCGCTGCGGCAGCCCGACACCCACGCCTAGGCCACGGACCACGTGATCAGGCCCGGGCCACCACCTCGACCCGCGCGGTCGAGGCCGGTTCCTCGACGGGCTCCCGGGGCGGGAACGTCCCGCGCACCAGCCCCCGGGCCGTGAAGGCCACGAGCAGCACCACGCCACCGGTCGCCACGACGACCGCGAGCCAGGTCAGGGGGACGCGGCCGGGCACGCGCTCGGCCGCCAGCCAGTGCAGCGTGAGCGTCACGGCCTGCAGGTAGGAGAAGGCGTACGCCCAGCTCCCCGGGCCGAAGGGGACCTGCCGGAAGACCGGCACCAGCCGGAGCTGGACGAGGAGCATCAGCAGCCCGTACCCGGCGATCATCGCGCCGACCTGGTCCGCGAGGTCGCCGTGCATCGCGAACCAGGCGTTGCCCGCGACGGCCGGTGGGGCGAGCTCGATCGCCAGGGTCGGCCGGAGCTTCAGCGGCAGCGTCGGCTGCGTGAACAGCCGGGCCAGGATGATCGACCCGAGCACCAGCCAGCAGACGACGCCGTAGCCGAGCATGACGGGCGCCAGCCGGTCGAGCCCGAGCCGGGCGGCGACGTTGGCCGCGATGAGCCCGCCACCGACCGTGGGCAGGAAGTAGCCCGGGTGCCACTGGGCCAGCTGCAGGTCGCTGATGATCCACTGGCCCGTCAGGTAGCCCCCGACGAGGACGGTCAGCACGAGCCCGACGGCGAAGACGGCGACGCCGGCCGGGCGGGACCAGGCGGCGAGGGCGCCGCTGAGGAGCATGACGAGCATCACCGGCACCGCGGTGAAGGGCCCGAACGTCGGGTCCGTGAGCTCGGCGCCGAGGCGACGCTCGCGGAGGACCTGCCCGGCGTACGGGACGAGGACCACCAGCCAGACCAGCGCGGTCACAGCCCAGAGAACGCTAGCCACCGCCGACGGCACGGGCACGACGGCGCCGGCCGCCGACCAGCACGCGGCCAGCCCGGCGAGCCCGAAGGGGACGCCGAACAGGTTCGGCCGCAGGCGCGGCATCACCCCCGGTCGCCCGGGTCTGTGGGCGCGTCGACGAAGCTCGACAGCGGCTGCGTGGGGTCGACGAGGTAGGTCGAGAGCATCACGCCGGTGCCCGGACCGAGGTCGTAAGCGTTGTGCGCGGTCTGCGGCGGGATGAGGAAGCCGCTCCCGGCGTGCAGGAGCAGCGCCTCCTGGCCGGCGACCTCCATCCGGACCGTGCCCTCGACGATGTAGCCCACCTCCTCGCCGGGGTGCGTGTGCCAGCCCGACGCGACCCCGTCGGGGATCTCCGTCCGGACCTGCACGATGTCGCGCCCGGGGATCGACGAGGTGCGGTGCTGGACCTCGGTCCTCCGCAGGCCGGACGACAGCGCGTCGGTGCTGGTGGGGGTGGTGCTCATGCGTGCTCCTCGGTGCGGACGGGTGGGACGGCGGACGGCAGGTCGTCGAGGAGCGCGAGCAGGGCCCGGGCGACCTGCTCGGGCTGGTCCTCGACGAGGAAGTGGCTGGCCTCGATCGCGTGGCCCCGCAGGTCGGTGGCCCACGGGCGCCAGACGTCGAGGACGTCGCCGTAGAAGCGGGGCAGCGCCCCGGTCGCGCTCCACAGGACGAGCAGCGGGCAGGTGATCCGGCGCCGCCCGCGGTCGGCGTCGTCGTCCTCGCGGTCGACACCCGCGCCCGCCCGGTAGTCCTCGCAGATCGCCTCGACCACGTCCGCGGAGTCCAGGAGGTGCCGGTACGCCGCCATCAGGGCGTCCGGGTAGCGGCCGGGCTCGCGGCCGAGGCCGAGCCGGCGGACGTGCAGGTCGAAGAACGCGCCGGGGTCCGCGGCGATCATCCGCTCCGGCAGCGGGGCCGGCTGGGCCAGGAAGCCCCAGTGCCAGTAGGCCACGGCCATCGCGGCGTCGGCCCGTCCCCACACCTCGCCGGTGGGGACGACGTCGAAGGCCGCGGCGGCGAGCACCACGTCGGGGTGGTCCAGCGCCATCCGGTAGGCGACCCGGCCGCCCCGGTCGTGCCCGGCCACGACGAACCGCTCGTGGCCCAGCGCCCGCATCGCCTGCACGAGGTCCTGCGCGAGCGCCCGCTTGCCGTGCGGTCGGTGGTCCGGCGCCGGCACGGGCCGGAACGAGTCGCCGTAGCCGGGCAGGTCGGCGGCGACGACGGTGCACCGCTCGGCGAGGGCCGGCGCGACCCCGTGCCACATCAGGTGGGTCTGCGGGTAGCCGTGCAGCAGCAGGACCGCCGGCCCGGAGCCGGCGACGCGGGCGAACACCGTGCCCCGCTCCGTGGCCACCCGACGGTCGTCGAAGCCGACGAAGAGCTCCTCGCTCACGCCTGGGCGCCGGCGACCGCCGGCTGGGGCAGGAAGGCGAGCAGCGCCGCGTTCGCCTCCGCCGCGTGGGTCAGGCAGTTGAGGTGCGGGCCGCCCTCGATCTCGACGTACTGCGCGTCGGGCAGGGCGGCGTGCAGCCGGCGCCCCTGGCCGTCGATCGGCAGGATCCGGTCCGCCGTCCCGTGGATGATCAAGGTCGGGATGTCGATCTTGGCGATGTCGGCGCTGAAGTCCTCGAGCCAGCCCCGCGGGCAGGCCCAGGTGGCCTCGGCGGACGCCTCCATGCCGGTCTGCCAGAGGTAGCGCTCGGTGTCCGCGCTGACGCGGGTGCCGAGGTTCTCGTCGAGGTTGAGGAAGTTCTGGTCCATGCCCGTCAGCCAGGCCGCCCGGTCGGCGAGGATGGCCGCCTGGACGCCGGCGACCCCGGCCGGGTCGACGCCGGTGGGGTTGTCGACCGACCGCACGAAGCTCGGCGCGAGGGTCTCCCAGAAGACGCACGAGCGGAGCCGTCCGGTGCCATAGGTGCCGATGTAGCGGGCCAGCTCGCCGGTGCCGAGGGAGAGCCCGACGACCGTGACGTCGGTCAGGTCCAGCTCGGTCAGGACGACGTCCAGGTCGGCGGCCAGGGTGTCGAAGTCGTAGCCGACGCTCGGCCGGCTCGACCGCCCGAACCCCCGCCGGTCGTACGTGACGACGCGCAGCCCCGCGGCGAGCAGCGCGTGCACCTGCGCCTCCCACGAACGGCTGTCGAAGGGCCAGCCGTGCAGCAGCACGACGGCGGGGCCGCTGCCGAGATCGTCGTACGCGACCTCGATCGGGACGCCGTTCTCGTGGCCGACGGTGACGGTTGCCATGGGTTCTCCTCCGAGGGTGGGCTCGGGGCGAGCCTTCCGCTCGGGCCGTCCGGCGGACAGGGGTGCAGGCCGGACGACGCGGTCGAGGTCCCGGAGCCGGCGTTCCGGTGAACCCGAGGTCGTCCGGTCAGCCGGTCAGGTGTCCGACGGCCCCGCGTGGTGCCGGTGGGCGGGCTGGGTGTCCCAGCCCTCGGGCAGGGGAGCGGAGAGCGCGTGCGCGACGAAGCGGTCGACGGCGGGCGAACGGACCCGGTCGGGGAGCCGCTGCAGGACGAACGTGACGTCCTGCGCCGGCACGACGGGCCTGATCACCGTGCCCGCGTGCCCGCCGGCGAGGGAGCCGATCAGCAGCACCCAGTCGACGTCGGCCTGCTCGAGCCAGCCGGCCGCGTTCAGGTCGGTCCGGCGGAGCGCCGTCACGGGCGGCGCGACCGCGGCGCGCGCGAGGGCGTCGCGCTGGCTGGCCGCCCAGGCGGGGAACAGGGAGGGTTCCGTCGCACCGAGGCGCTCGCCGGCCAGGTCCCGCAGGTCCACGGCGGCCTGGGCGGCGAGCCGGTGCCCGGGGCGCAGGCCGACGAGCAGGGGCTCGGAGGCGAACACGGACGTCTCCACGCCGTCGGGGGCGTCGCCCTCTCGTACGCCGCAGGTGACGGCCACGTCGACCGTCCCGTCCAGCAGCGCCTGCTGCAGCCCCGGCAGCCAGAGTCGGCTCTGCTCCACCCGGACGCCGGGGGCGACCGCCGCGAACGCCCGGCACAGGTGCGGGACCAGCACCGGGGCTGCGGGGGGCGTGAAGCCGAGCCGCACGGTGCCCCCCGTCCCCTCGCCCACGGCCCGGACCGCCGCGGCCGCCTCCGCCACGTCGGCCAGCACGGCCTCGGCGCGTACGAGGAGCACCGCGCCGGCCTCGGTCAGGACCACCCGGCGGGTCGTGCGGTGGAAGAGGGGGGTGCCCAGCTCGCGCTCGAGGCGTCGGACGAGGTCGCTCAGGGTCGGCTGGCCGAGGTGCAGGCGCCCGGCCGCCCGGCCGAAGTGGAGCTCGTGCGCCACCGCGACGAACGCCTCCAGCTGGCGCAGCTCCACGCCGCGAACGCTACGGGGACGCGGAGGCACTGACCAGGGTCGGACGCCCACTGATCGCCCTGCGCGATGAGTCCGCGCCCCGACTGCCCCTTTTTCCGGCGGCGGTCCGCCTCGATGCTGGAGGAGGCACCGGTCGGTGCCACTCAGGAAGGCCGAACGTGACCGCTCTCGCTGCCGCCCCGCCGGTCGCCCCCGCCCTGCGGGTCCTGCTCAGCCACGACGACCGGGTGTTCTCGGGTGGTGTCGCACGCCTGCTGGGTGACGCGGGGCTGGACGTCGTCGCGCACCACGGTGACGCCGGGGACCTCGTCGGCAGGGTCCTCGCCGACCGCCCCGACGTGGTGGTCGTCGACGTCCGCACCCCGCGGAGCACCGGCCGGGACAGCCTCGCCGCTGCCGTCGAGGTCCGCCGGCGGTCGCCCGGGACCGCCGTGCTCGTCCTGTCCCACCACTACGACGCGGCGCTCGCGCCGCAGCTGATCGGGGACCGCCCGGACGGCGTCGGCTACCTGCTCCAGCACCGGATCGGGACGGTCGACCACGTCCTGGAGGCGGTGGCGCAGGTGGCGGCCGGGGGCAGCGTCCTCGACCCGGAGGTGGTCGCCCGGCTGCTGGGCCACCGGGTGCACGACGACCCGCTCAGCGGTCTGTCGCCGGCCCAGCTGCGCGTCCTCGCCGGCATGGCCGAGGGTGCGTCGAACCGGGGGATCGCCGAGTCGATGCACGTCAGCGAGGCCGCGGTGGAGAAGCACGTGACGGCCCTGTTCCGGTCCCTCGGCCTCGAGCGCTCCGCCACGCAGCACCGGCGCGTACGGGCGGTGCTCGTCTACCTGCGGGCCGTCGGGCGGCACTGAGCCTGCGGTGCCGGGGTCCCCCACGGTCCTCGGCACCGCGCGCCGGTCAGCTCTTGAGGAAGTTCAGGAGGTCGTCGTCGAACTCCAGCTCGTGCGGGCCCGTGAGCCCGTGGGGAGCACCGGGGTAGACCTTGAGCGTGGCGTCGGGCAGGAGCTTCACCGACTTGAGCCCGGCGGCCTGGATCGGCACGATCTGGTCGTCGTCGCCGTGCAGGACGAGGACGGGCACGTCGATCTTCTTCAGGTCCTCGCTGGTGTCGCTCTCGGAGAAGGCCCGCACGCAGTCGTACGCCCCCTTGACGCCGACGGTCATCGACATCAGCCAGAACGCGTCCCTGGCTCCCTGGGTCACGGTCGAGCCGGGGCGGTTCGCGCCGTAGAAGGGTTCGGCGAGGTCCTGGTAGTACTGCGAGCGGTCCCCGGCGACGCCCTCCCGGATCGCGTCGAAGACCTCGAGCGGCGTCCCCTCCGGGTTGGCGTCGGTGAGCAGCATCAGCGGCGGGATGGCGCTCAGCAGCACCGCCTTCGACACACGGCTCGTACCGTGCCGGCCCAGGTAGCGCGTGACCTCGCCCCCTCCGGTCGAGTGCCCGACCAGGACCGCGTCGTGCAGGTCGAGGGTGTCCATCAGCGCCGCGAGGTCGTCGGCGTAGGTGTCGAGGTCGTTGCCGTCCCACGTCTGGCTCGAGCGGCCGCCGCCGCGGCGGTCGTGGGCGATGCCCCGGAAGCCGTGGTCGGCGACGAGCTTGAGCTGGTTGTCCCAGACGTCGGAGGTGAGGGGCCAGCCGTGGCTGAACACGACGGGCGGCCCCGACCCCCAGTCCTTGTAGAAGATCTGGGCGCCGTCGGTGGCGGTGACGAAGGGCATGCGGTGCTCCTGGGGTTCGCTGGTGCGGGGTTCGCTGGTGGGGAGAGGGTGAGGGTGGTGCGCGCGGGCTCAGCCCGCGGCGAAGGCGAGCAGCTCGGCGTTGAACTTGTCGCGCTCGTCGATGTAGACGCCGTGGCCTGCGGTGGTGAAGGTGACGAGCGTCGCGCCCCTGACGGCGGCGGCGACCGCCTGACCGTGGTCGTACGGCACGATCTGGTCGTTCAGCGCGTGGAAGACCCGCGTCGGGATCGAGATCCGGCGCAGGTCGGCCGTGAGGTCGGTGTCGCGCAGCGCGTACAGGCCGGCGCGGCTGGCCACGAGGGAGGCGCCGTCGAGGCCCTGCCGCTCGAAGAACTGCAGGAACGGGTCGGTCGTGACGTCGGTGTGGGTGGAGAAGAACGTCTTCGTCAGGGCCCGGACGACCTGCGACCGGTCGTTCGCGTAGCCCTCGATCAGCCCGGCCAGCCCCGCCGTGAGGTCGGCTGACTTCGGGCCGTAGACGAAGCGGGGTGCGGCCGGTTCGGCCACCACGAGCCTCGAGACCCGGCTGCGGAACCGCGCCGCGTAGCGCAGCGCCACGGCGCCACCCATCGAGTGCCCGACGAGGGTCACGTCGCGCAGGTTCATCGTGCGCAGCACCGTGCGGATGTCGGAGCACCAGACGTCGTAGCCGTACGGCCCGTACGGGGCGTCGGACTCCCCGAAGCCGCGCAGGTCCAGCGCGACGGCGCGGTAGCCCCGGTCGGCCAGGAACAGGGTGGTGTTCTCGAGCATGACCGACGACAGCGGCCAGCCGGGGACGAGCACGACCGTGCCCTTCCGGCCGCCGTCGAGGTCGGTCACCGCGACCTGCACGCCGGGGGCCACCGGCACGCGGGTGGTGAAGCGGTGGCGGCCGCGGTCGGCGGAGGAGCCGTCGGCCGCCTCGGCGGAACCCGGGACGACGGCCGCGGCCGCCACCCCGAGCGCCGCACCGGTGCCGCCGACCAGCAGGGACCGGCGCGAGGTGGTCAGCCGCGCCCGTCCCCGTGCCACCACGTCGTCCGGCGCGGTGTCGTCGCCGCCCCGCAGGCTGTCCTTCTCGTCCATGGTCTGCTCCTCGTCTCGTGCTCGGTGGGTGCGCGGGTTGCCGGGCGGTCACGCGTCGGCGAGCGCGTGGGCGTCGACGGCGGCCTGGATGATCTCGACGGTCTCGGCGGGGTGGGAGATGCCGACGACGTGCGAGGCGCCGGGGACCTCGACGGTCCGGCGCGCGTCGGCCCGGGCGGCCATCCGGTGGTGCGCGCCGGCGGGGATGTTGCGGTCGAGCTCGCCGAAGAGGAACCAGCTGGGCGCGGAGCGCCACAGGGGTTCGCCGGCCAGCGGTTCGTTCAACGCCTCCGCCGTGACCGGCCGCTGGTTCACGGCCATCAGTGCGGCCTGCTCGTCGGAGAGGTCGGCGCAGAACTGGTGGTGGTACTTCTCGTGGGCGATCCAGGTGTCGGTCGTCCCGTCGGACAGCGGGACGGTGGTCAGGGTGTCGCCGAGCGTCGAACCCGGGGCCAGCGCCGAGGCGTCGGCGGCGCTCTCGCCGGTCTCCAGCGCGAAGCCGGCGACGTAGACGAGGGCCGTCACGTGGCCGGCCCGGGTCTCCACCGCGGTCATCACCGCACCGCCGTAGGAGTGGCCGACCAGCACGACCGGCCCCTCGATGCTCCTCACGAGGTCGCTCAGCAACGCGGCGTCGCTCTGCACCCCGCGGAGGGGGTTGGCGAAGGAGACGATGCTGTGGCCCCGCGCCAGCAGCGGACCCACCACCCCGTCCCAGCTCGACGAACCGGCGTACGCGCCGTGGACCAGGACCAGCGTCGTCATGGCTGCTCTCCTTCGGGGTCGGCCAGCCGGGACAGGGCTTGTCACCGGGACGCTGGCGTTCTCGACCCTCGCAGCGGGCGGTCGCGTCAACCACCCGGCGGACCCCACCTCCGCGCGGGGGCAACCCGACCCGGGCCTCCTGCGGGACGTGCCCGGCCCGGGGGCAGCCCCCGCCGGATTCCGGTGAACCCGACCGGTCGCCGGGCGACCCGGGGGCGGTCGTTCAGCGGGCGGGCGGCGGCACCGGCAGCACGACCCGCAGCGCCGTGCCGGCGCCGGCCGGGCTGCTCAGCCGAAGGGTCCCGTCGAGGGCGTCGACCCGGTCCGCCAGCCCGGTCAGACCGGTGCCGCGGTGGTCGGCACCGCCGCGGCCGTCGTCGGTGACCTCGAGGACCAGCACGTCGCCGGCGCCGTCGGCCTCGAGCGCCACGCGTACCCGCGCCCGGGTGGCGTCCGCGTGCTTGACGACGTTGGTCAGCGCCTCCGCCACGACGAAGTACGCCGGCACCTCGAGCTCGGCCGGCAGCCGGTCCCCGGGCAGGGCGTCGACGTCCAGGTCCACGGGGACGCTGAGGCCGGCGATCAGGGAGTCGAGCCCGGACCGCAGGCCCCCGCGGCTCAGGGCCGCGGGGAGGATCCCGTGCACCAGGTCGCGGAGCTCCGCCGTGGCCCGCTCGGCGTGGTCGAGGGCCTCCCGCATCAGCGGCACCGGGTCGCCGCCACGGGCCGCCACGTCGAGGCCGAGCTTGAGCGTCAGCACGGTCTGCACGAGCCGCTGCTGGGCGCCGTCGTGCACGTCGCGCTGCAGGCGCCGTCGGGTCTCGTCGGCCGTGGCCACGAGCCGGGCGCGCGACGCCTGCAGCTGGGCCTTGCTCTCCGCGTGGGCGACGGCCGCCGCGACGAGCTCGGCGAGCTCGAAGAGCCGCTCCTCGGCCTCGGCCGACGGTTCCGCGCCGTCCGACGTCCTCGTCGCGAGCCGCCCCCAGGCCCGGCCCTCGACGACGACCGGCACCGTGACCATCCCGCGCACGCCGTGCTCGCGGCCGAGCCTCGCGTACGGGGTGCCCTCCAGGGTGCTGAACCGGACGACCTCGCCCGGTCGTCGCAGGGTCGTCGCGTCGAGCGTCACTCGCGTGCCGACCGGGACGGAACCGCCGCACCTCGCCATCAGCGTGGCCCGGCCGTCGGGGTCGTGACGGAAGACCCCGACGGGGGCGTCGCCGAGGAAGTTCGACGCCTCGGTCGCGATGGCGTCGAAGACCTCGGTCAGCGCGGTGCCCCGGGCGATCAGCTCGGCGACCTTCCGCAGCGCTGCCTGCTCGCGCGCGAGGCGGCCGAGGGTGTCGCGCGAGCGGTCCCCGGCGACCGCGGCTCCGGCCGCGTGCGCGAAGGGCGCCAGCCGGTCGACGGTTCCGCCCGGCAGTGGTGGCCCGCCCGCCGTCACCAGCAGGCAGCCCCAGGTCTCCCCGTCGACCCCGACCGGCACCCCGCAGGCCCGCAGCAGCGTCGCGCCGTCCTCGGCGGGAGCCTCCGTCACCGGTCCGGTGTCCTCGATCCCGTACGGGCGACCGCCCGCCAGGACTTCCCGGGCAACCGTCTCCTCGAGGTCCGGGGGCGGGGTGCCGGGAAGGGTCCCGCCCCGGCCGCCCGCGCTGTCGACCCGCTGCCAGCCTCCCGGAGGCGTGTACCGCCCGACGGTCACGACGGCCTCGTCGAACAGGGCGGACGCCTCGGCGACGACGGCGCGGAGGACCTCGGGGTGGGGGGCACCGCCGGCGGCGAGCTCGGCCACCCGGCGGAGGGCGGCCTGCTCGGCGCCGAACCGTTCGAGCTCCGCCCGCGTCTCGGCGGCGGCCAGCGCGGAGGCCACGAGCTCGGAGAACTTGACCAGGCGTCCCTCGGTCTCCAGGGGCAGGGTCCGGCCCTCGTTCAGGCAGCCGAGCGCACCCCAGAGCCGGCCGCGGACCGTGATCGGGACCGACACGCTCGAGCCGAGGCCGAAGCTGCGGCGGCCGAAGGAGTGCTCGGCGATGTCGTCGTAGCGGTCTCGCCGGGCCGGCCTGCCCGTCCGGAGCATCTCCGCCGAGGTGCCCGCGTCGTCCACGGGCACGGTGTAGCGCGTCCCGGGCGGGGCTGGCCCGCGCCGGCTGGCGAGCACGGTGAACGTGCGCCTGCCCTCGTACCGCACGAGCGTCGTCGGTTCGTCGTCGACGAGGTGCGAGGCCTCGAGCGCCACCGCGTCGAACACCGCGCCCTGGGGTGCGCCGCGCGCCACCAGCGCGGCGACCCGGAGCAGGGCCGCCTGCTCGTCGGCCAGGGCCTGCCGGCCCAGCCGGGCGGCGCCGGTCACGACCACCTGCGCCACGACCTCGGCGAAGCGGCTCAGCCGTCCCTCCGTGCCGGGCGGCAGCGGGCCGGTGCGCGAGGCCGCGCTCAGGCAGCCCCACAGGACGCCGTCGACGAGCACCGGCACGCCGACGCACGCCGTGACGCCGCGGCGGTCGAACCGCGGGTACGGACCGTCGAGCGCGGCGAGGTCGTCCACCCGCTCGGGCCGCCAGGACCGCCACAGGCGGGCGGAGAGCGTGTTCGCGCGGTAGCCGGAGATCCACTCGCCGTCGGTCACGTGGTCGCCGGTGTGCGCCAGGACGACCTGCTCCCGGCCGTTCCTCCCGTAGCGCGCGAGCGCGGTCAGCGCACCGCCGAGCAGGCGGGCGGCCTCGTCGGTGACCGCCCGGAAGGTCGGGTCGGGCGGACCCGCCGCGGCCGCCACGGCGACCACCCGGGCGAACGCCGCCTGCTCCTCGACGAGGTCCCGGAGCTCCCCGGCCACGTCCGGTGCACCGCCGCGGACCTCGCCGACCTCGTCAGGCACGCCCGACCCCGTCGTTCGGGTCCGGCTCCCTCCGTGCCCGGACGAGCAGCACCGCGCGGACGACGGCCCGCCCCGGGCCCAGGTCGGTGACCGTCAGCGAACCCCCCGTCGTGCGCGTCCGGTCGCGGGCCTCGGCCAGGTCCACGCCGTCCCTCGGCGGGTCCGACGGCTCGGTGCGGTCCGCGTCCAGCGGCGTGCGCGTGAGCCAGACGTCGATCGTCAACCGGTCGCCGTCCAGCCGGACGTCCGCGTCGACCTCGCGCGCGTCGGAACGGGCGGTGACGGTCCGCAGCACCTCGGCGGCGACGACGTACGCCGTGGTCTCGTCCTCCGGCCGGAGCCGGGGCACGTCGACGTGCAGGGCGACGGGCACCGCGAGGTCGTCGACGAGGGACCGCAGCGCGCTGGCCAGGCCGCCGTGGACCAGCGAGGCGGGGAGGACGCGGTGGACGAGGGCGCGGAGGTCGCGGTTCGCCTGCTCGACGTTCGTCAGGGCCTCGTCGACGAGGGCCGCGCCGGGGGAGCCGGGCCCGAGGGCCGACCGCGCGAGCCGGAGCGCGATGAGCGCATGCACGAGACGTTGCTGGGCGCCGTCGTGGAGCTCGCGCTGCAGCGCGGACCGCTCCGCGTCCGCCCGGGCGAGCACGCGGGCCCGGGAGGCGGCGAGCTCGCCGTGGGTCTCGCCGCCGCCCCCGCTCATCGAGCCCGGGCGCCGGCGTGCAGATAGGTCAGGACGGCCTGCACCCGCCGGTGCTCCGTGTCCGCGGGGGCGAGGGACAGCTTGCGGAAGATCGCCGTCACGTGCTTCTCCACCGAGGCCTGGCTGGTGTAGAGCGTCTTGGCGATCCCCAGGTTCGACCTCCCCTCGGCCATCGCGGCCAGCACCAGCTGCTCGCGGGGGCTCAGGACCTGGAGCGGGTCGTCGCGCCGGCTCCGACCCAGCATCCGGCTCACGACCTCGGGGTCGAGCGCGCTGCCGCCGGCCGCGACCCGGTGTACCGCGTCCACGAACACCTTCAGGTCGCCGACCCGTTCCTTGAGCAGGTAGCCGACCCCCTCGGGTCGCTGCCCGACGAGGTCGAGGACGTACGCCGGCTCGCAGAACTGGGACAGGATCAGCACCCCGATCCCGGGCTCGCGGCGGCGCAGCTCGAGGGCGGCGCGCACGCCGTCGTCCTGCCGCTGCGGCGGCATCTGCACGTCCGTGACCACGACGTCGGGCCGGTGCGCGAGGGAGCGCCGCAGCAGGTCGTCGGCGTCCCCGCAGCGGGCGACCACGTCGAACCCGGCCTCGATCAGGATGCGAGCAATGCCCTCCCGCAGCAGGACGTCGTCCTCCCCGACGACGACCCGCAGGGGCCGTCCGGCGTCAGCCACCTCCGGCCACCTGCGCCCCCTCGGCGGGTTCCAGCAGCAGCTGCAGGGCGGTGCCCGACAGCTCGTCCTTGGGCAGGAAGCCCACGGCCCCCGCGCGCTCGGCGGCGGTCACGTTCGTCCGGTCGGCGTCGGAGCTGAACAGCACGACGCGCACCTTGTCGCCCCGGTCGCGCAGCGCGCGCGTCAGCTCGAACCCGTCGCCGTCCGGCAGCCCGATGTCGACCAGCGCGGCGTCCGGCCGGAGCCGGGCCGTCAGCACGAGGGCCTCGGCGACCGAACCGGCCTCGCCGACCACGGCGTGGCCCTGCGCCCGCAGGATGCGCACGATGAGGCCGCGGACCGCGGTGTCGTCGTCGACGACGAGGATCGAGAGCACCACACCCCGATGCTCGCAGGCCGTCCGGGGCCGGTCGATAGGGCTAGCCCGAAGGCCTGGCAGCCCGACCCGGGAGCCTGCCCGGTCCCGTACGCGCTCATCACCCCTCCCTCCGGGCCGTCGCGTCGTGCACGACCCGTGCCGTGACCGCCAGACAACCAGGCGTCGGTTCCTCGCGCATCGGTCACCTGACCGATGCGGGACCGCCGTGCCGGCCCGCAGGGTGGCGGTGGCAGCAGGCCACCGACGGAGGGACGACATCGTGGGACAGCTCGAGGGCAGGACGGCACTGGTCACCGGAGGAGCGTCGGGCATCGGCCTGGCGGCGGTGGAGCGCTTCGTCGCGGAGGGGGCGCACGTCTTCCTGACGGGCCGCCGCCAGACCGAGCTGGACAAGGTGAGCGCGGCGCTGGGCGACCGGGTCACCGCGATCCGGG
Source organism: Microlunatus spumicola (assembly GCF_039536445.1). Classification (NCBI taxonomy): domain Bacteria; kingdom Bacillati; phylum Actinomycetota; class Actinomycetes; order Propionibacteriales; family Propionibacteriaceae; genus Microlunatus; species Microlunatus spumicola. The sequence goes on along the minus strand of NZ_BAAAYR010000001.1, from coordinate 569,602 downwards.
GCGACGTGGCCGACCTGGACGACCTGGACCGCGTCTTCGCGGCCGTCGTCGAGCGCGGCCGAGGGCTCGACGTGCTCTTCGCCAACGCCGGCGGCGGCGCCTTCGCGACCCTGGCGGACCTGACGCCGGAGGACTTCGACCGCACCTTCACGATCAACGTGCGCGGCACCGTGTTCACCGTGCAGAAGGCGCTGGCCGTGCTCAACGAGGGTGCCTCGGTGATCGTCACCGGGTCCACCTCGGCCTCCAAGGGGATACCGGCCTTCGGCGTCTACGCCGCCACCAAGGCCGCGCTGAGCTCCTTCACCCGGACGTGGGCCGGCGAGCTGAGCGGCCGCGGCATCCGGGTCAACGCCATCGTCCCCGGACCCACGGACACCCCCGGGCTCCGCGGGCTGGCGCCGGGTCCGGAGCACGTCTCGGAGCTGCTCGGCCAGATGGCCGCCGGGGTCCCGCTCGGGCGGGTGGCGGTCACGGACGAGATCGCCAACGCCGTGCTGTTCCTCGCGTCCGACCAGTCCTCGTTCGTGACGGCCAGCGAGCTGTTCGCGGACGGCGGCGAGGTGCACGTCTGAGACGTCAGCCGGGCGCGAGCAGGCCGGCCAGCTGCACCCGGGACGTGATGCCGAGCTTGGGGAAGACGTGACGCAGGTGCGCACCGACCGTGCGGTGGGACATGAACAGGCGCTCGCCGATCTCGCGGTTGGACAGGCCCTCGGCCGCCAGCCGGGCGATGTGGAGCTCCTGGGCGGTGAGCCGGTCCTGCCAGGGCGCGGCGTCCGGCTGGTCGTCGGATATGGCGCTCCGGTCCCCGGTGGCGCGCAGCTCGGCGCGGGCCTGCTCGAGCCAGGTGCGCGCCCCCACCCAGGCCAGCGTGTCCCGGGCCGCGCGGAGGGGGACGCGCGCGTCGCTCGGGCGTCGCTGCCGCCGGAGCCAGGCCCCGTACGCGAGCTGGAGCCGGGCCCGGACGAGCGGCCAGCGCGACAGGTCCTGGTGCAGCGCGACGACGTAGAGCCGCTCGGCGTCCCCGTCGTCGGCCAGCACCGCACGGGCGTAGAGCAGGTGGACGTCGAGCAGGGGAGCGGCGCACCGCCGGGCGGCGTCCTCCAACCGCTCGACCACGAGCCGCGCCTCCTCGCGCCGGCCCGACTGCACCGCGGCCTCGACGAGGAACATCACGCCCGGCAGCCGCTCGCGCTCGTGGCAGGCGGGGTCCTCGGGGTCGAACAGCCGGCGGAGGACGTCGTACGCCTCGCGCTGGCGCCCCTCGGTGAGCAGCGCGAACCCGCGGGCGAGCAGCGCGCTGGCCCGTGAGCAGACGTTGCCGCGCGCGCCGGCCGTGCTCTCGAGCTCGGCGGCCAGGCCGAGCGCGTGCGCGGTGTCGCCCCGCAGGGCGCACCCGCGTGCGGTGGTCGAGAGGGTCCCGGCGCGCCAGGTGGCCTGCCGGGTCTCCGAGGCCAGCCGCCGGGCCTCGTCGACGGCGGCGGCGGCGCTGCCCCAGTCGCCCAGGTCCACCCCCACCGCGCTGCGCAGGGCTAGGACCTGGGTGAGCAGGCCCAGCCGGGCCTCGAGCCGGCACCCCGCCTCCGCCCGGTCGAGGAAGTCGGCGGCCCGCAGCTGGTCGCCGACGGCGAAGGCGGCCATGCCGTACAGCGACAGGGACTCGGGGTCGGTGGCACCACCGACCACCGCCGCCGACAGCAGCCCGGCGACCCGCCGGCCCTGGTCCAGCGGCTGCGCGACGGCGAGCGCCGCCACGTAGCGCGGGTCCGCCTCGTGACCCACCAGGCTCTCCACCGCCGCGACCACCCGGTCCCGGACCTGCGGGGCGGGCCAGCTCCAGTGGCAGCGCACGGCGGCGGCCACGAGCAGGTTCAGGGCGAGGTCGCTGTCGCAGGCCCGCGCCGCGCGGACGGCGATCTCCGACAGCTCCAGGATCCGGCGGGGGTTCCGGAGGTCGGTGTCGTCGGGCAGCTCGCGGAGCCACTCCAGGCGAGCCCGGTCGAGCTCGTCGAGCGTCTGGCCCTCGGCGTCGCCGAGCAGGCGGGCCACCAGGTCCGCCTGGCCGAGCCCGAACGCCAGCTCCGCGGCGAGCAGCAGCCGGTGCCCGCGGCGCGCCGAGCCGGCGGTCAGCTGGGCCGCACGCTCCAGCGCCGCGATGGCGGCGGTGACGGAACCGCGGCGGAGGTTCTCGGTGTGGGCGTCCTCGAGCTCCCTCGCCACCTCCTCGTCCGGGCCGGAGGTCGCCTGGGCCCGGTACCAGGTCCGGCGCAGCGGCTGGTCGGCCAGCACGTCGGCCAGCGCGGCGCTCGCCGCCTGCCGGCGGGTCGTGGGCTCCGACTGCAGCACGCCGGCCCGCACCAGCGGGTGCCGGAAGCGGACGTGGAGCTCGTCGAAGGACAGCAGGCCGACCCGGACCGCGGGTTCGAGGACCGTGGCGTCGACAGGCGCCCCGCCCAGCACGGAGGCCCCGGCCAGGATCTCCGGCAGCGCGTCCTCGGCGTCGAGCGCCGCGACGAGCAGCGCGTCCCGGGTGCGCGGCGGGAGCTCGGGCAGGCGGGCGGCGAAGGCCCGCTCCAGCCTCGCGCTCAGCGCGACGGGACGAGGCGCCCGACCGCCCGCACCCGTACGGGTCGCCCTCAGGCTGGCCGGCAGCTCGACGAGCGCCAGCGGGTTGCCGAGGGCCTGCTCCAGGACGGTCCTCCGGTCGGCCTCGTCGAGGTCGCGCGCCGCCACCGCGAGGACCGCGCGGGCGGCGTCCTCGTCGAGGCCCTCGAGGCTCACCGTCTCCAGGCCCGCCCGCAGCAGCGGGCTCTCGTGACCGGACCGCAGGGCGACGACCAGGAGCACCGGGTCCCCGGCCACCCGGCGGGCGACGAAGGCGAGCACCTCCTGCGTGGGCCCGTCGAGCCACTGCGCGTCGTCGACCACGACGCTCACCGGTCGTCCCGACGCCACCTCGCTCAGCAGGTTCAGGGCGGCGAGGCCCACGAGGAACGTCTGCGGAGCCGGCCCCTCCTCGAGGCCGAACGCGGTCGCCAACGCCCGGCGCTGCGCGGCGGGCAGGGTGCGGGCGCTGGGCAGGACCGGACCGAGCAGCACCTGGAGCCCGGCGAAGGCCAGACCCTCCTCCGACTCCACCCCGGTCGCCTCCAGCAGGTGGTGCCCCCGGTCCAGAGCCAGGCGCGAGGCCGCACGCACCAGCGTCGACTTGCCGATCCCCGGTTCACCCGTGAGGAGGAGCGCGCTGCCGCCGAGGTCGACGTCCTCGACCGCCCGCCCGAGCCGGTCCAGCTCGTCTCCGCGGCCGAGCACCGGCCCGGCGGCACCCACCGGGAGACCGGCCGCTGCCCGCGCCTCCCCGGTGCCGGTCACGTCCTGCATTCTGGCGCGCGATGTCGGCCCTGGCACCCCCTGCGGCCGTCCGGGAGGCAACCGTCCGGTTGTCCGGAGACGGGCGACGGCTGCCCGGATGGTCCGTCCCGGTCCGGGGACGCAGCATCGAGGTCCAGGACCAGGGCAGGACCCCGGTGCACGAGCGTGCCCGCCGAGCCCGGGCCGGAGGAAGACGACCATGAGCGACCGGATCACCACCCCGTTCACGTCCCGCTCCACCGCCGACGAGGTCAGCGAGGGCGTCGACCTCACGGGCAAGCACGCCGTCGTGACGGGCGGCGCCTCGGGCATCGGCGTGGAGACCGCCGCCACCCTGGCGCGCCGGGGCGCGGCCGTGACGCTCGGGGTCCGCGACGTGCGGTCCGGACGGAAGGTCGCGGCCGACCTCTCCGCCACGACCGGCGCGACGGTCGAGGTCAGGCCGCTGGAGCTGACCGACCTGGCGTCCGTACGGGCCTTCGCCGAGGGGTGGGACCGGCCGCTCGACCTGCTGGTCAACAACGCCGGCGTGATGGCCGTGCCGGACCGGACCCTCACCGACGCCGGGTGGGAGGCGCAGCTCGCGACGAACTTCCTCGGCCACCTCGCCCTGACCGTCGGCCTGCACCGGGCCCTGGCCCGCGCGGGCGGCGCCCGGGTCGTGTCGGTGTCGTCGTCGGGGCACCTCTTCTCCCCGGTCGTCTTCGACGACCTCGGCTTCCGGTTCCGCCCGTACGACCCCGTGCAGGCCTACGGGCAGTCCAAGACCGCCGTGATCCTGTTCGGCGTAGCCGCCTCCTCCCGCTGGGCCGACGACGGCATCACGGTCAACACGCTCAACCCCGGCGCGATCGCGACCTCGCTGCAGCGCCACGTCGGCGGCCGGCTCGCGACCCCCGTCGAGCTGCAGAAGACGCCCGCCCAGGGAGCGGCGACGACGGTGCTCCTGGCGACCAGCCCGCTGCTCGAGGGCGTCGGTGGCCGCTACTTCAACGACAACCAGGAAGCCGTACGCGTCGACGAACGTCCGAGCGACGTCGAGGAGCTGGTCCGCTCGGTCGCCGCGTACGCCCTCGACCCCGACAACGCCGAGCGCCTCTGGCGCATCGGCACGGCCGCGCTGGTCTGACGGGTCGGCCGACGCTGGTGCCTCGGCCTACTGCCCGCCGAGGCTGCCGACGCCGAAGAGCATCAACCAGAAGACGCGGTCGACGCTGGTGAAGACGTAGTTCCACGTCAGCCAGGCGACGAGCAGAGTGAGCATCAGTGCGCCGAGCGACAGGAGGACCGCGGTCCTGCTCACCGTTCGTCCCTAGCCGCACGCCCAAGCGGTTCGGCGCAGGGATCGGTCGTCATGGTCGGCAACGTACTGCCGATCCCCGGAGGTCGAGACATGGACCCGCCCGCCGAGGGGTGGGACACCTCGTCGTGCGCGGCACCGTCGTGCCGCCGATGTTCCGAAAGTGCTTCCCGTCAGGGCAAACACGGTCGGGCTGACAGGATTTGAACCTGCGACCCCTTGACCCCCAGTCAAGTGCGCTACCAAGCTGCGCCACAGCCCGCAAAGCTCCGACAGGTCGGAGCCGCAGTCGAGGACTCTACTAGATGACGGGCCCCGACCCCGAACCGTCCGAGGCGGCGCGAACGGGTGTCGGCCTCCCGCCGACCCTCGGCCTTCACCTCCCGCGTATCAGGCGGGGCAGGCCGACCCTCTGGACGAGGACAGGGGAGCGGCGTGCTGGACCTGGACGCGAGAGGCTCACGAGGAGCCGCAGCAGACCTCCGGCGCGCCGCACCCCGGAACCGCCACGCGGAGGGGCAGCCGAGGCCCCGGACATGGCGTCGGCCGGCCTCAGTCCTGCTCCAGCGCCCGCAGGGTGTGTAGGTAGCCCACCCGCTCGTGGCCGACGACCTCGACCACGGAGGCCAGGGCGACGAGCGCGATGACGCCGACGAGCGCGAGGAGGTCGCCGTGGTGCTCCAGGTCGAGGGGGCCGTCGGCTCCCGCGATCGCGGCGACGACGACGGCGGCGACGAGGGGCAGGAGGCAGAGGGCGAGCAGCGGCACGTGCGTCAGGTCGTAGGAGCGCATCAGGATGCTCCACATCAGGAAGATCATCACGACGACCGCGGCGACCGGGACGGCGAGCGCGAGGGCGATCTGCAGCAGGCTGATCTCGCCCTGCTCGACGGCCTCGCTCGCGACCCGGAGCCCGGCCCCGACGGCGGCGAGCGCACCGAACATCGGCAGGTGCGCGTAGCGCCAGGCGAAGATGCGCCCGGGCCGTTGCTCGAGGACGACGCGCGAGGGGACGAGGAAGTACGCCCACCAGAGCGCGGCGGCGAGGACGAGCCCCGACGAGACGATCACGACGGCGGCGACCGACCAGCCCTGCTCGTCGGTCAGCGCCGTGACGGCGGCGACCGTCGCGGCGATCACCTCGCCGAGGGTGATCAGGGTCAGCAGGCTGAACCGCTCCGCCAGGTGCCCGGGGTTCCAGGGCAGCAGGCCCCAGCGAAGTTCGACGACGACGGGCGCCACCATCTCGGCCAGGGCGAGCACGACCAGCGCGACGACGGTGGCGCCGAGCGGGAGCGGCAGGACGGCCGTGAGGAGCCAGCCGAGCTGCGCGAGGACGATGATCACCGCGTACGCCGTGGTCACGCGCCGGTGCCCGGGGTCCTGCCGGGCGGCGCGCAGCCACAGCACGACGAGCGGAACGCGCATGACGACGTAGCCGACGACGAGCAGCGCGTTGTTCGGGCTGCCGCCCTCCGCCGCGCTGGTGAACCCGACGGGGAGCCCGAAGATCAGGACGACGACGCCGACCATCTGCACGATCGTCAGCACCCGGACCAGCGCGTCGTCGTTGCCGTAGGCCGAGGAGAACCAGGTGAAGCTCAGCCACGCCCACGTCACGGCGAAGACCGCGAAGAGATAGGCCCCGACGGCGGGGACGACGTGGCCCTCGCCCACCTGGTGGGCGAGCTGTTCCGCCGCGGCGCCGAAGGCGATGACGTACGTGAGGTCGTAGAGGAGCTCGAGCGGCGTGGTGGTCCGACCGCGCTCGCGGGGGTCGCGCCCCGGCATGGGCCGGAGGCGGTGGCGGAGCTCGTCCCTCAGCCGGGCCCGGAGGCCGTCGTCCACCGTCGCCGCTCCTCGTGCCATCGACGCGACCGCCTCACGCTGGTGCCGGGCGGCCCGGACGTGGGTCGGCCGGGCCGCAAGCATTCTTGCGGCCCGGCCGGTGGGAAGTCGATGGTCCGGCGACGCCTACGTCGTGGCGGGCGCCGGTCCGAAGGCCTGGGTGTCGAAGTAGGTGGCGAAGCGCGTGACCTTCCCGGCCTCGTCGAAGTCGAGGAGGCTGACGCCGGTGTAGCTGATGTCGGCGCCGCCGGCGAGCTGTCCGGTGCTGGTCCACTCGAGCACCCCGACCTCGCCGTCCACGACGCGGCTGAAGTCGGAGCGGATCGTGTCGAAGGTGGCGAGGTACTGCTCCCAGAAGGCCCGCGCCCCCGAGGTGCCGTCGAGGCGCTGCTGGGTCTCCGGGCGGTAGAGCTCGACGTCCTCGGCGAAGACGTCGACGAAGGCGTCGAGGTCGCCACCGTCCTCGAGGGCGTGCAGGGCGTCGGCGAACTGTTCGGTGCGGTTGGTGGCCATGAAACATCCTTCGGGCGACCGGTGGTCCGGCGAGGCACCTGGCCCCGGAAACCTCACCCGACCGGCCCACCGACCCGTATCAGGCGACCCCGTACGGGCCTCCTCCTGGCAACGTCTCCCACCGACGGGAGGCCCTGAGCCCGGAGGCACGTCATGCCGCTCGACGAGCAGATCGCCCTGTCCCTCTACGACCGCATGCTGCAGGTCGTCACCGGTGCCGACCCGAAGGCGGGTCTGCCCAGCGCGTTCGACAACGACACCACACAGCTGATCATGGCCCAGCGGGGCATGGTGCTGAACGGTGCCGACTACCGCAACCCGTGGAGCCCGGGGAACACCTCGGGGAACCAGGAGGCGACGGCGCTGATCGCGTCGCTCGTCGACGACATCCCCGGCAACGAGGCCACCTGGTCGCCGACCCAGCGCAAGGTCTCGCAGGTCTACAGCGACCTGGTCAACCTCGTGCACGTCACGGAGCCGCCGCCGAGCCCCGAGATCCAGGCCGCGCGCGACCGGGCGAACGCCGTGCTCAAGGAGGAGAGCACGGACGACGAGGGCCGCACGATCATGAAGAACACGGCCCTCGCCGACCAGGAGGCCAAGGCGTTCGCCGCCTACCAGGACGCGTACACGGCCTACGTCGCGACCTGGGCGGCCGCGATGGCCGACGAGAACCTGCGCCGCGTCTGGCCGATGACGGGTCCGACCGCCGTCGCCAAGGTGCGCCGGGCGTGGTCGGACTGGGGGGCGGCGGGCCGGGACCAGGTGCAGGCTGCGAAGGCGCAGCTCGCGACGCTCAACGAGGGCCAGGTCTCGCGCGTCTTCGAGGAGGCCCAGTGGCTGATCAACGCCTACCGGTTCACCGTCGAGACCGAGCTGCAGCCGATCCTGCGCAGCCGCATCCAGCCCTCGGACTGGGCCAGCTCGGACGCGTCGTCCTGGCCGACCTACTCCTTCTCCTCCGGTGACGTGCAGACCGAGCACACCGCCGAGGCCACGAGCTGGGGCGGCAAGGCCGGCGTGAACCTCGGGCTGTGGAGCTTCGGCGGCGGGGTGAACCACTCCGACTCCCAGGAGCACCTCGGCGCCGAGACCACGAACATCGGCATCAGCTTCAAGTGGCGGATCTGCCCGGTGCAGCGCCCGTGGATGGACGCGACGGTCTTCGACCTGCCGAACTGGGACCTCGGCACCATGACGGGCAAGGGCGGGATCTCGGCGAACGGGGAGGGCCTGATGCCGCTCGTCCCGGCCGCCCTGCTGATCGTGCGCGACGTGACGATCACCGGCTCGTGGTCCAAGCAGGACAGCGACCACATCGAGAGCGCGACCTCCGGCTCCGTCTCGGTCGGCTGGGGCCCGTTCTCGGTCTCGGGGGAGTACGCGCACAGCAGCAGCAAGGACACCTTCCACGCGCAGAAGACCGACCAGGGGTTCTTCATCCCCGACATCCAGGTCCTCGGGTTCGTGTGCACCAAGGTGCCCTTCTGCCCGCCGATGCCCTGACCGGCACCGCGCACCGACATCCGCCACCACACGTACGACGAGCGCGAGGAGCACGACGATGACCGACGCCGGAACGCTGGGCAGCCAGCTCTACGCGAGGCTCGCGGAGCTGGTCGCCCCGCCGGGATCGCTCGAGGGCACGCAGAACCTGGTGCTCGTCGAGCCCTGCGGGCGGGACCTCGACCTGGACGACTTCGCGACCGACCCGGACGTGGCCGGGGCGGAGGCGTTCGCCGAGCTGGTCAACGTCGTCCCGGCGCCGGGGGCGACCTTCGTCGACTCCTCGCGCCGGCTCGACGACGTGACCCGGATGGTGCTGCTGAACGCGGCGACGGACGCGGCCACGTCGCCGGCGGCGGCGATCCTGGTGGAGCAGGCCCGGGCGGACCTGGAGCTGATGGCCCGGGGGAGCGTCACGCCCGGCGACGTCTACCACCCGGCCAGGCCCGACCCGGCCCGCTGGTGGGACACGGCCGAGCCCTGGCCGAGCGTCTCCTTCACCATCGGTGGCAGCGCGCCGCCGGCGGCACCACCGCCCGACGTCGTCCCGGTGCAGGCGCCGCCGCTGGTCTGGACGACGTGCCCCGCCGTCGGCGTCCTGGCCGAGCCCGTCCGGGTGGCCGCCACGGGACGGCTGTCTCTGGCCCGGCTGCGCTCGAAGCCCGACCTGCGCGACGCGCTCAGCGGTCACCTCGCGCGGGCGACGGTCGTCCCTGACCTCGCGCGGCCGGCGCCGGGGCTCTCCGCGGCTCGCCTGGCCCCGCTCCTCTCGGCGCGCACGGGTCTGACCGGGCGGGGGCTGGGCGCCGCGCTCCGGGCCGACCGGGTCCGGCCGGTTGCCGTACGAGGGCGCCCGGGGGCCCTCGTGGTCGACGACCCGCCCGCCGACGCGGGCCTCGACGTCGGCGTACGACGCCCGCACTACCGCGACCTGCTGGTGGCCCACCAGCTGCTGGTGGACGCGGCGCCGACCGCGCCGGTCCAGCCGGCCGGCGGCTTCGAGCTGTCGTTCTCCTACCGGGTCGTGTCGATCACCCGGCCCTGGTGGCATCCGGAGCTGTTCGTGCAGCCGGGCTGGACGATGCCGGGCTTCGCGCCGGGCGCGGTGTCGACCGGTACGCCGACGCAGAACCCCGGGCTGCTCGGCGCGGTGACGACCCGGATGCTCCTGATCCGCGACCTCACCGTCCGGGGCAGCTGGAGCGGCGCCGACGCCAGCGCCGCCGAGGCCGCGCAGGAGCAGTTCGGGACGCTCGGGCTCGGTCCCTTCTCGCTGACCGGCGACGTCGGGTGGGACCACACCTCGCTCACCCGTCCCGGTACCCAGGCCGTGGCCTGGGTCGCCGCGCTCACCCCGTTGTTCCCCCCCGCGGTCTGACCGCGGAAGACACCGGGACGCGCTGCGGACCCGGCCCGAACCCCGACCGAAGAGACGCAAGGAGACCACCATGTCCGCCATCACCGACACGTACGACGCCCTCGGCGGCGAGGCCGCCTTCGGCCCGCCCGTCGGCGAGGAGGTGCCGACCCCCGACGGGCGAGGCACCACCCGCCCCTTCGCGGGTGCCACCTTCTGGTCCACGCCCACCACCGGCACCCACGAGGTGCACGGCCTGATCCTGGTCCGCTACCTGGAGCTCGGCGGCCCCGCGTTCCTCGGCTACCCGGTGACCGACGAGACGCTGGGCCGCGACGGCGTGGGCCGGACCAGCGGCTTCGAGGGCGGCACGATCGCCTGGTCGCCCGCGACGGGTGCGTGGGAGGTCTACGGCGCGATCGGGGCGCTGTGGCAGAGCCAGGGCGGCGAGGGAGGACCGCTCGGCTACCCGGCGACCGGCGAGCAGGCGCACGCCGACGGGGTCGGGCGTACGCAGTGGTTCGGCGGCGGGCAGCTCTACTGGTCGGAGGCCACGGGAGCCGTCGTGCTCGGGGCACCGGGCGGGGGAGGCTCGCTCGCCGACCTGCTGGCCGCCTTCGGCGCGAGCCTCCAGCCCTCGCCCTGGCACGGTCTCGACCGCCGGGAGGTGGCCACCCGGCTCGGAGAGCTGCTGACCGACCCGGACCTCGTCAGCCAGAGCAACCTCAACCTGTGCGGGCCGGCCTCGTTCCTGCGGAGCTGGCTCCGGCGCGACCCGGTGGGCGTCGCGAACTTCGCCGTGGAGCTCTACGACACGGGCCGGTCGACGATCGGTGGCTACGAGGTCGCGCCCGACGACGACGCCTGCCTGGCGACGGACTACAAGGACCTGCAGCGCCGCTACGGCAGCGCGATCACGCCCCCGGCCGAGTGGATGATCATGTCCGCGCTGCGCGACGCCGAGAACGCCTTCTTCGACTACGAGGGGACCCCCGACGAGGACGTGTCGGCGGCGACGACGTCGGGGGAGGTCGTCGAGTGGCTGGAGGCGTGCGGCCGGTTCGGAGACGTGCGCGACGAGGCGAACCTCTTCTTCACCAGGGGCCTCGACCACGCCCGCTCCCTGGCGCCGTCGCCGGAACAGGTCGTGCTGGTGCTGCTGAACACGACCATGCTGCCCAACGAGGACGGTTCCGTGGAGAACGTCGTGCTGCGCCAGTTCCCCGACCACTGGGTCGCGCTGGAGGCGCCCGTCGTGGACGTGCCGGGCGGGGTGCGGCTGACGTACTGGTGCTACGGCCGGACCGCGCCCTACCGCACCGTGGTCGTGCCGACCGACGCCTTCGAGGCGAACTACTACGGCGCCGTGCTGGCCTGCTGACCAGGGGTTCCGTCGCTGGACGAGCCGGCGAAGGCCTGGGTCCCGAGGACGATCGCGAGGGCGAGCCGTTCGGCGTCCTCGGTGCCCGGCTCGGCCGTGTAGACCATCAGTCGCAGGTCGTCGACGGCGACGACGAGGGTGTCGCAGTCCAGCGCGATGCGCCCGACCGTCGGGTGCTCGATGATCTTGTGCCGCGCCGTCTCGTGGCCGGGGTCGGGCTCGCTGCCGTGCCAGAGCGTGACGAAGCGCGGGCTGAGCGCGGACAGCTCCCGGACGAGACGCCCGAGGGCGGGGTCGTCGGGGTAGCGCGCCCTGGTGAGCCGGAGGTCGGCGACGAGCATCGCCTCGAAGCGGTCCTGCTCCTCGGGGGTCGTGACCGCACGGCTCCCGGGGCCGACGAGGTGACGCCAGACGGCGTTGCGCTCGATGCCGTGCCACGTGGTCGTGTCGCCCATCAGCGCGTCGTACGGCGCGTTGGCCACGACCAGCGTCCAGCTCGCGTCGTACACGCAGACCGGGGTCCCGGCGAGGCGGTCGAGGAGGCGCTGCACGCTCGGCGTGAGGCGGGTCCGGACGACCCCGGTGCCGGGGGACGCGTGCCCGGCCACGCGGAACAGCAGGTCACGCTCGGCGTCGTCCAGCCGCAGCGCGCGGGCCAGGGCCTCCACCACCTGCGCCGACGGCGAGGTCGCACGGCCCTGCTCCAGCCGCGTCAGGTAGTCGGCCGAGACGCCGGCCAGGCCGGCGAGCTCCTCCCGGCGCAGGCCGGTGGCCCGACGGCGCCGGCCGGCCGGGACCCCGACGGTCTCGGGCGTCGTCCGGTCGCGCCAGCGCCGCACCAGGCGACCGAACTCCGAGGACCCCACGCCACCAGGGTGCACCCGCGCGCGGGTGCTGTCCTGGCCCTGCGAGTCCTACGACAACCAGACGCCTGGTCGACGGCCGGCGAGCGTCGCAGCCTGGCTCCATGACCACCACACTGATCACCGGCGCCACCCGTGGCCTCGGCCTCGAGACCGCCCGCCAGCTCGTCGCCGCCGGGCACACCGTCTACGTCGGCGCCCGGGACGAGGTCCGGGGCCGCCGGGTCGCCGAGGAGCTCGGTGCCCGTACCGTCCAGCTCGACGTGACCGACGACGCCTCCGTCGCCCGGGCGTTCGCGCGGCTCGAGGCCGAGGGCGGCCTCGACGTGCTCGTCAACAACGCCGGCATCGCGATGTACGCGCTGAACGGTCCCGACGCGCTCGCCGTCTTCGACACCAACGCCGTCGGCATCGTCCGCGTCACCGAGGCCGCGCTGCCGCTGCTGCGACGTTCCGCGAACCCCGTGATCGTCAACGTCTCGAGCGCGCTCGGCTCGTTCACCGCCAACCACGACCCGGCCCGACCCGCCTCGTCCGTGGCTGCGATCGTCTACGGCGCCAGCAAGGCCGCCGTCTCGATGCTCACCGTCCAGTACGCGCGGGCCATCCCCGAAGTCAAGATCAACGCCGTCGAGCCCGGCTACACCGCCACCGAGCTCGGCGACGTCGACCACAGCACGGGCCAGCCCGTCGAGGTCGGCGCGGCCGTCATCGCCCGCTGGGCCGCCATCGGCGCCGACGGCCCGACGGGGACGTTCCAGGAGGCCGCCGGCGTGCTGGGGTGGTGAGGGTTCCGGGGACCCGTGGCGGACTCCGTGGCGGGGACCTGCGTGCGCGTCTCGTGCGTCACGGGAGTTTCACGTAAACGTGAAACCCCGGTACTGACCACGGCAGATCTGCCGTGGTGAGTACGGGTCTTTCACGTAAACGTGAAAGACCTGAGGCGCCTGGGGCTTTGCGCAAGCGGCGAAGAGAGCGCGTACCCCGGGGGAGCCGTCAGGCGGCGGGGCGGTCGAGGCGTGCGGTGACCCGGTCGAGGGGGACGACGCGGTCGGAGCCGGACGCGACCACGGCGACCTCGACCGGGTCGCCGTGGTCATCGACGAACGCCAGGTCGGAGCGGAGCTCGGACGGGCGGTGCCGGTCGGCCCAGCCGCCGAGGGCGAGCAGGACGACGGCGAGGTCCCGTCCGGCCTCGGTGAGCCGGTACTCGTCGCGGGCGCGACCGCCCTCGGGCTTGTAGGAGGAGCGTTCGAGGACGCCGCCCTCGACGAGGGAGGCGAGCCGCGCGGTGAGGACCTCGCGGGGGATGCCGAGCGACTGCTGGAACTGGCTGAAGCGCGTGGACCCCAGCAGCGCGTCGCGGACGACCATGAGCGTCCACTTCTCGCCGAGCACGTCGAGGCCGCGCGCGATGGGGCAGCGTTCGTCGCCGCCGAGGATGCCGAGCATGGGTTCAGCGTACCTGAGTTCGGGAGTTGAACCCTGCGTGCTAGGTTCGATTCCTGAACTCAACTACGGCGGCACCGCGGCAGACGCGCCCGCCGACGACAGGAGCACGACATGACCAGCATCCAGGGCGCCACCGTCCTCGTCACCGGCGCGAACGGCGGCCTCGGTGCCGAGTTCGTCCACCAGGCGCTCGTACGCGGCGCCGCCAAGGTCTACGCGACGGCGCGTTCGCCGCGTACGTGGGACGACCCCCGCATCGTGCCGCTGGCGCTCGACGTCACCGACCCGGCCAGCGTGGCGGCGGCGGCCGAGGCGGCCGGCGACGTCAGCGTCGTGGTCAACAACGCCGGGGTCAGCGGGACCAACCAGCTGCTCGAGTCCGACGTCGCCGACGTCGAGCGGGTGTTCGCGACGAACGTCTTCGGTCCGCTGCGCGTCGCCAAGGCGTTCGCCCCGGTCCTCGCGCGCAACGGCGGCGGCGCGCTCGTCGACGTGCACTCGGCCCTCAGCTGGCTCGCCCTCGCGGGCGGCTACTCCGCGTCCAAGGCGGCCTTCTGGTCGATCACCAACTCCCTCCGCGTCGAGCTCGCGCCCCAGGGCACCCAGGTCGTCGGCGCGCACCTCGGCTACACCGACACCCCGATGATCGCCGAGCTCGACGTCGAGAAGTCCGACCCGGCCGACATCGTCGGGCTGATTTGGGACGCCGTCGAGGCGGGGCACCACGAGGTGCTCGCCGACCAGGTCAGCCGCGACGTCCGCGCCGCGCTGAGCAGCCCCGTCGAGGCCCTCTACCCGTCGCTCGCCTGACCCCGACGCTCACCTGATCACCCACCTGATCAGTGGTGGGACTTTCACGTAAACGTGAAAGACCGGTACTGACCACGGCAGATCTGCCGTGGTCAGTACGGGAGTTTCACGTTTACGTGAAAGTCCTGTGACCCCTGGGACGGCACCGAGGACGCGGCAGCCGCGGAACCGGTCAGGCGGGCAGGGGCTGGTCCTGCCAGGTGGGGCCGGGGGTGGTGGGGCCGTCGGGGGTCCAGCGGATCGGGTCGATGCAGAGCTGGCGGGCGCTGAGGGTCTCGTCCCAGGCGTGGTAGACGATCATGTCCGTCCCGCCGAACGTGGTCACGACGCTGTTGTGGCCGGGGCCGCGGACGTGGTCGGGGACCGCGCCCAGGAGGCGGCCCGCGCCGTCCGCGGGTTCGGTCCAGGGGCCGAGCGGCGAGGGCGCGCTCGCCCAGGCGACGGCGTAGCCGGCGGTCTGCCAGGAGCCGCCGGAGTAGAAGCAGTAGTAGCGGCCCTCGTGCAGACGGACCGACGGCCCCTCGAGGGTGTGCCAGTCGTGCCGAGCGCCGTACATGAGGCGGTCGCGCTCGTAGATCTGCCAGTCCGCGCTCGGCTCGAGCACGGTCGTCACGTCGCCCAGCGACGTCATCCCGGTCAGTGGGGCCACGGCGAGCTGGGTGCCGACGCGCGGTCCGTCGAGGACGTCGCGGGCGAAGTAGAGGTACCAGCGGCCGTCGACGTCGCGGAACGGGTGCGGGTCGATCGCGAACCGCTCGTCCGGCGTCAGGTCGAGCCCGAGGTCCACGAACGGACCTGCCGCCTCGTCCGCCACCGCCACCCGCAGGTGGTGGCCGGCGTCACCGTGCCCGACCGAGTAGTACATCCAGAAGCGGCCCTCGGCCTGCGCGACCTCGGGGGCCCAGTAGTCCCCGCCGAGCGCCGGGTCGAGGGGTTCCAGGGCGCCCCCGACCGAGGTCCAGCTCGCGAGGTCGTCGGACTCGAGCACCTCGAAGAGGCGGCCGCCGACCGAGGCGCCCGTCCCGTACGCGACGTAGCGGTCGTCGAGCCGGAGCGCGAACGGGTCGGCGAAGTACCCGTCGTGGACCGGGTTGCGGTAGGTGCGTCGCGCCGTGCGGAGCGAGGTCACGGGCCCTCCTTGGTGTCGATGATGTCGATAGCCGAACGATGGGAACACGTCCGGCGTGCCGTGGGGCAGGAGGCCGGGCGGTGCGCCCGGCCTCCCGCACCGGTCAGCGGTAGACCCGGAAGTACGAGAACTTCGCGGTCGCCCCCGCGCCGCCGTGCGACACCAGGCCCACCTTGACGTCGGCACCGGCGGGCAGCGTCCAGACCCCGCCCTTGACCCACGTCCTGCCGTCCCGGCTGGTCCAGGCGCGCAGCTCGTGCTCGCCGTTCTCCGGGTCCAGGCGGTGCGTGATCCGCAACCACGTGGTCGCCGCCGGCGGGCCGACGATCGTGCCGCCGTAGGAGAGCCCACCCGCGTACGGGGTCTCGTGGCCGAACTCGGTCTGACGCGTGTCGAAGATCGCCACGTGGCTCAGCCGGACGAACTGGTCGTCGTCGACGTACGCGACGAGGCCCGCCTGCTGGTAGTTGCGCACGTCGTCGGTGCCCAGGTCGATGGTCAGCTTCGTCTCGGCCGTCCAGTCCCCGGAACCCGGCGAGCGCAGCAGCACGCCGGCGCTGTTGCTGGTGCCGGTGAGGTCGGCGGCCTCGGTCGGCCAGCGCAGAACGCCGTCGTCCACCGTCGCGGCCGCGTCCTTGCGGACCCACGACCAGCCCGAGCCCAGGCTCGAGCCGGAGAACGTGTCGCTGGCCTTCTTGTCGAGCCGGTCGGGGACCGGCGTCGGCGCGAGCCTCGAGACCGGCTTCGCCACCGGCAGCGCGCTCAGGTTGTCGACGTCCACCCCGGCACCCTGCGCCACGGCGCCCGCCTGCTCGACGGTCCTGGTGCTGCCGCGCAGGTCCAGGTCCAGGTTCGCGACGGGGTCACCGAGGCGCGCGTTCGTGAGGCTGGCAGTGGCCTCGCCGTCCCGGACCTGCAGCACCACCGAGTGCCACGCGTCCGCGCTGAACCCGTCGGGCAGGTCCACGTCCGTCGTCGGGTCCTTGTGCCCGGGACGCTGCTGGGTCAGCCGCAACGTGCCGGCCGTGGGGTCGACCTGGGCGCGGACCGTCGACGAACCGGCCCGCAGGCTCAGCCCGTACGCCGCCCCGCCCGAGCGCAGGTCGGCCTCGACCCGCGCCGACGTGCCGACCTTGGAGCTGAGCAGCGATCCCGCGCCCGCCGACGAGACGAACCCGCCGGCCTGCTGCTCGGACCGCTCGGTCCACGCGCCGTCCTCGCGCCAGCGTGCGGGCACGCCGGAGTCGAAGGTCGTCGCGAACCGACCGCCGGTCGCCGGGCCCTGCTGCTCGCCGGTGCTCGGACCCTTGCCGGCGCGCACCACCGGCCAGCCCTTCACCCAGTCGAGCCGGTCGACCAGCATCGGGCGCTCGTTGATGCCCTCGGTGCCGTTCAGGTAGGGGTCTCCGCGGTCGATGGCGTGGTAGACGATCCAGTCGCGGCCGGCGAGGTCGGTCGTGACCGCGTTGTGGCCCGCGCCGACCCAGCGGTTGCCGTTCTGGTTGAGCACCGGCGTCCCACCCGCGCGCGACGCGGTCAGCGGCACGCCCTGGGCGTCGACGTACGGACCGGTGATCTTCTTCGAGCGCCCGACCTGCACCGAGTAGCCCGTGGTGGGTCCGGCGCAGCAGTTCGCCGTGGAGGCGAAGAGGTACCACCAGCCGTCGTGCTTCACGGCGTACGCGCCCTCGAACTTGTTGTCGATCGCGACCTGGGTCGGCCTGCCGACCGTCGTCCGGCCGTCGGCCGCGAGCTCCTGGACGAAGATGCCGCCGTAGTAGGAGCCGTAGAAGAGCTGCTGGCGGCCGCCTTCGGTCACGACGCTCGGGTCGTAGGTCCACAGGAAGTCGTCGGCCTTGCCGCTCGTGCCCGGTCGCGGTGCGACGACGGGCGAGCCCGAGTCGGTCCACGGGCCGGCCGGGGTCGGCGCGGTCGCCATGCCGACGGCGTTGTCGTTCGGCCCGGCCGTGACGGTCGTCTGGGTGACCACGTAGTAGAGCCGGTACTGCCCGTCGACGTAGCGGATGTCGGGCGCCCACAGGGCCGCGCCGTCGGCGGCCCAGGTCGGGCGGTTGCTGCTGCTGAACGCGTCGCCGACGTAGCTCCAGGTCGCCAGGTCGTGGGAGCGGGCGATCGGGACCTGCGCAGGCCTGGTCACGTCGTCGCCCTCGCGCAGCGGGTCCGAGGTGCCGAAGGCGTACCACCAGCCGTCCTTGCCCCGGATCACCGAGGGGTCGGCGAAGGTGTCGGCGAAGGCCTTCGACACCGGGTTCGCGTACGTGGCGCGCTCCACGCGCGGCGGTGCGGCGAACGCCGGGGAGGCGCCTCCGGCGACCAGGAGGGTGAGGGCCGCGGCCGGCACGGCCGTGGCTCGGGTCAGACGCTTCATCGCGGTCTCCGTCCAGGGGAGGACCGCCGTCACGGCGGGAGTGCCTCGTCGCGGTCCTGCACCGTTATAACCCGGACTTACAGCGCTGTAAACGGCGCCCCCACCCCAAGGCCCCTGCGACACGGGTCGTGGCGGGGTCAGCCGCCGGTGGAGCCGCGGACCTCGAGGGTCCAGCCGACCCGGACCTCCTCGGGGGTCCAGGTGCCGGGCTCGAGCCGGCGGGCGAGGTGCTCGACGGCGTGCCGGGCGATCGCGCGCTTGTCCGGGGAGACGGTGGTGAGCGACGGCAC
Source organism: Microlunatus spumicola (assembly GCF_039536445.1). NCBI lineage: Bacteria > Bacillati > Actinomycetota > Actinomycetes > Propionibacteriales > Propionibacteriaceae > Microlunatus > Microlunatus spumicola. The sequence goes on along the minus strand of NZ_BAAAYR010000001.1, from coordinate 551,389 downwards.
CGAGAACCGGCTCTCCTCGATGTCGTCGAAGCCGACGACGGCCACGTCCTCGGGCACCCGGAGGCTGGCGTCGGCCAGGCCCCGGAGCACGCCCAGCGCGAGCAGGTCGTTGAAGCAGAAGACGGCGTCGGGCGGCTCGGGCAGGGCGAGCAGCGTCGCGACGGCGTCGTGGCCCGGCTGGCGGCGCCAGTCGAGCACCGGGACCACGAGGGCCGGGTCGTAGCGGATGCCGGCCTCGACGAGCGCGTCGCGGTAGCCGCGCAGCCGTAGCCGGGCGCTGTGGCCGAAGGGCGGCGGCTGGGCGCCCACCACGGCGATCCGACGGCGCCCGGTGCCGACCAGGTGCCGCGTCGCGGCCGCGGCTGCGGCCTCGTTGTCGATCGCCACGTGGTCGGCGAGCCGGGAGCCCAGGCGCTCTCCGAGCAGCACCAGCGGCACGGAGCCGTAGCGCTCGACGTCCGCGTCGTCCAGGGCCAGCGGGTTGAGGATCACGCCGTCGATGAGGTGCTCCCGGATCCCGGCGACGACGCTGCGCTCGCGGGCGCGGACGGCACCGTCCTGGATCTGTCCGGTCTCGTCGACCAGCACGGTCCAGCCGCGCTCCATCGCGGCCTGCACGACGTGGTGGGCGAGCTCGGCGAAGTAGGGCGCGTCCAGCTCGGGCACCGCGAGCGCGATCACCCCGGAGCGGCCGTTCTTGAGGTTGCGGGCGACCACGTTCGGTCGGTAGCCGAGGAGCTCGATCGCGTCCTGGACCTTCAGGCGGGTAGCAGGACGGACGTGCACGTAGTCGTTGACCACGTTGGAGACCGTCTTGGCCGACACCCCGGCGAGCCGGGCCACGTCCTCGAGCCTGGCTGCGGGTCTCGTGGTGGGCACGATCGAACGCTAGCAGCGCGTCGCAGCGCCGCCCCCTCGTCAGACGAAGTTGATCCGGCTACAGTCGACGCAGCGTTTACAGCGCTGGAAACCGGATAGTCCGAAGGCACGCCTCCAGAAAGACAGGTTCTCGATGACGACAACCACCCGGGTCGACCCCGCCCTCTCGGCCATCGCGGCCGGCTTCAGCCGCCGCCGCTTCCTCGTCCTCGGCGGTGCCGGCCTCGCGCTGGCCGCCTGCGGGGGAGGGGGCAACGCGCCGGGGCAGCCCGCGGCGCCCGACACCGGTTCCGGCGGCGCCAGCTACGCCGGGCCCGCCGTGACCCTCGCGTTCTGGAACGGCTTCACCGGCGGCGACGGTGACGTGATCAAGAAGATCGTGAGCGAGTTCAACGCGCAGGCGACCAACGTCAAGGTCGAGATGAACATCTACCAGTGGGCGGACTTCTTCACGAAGCTGCCGGCCGCGGTCAGCACCGGCAAGGGCCCGGACGTCGCCTGCATGCACATCGACGACATCCCGACGAACGCGGCGCGCAACATCATCACGCCGATCGATCAGGTCGCGGCGGCGCTGAACCTGCAGGAGTCGGACTTCTCGAGCGCCGTCTGGCAGGGCGGCACGTACAAGGGCCAGCGCTTCGGCATCCCGCTGGACATCCACCCGCTGGCGCTCTACTGGAACAAGGACGTGCTCAGCAAGGCGGGGCTGGACGCCGAGAAGGCGCCGACCACCCGCGACGAGTACGAGGGCGTGCTGGGCGAGCTCAAGGGCAAGGGCACGCAGGGCTTCTGGGTCTCGCCCTTCCAGTTCACCGGGGCCTTCACGTATATGTCGCTGCTGTGGCAGTTCGGCGGCGACGCCTTCGACCAGGGCGTCACCAGGGCGACGTTCGACTCGCCCGAGGCCGTCGACGCGCTGACGTGGCTGACGTCCATGATCGACAAGGGTTACAGCCCCAAGAACGTCGGGCAGGACGCCGACTACATCGCCTTCAAGAACAGCAAGAACGCGTTCAACTGGAACGGCATCTGGCAGATCAACGACCTCAAGGCCCAGGACAAGATCGAGTGGGGCGTCGGGCCGGTCCCGCAGATCGGTTCGCAGCCGGGCGTGTGGGGCAACAGCCACCAGTTCGTGCAGCTGCGCCAGACCAAGCCCGACCAGAACAAGGTCGACGCCACCCGCTACTTCATCAACTGGGTCAGTCAGAAGTCGGCCGAGTGGGCGACCAGCGGCAAGATCCCGGCCAAGCTCAGCGTGGCGGAGAGCCCCGAGTTCAAGGCGCTCAAGGAGGAGTACTCGCTCGCCCCCGAGGCGCAGTACGTGCACTTCCCGCCGGCGGTCGCGGGCATCGGCGACGCGCTGACCGAGCTCTACAACGCGGTCAACAACGCGGTCCTGGGCAAGGCGACGCCGCAGCAGGCGCTGAGCGACAGCGCCAAGAAGGCGACGTCGATCCTGCAGGACAACCTCAAGAAGTACGGCGCGTAGTGCCCACCGCTGACGGGGGGCACTGATGGCGGTCACAGCCGAGACCCAGGTCGGGCCGGCGGCGGTTTCCCCCGTCGCCGCCCGCCGGCGGTCGCGCCGTAGCGCCCCGGCCGGCGCGGGTCGGCGCTCGCGCCCGTTGACGGCGTACCTGTTCCTGGCGCCGTACCTGGTCCTGTTCCTCGGGTTCATCATCGCGCCGGCGGTGTACGGGATCTGGATCAGCCTGCACGACTACGACTTCGTGCTGCCCTACAAGCCGTGGGTGGGGCTCGACAACTACGTCTCCCTCTTCACCCCGGGCTCGCGCGACTTCGGCGACTTCTGGCAGAGCATGGGCGCGACCGGCATCTTCACCGGTCTGAGCGTCCCGTGCCTGGTCGTCCTGCCGCTCGGCATCGCGGTCCTGCTGAACCGCAAGTTCCCGGGACGGACCTTCTTCCGTGCCGTGTTCTTCCTGCCGTACGTGCTCGGCGTGGCCGTCATCGGGCTGCTGTTCCGCTACATCCTCGACCCGAACGTCGGCGTCGTGAACTACTTCCTGGGCCGCAGCATCCCCTGGACCACGGACCTGCCGTGGGTGTGGGTCAGCCTGGTCGGGATGACGGTGTGGTGGACGCTCGGCTTCAACGCGACGATCTACCTCGCCGGGCTCACGGACATCCCCCGCGAGCTCTACGAGGCGGCCGAGATGGACGGCGCCAGCCGGGGCCAGCAGTTCTGGAACGTGACCCTGCCCGGGCTGCGACCCGTGCTGGTCTTCGTGATCACCACGACGATCCTCGCGTCGGCCAACATGTTCGGCCAGCAGCTGCTGCTGACCAAGGGCGCGCCGGGGACGTCGACCCGGACGATCATCGGCTACATCGCGACCGAGGGGCTCAGCAGCTTCCGGATGGGCGCGGCCGCCGCCATGAGCTACATCCTGGCGATCTTCCTGCTGATCATCAGCCTGGTCGTCTTCCGTGTCTTCCGCGAACGACAGGACGCATCGTGAGCACCGCAGCCCGCGCCGCCGCACCGCTGACGGCCGGCTCCACCTCCACCGACAGCCTCGAGCCGACGCACCCGGGCCACGGTCCGCGCAGCTCGCCGCTGAGCCGGGTCACGTTCGTGGTCCTGCTGGTGCTGCTCACCGCCGTGTTCGTCGGCCCGCTGCTGTGGATGTTCCTGACCTCGTTCAAGACCCCCGACGGGGCGACGGCGATCCCGCCGCAGCTGTTCCCGAACCCGGCCACGGCCGACGGGTACCGGCCGCTGCTGGACACGAGCAGCCAGACCCCGGTGATCCGGTGGTTCGTCAACAGCCTGCTGGCCGGGGTCGCGAACTCGGTGATCGTCACGGCGACCGCCGCGCTCGCCGCGTACGCGCTGGCGCGGCTCGACTTCCCGGGCAAGCGGCTGATCTTCGGTCTGACCATCGCGACGCTTTTCGTGCCGGGCTTCGTCTTCCTCATCCCGAACTACCTGATCGTCAACTCGCTCGGGTGGCTGGACACGCTCTGGGCGGTCATCCTGCCCAGCGCGGGCGGCGCGTTCGGGGTGTTCTTCCTGCGGCAGTTCTTCTCGAGCCTGCCGATGGAGCTCGAGGAGGCGGCCGAGATCGACGGCGCGAACCGCTGGCAGACGTTCTTCCGGATCGTGCTGCCGCTGTCGAAGCCGGGGATCTCGACGCTGCTGGTGCTGTCGTTCCTCACCAACTACAACGACTTCCTCTGGCCGGTGTTCGTGCTGTTCAGCCCGGGGACGCTCACCCTCCCGGCGGGCCTGTCGATCCTGCAGGGCGCGTTCACGATCAACTACCCCGTGGTCATGGCGGGCGCGGCGATCGCCAGCGTGCCGGCGATCGTGCTCTTCATCCTGGCCCAGCGGAACATCGTCGAGGGCGTCGCGCGCAGCGGCCTCAAGGGGTGACCCGTCCAGGCTGGACGGCCACCCTCCTCGGCGTGCTGCTGCTCGTCGCCGCCTGCGCAGGCGGCGGCGGGCCGGCCGCCCCCACCACCGAGACGTCAGGAGAGACGATGCTCGCCAACCCCGTGCTCGGCCAGGGCGCGGACCCGTTCGTGGTCTTCGCCGACGGGCAGTACCACCAGATCATGTCGGCCGCCGCCGGCGACGGCAGCACCCTGGTGATGCGCAGCGCGACGTCGCTGGCCAGCCTCTCCACGGCGCCGGAGCAGAAGATCTTCACCGGCGGGAACGACGGCGCCCCGTGCTGCGAGTGGTGGGCGCCGGAGGTCCACCAGATCGACGGGCGCTGGTACGTCTACGTCGCGGCCGACGACGGCGACAACGCCAACCACCGCACGTACGTGCTGTCGGCCGACACGATCACCGGGCCGTACGCCTTCGAGGGCCAGCTGAAGCTGCCCGGCGACCGCTGGGCGATCGACGCCACCGTGTTCGCGGTCGGCGACGCCACGTACACGGTCTGGTCGGGCTGGCCCGGCGACGAGAACGGCGAGCAGGACCTCTATATCGCCCGCCTCGCGACCCCGACGACGGTCGCGGGCAAGGCCGTCCGGATCTCGCGGCCGGAGCTGGCCTGGGAGACGCACGCCGGCACGGTGGGCGTGCTGGTGAACGAGGGTCCCGCCGCGCTCGTGCGCGACGGCAGGGTCTACCTCACCTACTCGGGTTCCGGGTGCTGGACGCCGGAGTACGCGCTCGGGATGCTCACGGCCGACGCGTCGGCCGACCTGCTCGACCCGGCGTCCTGGACCAAGTCCCCGGAACCGGTCTTCGCCCCGGCCGAGGGCAGCGGCCTCTACGGGACCGGGCACAACAACTTCTTCACCTCGCCCGACGGCACCCAGACCTGGATCGTCTACCACGCGGTGACGGACCCGGCCGGCAGCTGCGGCGCCGACCGTGAGGTCTACGCGCAGCCGATCACCTTCGCCCCGGACGGCACGCCGCAGCTCGGCACCCCGTCCACCGCGGACGTCCCCCTGCCCTCGGGCGACCCGGGGTCCTGAGCCCGCAACGCCCCCTGAGCCTGTGAAGGGCCCCGAAGGGGTTGGCAATCTCCCCTCTGAACGCCAGGGAAGCCGACCTCTGCGAGGCCCTTCGACAGGCTCAGGGGGCGTTCTGGCTCGTCAGCAGGCTCAGGGGGCGTTCTGGCCCTTTTGCCAAGCGCGGGGGGCGTTCTGGCCCTGGGGTGTCAGCACCCGTGCGTGCTCTCGCGCAGGAGCCCGGCCTCGAGGTGGACGACGCGGTCGCAGCGGGCGGCGACGACGGGATCGTGGGTAGCCAGCAGGACGGCGCTGCCGGTCGAGGCGGCGTCCAGGATGGCGTGGAGGGTCGACGCCCGGTGGCCGGCGTCCTGCTCGGCCGTCGGTTCATCGGCCAGGAGCACGTCGGGCCGGACGACGAGCGCGCGGGCGACGGCGGCGCGCTGCTGCTGCCCGCCCGACAGCTCCTCGACCAGGTGCTCGGCGCGGTCGGCCAGGCCCACGGTCGCCAGCGCCTCCTGCGCGCGGTCGCGGGCCTCGGACGGGCGTACGCGGGCGGCGAGCAGCGGGAGCTCCACGTTCTCCGCGGCGGTGAGCAGCGCGACGAGCCCGTAGCCCTGGAAGACCAGGCCCATCCGGGCGCGCAGGTCGGGTCCGTGGGCGTCGAGCGGGCGCCCGTCCAGCAGGACCGCGCCCGAGGAGGGGGCCGCGAGGCCCGCCAGGATGCTGAGCAGCACCGTCTTGCCCGAGCCGGAGGGACCGGTGAGCGCGAGCCGTTCGCCGGCGTGCAGGGCGAGATCCACGCCCCGCAGCACCTCGGTGCCGCCCCGGGACACCCGGATCCCGCGGGCCTCGAGGACCGTCCGGCCGTCCTCGGTCACGCGGCACCCCCGGACCCTGCCCGGGCGGACGTGGTCAGGCGACCGTCGAGGATCGTGTGCTCCACGTCGAGGCGCCGGCTGACCTCCGCGTCGTGCGTGACGACGACCAGGGCGGTGCCGCGCCGCTCGCGCACCTGGAGCATCAGCGCCAGGACGGTCTCGCCGGTCGTGCGGTCGAGCTGGCTGGTGGGTTCGTCGGCCAGGAGCAGCGGCGGGTTCCCGGCGAGGGCGACGGCGAGGGCGAGCCGCTGCTGCTGCCCCCCGGACAGGTGGCGGGCGGCGGTGCCGGCGCGGGGCAGCAGACCGACCGCGTCCAGCAGCTCGTCCACCTCGTCCGTGCCTCCCGAGGCCGACCCGCGGGCGGGTCGCTGGGCGAAGGCGACGTTGCGCCGGGCGCTGGCGTACGGGAGGAGGTTGCGCCCGGGCGACTGCAGGACGACCCCGAGCGAGGTCGCGCGGACGCGCAGCAGCGCCCGCTCCGACAGGGTGCCCAGGTCGTGGCCGGCGACGACCACGTGGCCGGACGTCGGGCGGACCAGGCCGGCCAGCAGGGTCAGCAGCGTCGACTTCCCGGCGCCCGACGGACCGACGAGCGCGACGGCCTCGCCGGCGTGGACGGTGAGGTCGACCCCGTCGAGGGCGGTGACCTCGGCCCCGGTGTCGTCGCGGTAGACGTGCGTGACGGCCTCGCAGCGCACGAGCGGCTCGGAGGTGCTCACGCCGGTGCCTCCCGCAGCTGGTCGACGTAGGCCGAGCGCACCAGGCCGGCCGAGCTGACGGCGATCGTCAGGACGAGCACGAGGGTGGCGACCCCGACGCTGAGCAGCACCGGGCCGAGGTGCAGGTCGTAGAGCAGCGGCGGGGCGGTCGGGCTGTCCGAGAACTCGGGGATCGCGGGCAGGGCCAGCCGCGCCGCGCCGATCCCCGCGGCGGTGCCCACGACGACCCCGAAGAGCACCAGCAGCCCCTGCTCGAGCCAGAGCGAGGCGAGCAGCGTGCGGCGCCGCAGACCCAGCGCGACCATGGCGGCGAGCTCGTACGTGCGGCGTCGGCCGTTGAGGTGCAGCGTGAGCGCGGCCCCGCCGCCGGCGAGCAGCGCGGCCAGGCCGGACCCCGCCAGGAACAGCAGCAGCGCGAGCGCCGGGCCCTGCCGGCCGTAGACCGCCGCGAGCTCGTCGGCCGATGTGGTCGACAGGACCGTCAGCCCCGCGGCCTCGATGCGGCGGGGCGCGTCCGCCGCCGCGTCGGCGCTGACCCAGACGGTCTCGACGCGGCGCGAGACGGAACCCTGCGCGGCCCGCAGGGCGGTGGTGCGGTCCACGACGATGCCGCGGCTGCCGCCGGCCGGGAGCGCGGCGGTCACGCCGACGGGCTCGAGCGCGAGCGCGCGGGGGCCGAAGCCGGCGCTGCGGACACGTCCCTCCTCGGGCACGCCGTCGCTCACCAGGGCGGGCAGCGCGACCGGGTGGTCCGCGACCTCCCAGGTCGGGCCGTCGGTGAGCCCGGAGTCGACCTCGAGCACCGTGCCGTCCGGTCCGGAGGTGGCCGTGCCGGCCCCGGCGCTGACGCCCCGCCAGCCGTCCGGGTGGGTGAACGCGTCCTGCTCCCGCCAGCCGTCGGCGCCGTGGACCTGCATCCCGGTCAGGTCGACCCGTCCCCGGAACGTCGTGAGGGAGACCCCGGAACGCCGCAGCTCCAGCCCGGCGAGGCGGCAGGTCTTGTCCTGGCACGGCAGCTCCGCCTCGAGCGTCCGCCGGCCGGGACCCACCGGCCCGAGCACGACCGGGCTGGTGCCGCCCAGCGCGCTGGGCTGGACGACGTCGGCCACGAGGAGCGGGACCTCGCGCGCCGCCATCGCGGGGACGTCGACCGCCACCCGGACGCGGTCGCCGGTCAGCAGCACGGGCGGAGCGGAGGGGACCTCGAGGCGTCCGGCCAGCTCGGCGAGCGGGGCCGGTCCGAGGTCGGGTCGCCAGAAGGCGATGCGGGTGAAGCGGTCGGGCTGCACGCCCATCAGCAGGATCGAGGGGAGGCGGGTGAAGTCGGTCGCGGTGCTGACGGCCGCCAGCTGGTCGCCCGTGGGGTCGAGCCGGTCGACCACGTCGCCGAGGTCCTCCCCGGGCGGCACGCTGACCGACAGGACCTCGGCGGCTCCGACCTCGGTCCAGGCGCGGTCGTGCGCGTTCGAGCGGGCGACGGACCAGGCGTCGACGCCGAAGACGACGAGCCCGAACGCGACGGTCAGCAGCAGCGCGAGCCGCAGCGTCCCGGGGCGACGGCCCAGCTGCCGCACCGCGAGCAGCGCCGCGACCCGGCCCTGCCGGCGGGTCGGCCCGTACGCCGCCCGGCACAGCCCCGGCAGGACGCGCGACCCGACGAGGGCGACCAGCAGGATGACGAGGCTCGGGGCGACGAGCGCCAGCGGACCCTGGGTGCCGGCACCGCCCGGGCGGAGCAGCGCGACGAGGCCGACGACCGCGACGACCGCGACCGCGGCGTCGACCAGCCAGGAGCGTGCGGCGACCCGTCGGGTGGCGCGCCGCCACTGCTCCACGACCGGTCGGCGCAGCGTCCGCGCCGTCGCCAGCACCGCCGCCGCGGCTGCGCCCGCCCCGGCCCCGAGCGCGGCCCAGCCGGTCGCCGCGGTCAGCACGACGGGGACGCCCGGCGCGAGCTGCGTCCGGGCCAGGCCGGTCGTCCAGGCCCACGCGAGCAGGACCCCCAGCGGGACGGCCAGCACCACCAGCAGCAGCGTGTCGAGCAGGCCGAAGGCGACGGTCGCGCCCGGGCCGACCCCGCGCAGCTTGGCCAGCGCGACCTCGGGCCCGCGGGCCTCGGCGGCGTTCGCGACCACGAGGAACAGCACGAGCCAGCACAGCACCAGGAGCTGCGCCTCGACGACCGTGACGGGCAGGCGCAGCGCCGCGATGACCGCGGCGGCCTGCTGCAGCACCACGGCCCCCGCGGTCTGGCCCTCCACCCCGCTCGCGTCGAGCGTGGACCAGGTCGCCAGCTCCTGCTCGAGCGCCGGCACGTCGGTCACGCGGATCCGGTCCAGGTCGAGCTGGCGGTCGACCGACGCGACGTAGCTCGCGTCCGGACCCTGCGCCTCGACGGTCTCCCGCGGCCCGAGGACCGCGTCCAGGCCCGACGCGTCCGGACCGGCGTACGCGGGTCCGTCGGGGCCGGCGTAGGCGATGAAGTAGGGGTGGCCGGCCCAGAAGTCGCCGGAGACGTCGAGCGGCACGTAGGTGCCGGCGACGGTGACCTGCTGGCTGCCGAGCCGGAGCCGCAGCCCCGCCGGCCACTGCTCGAGCGCGGAGGTCGAGGCGCTGACCATGACCTCGCCGGGCTGCCGGGCGCAGGTCCCGGTGACCATCCGGACGTGGTCGCAGGCCCCGTCGCGCCAGGCCAGCAGGACCCTCTCGGCCAGCGGTCCGGGTGGTCCGATGCTGACCGTGGTCTCGAGCGCGGCGACCGGTGACCCGAGGAGCCGGGCGAGGACCGGGCGTTCCGCGAGCTTGGTCTCCTCCTGCGTCGTGACCCGCTGCACGGGCCCGTCGGTCCGCGGACCCTGGTAGCTGTCCGAGACCCCGCGGCCCGACGTCGTCGACTGCCCGAGGGTGTCGCGCAGGACCGACTCCGAGGCCGCGCGCAGGAACAGCGGCCCGGTCGCCGCGGCGCCGACGACGAGCGAGGCCACGACCAGGACGGCGAGCGACACCCACCGCCGGAACCACAGCCCCTGGAGCACCAGAGCCAGGTCGCGCCGCACCCGGCGATCCTAAGGACGTCCTCCAGGTCCGCCGGGCAACGTGGCCGACACGCGCAGGGGTCAGGCGGTCGGCGGCCAGTCCGCGAGCTCCGCGGCGGCCGCGGCGGTCTCGCGGAGGAAGCCGAGCAGCGTCTCCTCGGGGTCCGCCGCCTCGCGCACCGTCCGGTAGGGGAGCACGAACTCGCCGAGGTCGGGGTCGAACGCCGCGCCGGGGGTGGTGAGGGCCCGCTCCCGGAACCCGTCCGGCTCGGGGTAGGCGTACGCGTAGAAGAGGCCCTCGTCGCGCCCGCCGGGCCAGTAGCCGCAGCTCGAGAGCTCCGCGTCGTACGCGTCACGCATGACCCAGTCGGGGCAGTTCGGGATGCCGCCGGGGTGCGCCGGGGCGCCCCGTCCGGAGAAGCGCGTGACGGCGAGGTCGAAGGCGCCCCAGAAGAAGTGCACGTTGCTGGCCTTGCCGCGGAACTCCCCGCGGAACCGCGCCATCACGGCCGCCGCGGAGACGGTCGAGCGCCAGAAGGCGTTGACGGCCCCGGCGTCGTACGACGCGTGCACCGTGTCCTGGTCGAACGCGACCACCTCGGGCAGCTCCACCGGGAGCGGGTCGATGGGGACGGTCACGCCGAGGTCGGCGAGGTGCGCGCGGTACTCGGCGTAGAAGTCGGCGACGGTGCGGGGCTCGAGGCGCAGCTCGCGCTGCTGCCCGTCGGTCGTCGTCAGCCGGAGGCGGTGCGCGCAGAAGTCGAACGCGACCTCCAGGCCGCCGGCCGCCGTCGGCATCAGCCCGGTCGTCAGGCCCGTGGCGCTCAGGTGGAACGTGACGCCCCACCAGTGGTTCAGCGGGGGCGCGAGGGCGAGCTTGGTCTTGCCCACGACCTGCGACCACAGCTGCAGCGTGTCCCGGGTGTCCTGCCAGTCGGCGACCGGGAGCGCCGGCCACCTCGTTCCTCGCTCGGCGGCCATGCGACCACCCTGTCAGACGGGCCGCCTGCCTCCCCTCGAGCCCGCCGACCCCTGCCCCTGCGCGAGTGGCGCCACCGGGCGCGCGACACGCGGGGAACGCGTGCCCGTTGGCGCCACTCGCGCGGTCCGGGGGGAGGAGAGAGGTCAGACTGCGAGGCTCCCGCGCATCTCGATGGCGATCTGGGAGGCGTCGAGGTTCTCCAGCGCTCGGGCCAGGAGGTCGGCGTCGAAGGTCCCGTGGTCGCGGGCGTCGAGCAGGGCCGAGCGCTGGGCCGTGATCACCGCGAGGCGGTGGGCCTTCGCGACGATGAAGCCGTCCTGCGTCCGCGCAGGCTCCGGAGGGGCGTCGACGGTCTCGGTCGCGGTGCGGAGGAGGTCGACGATCCGGCCCTGCTCGGCCGCGGTCTGCTCGGCGGCCGCCGCCTCGTCGACCCGCGGCGCGATGCGGCGGAGCAGGGGACCGATGGTGCCGCCCTGCACGACCAGGGACAGGGCCGCGACGGCGAAGGCGACGAGGACCAGGACCGAGCGCTGCGGCGTCTCCTCCGACAGGGTCTGCGCGGCCGCGACGGTGACCGCGCCCCGCATGCCCGCCCAGACGACGGCGGTGCCCTCGCGCCAGCCGAGCGGTGCCTTCCGGAAGTACTCGAGGTCGGCCACGGCCTGGGTGACGCGGAAGGCGAAGCGGTCGAGCGTGCGTTCCGACGCCGTCCGCCGCGAGCGCGGGTTCGCCTCCCGGAACGTCTCCTGCCGGCCTTCGGGCGTGGCCAGCCGCTCCTGCATCTGCTGCATGCGGGTGCGCATCGGGCCGATCCGGCGCCCGCGCGCGTGCAGGACGGCGAGCAGCGGGGCCACGTACGCCGTCCGTACGAGGACGGTCAGCACCAGCGCACCGACGGCCACGAGCAGGGCCGGCAGGACGCCCGCGTGGTCGCGCTCCACGTCGCCGACGATGCCCTTGATCTGCAGCCCCATCGTGAGGAAGACGGCTCCCTCGAGGACGAGCTCGACCGTGCGCCAGTTCTGGGTGTCGGAGAGCCGGTTCTGCGGGGAGAGCATCCGCGGCGCGAGGACCCCGGTGACCAGGCCGGCCACGACGGCGGCGACGAGGCCGGAGGCGCCGAGCAGCTCGGCGGGAACCGAGGCGGCGAACGGCACCACGAAGGAGATGACCGTGTTGACGGTCGGGTCGGTGATCCGGCGGCGGACGAACAGGTTCAGCGCGCCGGCCGCCCAGCCCACGACCGCCGCGACGGCGACCGCGTACGCGAAGCTGCCGAGCGCGCCCCAGAACGAGAAGGCCATCGCGGTCGCGGCGGTCGCGGTGCGCAGCAGGACCAGCGCGGTCGCGTCGTTGAGCAGGCTCTCGCCGTCGAGCATGGCCACCACCCGCCGCGACACCGACGTCTGCTTGACGATGGACGTCGCGACCGCGTCGGTCGGGCTGACGATCGCGCCGAGGGCGACGCCCCAGGCGAACCCCAGGCCGGGGATCACGAGGGAGAAGAAGAGCCCGAGCAGCAGGGCGCTGCCGACGACCAGGACCACCGAGAGCCCGCTGATCGCCCCGAACTCGCGCCGGAAGTTCATCGCCGGCATGGAGACGGCGGAGGAGTAGAGCAACGGCGGCAGGACGCCCTCGAGGATCCACTCGGGATCGATCCGCACCGACGCGAAGACCGGCAGGAGGCTCGCGCCGACCCCGACGGCGACCAGCACCAGCGGCGCGGCGATCCCGAGCCGCGGCCCGGCCACCGTCGCGGCCGCGATCACCACCAGCGCGGCCACCAGCACGACGAGCAGCTCGGTCACGGGGCCCAGCCTCGCAGCCGCGTACGTCGCCCGGGGCGTCCCCGGCCACGTGTCCGGTGAAGTGCCCGGCAGGTGTGCGGGGCCCGCCCGGAGGGGTGCGGGTGGATCGGCCCCGCGGTTGCGGGACGCCGCCTACCCTTCGGTGTGGTCTTCTCGCTGGTCTACTCGAGCACGACCGACCACGACTGGACCCAGGACGAGCTCGTGGCGGTCCTGGACTGGAGCCGGACCTGGAACGCGGAGCACGGCGTGACCGGTCTGCTGCTCTACCGCGACTGCGCGTTCATGCAGTTCCTCGAGGGCGACGAGCCCGTCGTGCGCTCCCTCTTCGCCAGCATCGTCCGGGACCGCCGGCACCAGGACATCGACCTGATGTGGGGCCACCACGCCCAGCACCGGCGGTTCGCCGAGTGGACGATGGGGTTCCGGGAGCTGGCCGAGCACCCCGTCGCCGAGAGCGGCTACAACCGCCTCCTCGGCGAGGCGCTGGAGCCCGACGACGACGAGAGCCACCACGAGCACGCCGCCGCGCTGAACGACTTCCTGTCGATGTTCCGCCCGAGCTGACGGAGGGCGCCGTGCCCGCGAGGACGACCGCCGCGCGGCCCCCCTGGTGGCCGCACTTCTCCAGCCCGCTCCGGTCGACCGCGGTCACCGCTCGGCTGGGCCGGGTGCTCGGCATCGCGATCGCGGTCTGCTTCGCGACCGGCCTGGTCAGCGAGCTGCAGTACCACCCGCTCTCCTGGCTGCCCTGGCCCGCGGCACCGGTGTGGATCTACCGCGTGACCCAGGGCGTGCACGTCCTCACCGGGACCGCCTGCCTGCCGCTCGTGCTGGTCAAGCTGTGGTCGGTCTACCCGAACCTGTGGCGCTTCCCGCCCGTCCGGTCCGTGCTGCACCTGCTCGAGCGCGCGTCGGTCGCCGTGCTCGTCGCCGCCACGCTCGTGCAGCTCGCGACGGGCTACGCCAACGCCCTCGACTGGTACCCCTTCCGCTGGTACTTCGTCGACACCCACCACTACCTCGCGTACGTGGTCATGGGCTCCGTCCTGCTGCACGTGGCGGTCAAGCTGCCCGACATCCTCTACGGCCTGCGCGCCGACGTGGCGGAGGCGGACGTGCTGACGGAGGTCCCGTGGGAGGACAACCCCGCCTCGCACAGCAACGCGGGCGACGTGCCGGCCCCCGCGACGCCGGCGATCTCGCGGCGCGGCGTGCTCGCCGCCACCGGAGCCGGGGTCGGCGTGGTCGTCCTCGCCGCGGCCGGCCAGACGGTGACGCCGCTGGAGCCCGTCGGGCTGCTGGCGATCCGCCAGTGGCGGCGGGGCCCCCAGCTGGTCCCCGTGAACCGCACCGCGGAGCAGGCCGAGGTGACCGCCCTCGCGACGGCGCCGGGCTGGGTCCTGCAGGTCGAGGGGGCCACGTCGTTCCGGCTCACGCTGGACGACCTCGAGCCCGCGGCGACGCAGGAGGCGCGGTTCCCGATCAGCTGCGTCGAGGGCTGGAGCGTCGGCGCGGCCTGGCGCGGGCTCAGCCTGCTCGACCTCGTCCGCCGGGCCGGGGGAGACGAGGGCTCGTCGGTCCAGGTCTTCTCCTTCGAGCCGCTCGGCGCCTACAACCAGTCGGTGATCACGGGCCCCCAGCTCGGCGCCGCGCTGCTGGCGACGCACCTGAACGGCGAGCGCCTCGACCTCGACCACGGCTACCCGCTGCGGCTGATCGCCCCGAACCGGGCCGGCGTGCTCAACACGAAGTGGCTCTCCCGAGTGGTCGTCTCGTGAGCGCCGGGCAGCCGCTCGACCGGGTGCTGCTGGCCCGGCGCGCCTTCGCCGTCGCGGGTCTGGCGCTGCTGGCGTACGGGGTGGCGCAGCTGTTCGTGGTCGTGGCCTGGCCCGACCTCGTCCTGCTCGGGCTGTGGATGGTCGGGGCGCTCGTGGTCCACGACGGGCTGCTGTCGCCGCTCGTCCTGGCCGTCGGCGCCGGGCTGCGGCGGTTCGTCCCGGCGCGCGGGCGGGGGTTCGTCCAGCTCGCGCTGGTGGCCGGCTCGATGATCACCGTGGTGGCGCTGCCGATGATCTACCTCGAGGGCAGCCAGCCGCCGGAGAAGGCGATCCTGCTGCAGCGCTACGGGCTCAACCTCACCGTCCTGCTGGGCCTGGTCGCGGTCGTCACGCTCGTCCTGTACGCGGTGCGCGTGGCCGCGGACGGGCGGTCGGAGGAGCGGCGATCGGCGGAGAGTGCCGAGGGGGCAGCGCAGAGCGGCGACTCCTGATATGGTTGAGCCCTCAACTACTTCGAGGAGATCCCCGTGCCGACCACCAAGGTCACCATCGTCTACTACTCCCAGACCGGGACCGTCGCCACGATGGCCGCTCGTCTGGCCCAGTCCGCCGAGGCGCAGGGCGCCGAGGTGCGGCTGCGCTCCGTGGGTCGCGACAACGACGAGGTCGCCGAGGGCGAGCCCGCGCGCCCGACCGCCGACGACATCGTCTGGGCCGACGTGGTCCTGCTCGGCTCGCCGACCCGCTACGGCAACATCGCCGGCCGCCTCAAGGTCTTCCTCGACGGCCTCGGCGCCCAGTGGGCCACCGGCCAGCTCGCGGACAAGGTCTACGCCGGCTTCACCTCCAGCCAGACCCTGCACGGCGGCCAGGAGACGACGCTCCTCGCGCTCTACAACACCGTCATCCACTTCGGCGGCATCCTCGTGACCCCGGGCTACACCGACGGCTCGAAGTTCGTCGACGGCAACCCGTACGGCGTCAGCCACGTCACCGGTGCGGCCAACGACATCCCCGTCGGCGACGTCACCAACACCGCGCTCGACCACCTCGTCACCCGCACGATCAGCATCAGCCGCCGGCTGAACGCCTGACCCCTGCCGCACCCGGCCGGCGCGGCCGACCGTCCCTCCTGGGGTCGGTCTGCCGCGTCGGCTCTGCCATGCCCGGGCACCGGCGGCCCGCCGGGGCTTCTCGGCAAGTTCGTAGGTGGTTCTCAGCATCCGGATCCCTGCCCGGTAAGAAGATTCGGCTGCTGGGGCGAAGGGGGCGTGCGTGGAGTGGGGGATCTACCTCGTGGGTGCGGTGCTGTCGGCCGGTCTCGGGTTCGCCGGGGGCCAGCTCGCGCTGCTGAACGACCGCCGGAAGCGGTCGGCCGTGCCCGACGAGATCGTGACGGCGGCGGCGTTCCGGCTGGAGCACCTCGACGGGCAGACGTGGTCGCTCCTCAACGTGGGTGACGGCACCGGCTCCCTGGTCCGCCTGATGCCGTTCGTGGACGGCCTCGAGCAGTGGCCGCCGCAGAAGGTCGCCGGCCAGGTCGAGACCGCGACGTCCGAGCTGCTGCCGACGCTCGCCCCGGGGGAGACGATGAGCGTCTGGTTCAGCCGCTACGACGCCGGCCTGCAGGTCATCGTCAGCTGGACCTCCGAGGACAACGTCTCGATGGGGCCGGTCCGGCTCAGCGTCCCGCAGCCCCGCTGACGTCGAGCAGCACCCGGCGCCGGTTGTCGGCGTCCACCTGGTCGTGCGCCGCGGCGGCCCGTGCGAGCGGGAAGGGGTCGGCGACCCGGATCTCGAGCGCCCCCTCGGCGGCCGCGGCGGTCAGGTCGGCCGCGGCCTGACGCTTGGCGTCCTCGGGGAAGTCGTCGCTGCCGAGCAGCCGGATCGTGACGTTGTCGAAGAGCATCGGCCAGAAGTCGAAGGACGGCCGGTCCGCGCGGGTCGCGTACGCGGCGATCACGGCGCCGTTGCGCACGACGGCGGCGTCGAGGTCGACGTTGTCGGAGAACGCGACCTCCACCACCCGGTCCACACCGTCGGGCGCGAGGGCCCGCACCGCCGCGACCGGGTCGGGCCCGTCCAGGGCGACCGCACGGTCCCGCAGGCGGGCCGGCAGCGCCGCCAGGTCGCCGGCGCGGCGCACCGTCGACACGACCGTCGCCCCGTCGCGGACGGCCAGCTGCGCCGCCAGCGAGCTGACCGCCCCCAGGGCGCCGTGCACCAGCACCGTGCGGCCGCGGACGGGACCGTCGGCGAAGACCGCGCGGTGCGCCGTGACGCCGGGGATGCCCAGGCAGGCGCCGACCTCGTCGGTCACCGCGGGCGGCAGCGCCACCGCCGTGGCGGTCGGCACCACCGTGAACCCGGCGGCGGTGCCGTACGGGCGGTAGGACTGCGCGTTGTAGACCCACACCCGGGCCCCGACCCGACCCGGGTCGACCCCGTCCCCGACCGCGTCGACGACCCCGGCCCCGTCGCTGTGCGGGACCACCCGGGGGAAGGGCATGCTCGACCCTAGCCAGCCGCGTCGCTTCTTCGTGTCCCCGGGGCTGATCCCGGAGAGGTTCAGGCGCACCCGCACCTCGCCCGGCCCGGGCTCCGGGTCGGGCAGCTCACCGACCTGCAGCACCTCGTCCGCCGGACCCTGCCGCTCGTACCAGACCGCGCGCACGCCGCCCCTCCTCGTCCTCGTCCGTGCCCTCGTCGTCGTCCGTGCGCGAGCCTGCCCCACGGCCGGGAGCGGCCCGCCCGCACCCGGGCGGCGCTGCCGGCGGACGGGCCGGAAAGATCCGCCGGGAACCGGTAACGTCCCGCCCGCGTGCGGCGATGGAGGGGTCGAGAGTCAGCGGCTACCCGACCCCCCGAGCGGGCAGCCGTTGACTCTTCCCACGCCCGGACCGGCCCTGCCCGTCAGCACCGCGCAGGGCCGGCCGGTCTCACCCCCTCGCCCGGCGGCCGCGACGCTTGTCACCTGATCATGGACGGGCGATGCTTCGTCCCATGGCGAAGAAGAGCGCGACCCGGCGCAAGAGCACGACCCAGCAGCTGAGCAGCCCGGGCAGCGCGGTCCGCTCGACGCCCATCGGGGACTACGGCTTCCTCAGCGACGGCGAGGTCTCCGCCCTGCTCTCGCCCAACGGGGCGATCGAGTGGATGTGCGTGCCGCGCTTCGACTCCGCCAGCGTGTTCGGCCGCATCCTCGGACGGGAGGCGGGCGCGTTCCGGATCGCGCCGGAGGACGTGCTCGTCCCGGCCGAGATGCGCTACCTGCCCGGCACGATGATCATCGAGACGAGCTGGGGCACCCCGACCGGCTGGATCATCGTCCGCGACGCGTTGATCATCGGCCCCTGGCACCACGAGGACGACCGCTCCAAGACCTACCGCCGCACGCCCAACGACTACGAGGCCGAGCACATGCTCGTGCGCACCATCCGCTGCGTCTCCGGCGAGGTGCAGACGACGATGGACTGCGAGCCGGTGTTCGGCTACGGCAAGAACCACGCGCGCTGGGAGTACACCGGCCCCGGCTACCACGCCGGCACGGCGAGCTGCGACGACGGCGACGTCACCGTCAGCCTGACCAGCGACATGCGGATCGGGTTCGAGGGCGGGCAGGCCAGCACCCGCACGCTGCTCAAGCAGGGCGACACCCGCTTCGTCTGCCTGTCCTGGGGCGGTGCGGTGCCCGTGCGGACCTACCAGGAGGCGTACGACAAGCAGGTCTGGACCGCGCACCACTGGCAGCACTGGCTGGCCCGCGGCCGTTTCCCGGACCACCCGTGGCGTGGCTACCTGCAGCGCTCGGCGCTGACGCTCAAGGGGCTCACGTACGCCCCGACGGGCGCGATCGCCGCGGCCGGCACGACGTCGCTGCCGGAGACGCCGGGCGGCAACCGCAACTACGACTACCGCTTCACCTGGATCCGCGACGCGACCTTCGCGCTGTGGGGGCTCTACTCGCTCGGCTTCGACTGGGAGGCCATCGACTTCTTCTCGTTCATCGCCGACCTCGTGACCGACGAGCAGGACATCCAGATCATGTACGGCATCGGCGGCGAGAAGAAGCTGACCGAGGTCGAGCTCGACTGGCTGCCGGGCTACGCGAACTCACGCCCCGTGCGGATCGGCAACGCCGCGTACGCGCAGCGCCAGCACGACGTCTGGGGCGCGCTGCTCGACTCGGTCTACCTGCACTTCAAGGCGGCCGACCACCTGGACAGCCGCATCTGGGGCATCCTCGACGCCCAGGTCACCGAGGCCCTCAAGTACTGGCGGGAGCCCGACGCCGGCATCTGGGAGGTGCGCGGCGAGCTGCAGCACTTCACCTCGTCCAAGATCATGTGCTGGGTCGCGGTGGACCGCGGGGCCAAGATCGCCCGGATGACGGGGGAGGACGGCAAGGCCGCCGAGTGGGAGCTCGCCGCGCAGGAGATCAAGGACGACATCCTCGCGAACGGGGTCGACGAGCGCGGGGTCCTCACCCAGCACTACGGCACGAAGGCGCTGGACGCGTCCGCGCTGCTGGCCCCGCTGGTGCGCTTCCTGCCGCCGGACGACCCGATCATCCGCAAGACCGTCCTGGCCGTCGCCGACGAGCTGACGGTGAACGGCCTGGTCCTGCGCTACAAGGTGTCCGAGACCGACGACGGCTTCAGCGGCGAGGAGGGCAGCTTCACGATCTGCTCCTTCTGGCTGGTGTCGGCGCTCTGCGAGATCGGCGAGTACGACCGGGCCCGCAAGCTGTGCGCGCGGCTGCTGTCGTTCGCCGGGCCGCTCGACCTCTACGCCGAGGAGATCGACGCGCACTCCGGGCAGCACCTCGGGAACTTCCCCCAGGCGTTCACGCACCTGGCGCTGATCAACGCCGTGCTGCACGTGATCAAGCTCGAGGCCGACCACCAGCAGATCGCGTCCGGCGCGTGGGCGGGCTCGGTCGACGTGCCCGACGCGCGCGACGTGTCGTCGGGCGAGGACGTGCCCCAGCCCTGAGCCCGGGTACGGCACCGGCTCCGCCGGGACGAGGCTGGCGGCCTCGTCCGGACGGAGCCGGTGGTGGTGCGGGTGGTGCTGCCCGGGTCCTGGGGGACCGGTCAGGCGCTGTGCGCCAGGGCCGGCTCCTGGACCTGCCGGGGTCCGGACTCCTCGTCGATCGAGGAGACCGTGGCGCCGTTGTAGACGTCGAGGTCGAGCAGGCCGTTCCGCTTGGCCACGATCGTCGGGACGAGGGCCTGGCCGGCGACGTTGGTCGCGGTCCGGATCATGTCGAGGATCGGGTCGATGGCGAGCAGCAGGCCGACGCCCTCGAGCGGCAGGCCCAGCGTCGACAGCGTCAGGGTCAGCATGACGACCGCCCCGGTGATGCCGGCGGTCGCGGCCGAGCCGACCACGGAGACGAAGGCGATCAGCAGGTAGTCGGTCACGCCCAGCGGCACCCCGAACAGCTGGGCGACGGTGATGGCGGCGAGCGCCGGGTAGATGGCGGCGCAGCCGTCCATCTTGGTCGTCGCCCCGATCGGGACGGCGAAGGACGCGTAGTCCTCCGAGACGCCCAGGTTCTTGGTCACGACCCGCTGGGTCAGCGGGAGCGTGCCGACCGAGCTGCGGGAGACGAACGCGAACTGGATGGCCGGCCAGGCGCCGGCGAAGAAGCGCGACGGCTTGAGGCCGTGCGCCCGGGCCAGCAGCGGGTAGACGACGAACAGCACGATGAGGCAGCCGACGTAGACGTCGACGGTGAACACGGCGAGCGGGGCGACGAGGTCCCAGCCGTACTGCGCGACGGCGCGGCCGATGAGGCCCGCGGTGCCGATCGGCGCGAGCCGGATGACCCACCAGGTGATCTTCTGGAAGATCGCCAGGGCGCCCCGCACCACGCCGAGGAACGGCTCGGCGGGCTCGCCGACCGACAGCGCCGCGGCACCGATGACGATGCCGAGCACGACCAGCTGGAGGACGTTGAACGAGAGCCCGCTGCTCGACGAGCCCAGCCCGAGGATGTTCGCGGGGACGATCGAGGTGAGGAAGTCGAGCCACGAGCCGGAGCGGGACGGCGCCTCGGCGCCGGCGGTGCTGATCGTGGCGCTGGAGCCCGGGTTGGTGACCAGCCCGATGACGATGCCGATGGTCACGGCGACGAGCGCGGTGATCGCGAACCAGACGAGGGTCTGCACCGCGAGCCGTGCGGCGTTGGCGACCTGCCGCAGGTTGGCGATGCTGACGATGATCGCCGTCAGCACGAGGGGGACGACGACGACCTGCAGCAGCTGCACGAAGGTGCTGCCGACCGTCTTCAGGGTGGTGGTGAGCCAGCCGACCTGGCCCTCGCGGGCGACGAAGCCCAGCGCGAGGCCGACGGCCAGACCGAGGAGGACCTGCGCCCAGAAGGGCAGGCGGAGGCGCCGCGCGGGTGCGGCGGTGGTGGACGGAGCAGAAGACACGGGAGAGACCTCAGGACGTTCGGACGGGGGTGGGGGTCAGGCGACGCGAGGCGTCGGTCCGCCAGCTCCAGGCGGCACAGGTCGATGACCCGCCGCCCCCATCCCGAGGTCAGCACCTACGCACGAACCGCTCGTCGCGACCTCACATTCCCGTGCGTACGCGCAGATTCTGTGTGAGGCCGGTCGCACTCCGACCGAACTTCTGTCCCGCGCTGGTCGTTGAAACTGTGACGACCGTCGTCGGCCCCGGACCCCGGGCAGCAGGAGGTAGCGATGTTCGACTCGATCGGCGACATGCCGCTGCACCCGCTCGTCGTCCACGCCGTCGTGGTGGGCGCGCCCCTCGCGGCGCTGCTCGGCTTCCTCTTCGCGGTCCCGCGCCTCCGGGCGTGGGCGCGCTGGCCGCTCGGCGTCGTCGCGGTCGGCGCCTTCGCCGCGGCGGTCGTGGCCAAGGAGAGCGGGGAGGGGCTGCAGCGGAGTCTCGGCATCACGCCGGGCACCCCGACCATCGGGCCGCTGATCGCCCGGCACTCCATGCTCGCCACCCAGCTGCTCGTCGTGCTCGCCGCGTACGGGGTCCTCGCCGTGCTCAGCGCGCTCGTCGTCGGCCGGGGCGGGGCCGGCGTCGTGCGGGTGGTCGACCGGGTGCTGCCGGCCCTGCTCGTGGTGGTCGGCGTGCTCGTGCTGGTCTGGTGCTTCCGCGTGGGCGACGCGGGCTCGCGCGCCGTGTGGAACCCGACGGGCACCCAGACCTACTGACGACCCGGAGCTCCGCGAGGTGTGCCTCGCGGTCGACCCGTCCCGGCGCTGCTAGCCGTTGGCGAGCGCGGTCGGGCCGTCCTCGCGCCGGATGTCGACGACGTGGCCGGTCTGGGCCGACAGCAGGACGTCGAGCGACTGGCGGGCGACCTCCTCCGAGGAGAGCAACGTCCCTGCCGGCTCCTCGCCGAAGGCCTTGGTGCGCATCGGCGTGCCGGTGCGCTCCGGGTTGATGCAGTTCACCCGCACCGAGCCCGCCCACTCGTCGGCGAGGGCCTGGGTCAGGTTGACCACCGCCGCCTTGGCCGAGGAGTAGAGCGAGTAGCCCGACCGCCCGCGGGTGTAGGAGGACGAGGTGAAGAGGAGCAGCGAGCCCCGCGTCTCGGCCAGGTGGGGGTAGAACTCCTGCGCGACGAAGACGGGCGCGAGGTAGTTGACGTCGGTGGAGGCGTAGATCGTCTCCTCGGTCAGCTCGGTGAGCTCCCCGCGTGGCAGCACGCCCGCCGTGTTCACCACGAAGTCGATCCGGCCGGTCTCCTCGAGCACCTTCCGCGCGGCCTCGACGATGTCGGCCCGACGCTCCACGTGGGTGCCCGTCGTGGACCGCGAGAACGTGTGGACCGTCGCCCCGTACGAGGCGGCCAGCGTCGCGATGTCGCCGCCGATCCCGTACGAGCCGCCGAACACGACCATGGTGCGGCCGGCGAGCGCGGCCCGGTAGGACGCGTCGTCCAGCGGGGCGGGCTGGTCGGCGGTGGTGAGCTGGAAGAGCTTGTCGGCGATGTAGACGTCGATCGGCTCGGTGACCTTCATGTTCCGCTCGTGGCCGGGCACGACCGCCACGGGCACCTCGGGCAGGTAGCGCAGGACGACCGTGCAGTCGTCCGTCGCGCTGAAGTTCGGGTCGAGCGCGGCGTTCGCGTACGCCTGCCGGATGGTCGAGAGCCGGAAGCTCTGCGGGGTCTGCCCGCGGCGGAGCAGGTGGCGGGGGAGGACGTCGGCGATGTTGCCGTGCTCGGGGTCGACCGAGATCACCGTGTCGGCCGACGGGATGGCCGTGTCGACGGCGAGGTGGGTCTGCAGCGCCTCGACGTTCGCCGCGATGATCGTCTGCGAGACCAGCGGGCGGACCGCGTCGTGCAGGAGGACGTTGCACTCGGTGTCGCCCAGCGCGGCGAGCGCGGCGGCCGTGGTGTCGTTCCGGGTGCCGGCGCCCTCCAGGATCTGGCTGACCTTGTCGTAGCCGCCCGACCGGACGATCGCGCGGATCTCGTCGAGGTAGCCCGGCGTCATCATCACGAGGATCTCGTCGACCAGCGGCGAGGCCTGCATGGTGGCGATCGTGTGCTCGATGATCGGCTTGCCGGCGATCTTGATGAGCTGCTTGGGGATGTTCAGGCCGACGCGCGTGCCGGTCCCGCCGGCGAGCACGACGGCCACGTTCCGCAGTTTGTCCACCGGCCGACCTTAGGCCGTCAGGCCTCCGCGGTCCTCACGGACGCGCCATGGCCGCCAGCACCCGCGTGGCGCTCGTGCCGAGCCCCAGGCGCTCGGTCAGCGCGGCGAACAGCTCCGGGTTGGCGGGTTCGGTGGGCAGGACGAGGTCGTCGAGGGTGACCCCGAGGTCCAGGTCGCGGGCGACGGACACGACCTCCGGCGCCACGGCGAGGTAGTCGATCGCCGCGTGCAGCTTGGCCCGCACCGACGGGCTCACCCGCGTCTCGGGGGCGCTGGCCGCGGCGAGGATGCCGGCGAGGTCGCCGTAGGAGGTGATCAGGCTGGCGGCGGTCTTGTCGCCGATGCCCGACACGCCCGGGAGTCCGTCGGACGCGTCGCCGCGCATCGTGGCGAAGTCCACGTACGCCGCCGCCGGCACCCCGTAGCGCGCCCGGACCCACGCGTCGTCGACCTGCTCGTGCCTGCCGACCCCGCGCGCGATGTAGAGGACGCGGACCTCCCGGGCGTCGTCGACGACCTGGAAGAGGTCGCGGTCGCCGGTCACCACGTCGACCGGCAGCGGGAGCGTGGTCGCCAGCGTGCCGATGACGTCGTCGGCCTCGTAGCCGTCCGCGCCGACCATCCGGATCCCCAGCGCGGTCAGCACCTCGCGGATCCAGGGCACCTGCACGGCCAGGTCGTCCGGGGCCGACTCGCCGTCGGTGTCGGCCGAGCTGGACATCTCGGCGATCACGCCGGAGCCGGCCTGGTCGGGCGTGGCCCCCAGGACCCGGTGCGCCTTGTAGGACGGCAGCAGCGCGACGCGCCACGCCGGACGCCAGTCGTTGTCCCAGCAGCACGCCACGTGGGTGGGGGAGTAGACGTCGACGAGCCGGGCGATGAAGTCCAGGAGGCCCCGCACGGCGTTCACCGGCAGCCCGTCGGGGGCCCTCAGGGAGTCGGGGACGCCGTAGAAGGCGCGGAAGTAGAGCGAGGCCGTGTCCAAAAGCAAAATTTTTCGCGTCCGCACACGAGTGATCCTGGCACGATGACGCCATGGAGCAGCTGGACCAGCGCATTCTCGCGCTGCTGGCCCGGGACGGCCGGATGTCCTACACCGACATCGGCAAGGAGACCGGCCTCTCCACCTCGGCCGCGCAGCAGCGCGTGCGGCGGCTGGAGCAGCGCGGGGTGATCAAGGGCTACCGGGCCGTGCTCGAGCCCGCCGAGCTCGGGCTGCAGGTCACCGCGTTCGTCGCGATCAAGCCCTTCGACCCCAGCGCCGCCGACGACGCGCCCCAGCGCCTCTCGCACATCAACGAGATCGTCTCCTGCTACTCCGTGGCCGGCGAGCCGAGCTATCTCCTCAAGGTCCAGGTCGGCAGCATGCACGACCTCGAGTCCCTCCTCGCCCGCATCCGCGCGGACGCCGGGGTCTCCACCCACACGACCACGGTGCTGTCGGTGCCGTACGAGGACCGCGCGCCTCTCTGATCTGTCCTCGCTCCGCTCGGACGCGACCGGCGCTCTGACCCGCCCCCTTCCTCCTTCCCCGTGACGCCGCCGCCGGTTCGCACCGCGGCTCTGCTCCCGATGTCGGCGGCGCCGTCACGGTCCAGTCGTCCAGGCGGCGGCGCGCCGATCGGCCTGGGCTGGGACCCCGTGCCGATCAGCCTGGGCTGGGACCCTGCCGTCGCCCGATGCCTGCGTCTTCACGCTCCCTGAGCTTGTCGAAGGGCCCGGAACGGGTCGGCCTCTTCCGGAGGATCCGCTCAATCCGGAGCCCCAGATCGCCGTTCGAGCGCTCACACCGCTCTCCGGAGCGATCTCGGGCGACGAAATGAGCAGAACGGCCGGCGCCTGGCAGGCTGAGCGCGTGATCCTGCACGGCGGAACCGTCGTCCTCCCCGACCGCTCCCCGGTCGCCGCCGTCGCGGTGCGGGACGGGCGCGTCGCCGCGGTCGGGACGCTGGAGGAGGTGCGGGCCGCGGACCCGGGCGGCCGCGAGGTCGACCTCGAGGGGCGGCTGGTGACCCCGGCGTTCGTCGACGCCCACGTGCACGCGGTGCAGAACGGGCTGGTCGCCGCGGGGTTGGACCTGCACGACGTCACCTCGGTCGAGGACCTGCTGGCGCGCCTGCGCGTGTACGTCGACCGGGACCCGGGCCGCGGGATCGTGCTCGGGCAGGGCTGGGACGACCGGTCGTGGCCCGACCCGCGTCCGCCGAGCCGGGCGGAGCTGGACGAGGCCGGGCGGGGCCACGCGGTCTACCTCGCCCGGGTCGACGTGCACTCGGCCGTCGTCTCGACCGCGCTGCTCAACGCCCTGCCCGGGGTCGAGGGGCTCGTCGGTTACCGGCCGGACGGGCTGCTCACCCAGGACGCCCACCACGTGTGCCGGGGCCGGCTCGACCAGCTGACCACCGACGCGGCCCGGCGCACGGCCGCCGAGGTGACGCTGCGCGAGGCCGCCGCCCTGGGCGTCGCCGAGGTCCACGAGCTCGGCGGGCCCCACCTCGGGCCGCTGGCCGACCTCACGCGGGTCGTCGACGCCGGACGCGCGCTGGGCGTGCGCGTCGTGGGCTACTGGGGCGAGTCCGCGGGGGCCGAGGCCTTCGCCCGGATGACCGAGGTCGGTGCACGGGGGCTCGCCGGCGACCTGTGCGTCGACGGGGCCATCGGGTCCCGGACCGCCGCGCTCGTCGACGACTACACCGACGGACCGGGCCGGGGCGCCCAGTACCTCGACCTCGACGCCGTGGTCGACCACCTCCGGGCCTGCACCGAGCGTGGGGTCAGCGGCGGGTTCCACTGCATCGGCGACGCTGGGGTCGCGACCGCGGTCGAGGGCCTGCGTCGGGTCGAGCGGGAGCTCGGGGCCGACCGCGTCCGCGCCGCCCGCCACCGTCTCGAGCACGTCGAGATGGTCGCGGCCGCGGACCTGCCGGTGCTCGCGCGGCTGGGCGTGACGGCCAGCGTGCAGCCGGGGTTCGACGCCGCGTGGGGCGGGCCGGACGAGCTCTACGCGCAGCGGGTCGGCGACCGTGCCCGGACGATGAACCCGTTCGCCTCCATGCTCCGCTCCGGGGTGCCCGTGGCCTTCGGCACGGACACGCCGGTCACCGCCGTCGCCGGCTGGCAGATGGTGCGCGACGCCGTCGACCACCGGCGCCCCGACGAGCGCATCGGCGTGGCCGAGGCCTTCGCCTGCGCCACCGTCGCCGGCCACCGGGCCGCCGGCGACGAGGCCGGCACCCTCGCGCCGGGCTCGCCCGCCCACCTCGCGGTCTGGGAGGTCGAGCCGGAGCTGCTCGACCCGCGTACGGGGCTGCCCCGGCTGGACCCGGGCGACGCCCTCCCGCGGTGCGCAGCGACGCTGGCCGACGGAACTGTCGTGCACGCCGACGGCCTCCCCGCGCTGCGCGGCTGAGCCGCCCTGTCGGTGGTCCCCGGTACCCTCGCGGTGTGCGGCGGGGGATCGGGGCGGTGCTCGCCGGGGTGGCGGCAGGGTTGGCGTGGCAGCCGTTCGCGCTCTGGCCGCTACTGCTCGTGGGGGTCCCGGCGCTGACGCTGCTGGCGCGCGGGCGTCGTCCCCGCGGCGCGTTCGGCGTCGGCTACCTCTTCGGCCTCGCCCTGCTGACCGTCACCATCTCCTGGGTCCACGTCCTGGGCTGGTGGGTCGCGGCGCTGCTGATCGCCTTCGTGGCCCTCTTCTTCGGCGTGCTCGGCGTGGCCCTCTCGCTCGTCGGCCGGCTGCGCTGGTGGCCGGTCCCGGCCGCGGCCTGCTGGGTCGCGGTGGAGCTGGCCTACTCGTCCGTCCCCTTCGGGGGTTTCGGCTGGACCCGGCTCGCGTACGCGGCGGTCGACACCCCGCTGAACGGCTGGTTCCCGCTGGTCGGCGTGGCCGGCGTCAGCTTCCTCGTGGCCCTCGTCGGGCAGGTCGTCGCGTGGGTCGTGCTGCTCCTGCGCGAGCGCCGCCCGCGGGTCTTCCCCCGCGTGCTGCCGGCCGTGCTGGTCCTCGTCGCGCTCCTGGCCGCGGGGGTCGGGCTGCGGTCGTTCCAGGTCGAGCCGCTGGCGGGCCGCGAGGGTTCCGTGACGGTGGGCGTCGTCCAGGGCAACGTGCCCGGTCGCGGCATCGAGGCCCTCGGCCGCGCCCGGACCGTGACGAACAACCACCTGTCCGAGAGCGTCGACCTGATGGCCCGCGCGCGGCTCGGGCAGACGCCCGTGCCGGACTTCCTGCTCTGGCCCGAGAACTCCACCGACATCGACCCGCTGCTCGACGGCGTCACCCGCGGCACGGTCGCGGGCGCGGCCGCGGTGGCCGGCGTGCCGATCCTCGTCGGCGCCGTCACCGAGGGCCCCGGGCCCGACGAGCGGCAGACCACCGCCCTGTGGTGGGACCCGCTGCGCGGACCTCTGGCGAGCTACCACAAGCGCAACCTCGTGCCGTTCGGCGAATGGATCCCGTTCCGGGACCAGCTGCTGCCGCTCGTGCCGATCCTGCGCGAGGTCGGGTCGCAGTCGGTCCCCGGCACCCAGCCCGGCGTGCTCAGCGTCCCCGTCGGCGGCCGCACCCTCAAGGTCGGCGACGTCATCTGCTTCGAGCTCGCCTACGACCGCACCGTGCACGAGACGATGACCAACGGCGCCCAGGTGCTCGTCGTCCAGAGCAACAACGCCACGTACGGCGGCACCGGGCAGATCGAGCAACAGTTCGCGATCACGCGGGCGCGGGCGATGGAGTCGCGCCGCGAGATCGCCGTCGCGACGACGAACAGCGTCTCCGGCTACATCGACCGGGACGGCCGGGTCGTCGACCGCACCTCGGAGTTCACCTCGGCCGGCTTCGTCGAGACCATGCCGCTGCGGTCCGCGCTCACCCCGGCGGTCGTCGCGGGTGCCTGGCCCGCGTGGGTGTTGACGCTGCTGGCGCTCGCGGCCGTCGCGCTCGCGGTCCGCCGCCGTCCCGTACGCCACAATGGTCCGCGCCCGGAGGGCACCGCCCCCACTCCTGCCGAACCCTCCCCGACGAAAGAGCCGATCCGTTGAGCGAACCGACCGCACCCGCCGCCGGTCCTGACTACGGGCGCGTGCTCGTGATCATCCCGACCTACAACGAGTCGGAGAACATCGACACCATCGTCGGCCGGCTCCGCCGCGCCGTGCCCGCGGCCGAGGTCCTCGTCGCCGACGACAACTCCCCGGACGGCACCGGCCTCATGGCCGACGCGCTCGCCGCCCGCGACGCGAGCGTGCACGTCCTGCACCGCCTCGGCAAGGAGGGCCTCGGGGCCGCCTACCTGGCGGGGTTCCAGTGGGGCCTGGAGCGCGGCTACGACGTGCTCATCGAGATGGACGCCGACGGGTCGCACCAGCCGGAGCAGCTGCCCAAGCTGCTCGCCGCGCTCGGGCCCAAGGACGCGCGTAAGGCCGACCTGGTCCTCGGGTCGCGCTGGGTCCGCGGCGGCCGCGTCGTGAACTGGCCCCGCTCGCGCGAGGTGCTGTCGCGCGGCGGCAACCTCTGGACGCGGATGGCGCTCGGCGTGCCGCTCAAGGACGCCACCGGCGGGTTCCGGGTGTTCGACCGCGGGACCCTCCTGGGCATCGACCTCGACGACGTCGCCTCGGCCGGCTACTGCTTCCAGGTCGACCTGGTCTGGCGGGCCGTGCGCAAGGGGTTCCGGGTCGTCGAGGTGCCGATCACGTTTGTCGAGCGGCAGTACGGTGACTCGAAGATGAGCCAGAAGATCGTCGTCGAGGCGCTGCTGCTCACCACCGCGTGGGGCGTGAAGCACCGGGCCCAGCAGGTGCGGGGCCTCGTCCGGCGGCACAAGCAGCCCGAGCTGACGTGAGCGAGCGGAGGAGCCGACGGTGAAGCTGCGGAGCGGGTGGCCGCTGGCCCTGTTCGTGGTCCTGCTGATCGCGATCCCGATCTTCGAGGTCTACGTCCTCGTCCAGGTCGGCCAGCGCATCGGCGTCGTCTGGACCGTCCTGATCCTGGTCGTCGAGGCCGTCGTCGGCGCCTGGCTCACCCGGCGTGAGGGTGGGCGCGCCTGGCGTGCGCTGGAGGGCGCCTTCCGCGGCGGCCGGGTCCCGACCGGCGAGCTCGCCGACGCCGCCCTGGTGCTCGTCGGCGGCGTGCTGCTGATGCTGCCCGGCTTCGTCACCGACGTCCTCGGTCTGTTCTTCCTGATCCCTTTCACGCGTCCCTTCGCGCGCAAGGTCGTCGCCTTCTTCGTCGCCCGCCGCCTCAGCCGCGCCGGCCTGGTCCCCGGCGCCCACAGCCCGTACGGCCGCACCGGCACGGTCGTCGAGGGCGAGGTCGTCCCCGACGGCTCGACCGTCACCGTCACCCCCGACCAGATCGAGTCCGGCCGCCCGTAGGTTCCGTGGGCCTCGGCCCGCCGCCGGCGCGTCACGTAACCGCAGCGCCGCCAGAAGTCTCGCCCTCGCGCCGCGTCCCACTAGTCACAGGATTTTCACGTTTACGTGAAAGTCCGGTACTCACCACGGCAGATCTGCCGGGCAAGGTACGGGTCTTTCACGTTTACGTGAAAGACCGGGGGCAGGAGGGGCGACGCAGGAGGGGCGGGGCGCAGGAGGGCAGGCCGCCTGGGAACGCAAGAACCGCCCCGGACGAGGTCCGGAGCGGTTCGTGTGGTGGAGCGGAGGCTCAGGCGGTCTTCTTGGACGGACGCGCCGAGCGGGTGAAGGCGGTGGAGCCCAGCTCGCCGGCACGGAGGAGCGTCAGGCGCTCGGCCAGCAGCTCCTCGAGCTCGGCGATGGAACGACGCTCACGGAGCATGTCCCAGTGCGTACGGACCGGCTTCTCTTCCTTGGCCTCCGGGCGGATGCCGTCGCTACGGAGCGACTCGGCCCCGCAGCGGGGGCACTCCCAGAGGGCCGGGATCTCGGCCTCGGACGAGAACACCATCGTGAAGTGGTGCTGGCGGGCGCAGTCGTACCCGACTTCCTGACGGGCGGCGAACTCGACGCCGGCCTCGTCCTCGAAGCTCTTGGAACCGAGCCCGGTACCGCGCAGTGATCGATCGGCCATGGTGCAACCTCCTGAAGAACGTGAGCCCGAACCGGCCTCACGGGGTCTAACTGATGGGGGCGGCCAGATGTTCCGCCGGGCGTGGTGCAGTGACCCGCGTCATGGCCACGGCCCCCGCCGCCAGCACCAACGCGATGCCCACGATACCGACCCGGTCGGAGAACAGTGCTGAGAAGACGGCGAACAAGCCCGGCGCGAGGAACGAGGCGGCCCGTCCGGTCGTCGTGTAGAGCCCGAACATCTCGCCCTCGCGGCCCTTCGGCGCCACCCGGGCGAGGAACGAGCGCGAGCTGGCCTGCGCCGGCCCCACGAACAGGCACAGCGCGAGCCCGAAGACCCAGAACAGCGTCGTGCCCTGGACGAAGAGCAGCACCAGACAGGCGACGACCAGCCCGACGAGCGACAGCATGATGATCCGCTTGG
Organism: Microlunatus spumicola; assembly: GCF_039536445.1. Taxonomy (NCBI): domain Bacteria; kingdom Bacillati; phylum Actinomycetota; class Actinomycetes; order Propionibacteriales; family Propionibacteriaceae; genus Microlunatus; species Microlunatus spumicola. The sequence continues at coordinate 520,733 of NZ_BAAAYR010000001.1, read as the reverse complement.
GCCCGACGACGTCCTCGACGCGGCCGAGCACGAGGGCGCCGAGGGCGGCGACGACGTTCGCGGCCACCCCGAAGACGAGGACCGTCGACGGGGCCATGCCGTAGACACTGACCGCGAGGATGGCGCCGAAGCTGAACACGGCGGCGAGGCCGTCGCGGTAGAGCGCGGAGGCGATCAGGAACCGCACGGCGTTGCGGTCGCGGTGCCACAGCGCGCGGACGTCGTGCACGAGCAGCCGGTAGGAGCCGACGATGCCGACGCGGCGCTGCGCCGGCCCGGGCGGGACCTCGGGCACGGCGAAGAACACGGCCGAGCCGAACACCAGGAACCAGACGGCCGAGAAGACCGCGACGGCCCGGATGTCGAGGCCGCCGGCGTTCGTCACGCCGAACCAGCCGACGTCAGGCTTGATGAACCCGAAGTAGCAGATCAGCAGCAGGAAGATTCCGCCGAAGTAGCCCATCGACCAGCCGAAGCCGGAGACCCGGCCGAGCGTGGCCGGCGTCGACACCTGCGGCAGCATCGCGTTGTACGAGACGCCGGCGAACTCGTTGAATACCCCGCCCGCGGCGAGCAGCACCAGGGCGAGCCACAGGTAGGACGGCTCGTTCCTGACCGCGAACATCGCGACCATGACCGCGAAGACGAGCGCGCTCCAGACGAGCAGGTTGCGCCGACGGTGCCCGCCGGCGTCGGAACGCTGGCCGGTGACGGGGGCGACGGCCGCGATCAGCAGCCCTGCGGCCGCCGTGCTGAACCCGATCCACGTGTTCGCCGTGAGGCCGCCGGGCCGGGCGTCGCCGACCACGCCGGCCACGACGTACGGGCCGAAGACGAAGGAGACGATGACGGCGTTCCAGGCGGACGAGCCCCAGTCCCACAGCGCCCAGGCGAGCACCCGGCCGCGCGCGACCGGAGCTGCCCCGGCGGCGGGGAGGGTGGTCGGGTCCTCGGTGGCCGTCACGACCAGAGCCCCCGGTCCTCGAGGACGGTCTTGAGGGTGTTCGGCCGGTCGGTGAAGATGCCGTCCACCCCGAGGTCGACCAGGCGCTCGATCGTCGGCTGGTCGTCGATCGTCCACACGTGCACCTGCTTGCCGCGGCGGTGCGCGGCGCGGACCAGGCCGGACGTGGTGATCGGCACCGTACGGCGCCCGAGCCGCGTCGCCAGCGGCACCTGCAGCGCGGGGGCGGGGGAGTCGAGGACGCGCGTGAGCCAGGGGAGGAAGCGGTGCAGCACCACACCGCGCGAGCTGACCGCCGTCGGGACGCGGGCGCCGAGCCGGCGCCGCAGCCGGTGGAGCCGGGCGGGGGAGAACGAGCTCACGCACACGCGGTCGTACGCGTCGTGGTCGGCGATCGCAGCGGCCAGCAGGTCGACGGCCGGGTCGGCCTTGGCGTCGACGTTGAAGCGCGCGTCCGGGAAGGCCTCGAGCAGCTCGGTGAAGGTGGGGATGCGGTCCCGGCCGCCGATCAGGACGTCGACCAGCTCGGCCGACGACCGGCTCGCCACGGCACCCGTGCCGTTCGTCACCCGGTCGAGCAGCGGGTCGTGGAAGGCGAGCAGCCCGCCGTCCGCGGTCGCGTGCACGTCGGTCTCGAGGTAGCGGTAGCCCAGCGCCACGGCCTCGCCGAACGCGTGCAGGGTGTTCTCCCGGCCGACGTTCGGGGCGTACGCCGCACCGCCGCGGTGGGCGAAGGCGAGGAACGGCGCGTCGAAGAAGGCGTACTCGTCGGCGCGCACGCCGTCATCATGGCAGGCGCAGGGTCGGACCGGGGGTCAGACGGGCAGGTCGACGCCAGGGAGGTAGGCCAGCACGCGGTCGACCTCGAAGGGGAACCACGACGGCTGCCCGACGACGACGAGGTACGCCCAGCCGAGCAGGCCGCAGACCGCCAGGAAGACGAGCCAGAACACGACCTTCTTCCGGCGGGTCCAGCCCTGGTAGACGTGCAGCGCGTGCTTGAGCCGCAGCATCAGGCGGTGCGCCCACTGGAACTCGCTGGCCCAGACGGCCAGGCCGCCCAGGACCAGCGGGATGCCGCCCGGACCGGGCAGCCAGCCGGTAGCGAGCCCGAGGAGGATCAGCAGGAGACCGACGGCACCGACGACGCAGCGGTAGACACGGAGCTGGTGGGGGTTGGCCCGGATGCGGCGCCGCCAGGCCCAGCGGTCCTCGCCGGTGCGCAGGACGTGGTGGGCGTGGGCACCGGTGTGCGGCACCTGCTCAGGGGGTCGCGGTGGAGCCTGTTCGTCGACCCCGCCGGACATGGGCCCACCATACGGGCGTCAAGCAAGACACGCGGGCGGTCCCCGTCAAGTTTCCCGGGGCTCCGCGGACCGCTCGTCCCCGGAGCCGCTCGAAGGGCCAGACTGTCCCTGCTTCTCCCCGTCACCCGTCCTCCGGAGGTCCCGTGCCCGTCGTCGTCACCGCTGTGTTCCACCCCGCGCCCGGCCAGAAGGACGCGCTCGTCGAGGCCTTCCGGTCCACGATCCCCGGCGTGCACGCCGAGCCCGGCTGCCTGCTCTACGCGATCCACGACGCCGAGGACGGCACGATCACGATGATCGAGAAGTGGGAGTCGGTCGCGGACCTGGACGCCCACGGGTCCGGCGAGGCGGTGGTGGCGCTGCAGGCGGCGACCAAGGACCTTCTCGCCGGCCCCGCGACCGTCGTCCGCATGACGCCGGTCCCGGTGGGCGACGCCGCGCTGGGCGAGCTCTGAGGCCCACCGCGTGAAGCGCATCCTGTCGATCCAGTCGTCGGTCGCGTACGGCCACGTCGGCAACAGCGCGGCGACCTTCCCGCTGATGCGGATGGGCGTCGAGGTGTGGCCGGTGATCACGGTGCACTTCTCCAACAACACCGGGTACGCGTCCTGGCGCGGCCCGCTGCTGACCGCGGACGACGTGCGCGACGTCGTCCGCGGCATCGACGACCTCGGCGTGCTGGGGGAGTGCGACGCCGTGCTGTCCGGCTACCAGGGCGCGGCCGACAGCGGCACGGCGATCCTCGAGGCCGTTGCGCTGGTCAAGGAGCGCAACCCGGCCGCGCTCTACTGCTGCGACCCGGTGCTCGGCGACGTGGGGCGCGGGTTCTTCGTCGCGCCCGGCATCCCCGAGCTGATGCGTGACGCGGTCGTCCCGCAGGCGCAGGTGATCACGCCGAACCAGTTCGAGCTGGAGTTCCTCACCGGCCGTACGGTGCGGACGTTCGCCGAGGTCGTGGACGCCGCTCGCGCGGCCCGCGACCTCGGTCCGGGCACGGTTCTCGTGACCAGCGTCGACGTCGAGGACGTCGCGCCGGGGACCCTCGACCTCGTCGTCGCGACCGGTGACGGGACCTGGCGGGTGACGACGCCCCGCCTCGACGGCATCTTCCAGGGGGCCGGCGACCTGACCGCCGCCGTCTTCCTGGCCCGGCTGCTGCAGACCGACGACCCCGCCGACGCCGCCGCCTGGACCGCCTCCGTGGTGTTCGGCGTCCTCGACGTCACCCGCCGGTCCGGCCGCCGCGAGCTCCAGCTCGTCACCGCGCAGGACGAGCTGGTCGACCCGACGCACCGCTTCGAGGCTGTCCGCCTGGACTAGGCCAGAACGCCCCCTGAGCCTGTCGAAGGGCCTCGCAGAGGTCCGGCACCAGTCGCTCGGGTGCCAACCCCTTCGGGGCCCTTCGACAGGCTCAGGGGGCGTTATCGCCCGGGCCTGCTCCGGGATGTTGGCCCTGCCGACCGAGGGTCAAGGCCTCTCTCAGTCCCGGAACACCTCGATGTCCGCGCCCAGCATGTTCAGGCGGTTGGCGAGGTCCTCGTAGCCGCGGTTGATGACGTAGACGTCGCGCAGGACCGACTCGCCGCGGGCGGCGAGCATGCCGAGCAGGATGCAGACGGCCGGGCGGAGCGCGGGCGGGCAGACGACCTGGGTGCCGCGCCAGCGGGTCGGGCCCTCGACGATCACCCGGTGCGGGTCGAGGAGCTGCACGCGGGCGCCGAGCCGGTTGAGCTCGGTCAGGTAGATCGCGCGGTTCTCGTAGACCCAGTCGTGGATGACGGTCTTGCCCTCGGCGCTCGCCGCGATGACGGCGAAGAACGGCAGGTTGTCGATGTTCAGGCCCGGGAACGGCATCGGGTGGATCTTGTCGATCGGCGCGTGCAGCACCGACGGCTTGACCGTGAGGTCGACGAGGCGGGTGTGCCCGTTCGCGGCGACGTACTCGGTGCCGAGGTCGAACTCGAGACCCATCTCCTCCAGCACGGCGAGCTCGATCTCGAGGAACTCGATCGGCGCGCGCTGGATGGTCAGCTCCGACTGGGTGACGATCGCTGCGGTGATCAGGCTCATCGCCTCGATCGGGTCCTCCGACGGCGCGAACTCGACGTCGGTGTTGATGCTCTCGACGCCGTGCACCTGCAGGGTCGTCGTGCCGATGCCGTCGATCTCGACGCCGAGGCGGGTCAGGAAGACGCAGAGGTCCTGGACCATGTAGTTCGGGCTGGCGTTCCGGATGACCGTGACGCCCGGGGACAGCGCGGCGGCGAGCAGCGCGTTCTCCGTGACGGTGTCACCGCGCTCGGTGAGCGTGATCGGGCGCGCCGGGTGGACCGTGTCGACCGAGCAGCGGTAGAAGCCCTCGGTCGGGACGACGTCGAGGCCGAAGCGGCGCAGCACCTGCAGGTGCGGCTCGATCGTCCGGGCGCCGAGGTCGCAGCCGCCGGCGTACGGGAGCGCGAAGCTCGGGTAGGAGTGCAGCAGCGGGCCGAGGAACATGATCACCGAACGCGTGCGGCGCGCCGCCTCGACGTCCATGGCGTCCAGGTCGAGCTCCTCGGGGCGGTTCAGCTCGAGGTCGGCGCCGCCGTTCAGCCAGCGGGCCTGGACGCCGATGCTCGTCAGGACCTCGAGGATCCGGTTGACCTCCTCGATGCGCGCGATGCCGCGGATGACGGTGCGGCCGCGGTTCAGGAGGCTGGCGCAGAGGAGGGCGACGGCCGCGTTCTTGGACGACCGGACCTCGATGGTGCCGTTGAGCTTGACCCCGCCCTGCACGCGCAGGTGCTGCGGCGCGGGCTGGCCGACCGAGATCAGGGGCGCGTCGAGGGCGGCCGCGATGCGGTTCACCATCTCGAGGCTGAGGTTCTGGTTGCCGGCCTCGATGCGGTGCACGGCGCTCTGGCTGGTGCCGAGCACCTCCGCGAGCTGGGTCTGCGTCAGGCCGCGGTGCTTGCGCGCGCTCCTGATCAGGCCGCCGATCCGGTCGAGATCTGTGGTGGTCACACGACCGACGATAACTCACATGTGAGATTTTCCGTGAACCACCGGCCGTGTCGCGTCGTGCGTCGAGGTCGACGACGGCCCAGGAACGAGCCTCGGACCACCTCGGCGGTCCTTAGGCAGCACCCCTAGGCTAGCGGCATGAGCGATCACTACGACCTCGTCGTGCTGGGCGCCGGACCGGGCGGCTACGTGGCCGCCGTCCGCGCCGCGCAGCTGGGTCTCCGTACGGCCATCATCGAGCTGAAGTACTGGGGCGGGGTCTGCAACAACGTGGGGTGCATCCCCACGAAGTCGCTGCTGCGCAACGCCGAGGTCGCCCACCTGTTCACGCACGAGGCGAAGACGTTCGGCATCAGCGGCGACGTCAGCTTCGACTTCGGCGTGGCGTTCAAGCGCAGCCGCACGGTCGCCGACCGGATGGCCAAGGGCGTCCACTTCCTGATGAAGAAGAACAAGGTCACCGAGATCGACGGCTGGGCGACGTTCGTCGACGACCACACGTTCGACGTGGCGCTCAACGCCGGCGGCAACCAGCAGGTGACGTTCGACAACCTGATCATCGCGGCGGGTGCGACCACGCGGCTTCTGCCGGGCACCTCGCTGAGCGAGCGCGTCGTGACCTACGAGGAGCAGATCCTCACCGAGGAGCTCCCGGGGTCGATCATCATCGCCGGGTCGGGCGCGATCGGGACCGAGTTCGCGTACGTGCTCGCCAACTACGGCGTCGACGTGACGATCGTCGAGTTCCTCGACCGGATGGTCCCGCTCGAGGACCCGGAGATCTCCGCCGAGCTGCAGAAGCAGTACAAGAAGCTGGGCGTCAAGGTGCTGACCAGCACCAAGGTCGAGGGCATCGACGACTCCGGCGACAAGGTCAAGGTGAGCGTCTCCCCGGCCAAGGGCGGCGACACGCAGATCCTCGAGGCCGACAAGGTCATGCAGGCGATCGGGTTCGCGCCGCGCACCGAGGGCTACGGGCTCGAGAAGGCCGGCGTGCAGCTCGGCGCGCGCGGCGCGATCGAGATCGACGACCACATGCGGACGAACGTCCCGCACATCTACGCGATCGGCGACGTGACCGGCAAGCTGCTGCTCGCCCACACCGCCGAGGCGCAGGCCGTCGTCGCCGCGGAGACCATCGCGGGCGCCGAGACCTTCCCGATCAACTACGACATGATCCCGCGGGCGACCTACTGCCAGCCGCAGATCGGTTCCTTCGGCTACACCGAGGCGCAGGCCCGCGACAAGGGCTACGACGTCAAGGTCGCCAAGTTCCCCTTCACCGCCAACGGCAAGGCCCACGGCCTCGGCGAGGCGATCGGGTTCGTCAAGCTGGTCGCCGACGCCAAGTACGGCGAGATCCTCGGCCTGCACATGATCGGCCCGGACGTCACCGAGCTCCTGCCCGAGCTCACCCTCGCCCAGCTGTGGGACCTCACCGCCGAAGAGGTCGCCCGCAACGTGCACGCCCACCCGACGCTGTCCGAGGCCCTGAAAGAGGTCGCGCACGGCATCTCGGGCCACATGATCAACCTGTAGGGGCGGAAAGTGGTCGCTCAGCGAGGCAGAACGCTGGGCGGCCACCCCCTCGGTGACCACTTTCCCGCCCGACCCGGCAGTCGACCGGGCCGAAAGGGAAAGTGGCCAGCGAGGACGCTGCCGCCGGCCGTTCTGCGTCGCTGAGCGACCACTTTCCGCTGCCTCAGTGCGCCAGGTGGAGCAGCCGGCGGAGGCCGCCGCTCCTGGGCTCGCGGTGCTCGCGGGTGACCCAGCGGTTCAGGACCGAGGGCGGCTGGCCCTCGCCGGCCAGGCGGTCCAGAGCCGCGATGTCCTGCAGCTCGGCGATGCGGGCGCTGTTCTCGTACTCGTTGAGTCCCATGACGTTCTCCTCGATCGGGTGGAGGCCCTCCCGGCCTCTCGACACGGACGAATCTCGTCGTGAGCCGGGACCGGCACATCGGGTCTTCGCCCTGACCAGGGACGACTTCGACAGGCTCATGAGGTCTGAGGTGGGCGCCCTGCCGATCTGAGGTACCTCAGATCTCGACCGGGGGCGCGGCGAGGCCTCGTACGCCGGTCCGCCGTCGGTGGCGGCTGCCATGATGACGCTCGTGCCGACCGCCGCCGCCCCGCTCGTCGGGCGGGCCCACGAGCTCGACGAGCTGGCCGACCTGGCCGGCGTCGTCGAACCGCCGCACCCGGGTGTCGTGCTGCTCGGCGGTGACGCCGGCATCGGGAAGTCCCGGCTCCTGACGGCGCTGGGGGAGCGCGCCGTGGGCGCGGGCCGCGAGGTCGCCGTCGGCCACTGCCTCGACCTCGGCGGCAGCCCCGTGCCCTACCTGCCGTTCACCGAGCTCGCCGGCCGTCTCGCCGCCGTACGCCCCGGCCCGGTCGCCGAGCTCGTGGCGCAGCACCCGTCGCTGCGGCGGCTGGTCTCGTCCGGCACCGCGACCGCGTCCGTCGAGCCGGCCGACCGCGGGATCTTCTTCGCGGCGGTCCACGCGACGCTCTCGACCCTCGCGGGCGAGCAGCCGCTGCTCGTCGTGGTCGAGGACCTGCACTGGGCCGACCAGTCGACGTACGACCTGCTGACCTTCCTGCTGACCCGCGGGTTCAGCGCGCCCGTCGGGCTGGTCGGCTCCTACCGGAGCGACGACCTGCACCGACGGCACCCGCTCCGCCCGCTGCTGGCGGCCTGGAACCGGCTGGCCGGGGTGCGCCGCCTCGAGCTCGGGCCGCTGCCCGACGACGACGTCCGGACCCTCGTGGGGTCGCTGCGCGCGGGCCCCACCAGCGCGACCCAGCTGCAGGACGTGATCGACCGGGCCGAGGGGAACGCCTTCTTCGCCGAGGAGCTCGTGGCGGCCATCGGCACCTCGGACACCCCGCGCGACCTGGCCGACCTCCTGCTGCTGCGGGTCGACCAGCTCGACCCCGACGCCCGGCTCGTGGCCCGAGCCCTCGCCGTCGGCGGCCACCGGCTCGCCGACGCGCTGCTGGCCGAGGTCACCGGGCTCGGTCCCGACCGGTTCGAGGTCGCCGTCCGCGCCGCCCTCGACCGCAACGTGCTGCTGAGCGACCGCGACGGCTACGGCTTCCGCCACTCGATGCTCGGCGAGGCGGTCGAGGCCGACCTGCTGCCCGGCGAGCGCGCCCGCCTCCACGACGCCTTCGTCCGGGCGCTCGCCGGTCGCACCGAGCGCGGCGTGTCCGCCGACCTCGCCCGGCACGCGCTGGCGGCGGGCAGGCTGCCGGAGGCCTTCCTGGCGAGCGTCCACGCCGGCGACGAGGCCGCGGCCGTCGGCGGGCCCGACGAGGCCGCCCGCCACTACGCCCGCGCGCTCGACCTGGTTGCGGCGGGCCGGGTGGACCCGGCCGCGGTCGAGCCGCCCGTCGAGCGGGTCGGGCTCGTCGAGCGCGCCGTCGGGGCGACGTCGGCCGCGGGCATGGCGCGACGGGCGGAGGCCCTCGCGGCGGCCGAGCTCGACGCGCTGCCGTTCGACGCCCCGCCGACCGACCGCGCCCGGCTGCTCGTCGCGCTGCTCGAGGCGGCGGAGGCGTACGAGACGACCGCCGACCTGATGGCGCTGGCCGGCGAGGCCGAACGGCTCGTGCCGGTCGAGCCGCCGACGGCCCTGCGGGCCCGGACCGTCGCGGCGCTGGCCGTCGTCCTGGTCTCCGAGGGGTCGACCGACGCGGCGGTCAGCTGGGCCGAGGAGGGGCTAGCGATGCCGCCCGACCTGCGCCCGGGCGAGACGACGGTCAAGCTGCGGTCCGTGCTGGCCAAGGCCACCGAACGTCGCGGCGACAGCGCCGGTTCCGAGCGCATCCTCGGGGAGCTCGCCGCCGCTGCGCACGCGGCCGGGGACCCGGCGGAGTTCCGGATCCGGCACCAGCTCGGCGGCGTCCTGCTCGAGCTCGGGCGCATGCCCGAGGCCTTCGAGTCGTACCGCCTCGCCGCGCAGCAGAGCGCGGCGCTCGGCCGGCCGTTCGCCCCGTACGGCGGCGAGGCGCGGGCGTTCGCGGGCCTGGTCGGCTACCAGCTCGGGCGGTGGGACGAGGCCCTCGCGATCGCGCGCGCCGACGTCGACCAGGCCCCGTCGTTGCCGGCCGCCGCGCTCACCGCCGTCGAGCTCCTCGTCCGGGCCGGCCGGGGCGACCGGGACGGGTGGCCCGCGCTGCTCGAGCGGACGCGGCCCGAGTGGTCGGCGGAGGGGATGGTCGCGGTGCAGAGCGCGGCGGCCGCGATCGACCTCCACGGCGACGCGGGCGACCTCGACGGGGCGCTCGCCGTGCACGACGCCGTCGTCCGTGCGATGACCGCGCTCTGGCGCACGCCCGCCTTCCAGGGACGGATCCGCCTGACCGGCCTGCTGCTCGGCCAGCTCGCGCCGCTGGTCGCCGGGCTGGTCCCCGAGCGCCGGGCCGCGCTGCTCGACCTCGGCGACCGCCTCGCGGCCGAGGCCGAGGACGCGACCGAGATGGGACGGCACCGCGTGCCGGGCCCGGAGGGCCGGGCGTGGCTGGCCCGGGTCCGGGCGGAACGGCTCCGGCTCGGCTGGCTGTCCTCACGCCCGGCCGACGCCGACGAGCTCCGCATCGCCTGGAGCAGCAGCGTCGAGGCGTTCGCCGCGTACGGGCACGTGTTCGAGACGGCCCGGTCGCAGGCGCGGCTCGCCGTCGCGCTGCGGGCGACGGGCCAGGAGGCGGAGGCCGCCGCGGCCGCCGACGCCGCCCTCGCCGTCGCCCGGTCCCTCGGCGCCCGGCCGCTGCTGGACGAGGTCCGCCCGCTCATCGGCCGGACGGCTGCCTCCGGTGCGGGCGGCCCGGGCGGCGACGTCCTGACCCCGCGGGAGGCGGAGGTCCTCGGCCTGGTCGCCGACGGGGCGAGCAACCGCGACGTCGGCCTGCGGCTGTTCATCAGCACGAAGACGGCGAGCGTGCACGTCTCGAACATCCTGGCCAAGCTGGGGGCGCGCAGCCGGACGGAGGCCGTCTCGATCGCGCGGCGGCGCGGCCTCCTCGACTGAGGCCGGTTCGGGGAGCCCGGCTCAGACGTCGGCCTGCGCGCGACGCCGCGCCCGGTACGCGGCGGCCTTGGCCCGGTCGCCGCACCCGGACATCTCGCACCAGCGCCGACGGTGACCGCGCGAGCGGTCGAGGAAGGGGTGCGTGCAGACCGGGTCCGCGCACCACTTGAGCTCGGCGTCCCCGGGGTCGACGAGGGCGAGGCCGTCGCGAGCGACCGCGCTCAGCCCGGCCCGCCACGAGCCCGACCGGGCGAGGCGGCGGTCCGGCCGCAGGGCGACCTCGGGCACGGGGCCGGCGGCCGCGGCGTTCACGAGCTCGAGCGGCGCGCGGGGGAGGTCGCCGTCGGCGTCGAGCAGCGCCTCGACCACCGCGAAGAGCGCCTCGCGCAGCGCGACCGCCTCGGCGAGGGTCCGCTCGTCGGTCTCGGGGGCCGCGTCCAGGACGCCCGCCTCGACCAGCCAGGCCGCCACGTCGGCGCCCTCGTGGAGGTGCTCGGTCCGCGTGTCGCGACGTTCGCCGAGCGTGGCGACGAAGTCCAGGGCCAGGTTGCCGGAGCTGATCGCGAACGCCACGTCACCATCTTGACCGGTGACATGAGCCGGTGCAAGGGTGAGCGCATGACATCACCGGTCCAAGTGGTGACGGCCCCGGCCGTGACGGCGGGTACGCGCGCCCTGGTCCGCTACGGCCTGGCGGCGGTGGGGGTCCGGATGCTCGACGCGGGCGCCGGGGTCGGGCTGCTGCTCGTCGCGGCGCACCGGCTCGAGCCCGGCACGGCCGCACGGACCGGGGGACTGCTCGTCGCCCTCTACACGCTGCCGCACCTGGCCGGCCCGCTGCTGGCGCGCCGTCTGGACCTCGCCCGCGACTACCGCCGGCTGCTCGGGGTCGCGTACGGGCTCGTCGGGGTCTTTCTGGCCACCGCCGCGTGGACGCTCGGCCGGCTGCCGGTGGGGGTCGTCGCGGTCCTCGTGCTGCTCGCGGGCCTCGGCGGGCCGTTCCTCGTGGGTGGGCTCAGCAGCCGCCTCGCCGCGCTGGTGCCGGCGGACGAGGTCGCGCAGCGGCGGGCGCAGGGTCTAGACGCCACCATCTATGGCGTCGCAGCCACGGCCGGTCCGGCCGTGGTCGCGGCGCTGGGCGGCTGGTGGTCGCCGAGCGCGGCCGTCACCGTGCTCGGAGGTCTCGCCCTGGTCTCCGCGGTCGTCGTCCAGCTCCTGCCGCGCCCGACCGCACCGGAACCGGCGTCGGTGCCGCGCGTGCGGGACGTGCTCCCGCTGGTGCTGCGCGACCCGCCGCTGCGGCGCGTGAACTACGCGACGATGGTCACGGCCGCCGCCCAGGCCGGTCTGGCGGTGGTGGTCGTGCAGCTGGCCGGGCCTTACCGGGTCGAGCCCAGCACGGCCGCCGTGCTGCTCGCGGTCATGGGCGCCGGGAACCTGGTCGCCGCGCTGCTCCTGAGCGCCCGTCCGTTGACGGGCGACCCCGACCGGCTCACCACGCGGCAGGTGGCCGTGGTGGCGGGCTGCTTCGGGCTGTGCGCGCTCGCGCCGACGTTCGGCTGGGGCGTCGTCGCCTTCGTGGCCATGGGCGCGGCGACGGCGCCCTTCGTGACGGCGACCTTCGCCGCACGGAACACGTACGCCCCGCGGGACGCGCGCGGCCAGGTGTTCGTCACCCTGTCCGCGCTCAAGATCACGGCGGCCTCCGGCGGCACCGCGCTGGCCGGGCTCCTCGTCGTGCTCGGCCCGTCGCTCCTGCTGGTCGTCGGTGGCGGCGCGGTCCTGCTCGCCGCGCTCGCCACCGTCGTCGACCGTCGGGTCAGCGCGCGGCCTTGACCCCCACCACCGGGCAGTCGGCGCCGAGCAGGATGGCCTGCGCGGTGCTGCCGGTGATCAGCTTGCCGACGGGGGAGCGGCGGCGCAGGCCGATGACGATGAGGTCGGCCGCGTTCTGCTCGGCCGCGGTGAGGATGCTGTCGGCCGCGTTCACCCCGTCCGTGGGGCGCAGCATCGTGTGCGTGAGGCCCGACGCCGCGAGCTGGGCGTCCAGCGCGTCGATGTCCTCGGCGGAGGCGAACTGCGGGTCGGCGTAGTTGCCGTCCTTGCCCGTGTTCAGCACGAAGAGGTTGGCGCGGTGCTCCTGCGCCTCGGCGATGGCCCAGTCGACGGCGGCGAGGCCAGCAGGAGTGGGGATGTAGCCCACGACGATGTTCATGGGGTCACTGTAGGGATCGCGGGCCGCGGTCGCACCCGCGCCGGGCCGTCAGGCGAGGTGCGCCGGCACCCCGAGCAGCCGGTCCACGGTCGTGAACGTGTAGCCGTCGGCTCGGAGCCGGTCGATCAGCGGGCCGACGGAGGCCACCGTCTGGCTCCGGTCGCCGCCGCGGGCCTCGCGCCCGTCGTGCATGATCAGGATCGATCCCGGCCGGACCCGGCGCACCGCGCCCGCGGTCATCCGGGCGGCCGGCGGCTGGAAGACCTCGAACGGGTGGCCGAAGGTGCCGGAGACGACCTGGAGCCCGGCGCCCTCGACCGTGCGCAGCACCCAGGGCCAGTGGCAGAGCCACGGCGGCCGGTAGAGGCCGGGCACGACCCCCGACACCCGGTGCAGCACCTCCTGGGCCCGCGCCACCTGGTCGTGCTGGCGCGGGTCCCGGAGATAGCTGGTGAACGCGTGGTCGAGGCTGTGGTTGCCCAGGACGTGGCCCTCGTCGACGACGCGGCGCGTGGTGGAGGGGAAGCGTTCGGCGCAGCGGCCCACCTGGAAGAAGGTGGCGTGCACCTGCCTGGCGGCGAGCACGTCGAGCAGCCGGCTCGTCCAGGGCTCGTTGGGCCCGTCGTCGAAGGTCAGGGCGACGACCTTCTCCTCCTGGCCAGCAACGGCCGGCGGCCGACCGTCCGGTCCCGTGGGACGGGGGAGCCGCGGAGCCTGCGCCTCGTACGGGAACGAGCCCCACAGCTGTGTCCGGGGACCGAACCCCGCCCACCAGGCGGCGCTGATGGCGGCACTGGCGGCGAGCACCGTCCCGCCCGCCGCCGCCCGCACCCCGACACTCTAGGACCGCGCGGGTCACGCCCCGCCCGGTGCCGTCGCCACCGCCCCGTCGCGTGGCGCACCGCGTACGGGGAGGGCGGCGGAGGTCCTGCCTCAGGGTCCTGTCAGGGGCCTGAGGGCGGGTTGTGCCGGAGGCCTGAGCCCCGGAGGCTGAATACCATTGGCGCTGGTCGAGGGCGCGGGACGCGTCTGCCCGAGCCCGGCCGGCAAGTGAATGGAGCCCCACCCCGTGTCACTCCTGACCCGACTGAGCCTGGTCAACCGGCTGGTCGTGGCCCTGCTGTCGATCGCCGTGGTGATCTTCGGCATCGTCGCCATCACGTCCCTCAAGCAGGAGCTGATCCCGTCCACGCAGGCCCCGCAGGCCGTCGTGAACGCGACCTACCCAGGCACCTCGCCGCAGATCGTCGCCGACGAGGTCGCCGACCCGATCGAGCAGGCCGTCCGCAGCGTCACCGGGGTGACCAAGGTCAGCTCGAGCTCGACCACGGGCTCCACGAACATCACCGTCGAGTGGGACTACGGCAACGACGACGACAAGGTCCTCGCCGACATCCAGAACGCGATCAACTCGGTCAAGTCGACGCTGCCCGACGAGGTCGTCACCAACGTCCAGGCCGGCAGCACCGACGACATCCCCGTCCTGCAGCTCGCGGTCGCGTCCGACCTGTCGCTCGAGAAGCTCGGACCGCTCGTCGAGGACCGCGTCGTCAACAAGCTCGAGGCCGTCGACGGCGTCCGTACGGTGCAGGTCACCGGCGAGGACACCACGCGGATCGAGATCACCACCAAGGCCTCGCAGCTCGAAAAGTACGACCTCACCGTCGCCGGGGTGACCCAGTCGGTGCAGAGCCAGCTCACGGCCCTGCCCGCGGGCACGAGCTACGACGGCGACTCCGCGCTGTCGGTCGAGGTCGGGTCCGCGCCGGACTCGGTCAAGAGCGTGGCCGCACTGCCCATCGCCACCGAGAAGCACGGCGCCAAGCGCCTGGACGACCTGGCCACCGTCAAGGTCTCGGCCATCGAGCGCACGTCCATCTCCCGCGCGGACGGGCGTCCCGCGCTCGGCCTCGTCGTCCTCAAGAGCTCCGACGCCGACGCCGTCGCCGTCTCCCACGCGGTCACCGACCTGACCCCCGAGCTGGCGCGCGACCTCGGCAACAACGCCACCTTCACCACCGTCTTCGACCAGTCGCCGCTCATCGAGGAGTCCCTGCACGACCTGGCCGTCGAGGGTGCGCTCGGCCTCGGCTTCGCCGTGCTGATCATCCTGGTGTTCCTGCTGTCCGTGCGCTCGACGTTGATCACCGCGATCTCGATCCCGCTGTCGCTGCTGATCGCGATGGTCGGGCTCTGGGCCGCCGACTACTCCCTGAACCTCTTCACCCTGGCCGCGCTCACCGTCGCCGTCGGCCGCGTGGTCGACGACTCGATCGTCGTCATCGAGAACATCAAACGACGGACCGGGCACACGCGACGGCCGTCGATGGACGACATCGTCGCGGCCGTGAAGGAGGTGGGTGGCGCGGTCACCGCCTCGACCCTGACCACGGTGGCCGTGTTCATCCCGGTCGCCACCGTCTCCGGCTCCACCGGCGAGCTGTTCCGGCCGTTCGCCGTCACCGTGGCCATCGCGCTGGTCGCCTCGCTGTTCGTGGCGCTGACGATCGTGCCGCTGCTCGCGTACTGGTTCATGCGCGGCAAGAAGACCGCCGACGGCAACCCGGCGGCGGTCGCCGACGAGGCCGAGCACGTCACGCGGCTGCAGCGCGGCTACCTCCCGCTGCTCACCTTCTCGCTGCGGCACCCGATCGTCGTGCTGGGCGTGGCCGTGGCCATCCTGGCGGGCACGGTAGGCGCGACGTCGTTCCTCAAGACCGACTTCCTCGGCTCCTTCGGCGACGACCGCGCCCTGCTCGTGACCCAGACGCTGCCCGCCGGCCTCCGGCTCGAGGCCAGCGCCAAGGCGGCCGAGCAGGTCGAGACGGCGCTGTCCTCGAACAGCGACGTGAAGAACTACCAGGCGACTGTCGGCCAGCCCGGCTCGCCGAACGTCGTGCAGTACTACATCACCCTCGGCGACACGGTCGACGCGGAAGCGGCGACCGACAACCTGCGCAGCTCGCTCGCCGAGACACCGGACGGCGGCGACATCGTCGTCCAGCCCGGCAGCGCCGCGTACTCGAGCAACGACCTGACCGTCACGATCAGCGGCGACGACGAGAAGACGCTGCGGACGGCTTCCGACGAGCTGCTGACCTTGGTCAAGCAGGTGCCGCAGCTGACCGACGTCACGTCCAACCTGGCCGACGAGCGGCCGCTGCTCCGGGTCGCCATCAACCGCACGCGGGCGGCCGAGCTGGGGTTCACGCAGGCGGAGATCGGCTCCGCGGTCTCGACCGCCCTGCAGGGGTCCAAGGCCGGCACGATCACCCTGAACAGCGACACGACCGACGTCGTCATCCGTACGCACGCGCCGGACGCGACGCCGAAGCAGATCGCCGCGCTAGAGCTGCCGATCAGCCAGCTGCAGCAGCAGCTCGCGGTCGACAAGGCCAGCGACGCGCTCGACGCGCGTGCCGACGACCTGACCGAGCGCGGCGACGCGCTGTCGGACCGTTCCGACGCGCTCAGCGACCAGCAGAAGGACCTCGCCGACCGGCAGAAGGCGGCGGGGGAGGAGCAGCAGGACAAGGCGAACGCCAAGGCGCAGGACGGCAAGAACGACCTGCTGGACTCCCGCGACGACGCCCGGGACGCGGTAAGCAAGGCGAAGAAGGCGCTGTCGAAGGCGCGCGGCATCGACGTCGGGGAGCCGCCGGCCTACGTCCCGCCGGACCCGACCAACCCCGCCATCGGCGCGGCCTACCTCGTCGCGCTGCAGACGTACCAGGGCAAGGTCGCCGGCAAGCAGAACGCGATCGCGCAGGCCGAGGCGGGCGTCAAGCAGGCCGAGGCCGGCGTCGACCAGCTCGACGACCAGGTCAAGAGCACGAACGAGCAGCTGGCCGACTCGGCCGAGCAGCAGGCGCAGTCCGACGAGTTCAGCAACGAGGGCGACCGGCTGAGCGACGAGGGCGACGCCCTGCAGGACGAGCAGAAGTCGCTGCAGGACGAGCAGAAGGACCTGGCCGACGACCAGAAGGACCTCGCCGACCTGAAGGCGCGCCCCATCACCGTGGGTGACGTCGCCAAGGTGCGCACCGAGGACGCGCCGTCGACCGTACGGCGCGAGGACGGCAAGCAGGCCGTCACCATCACCGGGACCCCGGGGGGCACCGACCTCGGCGCCGTGAACACGGCGCTGACCGCGAAGGTCGCCGAGTTCAGCCCGCCGCCCGGCGTGCAGGTCGTCCAGGGCGGTGCGTCCGCCGACCAGGCGAAGGCGTTCTCGCAGCTCGGCCTGGCCATGGGGCTCGCGATCGTGCTCGTCTTCATCATCATGGTGGCGACGTTCAAGAGCCTCGTGCAGCCGCTGATCCTGCTGGTGGCGATCCCGTTCGCGGCCACCGGTGCGCTCGGCGGGCTGCTCGTCACCGGGACGCCGCTCGGTGTGCCCGCGATGATCGGCCTGCTGATGCTCATCGGCATCGTGGTGACCAACGCGATCGTGCTGATCGACCTGATCAACCACTACCGCCTGCGCGGGGAGGACCCGCTCACCGCGATCATCGACGGCGCCCGGCTCCGGCTGCGCCCGATCATCATGACCGCGGCCGCGACGGTGTTCGCCCTGCTGCCGATGGGCCTCGGGCTCACCGGTGCCGGCGGCGGGTTCATCGGCAAGCCGCTCGCCGTGGTGGTCATCGGCGGCCTCGTGTCGTCGACGCTGCTTACCCTGCTGCTCGTCCCGGTCCTGTACGGCCTCGTGGCCCGGGTCGCCGGCAAGAAGGCCCGCGCGCAGCTGTCGCCGACCCCGCCGCGTCGGGAAGAGGACACCCCGACCGTCGTCTCGTAGGTCGTACGAGAAAGGCGCCGCCGGACCTGGGGACAACCCGTCCGGCGGCGTCTTTCTGGGCGCAGGATGGTTCCGTGACCGAACCCGTGCAGCCGCGTCCGAGCCCGTACATGAGCGACCGTGCCCTCGCCTCGGACCCCGGGGGAGTGACGATCGCCCCCGACCGTCTCAAGGCCCTCTCGCCGTCGCTGTTCGGCGCCGGGAGCCTTCTGCCGTCGCGAGCTGTGGCGCGGAAGACGTTGAGCGCCCACCTGTGGAACGGCGACAGCCGGGCCGCCGTCGTGCTCAGCATCGAGCCGCTGCTGGTCGCGGCCTACAGCGACGACTTCGACGCCGTCGTCGTGCTCCGCTTCGACCCGCGTCCCGTCGACGTCCCGCTGCAGGTCGGCAGCCGGCTGCTGACGATTAACACGTACTTCTCCGGCGGCACGACCGCGTCCGACATCGTCCGCGGCCCGCGGGCGTCGCAGACCTGGTCGAACTTCCACCCCGTCATCGCCGACTTCGTCGCCGCCGAGCGCAGCCGCGTCGAGGGCCGCAAGGCGACCATCAGCGAGCCCGAGTGGCAGCGCACCTGGCTCCTGGGCCAGCAGTACCTCGGCACCCGGCCCGGGCGGTTCCGTGACGGCGCACCGCACCTGTCGAAGAAGCCCGCGTCGTGACGGGTCTGCGGCGCGACCTGGACCTCCTCGCCAGTCAGACGTTATGACAAGGCGCGGCCGATCAGACGGAGGGTGACCTCACGTCACCGAGAAGTGCTCGAGCCCCTCGGGCCAGACGGTCACGTAGGCCTCCTCGTCCTCCAGGCGGTAGGCCGCCCTGACGCCGGGCCATCCTGCATGGGCGCCGAGCAGCTCGGCCGCCGCCTCGTAGCCCCTGAGCGGGTCGTCGGTGTAGACGAAGATGTTCATCTCGTCGGCCCCGACGTCGTGGCCGTCGACGAACGCGAGAGACGGCGGTAGCGAGCTCTCCAGAACGTCCTCCATGGACACCAGAGCATCGAGGTCCGACACCGACGTCGCCGACCACTGCAGGACCAGCTGGTACCTCAACCTGATGCCCAGCCTTTCGGACGGCGTCTCTCAGCGTGAAGAGTGTCATGGAGCGGATCGAAGAGCCGGAGACGTAAGCCTCAGCACCTGTCCGATAAGCCGCATTATGACATCACGCTCGCCGACCATGAGGTGTTCTCCTCCTCGAGTCCCTCTCCCATCGGCGTGATCGTGTCAGTCGTCCCAGTTGAGTTGTCACTCGACGGCTTCCAAGTCTTTGTCTCGCTCGAGTTGTCAGTCGGGCTGCATCGAGGCCGACCGTCGCGTGGGGCACGCACAAGGCGACCGTCTTGCGGAACAGGTGCTACGAGCGGCATGGATCGGCTGCTGTACGCCTAGCTCGACCGAGCTGACCGTTCACGTCTTCTGCCGCTGCCGCTGCCGCTGCCGGTCCCGCGCGTTGGCGCGATCCCGCTGGACTGAGGACACCCCAGCGGACGTCCCGTCCGCTCTCGCCCTCCCCCTGGTGTGCCGGGCTCGACTTGACGCTGTCAGGGAGACACCGGCAGTTCGGAGGAGCGCACGTCGTGGAGGTAGTCATCGATGGCGTCGCGGTGGCGTGTCAGGTCGTTGATCTTGTTGTTGAGCCGGTCGCGTTGCTCGACCAGTGCTGCGTAGGTCTCTGCGCATGCGTAGGGGACGAGTAGGCCTCGAGGGGCTAGGCAGGGGATGATCTGGCCGATCACTCGAGTGGACACGCCTGCCTCGAGTAGCCCCCGGACCTGACGGACGCGGTTCTCGTCCTCGTCGTCGTAGTCCCGGTACCCGTTGGGTAGGCGGTCCGGAACCAGCAGTCCCTGCTCTTCGTAGTAGCGCAGCAGCCGCGTGGGTGTTTGCGTACGTCGAGACAGCTCTCCGATCTGCACGGTCGTCCCCTTCACAGGCTCGGATTTGACGTTCACACTGATGTCAATCTTGATGATCGTAGGGTGACGCAAACTTCCGTTGACGTGCCCCAGGCCCCGCCTGCGCCCCGTCTGCCGATCGGGCCGCTCCTGGCGTTGAGCTCGGCTGCCTTCCTGGCGATCATGACCGAAGCGTTGCCGGCGGGAATCCTGCCCGCTGTGAGTCGAAGCCTGAGTGTCTCCGAAGCGGCGGCAGGCCAAATCGTGACGATCTATGCGGTGGGGTCGGTTCTCGGCGCAGTACCCCTGACCGCGGCGAGTGTGGGTTGGAATCGACGGCGGGTCCTGCTGACCGCACTGGCCGGTTTCGTGCTGACCAATACCGTGGTGGCCTTCTCGACGGGCTACTCGCTGACGATGTCGGCCCGTTTCGTCAACGGCGTAGCGGCTGGGATGTTGTGGTCGTTGATGGCCGGGTACGCCCAGCGCCTCGTCCGCCCCGAGCAACGCGGCCGTGCCACGGCCATCGCCTTGGCAGGCACTCCGGTGGCGCTGTCGGTCGGCGTTCCCGTCGGGACCTTCGCTGCCGGCCTGGTGGGGTGGCGCTGGACGCTCGGGGCGATCAGCGCCCTCACGCTCCTGCTGATCGCGTGGGTCGTCGCTGGTGTCCCCGATCGACCCGGCCAGGCCCGCCAAGGCCGGGCGTCTCTAGCTGGCGCCATCGCGCGCCCCGGAGTGGTGCCGGTACTCGCTACGGCCCTCGCGTTCGTGCTGGCGCACAACGTGCTCTACACCTACATGGCCCCGTTCTTGGCCGGCACCAGACCCGGCAGCCGTGTCGACACCGTGCTACTTGCCTTCGGCGTCAGCTCATTGATCAGCATCTGGCTCACCGGCGTCCTCATCGACCGGCACCTGCGACCGCTCGTCCTGGGCTCTATCGTGCTGTTCACCGTCGCGGCTACGACGCTGGCCGTGTTCAGCGGGCTCGCCTGGGTCGTGTACGTGGCGGTAGCGGCCTGGGGGTTCGCCTTTGGAGGAGCAGCGCCGCTGCTGCAGACCGCCGCCGCCGAGGCGGGCGGCGACGACGTCGTCGACGTGATCCAGTCCATGATCGTCACCACGTGGAATCTCGGTATCGGAGCGGGCGCCATACTCGGCGGCATCCTGCTCAGCCGTGCGGGGCCAACCGCGCTGGCATGGGTACCCGCGGGGCTGTTGACGGTGAGCCTGGGCATCGCGCTCTCCGCCCGCACGCATGCCTTCCCGACACTGCAGCGCCGAGCAACACGGCAGCCGGCCCCGTGACGTCGGTCGAGGGCCAGGGTGTCGGTCGGCGATTCCGCACCGACCGCAACGCAGGGTCTGGTCAACCAGCGCGACGGCTCGTCGATTCACGGTAGAGACCGGTCCCGCTCGCCAAAGACCCCGCGCGGTCGGACAGTGCACCGGACGAAGGCGAGAAGGCGAGAAGGCGAGAAGGCGAGACACGCCCACAACCGAACGCGCCAACGCGCCTAGCAGCAAACAGTTCCACCACTGATCGAAGAGAAGGTCGAGGAGCAGTCATGCAGGTCATCGGGATCATCGGGGCCGGCCACATCGGCAGCAACATCGCCGAGCTGGCCGTCCGGCACGGCCACACGGTCGTGCTGAGCAACTCCCGCGGCCCGGAGAGCCTCGCCGGCCTCGTGGACCGTCTCGGCGCCCGAGCGAGAGCGGGGACCCGCGAGGACGTGGCCCGCTCCAGCGACATCATCTTCGTGGCCACGCCCTGGTCGGCACTCGACACCCTGCCGGTGTCTGGTCTGGCCGGCAAGATCGTGGTCGACGTCAACAACTACTCGCCACAACGCGACGGCGTCATCGCTGAGCTCGTCGACGAATCAACGACGTCCAGCGAGCTGTTGGCGGAGAAGCTCCCGACCTCGCGGGTGATCAAAGCCTTCAACCACATCTACGCGCCGCAGCTCAACACCGACAACAAGGCGAACGGTGATCCGGAGCGGCGCGCACTTGCTGTCTTCGGCGACGACCCGAAGGCTCGCGGCGAGGTCGCTGCCCTGATCGACACCTGGGGCTTCGACCCCCTCGACGCAGGAGAGTTGGCCGAGGGCTGGCGCCTGCAGCGCGACACACCCGGATGGGACGTCTACGACACCGCCCCCGAGCTCGCAGCTCACCTCTCCCAAGCCCGCCGACGTCGCGCCATGTAACAACACCAGCCCCCTGTGGCTGGCCAAGCGCACGACAGGCTCTGGCTCTGGCTATGTCGAGGCTCATCGCGTACATCGAACAACGCTGGACCGAGTGTCGGCACAACGTCAGCGCTGCCCGCAGCAGAAGCCTCTCTCGCGACCTCCGGGCACCGCGCGAGTCAGACCAGGCTGCGCAACCCGTCGTTGATGAACCTGCACGAGACGACGAGAGTGGGACCCGGCACGCGGTCGGTTCATGAGGTCCCGGAAGGAGTCCGTCCAGCGGTGGCACCAACCTGCTCCCTCCCCGCCGCGCGCCACAGAGCTGCACTCCTCGCGCGATCTCTACAGGCAGTGGGGAGCACTCCCCCATGGCTAGCTTCCGATTCGCGCTCTGTGCAAGTCAGCTGTGGTTCAGGACGACGATCCGGGAACCAAGATCATCCGGCTGCTGACAACTCGTGCGACACCGAATCCGCCTGCTGACAACGTGATCGACACAGGTCATCGGATCCCGTTGCACGCACACTGTCATCCGAGCGTGTGCTGCTGACAAGCACTCGAGCGACCTTTCCGGGTCACCAGCCCACGACCCCGTGCTCGTCGAAGAACGTACCGCTGGGCCCGTCGGCCGGGAGCCTGGCGGCACGCACGACGATCTTGGCGCCCTCGGACGGGTGCTGGGTACCCGTGTTGCCGTTGATGTCGGTCTCGTTGAACCCCGGGCAGACCGAGTTGATCTTGATGGGCGTGCCCCGGAGCTCGACCGCGAACGACGCGGTGAGCGCGTTGAGGAAGGTCTTCGAGGACGAGTAGGCGACCGACAGAGGGAACTGCGCCAACGGGCTCTCGGGGTCCACCAGGGCGGTGATCGACCCGCTCGTGCTGCTCACGTTCACGATGCGCCCGGCCGGGGCCTGCCGCACCAGCGGCAGGAACGCCTGGGTGACCCGCAGCACCCCGTAGAAGTTCACGTCCGACGTCCGCCGGATCGTGTCCAGGCCGATGGTGCTGGGCGGCCCGTCTTCCGCCCCGAGCGCGATGCCGGCGTTGTTGATCAGCACGTCCAACGGGCCGGTCGCGTCGCCGACGTGAGCCGCCGCGGCCTGCACGCTGTCGGCGTCGGTCACGTCGAGGCCGACGATCCGGACGTCCCCGTCGACGGACAGCTCCTTCACGGCCGCTTCGCCACGCGCCTGGTCGCGGCTGCCGATCCAGACGGTGAAGCCCTGATGGGCCAGCTGTCGTGCTGTCTCGAAGCCGATGCCCTTGTTGGCGCCGGTGATCAGTGCTGTCTGCTTGGTCGTGGTCATGGTGTCGATGCTGCCCTCGCGCTTACGTACGATCCATAACGTGTCGTCCAGCTCTTCTTACGGATCGTCCAGCCGGAACGCTTCTCTCGCCTCCAGCGACCCGATCGCTACTGCTGTTGCCCTGCTGCGGCCCCGCACGGTGGCCGACCCTGGGTTCCACGCGGCCGGCCGCTGGGCGGTGCGGTTCGAGGCGTTCGGATACGTGAAGATCGGAGGCGTCGAGCAGGGCGACTGCTGGCTCGCCCTCGACGGCCACGAACCGGTGCACCTCCGGCAGGGCGACATCTATCTCCTGGTCAACCCCCCGGGCTACGCGCTGGCCAGCGATCTCACCGTGGAACCACTGATGGCGGAGGAGCTGTGGGACGGCGGCGCCGACGGCGCGGTACGGATCGGGCCGGAGGGCGACGAGGACACGTACCTGTGCGGTGGGACCTTCTGGTTCGACGACTCGAACGGCGGCATCCTGCTCGACGTCCTTCCGCCCCTCGTGCACGTCCAGGCCGCTGACCCACGGAACGAGCTGCTCGCGAGCGTCAGCAAGCTTCTGGTCGCCGAGGTCGAGAACAAGGCCGTCGGCAGCTCACTGGTCCTGGACCATCTCGTCCAGATCCTGTTCGTGCAGGCGCTGCGCGCCTTCGCCGAGCAGAGCGACCATCCCGCCGGCTGGCTGGGCGCGATCAACGACGACGACATCGGTGCCGCGTTGCGCGCCATGCACGCCGACATCGCCCACCGCTGGACCGTCGGCGAGCTCGCCCACATCGCCCACATGTCACGATCCGCGTTCGCGGCCTCCTTCAAGAAGCAGGTCGGTACCGCACCTCTGGACTACCTGATCCAGTGGCGGATGAGCCTGGCCCGTGACGCCCTGCGCCGGAACACCCGGTCGATCTCCGAGCTCGCCCTGGCCACCGGCTACGAGTCCGAGAGCGCCTTCAGCACCGCCTTCCGCCGCGTGGCCGGCGCGTCTCCCAAGCAGTTCCGCGACCGGACCGCTCCGTCGACCGCGGACGACCGTTGAGCCCCAAGCGCACCCGCGTCCGAAGCCTTCAGGCTGCGGCCGCGTAGTCGCCGCGCAAGGTGGCGCCGGCCTGGGTCTTGCTGGTCGAGGTCGTCGTCCAGAAGTAGGTCCCAGGCCCGGTCACGGTCACCTTGGTCGACAGCCTGCCCTTGCTGCTGACGGTGGCGCTGCCGATCTTGACGGCCGGCTCGCCCGCCCTGGTCTGGAAGTACAGGGTCGCGTCCTTGCCCTTGTAGGCCTTGCCGTCGCGCTTCACCGTGCCCTTGACGGTGATGATCGAGCCGGCCGCGGTCGACTCCGGTGTGGCGTTCACCGTGACCGCGACCTCCGCCCGGGGGTCGTGGAGCTGGTCGTGACCGATGGTCGCGTGCTCGAACGTCGGCTCCGCCTTCGGAGCGGCGTCGGCCGCGATCAGGCCGACCTCGATGTTGCCGTGCTCGAAGCCGTCGCCCTCCTGCTTCTCGAGGGCGACCTCGGTGACGTGCTGGGTGCCGTCGCAGGTGAAGGTCGGGAAGTCGCCCTCGTCGGTGTCCTCCACGTCCGTGAACGCGGCCGCGCTCTGGTCGGCGTAGACGGTCTGGAACACGGCCGGGTCGTACCGCACGCTCTTCGGGTCGGCCTGGGTGCCGCACGTGTACACGAACGGCACCACGACCTCGTCGGGCGTCGTGGCGATGATCTTGTGGTCCAGGACCGCCCAGGTGATGTCGTCACCGCGATCGGCGACCCCGGAGTCGTGCGTGATCGACCAGTAGGAGTGCGAGCGTCCGCCGGAGAGCTTCTTCACGTCCGCGACGAACCAACGGGCCATCAGCTCGTGACCGGCGTCGTTGGGGTGGCCGTTCTCCGGGTTCGCGTAGCGCACGCCGTCCCCCGGGACGAACCACTGCTCCCCCATCGGGTCGATGAAGGGGATGCCGTTCGCGGCAGCAGCCGCCTTGAGCTTCTCGTCGACCATGGCGTACTCCGCGACGTTGGCCCACGGGTTCGTCGGGCCCATCAGGATGATCTGCGCCTGCGGCCAGAATCTCCTGCTCGTGCGGATGGTCAGGTTGATCCTTCCCGCCACCTCGGCCTTGGTGTACTTCCGGTCGTTCGAGCTGCCCTGGATCACCACGAGGTCGTACGGGGCGTCGTCGAGGCTGTGTGCGCGCTGCCACATCCGTTCGGCGTAGGTGTCGGCGCCGTCGCCCGAGGGGTCCATGTAGCCGGTCCCCGACTTCCCGTCGATCGTCAGCTCCCAGCCGAGTGGTTCGGCGATCAGGTTGG
The DNA here is from genome assembly GCF_039536445.1 of Microlunatus spumicola. Classification (NCBI taxonomy): domain Bacteria; kingdom Bacillati; phylum Actinomycetota; class Actinomycetes; order Propionibacteriales; family Propionibacteriaceae; genus Microlunatus; species Microlunatus spumicola. The sequence continues at coordinate 495,715 of NZ_BAAAYR010000001.1, read as the reverse complement.
CGTAGCCCTTCGACCTGCTGGTCGCACCGATCCCCTTCGTGTAGGAGTCGCCGAGCAGCAGCACCTTCGGGTGCTGCGGGAGGACGAGAGCGGGCGAGGCGGCTCTTGCCGGCGTGGGGCCGAGAAGGGCCAGGAGCAGACCGAGGGCGAGAACGTGCGCGACGTTCTTGCTCGTGCTCTTCGTCCGCGCGAGGAGATGATCGGACACGGTGTTCGCCTTCAGAAGTTGCGCTGTTTGCTGCTCCCCACGAGAGTTCGGTGACGCTAGCAGGGCCGAGCTCGGCTCGTGCCCGTTTCGAGCGGATCGGTGTCGCTCCGCACGTCCACCAGACCAACACGGTGAAAGCGCACGAGCTGATCCACCTCGCGAAGAGCAAGGGTCGCCAGCTCGACATGAAGGAGCGCCTCCTGAAGGCGTACTTCATCGAGGGACGCCACGTCGGGCGCGTCGACAACCTTGCGGACCTCGCCGCCGAGATCGGGCTCGACCGGGCCGAGGTGATCACGGCACTCGAGGCGGAGACGTTCCTCGCCGACGTGAAGGCCGACGTCGCCCAGGCGGCGGCGTACGGCATCCAGGGGGTGCCGTTCTTCGTGATCGACGGGAAGTACAGCGTGTCCGGGGCTCAGGAGCGTGCTGCGTTCGCCGAGGTGCTCCGGCAGGCCCGCGCCGAGCAGGACCGGGCGTATGCCGAGCCTGGTTCGACACGTGGACGGCATCCTCGTCGGGCTGAGTTGCCGCCGGCGTGGAGGCGTGACACCGTTGTGCCCAGGCCTGTGAGAGGGCCCCGGACGAGGGAGCTGTACCCGGCACGCGACAAGACGGCCTTCGAGGAGACGTCATGTCCTGGTTCGTTCTCGTTGTCTCCGGGGTGCTGGAGGCCGTCTGGGCGACCGCCCTGGGCAAGTCCGAGGGGCTGTCCCGGCTCGCGCCGAGCGCCGTGTTCTTCGTCGCTTTGGCCTGCAGCATGGCCGGGCTGGGGTACGCGATGCGGTCGCTGCCGGTGGGCACCGCCTACGCCGTCTGGGTCGGCGTCGGCGCCGTCCTCACGGTCACCTACGCGATGGTCACCGGCGAGGAGGCCGCGTCGCTGGTGAAGGTCCTCCTGCTGGCCGGGATCGTCGGCTGCGTCATCGGGCTCAAGGTGCTCCACTGATCCCGACCCGTACGCGCCAGGTACGACGCCGCACGGCAACCGTCCGATGGTTGCCGTGCACCATGGCGACGCTCGACGCGACGTCCTGTCAGGCGAGCAGGGCGCCCGCGGTCACTCCTCGACGACGACCGGGATCACCAGGGGCGTCCGACGGAACCGCTTGTTGATCCAGCGGGAGACCGTGTCGCGGACGATGCCCTCGGCGTCCTCCTGGGTCAGCGGTCCGGCCTTGCGGAGGGTGGTGCGCACGGCCGGGGTGACGTCGTGGAAGTCGGACGGGTCCTGGGTGAAGCCGTGCACGATGAAGTCCAGGTCCTCGGCGAGCCGTCCGGTGCGGAGCTCGACGATCCCGACGACCGTCACGGCTCCCTCCTGCGCAAGGGTCCGCCGGTCGGCCAAGGAGGCCTCGGTGGCCCCGCCGACGGTCTGGCCGTCGACGTAGATGTGCTGGGCAGGGACCTTGCCGACGATCGAGGCACGCCCGGCGACGAGGTCGACCACCATGCCGTCCTCCCCCACCAGGATCCGGTCGTGCGGGACGCCGGTGCGCTCCGCCAGGGCGGCGTTGGCCTGCAGGTGGCGCCACTCGCCGTGCACGGGCATCACGTTGGCCGGCTTCACGATGTTGTAGCAGTAGACGAGCTCGCCGGCGCTGGCGTGCCCGGACACGTGGACCTTGGCGTTCCCGGTGTGCACGACGTTCGCGCCGAGCCGCGACAGCCCGTTGATCAGGCGGTAGATGGCCGACTCGTTGCCCGGGATGAGGGAGCTGGCCAGCAGCACGGTGTCGCCCTCACCGACGCGGACCATGTGGTCGCGGTTGGCCATGCGGGCCAGCGCCGCCATCGGCTCGCCCTGCGACCCGGTGCAGATCAGGGTCACCCGACGGTCGGGCAGCCGGTCGAGCTGCTTGAGGTCCACGACGAGACCGTCGGGGATGGTCAGGTAGCCGAGGTCACGCGCGATGCCCATGTTGCGGACCATGGACCGCCCGACGAAGGCCACCTTGCGCCCGCTGGCCTGCGCCGCGTCGAGGACCTGCTGGATGCGGTGCACGTGGCTGGCGAAGCTGGACACGATGATCCGCTTCGGCGCGGTCCGGAAGACCGTCTCGATGGCGGGCGTGAGCTCGCGCTCGGACGTGGTGAAGCCCGGGACCTCGGCGTTGGTGGAGTCGGTGAGGAAGAGCGCGACCCCCTCCTCGCCCAGGCGGGCGAAGGCCCGCAGGTCGGTGATCCGACCGTCGAGGGGGAACTGGTCCATCTTGAAGTCGCCGGTGTGCAGCAGCATCCCCGCGTCGGTCCGCACCGCCACGGCCAGGCCGTCGGGGATCGAGTGGTTGACGGCGACGAACTCGCAGTCGAACGTGTCCAGGTCGATCCTGCGCCCCGCCTCGACCTCGATGGTATTGGGACGGATGCGGAACTCCTCGAGCTTCGCCTTGACGAAGGCCAGGGTCAGGCGGGACCCCACCACGGGGATGCTGGGCCGTTCGCGTAGCAGGTAGGGAACGCCACCGATGTGGTCCTCGTGGCCGTGCGTGAGGACGATCGCCGCGACCCGGTCGAGACGGTCCCGGATCCAGGTGAAGTCGGGCAGGATCACGTCGATCCCCGGCTGGTGCTCCTCGGGGAAGAGCACCCCGCAGTCGATGACCAGCAGCCGGCCCCGGTACTCCAGGACCGTCATGTTGCGGCCGATCTCCCCCAGACCGCCGAAGGCGACGACGCGGAGTCCCGCGCGGTCGAGGTCGGGCAGAGCGGTGCTGGACGCAGGTGGGGTCAAGGTGAAGCCTTCTTCTCGGTGGTCTGATGGATCGAGTCAGCTGGTGCCCCGGTGTCGAGCCTCGTGCGCGACAGGGTTCTACGTGTCCTCGTGCGCAGGCCACGGAGCCGTTGGGCAAGGCCTCCAGGATAGTGCTGGCCGTCCTGCCGTCGGGAACACCGGTCACCTGCCGGGTCGGGACCTCTCGAGCTCGACGTCCAGCACCCCCTCGAGCGGTGCAGGCCAGGGCCTCCGGGTGGACCGCCAGGGCGTACGCCGCGCGGGCTCGACGACCAGCGACGGCTCCGCCACCGTCGCGGCCGCCGGCGAGTCGCCGGGTCAGCGCGACCGGAGCCAGGCGAGCACCGCGAGCACGCGGCGGTTGTCCGTCCCGTCCTCGGTCAGGTCGATCTTGGTGAAGATGTTCGAGATGTGCTTCTCCACCGCCCCGCCGCTGACGACCAGGCTCGCCGCGATGGCGGCGTTGCTGCGCCCCTCCGCCATCAGCGCGAGCACCTCCCGCTCACGCCGGGTCAGCCGGTCGAGCGGGTCGGCGCGCCGGGAGACCAGCAGCTGGGCGACGACCTCGGGGTCGAGCACGCTGCCGCCGGCGACGATCGTCCGGAGCGCGTCGACCAGGACGTCGAGGGACGCCACCCGGTCCTTGAGCAGGTAGCCGACGCCGCCGCGGCCATCGGACAGCAGCACGTCCGCGTACGACAGCTCGACGTACGCCGACAGCATGAGCACGGCGAGGCCGGGCTGCTGGGCCCGCGCCGCAACGGCAGCCCGCAGCCCGTCGTCGGTCATGCCGGGCGGCATCCGGATGTCCACGACCGCGGCGTCCGGCCGGTGCACGCGGACGGCCTCCAGCAGCGTGGGGGCGTCGCCGACCGCGGCGAGCACCTCGCAGCCGGCCTCTGCCAGCAGCCGGGCGAGCCCCTCGCGCAGCAGGACGGAGTCGTCCGCGAGCACCACGCGCACCGGGTCAGTCCTGCGCCTGCTGCGGGAGCACGGCGGTGAGCTGGGTCGGTCCGCCCGCGGGTGAGGTGATGGCGAGCGTCCCGTCGACCCCGGTGAGGCGGTCGGCCAGCCCGGCGAGGCCGTGGCCGCGAGCGGTCGAGGCGCCTCCCAGCCCGTCGTCGCTCACGATCACGGCGACGGCCGGGCCCCAGCCCTGGTCGACCGGCCGGACCTCGACGGCGGCGCGGGTGGCGCCGCTGTGCTTCTCGACGTTCGTCAGGGCCTCGGCGACCACGAAGTAGGCCGCGTGCCGGGCCGGCCCGGACAGCCGGACGGGATCGACGTCGACGGTCGTCGGCACGGAGCCCCGCGCCGCGAGCGCGGTGACGGCGGCCGCCAGACCCTGCTCGTCGAGGATGGGGGGCGCGATGCCCCGGGAGAGGTTGCGGATCTCGGCCAGGGCGTCCTGGGACTGCTGCAGCGCCTCGTCGAGCAGGGTCCGGGCGCCGCCCGGGTCGGTCTCCAGGCGGCGGCCGGCCGCGGCGATGTCCATGCCCAGCCGGACCAGGCGCTGCTGGGGTCCGTCGTGCAGGTCGCGCTCGAGCCTCCGCAGGGTGTGGGCCTCGGCCTGGCCCGCCGCCGTACGGCTCTCGGTGAGGGCCGTCACCCGCTCGCGCAGCTCGGGCGTCTCGTCGACCAGCAGAGCGGTGGCGATCGCCGCGTGGAGCCCGACGAGGCCGCGGAGGACGACGGGCGCGGTGAGGAGGAGGACCACGCCCGTCACGGTGTTGAAGGCGACCTCCGCGAACCGGCCGGGGTGGCCGAGCAGAGCCATCAGCCCTTGGCTGTCGCCCGGCAGCGCGCGGCTCCACAGCCAGAAGGTGGCCCCGCCCAGCCCGCCGACGACCCACGTGACCGCGAGCGCGAAGGTGACGATCGAGACGGGGAAGGCGACCAGCACGTGCAGCAGGTCGCGCCAGGACTGCGGGCGGGTGAGCGGGCGCAACCGTCCGCGCCAGCCGGGGGCGGGTGCGCTGGGGAGGGTCGGGGGCAGGTCGACCCCGGCGTGGGCGAGCAGGAGCCGCTGCATCCGGGCGGCCCAGCCCGCAGCCAGCAGGCCGGCCGCGAGGACGAGGAACCCGACCACGAGGACGGCCGTCCCCGCGCCCAGGCTGAGCAGGACCACGCAGACGACGAAGGCGGCCAGCTGGAGAGCGAAGATGCCGACGAGGACCGCGAAGCGGCGGCCTGCGTCGGGAAGGAGACCCACGCGGTCATTGTCGGTCACGGTGCTTGGTTGCGTCATGGTCCAACCGTCGTCTCTCGCGGCCGTCCGCGGCACGGGGCTGCCGGGCGTCTTCGTCGGGGGGTTATCCCCCCTGCGCGGTGCCTCCGACGGCTGACGTACGGCGGCGGTCACCGGGCGGCGGCCGTCATCTTCTCGACCTCCTCGAGCACCACGGCGGGTGCGTCCCGCGGGATGTCGTGCGAGCTCCCCCGGGCCGTCACGAGGGTCCGGCGGGGTCCGTCGCCGACGAACGCGGCGGCCGCGTCGCGCCAGCGCCGGGCGTCCTGGGGCGACCCGTCGAACGGCGTCTTCTCCGACACCACGTACGTGACGGGGACGTCGTCCGGCCAGGCGACCCGGTGGTACGCCTGGTGCGTGGGGCCGAAGCCGTCGGCGGTGGCGATGAGCTGGCGGTTCGCCTTCGTGGACGGCTGCTTCTCGAGCTCCTCGATCTGCGGGGTCGTGAGCGCGACGAGGCGCCGGACCTCGTCGTCGGTGAAGAACGGCGGCACGTTCGCGTCCACGAGCACCGACCCGGCGAGCACGCCCGGGTTCGCGCGGGTGAAGTAGGTGGTCACCTCTCCTGCCTGGGAGTGCGACACCAGGACCACGTCACGGGTGACCCCGAGCTCGCGCAGGCCGGCCTGCAGGTCGCCCGCCGCGGCCTGCGGGTCCCACGCACCCGGGACCTCGTCGCTCGCGCCCATGCCGGCCCGGTCGTACGTGATGACGCGCGAACCGGTCGCCCGTGACAGCCGAGGGACCAGAGAGTCCCAGGAGGAGCTGTCCTCGCCGCCGCCGGCGTCGAGCACGATGGTGGGAGAAGTGCCGGGGGTGACGTGGAAGGCCAGTCGGCGCCCGTCCCTGTCGATCAGGTGCAGACCGGCCGAGGGGACCGGGCCCGGGTCCGCCGCGGTCGTCGGGGCTGCCGGAGCCGGAGAGGTCGAGGTCGGCGGGTTCGACCCCTCTGGCGCGCCGCAGGCGGCGAGCGCTCCGATCAGCGCGGCGGGCAGGAGGAGGGCGAGGGCGGACCGGCGCCGGGAGGGCATCTTCTTCGGTGTGATCATGATCAACAGTCTTGGCGAGCAGGCCGTGCCGATCGATCCTGCTAACCACCCGGGTGGGCCGGGGGTTCTCCCCCGCGCCGGTGCCCGTCACGAAGCTGGCGTGGTCACGCTCCTCGTCGATCGACGCCCGCGAGCCGGCGTCCGGCAGGATCAGCTGTCCCGGTGCCCGCCGTCGCCGGAAGCGCTCGACGAGGTGCCGGCGTGCGGCGGGCGGCGACGACCCACCACGCCACGAGGCCGACGACGAGGGCCCAGAACGCGGGTCCGATCCCCAGCACGCTGGTGCCGCCGGCGGCCACGAGGAACGTCGCCACCGCAGGGATCCGGTGCTCCGCTCCCGTGAGCGCACCCGCCAGGGAGGCGGCGAGGGTCGGCAGCAGCGCGAGCCCGGCGGCCGTCTCCACCAGCCCCGCGGGCGCCAGCGCGACCAGCTGCACCAGACCGGTCGAGACCAGGCCGAGCACGACGTACGCCCACCCCGTGGTCTGCGCGGCCACCCAGCGCCGCTGCGGGTCCGGGTGCACGTCGGGCGACGCCGACAGCGCGGCGCTGATCGCGGCCAGGTTGACGGCGTGCCCGCCGAACGGGGCGCCCAGCAACGTGCTCACCCCGGTGACCGCCATCGCCGGGCGCCACGGCGTCCGGTAGCCGAACGAGGCGAGCACGGCGACGCCCGGGACGTTCTGCGAGGCCATGGTGACGACGTAGAGCGGGAGGGCGAGCCCGATCAAGGCCTGGGTGCTCCACGTCGGGGTCGTCCAGACCGGCGTGGGCAGCAGCTCGCGGTCGCCGGGCAGGCCGGCGGTGGCCACGACGACGATCGCGACCACCACGGCGAACGCCGCCGGCACCGCCCAGCGGGGGGCCAGTCGCAGCAGGACGAGCCAGACCGCGACCACGGGCAGCACGAGCAGCGGGGTCGCGACGGCGGCCCGGGCCGGGGCCAGGCACAACGAGAGCAGCACCCCCGCGAGCATGGCCTGGGCGACGGGGGCCGGGATGCGGGTGATCAGCCGACCCAGCCCGGGCCAGACCGCCGTGGCCGTGATCAGCAGGCCCGTGACCAGGAACGCCCCGATCGCCGCCGGCCAGCCGCCGACGACCCCTCCGGTGCCGACGAGCAGCGCTGCTCCCGGCGTCGACCAGGCGAAGGTGATCGGCAGCCGGGTCCGCGCCGAGACGACCACGGTCGCCAGGCCCATCGTGAGGAAGAGCGCCAGCAGGCCCGACGCGGCCTGCGCCGGAGACGCACCGACGGCGCGGAGCCCGGAGAGCACGACGGCGAACGAGCTGGTCGAGCCCACCAGGGCGGTCACCAGCCCGGCCACCACCGGACGGAGGTGGTCGGACATCTGCGCCTCCTTCATCGTTCTGTAAACAGAACGATAGCCTGGCCGCATGAGTCCCGCCGACGGCCGAGCGCTCGATCTCCCGGCGCTCGGCAACCGCCTGCGCGAGCTGCGCGGCGAGCGGGGCCTGAGCCTCTCGGCCCTCGCCGCCACGGCCGGGATCGGCAAGGGATCGCTCTCGGAGATCGAGGCGGGGCAGCGCAACCCGACGCTCGCCACCCTCTACGCGCTCGCGGCTCCGCTCGCGGTGCCGCTGGCCACGCTGCTGGCGGGCGAACCCGGCACCGAGGTGTCGGCCGACGGGCTGACCGCCACCCTGCTCAGCACCGAGACGGCGGCCGACGGGACGGTCGTGGAGATCTACCGGCTCGCCTTCCGACCGGGCGCCGACCGCCGCTCCCCCGCCCACGGGCCCGGCGTACGCGAGCACGTGCTGGTCACCGTCGGCCGGCTCGAGGTGCACCACCGCGACGGGACGGCGGTGCTCGTCGCAGGCGAGTCCCTGTCGTTCTCCAGCGCCGACGCGCACCGCTACCGGGCCCTCGACGGGAAGGGCTGCTCGGCGGTCCTCGTCATCACCTCGACGCGTTGACGTCGAGTCGCAGGACGGCCGAGCACTCGACGATCGCGTACCGAGCTCCGGTACGCGCGCACGCAGCTGCCGTCACCGTCGGCAGCGGGATCAGCCGTCACTGACCGATCGCGGTGCGCAGGGCCGCGCGGGAGGTGATTCCCAGCTTGGGGAAGATCCGGTGCAGGTGCGTGCCGACCGTGCGGTGCGAGAGGTAGAGGCGCGCACCGATCTCCCGGTTGGTGAGGCCCTCCACGGCGAGCTGCGCGATGAGCAGCTCCTGCGGGCTCAGCTGGTCGCGCGCCTCCGGCGTCCGCGGCCTGCTCTGCTCCCCCGAGGCGCGCAGCTCCTGCCGCGCGCGGTCGCCCCAGGCGACGGCGCCCAGGGCGTCGAGGGCGTCCCGGGCGGCCCGCAGCGGGGCACGGGACTCCGCCGCGCGGCGCTGCCTCCGCAGCCAGGCGCCGTACGCCAGCTGCAGCCGGGCACGGGCGAAGGGCCAGGAGCTCAGGTCAGCCGCCAGGGCGGCGTCGAACCGCTCTTCGGCCTCGTCCTCGGGGGCCAGGAGCGCGCGGCCGTACCGCAGCCCGAGGTGCAGCGGCGCGGAGGGTGTGACGGCCGCGAGCGCCTCGAGGTCGGCCAGGATCGGCTCGACCTCCGTCCGGTGGCCGCTGTTGACGGCCGCCTCGACGAGGTCGCCGACGCTGAAGCTGTGCACCACCGGGTGGTACGAGGGGTCGTTGGGGTCGGACAGCCGCGCCAGCTCGTCCCAGGCCGCCTCGTGCCGTCCCTGGTTGAGCGCGACCATGCCCCGGCTGAGCTGCACCACCGCGAGGACACCGTTCGACTCGACCTGCAGCCCGAGCCGGGCCGCCTCGGCGACGCGCTCCTCGACGTCCCCCGCGCCGCGGACCGCGGAGACCGCTCCCTGGACGACCAGGGCGATGGCCCGCACCAACGGCTGCTCGGTGTCGGCGGCGAGCCGGACGGCCTCGTCCGCCGCCGCGGAGGCCAGGTCGAACCGTCCGACGACGAGCGCGTCCCAGGCCTCCACCATGAGGACCCGGCTCAGCAGTCCGAGCCGGCCGTCGGCGCGCAGGCCCGCCACGGCCGACCCCAGCAGCGCGATGGAGAGCGGCAGGTCACCGATGACGCTCGCCGCCATCCCGGCGGCGATCGTCCGGTCCGGGTCCAGCGGGCCGGCGGCACGTGCGCGCAGCTGCTCGTGGAGCACCGCGCCGCGGGCGAGGGGTGCCGCGTAGCCGATCACCTCGAGCGCGAGCACGTCGTCCGGGTCGAGGGCCTCCTCGACGACCTCGAGGACGCGGACGCGCGCCGCGTCGCTGGCACCGGCCCACATGCACCGCAGGGCCGCGGCGTGGAGGAACAGCAGCGCCTGGTCGGTGCGGCCGTCAGCGGCGGCCGCGGCGGCGACCTCGGTCAGCCTGCGGGTGCCCGCGCCCTGGATGCCCTCCTCGGACCTCTCGCGGAGCACCGTCATCCGGATCCGCTCGCGGTCGGGTACGTCGAGGGCCGTGGTCTCCTGCAGAAGACGGTCGACGACGTCGGGGCGCCCCCACTCGAAGGCGAGCTCTGCCGCCCGCAGGTAGCGCCGCAGCCGCTGGGTCGGGTCCGTGCTGAGCCGGGCGGCGCGCTCGAGCGCCGCCTGCGCCCCCGGCACCCCGCCGCGGCGCAGGGCCCGGGCACCCGCCTCATCGAGCTCTGCGGCCAGCGCGTCGTCCGGCGCGTCGGCCGCGGCTGCGCGGTGCCAGACCTGCCGGTCGGGCTCGGGCAACGTCCGCGCGAGCGCGAGATGGGCACGCTGCCTCTCGGGCAGGGTGGACTGCTGGCGGATCGCGTGGCGGACCAGCGGGTGACGGAACTCCAGCCTCCCGTCGTCGGCGGCGACCAGCCCCGCCTCGACGGCCGGGACCAGGGCCTCCGCCGTCACCCGCTCGCCGCGGAGGGCGGACGCTGCGGCCAGAGACTCCCCCAGGGCGCCCTCGTCCTCCAGCGCCGCCACGAGCAGGAGGTCCCGGGTGACGTCGGGCAGCCCGGGGAGCCGGGCCGCGAAGGCGTGCTCCAGCCGCGCCGTCAGCGTCAGGTGCCCGGAGTCGTCCTCCGGGCCTTCGAGGGGCAGCTCTGCGAGCGCGAGAGGGTTGCCCGCGGCCACGTCCAGCAGGCGCCCCCGGGCGACCGGGTCGAGCTGCGGCGCCCGACGCGTGAGCACCTCCTCGGCGGAGCGACGGTCGAGGCGTTCCAGGTGCCGTTCCTCCACCGTCGGTCCGGTGAGGACGGGCGGGAAGCCGTCGCGCTGGGCCGCCACCAGGACGACCGCCTCGGACTCCAGCCGCCGGGCCACGAAGCCGAGGACGTCGGCACTGGGCCGGTCGAGCCAGTGCGCGTCGTCGACCACCAGCACGAGGGGCTGGTCGGCGGCGCTGTCGCTGAGGAGGTTCAGCGCGGCCAGGCCGATCAGGAAGAGCTCCGGCGCGGCGTCGTCGCTCATGCCGAACGCCGCGGCGAGCGCGCGCCGCTGCGGGGCCGGCAGCGCGGGGAGCCGGCCGAACAGGGGCCGGACCAGCTGGTGGAGCCCGGCGAACGGGAGGGTCATCTCGGACTCCACGCCGGTCGCGCGCAGCACCCGCAGCCCGCGCCCGGCGGCGGCTCCGCACGCGAGGCCCAGGAGCGCGGACTTGCCGATCCCGGCCTCGCCGCGGACGAGGACGGCGGCACCGCGACGCTGGACGTCACCGATCAGCCGGTCGAGCGCGGCGATCTCCGCGTCCCGGCCCACCACGCCGACCGTCGTCATCTCCGCGCCCCTCAAAGCCCGTCACCGACCGGCCTCGCTGCGGCTGGCCACCTCGTGGTCGGCAAGGGTAGAGGTTCGTGCTCACCGGTCCTGGACCGGACCGAGCAGCACGTTCACCCCCAGCCGGAGAGGATCTCCACCAGCGAGGCCGGGCGGGCGAGCTGCGGGAAGTGCCCGCTCCCCGGCAGGACCGTGGTCCCGGCCGACGGCAGGAGCGAACGCAGCCACCGCACGTAGGCCGGGGGCAGGGGGGCGCGGCTGACGTGGTGGTAGCCGGTCCCCTGCTCCCGCAACGTGGTGAGCTCGTCCGTCCGCTGCCGGCGGAGCTCCTCCGGCGACGTCTCGAGGACCTCCTTCCAGTAGCCGAGCAGCAGGTCCTGGCGCGGCGTCGACCGCAGCAGCGCCCTCTGCGAAGGGCTCAGCTCCTCGGTCCCCATGCCGTCGGAGAGCGTCGTCCAGACGCTCAGGTAGCCCGGTCCGCGCAGCACCGGTTCCACCGAGCGCAGCAGGTCGGCGAAGGGACCGGCGAGCAGCGGCTGGTCGATGTTCAGCACCGCTCGCGCGGGGTGGCGGGCCGCGTACGCGGTGGCCAGCACGGCCCCGATCGAGTGGCCGACCAGCACGGGTGCCTTCAGCCCGGCCGCCGTGACCGCCTCGTGCAGGACGTCGGCGACCTCCGCCGGCGCGTACGAGGCGCGCGGTGGCGAGTCGCCGTGACCGGGCAGGTCGACGGCCACGGCCCGTCGGCCCCCCAGCGCCTCCACCACCGGCGCCCACATGGCGCGGTCGAAGGTCAGACCGTGCAGCAGGACGACGGGCGGCCTGCCGTCGTCGGTCCCCGTGAGGTCCGCCACGAGGTCCCCGAGCCGCACCCCTGTGGTGGTCACGCCGCCGACCTGATCAGGTCGGCGGCCTTCTCGCCGATCATGATCGTCGCGGCGTTCGTGTTCACGGGGACGAGCCGCGGCATGACCGAGGCGTCGGCGACGCGCAGACCCCCCAGGCCGTGCACCCGCAGGTCCGGGTCGACGACCGCGTCGGGGCCGACGCCCATCGCGCAGCTGCCGACGGGGTGGTAGTAGGTGCCGGTCCCGCGGGCGACGAACGCCCGCAGGCCCGCCTCGTCGGTCACGTCTGGCCCCGGCAGCACCTCGCGGGCGCGCCAGGGTGCGAACGGGTCGGTGGCCGCGATCTCGCGGGCCACCCGGACCCCGTGCACCAGCCGACGCACGTCCGCGTCCACGCCGAGGTAGTTCGGGTCGATCAACGGCGGGGTCCCGGGGTCGGGACCCGCGAGGCGGATCGAGCCGCGGGCGTCGGGAACCGTCGCGACCGCCAGGGTGAAGCTGTTCGCGGGGGCGGCCAGGTGCGGCGGGTGGAACGGCACGTGGATGAACATCAGCTGCATGTCGGGGCCGCCCAGCGACGCGTCGCTGCGCCACACCATCGAGGTCTCGGCGTGATTGGTCCGCCCCGCGGGGATCGGCAGGGCCGCCTCGTAGACGACCCCGCACAACGGGTGGTCGTGCAGGTTGCGGCCCACCCCCGGCAGGTCGTGCACGACGTCGACGCCGGCGGCCCGGAGCTCGTCGGCCGGCCCGACCCCGGACAGGAGCAGCAGCCGCGGCGAGTCCACCGCGCCCGCGCTGACGATCACCTCGGCGTCGGCGTACGCGGTGACGAGCCGGCCGCCGTGCTCGAGCTCGACGCCCACGCAGCGGTTCCCGTCGAACCGCAGCCTCCGGACCCGGGCCCCGGTGGCGACGGTGAGGTTGGGCCGCGTGCCGCCCAGCGGGTGGAGGTAGGCGACCGCGGTGCTCTGACGCACCCCGCCCGTGATGGACAGGTCGTGCCAGCCCGCGCCCTCGGCCCGAGCGCCGTTGAAGTCGTCGGTGGCCGGGAACCCGGCCGCCGCGGCCCCGTCGAGGAAGACCTGGGAGAGCGGGTTGGGGTCCGTCGCGGGTGCCGGCCGCATCGGCCCGTCTGTGCCGCGGTAGTTCGGGTCGCGTCCGGTGACGGTCTCCATGCGCCGGAAGTAGGGCAGGACCGAGTCGTAGTCCCAGCCGACGCACCCGGCCTTGGCCCACTGGTCGAAGTCGTTGCGGTGCCCCCGCAGGTAGACCATCGCGTTGATGCTGCTGCTGCCGCCGAGGGTGCGACCCCGCGGCCAGCTGTGGGAGACCCCGCCGGTCCCGGCCTGCGGGACCGTCGCATAGGCGTAGTCGACCTCGGTCCCCCACAGCGCCGGCCACGCGGGCGGCACCGCGAGCTCCGGCCTGGTGTCGGCCGGACCCGACTCGAGCAGCAGCACCCGGGCCGCCGGGTCCTCGGACAGACGGGCGGCGAGGACGCAGCCCGCCGAGCCTGCGCCGACGACCACGTAGTCGTAGCGGTCGTTCCCGGACAGGTCTGGCATCGGCACGGTCATGGTCGTTCCCCTCGATCCGCAGCGTCCGGGACGACCGGGTTCGGCCACCACCGCGCTGACAGATCGACCGTAGAAAGACGGACCCCGCCCTCGCGTACGTCAGATGACGTGGCACCGACCGGTGATCGGTGCGCGTGGCTCAGCCGCCGGCGCAGTCGCGACGCACCGAGCCTCGGAACGCCCACGTCCAGGGGTTCCGTCAGCCGCGGCCGAGCTCGAGCGCCTCTCGGAACGCGTCCTGCGCCGCCCGGGTCAGGCTCCCCGCCGTGCTCGCGCGCTGCCGGGCGCTCTGGTAGCAGGCCAGGGCGATCTGGGCGGCGAACACGGCGAGGGTCTCCTCGGTGCCGCGGGCGCGCAGCACGTCGCTGAGCCGGCCGGCGATCTGCTGGGTCTTGAGCGCGTCGCGTGCGCGGAGCTCGAGGTGCTGCTCGAGCAGGGCGTCATGGCGCCGGTAGGCGTCGCGGTCCCCCGCCGCCTGCTCGCACAGGTCGAGGACCAGCGGGCGCAGCTGTTCGACGGCCTCCGTGGAGGTTCGCGCCGCTCCGACGGTGCTGTCTCCCTCGGCCGCGGCGATCGCGTCGAGCACGGCCTGCTCCTTCGCGAACACGACCTCGGTCTTGTCCCCGAAGTACCGGAAGAACGTCGAGCGCCCCACGTCGGCCCGGGCGGCGATGTCGGTCACCGAGACGTCGCTGAACCCCCGGGCGGCGAAGAGCTCGTCGGCGGCCTCGATGATGCGCTGGCGCACGACCTGCCGCTTGCGCTCGACGAGCGTGGAGGGCGCCGAGGTCGGGGCGGTGGGCTCGGGCGTCATGGTCGGACCCTATCCCGGGACAACCCTGGTCTCACGTGGTACTGAGTCTGTTACGGTACTGAGTACCACTTACGGACGTAGGTGGACGAGAAGGAAGAAGAGTCCGATGTTGAACGCCGACGACCGTCACCAGATCACGCAGGCCCTCGCGCTCCACGCGTACGTCAGCGACGAGGACCAGCTGGACCGCCTCGACGAGCTCTTCGTCCCGGACGCGGTCTACGACATGAGCCGGGTGGGGATGGGGGCCTTCGAGGGGGTGGAGGCCATCCGTGCCGCCGCTGCCGGGCTCCGTGCGAGCGGCCACGCCCCGACCGCCCACTTCGTGACGAACGTCGTCATCGACGAGCACGACGCCGGCACGGCCGCCGTCCGGTCGAGAGGCCTGATGATCATGCACGACGGGGAGCTGCGCGCGGTGACGTACGACGACACGTTCCGTCTCCACGACGGCCGGTGGCGCATCGGTCGCCGGCTCATCACCCCCCTGCACCCCGCCTCGGGCGGCTGATGCGCACGGAGGTCGGACGGCCGGGTGGCCGACGAGAGCGGGCGCGCGGTTTGCCTCCGTCGGCACCCCTTTATTACGATGTCCGAAATGATCAGCTACCTCGCCTACGCGAGCTCCGCCACGCGCGAGCTCCGCGCCGACGACATCGCCGACATCCTCGCCCGGAGCCAGCGCAAGAACGCCGCGCAGGACCTGACGGGCGCGCTCCTCTACAAGGGCGGCAGCTTCCTCCAGGTCCTCGAGGGACCGCAGCAGGCGGTCGTCGACACGTTCCACCGGGTCGGGATGGACGCTCGCCACCGCGGCATCGTCGTCCTGCTCCGCGGCGTGGCGCCGGAGCGCGAGTTCGGGGACTGGTCCATGGCCTACGGCGACGCTGACATCGACGGCACCTGCTGCGGCGACTACGCCGACTTCCTCACCCGCCGCTGGGCGCCGGACCGGGACGACGCCGTCGCCACCGCCTGCCGCAGCCTGCTGTGGACCTTCAAGCGCAACCTCGAACGCGCCTGACCGTCCAACGCCGGCACCGTCCTCGGAGCCGGACCTCGTGGCGACCGCCGAAGCGTTCGCGCGTTCATCCGCTCACTGATGGGTACTGGGGTGACCAGTGACACATCCGAGCGTCCTCGTCCGGTCCCGACAGCCGGTCGCCCAGCAGGGCGACCAGCCGTGGGACCTGGCCGGGATCCTGTCCACCTCCGGGCAGAGCTCCACGACCGGACAGGCGTGCATGACGACGACGGCCCAGCCCGACCAGCACGCCGCGCTACGAGCGTCCCTGCGCGGGGCGGCGGAGCGGACCCTCGCCGACGCCCGGTCGCTGGGCCGCCCGCAGCGGCCGACCGCCACCACTCCCCTGGTCGAGGGTGACGACCACGGCGGGGTGGACGGGGTGGGGGTGACGCTGGTCGTCGACGGCGAGTCGGTCTTCGTCGGCGCGAACGCGTTCACGGACGCCGTCGACGAGGTGCAGTACGACCTCGACGAGGGACCGTGCCTGACCGCCGTCGCGTCGGGGAGGATCGTCAGCTCGACCCGCATCGGTACCACCGAGCGGAGGTGGTCCCGCTTCACCCCGCAGGCCGCGGCGCTCGAGCTGCGCAGCGTCCGATCAGCCCCGATCACCCACGAGGACCGGGTCATCGGCTCGGTCAACCTGTACTCCCGCACGGCGTACGGGCTCGGTGCGGTCCCGCCTCGGGTGCTGCACCGGCTCACGCAAGCCGCCGAGGACGCGCTGAGCCGCGCCTGGCTCCTCGCGCTCGCGGGGACCGGCGTCCGGCGCCTCACCGACGCGCTCGACGACCGCGCCGTCACCGAGCACGCCGTCGGGCTCCTCATGGACCGCTACCTCATGAACGCCAACCAGGCCCGCACCCTGCTCGGCCAGCTCGCCCTCCACGACGGCGTCAGCGACGCCGCGGCCGCCCGGACGCTCACGGGTGCCGGTGCCGACGCGGTGGTCGACGCTGCGGGGCTCGAAGGACCGGGCGCCACGACGGGCGACGCATGACCGTCCGGGCCACCAGAGGTGGGGCCCGCCGCAGGGAGGTTCCCCGAACTCTCGCCGCCGACCTGCGCGACCTCGTGGTCGACCTGTCCGCGGACGGTTACAACCGCACCACCCTGGCGCTGATCGAACGGGAGCTCCGCCGGACCGTACCCTCCATCCTCGGCGCCAGCGTCACCCTCGACACCGCCTCGGCGCCGGACGTGCCCGTGGTGGTCCACTTCGCGAGCCGCGCCCTCGACCCCCAGGAGATCGGCGCCGCACTCGTCCTGCCCCTCCCGGGGCTGCCCGCACCGCGCACGGCGCGCATCACCCTGTACGCCACGCAGCCCGGCGCCTTCGGCGCCCTCGTCCCCGAGCTCGCCCGAGCGCTCCAGCTCGACCCGCGCACCATGGATCCCGAGCCGCCGCTGCCCAGCGCCCCCGTGGTCCCGCGCGCCGACGGCCTGCAGGACTTCAACGTGGTCAACCGCGCGCTCGGCGTCCTGCTCAACCGTGGTCACACCCTCGACACGGCCCGCGTCGAGCTCGGCAGCCGCGCCGAGCAGAGCGACCTCACGGCGGCGGCGTACGCCCTGCTCGCGTCGACGAACCACTGACGCCCCGGCTCCACGGCCGGTGGTCGACGGCGTACGGGGTGGGGTTCCGGCGGGTCAGACGTCGGCGACGAGCGGCGCGACCTCCGTGCCGAGCAGCTCGATGCCGCGCAGCAGGTCCTCGTGGGCCAGGAGCGGGTTCGTCATCTGCAGCGAGAGGCGGTCGACGCCACCGAGCTGCTCGCTGATGCGCCGGATCTTGTCGGCGACGCTCTGCGGGTCGCCCATGAAGAACGCCCCGTCGGGACCGGCCGTCGCGTCGAACTGCGGCCGGCTGGGCGGGGCGAACCCGCGCTCCCGCGAGACGGTCGTGAACATCTTGTGCCAGCCGGGGTAGATCGTGTCGGCGGCCGCCTGCGTGCTCTCACCGACGTAGCCGAAGACGTGCAGCCCGACCTGCAGCCGCTCGGGGGCGTGACCCGCGTGCGCGCCCGCCCGGCGGTAGAGGTCGATCAACGGTGCGAACTGGCGCGGCTCGCCGCCGATGATCGCCACCATCAGCGGCAGCCCGAGCAGCCCGGCGCGCGCGAAGGACTGCGGCGTCCCACCGACGCCGACCCAGATCGGCAGCGGGTCCTGCACCGGGCGCGGGAAGACGCCCTGCCGCACGAGCGGCGGACGGAACTGGCCCGACCACGTCACCTCGACGTTGTCGCGCAGCTGGAGGAGCAGGTCGAGCTTCTCCTCGAACAGCGCGTCGTAGTCGGCGAGGTCGAGGCCGAACAGCGGGAACGACTCCGTGAACGACCCGCGCCCGACGACGAGGTCGATGCGCCCGCCCGAGATCAGGTCCAGCGTCGCGAACTGCTGGAAGACGCGCACCGGGTCGTCGGCGCTCAGCACCTTCACCGCGCTGCCGAGCCGGATGCGCTCCGTACGGGCGGCCGCGGCGGCGAGGATGACCGGCGGCGCGGAGTCGTAGTACTCGGAGCGGTGGTGCTCGCCGATGCCGAAGGAGTAGAGGCCGACGCGGTCGGCCAGCGCGATCTCCTCGAGCAGGTGGGCCATCCGCTCGGCGGGGCCGACCACGTGACCGGTCTTCGGGTCGGTCACCTCCGAGACGAAGCTGTCGACGCCGATGTGCATGGGCGTCAGCCTCTCACGGGCCCGGCCCGGGCTCCCCGAGCTGCCCGTCACCCCGGTGGGTGGAGCGGACCTGTCCGTCGTGCAGGCGTGGTCCTCGAGGTCAGTAGTTCCACCGATGTCGCGGCCGGTGGTGCGCAGGACGGTGGTGACCGTGAGCAGCGGCCCGCCGCCGCGTGTCACGTGCCCGACCCACCCGTCGTACCAAGGAGCCACCCCGTGCCCGACCGCACCACGTCCGTCCCGTTCGAGACCGAGCGCGAGCTCGCGCCCCTGCCCCTGCTGTGGGCCAGAGCCCTCGACGAGGGCGACGCCGACGTCCTGACCGACCTGCTGACCGACGACGTCGTCGTCGACATGACCCCCGCGACGACGAAGATCGGGCTCGACTTCCCGGTCCTGACCGGCCGCGACACCGTCGTCCCGACGATGATCGGCGCGGTCGGTCCGCTCGACACCACGCACATGGTCACCAACGTGACCTACCGCGCCGACGGCGACGGCTGGCTCGTCGCGGCGTACGCGCTGGCGCAGCACTTCCTCCCCGGAGAGGGTCCCGACAGCACCAGGACGAGGCACTGCCTGATGGGCAACACCTGGACCTTCCGGGTGCGCCCCACCCCGGCGGGACCGCGGGTCGCGCGGTTCACCATGGACTGTCGCTGGATCGACGGCGACCCGTCCGTCCTCCTGGCCGCCCTCGCATGACCGGGCCGCACCAGCCGGAGACCGGTCCGGCGGGCCGGGGCCGGCTCAGCGTCTCCTCCGTCGCCCTGGGGTCGTTCGCGATCGTCCTCTCGGAGTTCCTGCCCGTCGGGCTCCTCCCAGCGATCGCCTCCGACCTCGACGTCCGGGTCGGGACGGCCGGCCTGATGGTCGTCGTCACCGGGCTCTTCGCCGCGGTCGCCGCGCCGGCCATCACGGTGGCCGCCGCCCGTCTCGACCGTCGGGTCGTGCTCGTCGGTCTCAGCGGGCTGCTGGTCGTCTCCGACGCCCTCGCCGCCGCGGCGCCGACCTTTCCCGTCCTGCTGCTGGCCCGGGTGCTCCTCGGCCTCAGCCTCGGCGGGTTCTGGGCCATCGGCGCCGGGATCGCCGGGCGGCTCGTACCGCCGGCGGACACCATCCGTGCGACGGCGCTCATCACCGCGGGGATCTCGGTCGCCACCGTGGTCAGCCTGCCGCTGGGCGCCGCGGTGTCCGCGCTGACGACCTGGCGGGTCGCGTTCGTCATCGGTGGCCTGGTCGGACTGGTCGCCCTCGCCCTGCAGCTGGTGGCGCTCCCGCGGGTCCCGGCTGCGGGCCGCGTACGGTTCTCGACGCTCGGAGCCCTGCTCCGGGTGCCGCGCGCCCGCGTCGGCCTCGTCGGCGCCGGCATCCTCTTTGCCGCGCAGTTCGCCGCGTCGACGTACGTCACCCCTTATCTGCAGGACCTGGTCGCCGCCGGTCCGGCGACCGTGACCCTGGCGCTCCTGCTGTTCGGCGTCGCCGGGATCGCGGGGAACTTCGTGGCCGGCCGGACGCTCGGGCGCAGCGTGCTGGGCACCGCGGCAACGGCCCAGGTCGTGCTCGCGGCGGCCGTCGTGCTGCTGCCCTCGCTGGTGCACCCGACCCCCGCCGTCCTGGTGCTCGTCGCGGTGTGGGGCTTCGCGTGGGGCGGCCTCCCCCTGGCCCTGCAGACGTGGATGTCCACGGCCTCGCCGGCCGGCGTGGAGACGGGGCTCGCCCTGTTCGTCACGACGATCCAGCTCGCCCTCGCGATCGGCTCCGTCCTCGGCGGCGCCGTGGTGAGCTCGTTCGGGATCGCCACGGACTTCCGGCTCGCGGGCGCGCTCGCCCTCGTCGGCGCCGTCGTGCTCGTCGCGCTGGGCTCCCGGCGCAGGGCGACGGCTTCCGCGGTGAGCACGCCGGACGCCTCGCCGGACCGGGAGAGCGTCGCGACCGCGACGCCGCTCGCCTGATGCCGCCGTCCCCCCTGGCCGCTGGCCCCGAACCTGTCCGGAGAGCTGTGACCGCCTCGCCCGCCCCCACCGCGACCCTCGAGCTCGGGGGCGTCACCCTCACCTACCTGCCGGACGGCGAGTTCCGCGCCGAGCCCGCCGTGGCGTACCCGCACGGTCACGACCGGCTGTTCGGCGACGGCCTCGACGTCGTCGACGAGGACGGCATGGTCGTCCTCAGCGTCGGTGCGCTCCTACTCGTCAGCGGCGACCACCGCGTCCTGGTCGACGCCGGCATCGGCGCCCGGACCATCCCCCTCGTCCGACCGGGGACGACTCGCGACGCGTACATGCGCGGCGGGACGCTGCTCGAGAGTCTCCGGCAGCAGGGGGTCGAGCCCGACCGGATCGACGCCGTCCTGCTCACGCACCTGCACGCCGACCACGTGGGCTGGATCGGCGACGAGTCCGCCGGCGGCGTCCCCACGTTCCCGAACGCCGACTACTGGGTCAGCGACGAGGAGTGGGACTTCTGGGCGCGCCCCGAGCACCGCGGCGACGTCGTCGGGCCCCGCCCGCACGAGCTCGCGATCATCGACGGACGCCGGCGTCGGCTCGTCGAGGGCTCCGAGCCGGTGCCCGGCGTGAAGGCCGTCGCAACCGCGGGGCACACCCCCGGGCACGTCGCCTTCTCGGTCCGCGGGACCGACCGGCGGGCGCTCGTCGTGGGGGACGCCGTGCACTGCCCGGCCGAGATCCTGCACCCGGAGCTGGAGTGGGTGGGCGACCACGACCCGACGGCGGCCGTCCGCACCCGGACCGGCCTGGCCGACCGTGCCGGTCGCGACGGGACCGTGCTCGTCGGTCCGCACTTCCCCGACGTCGTCTTCCGCCGGTACGACCCGTCCGCGACGCCGTCCCTGATCCCCGTACGCGGTCGCTGACGCCTCGGCCGGGGCAGGACCCCGGCTCGCCGTGGCCCTGGCAAACCCTCACATGAGAAGCCGGGGACGCCCGCGGGTCAGTGGCGGACGAAGGTGTCGGCGTCGGGCAGGACGCTGCCGAACGCGAGGCTACGGGTGGCGGCACCCGAGGCGGAGAAGAACTGGTAGAAGGGCGCGAGCGCGGGCCTGCCGTCCTCGTCGCGCTGCTCCGCGAGCGCCCAGCTCGTGACGCTGCCGCTGTTGCTCACGCCCGACGCGCTGTCCTCCCCCGGGGTGCCGACGAGCACCGTCTGCGACACCGGGACCGGGTCGAGGTCGGGGGCGGGTCGCCCGAGCAGGGCGATCGCGCTGCCGAAGCGGTCGCCCTTCTCGTCGTGCTGTGACAGGTCGCGCTGGGTGTAGCGCACCGAGGTGCAGCTGCTGCCGGGCACGCGGACGCTGAAGAAGGCGCCCGAGTCCGCCTTCTTCCCGGCGTTGCGCCCGGGGGCGCCGACCAGCCAGCCCCCGCCGAGGCACGTCCCGTCGTCGACGGCCACCGCAGCCCCGAAACGGTCGCCCGCGGTGTTGCGCGTCGCGGCGTCCGCGTGCGTCTCGTCGACCGCCGACCTGGGGATCAACGCCCGCTGCACAGGGTCGAGGGCGAACGTCTGCACCGAACCGGTGTCCTTCTTCTTGCCGAGGTCCTCGTCCGGCACACCGACCAGCACCCAGCGCGGGCTGCCGGCGCGAGAGACGGCGACGGCCGCACCGAAGTGGTCACCACCCTCGGGCGAGCCGGGCACCTTGGCACTCGACTGCGTCCACATCGTCCCGCCGCGCGTGGAGCCCGTGGAGGTGTCGAGGGGGTACCAGTACGCGGCACCGGCGTCCTTCTTGCGGCCGACGTCGTGGCCGGGCACGCCGACGAGCAGCCCCTCGCCGGACGCGGCGAGCACGCCACCGAACCCGGTCGACGACTGGACCTGCCCGTGGCGGGCGTCCGCCGCCGTGATCGTCTCGAGCCGCCGGGCCCCGCCGTCAGCGGTGATGAGGAAGTGGTCCACGGCTCCCGCACGCGCGTGGCCGGCCACGGTCCGTCCCGGGGCGCCCACCCAGACGTCCACCCCACCCGTGCTGCGCTCGCGGAGCGCGAGGTCCGACCCGAACCGGTCGGCGGCCGACGAGGCGCGCAGGGTGAGGGCGGGTGTCGTCGCGTAGCCGTCCGCTGCGCCCAGGAACACCTGGACCGCTCCGCCGCCGGGTGCCGTCGGAGCACCGACGGCCAGGTCGGCGCAGTGGTCCGAGTCGACGAACGCCGTCGCCAGGGACGTGCCGAACCCCGTCCCTGCCGTGCCCGGGATCCGCTGCGCGGGAACCCCTGCGTGCGCCCGGACCTCGACCGCACCGGTGGCCGTACGGGGCAGGCCGAAGACCTGCACGTCCGCGGTGGTGCCCGCGGCGGCGTCGAAGGCGCAGTCGGTCGAGGCCAGGGCCGACGGTGCCGCCAGGCCCGAGACCACGAGGCCCGCCGCCACGGCGACGACGAGCGGGAGACCGGCACGAACCTTCACGAGCACCTCACCATCCAGGAGACAGGTGGACAACGTCACACACCGGACGGTGCCGCTGTCGCATCGGCACACCCTGTCACCCGTACGGACGACGTCCGAGGGGACACGTACGCCGAGCACGTGCTGGCGAGCGGTGGTCGGTCCTTCCTGACCGCTGCAGGCTCGGGAGCAAACTGCCTGGCTGACGGCACAGGGACGTTCACGATCTCGGTCGACCAGCGTCGGAGGCACCCGCGGACGTCTCCGGGCAGCCCTCCTCGGCCCCGCGGCGCGTAGCGCGTCGTCCTGCCAACCACGCCCGGCACGTCGCCGACCGCCACCCGGGGTGGTCTGCGGCTCATCCGCGGCCTACACGCGGAGCTGGACGGCCTCGGCCACGGCGGCGATGCCGGCCTCGTCGCGGCGGTAGTGCGACCACTGCCCCACCCGCGTGCAGGTCACGAGACCGGCCTGCTGCAGCGTCGCCATCAGCTGCGACGCGGTCGACTGGGACACGCCCGCCCGCGCCTGGATGTGCTTGAGGCAGACCCCGACCTGCTCGGCCGGCTGGTCCTGGGGCGGGAAGGACGTGGGCTCCTTCAGCCACTCCAGGATCGCGAGCCGGGTGGGGTGCCCAAGTGCCTTGAACGCTCTCGTCAGGTTCTCCGCCGTCAGCTCCACGCGCAGCAGCCTACTGGTGCATCGGCTCATCGCCATATGCCGATGTTGGGATACGGTGCCATTCATCGGCAAAAGCCGATCTAGGAGGATGAGGTGGAGATGCGGAAGACAGCGGTGGTCGTGGGTGCTCGCGGGGTGATCGGGGGCAACCTCGTGGAGCACCTGGTGCAGAGCGGCGACTGGGACGTGATCGGGCTGTCCCGCCGCGGGGGCGAGGACCACGGGGTCGTCCGGCACCGCTCGGTCGACCTGCTCGACCGCGAGCAGACCAGGGAACGGCTGGCGGACCTGGACGGGGTGACCCACCTCTTCTACGCCGCGTACCAGGACCGGCCCCGCTGGGCCGAGCTCGTCGCCCCGAACCTCGCGATGCTGACCAACGTCGTCGACGCGATCGAGCCGGTGTCCCCCGGGTTGCAGCACATCAGCCTGATGCAGGGCTACAAGGTCTACGGGGCCCACCTCGGACCGTTCGCCACCCCGGCCCGGGAGGACGACCCGCCGCACATGCCGCCCGAGTTCAACGTCGACCAGCAGGCCTTCCTGGAGGCCCGCCAGGTCGGCGCCGGCTGGACCTGGTCGGCGATCCGTCCGTCCGTGGTCGCCGGCGTCGGGCTCGGCAACCCCATGAACCTGGCCATGGTGATCGCCGTCTACGCCTCGATCAGCAAGCAGCTGGGGGTCCCGCTGCGCTTCCCGGGGTCACCGGGCGCCTACCACTCGCTGATCGAGATGACCGACGCCGGCCTGCTCGCCGAGGCGACGGTCTGGGCCGCCACCGACCCGGCGAGCGCGAACCAGGCCTACAACATCACCAACGGCGACCTGTTCCGCTGGTCGGCCATGTGGCCCAGGATCGCGGCCTTCTTCGACCTCCCCGTCGCCCCGCCCCTCACGATGAGCCTGACCGAGGTGATGGCGGACAAGGCCGTGCTGTGGGAGCAGATGGTCCGGCAGCACGACCTCGTCCCCACGACGTACGAGGAGGTCTCGTCCTGGGCCTTCGGCGACTTCGTCTTCCGCTGGGACTACGACGTCATCGCCGACACGTCCAAGTCCCGCCGGGCCGGGTTCCACGCGTACGTACAGACCGACGCGATGTTCCTGTCGATCTTCCAGCAGCTCCGCGACGCGCGCCTGATCCCCTGAGCGGTCGGGCGCCCCTCGGAGCGCGCACGGATCGATCACGCGCAGCGCGGGGCGGGCACGACGAAGGGCCCGGTCGTTCGTCCGACCGGGCCCTTCGTGCAGGAGTGCGGCTACTTGCCCCAGACCTGCTTGTAGACGTCGCGGAACCCGCTCGACGGGTCGAAGACGTCGCCGCTGGGGACGTTCTCCTTGGTGATCAGGCCCGGTGCGGCCACGAAGCCGGACGGGTCCTCCCCCGCCAGCTTGCGGTTCACCTCGTCGACCAGCTGCCAGCCCTGCAGGGTGATCGGCTCCGCGACGGTGGCGGCCTGGTAGTTGCTCGTGCGGATCCGCTGCAGCTCCGCGGCGTCGCCATCACCGGCGGCCACCGACTTGGGCGGACCGTCCTTGGGCTTCCCCGCGTCCTCCAGGGCGCGGGCCGCGCCGCCGAAGTAGTTGCCGTTGATGGCGAGGAGATAGCTCAGCTTGTCCCCGTTCTGCTGCAGCAGGTTCGACACCAGGCCGGGCATGCGCTGGTCGGCGGTCGCGATCGGCGAGTCCTCGAAGGTCAGCACCGAGCAGCCGGTGCAGGCCTGGACGTAGGCCTCGAGCGCGCGGGCCTTGGTGACCGCCAGCTCGTACTGGCCGTCGGTGAAGATGGCGACGCCGGCGGTCCCGTTCGAGTCGGCCACCGCGTACGCCGCCGCCAGCTGGGAGACCTTCAGCGGGTCGGTGGAGACGTTGGTGACCATGCCGTTGCCGGGGCCGGTGAGCACACCGGCGTGCCAGCCGATGACGGGGATGCCCGCCTCGGTCGCCTGCTTGATCGCGGGGGCCTGCTCCGTCGGGTCGAGCCCGCCGAGGATGATCGCCGCGGGCTTGGCCGTGATCGCCTGGTTCATCGCGTCGGAGTTGCCCTGCGCGTTGCCCTTGCCGTCGTAGACCGAGACCTTCCAGCCGATCACCGTCGCGGCCTCGGTCACGGCCTTGGACGTCGAGTTGTGGCCGCCGTTGGACAGGTCGCCGGCCACGAAGGCGATGGTCGCCCCGGGCTTCTGCGACTTGGGTCCGGTCGACGGCGGCGTGAAGCCCTCGGAGGCGCTGAGGCTCTTCTGCACCAGGTCCTTCGAGAAGGCGACCGGGTCCCCGGCCGGCAGGATCGCGGCGAACTGGCCGCCGGCGCTGCTCGAGGGCGACGCCGCCTCGGCGGGCGCGGACGAGCCGGCCGCGCTGCTCACGCTCTCGCTGGAGCAGGCCGCCATCGCGAGGCTGAGGGTCACCCCGGCCAGGGCGGCGACGATGCGGGCCCGAGGACGTCGGGCTGTGGTCACGGTCATGGCTTTCCTCCGGTGGGGATGTGGTCGAGCGGGAGATCGGTGGCCTTCGGGTCCTGCGCGGGCGGTCGGCCGGGGTCCGCCACGGCGGGCTCGTCGGGTGGGGCCCCGCCGGCCTCCGCGGTCCCGGTCGGGGTCACCGGATCGGCCTTGGCCTGCGCGACCCGGCGCCGGCTGGTGAGGGACGCGATGGTGATCGCGGCGACAAGGGTGAGTCCGTTGAACAGCGGCTCGAGGTAGAAGCGGCCGGGGAGCAGCTGCTGCAGGCCGGAGATGCCGATGGTGGCGATGGCGACCCCGACGATCGTGCCGATCGAGTTGGTGCGACCGGGACGGATCGTGGTGGAGCCGAGGAAGGCCGCGGTCAGGGCCGGCAGCAGGTACTCGGGCCCGATGTTGGACTGGGCCACCCCCGAGGAGCGCGACGAGATGAGCACGCCGGCCACGGCCACCAGCACGCCGGACGCCACCATCGCGCCGACGACGTACTTGCGGCGCGGGATGCCGGTCAGCTCCGCGGCGCGCGGGTTGGCCCCGACCGCGTAGAGGTAGCGGCCCACCGGCAGGTGGTCCAGCACGACCCAGAGCGCGATCCCCAGCAGGACGGCCAGGATGAACGGCCCGGGGACCGGGCCCACGGACCAGCGCGACAGCTGGTCGAAGGCTGCGGCGCGTGACCCGGTCGAGTCGGTGATCTGGCGTCCACCGGTGTGCCAGAAGGTCAGCGCGTAGATCACCTGCCCGGTGGCCAGGGTGGCGATGAACGCGTCGACCTGGGCGAGCTCGACCAGGAGCGCGTTCAGCAGGCCGATCACGGCGCCGCCGACCAGGCACAGCAGGATCGAGATCCGGTAGTCCAGCCCCATCAGCTGGAACGACAGGGCCATCACCTGCCAGAGCCCCACGCCGTAGCCGATGGAGAGGTCGATCTTGCCCGCGACCATGGGGATCGTGACCGCGAGTGCCAAGATCAGCAGCACCGACTTGGACGAGGCCAGCAACCGGAAGTTCAGCAGGGTCGCGAAGGTGTCCGGGCGGGCCAGGGCGAAGATCACGAAGATGATCACCGTGAGCACGACCAGGCCGTAGACGGTGGTCAGCTTGCGGTACCAGGGCGCCCCGCGGGGTGGCTCGAGAGCCGTCGACCTGACGGAGGTGCTCATGCTCATGCCGTCTCCTGACGGTGGTGGGAAGGTGGCGCCGGGTCCCCTGCGGGACCGTCGGGCGCAGGATCCGTACGGTCGAGGCCCGAGGCGGCGGCGACGAGGTTGGCGATGGTGAGGTCGGCCCCGGCGAACTCGGCCACGACCCGGCCCCGCTCGAGGACGAAGGCACGGTGGGCGATCTTGGTGACCTCCTCCATGTCGGTGGAGACGACCACCGTCGCGGTGCCGGCCCGGGCCGCGTCCCGCAGCAGGGCGTAGATCTCGGACTTGGCCCCCACGTCGACGCCCATGGTGGGTTCCTCGAGCACCATCACGGCCCGGCCGACGCTGAGCCAGCGGGCCAGCACGACCTTCTGCTGGTTGCCGCCGGAGAAGGTGTCGAGCGAGAGCTCGGGGTCGTCGGGCCGGACGCCGAAGGCCCGGATCTGGGCGTACGCGTCGCGGCCCTCGCCGCGTCGGCCGAACCACTGGTAGCTCTTGCGCCCCCAGACCGCGGGGTTGAGGAAGAGGTTCTCCCGCACCGTCAGCCCCGGGGCCACCGACTCCGTCTCCCGGTTGGAGGTGGCGAAGCCGACCCCGACGTCGACGGCGTCGCTCGGCGAGCGCAGCCGGCGGACCTGCCCGTCGATGCTGACCGTGCCCGACTCCGCCGGCAGGGCGCCGGCGATCGCGCGACCGACCGCCTCCTGGCCCGCGGCGCGCAGGCCGCAGAGGGCGACCACCTCCCCGCGCGCGACCCGCAGGGTCACGGGTCCCGCCCCGCCGACGACGAGGTCGTCGAGCGCGACCCGCACCTCGTCGCCGGGCGGGTCGAAGGAGGGGCTGGTGGTCTCGCGGCCGACGATGAGCTCGACGAGCGCCTGGTGACCCAGCCCCTCGACCTGGCGCTCGGCGACCACCCGGCCGTTGCGCATCACCACGGTGCGCGACGAGATCTGGTAGATCTCGTCCAGCCGGTGCGAGACGTAGATCATCCCGACCCCGGTGTCCCGCAGCCGGCGCAGCACGTCGAACAGCCGGTCCACGTCGTGCGCGGGCAGGGAGGCGGTGGGCTCGTCGAGCACCAGGAGCGCGGGGTCGGAGACGAGTCCCCGGGCGATGGCGAGCAGGCTGCGCTCCGTCCGGGGCAGGTCGACGATCCGGGCCTCGGGGTCGATCCCGCCGCCCACCTGCTCGAGGACGCG
Source organism: Microlunatus spumicola (assembly GCF_039536445.1). Lineage (NCBI taxonomy): Bacteria > Bacillati > Actinomycetota > Actinomycetes > Propionibacteriales > Propionibacteriaceae > Microlunatus > Microlunatus spumicola. Next base: position 467,896 of record NZ_BAAAYR010000001.1, on the reverse strand, counting down.
CTCGGCCTGCCGGTTGACGCCGCGGTGGTCGATCAGGCCGAACCGCCGGGGGTAGCCGAGGACCTGGGCGATGTTCTCCGCGACGGTCATCCACTCGATCAGGCCGAGGTTCTGGTGGACGAAGCTGATCTTGGACCGGGTGCCGGACGCGTCCAGGTCCTCGCCCTGCAGCAGCATCGTTCCGCCGTCCGGTCGGTAGACGCCGGCCAGCATCTTGATCACCGTGGACTTGCCCGCCCCGTTCTCGCCCAGCAGCGAGACGATCTCCCCCGCGTGCACGTCGAAGCTCACGTCCTGGGCGGCCCGGGTGGCGAAGAAGGTCTTCTCCAGGTGCCGGACCTCGAGCAGCGGCGCGCTCACAGCTGGTCCGCCCGGAACAGGTTGAGCGCCAGGGTCCGCAGCTCGCCGACGAGCCGGGGCCGGTACTCCGGGGTGGCCCGCCGCGAGATCATCGTGACGCTGACCGCCGTCGGGGTCGGATCCACGGTGACGGCGACCCCGAGGCAGATGACCCCGGTCACGCCCTGCTCGTCGTCGACCGAGAACCCGCGCTCACGGATGGCGGCCAGGTCGGCGCGCAGGGCGGCCGTGGTCCGGTGCGAGCGCTCGGTCGGGCGCGGCAGCCGGGTCACCCGGTCGAGCCGGGCCTCCAGCTCGTCCGGCTCCAGCGCGGCGAGCATGGCCTTGCCCAGGGCCGTCACCACCGCGGGGGTGCGGGAGCCGGTCTCGTTCACGAAGCGCACCGGCTGGCTCCCGTCGTTGCGGGCCACGTAGACGACGTCGAGCCCGTCCAGGACGGCCAGCAGGGTGGTCTCGCCGGAGAGCAGCGGCAGCCCGGCGACGGTCCGACGGAACTCGGTGACCATCGAGGCCGAGATCAGCATGGAGTGGCTCAGCTCGAGCACGCGGTAGGCCAGGTGCCAGCCGCGCGGTCCCCGTCGCACCATGTCGGCGGCACCGAGGCTGGTGAGCAGGTTCGACACCGACGACTTGGGCAGCCCGAGCTGGGCGCTGATCTGGGTGATGGTCAGGGCCTCGCGGCTGCGGCCCATCAGCGACAGGAGCATGCCGGCCCGGTACGCGGCCGGCGACGGCACGTCCGGCTCGACCACGGGCTCGACGGCGTACGCCTCGGCCACGACCGGTCGGCCGTAGGACGTCGGGGGGCACGCGAGGCGGGCCCGCGGGTCGACGCTCACCGCCGGCTCCGCAGGGTGGCGCCGGCGTCGCGGACCTCGGTCCGCAGGCGGTAGATCCCCGTGCTCGCGGCGACGTAGAGGTCGCGGCCGTCCACGCCCCCGAAGCAAAGGTTGCCCACCACCTCGGGGATCTCGACCGTGCCCAGGTGCGCGCCGTCCGGGGAGAAGACCAGCACGCCGACGGCGCTCGAGGTCCAGACGTTGCCGCGCTCGTCCACCTTGAAGCCGTCGGGCACGCCCGCGTCGACCGTGGCGAACAGCCGGCCGTTCTTGGCCCCGGTCCAGGGCGCTGCGGGATCGATGTCGTAGGCCCGGACGTGGTGGTTGCCCCGCCCGTCCGGCGCCCGGGCCGCCGAGGTGTCCGAGACGTAGAGCACGGTCTCGTCCGGGGAGAAGGCGAGCCCGTTCGGCTCCTCGACGTCGGCCACGACCACGCGCAGGTTCCCGGTCGCGGGGTCGAGCCGGAAGACGAAGTGGTCGCCGTACTCCCGGACGCCGAGGTGGCCCTCCTCGGCGACGGTGATGCCGTACGGCGGGTCGCTGAACCAGACGCTCCCGTCGGAGTGCACGACCACGTCGTTGGGGCTGTTCAGGCGGTGGCCGGCGTACGCGTCGACCAGGGTGCGGACCGCGCCGTCGACCTCGACCTCGAGCGCCCGGCGGCCGTGCGAGCACTGGACCACTCCGCCGTCGGGCAGCAGGACCCGGCCGTTCGTGAACTCGACGCCGTCCCGGTGGACCGCCGTCCGCCCGGTGGCCGGGTCGAAGACCATGATCCGGTCGTTGGGGATGTCGCTCCACCGAAGGACGCCCTCGGCGGGCAGCCAGAGCGGTCCCTCGGACCACGTGCAACCGTCAGCCACCTTCGACGGAGCTGCATCCTCGGTCACCAGACCGTGCAGCCCGAACCCGTCCACCACGTTGCGACCTCCTCGTCGACGTCGAAGGAGAACACGGGTTTCTGAGAGCCGACAAGCGCGATGTTCGACAGGCTGAACACGAGCCGGATTGAGCGGCGCGAAAGGGCGCTTCGGTTTCGACATGCTGAACGGACGCAGGAAAGTCGCCGTTCAGCCAGCTGTCCCGACGCGTAGCCAGGAGCCCGCGGAGATGCCTAGGGTCGGCCCCGACCGGCCCCAGGTCCGCCCCGCGGTCCTCAGGGAGGGCCGCGGACGAGGAGACGACCGATGAGCGCCCCACCACCCCCGAGCGAGCCCGGATCCGACGAGCTCGTCGTCGGCGGGAGCGTGCTGGCCCTGGTCAACCAGAGCCCCGGGGTCACGACCGACCACCACGCGCTGGGTCCTCGGCACTGGCGCCGGCAGGTCGACCGCCTCGTCCGGGCGGGGTTCACCGAGGTCGACCTGACCGACGGCTGGCTGCCGATCCCCACCATGTCGGGCCCGGAGCGGCAGGCGCTCGGCGAGGTCCTGGCCGACGCCGGCGTGAGGGCCCTGGGCCTCAACATCTCGCGCCACAGCCTGGTCGACCCGGAACGCGCCGACGAGCACCTCGACTACTCCCTGCGCGCGGTCGACGCCGCCGCGGAGCTGGGGGTCCCGCTGCTGGGCGTGGGCTTCCACCCACGCCTCGTGCCCGAGCAGAAGCTCGACCGGATGTTCTGGGAGGTCGCCGTCGAGCCGGCCGACCGCTCCGACGCCGTCTGGGACCTGGCCGCCGACCGCCTGCGCCGGCTGTGCGCGTACGCCGGCGAGCGCGGCATCCAGGTGAGCATCGAGCTCTACGAGGACACGCTCGTCTGCACGGCCGCCGACGTCGAGCGGATCATGACCGCCGTCGGCGCACCCAACCTCGGCGTGAACCCGGACCTGGGCAACACGTTCCGGTCCGTCACCCCGCAGCGGGAGCACTGGCTGCAGACCTTCCGCGGCGCCCTCCCCCACCTGGACCTCTGGCACGTCAAGAACTACACGCGGGCCAGCCTCGGAGTGGACGGCCCGTACGCCGTCGCACCGACCGTCCTCGGCGAGGGCATGATCGACTACCGGCTGCTCGTGGGCGAGGCGCTGGCGGCGGGCTTCCGGGGCCCGTTCGTCGTCGAGCACTACGGCGGTGACGCCGTCGAGATGCAGCGCCGCGGACGCGACTACCTCCTCGGCCTGCTCGACGACCTGCGCGCGGAGCAGCCGGCGTGAGCGGCGACCGGGGCCTCGCGGTCCACGTGGGCCCGAGCCGGCGGCCGCTGCTCGAGCAGGCCGTGCTGGACGGCGGTGGTCGGCTCGTCGGGCTGGCGGACGCGGAAGCGATCGTCTACCACGGCAGCGACGACCCGGACGAGATCGTGACGATGCTGCATCCCGGGGTGCGCTGGGTCCAGCTGCCGCACGCCGGGGTCGAGCGCTGGACCGGGACCGGCGTCATCACCGACGAGCGGCTCTGGACGAGCTCGGTCGGCGCGTACGCACCCCAGGTCGCCGAGCACGCGCTCGCCCTGATGCTGCTGGCCGCCCGCGGCCTGCACACCCTGGCCCGCGCGGAGCGGTGGACGCCGAAGGCGACCCGGCTCTTCGCCGGCAGCACCGTGGCCCTGGTCGGGGCGGGCGGGATCGCGCGGGCGCTGGCCGTGCTCCTCGAGCCTTTCGGCTGCCGGCTGCTGGCGGTGAGCGACTCGGGCGACTTCCCGGGCGCCGACCGCACGGTCCCCCGCGCGGCCTACCGCGAGGTGCTCCCCGAGGCCGACTACGTCGTCCTGAGCGCGCCCTCCACCCCGGCGACCCACGGGATGATCGGCGCGGCCGAGCTCGACCTGATGCGCGCCGACGCCTGGCTGGTCAACGTCGCCCGGGGGGACCTCGTGGTGACCGACGACCTGGTGTCCGCCCTGCGGGAGCGCCGGATCGGCGGGGCTGCTCTCGACGTCACCGACCCCGAGCCGCTGCCCGCCGGCCACCCGCTGTGGTCGCTGCCCTCGGTGATCGTCACGCCCCACGCGGCCAACCCGGACGACGCCTACTGGCCCACCCTTGCCGAGCGGGTCCGCGAGAACGTCCGCCGCGTGATGGCCGGCGAGCCGACGCTGGGCCGGATCGACCCGGGCAGCGGCTTCTGAGGACGGGTGGGGCCACGGTCCCGGCTCCACCCGGCCGGACGTGCGGCCGGAGCCGTCCGGCGCAGGAGCCAGGCCCCGCCGTCAGCGCACCTCGACGGCGACGCTGCGGGCACCCGTGACGACCTCGGCCTGCCGCAGCTCGCGGTGGGTCAGCACGAGCGTGTCGCCCTTGCCGTCGCTGTCGTCGTCGCCCTTGGCCTCGTCGTCGGACCCGGCCTGGAGCTCGACGACCAGCTCGTCGTTGCGCGGGGCGGACTGGATGCTCTTGATCACCGTGCTCAGGCTGCTGTCCTCGTCGGAGTCGCAGCTGTCCTCGAGCAGGCAGGCGGTGTCGTCGCCCCCCTCGCCGTCGAGCGACGCCCCGCCGAACACCGACAGGTTCGCCTGCAGGCCCTTCGCCGCCTTCGGCACCTTGACCGTGATCACCTTCTTGATCGACTTCGAGCCCTGGTACGGCTTCACGGTCGTCCGTACGGTGAGCTTCTTGCCGGCCTTGACGCGGACGGCGTCCTTCTTCCACGTCTTCCCGCCGTCCGTCGACACCTCGACCTTGGTCAGCCGCAGCTGGCGGAAGGTGGTGGAGACCGTCGCGTCGTAGATCACGGAGGTGATCGTGACGTGCTCCTCCTCGTTGTCCGTGAGCGCGTAGACGGCGTCGGCGAGGGCCACGGCCGGCTCGAACGAGGCGTCGGTCCGGTCGGCCCACGTGTCGTTGCGGTGCACCGTGAACGCCTTGCCGCCGCCACGGGTGCCCGTGATCGTCCACCCGTCCGTCAGCCGGCCGTCACCGACCTCGTCGAAGGTCGCGTCGACGTTCGCCCACAGCGCGTACGGGACGAGGCCGGGGAGCAGGTCGCGGTCGACGACGCCCGTGGTCCCCGTGCGCGAGCGGCCGGTGTCGGCGTTGCGGACGGTGGTGGTGACCGGGGTCGTCGAGGGGACCTTCGTGAGGTCCGCGCGGATGCCGCTCAGCCGGTCCTGGTCGACGGTGCCGAACGAGCCGCCCAGGTCCGCCATCTTGAACGAGCCGAAGACGTCGTCCTGCACGATCGCGACCGCGTCGGCGTCGTTGGCGCCGTAGCGCGCGGGCCCGGCGAAGCGGTCCGGGTGCCCGTACGCGAGCGCCTGGTCCCCGCAGACGTAGGTCGTGGTGCCGATCGAGGCGCTCGTGACGTCGCCGTACGACAGCACGGAGGCGAAGTTCCCGCCGGGCACCGGGCGTTCGGTGGGCGCCGCCGTCGGCACGGCCGCGCGTCCGCCCGCGAACACCCGCAGCGGCAGGTCGGCCGTGGTCACGTCCTTCTGCAGCCGCTCGAGCCGCGCGCTCGACAGCCCGCTGACCGTGAGGGGGCTGGGCAGCCGCTCGAGCGAGCCGGACGGGACGGCAGCACCGGCACGCGCCGCGACCGCGCGACGGACCGACGCGGTCAGCTTCGGCGAGCTCTCGGAGGAGCGTTCAGCCGTGCGGGCCTTCGTGCTGCCGAGGTCCAGCAGCGCCGCCATGTCGGACGCGGGGGTCAGCCCGCCGATCGGCGACGGCGAGGAGGTGAAGCCGTACGAGACGGCGCCGAGGAGCTTGCCCCCGACGTAGACGGGCGACCCGGACATCCCGGCCCAGATACCCGAACCCTGGTCGACCACGTGCCCGCCGGGCAGGTCCGAGACCTTGATCAGCACGAGGTCACGGCCGGCCCCGATGCCGTCGGGCTGCACGCCCAGCACCTCCACCCGGAAGGGCTCGGGCGTCCGGCCCTTGACCACGGTCAGGCCCTCGCCGACGAGGCCGGTGGTCGCCTGCGCCGAGGTGAGCGCCGCCGGGCACTCCCCGGGTGGGGCTAGCGGTGCCGCCTGCGCCGGGCCGACCGCCTGACCCAGGAGCAGCGCGCCCAGCGCTGCCACCCCGAGAGCCGTGCCCCGTCGCGTACGCGTGCCCTGCACGACCGTCATCGCTCCCCCGCTCCGTCGTCGGCCTGCTGGCCGGCTCCCGGCGATCTGCCGGGCGACGCGCCGACGCTAGTGGAGCGGAGGGCCATTTGTGTGGGTTCGGTGAGAACTGTCTCAGGTTCGTCTGGAGCGGTCAGACGGTCACCCGCAGCACCGCAACGGGCTCGGCCGCCGGGCTACCGTCGCCCGGTGAGCCCTGCCCGTTTCCAGCGGCTGCCGAGCCCGCGGCGCGACTACACCACCGGCGTCGTGGCGGCGGTCCTCTTCGTCGTCACGACCGTCATGTTCGTCGACGACCCGTCCTGGCTCGCGGGTCTGGTCGCCGGGCTGATGCTCCTCTGCACGGTGACGTCGTTCGGCCTGGCACGGAGCCGAGCCGCACGGCGTCGTGCCGGACGACCCTGACGAGGCCTCCTCGACGACGACGACGAAGACGACGGCGCAGCGCTCCGACGTGCTCGCTCCGAGGCGCCGGACGACGGTAGGGTGCTCGTGAAGGCAAAACGCCGAGACGTCGTTCTCCGCGGCTACACGCAGCCCGCCCGGGCTGCCACTTCTTGATCATCCAGGAGTGAGCCGTGTCCGAGATCCTTGCCCGCCCGCCCTTCGACCCCGAGCTGGTCCCGTTCCTCGTCGCCTCGGAGGAGCAGGGTCGACCTTCTCTGACGAACGACATGCTGCCGTTCATGCGCCGGCTGGGCAGCACGCTCGACGAGCTCGACGAACGGCTGCACAGCCGCGGGCTCGAGCGGCGCAGCGTCACCGCACCCGGCTCCGGGGGCGAACCCATCAGCCTGGCCGTCATCCAACGCATCGGACGCACCGGTACGGCGCCGTGCTTCTACGCCATCCACGGCGGCGGGATGATGTTCGGCCACCACCTCGGCAACCTCGACTCCTACGACGACTGGCTGCTCCACCACGACGTCGTCCTCATCAGCGTCGACTACCGGCTCGCACCCGAGCACCCCGACCCCGTACCCGTCGAGGACTGCTACGCCGGGCTGCTGTGGACCGCCGCCCACGCCGAGGAGCTGGGCATCGACGCCGACCGGATCGTCCTCGTCGGCCAGAGCGCAGGCGGTGGGCTCGCCGCGGGCACCGCACTCCTCGCCCGCGACCGTGGAGGTCCTGCCGTCCGGGCGCAGATCCTCGTCTCACCGATGCTCGACGACCGCGACGTCACCGTCTCCACCCGCCAGATCGACGGCGTCGGTGTGGCCGACCGCAGCCTCACCCGCTTCGCCTGGGACGCCTACCTCGGCGGCCGTGCGGGCACTACCGACGTGTCGGTCTACGCCGCTCCGTCCCGGGCGACGGACCTGTCCGGGCTCCCTGCGACCTACATCGACTGCGGGAGCAACGAGGTGTTCCGTGACGAGACCGTCGCGTTCGCCGGCCGGCTGTGGGAGGCCGGTGTCCCGGCCGAGCTCCACGTCTGGCCCGGTGCGTTCCACGGCTTCACCAGCCTCGTCCCCGACGCCACCGTCTCCCGGACCGCCGTCGCGGCGCTCGCCCGCTGGACGGATCGGCTCCTCGGCGAGGCAGGGCCCGGGCCGGCAGCCTGAGGGGGTCCGGGAGCCCGCTCGTCAGCCGCCCGCAGACCACGGGCGACAGGCCCCCGTGCGCCAGCCCTCAGATGGGGGTCGGCTCGCAGCGCGTCAGCGTGATCCGGCCCCCGGCGAGCTCGCCCAGCTCGCTCGCGCCCTCGGGCGTCGCCCGCCACGCGCGGTAGGCGTCGTCGGCCTCCAACGACTCCCACACCTCGACCACGACGAGGTGCCGCGGGTCGGTCACGTCACGGACGACGTCGGCGGAGACGAAGCCGGGCCGGGCGCGGGTCTGGGACAGGATCGACGTGACCCGCTCCTCCGCGTCGGCCGGGGCGTCGGGGCTGAGGTGGATGTCGAGCAGCGAGGTGATGGCCATGGGCACGACGGTACGACCCGCTCCCCGCTCGTCCGACCGATGCCCGGGGTCGCCCGGCCGGGTGCCGCGCCGCCCGACGACTGAGGTGGGAGGACTGGTCCACCGACCAGCAGGCGCGGCGTCGGTCCTGCAGGACCTCGTACGCGACCGCGGGAACCTCCGTCGCCCGTCATGGGACGGACATCGAGCCGTGGTTCGTCGAGAGCCTGCAGCGGATCCTGTCGGCCTAGCGCGTCCTCCTCGTCCCTGGCAGGCCCGCGCTCCGCGTCAGCCGGCCCGCGCCGCCGCGCGCTGGCGCAGGGCGATGACCAGGGCGACGACGAGCGTGCCGGCCACCAGGACGATTCCGCCCACTGCGACGGCGGTGGCGACGCCCAGCGCGGCGCCGAGCAGGGCGAGCGTGACGCCGTTGCCCGTGCGCAGGCCGCTGCCGAACATGTTGTAGACCCCGACGACCCGGCCACGCTGCTCGACCGGTGCGCGGAGCTGGACGACCGCCTGGCCGATGGACGTGCTCGTCATGTTGGCGACGCCGCCGACCAGGAGCGCGATGACCGCGACGACGTAGCTGTGCGTGACGGCGACGGCCAGCGTCGTCGCCCCGAAGAGCACGGTGGCGACGACGACGGCCCGGACGTCGGGCTTGATCACCCCGGTCGCCTCGAGCAGGAACCCGCCAAGAACGCCGCCCGCCCCGTTCGCGAACAGCAGCAGGCCGTAGCCGAGGCCGTCGCTGCCCGTGCCGAGCGAGTCGGCGAAGGACGGGATGGACACCTGCAGCGAACCGCCGACGCACAGCGCGACGAGGCCCGCGAGCACGATCATCGACACCAGCACGCGGTCGTCACCGACCGAGCGCAGCACCCGGAACCCGTCGATCAGGGTCAGCCGGACCCGGTGGACGTACCCGCTGCGGGTGTGTCCCGTGTACGGGGTGCGCAGCATCAGCAGCGTCATCGGCAGGTAGAACAGCACGTTCGCGAAGATCCCCCACTCCGCGCCGAGGCCCAGCAGCAGCGCCGAGCCGACGACGGGCCCGGCGAGGATGCCGAGGCTGCGGAACGTGGCGTTCAGCCGGACGGCACCGGGCAGGTCGGCGGGCTCGGCGAAGTCGTGCAGCAGCAGCTGCTCGGCCGGGGCCCACAGGGCGCCGGCGCAGCCGTGCAGGACCAGCAGCACGCACGCCTCCCACACGTCGAGCGTGCCGGTGAAGAAGAGCAGGCCCCAGCAGACCGACACGAGCATGAACAGGCCCTGGGCGATCTGGATCAGCCGCCGGCAGTCGTAGCGTTCCGCGAGCCCGCCGAACCACACCGACAGCATCAGGAACGGCAGCCAGTGGCTGACCACCTGGAAGCCGACGAGGGCGGGCGAGTGGAAGGTCTGCCAGAGCACCCAGTAGGTGATGACGTGCTCGATGTTGTCGCCCATCATCGACAGGCCCGCGGTGAAGAGGTAGGGCCGTGAGTACCGGTCGCGGAGCGCGGCGAACCGGCGCGGCGGGGCTGTGGCAGTCAGAGGGGTGCTCCTGGACGGTGCTGGCACCGGGATCTTCGAGAGGCCTGACCGGGGCGAGGTCGCAGGCGACGACGTGTACGGACATCTTGCCCGACCGCGCGGAAACGCGGTGCGCGGCTATGGAAGCAAACGGGCGGTCGCGCTGTTGTCGCCCTCGATGTCCTGCCCGGGACCGAGCACCGCTCCCCCGTCCTCAGGCCCTCTGCACGGCCCGCCAACGACCGCCGGGCACCACGTCCCGTCGTTCTGACCAGGCATCCCGCCTGCGGCAGGCACACCTGAGGAGCTGGACCCATGACGAGCACCGCACCGGTCTCCGTCGCCGACACCACCGACACCACCGACTCCGCCCCCACTGTCGGCACCTCCGCCGCCCCGGCCCCGCTGCGGTCCGGCTGGCCGGGCGTCGTCGCGCTGATGGTGGCGATCTTCACCCTCGTCACGAGCGAGTTCCTCCCCGCGAGCCTGCTGCCCCTGATGGCGGGCGACTTCGGCATCACCGAGGGCGTCGCCGGGCAGGTCGTCACCGCGACCGCGCTGATCGGCATGATCGCCGGCCCCGCGATGGGCCCGCTCTTCCCGAACCTCGACCGCAAGCGCCTCCTGCTCGGCCTGCTCGTCCTGGCCCTGCTGTCCAACGTGCTGACGGCCGTCGCGCCGAGCTACGCGATCGTGGTCGTCGCCCGCCTGGTCCTCGGCATCGCGATCGCCGGCACCTGGTCCATGGCCCTCGCCGTCTCCTCGCACCTCGTCCCCGCCGACAAGCTCGGGCGCGCGATGTCGGTCGTCAACATCGGCGTCGCGGGCGCGACCGTCGCCGCCGTCCCGCTCGGCGCGCTGGTCAGCTCGTTCGCCGGCTGGCGCGCGGTCTTCTGGGCCGTCGCCGCGGCGACCGCGCTCGCGATCGTCCTCTTCGTCGTCCTGATGCCCTCGGTCCCGGCCAAGGCCAGCGGCGGCCTCCGGACGCTGGTCGACGTCCTCCGCTCGCGCGTCGTGCTCTTCGGGCTGATCGGTCTCGCCGTCCTCGTGGCCGGCCACTTCGGCAGCTACACCTTCATCCGTACGGCCGCCGAGGGCGTCTCCGGGCTCACGCCCGCGACCATCGCCGTCCTCCTCGCCGTCTACGGGGTCGGCGGCCTCGTCGGCAACGTGCTGTCCGGCCTCGTCGCCGACCGCCACCTCGGTCTCGCGCTCGCGGCGGTCCCGGTGCTCGTCGCGGCCGGCATCGTCCTGTTCTCGCTGTCGAGCGGTTCGCCCATCCTCGTCTTCGTCGCCGTGGCGCTGTGGGGTCTCGGCTTCGGCGGCGTCCCCACGTCGTCCCAGACGTGGATCTCCCGGGCCGAGCCGCACCGGGTCGAGGCCGCGGGCGGCCTGGTCGTCGCGACCTTCCAGCTCGCCATCGCCCTCGGCGCCGCGCTCGGAGGTCTGCTCCTGGACCGGACCGACGTGCACACCGTCTTCCTCGCCGGCGGGGTCGCTGTGATCCTCGGCGGTGCGCTCCTCGCCTCGACCCGCCGCCTGCTTCCGGCCTGACCGGAGCGAGCCGGGGCCTGGCGAGGCCCCGGCTCGGTCAGCGCTCCCGCACCTCACGCGTCGGCGGCTGGCGACGGAGCCAGTCCCAGGGGATCTCGCCGCGGAGGTCCAACGCCCCCTCCGGGTCGCCCACCGTCCACTCGACCAGGGCGGGCGACCCCGGACGTCGGCGCGGGATCAGCGTCGACCAGCCCGTGGCCGGCGCGTCCCACTCGCGACGTACGACCGGGCGGCACAGTTGGCGCTCCAACCATGCCGCTGCCCATCGGCCGCACTGCTCCGCTGTCGCCTCTACCCCGCTGACCCAGAGGTCGGTGTCCTCGTCCGGAGGTCCGCAGCAGTCCTCGTAGCCGGTGAGCTCGGCGGGACCGGAGCCCCAGCGAGACGTCAGCGTGGGGAGCCCTCCGACGTCCGGGTCGTAGAAGACCTGCAGGAAGCGCCGCTCCGTCGTCAGACCCGGGACCCGTACGTGGACGGCGACCTCCCTCGCGCCCGCACCGGGTGGTCCCAGCGTCGACGACGTGTCCCCCGGGACGAGGTCGGTGAACGTCCAGCTGGCAGCTGCGGCCGCGACCGTCGCGACGAACTCATGAGTGCGTTCGTCAACGACTTCTTCTGCAGCGAACCACGCTGCCGGTGCGCACATGTCGCTCATGATCAGTCACCGGCGTCGAACGCGCAGCCCCTTTGGTCCCGGCGACCCTTCGGCGGGACGGCCGCAGCGACCCGTGAGGGAGGGTCGGTCGTGCCCAGCAACAGAGCTGACAAACCTGTTCCGTTCGTGCCCAGGTCTAACGCTTCACTGCTCACCGGACAGTTCTGGCCGATCCCGCTCGACAACGGGCTGTTCGCCGCCGGGGTCGTGCTCGGCGTTCCGTCCGAGGTGACGCTGCCTCAGCACGCCGGCAGCCGTCGTCTGTTCGTCGCCGGGCTCCTCGACTGGCACGGACCGGACCTTCCCGACGCCCACGTCCTTGAAGGCACCGCGCTGCGAGGCTGCGGCACGGCACACGTCACGTCGATCGAGCTCACGAGTGCCGGGCGCGGGATCGTCGGTCGGCTCGTGACGGTCCCTTCCGGGCTGGCGTACCTGTCTCACCGAGCCGGCCCAGGCGTGCAGGTGCTCATCAACGGACGACCGGACCACGCCGCATCGGCCGAGGAGCGCGAGCAGCTGGAGGTGTGGGGAACGTGGGGTCTCACCTACGTCCAAGGCCTTGCCAATACGTCCTTTGGGGCGACGCCACCCGCCTGCGTCTTAGATCGCTCGAAGTAACCGTGAGCCGACTCTCGTGCGGGACCCACGCATACCGGCCGTTGCGCGAGGCAACCAAGTCGAGGCGGCTCGGCGTCGACGAGCAGCCGGGTCAGACGGGTGCCCGGGGTTCCTTCTTGCCCGTGTAGGCCGCGCCACGGCAAGCAACACGGACAACCAGATCGTCGAAGTCGGCAGCGCCGGAACCGCTGCTGCAGCGCAGGCGAACGTCGTACTCGAGCCCGGACCCCCGTCTCTCCACTAGCATGCCGGCGTTCCCGATCCAGGCGTCGGTCTGCCCCCACTTGCCTTCCCAGATGTTGTAGATCCCCAGCCGGCGCACCCCTGCCCTCGGTCGGGGCCGGACGACGACCCTCGTCTCCTCCGGGGCGGTATCAGCCCAGATCGCCAGCTTGGGAGAAAGGACGGTCTCGTCGTCGACCTCCACCGCCAGCTGGCCGCCGTCGCAGCTCAGGGCGATCCCTTGACGTCGGTCGCCCTGGCGTGACTCGAAGCGGACCGACACCTCAGCAGGCACAGCATCGGGAACCCACTAACCGAAGACCGTCTGACCGTCGAGCTCGAGAGGGCGCACCCTTCGATGCCGCGAAACGCTCGCTCAGTGTCTGCACGAGCCCAGGGTGCACCCCTGCGCGCTCGTCGCCCCGACCGCGGACGACGAGCAAGCGGTGCACCGCTGGGGCGGGCTCGCGACAAGCTGCTCGTGAGCGGAGCACGCAGCCCGTCCTGTCGTGCGGGACGCGCCTGCCCGACAAGCCGACGAGGATGGCCGCATGCTTCCTCGAGGTGTGGACGAGCTCTCGGCCGTGCCCGACCCGGCCTGGCCGGTGCTCTTCGGCCGGATCACGGGTGCGAGCGTGCCCGTCAAGCTCCACCAGGGCACCCTCGCTGGCAGGCGGAACACGCTCTACCGCTTGCAGGTCACCACCAGGTCCACGCTCGGAGCGCTCGCCTTCAACAGCGGTGGCCTGGAGGTCGACCACGGCTGGGTCAAGGTGCTCGGCGGAGGCACCACAGGTCTCCCTGACCTGGCCGCCATCAACCGACTGGCCTCCCCGACCGCCGAAAGCCTGCCTCCGCCGTACCTCGTCGTCGCCTTCGACGTCCTCGGAGGAGTGTTCGCCATCGACGGCGGAGGACTCGGTTTCACCCTGGGTGACGTCTGCTACTGGGCACCGGACAGCCTGAGCTGGGACAGCACGGGAGTGGGTCACACCGAGTTCGTGAATGCGCTCCTCGCAGGCGGGTTCTCGACGTTCTACACGGACCTGCGCTGGAGCGGCTGGGAGGAAGAAGTCGCGGCCCTGCCAACGGGAACTGGGTTGTGGGTCTACCCACCGCTCTCCTCGGAAGAGGGCCGTGACATCAGCCGCAGCTCGCGCAAGCCCGTTCCCATGACGGAACTTCTCGCCACCTACTAGCGGGGTCGCTGTTCATCTCTCGTGGCGCCCTTGAGGAAGGGCGCGTCAAGCCGCGCCGCAGCATCGCCTTCCCAGCACCCCTGGGGTGCGGTGCGTGCAGGACGTGACCGGGCACGACGAGATCGGGAGCGGGAGCCCCGCATCGCACCGCAGCGACGCGAGCTCCTGGACTTGGCCCGGCTGAACGGGACCGCCCCCAGCTGCGGGCAGGGCGCACCATCACCGGGTCGGCGCGCCTCGGGCGAGCGCGCACAGACGACAAGGAAGGCCTTCAGGGTCGGGTCAGGGCACTGGCCCGATGGCGACGCGCTCGTGTGCGGTGAGGCTGAGCTCATGTGGCTGAACCTGGAGGTCGGGACGGCGCGGTCGCTGCAAAGGCTGGCCCGGGTCAGGATCGACGTTCCAGACCACACCGATCTCCGCCGGCACGGCAGACGAGCCCTGGTCGTGGAAGCAGCTCACACCTGTCTGCCGGAGGCCGCCGTCGAGTCCTTGCCCGAGGTGGCGCGCTCCGAGGTCGAGGCTGGGCTCAGCGGTCGGCTGCGCGCGCGGATCGCCGGAACCGACGTGCTCGACCCCGCCCTGCTCCTCCTGCGGGATGAGCTGGTCGTGGAGCTCGGCGGGACGGCGGACACCACCGGAGCCCTCACCCTTCTTGATCGGGTGTACGCGCGCCGGCTGCTCCGCCGACAGGTGCCGCCCGTCGTTGCCGCCTCCTGCCTGGCCTGGTACGGGCATTGGCGTCGCAGCAGTGGCGGTCCGTCCCTGGACGTCGCCCGAGATCTGCTGCACGCCGTGGAGAGCTGGAAAGCTGATCCATCGAGACGGTCGGACTACGACGCGCAGATCATCGACAGCGCTCGCGAGTTGAGCGGAGGAGACCCCACCGCGTTGGAGGACGCGATCGTGTAGGCGGGTGTCGGATCCTCGGGACGTCCGACCGTGGAGCGCTCGATCGAGGTCAAGGGGATCGAGCCCTCGGCCGAACCTGAGAACTCGGTTAGCCTGCCTCCCGACCTTCCTCCCAGAAGTTGGAGCAGCCGTGCCCGCAACACGCTTCACCCTGTCGACCTTCGCCGCCGCGGTGACCCTGGGCCTGCTCGCGCTGGCCACGCCCGCCGTCGCCGAGGAGCCCACCGCCGCGGCCGCGGCCCACGCCGAGGCGTACGTGCTCATCGACCAGGGCCTGGTGATCTACGATCCCGCGACCGCGGCGATCACGTTGAGCTACGCCTGCTACGGCGACCCCACCAGCATGGAGGTCACGGCCACCGTCGGGGACGTGCAGGCGAGCGGCAGCACGGCGATCCCCTGCCAGGGAGCGAACGAGCTCCAGACCTCGGTGCGGCTCGACGTCGCCGACCAGTCTCCGCAGTTCCCGCCGGGGACCTACGACGTCGCCGTCCACGCGAGCATCCCGGGCCAGGCCATCCTCGACACGGTCGTGAAGCAGGTCGAGGGTCCCACTGCGGCGTCGGAGGTCTTCCTCTACTCCGCCGCCTCGCCCGCAGAGGTGGCCAAGACCCGCAAGATCATGATCACCGGCTCCGTCCGCGTCGGCGGCTTCGAGAAGCCGGCCGCGCTCAGGCTGGCGCTCGAGTTCCGTCCGGACGGCGGCAGCTGGGGCAAGCTCAAGACCGTGCGCAGCGACGTCGACGGCCGGGTCGAGACGAAGGTCAAGGCGCGCACGTCCGGCAACTTCCGGCTGCGTTTCCCGGGGAACGGGACGCTGCAGCCGTCCACGTCGGTCCCGAACCACGTCCTCGTCCGGCCGAAGCCGAAGACCTACAAGAGCTGCGCGGCCCTCACCAAGGTCTACAAGCACGGCGTGGGCAGGTCGGGGGCGACCGAGGTCGGACTCGGGGTGAAGAACTGGACGAGGATCACGCCGACGTACAACAAGAACAAGAAGTTCGACCGCGACAAGGACGGCGTCGCCTGCGAGAAGGCGTAGTCCGCAGGCCTACGGCGTGAACCCTCGCGCCGGGACGTGGACCGAAGACGAGCACCAGGTGCACGGCGCACCTGGCTTCCCCTGAGACGAGGAGCACGATGAGCGACGAATCAACCCCCGAGACGGTGGGTCGGCGGGGCCTCCTCGGACGCGGGGCGGCGCTCGCGGCAGGCACGGCCGCCGGTGCCCTCGCTCTCGGCGCGGCCGGGACGCGACCGGCCGCGGCGGCGGCGGGCGACCCGTTGATCATCGGCTCCGGCGCGAACCTCACCGCCAGGTACACACAGCTGGAGTACCGCACCACCGGTGAGGAACCGCCGAACCGGCCCACCCTCGGTCTCGTCAACAGCAAAGGCCCGGCGCTCTATATCGAGCCGTCGCCCGACGACACCGACTTCGAGACCGAGGTGGGCTACCGGACGGAGGCGGGCTCCTTCTTCACGCTCAAGGAACGCCCGGTCTATCGCGCCGACGAGCCCGGAAACCCCGACGGATTCGCGGTCGGGCTCGCGACCCTCGACGACATCGACCTCGTCCAGCAGCCGTACGTCACGGCCCCGTACCGGATCCTCGACACGACCAAGGCGTTCCCCGGGACCATCCAGCCCACCAGCAGCTTCGACTCCTCGGGCCGGCTGAAGGCCGGACGGTACGTCGACGTCGCGGTCGGCACCATCGACCGCTTCACGATCCGGGCCGTGTTCGTCAACGTGCACAGCTCCGGCTCGACGGCGAACGGCTACCTCGCGGTCTACCCGGCCGGCACCCCGGCGCCGTCCAACATCCCGGCACGGCAGTCCACGGTGCACTTCACCAAGGGCGTGACCGTCGCGAACTTCACCGTCACCCCCGCCGTCCTGCTGGACACACCCGAGGGCGGACCGACGTACTTCATCCGGGTCTACGCCTCCGCCACCACCCACGTCGTCGTCGACCTCCTGGGCCAGATCCGCGACGGGGTCGTGTCCGACCCGAACAGCGGCGTCCCGTCACCGCTCCAGCACCGCACCAGGCGCCCCCGGTCGGCCGCCCGACGGATCACGAGCAAGCTCAAGTCGCCCCGCTGACAGCGCGGCGCCTGACCGCGAGGAGCAAGAACCGACGGTGGGCCGTCCGCTGTCGTGTCGCCTGAGCACGACGCACCTGTCATCGACGGTCAGTGGCCGTAGACGGGGCCGTAGACGAACCGGTCCGCGCCGCAATCGCCCTCTCCGGGGCGGATCCTCGGCGCCGTCGACACCTTCACCTTCCCGTCCGGGTCACGCGATCCGCCCATGCACGCCAGGTCGGGAGCCTCGCGGACGACGACGACCACCCAGTACCCGTCGAGCGTCGACGCGGTCACCGACTGGGTCGGGAAGGCTTTCCTCGCGGCCGCCTCGATCGCCGGCAGGCTCTTGCCACCCATGACGTGGAGCAGCTTCTTCTCGTCCAACGGACCGGCCGGCTTCGCCGCCGCGGGCACAGCCACGGGCGTGCGGCCGCCGCAGTCGACGGTGACGACCGACTCGTCAGCGGAACCGACGTGGATGCGCACGCACCGCTGCGCCGAACCCGGGCCGTAGGACTCGCCTCCGAACGTGTGGTCTTCGTAGCCGATCGTCGTCACCGACATCCGTAGGTCGACGACGCCGTCGGCGCCGTCGGTGCTCGACCACGAGAGCGCCTCCACGAGGTCGTCGAACGGTGTGTGGTCCTCCGCACCCTGCGGACTCGTCCCGGAGTCGTTCGTCGCCCACCGGGCCAGCACGACGGGGTCGAAGCCCCGGCGGAAGTTCGACGAGGCCTCGTTGAAGACCGAGACCTGCAGGCGCTTCAGCTCCGCCTTCGCCGCCCGGTCACCCGAGGGCAGACCTGTCTGCACGGAGCACCCCGAGGTCATGCCCACCACCAGCGCGACCAGCGCTGCGCTGAGAAGAAGGGCCAGGCCTCTCGCCACTCGTGCCGCCCGCGCCCTCGTCGGCACAGTTCCGAGCGGCAACGACGCTCCGCATCGCCGACCAGAGCCGGCGGGGCTCCCTTCGAGACGTGGCGTCGCGGCAAGGCCGACGCATCGACATGGTGCTCGGCGTCGGAGTGAAGAGTTCACTCGAGAAGGCTCGGCCACGTCGACGCCCCTGGCGTCATCCCGCGGGGTGATCTTCCTACGACTGCAGTTGGTGATCCACGAGGCGACAGACCGTGCGGGTGGTCGAGACACCTTGGCACGGACGTCGCGTCCAAGAACCGTGCAGACCACCGGGGTCGGCGACAGAACTTGAGACGCCCTGATCTGACCACCACCGGATGACGGTCCCTGGTGGGAGCCAACCTGCCCTAGAGGCCAGCTAGGGCCAGAGCACGCTTGGAAGTAGAGCTGCCACCAGACCTCGCCGCAAACCAGGCTGACGATGATCATGGCGGCGAGGACTCCGTCGAAGGCGGTGAGGAGTGTCCGAACGATCAGCCGATGGTCAGCGATGGAGAAGCTGGAGCCCGGTAGACGCGAAGGACGCTCGCAGTCGTACCGGCCTGACCCATCTCCACGTCATGAGCCCAGGACCTTCCGCCACTGGCCGTTGTTGAGCTGCGTGCTCTGACCCGCGCCATTCCGTGTGTCTTCGTGCCGCCCGAGTCGCAGCTGCCCCAGACCGTTGACGTTGCGGGTGTCCGGGCGCACGATGAGGCGACGCGCACGCGTACGCGTCCGTGTTCTCCCCCCGAGGCGGCTGACCATGACCAGATGGCGGCGTTGGTTGGTTGCTCTGCTGCTCTGCGGGGCGGGTGCGGGGCTGGGTCCGCTTCCGACGGCCGCAGCCGCGCCCGTCACGGACGCGGGGGTCGGGACCGTCGTCGCCGACCTGGGCCTGGACAGCCAGTACGGCAGACCGGGCTTCAGCTACGACGGGGCCTACTACAGCCACCTCGTCCCGTCGGGTGACCAGTGCGACCTGCACCTCTACGACGTCGCGGGCCGTCGTGACCTCGGGCTGGTCCACGCGCACGTGGTCTGCGACAGCAACCAGACCCGCTGGGCGGCGCAGACCGACACCCTGCAGTGGCAGGTGGACGCCGGCGCCCCTGAGATCACCGTCTACGCCTGGGACGCCGGTAGCCGTCAGGTCTCGGTGCTGGCGCCCGACGCCCAGGTCACGAGGGTCACCGGTCTCTCCGCCGACGGTGCGTACCTGTCCTTCATCGGGCGTTCCGACCTCCACCCGGCGCCGCCCGTGGACTCCTCGGAGTCCGCCTCGTTCACCTACGACCGTGCGGCGCGGTCGAGCCTCCCGTTGTCGGCGACTCAGGACGTCCGGTTCCTGTCCTGGAGCCCGTCGGGCCACCGCTTCGTCGGCGAGGTGTACAGCGGTGCCCCCGACTACACCCACGAGGGGTGCTTCGGCTCCGGCACCTCCTGCCACGTCCTGTCCGCCCCGCACGTGTACAACGACAGCGCGAACTGGTCGGGCGACGGCTCGGCGGTGATCGTGAACGCCTGGTCGGACTCCACACCCGTGGTCTACGACTTCGGCGACGGCTCCGTGGTCCCGCTCCCGAAGACGTACGGCTTCCCCTTCTTCACCTTCTTCGTGGGCGGGGACGCTCGGCGGGTGGTGGGCTACTACGCGTACCCCGGTGCCTTCCTCTGGGACCGTCAGACCGGCAAGGCGGTCCAGATCCCCACGCAGGACGCGGTCTGGGCCTCACCGGACGGGAAGTACCTGCTCTACCGCAGCGCGCCGTACGCATATCACTACCGCAACGTCGCGACCGGGGCCGACGCGCTCGCCACCTATCGCGGCACCCGGTACCCCGGCGCCATCGACGGCTACTGGACCAAGAACGGCTCGTCCTACATGGGCATCGGCCCGGGCGGGTGCTCCTCGGTGCGTCAGTGGTCGCCGGCGACCAACACGGTGAGCCTGTTCGGGCCGCCCAGCCCGGCGGCCTGCTACTACGTCCCGCAGAAGTTCGAGCACGACCCGCTGCCGTCGTCGGCGTCGGGCCGCTTCGGCGTCGTCTACAAGGGACCGAGAGGCAACGCGACGGTCGAGTACGTCGCCGACCTGCGCCGACACATCCTGCTCGGCCCGGTGAAGGGGCACGGCGAGGACTTCGCGCCG
Source organism: Microlunatus spumicola (assembly GCF_039536445.1). Lineage (NCBI taxonomy): Bacteria > Bacillati > Actinomycetota > Actinomycetes > Propionibacteriales > Propionibacteriaceae > Microlunatus > Microlunatus spumicola. The sequence continues at coordinate 447,952 of NZ_BAAAYR010000001.1, read as the reverse complement.
GCCGGCTCGGAGCTCCTGGTGATCCGCCAGTCCACCGCCGCCGGTGTCGACCGGCTGCTGCTGGTCGATCCGACCCCCGTGCCGGACGTCGACGACAAGCCCCGCTGGAGCTCGGTCACGCCGTCGACGGGCACCGCATTCACCGTCGAGGTCGGCCAGCAGGTCCACGTCGTCCTCGGGGCCTCCGACCTGCAGGGAACCCCGGTCAACCCGTTCTTCCGGTGGCGCACGGCCGACGGCACGCCGGTCGCCTCGCCACCGCGCGGATGGTCGTGCGAACGTCGCCGCCTCGCCGCCGGGGCGACGGTCTCGGACTGCACGTTCGCCCCGCCGAAGGACTACACCGCCGTCCGGTTCCTGGACCTCAGCGCCACGAACCACGTCACCGGCGCGCAGAGCGACACCCGCAGCTACCGGTTGGAGGCAAAGCCGGCACCCAAGGCCACCGGGCGTTGAGGGCCGCGGCTACGCAGCAGATCCAGCTGCCGCCAGCCCTTCATCAAAGGCTTGGTCGAAGGCTGGTGCTGGTACCGCCAGCCCGACCGCGGAGCCCTCGAACCCAGGCGACGGTCTCGTGGTCTCCCACCAGAGGAACCACACAACCACCCCGGCCAGGACGAGGAGGACGGCCGAGAGGCCCAGGACGAGTCGAAGACGGCTGCCGGTCGTCGTCGGACCCCGATCGCTCATCGAACCATCGTGAACCAGACGGACGGGACGCACCACCTGTGACCGGTGAACAACGTCCCCAGGTCAGCTCTGCGGCTCTGTGGCGTCGGGATGCGCGACGGCCACGGCCTCGACCTCCACCAGCTGGTCCGGCCAGCCGAGCACCGTCACGCCGAGCAGCGTCCCGGGCGCATCGTGGTCGCCGAACGCACGTCGCACCACCTCCCACGCCGCAGCCAGGTCCTCGCGGGACGTCGTGGCCACGTAGACGGTGATCATCAGGACGTCCACAAGATCAGCACCGGCAGCGTGCAGCGCTGCGCGGAGGTTGATCAAGACCTGTTCGGTCTGGCCGACGAGGTCGCCGACCGCGACGGTCCGCCCTTCCTCGTCGAGGGGGCAGGCGCCGGCGGTGAAGACCAGCCTCGCGGGCGCATCGGTGGTGGCGGCGTAGGCGTAGGGAACCTGGGTGCTCAGTCGGCTGCTGCGGAGCAGCCGCACGGTCGAGGGCGACGGCGACATCTCGAGAGGGTGGCATCTGCTTCGCCGGCCAGCAAGGCGATACCTCTCCCGCGCCACCAGCCCAGCTCCGGCCTGACTCCCTCGCCGCGTCGCGGGACGACCCTCCGTGTCGTGGTTGCGGCCACCCAGATTGGTAGGGCTCAGCTGGTCCCCTCCCTTGTTAGGGTCACCGCGTGCATCGCCGCTGGTCAAGGCCCTCGGCGGTTCTGGTCGGAGTCGCCTTCGTGGCGGCGGGCAGCGTGGGCGGGTGCGCTGCGGCAGGAGGTCTGCCCGACTCGCCCGCTCCGGGTACACCGAACCCGACGTTGAGCGCGCGTGGGTCCTGCGACCTGGTCTTCGGTTCGAGCTGTGACCCCACCCCGACGCCGGCCGCTTCTGCGTCGCCCGCCAGTCGTGACGTGACTGGTCGGTGGAAGGGCACGTACACCTGCGGTCAGGGCCTGACGGGTTTCAACCTCGACATCGCCGACGTGGGCGGCGGGGCGGTGTCGGCGGTTCTCGGCTTCGGGCCCATCGAGAGCAACCCCGGGGTTCCGAACGGCAGGTACTCGATGACGGGTCGGCTCGATCCGCGGTCGCTGACCTTGTTGCCGAAGGCCTGGATCGAGAAGCCGTCGGGGTACGTGATGGTCGGCCTGGCCGCCGAGCTGCCGGGTCAGGATCCTGACGTCCTCTCGGGGACCGTGACGAGCCCGGCCTGCACGACGTTCCGCGTCACCCGCTGACCGCAGCGGTCAGGTCACCGGACGTTCGGCGCCGGCCGGAAGGTCAGGTGCACCGGAGCTGCACACCGCGCCGGACGTACGCCAGGGGCTGGGCGTTCAGCGAGAACGAGCACCCGCCGCCGCTCACTCGAGCGCACCCCGGAGATCGTCTGAGCGGTCCACCAACCAGGCGCGTCGGCGTCTGATCAGATCGCCGACGCCGTCGTGCCACATCTGCGCCCACCCGCCGCCGTAGTGCTCGGCCGCCCCTCTCATGGACAGCCACATGCGGTCGGCACGGGCCAGGGCGACGTCGACCAGCGAAGCCCGCTGCGCGGCGGTGAGCCCGTAGGCATCGGCGAAGAGCCGCAACCGCACGGGTTGCCTCGTTCTGGACCACCCGGGCCACGTGTCGACGGGGGCCCGCAACGGCACCCAGTGCGTCGCCGTGTTGACGACGTCCTCGACGCGCGCGGTCGGCCCCGCCATGTCGAAATCGATCAGCGCCACGGCCTGGCCGTCGCGCACGACGACGTTCTGCGGGGTGACGTCGTTGTGCGCCACCAGCTCCGGCGCCGGTTCGGCCACCACTGCGGAAGACTCTGAGCTCGATGGGGACGGCCAGCGGAACCATCGCGAACCGGGCGGCGCTGCGAAACCGCGGTCGGCCGCGTAGCCCTCGGACGCGTCGTGCAGCTGCCGGAGGAGCCGGCCGACGCTGGCCAGCAGCTCGTCGTCGGCCGCCCACGCCTGCGGAGGATCCCCGGCGACCTCCCCCGCGAGGAAGTCCAGGACGTCACGACCTGCTCGGTCGCGGCCCAGGAAGCGGGGTGCACCGCCGAAGCCAACCTCTTCGAGGTGCTTCAGGTAGTCCGCCACGGCTGCGCTCGGTGGGTGGACCGGTCGGCGAACGGTCGACCCCACGCGTACGACGCGCTCGGTCACGTCGCCACGAGGCAGTTCGACCTCGTCCTCTTCGCCCGCGAGCTCCTCGTAGACCACGACGCGAAGTCTGCCCCGCAGCCCGGACCGTCGTGCGGGGCAGGAACAGGCCGACCGTCGCGCGCAGCACGCAGACCGACCGACGAGCCCGACCCTGCTCAGCGGTTGCTGACGGAGGTGTCGGAACGGGTCATCGGGCGGCTGCGACGCGCTGCCAGCGCTCATCCGGTCCGAGGTTCTGATAGCGCACGGAGGCGGGGTCTGGTGGGGTCCGGCTGAAGAGACCGGCGATCTCGGTCTGGGAACGACCCCAGACGGCCGCCCTTCCGGAGCCAGCGTCTGCGGGATCGGGCGGGCATCCAGCGCTTCCTCGTCCGGCCACCCCATCGTCGAACGCGAGCAGCTCGAGGTGGACCCACTCCGCTCGCCCGTCCTGCCGGTCGTCCCACCACGTACCCACCAGCAGATAGCGATGGCCGGGCTTGGCTGCAGCCGCGTCGTGACTCTTCTGAGCAGGCACGAACGTTTCTTGGGGCGGCGCCGCGGGTGCTTGCTCTCTGGACCAGAGCGTGCGCTCCTGGAGAAGCCGGACTCTTTGACGACCGTCCTGGTCGACCTCGTCGATCCCGCGAAGAACCACCAGATGGTCGCCGTACGTCACCCAGTCCTCGAGCGAGTCGCCAGGGAACGCGCTCGCACCCGGAGAAGTGCCACACGGATCAGCCGCAGATCCAAGGACGGCGCAGCCGTTACAGAAGAGCAGGCCGAGACTGATCAACGCTGCCCAGATCCGCTCCATCCCGGCCTCCACCCTCATGCTGCCACCGACCTGGCAGCAGGCACAGCGACTGAACGCAGGACGCCTGTCGTGGGCACCGGACTCTGTTCTCCTGCTGAGGCCCCGGTGGGATCGCCGTGCGAATGCGTACCCGCTAGCCGTTCAGCTGCTGAACGACCCATTGCATGACGCGCGGCGGAAAGGCGGCTTCGATCACCGCGTCTGCCGTGGTCAGCTGCACGACTTCGCTACCCAGCGCCACCGAGCGGACCTCAGCCCACGTCGTAGGCCCAAGACGCAGTCCGACTCGAGCGCCTTTGAGGTCGACCCGGCGACCCGGAAGAAAGCGGACACCGCCCACCATGCGTCGGAAGCGGATCTCGCCCTGTTCGATGACGGCCGCACCACTGCGCCATCGAGACGTCAGGCCGTCGACCGCGCCCTCGACCACTCTCAGGCTGCAGTCGACCTGGTGCCGATCGCGAGCGTCGTCACGCCGCCGAACGAGACCGACCACGACGGCACTGACCGAGGCCACGAACAGCACCGCGATGATCGGGACGAGCCACCGACCGCGTGCCACCCCGGAGATCAGGGCGACAAGCAGACCGGCCATGCACACGAACGTCACGAGCAGCAGGACGAGACTCGGCGGCAGGAGCTGTGGTCCACCGGTTCTCGAACCCTGACTCGGGGTCACGGCAGATGACGTTAGACCAAGGTCGACGACACCAGGACAGGTTCGGCGACTGTGCTCGGTGAACAGGCGCCGACGCTTTGGGGTTGGTCTCGCAACGAGCGCCCTAGCGAGGCGACCGGCGTGCGGAGCACGCAGGCCGACCGTGCCACGAGGGCACACGGCATCCGACACTGTGGCAGCGATCTTCGGCAGATGGCTGCAGGATCAGCGCTATGGCTGATGACGAGTCGCTCGAGCTACGCGCGGCGTGGGTACCCCTCCGGCCTTGGACACTCGTCGCTCTTCCGGTCGTGCTCCTAGGGCTCTCCAGCCTCGTCAGCGGGAGACTGGTCCTGTTGCTCGTCGCAGTTGCCGGGCTGGTTCTCGGGTTGGTGGTCCAGCTCCTCTTCAGCTGGTCCCGGAACCGCCAGGGCCCGGTCATGGTCCTGGACCGAGCCGGCCTCGAGGTCCGGGGCCACCCGCGCGTCAGCTGGGCTGACGTCGAGAAGGTCGTCGTGAGCACGTTCCAGGTCCGTGGCAGTCGAGCACTGAGCTGGCTGACGACGCTCCAGAACGGCGTCGTCGTTTCGTTCGTGCCAAGGCCAGGCGTGCGGATGCCGCCTCCTCCGGGTGGCCTCAAGCACGAGCTGAGCAGCTGGGAATCGGTTCGCCAGGCCCGATACGGAACCAACCTCACGGTGGTGCCGAGCTTCTTCAACGCGTCTGCCCGTCGCATCGCTCGGGCTGCCCACCACCTGGGCTCCATCCCGGTTCAGGACGACACCAAGCAGTAGCCGTCAGCCGACCGTCGCGCGGGGCACGCACGCCTAGCGCCATGCGCTTCGACGCGTTCTCTTCGGTCGAGGCAGGCCGGAGCGGAGATCCCTGACACGCTCGACTCGTGAGCGTGAGTGCTCCCCAGGCGGACGCCTTCTACCGCGAGGCGCTTCGCGACCAGTTCGTCTACACCGTGTTCGACGACGGCGGCTACCCCGCGCCCTTCGGATCGTCAGGCCCGCGAGCGATGCCGTTCTGGTCCATGCGGTCGCAAGCGCAGCGCATCATCGACAACGTGCCGGCCTACTCCACCTTCGAGGTGGAGGAGATCCCGCTCGAGCGTTGGCGCGACGAGTGGCTCCCCGATCTTGAACGCGACGATCTCCTCGTCGGCCTGAACTGGAGCGGCAGGCGGGCGACCGGATACGACATCTCGACAAGGGATCTGCTGCGGAACCTCGACGCTCGGGGCTCGGCACCTGGTGGGAAGCTGTTGATCTACGGTCGTTCGCAAGCCGACGGTCGTACGGCGCGATCAGGCCGAGATGAAGGCCTGGTGATGCGAAGACCCCTGCCCGACATCTCGGCAGGGGTCTCGCGTGGGGTCAGCGCTTCTCGCAGGCCACGCCGTCCTTGTCGGGGTCGAGCTTCTTGTTCTTCTTGTAGGTCTTCGTGTCGCGCGTCCAGTCGTTCACGCCCAGCCCCTTCTCGCGCGCGCTCGCACTGCCCACCCCGTGCGCGTAGATCTCGTTGAGCGCGGAGCAGCTCGCGTAGGACTTCGGCTTGAGCTTCTTCACGACGATGTGATCCCCGTGCGAGGTTGCCTCGGCCAGCGTGAGCGATCCCGTGAAGGCGTACCGGAACGACCCCGAGGTGGTGGACGGCAGGGTGGTCTTCAAGACGCCTCTGGCGTCTGCGGTGACGGTCCTCACGTACCGGTAGTTGCCTCCGTCGACCTTGAAGCGGAGGTCGGCCTGCGCCTGGGGCCACCTCTTGCCGTCGCGTTTGATCGTGCCCTCGACGGTGATCCTCTTTCCTTGGCCAACCTTCTCCGGCGAAGCGTTGATCGTGAGCTTCACCGTCTTCAGCAGCGGCGCGCGCACGGTGACCTGCTGGAACAAGGCTCGGGTCACCTGGTCAGGGATGGTCGTCACCAGGACTGCATTCCACGTTCCGACCGGGAAGCCGCTCGAACCTTTCGGTGCGTCCAGCCGCACCCCCACGGGAGCGTCCGTGTCGCCGTGGCACACCACCGGTGCACTTCCCTTGGCCTCCACACCTTCCACGGTCAGCGACACGTTGATGACGGTGTCGGGCCCGTGGCAGGTGTAGCGCAAGGACACGCCAGCGACCCTGGTGTCCTGGATGTACGGAGCCTCCTCCGTGACGATGGACGCTGGATCGTGCGGGTCCGGTTCGGGGGCCGCCGTGGCCGTCGAAGGGACCATCACCAGTGCAAGGGCTGCTGCAGCAAGAGCCGCGAGGAGCGCTGGGCGCTTGAACATGAAGACCCTCTCTCGGTCCGGGTGGTGAAGGAGAACCTAGAGCAGCCTCAGGGGCCGACGCGGGAACCGCGAAGGTGGCCATGGTCGGACCCCTCCGCCGCCGCGGGCGACAGGGCTGAACGGGCGCACACAGGTCGACCGTCGTGCGGAGCCTGCAAGGCCACCGTCGTGCGGGACAGCTCCTGCAGTCGTCTCCAAACGTCACCCTCGACCGGCCTCGTCGGCCTGGCGGTGGCGGCGGCCGGGCTGACGTACAGCCGGTACGGCGACGACCTCACGTTCTCCGGACCGCGAGGGGGCGCCCAACGCCTCGTGGCTCGAGGCGACCGTCTGGACCTAGCGGCCCAGGGCCTCTCCGAGCCCGGCGCCCTTCGGCGAGGCGTACCCGAGGTCCTTCAACGTGAAGGCCTGGGACCTCTTCGCGCTGAAACCCGATCCCGAGCCGCGCAGGAACGTGACCCCGCCGGCGGCGTCGTTCTCGCCCGGCGCTCCGACCGCGAGGTCCAGGTGCCCGTCGGCGTCGACGTCGAGCAGGGCGACCTCGCCGAAGGAGTCGTGCTTCTCCGCCGTGCCGGTGACGCCCTTCGTGTTCTGGTCGTAGACCCGGTTCCCCGACGTGCGGTAGCCGCGAGCGCCGCCGTGCACGACCGTCACCCGGCCGGCGCCGACGTGGCCGCCCACCTTCTCGCCGTCGGCGCCGATCACCAGGTCGGCGTGGCCGTCGGCGTCCAGGTCGCCGAGCGCGACCGAGCTGCCGAACCGGTCACCCGCCTTGTCGCTGCCCGGCACGCCCTTGCTGCGCTGAGTCAGGGCCACACGCGTGACCGTCGTCGCGGCCCGAGGCCCGGACAGGGTCAAGAGGTCGACCGTGCCGCCACGGGAGCCCTCGAGGTCGGCGGACGGGACGGCGACGACGACCTCGGGACGGGCCGACCCGGTGACGTCGCCGACGGCCACCGAGGCCAGCCCGGCGAGCTGAGGGCGGCGGTCGAGCTGTGTGCAGCCGGTCGGGCCGGCGGGGGCGCCGTAGCAGGCGCTGACCGAGCCGGGCAGACCACCGCCACCCTCGATCGCGTAGCCCGGTGCTCCGACGACCAGGTCCGGCCGGCCGTCCGCGTCGACGTCTCCCACGGCCAGGCTGGCGCCGAACCGTTCGTCCTCGTCGGCGCCGGGCCCAGGGCTCGACCGTCGACCCGGCAGCGCCGCGGCCCGGTCGGCGGAGAGCCCGCCCCGGCTGCCGGAGAAGACGAACACGCTCCCGCTGCCGAGCGCGCCGGCCGAGACGCCGGGCGCACCGACGGCGAGGTCGGCCCGGCCGTCGCCGTCGAGGTCGCCGCTAGCGAGGGCGGCGCCGAACGTCGCGTCCCCCTGCGGACCGCCGGGCTGGAGCAGCTCTAGCGATCGCTTGCCGCGCAACCCCTCCGGTGAGCCGTAGAGGACGGTGACCGCACCGGCGGCGTACAGCGGCCGGGAGTCGACCGGCACGCCCACGGCCAGGTCGGCGAACCCGTCGCCGTCGAAGTCCGCGCTCGTGACCGCGTGCCCGAGCTGCGCGTTGTTCGCGGGGTCACCGATCACCCCGGCTGTCGCCGCCGAGATCACCTGGGCCTGCTTCTTCAGGCTGGAGGCCGACCCGGGCAGCACCACGACACCACCGGCGTCGAGGGTGCCCACCCGCAGGAACGGCGCACCAACCACGAGGTCGGGATACCCGTCGCCGTCGAAGTCGTACGGGTTGGCCGTGCTCGTCGCCGCGACCGCGGCAGGGGCGCTGGACATCAGCAGGAGGGGCGAGGTCAGCAGCAGGCAGGCGACCAGGGGGAACGGGCGACCGGGCAAAGCTTCTCCTCAGCGAGACGGGCATGCTCACCCTCAGGCCTCAGGGTCCTCTTCGCAACCGGTTCGGGGATCTCGAGGAGCCGGCAGCGAGAGCCGAGGAGAGCGCTGGGCGGCTGATCGGCTCCGACCCCGGCCACCGAACCCTCCTACCAGGGGAGAGACCGGCTGTCCCGGGTCACCAGATTCAGCGCGGCTGCACACGAGCCCCCGACGCCGCCCTGGGTGCCGCTGCGTGGAACCAGCTGGTCGCCGCGCGCAACCTGCGTTCCCGCCAGACCGTCGTCATGCGCGGTTCCCGAGGGTGTGAGGGTGCGGTCCGTACGAGATGCGCCTCGGCCCGATGAACCTCAGAACGCCGTTGACCCCGAAGGCACCTCGTACGACGCCGTCATGGCCGCCGTGCAGATTCCGGCGCGAGGATCTGGAGCGCCGAGCAGCCGTCGCTCAGGCGGCGAGCGTGCGAGGAGCGTCGCCCCTACGAGATCCTCTCGAAGACCATCGTGGCCTGAATCCGGTCTCCGCCTCCGACGCCCTTGCTGCCCGACGACGCCGTGGTGATCGTGTGCAGTCGATACCCCATCGCCGCTTGAGCATTGAGGACGTTCTCCAGCTCGGTGAGGTTCCCCGAGCCCGTGCCCCAGAGCTTCTCCTTCAGGATGACCTGGAGCACGACGTAGCTGGCGCCCTGCTTCGCCGCACGAGGCTGGGGCCCTGCCACGGCGGCGTGCTCGATCCGACGGACCACTCCGCCGATGCCGCCGCCCGCTGGTGGCGGTTGGTACTGGTCGGTCCAGCGGCTGCAGTCCCACCACCGCTGCCGCCCGTTCCCCGAGCCGTCGTCGTACCAACCCGCTGGTGGACTCGCCACGACCTGCCTCTCCGACGTACGTGTGCTCGCTCGTCATGCTAGGACGAAGCCCGACCTCGCGGCCGGGTTCTCCTGCTCGGACCGACGCACAGGCCCTCGCTCACCCTGGGCTCGACAGGAACCCAGCGCGCCGACCCGTCGTAGCTCAGTCCTGGTCGAGCGCGGCCAGCTCGTCCGGAGCCAGCTCGAGGTCAGCGGCGGCTGCGGAGTCGCGGATCGACTCCGGCCGCTTGGCGCCCGGGATCGGGATCACGACGGGCGACTGGGCCAGCTCCCACGCCAGCGCCACCTGCTGGGCACTCACGCCGTGGGCCTGGGCCACCTGCTGGAAGGCCGGGTGCTGGGTGGCCAGCTCCTTGGCGTCCGACAACCCGCCGAGCGGGCTCCAGGGCAGGAAGGCCAGCTCCAGCTCGGCGCAGACGTCGATCTCGGGCCGGCTGCTGCGGAACTTCGGGCTGAACTGGTTCTGCACGCTCACCAGGCTGTCGCCCAACGACTCGTGCGCCGCCCGGATCTGGCCGGGGTCGGCGTTGGACAGCCCGATCATCCGCACCTTGCCGCTGGCCGCGATCTCGGTCAGCGCACCGATGGTCTCGGCGTAGTCGGCCTTGGGGTCGGGACGGTGGTGCTGCCACAGCGCGATCTGCTCGACCCCGAGCCGCGACAGGCTGGCGTCGACCGCCCGGTACAGGTGCTCGGGGCTCCCGTCGTGGTCCCAGCCGCCGCCCTCGGTGCGGAAGGCACCGCCCTTCGTGGCCAGGAGGACGCGGTCGCGGACGCCCAGCTCGTCGAGGATCGAGGCGACGAGCTTCTCGTTCTCGCCCTGGGCCTCTGCGCCGAGCTGCTGGCCGGGTCCGTAGGCGTCGGCGGTGTCGAAGAGGGTGACGCCGGCGTCGAGGGCGGCGCGCACGGTGTCGAGCAGCTGCTCGCGCGGCTGGTGGCCGGTCTGGTCGAAGGTCATCAGGCCGAGCCCGACCGCCCCGACCTCGACGCGGCCGACGGTGTCGTTGCCGAGTGCGCGTGTCTGCATGGGGGCGACCCTACGGACCCCGCCCGCGCACCTCCGGCGCAGGTCGCCGGTGGCACGAGGGCCTCCGGTATCGCTCTCTACGGCCGGCTTCGGTCTCAAGCCCGCCACGCTGTAGTTGCCAAACCGTTATCTGAAGGGCACGCTCAGGCTCTTCTGCGGTCGCTCTCACCTGCTCGACCGCCTGGCTCACGGCCCTTGGGGATGGATCGATGCGACGAATCGCGACCTGGATCGCTGCTGCGGCAACGACGGCGCTGCTGGCGGGCAGCCTGGGAGGGGCGCCGGCGTACGCGGAGCCCTCCCCCAGCCCGTCGCCGACGCCGAGCACGTCCCCGTCCCCGACGGGCAGCCCGGTGCGGACCACGTCGATCCACCTGCGCTACGCCGCGCAGGAGTCGACGGTGAAGGTGACCGGCGCGAGCACCGTGGCCGACGCGATCACCCAGCTGGGCCTCGTGGTCGACGGCGACGACCGGGTGTCGCCCGCCCCGGAGACGGCCGTGACGGACGGCATGTCGCTGGTCGTCGACGTCGTGAGCGTCACGAAGACGATCAAGAAGTCGACCGTCAAGTACAAGACGATCAAGAAGAAGACCAGCTCGATGATGAAGGGCAAGAAGAAGACCGTCCGGAAGGGTCGCACCGGCAAGGTCACCCGGACCTACACCACGACCACGGTCAACGGCGTGGCGACGACCGACGTGCACAAGAAGACGAACCGCAAGGTGCGCAACAAGATCGTCAAGGTGGGGACGAGCAAGCTCGACTCGTCGCGCTGGAAGCAGTGGAACAAGATCGCCAAGTGCGAGTCGGGCGGCCGCTGGAGCATCAACACCCACAACGGCTACTACGGCGGGCTGCAGTTCAGCCTGTCCACGTGGCGCTCCGCGGGCGGCAACAGGTTCGCCAAGTACCCGAACAAGGCGAGCAAGCGCGAGCAGATCCACGTCGCCAACCGCCTGTACAAGAAGCGCGGCTTCAGCCCCTGGAGCTGCAAGCCCTGACCGCCCGCAGCTAGAACGCCGCCAGCGCCACGGGCTGCCACTCCTCCCAGGTCCGCAGCCGCTCGGCGTAGATGGCGGCGATCGCGTCGTACGAGCGCCCGAGCAGCAGGCGGCGCGGCGGGCGTTCCGCGTCGACGAGCGCCAGGATCGCGTCGCCCGTGTGCTCCGGGTCGCCGACCTCCCACACCTGGGTGTCGGCGGCCCGCTGCGCGTCGTAGGCGCTCAGCTCCTCGCTGTGGCGGGCGCCCCTCGAGAGCCAGTCGGTCGCGTACGGGCCGGGCTCGACGTTCGTGACGTGGATGCCGAGCTCCCCCACCTCCTGGGCCAGCGACTCGGACAGACCCTCGAGCGCCCACTTCGACGCGTGGTAGGCGCCGATGCCGGGGTAGGCGCGGACGCCGCCCTCGCTCGTGACCTGGAGGATCCGGCCGGACCGCTGCGCGCGCATGATCGGCAGCGCCGCCTGCGTCACCCAGAGGGCTCCGAAGAAGTTCGTCTCCAGCTGGTCGCGGACGTCGGCCTCGGACAGCTCCTCCACGCGGCCGAAGTGGCCGTAGCCGGCGTTGTTGACCACGACGTCGAGCGACCCGAAGTGGTCCGCGGCCTCCTGGACCGCCGTGCGGACCGCGTCGCGGTCCGTCACGTCCAGCCGGACCGGCAGGATCGCGTCGCCGTAGCGCTCGACGAGGGGCTCCAGCCGATCCAGTTCGCGGGCCGTCGCGACCACGCGGTCACCACGTCCCAGGGCGGCGTCGGCCCAGATACGGCCGAACCCTCGGGACGAGCCGGTGACGAACCAGGTGCGGGGACGGGCGGGGGTGGGCTGCGCTGCTGCTCGTACGGACATGGCTCCAGGTTGGGCGTGGTGAAGCCATTCGACAAGCGACACTACTCGATGGTTCCCATGAGCAGCGCTCATGTGAGAGCGTGCCGGGGTGCCGGAGTTCACGATCGCGGGCCTGCGGGTCGTCCAGGCCGTCGCCGACACCGGCTCGTTCACCGCGGCGGCCGAGCGGGTCGGCTACACGCAGTCGGCGGTGTCCCGGCAGGTGGCGACCATGGAGGCTGCCGCCGGCCTGCCCCTGTTTCGGCGGGAGGCGCGAGGGGTGACGCCGACGCCGGCCGGGATGCACGTGGTCCGGCGCGCGAGCACCGTCCTGGCCGAGCTGTCCGGGATGACGCGCGACCTGGCCGCGCTGGGCGAGGGACTGGGCGGACGGGTGGTCCTGGGGTCGTTCCCCACGGCCGCGAGCGTCCTCGTCCCCCAGACCGTCCGGCGACTGGCCCACGCGCACCCGGCGATGCGGGTCGAGCTCCGCGAGGCGTCGACCCCGGCGCTGCTCCGGCAGCTGCGCGCGGGGCGGGTCGACGTGGCCGTCGTCGCCGTCGGCGCGGGCCTGCCCGACCAGGACCTCGACGGACTGGTCGCCCGGACGCTGCCCGGCGCCGGCATGCGGCTCGCCGTACCGAGCGGGCACCGCCTGGCCGGGAAGGAGAGCGTCGGGCCGGCCGACCTCGAGGCCGAGGTGTGGGTCGTCGGCGAGGGGCTCCGCACCGACCCGCAGCTCGCTGCGTGGCCGACCCTGACCGACCCGGTCGTGGGCTACGCCGCTCCGAGCCTCGCCACCCGCCTGGGGCTCGTGGCGGCCGGGCTCGGTGTCGCGCTGATCCCGTCGCTGGCGGCGCTCTCCGTCCCGCGAGGGGTCGAGGTGATCACGTTCCGGGACCCCGGCTGGGCGGGACGCCGCGCTCTGGCGCTCGTCCGCGACGAGCCCGAGCCGTCCGCGGCGGGCGTGGTCGTGGACGAGCTCGTGGACTGCGCCTCCGCGCTGCTGGGAGAGCGCTGAAGGCCCGCTCGGGAGGCGCCGGTCGGACGCGCGGCCATGATGGGTGCTCGTCCACCGAGCACCAGGAGCCACCATGACCGCACCCCGCCGCGCCCTCGTCGTCGTCGACGTCCAGCAGGAGTACTTCGACGGGATCCTGCAGATCCAGGCGCCGTCGCGAGAGGCCACCCTGGCGAACGTCGTGACGGCTCTCGACGTCGCGAAGCAGGCGGACCTGCCGGTCGTCGTCGTGCAGCACCAGGCGCCCGAGGGCTCGCCGGTGTTCGCCGTCGGGAGCGACAGCTGGGCCCTGCACCCCGAGGTCGAGCGGCGTCTCGACCCCTCCTGGAAGCGCGCCACCAAGGACAAGGGCAGCGTCTTCGCCGGGACCGACGTGGCCGCCTGGCTGGCCGAGCGCGACGTCGACACCATCACGATCGTCGGCTACATGACGAACAACTGCGACCTCGCCACCGCCGTGGGGGCCGAGGAGCTCGGGCTCGAGGCCGAGGTCCTCTCCGACGCCACCGGGGCGATCCACCTCGCGAACGAGGCGGGCAAGGTCTCCGCCGACCAGCTCCACGAGACGCTGCTCGTCCTGCTGCACTCCAACTTCGCCGCCGTGGCGACGACGCAGGCCTGGACCGCGGCCGTCGGCTCCGGCGAGCCGCTCCCCAAGAGCGACCTCGGCACCTCGGCCACCCAGGGCCGGACCGCCTTCGCGGGCTGACCCACCGAGGTCACGACCCGACCGGGCCGGCTCAGACCGGTTCGGGCTGGTGGCTCGACTTCCGCGCGAACAGGTCCTCGGCGATGAGCGCGAGCGAGGCGGACACGAGCCCGAGGGCGTCCGGCTCGACGCGGTCGAGGGTGGCGTCGAGCCAGCCGTGGCTCTCGGTCACCAGCGTGGCGCCGTGCTCGGTGACCCGGATCGTGCTGCGCCGGCGGTCCTGCGGGTCCGCCACGCGCTCGGCCACGCCGTGGCGTTCGAGCCGGTCCACGAGCGCCGTGAGGGCGCTGCTCGTCAGGCCGAGGTCGCGGGCCAGCTCGGCCTGGCCGGTGCTGCCGTGGACCTCGAGGTAGGAGAGCGCCTGGCTCTCCGTGGTGCCCAGGCCGATGGCCTCGGCGAGGACCTGCCGGTAGCGCTCGCCGGCGAGGATCAGCATCCTCAGGTTGCGGATCGCCTGGTCCTTGGTGGTGCTGCTGTCGTCGATGGTCTCTCCTGGGTCGGGACGAGCGCGGAAGATGTCCTCGAGCCCCCGGGCCTCGGCTGCGCGGACGCGGGACGAGGACCGAAAGAAGCGCCGCCCGGCGGCTGCGGCCCGAGAGGGCCCGGCTCGCTCAGGATGGCACGTCCGGCGGCGTCCCGTGCCGCGCGAACCCTCGGGCGCGCACGACCCCTCTCCACGTGTAGACGAATCGGACGAAAAGTTCCGTTTCCGGCCTACGATCAGGGCGAAGCGCTCGTACGCCCTCCAGGTCCCCGGCGTCACCGCGCTGCTGCTGGTCGCGGCCGGTCTCGTGCTGGCGCTCGCTTGAGCGGGACGCCCGTCGCGTGACCGGGAACGCTCGGCCCTAGGAGTTCTCGGGCCTGATCAGGGTGTTCCCGAGCGCGGGGTCGTCCGCCGACGCGTCGTCCGGCTCGGGTGCCTCGGCCGGCTCACGGTCGGGCTCGGGTTCGACCTCGATGTCCAGGTCGGGCCCGTCCTGGTGCTGCCCGGGCAGGTCGACGTCGGGCGTCTGCGGCGGTTCGGTGGTCATGGGCCTGCTCCCTCGGTCGAGCCACGGGACGTCCGGCGGGTGCGTCCGGAGCGAGCCCGGGAGCCGGTCGCCGGCCGTCGAGGACGCGAGTGTCGCACCGTCGGGCGCCCCGCCCCGGAGCGCCGCGGCCGGGCCGGCCCGGGGTCGATCACGAGCGCGGGTCGCCCGCGGTTAGGCCGTGTCGACCGTCATGTGACGTACGCGGACGGAGGGTCGGAATTTCTACGCTCGGAGCAACAGCGCAGAGCGACCGGCCGGTCGCCGCGAACCCGAGAGGAACGACCATGACCGACCCCAGCAGCGACGCGACCACCGAGGACCGCCCCACCGTCGTGCTCGTGCACGGCGCCTTCGCCGACTCCTCGAGCTGGAACGGGGTGATCGAGCAGCTCCGGGGCGAGGGCTACCCGGTCCTGGCCGCGGCCAACCCGCTCCGGGACCTGCGCACCGACGCCGCCCAGCTCCGCAGCGTCCTGGACCGCACGACGGGCCCGGTCGTCCTGGCCGGCCACTCGTACGGCGGCTCGGTGATGAGCGAGGCGGCCGACGGCCACCCCGGCGTCCGCGCGCTCGTCTACCTCGGCAGCTTCCTGCTCGAGGAGGGCGAGAGCACCGGCGAGCTGGCCGGGAAGTTCCCGGGCAACGAGCTCGGTCCGGCCCTGGTCCCCGTGCCGCTGCCCGACGGCGAGGGCGGGTCGGGCACGGACCTCTACATCGACCCGGACAAGTTCCGGGCGGTCTTCGCCGCCGACGTCCCCTCGGAGGTCGCCGAGCTGATGGCGGTCACGCAGCGGCCCATCACCCCCGACGCGCTCGAGGGCAAGGCGGAGAAGGCGGCCTGGCGCTCGATCCCCTCCTGGACGCTGGTCACGACGCAGGACCTCGCCGTGCCGGCCGACGCCCAGCGCTTCATGGCCGAGCGGGCCGGCTCCCGGGTCACCGAGGTCGACGCGTCGCACGCCGTCGCCGTCTCCCGGCCGGGGGTGGTGGCCGACCTGATCGTCGAGGCCGCCCGCGCCACGGCCTGACCGGACGCCGACGCGGCCGCGGGGGCGACGAGCCGTGCCGGTCCTGGACCTGGTCGGGATCTTCGCCTCCGCGGTCTCGAGCGCGCCCTCGGGCGTGGCGACAGGCGTCCCGGACTCGATAGGGTGACGTGTCACCGGGGTCGGTCCGTGACGACGAGGTCCACCTGCACACGAGGGGCGTCCGTGGCTGTTGATCATGGCTGTTGATCACGTCGGCGCTCCCGCGCAGGACGCCCGACCCGACCGGCTGCGGCCGAGCACCCGGGTCCTGCTGGTGGCGTTCGTCTGCCTCACCCTCGTCGCCACCAACCAGCTGTTCGTCCTCGCCCGGCGGACCGCGACGCTCTTCTCCTGGACGATCCAGCCGCCGCTGTCGGCGGCGTTCCTCGGCGCCAGCTACGCCGCCGGGTGCGTGCTGTCCGTGCTCGCCCTGCGGTCGCGGTCCTGGCTCGACGCCCGCACCCCGCTGGTCACGGTCCTCGTCTTCGCCGCGCTGACCCTCGTGGCCACGCTGCTGCACCTCGACCGTTTCCACTTCCACGCGCCCGGCCTCGCGGCCGTGGGCGCCGCCTGGGTCTGGCTCGTCGTCTACCTCGTGGTCCCGGTCGCGCTGCTCGTGGTCGTCGTCCGGCAGTCACGCGTCCCGCACCCGGGCCCGACGTCCCCGCGCACGCCCCGGACCCTGCCCGCGTGGCTGCTGGGCCTGCTCGGGCTGCAGGGCCTGGTGCTCGGCGTCGCGGCCGTCGGGCTGTTCCTCGCGCCGGCGGCCGCCGCGCGCTGGTGGCCCTGGACGCTGACGCCGCTGACCGCGCGGATGATCGCGGCGTGGTTGGCCGCGCTCGCCGTCGCCGCGCTGCTCTCCCTGCGGGAGCGCGACGTCGCCCGGGTCCGGATCCCGGCGGTCGCGTACGTCGTCTTCGGCCTCCTCCAGCTCCTCGCGCTCGTCCTCTACGGGGAGGCGTTCGCCCGGGGTTCCGCGGCGGCGACCGTCTACGTCGTCGCGCTCGTCGTGGCGCTCGGCACCGGGGTCACCGGGCTCGCGCTCGTGGCCCGCCACCGTCGTACCGCTCGGGAGACCCCATGATCACCACGCCGGACCGACGTCTCCGGGTCTTCGTCTCCTCGACCCTGCAGGAGCTGGCCCTCGAGCGGCGGGCCGTGCAGGCGGTGATCACGCAGCTGCGGCTCACCCCGGTGATGTTCGAGCTCGGCGCCCGCCCGCACGCGCCGCGCGACCTCTACCGGGCCTACCTCGACCAGAGCGACGTCTTCGTCGGCGTGTACGCGGGGAGCTACGGCTGGGTCGCCCCGGACGAGGAGATCTCGGGCCTCGAGGACGAGTACCGGCTGTCCGGCGACCGGCCGAAGCTGATCTACGTCAAGAGCGGCGTCGAGCAGCAGCCGCGGCTGCGGGAGCTCCTGAACCGCATCCGCGACGACGACGAGGCGTCGTACAAGCGCTTCACCGACGCCGACGAGCTGGCCGAGCTGCTCGGCGACGACCTCGCGGTGCTGCTCACCGAACGTTTCGCCGCCAGCCAGGCGCCCCGCGACGGCGCGGTGGAGCCCCTGCGCCCGGGGCGGGTCCCGGTGCCCCCGACGCCGCTCGTCGGGCGGGACGCCGAGGTGGAGGAGGTGCTGACCCGGCTCGCCGACCCCGCCGTCCGGCTCGTCACCCTCGTCGGCCCCGGTGGCATCGGGAAGACCCGGCTGGCGCTCCAGGCCGCGGTGCTCGCGCCGGGCGTTGACGAGGAGACGGTCTGGTTCGTCGACCTCACCTCCGTCTCCGACGCGGCCGGCGTGGTGGACGCGGTCGCCGCGGCCTTCGGCGTCCGCCGCGAGGGCAGCCGCCCTCTGCTCGACGTGCTCGTCGACCGGCTGGGCGACCGCGACCTCCTCCTGGTGCTGGACAACTTCGAGCAGGTGGTCGACGCCGCCCCGGACCTGGCCCGCCTCCTCGACGGCTGCCGCCGGCTCACCCTCCTCGTGACCAGCCGTACGGTCCTCGGCCTGCGCGGCGAGCACGTGCTCAACGTGGTGCCGCTGGCCGTCCCCGCGACCGGTGCGGAGGTGACGGTCGAGGACGTGGCCGCCTCCGCCGCAGTCGAGCTGCTGGTGGCCAGGGCCCGCCAGGTCCGGCCCGGTTTCCGGCTCACGCCGACGAACGCCGACGCCGTGGCCGCCCTGTGCCGTCTGCTCGACGGGATCCCGCTCGCCCTCGAGCTGGCCGCCGCGCAGCTGCGGGTGCTGAGCCCGGCGACCCTGCTGATGCGGCTGCGGGACCGGCTCGACCGCTCGCTCGACCTCAGCGCCGACCTCGCCGACGTGCCGTCGCGGCAGCGGACGCTGCGGGCCACGCTCGACTGGAGCCACAGCCTGCTCGACGAGGCCCAGCGCACCCTGCTCGCCCGGCTGTCGGTCTTCTCCGGTCGCTGGACGATCGACGCGGCCGAGGCGGTCGGCGCGGCCGACGGCGACCTCCCGGTGGAGGAGACGCTCGCCGGTCTCGTGTCGGAGAGCCTCGTGGTCCTGGACGACACCGACGCCGAGCAGCTGCGGTTCCGGCTGCTGTCCCCCGTCCGCGGCTTCGCGGCCGAGCGGCTGGTCGAGCGCGGCGAGCGCGAGGCCACGCTGGCCCGGCTCACCGACCACCTCGTGCGGTTCGCGGAGCAGGCCGGGCCCGAGCTGCTCGGGGCGGACAACGCCGTCTGGGCGGAGCTGGTCGACGCCCAGCTGGAGGACGTGCTGGGCGCGGCCAACCGGGCCGTGGCCGACGACGACGCCGAGACCGTCGTCCGGATCGCGGCACCGCTGTTCCCCTACTGGTGGGGCCGGGGGCTGCTGCTGCAGATGAGCGCCCTCGCCGAGGGCGCCGCCGGGCTGCCGTCCGCGCACCGGCTGGCGATGGTGCCGCGCGCCTCGCTGCTGTGGGCACGCGGGATGTTCCGGATCAGCCAGGGCCGGCTGACCGAGGCCGAGCCGCTCCTCGACGAGCTGCTCGCGTGCCTCGACGCGCCGGGCGTCGAGCGGCTGCGGGCCTTCGCGCTGGCCGGCCTTGCCTTGGCCCGCGTGCAGACGACGCCCGAGGAGCGGAGCGCGCTCGTGACGGACGCGGTTTCGCTGTTCCGGGGGCTGCACGACGACTGGGGCCTGGCCTTCGCGATGTCGGTGCAGGGCCAGCTCGCGCTCGCGTCGGGCGACCCCGTCGGGGCGGTCCGCACCCATACCGAGGCCCTGGCGGCGGCCCGCCGGATCGCATCGGAGTACCTCGAGGTCCAGCTCCTCGACCTGCTGGGGCTGGACGCGCTGGCGGGCGGCGACCTCGCGGGGGCGCGGACGAACCTGGTGGCCGCGGCCGAGGTGCACGGACACCTGGCCGACTCGGAGGGTTCCGCGAACTGCCTCGGCGGGTTCGCGGCCGTCGCCCTGCTCCAGGGGCGGCCCGAGGTTGCCGCCGAGCTGCTCGCGGTCGCCACCCGCACCCGGGAGCTGGTCGGGGTGAGCGTCTGGCCCGCCCTGCAGCCGGGCGCCGCCGCGCTCGAGGCTGGCGTACGTGCTGCCCTCGGTCCGGCGGGGTGGGACGCCGCGGTGGCCCGCGGGCGGGCGATGCCGATGCTGCGCGGCCTGGCGTACGCGGTCGAGGCCACGGCGTGACGCCGATCGTCAATCCCGGGGTGGCGGAGGTCGTCGCGCAGCTGCGGCGGCGCCTTGACGACCTGCCGCCGGCGTCGGCCCACCGGCGGACGTTCCTCGAGACGTACTTGCGGATCACGGAGGCCGTGGGGCGGGCCGTCGCCGCGGGCGGGTTCGAGGACGGCGGCTGGGTCAGCGGCTGGGACGTGACCTTCGCCGGGTTGTTCCTCGCCGCGCACGACGCGGACGCGTCCGGCGACGGCGCGCCCCGGCCGTGGCGGCTGGCCTTCGGCGCGGACCCGGCCCTGCCGCCCCTCGTCCACGTCCTGGTGGAGCTCAACGCCCACGTGAACTGGGACCTCCCGCAGGCCCTGCTCGCCGTCCTCGACGACGCCGACCTCGGTTCCGAGGACCTGCTGGCCTCCCGGCGGCGGGACCACGCGCGGATCGACGAGGTCCTCGCGGCGCAGACGGCGGCGGAGGGACGGCGGCTGAACGGGGGCCTGGTCGGCCGGGCGCTCGTGCCCGTGAACACCCGGCTGACGCACCGCTTCCTCCCCCGGGCCCGCGAGCAGGCCTGGCGCAACGTGCTCGTCCTGGCCGAGGGGCGCCGGGGCGGGCCGGAGGCGTACGCCGCGCGCCTGCAGGACCTCGACGCGCTGTCGTCGGCGAAGGTCACCGAGCTCCTGGACCCGCGCTGGGTCCTGCCGCGGGTGGCCGTCCGGGGTTTCGGCGTGGAGCTGCCGCCGGCCTGAGCCGGACGGCCCGCGCGCCGTGGCGCCGGGGACAATGGGCCGGTGGGGACGGACGGTGCCGTGGGCGAGCGGTCCGCGACCGTTGTCGTCATCGGTGCCGGGCAGGCGGGGCTGTCGGCCGCCCACCACCTGCAGCGGCGCGGGTTCGTCAGCGCGCTGACCGAACCGGGCGCCGACCGGACCTTCGTCGTGCTCGACGCGGGGGCGGGTCCGGGCGGCGCCTGGCAGCACCGCTGGGAGTCGCTGCGGATGGCGACGGTCAACGGGATCTTCGAGCTCCCGTCCTTCCCGACGCCGCCGATCGACCCGGACGAGCCGAGCCGCACCGCGGTGCCCCGCTACTTCGCCGCGTTCGAGCGCGAGCGGGGGCTGCCTGTCCTCCGACCGGTGGACGTCACGTCCGTCACCCGCGCCGACGCCGACCCCGACGGCGACCTGCTCGTCGACACCGACGCCGGACGCTGGCGGACCCGCGTGGTCGTCAACGCGACGGGGACGTGGGACGAGCCGGTGCTCCCCCGCTA
Organism: Microlunatus spumicola; assembly: GCF_039536445.1. Taxonomy (NCBI): domain Bacteria; kingdom Bacillati; phylum Actinomycetota; class Actinomycetes; order Propionibacteriales; family Propionibacteriaceae; genus Microlunatus; species Microlunatus spumicola. The sequence continues at coordinate 427,108 of NZ_BAAAYR010000001.1, read as the reverse complement.
CCCCGGCCAGGACACCTTCCTCGGCCGGCAGCTCCACACCCGCGACTACGGGTCGGCCGACGAGCTCGCCGGGCTCCGGGTCGCCGTGGTCGGCGGCGGCATCTCGGCGGTGCAGCAGCTCGAGGAGATCTCGCGCAGCGCGACCGTGCTCTGGTACACCCGCCGGGAGCCTGTCTTCCTCGACGGCGAGTTCCGGCCCGAGGTGGAGGGCCGCCGGATCATCGCCGCCGTCACCGCGGACGCGGAGGCCGGCCGGCCCACCGGGAGCGTCGTCTCCTACACCGGGCTGCCCTGGGCCTCGTACGTCCTCGCCGCCCGGGAGCGCGGCGTGCTGGTCCGGCGTCCGATGTTCACGGCGATCGAGCCCGCGGGGGTCCGCGAGGCCGACGGCTCCTTCACGCCCCTCGACGTGATCCTCTGGGCCACCGGCTTCAAGGCCGCGCTGCGCCACCTCGACCCGCTCGGCCTCCGGAACCCGAGCGGCGGGATCACGCTGCGCGGGACGCAGGTCGCCGTCGAGCCGCGCGTCCACCTGGTCGGCTTCGGACCCTCACAGTCGACCGTGGGCGCGAACCGCGCCGGCCGGGAAGCGGTCGCGACGCTGTCCCGGTACCTCCGTGACACCGGCGTACGGGACGGGCGCGGCGCGGCCTGAGCGGGGCCGGTACGGCGTGGACCCGACGTCCCTGGACCCGACCTCAGCCGGCGTCGGAGTAGCGGTCCACGCAGGCGACGTCGAGGGCGAACTCGACCGGGAACGTGCCGAACAGCAGCTGCCCGGCCCGACGCGCCGAGGCCCGGACGGCGTCGGCGACGGCCCCGGCGAGCGCGGTCGGTGCCTCGACGATCACCTCGTCGTGCAGGAAGTAGACGAGCCGGGGCGGGCGGGCGTCGACGTCACCGAGGGCCGCGAGCTGCCGCCGCAGGTCGGCGAGCCAGCACAGCGCCCACTCGGCGGCCGTGCCCTGGACCACGAAGTTGCGCGTGAACCGCCCCCAGTCGCGTGCCTGCGTCCGCGCCTGGCGACGTTCGTCCGGCCCGGCCTCGGGCAGCGCCGACCAGCGCTGCGCCTCCTGCCACGCCTCCGACGGGGCCGGTGAGCTGCGGCCCAGCCACGTGGTGACGACCTCGCCGGCCTCCCCCGCCCGCGCCGCCTGCTCCACGTACGCCGTCGCCGCCGGATAGCTGCGGACCAGCCGGGGCATCAGCCGCCCCGACTCCCCCGAGGTGGCGCCGTAGAGCGCGCCGAGCATGGCCACCTTCGCGTGGGCGCGGGTGTCGGCGACGCCGTCGTCGACGAGGGCGGAGTAGAGGTCGCCGCGCCGCGTGGCGGTCGCCATCGCCTCGTCGCGGGCCATGGCCGCGAGCACCCGCGGCTCCAGCTGAGCCGCGTCGGCCACGACCAGCACGCAGCCCGGGTCGGCCACCACCGCCCCGCGGATCTGCTTGGGCAGCTGCAGCGCCCCGCCGCCGCGCGCGGCCCAGCGGCCCGTCACCACCCCGCTCGGGATGTAGCCGGGCCGGAACCGTCCTCCGACGACCCACGCCGACAGCCACGACCAGCCGTTCGCCCCGTGCAGCCGGGCCAGCTTCTTGTACTCGAGCAGCGGACCGACGGCGGGATGCTCCACCTGGCTCAGCTCCCACTGCCGGGTCGTCTCCACCGCGACCCCGGCGCTGTGCAGTGCCCGCAGCAGGTCGGGCGCGGAGTCGGGGTTCAGGGTCGGTGCACCGAGCGCGTCGCGGACCTGGTCGGCGAGATCCTCCATCGCGCGCGGACGGACGCCGGGCAGCGGGCGCGGCCCGAGCAGGCTCGTGAGCAGCCGTTCGTGCTCGGCGGCGTCGAACGGCAGGCCCACGTGGGTCAGCTCGGCGGCGACGAGCGCGCCGGCGGACTCCGCCGCGAGCAGGAGCCGGAGCCGGGCCGCGTACGGCGAAGCGGCCACCGTCGCCTGCTGCGCCCGGTGCTCCTCCACCACGTCGACCAGCGCGAGCGTGTCGCCGGTGTCGGCGAGGTCGAGCAGCGTCGGCTCGGCGTCCGGGGCGGGTTCCTGGGCACCCCAGCGGGCGTCGTCCACCGACGGCAGCGGGACGGTCGCGTACGTCGACCGCACGAGGACGGCGTGGCACTGCCGCAGGTCCTGGCACCGGGCGACGGCGACGCCCGCGTCGAGCAGCGCCGGGTAGACCCGACCCGTGTCGGCCCAGACCCAGCGCGGCCCCTGCGCCTCCAGCTCCCGGACGCGGGCGGGCAGCTCGGTCCAGGCGATCCGCTGCCCCTGGGACGTCCGCCCCGACCGGTCGAGCACGGCGACCTCCACGGCCTCACCGGCGGCAGCGAGGGCGACGTCCACGCCGCGACCGTAGTGCGCCGCACCGACACCACGAGCGCCGTGGCACCTCCGCGCTCCGACCACGCTCCAGGTGGTTGCGCGGTCAGACGTCCGGCGGCTGGGTGCGCCTCGTCGAACGCAGCACGGCGAGGACGCGACCGAGGGCGGCTCCGACGGGTTCGCGCCAGGCGAGCTCGAGCGGGATCAGGAGCGGCGGGTCGAGCGGGAGCAGGACCGTCCCGTCGTGGTCCGCGTGCTCGGCGAGCGGCGCGATGACGGGCGCCACCCCCTTCCTTGCCGCGACCGACCGCAGCACCGACACGGGCCCGAGGGTCAGCGGTTCGGTGACCACCTGACCTGCCCGTGCCGCCCCGTCCGGCAGGACGTGGTGCAGCATCACGTCCCAGACATGCGGGGAGAGGGTCCGGGGGAACATCGCGACGGTCTCCCCCGCCAGCTCGGCCACCTCGACGCGGGACCGCGTGGCGAGCCGGTGGTCCGCGGGCACGGCCAGGTGCACCGGGACGTGGCGAAGCACCGCGGTCGTCAGCCCGTCCCCGACCCCCTGCCCGTCCCACACCACGGCGGCGTCCCAGCTCTCCGCGCGCACCGCCAGCAGCGCGTCGCTGCTCGAGCTGGCCAGCGTGACGACGTCGAAGGCGGGGTCGTCGGTCAGCCGCTGCAGCTGCGCGGCGAGGACGTGCTCGGTCCCGAAGGCGACCCGGAGCAGGACCTGCTCCGGCCGGGCGTCCGCCGCCCGCACCTCGTCCTGCGCGCGGTCGGCCCGGGTGAGGAGGACGCGCGCGTGCCGCAGCAGCACCTCGCCGCCCGGCGTGAGGGTCACGAGGCCCGGCCGGGCCCGGTCGACCAGCACCACCCCCAGCCCCCGCTCGAGCACGCGGAGCTGCTGGGACAACGTGGGCGTGGCGATCCGGAGCCGCCGGGCGGCTCGGCCGAAGTGGCGCTCCTCCGCTATCGCGACGAAGTAGCGGAGCTGTCTCAGCTCCATGGCCAGGGACGTTAGTCCTGGGCTCACGGGTGGACAAGGTCTCGTCCGTCCCCGGGCGCATCCGTCCGCCGCGATCGGGAAGGACGACGACGAGGACGGAGCGAGCCGCGTGCCGACCCGACACGCTTCCCGACCCGCCTCGCCTGATCGGTTGTCTGTCTCGAGGAGGAGCAATGCGGAGGGTCGTGGACGCGGGACCACCTGGGGTGGTCCGGAGGACGACGGGGTTCCGGGGTGGTCGCCGATGAGCGCCCGGGCGCTCGGCACCGTCGCCCTGGCGGTCGGCGGCGGGGCGGTGGTGGTCGTCCGCCGGCTCCAGCGCCAGGCGGCGGCCGGCAGCGGTGAGCAGGGCGGCCCGCGGTCCCGGTGGCGCGCGGTCACCGTGAACCGCAGCCCCGAGGAGGTCATGCCGGACGGCCCTCCTGGTCCGTTGGCCGCGCTCGGCGACCTCGTCGAGGTGGAGGTCCGCCCGGCGCCCGGCGACAAGGGCACCGAGCTGCGCGCCCGGCTGCGCGGCCCGGAGCCGACGGGACCGGTGGCGGCGGCCGCCCGCGTGGCCGGCAAGGACCCGCGCCAGCGCGTACGGGCCGCCCTGCGCGAGGCCAAGCAGCTGATCGAGGTCGGCGAGGTGCTGCGGGTGGATCCCGCTCCGCACGGCCGACGGACGGCGACCCCGACCGGGGCGTTCGTCGAGATGGCCACCGACCGTGCTCCCGGGGAGGGACTGCTGTGAAGGCGCTCACCTGGCGGGGGGTCAACGAGACCGCCGTGGAGACGGTCGACGACCCGAAGATCCTCAACGACCGCGACGTCATCCTCAAGGTGCGGCTGACCACGACCTGCGGGTCGGACCTGCACCTGCTGGGCGGCTACATCCCGGCGATGCGGGCCGGCGACGTGCTCGGCCACGAGTTCATGGGCGAGGTCGTCGAGGTCGGCTCCGCGGTGCAGAACCACCGCGTGGGCGACCGGGTGGTGGTCTGCTCGTTCATCGCTTGCGGGCAGTGCTGGTACTGCAAGCGGGAGCTCTGGTCCCTGTGCGACAACGGCAACCCCAACCCGGCGCTGACCGAGGGGCTGTGGGGCTCCTCGATCGGAGGCTGCTTCGCCTACAGCCACGCGCTCGGCGGGTTCGCGGGCAGCCATGCGGAGTACGTGCGGGTCCCGTACGCCGACCAGGGCGCGTTCACCGTCCCCGACGGAGTCTCCGACACCGCGGCGCTGTTCGCCTCCGACGCCGCCCCGACCGGCTGGACCGGCGCCGACCTCGCGGGCATCACGCCGGGCGACACGGTCGCGGTCTGGGGTGCGGGCGGGGTCGGGCAGATGGCGGCCCGGGCGGCGATGCTGCTGGGAGCGGAGCAGGTCGTGGTGATCGACCGGCTCCCGGAACGGCTCGAGCAGGTCCGCCGCCACATCGGTGCGGAGACGCTCGACTACACCTCCGACAGCGTCATCGCCGAGCTGAAGGAACGCACCGGCGGGCGTGGGCCGGACGTGTGCATCGAGGCCGTCGGGATGGAGGCGCACAGCACCGGCCCGCAGTACCTGTACGACCAGCTCAAGCAGCAGCTGCGGCTGCAGTCGGACCGGCCCACCGCGCTGCGGGAGGCGATCTACGCCTGCCGCAAGGGCGGCAGCCTGTTCTCGCTCGGCGTGTTCGGCGGGCTCGTCGACAAGTTCCCGTTCGGCGCGATCATGAACAAGGGCATGACCGTGCGCGGCGCGCAGCAGCACGGGCACCGCTACATCCCGATGATCTTGGACCGCATCGCGGCCGAGGAGATCAGCACCGAGCACCTCGCGACCCACGTCATGCCCCTCGACCGTGGCCCCGAGGGCTACCGCATGTTCAAGAACAAGGAGGACGGCTGCGTCCGCGCCGTCTTCCGCCCCGGCTCCTGATGATCACCACGATCCGACCCACCCGAACCCGGAGGAGGCACCCATGAAGGCCGTGGTCTACGAGGGACCGCGCAAGGTCAGCGTCAAGGAGGTCCCGGACGCCCGCATCGAGCGGCCGACCGACGTCCTGGTGCGGATCACCACGACGAACATCTGCGGCTCGGACCTGCACATGTACGAGGGCCGCACCGACTTCGAGCCGGGTCGCTGGTTCGGCCACGAGAACCTCGGCCAGGTGGTCGAGGTCGGGTCCGGCGTCGACAAGGTGCAGGTGGGCGACTTCGTCGTCCTGCCGTTCAACGTGGCCTGCGGGCACTGCAAGAACTGCGAGTGCGGGCTCACGAACTACTGCCTCACCGCGCAGCCGGTGCCGGAGTGGGCCGGGGCCGCGTACGGGTTCGCGGACATGGGCCCGTGGGCCGGAGGGCAGGCGGAGCTGCTGCGCGTGCCCTGGGGCGACTTCAACTGCCTGCGGCTCGGCGAGGACGCCGAGGAGCGTCAGAACGACTACGTGATGCTCGCCGACATCTTCCCGACCGGCTACCACGCGACCGAGCTGGCCCACGTGAAGCCGGGCGACCAGACCGTGATCTACGGTGCCGGTCCGGTCGGCTGCATGGCCGCGTACTCCGCCGTCCTCAAGGGTGCGAGCAGGGTCATGGTCGTCGACCGGCACCCCGACCGCCTGGCGAAGGCGGCGGAGATCGGGGCCATCCCCATCGACGACTCGAAGGTCGACCCGGTCGAGGCCGTCAACGAGCTGACGATGGGGCTGGGCGCCGACAACGGGTGCGAGTGCGTGGGGTACCAGGCTCACGACCCGCAGGGCGAGGAGCACCCGAACATGACGCTGAACAACCTCGTCCGGTCGGTCCGCTTCACCGGGACCATCGGCGTCGTCGGGGTCTACGTCCCCCAGGACCCCGGGGCGAAGGACGAGCTGGCGAAGCAGGGCGAGGTCGCCTTCGACTTCGGGCAGTTCTGGTTCCGCGGCCAGACGATGGGCAGCGGGCAGTGCCCGGTGAAGAAGTACAACCGAGCCCTGCGTGACCTCATCGCCGGCGGGAAGGCGACGCCGTCGTGGATCGTCAGCCACGAGCTGCCGCTCGACCAGGCACCCGAGGGCTACGAGCACTTCGACGCCCGCGAGCCGGGCTGGACCAAGATCGTCCTGCACCCCGGCGACGTCCACGCGCGGGCCTGACACGGGCACCGCGAACGCCTGAGCTGCCCTGCCCGGCCGCCGTCGACGCCCCCTCGGCGGCCGGGCAGGGGTCCAGGTGCACGCCTGCACCCACGGAAGGAGAACGATGACCGACCGGCTGCTGTCGGCCCGCCCGGCGCTCGGCTGCCTCGCGGTAGGGGTCGTGGCCGGCGTGGGTGCCGCGGTGCTGGTCGAGCCCCACCTCGGTCCGCTCGTCGGCTGGTGCACGGCGGGCGTCGTCGCCCTGGTCGCGGTCTGGCGGACCTGCTGGCCGGCCGACCCCGGGACCACCGAGCGGCTGGCGCGCGAGGAGTCCTCCTCGCGCGTGACGGACGACGCGATCGTCGTGGCGTGCCTGGCCAGCATCGTCGCCGTGGTCGTGGCCCTGGCGCAGGCCGGCGGCGGGGCGACGGAAGCGACGTCCGTGGCCCTGGTCGTCCTGGGCGTGCTCGGGACGATGGTCGCCTGGGCCCTCGTCAACACCGTCTACGCCCTGAAGTACGCGCGCCTGCACTACGTCGACCTCCACGAAGAGGGTTTCGACGTCAAGCAGGACGCACCGCCGACCTACAGCGACTTCGCCTGCCTCGCCTTCACCGTCGGGATGTCGTACGCCGTCTCCGACGTCGAGCCCGCGTGCACCGCGGCGCGCCGCAAGACGCTGCCGCACGCGCTGCTGTCCTACTTCTTCGGCACCGTCCTGATCGCCGTGGCCATCAACCTCGTCACGAACCTCGGCCAGGGGTGAGGCTCCCGCTCAGCCCGAGGAGCCCGGCGCGGGCTGGTTGAACGGCGTGATCACCTGCACCTGCGAGGGCGTCGTCCGCGGCGGTCCGGGGAGCGCGCCGTGGGCCTGCAGGACCAGCTGGCACGCCCTCCGGAGGTCCGCCCGCAGGTCGTGGTGCAGCACGGCGGTGATCGCCTGGCGGCGCAGCAGGGTCGTGTTGTCCCCGTCCAGGTCGTGCGCGATGAAGGGCGCCGGCGTACGCCCGGCCTGCCGGAACGCGTCGATGGTCGCCGTGTTGCCGCCACCGATCGAGTAGACCGCGCCGAGGTCGGGGTGGAGCTCCAGGACCCGCGCGACCGCCGCGAACATCGAGGCGTCGAGCCCGTCGGTCTCGGAGACCTCGACGACCGTGCGGTCGGGCGCCAGCGTGCGCATCGCCGAGCGGAACCCGCTCTCGCGCTCCTCCTCGCCGCGGAAGCTGCTGCTGCTCAGCGTGACGAGCACCGGGGCCGACGGGTCCTGCGACATGAGGGCGACCAGGTAGGCGGCAGTCGCGCCCGCGGCGCGGTTGTCGATGCCGACGTACGCGACGCGCGGGCTGAGCGGGAGGTCCGTCACGAGGGTGACCACCGGGATGCCCTGCCCGTGCAGCCGGACGACCGCCTCGGTGACCGCCGGGTGGTCGGGGGCCTTGAGCAGCACCCCGGCCGAGCCGCGCCGGCCGACGTCGTCGAGGACCTGGACCAGGTCCGCGACGGGCCCCTCCTCGCGAAGGTGGAAGCGGCTGCGGATGACTGCGGGCCGCAGCCCCGGCAGCTCGGCCTCCAGCGCCGCCCGCACCGACGAGCTGAACCGCGCGGGAGCCTGCATCACCAGGTCGATCCGGAACGTCCGCCCGCCGAGCTGCACCTGGTCGCGCTGCCGGTCGAGCTCCTCGACGGCCCGCCGCACCTGGTCCGCCGTGCTCGACCGGACCCCCGCGCGCTGGTTCAGCACCCGGTCGACGGTCGCCTGGCTCAGGCCCGCCTGGTCGGCGATCTCCTGGATCCGGTAGCGGTGCACGGGCCCGTCCTCTGAGGTCTTTTTGATGGTTTCCGGAGGTCTACGCCCCCTCGATCTCTACTAGTGTCGCGGACAGAAGAGCACCACGACAGCCCTGGACCTCCCCTCCCCGCGACGAGCGGCGACCGGCCGGAGGCCCCGCAGAAGGAGGAGCCATGACCACCACCGCCGCACCCCGCAGCGCCGCCCCAGGCACCGCAGCGACCAGCAGCCCGGCCCCCGCGCGTCCGGGCCGCTTCACCGAGGCCGACTGCCGGGTCGAGGACTTCGCCGCCCTCGTCGACCAGGTCACCGAGCTGGCCGACTACCCGCACGCCGCGGACGTCCAGCTGAACGTGCTGGTCTACGACGCGGCCGCGCTGCGGGCCTCGATCACCTCCGAGCAGGACCGCATCGAGGTCGAGGCCGAGCTGGTCCGCGCGCTGACCGAGGGTCCGGGCGTCGTCGCCTTCAAGGGCGCGTTCCCCGACACCGCCGTCGTCGACCGCGCCACCGCGAGCTTCGACGAGATCATCGCGGCGGAGAAGGCCGCGGGCGGGGGCCACAACGACCACTTCGCCAAGGCCGGCGCCAACAGCCGCGTCTGGAACGCGCTGGAGAAGCTCGCCGTCCGGGACCCCGGGACGTTCGTCGACTACTACGGCAACGACATCCTCGCGCTGATCAGCACCGCCTGGCTCGGCCCGGGCTACCAGGTGACCTCGCAGGTCAACGTCGTCCGCCCCGGCGGCAAGGCCCAGGACCCGCACCGCGACTACCACCTCGGCTTCCTGTCCAACGAGGTCGCCGCCGGCTACCCGGCCCACGTGCACCTGCTCTCCCCCGTCCTGACCCTGCAGGGCGCCGTCGCGCACTCCGACATGCCGGTCGAGAGCGGCCCGACGATGTACCTGCCGTACTCCCACCAGTACGCGCCCGGCTACCTCGCCTGGCGGCTGCCGGAGTTCCGGGCGTTCTTCGCCGAGCGTCACGTGCAGCTGCCGCTGGAGAAGGGCGACGCCGCCTTCTTCAACCCGGCGCTGTTCCACGGGGCCGGCAACAACGTCTCCGCCGACGTCCAGCGGATGGCGAACCTGCTCCAGGTGAGCTCGGCCTTCGGACGGGCGATGGAGACCGTCGACCGGACCAAGGTGTCCAAGGCCGTCTACCCGGTGCTCCGCGCCCGCCGCTCCGCCGGCGCCGACCCGGCGTCGCTGGCCAACGCCCTCGCCAGCGCCGCCGAGGGCTACCCGTTCCCCAGCAACCTCGACCTCGACGAGAACGTCGGCGGGCTGACCCCGCTGGCCCAGTCCGCCCTGCTGCAGCAGGCGCTGGACGAGGACTGGGACGATGAGCGCCTGTCGGCGGCACTGGACGCGTACGCGACCCGGCACCGCACCGACGAGATCTGACCGACGAGACCCCGACCGTCCGGGCCTGGCACCGCTCCGGCGGTCCGGGCTCGGCCACGGCTGCCCCACCAGCAGCACCCACCACCAGCACGTCGTCGAAGGAGACAGCACCCATGCGCATCGGACTCATCGGGCTCGGCCGGATCGGGGCGTTCCACGCGGACACCCTGAACCGCCACGACCTCGTCGACGAGCTCGTCGTCACCGACGCGATGCCCGGGGTCGCCGAGGCGGCGGCCGAGCGGCTCGGGGCGACGCCGGTCGTGGACGCCGAGGCGCTGCTCGCTGCTCAGCTGGACGGCGTGGTGATCGCGTCGTCCACGACGACGCACCTCGCCCTGCTGCGGGCCGCGGTCGCCGCCGGCGTCCCCACCTTCTGCGAGAAGCCGGTCGCCGAGGACCCGTACGCGGTCGCGGACCTGGTCGCCGAGGTGGAGCGTTCCGGGGTGCCGGTGCAGATCGGCTTCCCGCGCCGCTTCGACCCTGCGTTCGTCGCCGCCAAGGCCGCGTTCGACGCCGGCGAGCTCGGCTGGCTGACGACGGTCCGCTCGACCACGATGGACCCGGCTCCCCCGCCCGCCGCGTACGTGGCGAGCTCGGGCGGCATCTTCCGCGACTGCGCGATCCACGACTTCGACGCGGTGCGCTGGGTGACCGGGCGCGACGTCGTCGAGGTCTACGCCACCGGCGGCAACCGCGGGGACGCGCTCTTCGTGGAGGCCGGCGACGTCGACACCGCGTCGACGCTGCTGACCTTCGACGACGGCACGCTCGGCGTCGTCTCGAACACGCGCTACAACGGCCAGGGCTACGACGTCCGGCTCGAGCTGCACGGTTCCGCGGGGTCGATCTCCGCCGGGCTCGACGACGGCCTGCCGTTCCGTTCGGCGGACCCCGACCTCGCGTTCCCCGCCGGCCCGGCGCACAGCTTCTTCATGGACCGGTTCGCCACGGCGTTCCAGGTCGAGCTGTCGACGTTCCTCGACGTGGCCGCCGGTCGCCGGGTGTCGCCGTGCACCATCGCCGAGGGCCTCGAGGCGAGCTGGGTCGCCGAGGCGGCCGCGCGCTCGCTGCAGGAGCACCGTCCCGTCCGGCTCGACGACGTCCGTGGCTGACGGGCGCGCCGCCGTGCCCACCCCGCTGGAGTTCGTCGCGGCCTGCTGGACCTCGGCCGGCGACGTGATGCCGCTGCGCGGGCCCGACACGAGCCCGCTGGACGTCCGCACCCGCATCGAGGCGGTGTCCCGGGCCGGCTACACCGGCTTCGGGCTGACGCACGCGGACCTGCGGGTGGCGCGCGAGACCGTGGGGCTGCCGACGGTGGCGCAGCTGCTGCGCGACAACGGGCTGACGACGGTCCAGCTGGAACGCGTCGTCGACTGGTGGACCACCGGTGAGCGCAGGGCCCGGTCCGACGCGCTCCGGCAGGACCTGTTCGACGCCTGCGCAGTGCTCGGCGTGGACAACATCAAGATCGGGGCCGACGACGACGGCGAGCCGGTGACCTACGACGAGCTGTGCGCCGGGTTCGACGCGCTCGCCGACGCGGGCCGCGAGGCCGGGGTCAGGATCGCGTACGAGAACACGCCCTTCTCGCCGCCGCCGATCCGCACCACCGAGCAGGCGATCGACCTCGTCACCGACGTCGGGAACGCCAACGGCGGGCTCATGCTCGACGTCTGGCACGCCTACCGGGGCGGCACCCCGTACGACGCCCTGCTCCGGCTCGCGCCCGAGCGGCTGTTCGGGGTGGAGCTGGACGACGGCGCCGCCGAGGTGGTCGGCACGCAGATCGAGGACACGTTCGACAACCGGCTGTTCTGCGGGACCGGGGACTTCGACGTCGTCTCCTTCGTCGAGGTCGTCCGGCGGCTCGGCTGGGACGGCGTCTGGGGCATCGAGCACATGTCCGAGACCGACCGCAGGCGGCCGGTCGAGGTGGTGCTCCGCGAGGCCCGCGAGGCCGCCGCGTCGTGCATCGCGCAGGCGGACGAGAGGATCGCCGCATGACCACCACCAGCACGGCCTCCACCAGCACGGCCGACGAACCGCTGCGGATCGGCCTGCTCGGGGCGAGCCGCATCGCCGTCGAGTCCCTCGTCGTCCCCGCCCACGACGGAGGCGCCCGGCTCGTGGCCGTGGCCGCCCGCGACCCGCGGCGGGCGGAGGAGTTCGCCGCCGAGCACGGCGTCGAGCGCGTCGTCGCCGACTACGAGGCGCTGCTCGCCGACCCCGAGGTCGAGGTCGTCTACAACGCGCTGCCGAACAGCCTGCACGGACCCTGGAACCTCGCCGCCCTCGCGGCGGGCAAGCACGTGCTGACGGAGAAGCCGTTCGCGAGCAACGCCGAGGAGGCGCGGACCGTCGCCGAGGCGGCGGAAGCGTCAGGCCTCGTCGTCTTCGACGCCTTCCACCACCGCTACCACCCGGTGTTCGCGCGGCTGCTCGAGGTCATGGCGAGCGGCGAGCTCGGGACGCTGCGGACCGTCCGGGTGCAGATGGTCATGCCGCCCCCGGGTGAGGACGACCTGCGCTGGTCGCTGCCCCTCGCCGGCGGCGTCCTGATGGACCTCGGCTGCTACGCGCTGAACGTGATGTCGACCGTGGCGGCCGAGCTCGGGGGGTTCGCGGAGCCGGTCTCCGCGCGCGCCGTCGAGGGCGAGGGCACGCCGGGCGTCGACGCACGCTTCGAGGTCGAGCTGGCCCTGCCCGACGGCGTCCGCGGCGAGATCCTCTGCGCCATGAGCGACCCCGAGCTGGAGTTCTCGATCAAGGTCACCGGCGACCGCGGCGACGCCACGATCATGAACTTCGTCAAGGTCAGCACCGACGACCGCCTGATCGTCCGCCTCGCCGGCGAGCCGGAACGGGTCGAGCACCTCGGCACCCGCAGCAGCTACCACCACCAGCTCGACGCGCTCACCGCCGCCGTACGCCGCGGGACCCCGTTCCCCACCGACGCCGCCGACGGCGTGCGCAACCTCGAGCTGATCGACACCTGCTACCGCCTCGCCGGCCTCCCCCTGAGGCCGACCGACCGGAACGCCCCCTGAGCCCGAACGCCCCCTGATCTTGTCGAAGGGCCCGGGACGCCCCCTGAGCGTGTCGACGGGCGACAACGCCCCCTGAGCTTGTCGAAGGGCCCGGAACGGGTCGGCTCCACCGCACAATGGCGCCCACCTCTTCGAGGCCCTTCGACAGGCTCGGGGGGCATGGGCACTCCGCATCGCGCCCCGGTCCTCACGTCTGCTCGCCTTTGTGTCGTCTGCGCGTGTTCAAACCCGCGCAGACGACACAAGATCGCGCAGACAGGGAGGGGCCGTACGGCGGTGCCGCCCGGGCGGTGATCAGGAGGGCAGGACGCCGCCGAGCTCGTCCTCGACGTGCACGCGGATGATCTCGTCGAAGGAGGTCTCGGCGACGAAGCCGAGGCGTTCGGCGCGGGTGGCGTCCAGGGCGGCGGCCCAGGTCTCCACGATCGCCATGATCTTCTCGTCCGGCTTGTGGCGGACCAGGCGGACCGCGCGTTCGCCGGCGATGCGGCGGAGCGCGTCGAGCTGCTCGCCGACGGTCGCGCTCAGCCCGGGCATGGACAGGGTCCGGCGCGGTCCCACCAGCGCGGTGTCGAGGACGGCGGCGCGCACGAGGAACTCCACCGCCGAGCGCGGCGAGGCGTGCCAGTGCCGGACGCTCTCGGGGACGGGCAGCACCGCCTCCTGCCCGACCAGCGGCTCGCGCAGGATGCTGGAGAAGAAGCCGGACGCCGCCTTGTTGGGCCGGCCCGGACGGATGCAGATGGTCGGCAGCCGGACGCCGACGCCGTCGAGGAAGCCGCGCCGGGAGAAGTCGGCGAGCAGCAGCTCGCCGATCGCCTTCTGCGTCCCGTAGCTGGTCAGCGGCGTCTGCTGGAAGTCCTCGGGGATGGGGTTCGGCAGGGGCGCGCCGTAGACGGCGATGGACGAGGTGAGGACGAACCGCGGCGTCCAACCGTCGGCGAGGTGGGCCGTCCGGACGGCGTCGAGCAGCGCGCGGGTGCCGTCGAGGTTGACCGCGTAGCCCTTGTCGAAGTCGGCCTCGGCCTCCCCGGACACCACCGCGGCGAGGTGGACGACCACGTCCGGACGGCTCTCGAGCAGCTCCTCCGCCGCACCCGGCCGGGTCAGGTCGGCGGCGACGACCTCGGTGGACGGGCCGTCTTCGGGCGGCGTCGGGGCGACGACGTCGGCCAGCGTCAGGCGGTCGAGCGGCCGGTCGCCCAGCCTCCCGTCGGCGACCAGCCGCGCGGTCAGCTTGCGGCCGATCATGCCCGCGGCACCGGTGATCAAGACGTGCACGTCGTCCTCCTGGCTCGGCTGCCATCGAACCACGCGTCCTCCGTCGGCCCGTCGCGTACGCCCTCTGCCACCATGGCGCGGTGCGCCTCCAGGACCTCACCCCGCCGACCACGCCCGCCGCCCGGGCAGCCCTCGACCTCGCGACCGCGTGCCACACCCCCGCCCTGCTGCACCACGTCGTCCGCTCGTGGCTGTGGGCGGAGGCGTTCGCCCTGGTCGAGGATCGCCGCGGCGTGGACCACGAGCTGCTCTGGACGGCCGCGGTCCTGCACGACATCGGGCTCGTGGCCGCCTACGACAACGTGACGCTGTCGTACGAGGAGGCAGGCGGGCAGGTCGCCGTCGCCCTGACCGCCGGCGCGGGCTGGGCGGCTGAGCGGCGCCAGCGGGCGCTCGACGTGGTCGTGCGCCACAACTGGCCGTCGGTCGACCCCGGTCTCGACGTCGAGGGCCACCTGCTCGAGGTCGCGACCGGGCTCGACATCAGCGGGTCGCGGCCGGAGGCGCTGCCGGCGGACTTCGTGCGCGAGGTCCTGGTCGCGCACCCGCGCCTGAAGCTGGCGGAGGAGTTCGGCGCCGCGGTGACGGACCAGGCCGAGCGCAAGCCGACCACGGCCGCCCGCCGGCTCGTCGACGGTGGCCTCCTGGACAAGCTCGCGCACCACCCGTTCGAGCGCTGAGCCCGGCGGGGCGCCGGGACGAAACGCCGCGAACGACAGTCGCTGCCCCATGATGGGCACCGTGCCCGGCGCGACGCGAGACCTGCTGCCCGCGCCCGACGCGTCCACCACCGGTCTCACGACCGCCGAGGCCGAGGCGCGTCGACGCCGGGGCGAGGGCAACCGGGCGGTCAGCGCGTCGTCGCGGACGTACGGCCGGATCCTGCGCACCAACGTCTTCAACCTCTACAACAGCATCCTCTTCGTCATCGGCGCCGCCCTGCTGGCGCTGGGGCGCTACGGCGACGCCGTCATCAGCGTGTCCATCGGCCTGCTGAACGCGGTCATCAGCGCCGTCCAGGAGATCCGGGCCAAGCGCCAGCTGGACCATTTGCAGGTGCTGGGCCGCAGCACGGTGGTGGTGGTCCGCGACGGCCGCGACGTCGAGCTGGTGCCCGAGGACCTGGTCCGGGGCGACGTCGTCCGCGTCCGCCCGGGCGACCAGCTCGTCGTCGACGGGCCGGTCCTCGAGGGTGCGGTCGAGGTCGACGAGTCCCTGCTGACCGGCGAGTCGGAGGCGCAGGCGCGAGGGCCCGGGGACGACCTGCTCTCCGGCAGCCAGGTCGTCGGCGGCGCCGGGCTGCAGCTGGCCCGCGACGTCGGCGCCGCGAGCTACGCCAGCCGGCTCACCACCGAGGCCCGCAGCGCGACGACCGACACCACGCCGCTGCAGCACCAGGTCGCGTTCTGCGTCCGCCTCGTCATGGTCGTCGTGGTGCTGATGAGCGGCGCCATCCTCCTGCAGGCCGCGCTGGAGGGGTTCACGCTCGTCCGGGTCGTCCAGACGGCCGCCGTCCTGTCCGGGCTGGTCCCGTACGGGCTGTTCTTCCTGATCGTGCTCGCCTACACCGCCGGCGCCGTCACGTCCTCCCGCCGGGGCGCGCTGGTGCAGCGGGTCAACGCGGTCGAGTCGGTCAGCAACGTCGACGTGGTGTGCACCGACAAGACCGGCACCCTGACCACCGGGCGGCTGACCGTGGACGAGGTCGTGGCCCTCGACGGGCACGAGGCCCACGAGGTCGAGGTGGCCCTCGGCTCGCTGGCCCGCAGCACCGAGGCCGCGAACCTCACCACCACGGCCCTGGCCGCCGGGCTCCCCGGCACCGCGCTGCCGGTCGTCGAGGTCGTGCCGTTCAGCTCGGTGCTGCGCTGGAGCGCCGTCCGGACCGACGAGGTGACCTGGGTCCTCGGTGCGCCCGAGGCCCTCGTCCCCGCTCTCGCACCGACCGGCGACGCGTCCGGCCTCGACGAGCAGGTCGCCGCCCGTACGGCGCAGGGCCTGCGGGTCCTCCTCCTCGCCCGGTCCGTCGAACCCGCGGCTGGTGTGCGCGACGCCGAGGGGCGGGCCGTGCTGCCGGCGCTGGAGCCGTGGGGGCTCGTCGCCCTCGCGGACGAGCTGCGGCCCGACGTGCCCGAGACGGTGGCGCGGCTGCGCGACGAGGGCATCGCGCTCAAGGTCCTCTCCGGCGACGACCCGGGGACCGTCGGCGCGCTCGCCACCCGGGCCGGGCTGCCGGACGTCCGCCCGGTGCACGCCGGCGACCTGGACCGGCTGGACGACACCGAGCTGGACGCGCTCGTCGCGGGCGGCAGCGTCTTCGGCCGCGTCGCCCCCGAGCAGAAGGAACGCGTCGTCCTGTCGCTGCGTCGCCAGGGCCGCTACGTGGCCATGGTCGGCGACGGCGTGAACGACGCCCGCGCGCTCAAGGCCGCCCAGGTGGGTGTGGCCATGCGGAGCGGCAGCGCCGTGGCGCGCGACGTCGCCGACATCGTGCTGACCGACGACACGCTCGCCGCCCTGGTGCCCGCCCGCCGCGAGGGCCGCCGGATCATCACCGGCATCGCCGTCTCCACGCAGGTCTTCCTCACCCGGGTGGCGACGCAGGCGCTGATCATCGTCACCGTCACCATGATCGGACTGGGCTTCCCCTACTCCCCGGCGCAGACCGGCCTGACGCTCTTCACCGTCGGCCTGCCCACGATCTTCCTCACCGCCTGGGCACGGCCCGCCGAGCCCGACCGCCACCTGCTGCTCGACCTGGCCCGCTTCGTGCTGCCCGCGGCCGTGCTGACGGCGGGCTTCGCCGTGGCGGCGTACACGTTCCTCTACACGACGATCACGCGCGGGTTCGACGACCCGGGCATCCGGGACCGCCTGGTCACGGAGTTCTCCCGCTACACCGGGCTCACGTACGGGGTGGACGCGGACTTCGTGCCCGCCGCGGCCACGCTCGGCGCCCAGACCGGGCTCTCGACGTTCGTGTCGATGGCCTCGATCCTCCTCATCCTGTTCCTCGAGCCGCCCGCCCGGGTCTTCGCCGCCTGGACCCGCCCGAGCCCCGACAAGCGACCGGTCGTCCTCGTGGTCGTGCTGCTGGCCGGGCTGATCACCGCCCTCGTGGTGCCCACGCTGCACACCTACTTCGGGCTCACCCGGCCGGCCGGGGTCGTGTACGAGATCGCCGTGCCCCTGCTCGTGGCCTGGTTCCTCGCCCTCGGTGCCGCGTACCGCTTCCGGGTGATGGACCGGTTGCTCGGCCTGGCCGGCCTCGGCGGCACGCCGGAGAACCCGTAGGGGACGTGCCGGCCGCCTCGACCGTGGGCGGTCAGCGGTCCCGCAGCACGTCGACGAGGACCCCCGTGAGCGGGTCGGCGAGCGCGTGGAGCACGGCGATGTCGACGTCGGACAGCCCGCCGCGGTCGAACGAGTAGAGGTTGAGGGTGCCCACCGACCGCCGGCCCGCGAGGAGCAGGACGGAGAGGACGGCCCCGAGCCGCAGCTCCGCGGAGGCGCGGGCGGTCCAGCGCGGCCAACGGGTCTCCCCGGGCAGGTCGTGGGCCAGGACGCTGTGACCCGTGCGCAGCGCCTGCAGGCACGGGCCCTCCTCCAGGCGGTGCTGGAGCTCGTCGGCGTGCCGGGCGGCGTCGTCGGTGGCCCGGTGCACGGTGAGCCCGCGGAGCCGTGGCGTCGTGGCGCTCGCGAGGTGACAGCCCGCCACCAGGTCGGGCAGGAGGCCGAGGGCCTGCTGCAGCCGTTCGTCCGGAGCGCGTCCGGCGCGTACGGCGTCGAGGTAGTCGCGCGGGACCCGACCCGCGGTACCGGTCGGTGGCGGGAGGGAGGTGCCGGAGGGGAGCTGGGTCACCACGCTGCGTCCCTGGGGTTCAGGAGCCGGTCGCGACCGGGCTCGAGCCGTTCGAGCGGACCTGCTTTCCCCTCGTCGGCGCCCGACTACCCCGGCCGGACGGGCGCCAAGCACGCTGGCCGGGTCGGTCTCGCCTGCGGGTCGTCCTTCCGGACGTGCATCCGTCCCGACGTCCGCACCGAACAGTTCCCAAGAGCGCGTCGGGTGGTGCTGCCCGGCAAGCTCCAGGACTGGTGCGTCCAACAGCGTGGCCTACCGGGCCGTCCGTCCACCTCGTACGCCCTCGATCCGAGACGTGCGGAACCAGGTCCTGTGCACAGCTCTGGCTCCGCGGGTCTCGACTCCCCCGACGGTCGGGACGGACGAGGTGGGCGGCTCCTCATGCCTGCCGCACGGCAAGGGCCGCGGCCGCCGACGAGACCGGTCTTCACCGTCTCGTCCGCGGCCGCGGCGTCCTGCGGGACTCCCCCCAACGGCGTCCGCCTGACCCTTTACCCGTCGAGCGGCGCCCGACACCCGGCGCGCGACCGTTGGCGGACGCCACGTGGTCGCGGCGCGGTCACCGCCGGCCCACCACCTCGTGCACGGACGGCCAGGACAGCAGCCGGGCGCGGACCTCCTCGTTCTTCTCGTCCGCGACCGCGGTCGCGTACGCGGTCTCGAGCACCTCGGCGATCGTGACCCGCCGCCCGGCGGCCGCCGACGTGGTCGCCGCCTCCACCATCGCCAGGCTGAGCACGTTCGCGTGCACCTCGCCCGACGGCACCCCGCCGCCGCGCACCACGGAGACGAACTCGGCCAGCGACCCGGCGATCTGCTCGGGCTCGTCCCGCACGTCCGCCGGCAGGGCCGATCCGTCCGCCGCCTCGGCGACCGGCTCGCCGTCGCCGTCCCAGAGCGCGGTGCCGCCCTCGGCGCTGACCCGCCAACGGCCGTTCCAGGAGGTCTCCAGGCCGGGCGCGCACCAGCTGCCCGTGAAGCTGAACCGCGCGCCGTCCTCGAAGACGAAGACGGCGTTCGCGGCGGCGTCACCACCGAACCAGCTCCACGCGGGGTTGAAGCTGTCGCAGTAGACCGAGACCGGCTCGCTGCCGATCAGGTCCCGGGCGAGGTCGAGCTGGTGGATCGCCATGTCGACGAGCAGCGGGTGCGCCATCTCCTCCCGGAACCCGCCGAAGCGCGGTGCCTTGAAGAACTCGCAGCTCACCGCACCGACCTGCCCGAGCTGTGCGACCTGACGCCGCAACGCGGCCAGGTTCCGCCAGTAGCGGCGCGACTGCGAGACCATCAGCAGCCGCCCGGCCACCTCGGACGCGGCGACCATCGACAGACCCTCGCTGACCGACTCCGCCAACGGCTTCTCGCTGAGCACGGGCAGCCCGCCGAGCAGGGCCGCCGTGGTCACGGTGTGGTGGGCGACCGGCACGGTGACGTTGACGAGGGCCTCCGCCTCGTCGCACGAGGTCAGCTCGTCGACCGAGGCGGCGACGGGCAGGCCCGGGAAGCCCTCCTCGTCAGCCGCACGACGCGCCGCACCCACGTCGAGGTCCACCAGGCCGACCAGCCGGACGTCCGGGCTCGCCGCGAGGTTCTTCAGCCAGGCGCGGCCCATGCCGCCCGCGCCGACCTGCACCAGGCGCAGCGGGGCGGCTCCCGCGTCGGTCCCGGGACCGCGCAGGCCCTCAGCCACGCGCCGGCTCCGGCGTCTGCTCCGCGTCGGCGTCGGCGATCGCCCGGCCGTAGCCGTGGCCGTTGAAGAAGTCCCCGCTGTCGTAGCGCAGCAGGGTCGGCACCTCCCGCGGGAAGTCGCTGGCGGCCCAGCGCACGCCGTTGGCGATCACCCGGCGGACGTCCTTGTGGTGGTAGACGGGGTAGTCCTGGTCGCCCGGCGAGAAGAAGAAGATCTTGCCGTGCCCGCGGCGGAACGTGCACCCGCTGCGGAACACCTCGCCCCCGCTGAACGAGGAGATGAAGATCAGCTCGTCCGGCGCGGGGATGTCGAACGTCTCCCCGTACATCTCCTGCGCGTCGATGACGATCGGGTTCGGCACGCCCTGCGTGATCGGGTGCGTCGCGTCGACGGTCCACACCAGCTCACGGTCGCGGTCGTTGCGCCAGCGCAGCGTGCAGGTCGTGCCCATGAGCTTGCCGAAGATCTTGGACCAGTGCCCGGAGTGCAGCACCAGCAGGCCCATGCCGGACAGGACGTGACGGTGGACGCGGTCGACGACCTCGTCGGCCACCTCGCCGTGGGCCGCGTGGCCCCACCACACGAGGACGTCGGTCGCGGCGAGCACCTCCTCGGTCAGCCCGTGCTCCGGGTCGTCCAGGGTCACGGTGGTGATCGAGGCGCCGTCTGCGAGGTTCTCGCCGATGCCGTCGGCGATGGTGGCGTGCATCCCGTCGGGGTAGATCGCCGCCACGTGGGGCTCGACCTGCTCGTGCCGGTTCTCGCCCCAGACGACGACGCGGAGGGGGCTGGTGGTGCTGGAGGACATCGGTGTCTCTTCCTTCGTGGTGCGGGGGCGTCGCGGGGACGCCCGAGGGGGGTTGGTCACTTGACGGCTCCGCCGGTGGCCCCGGCGGCGATGTAGCGCTGGGCGACGACCAGCAGGATGATCGCCGGGACGGAGGCGAGCACGGCCGTGGCCATGACCGCGCTCCAGTTGGCGATGTGCGCGCCCAGGTAGGTGTAGATCCCGAGGGTGACGGGCACGACCTGGCCCTTTGTGGTCAGGGTCAGGGCGAAGATGAAGTCGCTCCAGGCGAAGAGGAACGAGAACAGCCCGACCGTGATCAACGAGTTCCGGCTGATCGGGACGACGATCGACAGGAACGCGCGGAACAGCCCGGCCCCGTCGACCCGCGCGGCCTCCACGATCGACGGCGGCACGCCGAGCATGAACGAGCGCAGGATCAGGATCCCGAAGGGGATGGCGTTCGCCGCGTTGGCGATGATCAGCCCCGGGACCGAGTCGAGCAGGCCGAGCCGCTCGTACGCCGTGTAGAGGGCGTTCGCGATCACGATGCCGGGGATCATCTGCGAGATCAGGATCGCGAGCAGCGCCCAGCTGATCCACCGGAACCGGAACTGCGCGAGCGCGTACGCGCAGGGCGCGGAGACCACGAGGGTCACCACGACCGTGCCCGCCGCGACCAGCAGGCTGATCACGAGGTGCCCGCCCTGGTCGGCGATCGCCGAGCGGTAGCCGGCGAGGCTCGGGTGGGTGGGGAAGAACGTCCCCGACAGCGCGTTGCCGCTGGGCTGCAGCGAGATGTTGACCATCCAGTAGACGGGGAACAGGAGCAACCCCAGCAGGACGATCGCGATGGCGGTGCGGACGGGACCGCGGGCGCGGCGTCCGGACAGCGTGGTGGGCACGTGCCCTCCCCTACTCGTCGACCTGGCGCCGGTTGGCGCGCAGGTAGATCACGGCGAAGACCAGCGAGATGACGATCAGGATGTTGCTCAGCGCCGCCCCCTCGCCGAACTTGAACTCCACGAAGGAGCGTTGGTAGGACTGCAGCGCGATGGTCTGGGTCGCGTTGGCCGGACCGCCCTGGGTGAGCCCGAGGATGATGTCGAGCACCTTCAGGGTGTAGATCACGCCGAGCATGAGCACGACGCTCACGACCGGCCGCAGGTTCGGCCAGGTGATCGACCAGAAGGCCCGCCACCCGGTCGCCCCGTCCAGGGCTCCCGCCTCGTACAGCTCGTCCGGGATGTCCTGCAGGCCGCTGTAGAGCAGCGTCAGGTTGAACGGGATGCCGAGCCAGATGTTCACCAGCACGACGGCGAGGAGCGCGACGCTCGGCGACGTCAGCCACGGCACGGGGCCGTCGATCACGCCCAGGTTCTGCAGCGTGACGTTGAGGATGCCGCTGTCCTGCTCGAGGATCGCCCGCCAGGCCGCGCTGCCGACGATCAGCGGCAGCAGCCAGGGCAGCAGGAAGAGCGCGCGCAGGACCCCGTTGAGCGGGAAGCTCCGGTGGAAGAACAGGGCGAGCAGCATCCCGATGACGAACTGGCCGACGATCGAGCCGAGCGTGAACAGCGCGGTGTTCACCACGGCCTGGTCGAAGACGTGGTCGCCCACGACGGCCGCGTAGTTGGCGAGCCCCACGAACGGGGCCTCGCCGGTGAAGAACGTCTTCAGCCCGTAGTCCTGGAAGCTCATGACCAGGTTCTTCACGACCGGGTAGCCGAACAGCAGGGCGATCGCGAGGGCCGCCGGCACCACGAACAGCACCTTGGTGACGTCCTCGAGGCGCCGCCCACCCCGTCGCCGGGCGGTCACCTCGCCCGGCGTACGCGTGTCCGTGGGCGGTGCGGGGGTCAGGGTCCGGGTGGCCGACATCCGTCGGCTCCTTCCTCCGCCGACCCGCTAGGCGCCGGCCTTGGCCATCGCGTCGGCCGGCGCGGCCTGGCCGGTCAGCACGAGCTGCACGCCGGTGTAGATGATCTTGGCCTGGTCCGGCCACTTCGAGCCGAGCTTGCCGGTCCGGGCGCGGGCCTGGCCGACGGCGTCGGTGAACCCCGCCATCGCCGGGACCTCGGCCTTGAACTGGTCGGCCAGCGCGAGCTTGGTCGGGACGAGCCCGCCCTCCTTGGCGCGCAGCAGCTGGTTGGCGTCGGTGTTCATGCACTTCACCAGCTCGGCGGCCTTGGTCATCTTCGCCTGGTCACCGGTCATCGGGACCGTCCACGCCTCGCCGCCGAGCGGGGCGACGGAGGTCTGGCCGGCCTGGTTGACCGGGAACGGCACGACGCCGTAGTCGACCTTCGCCTTGTCCAGCGCGGGCTCCTGCCACGGGCCGTTCAGCATCATCGCCGCGTTGCCGGCGATGAACTGGTCGTTGACGTCGGACTGCTTCCAGTTGACGACGCTCTTGGACGCCGAGCCGTCGTCGACGAGGTCCTTCCACAGCTGGAGCGCCTGGGCGACCTGGGGGCTCTTGAGGTCGGTCTCGTCGCCGCCGTTGCTCCACATCGGGGGCAGGAACTGCCAGGCCCCCTCGTAGTCGGCGGTGGCGTTGAAGGCGAAGCCGTACTGCTTGCCGACCGTGAGCTTCTTGGCGTCCGCCCGCAGCTCCTCCCAGGTCGTCGGAGGCTTGACGCCCGCCTTCTCGAGCACGTCCTTGCGGTAGAAGATCGCGATCGTGTTGGCCCCGGGCTGCAGGCCGTAGAGCTTGCCGTCGGCGGTCGCGGCCGCGACCGGACCCGGCGCGTAGCCGTCCGCGGTGATCCCGAAGTCGCCGAGCGGGGCCAGCGCGCCGGTGTCGGCGATCTGCTGGATGTCGGGGTTGTCGAGCATCAGCACGTCCGGCAGCGACTTCGACGAGGCCTGCTGCAGGACCTTCTGGATCAGCGTCGGGCCGGGCACGGCCTCGCGGTCGATCTTGGCCACGCCGATCGACGTCCCGCACGCCGTCAGCATGTCGCCGATCTGGGTCTTGCCGGGTTCGTCGGTGTAGTAGTCGAGCACCTTCAGGCTGTCGACGGTGGCGGCGGAACCGCCGCCGGACGAGGAGGACGAACCTCCGCCGCCGCCGCACGCGGCCAGGGACAGGGGGGCCAGTGCCGCCAGGGCGGCCACGGCCGCCAGTCGCTTCGTGATCATCAGTCCAGCTCCTTTGCTGACTCGCCGCGACGTCCGCCCGGCACGTCGGAGCAGGCCGCGGAGGCCTGGTCGAACGGGCTGACAGATCGTCGGTTAAGCGCTTAACTGCGCGTGGGCCGAGTTTGGAATGGGCCGTCGGGTCTTGTCAAGGGGTCGATCTGTCCACCGGTGCTCCGGGCCCCCTCGGCGAGGCCGTCCAGCCCGTACGGTCGTCCTGACGATCAAGGAGAGGTGCGACGCGGTGGCGGCGACCATGCGGCAGGTGGCGGAGGCGGCCGGGGTCTCGATCGCCACGGTGTCCTTCGTCGTGAACAACACCAAGCCCGTGGCCCCCGAGACGCGCCAGCGCATCGAGGAGGCGATGGAGCGCCTGGAGTTCCGTCGCAACATGGTCGGGCGGGCCCTCGCCAGCCGGCGTACGCGGGTCGTCGCGCTCGTCTACCCCGCGATGGAGCACAAGCTGGGCGCGTCCGGGATGGAGTTCGTCACGAGCGCCGCGCGGACGGCGGGCCGTGCCGGGTACCACCTCGTGCTCTGGCCGGTCAGCAACGACGCCGCCGAGCTGACCCAGCTGGTGGGCCAGGGCCTGGTCGACGGGGTGCTGCTGATGGAGGTGCAGCTCGAGGACCCGCGCGTCGAGGTGCTGCGCCGCACGCGGACGCCGTTCACGCTCATCGGGCGTTCCGCGGACCTGACCGGCCTGGTCTACGTCGACATCGACTTCGACCGCACGATGGAGCAGGCGGTCGACCACCTGCTCGGCCTCGGGCACCGGCGGCTGGTCATGGTCGCCGGCAGCCAGGAGGAGGCGAGCTACCGCAGCTACGGCCCGTTCGTCCGGTCCGCGGCGGCCTACCGGCGCATCGCCGCCGAACGGGGCTTCGAGGTCGTGATCCTCGAGTGCGAGCAGACCACGGCGGCGGGCCGGGCGGTCGCCGAGCGGATCCTGAGCGCCCACCCCGCGACGACGGCCGTCCTCGTGCTCAACGAGTTCGCGGCGCCGGGACTGGTGTCGGGCCTGCTGCGCCACGGGGTCCGCATCCCCGAGGACGTCTCGGTGCTCTCGGTGCTGACCTCGACCGAGGCGAGCACCTCGGTCGAGCCAGCCCTGACGTCGATGTCCTCGCCGGGTGCCGAGCTGGGTGAGCTCGGCGTGCAGGCGCTGCTCCGGCTCCTCGAGGGCGGGCCGGCGTCCCCGCCCCGCCTGCTGGCCGGCACCCTCGTGCCCGGCGACTCGACCGGCCCGGTGCGTACGGGACCCGCTGCGGGCTGAATCGTTCAAGTACGGTGGAGGCCGTGACAGCGACAGACGTGGTGGGTCCGCCCCGGACGGGCGGGCGGCAGCTCGCTCCGATCGTGCCGCTGGCGGTGGTCGTCGGGATCTCGCCGCTGGCCACCGACATGTACATCCCGGGCCTGCCCGAGCTCGCGGCCGACCTCGGCACCAGCGCGGCGGTCGCGCAGCTCACGCTCACCGCGTTCCTCGTCGCGTACGCGGTCGGGCAGCTGCTCGTCGGACCGCTCAGCGACGCGGTCGGACGACGGCGGCTCGTGGTCGTCGGGACGGCGGCGTTCGTCGTCGCGTCGGTGGCCTGCGCGCTGTCCCCCACCGCCCCGGTCCTGCTCGTGGCGCGGCTCGTGCAGGGCCTGGCCGGCGCGGCCGGCACCGTCGCGGGACGCGCGATGGTCACCGACGTGCTGTCAGGCGTCCGACGGGCCCGGGTCATCGCGTCCCTGGCCGCCATCAACGCGGTCGGCCCCGTCGTGGCCCCGCTGGTCGGCGGTGCGCTGCTCGGCGTGGGGACCTGGCGGCTCTCCTTCTGGCTCCTCGCGGTCGTCGGGGTCGTCCTGCTCGTCGCGGTCGTCACGAGCTTCCCGGAGACGCTGCCGCCCGAGCGCCGCTCGGACGGTGTCGGCCTGCGGGCCAGCACGCACCGGATGGCCGAGCTGCTGCGCATCCCGCGCTTCACGCTCTACCTCGTCACGTCGTGCATCGCCACCGTCGGCTTCTTCGCCTACATCGCGACGAGCTCGTTCGTCTTCCAGACCTGGTACGGCTACTCCGAGACGCTCTACACGGTCGTCTTCGCGACGAACGCGAGCTGCATGATCGCGTCGACGCTCCTCTTCGGGCGCATCGTGGGTCGGGTCTCGGAGGACCGGCTGCTCGCCGTCGGTCTCGTCGTGGGGGCCGCTGCGTCCGCCGGCGTCCTCACCGGCGCGCTGCTGCACGCGCCCGGCTGGGTCGTCTGGGCCTGCCTCGCCGTCGTCACGGGGGCGCAGGGCCTGGTCATCACCGGCACCACCACGCGGACGCAGGCGCTCGGTTCGGCGACCCCGGGCACGGCGGCGGCCCTGTCCGGCGGGCTGGCCTTCGGGATCGGCGGGCTCGGGACCCCGCTGGCCGGGCTGCTCGGCGGCACCCCGACCGCGATGGGCGCGATCATGCTCGTGGGGCTCGGGACCGGCGCCGTGCTCCAGGTCGCCGGGCCCCGGCTGCTCAGCCGGTCCGCCGCCGGGCCCACACCCCGCCGCTGAGGGTCCAGGACCCCGCCGGAGCGTCGACCGCCACGACGCCGGCCGGGTGCGCGTACGGCAGCGCGACGCGGACGACGGTCAGCGAGTGGGGTCCGAGCGCCGTGCCGCCCTCCGCGAAGTGCGTGGTCACCGACCGCGGGACGACCGACGTCGGGTGGTCGACGTCGTTGTAGGCGTCGGGACCGTCCGCGGTCAGCAGGGTCGCCGGGTGGTCGCCCTCGAGGAGCCGGCCGCCGAGCGACACCCGGCACTCGAGGGTGCGCTCGGGATCGCGGTTCACGAGCACGAGCTGGACCTCGTCGCCGGCCTCGCTGACCGTCGCGAGCACGTCGAGGACCGGGACGTCGGTGCCGTCGAGGGTCCGGCTCGTCGCCGTCGCGTCGAGGACCAGCGGGCCGAGCTCGCCGGCGAACAGCGCGAGGGTGTGGAAGGTGCTACGCCGGACCACGCCGTCGGGGTGCACGAAGAGCGGGCCGCGGGTGTTCACGCTGGGCGCGATGTTGGCCATCCGCACGGTGTCGCCGGCCCGGAGGCACGAGCTGAGGAAGCTGGCCGAGAAGAGCGCGTCGGCCATCGTGTACGTGCTGTTGTCGTCGTTGCGGTCCCGCGCCTCGATCGCCCGCCGGCTGGTGCCGTCCGGGTGGTGCCAGCCCCGCAGGTTCCACTCGTCGAAGGCGATCGTGACGCGGTCGCCCAGGCCGGCCGCCTCGAGGATGGCGACGGTGCGGCTGATGTCGTGCTGCGGGCCGAGCGACTGCCCCACGGCCGTGCGGTAGTCCGAGGGGTGGTCGACCTGGTCGAGCTTGTCCCAGTAGCCGTGGATGGACACCATGTCGACGTACGGGCCGGCCGCCTCGAGCAGCGGCAGCGTCCACTCCAGGTCCGCTCGCGCCGCGGTCAGCAGGGTGATCGACTCGTCGACCCGACGCATCATCTTGGCGGCCTCGCGCACCAGCACCGCCCACTCCGCGGGGGTCTTGGCCCCCATCTCCCAGGCGCCGTAGTTCTCGTTGCCGATGCTCCAGAACGGCACGGCGAGCGGCTCCGGGCTGCCGTGCTGCGCCCGCAGGTCCGACCAGCGGCCGCCCTCCGGCAGGTTGCAGTACTCGACCCAGTCGCTCATCTCCTCGGCCGTGCCCGTGCCGGCGTTGGTGCAGACGTACGGCGCGGCGCCGATCGCCGCGCACCAGGCGACGAACTCGGCGGTGCCGAAGGTGTTCGGGTCGCTGACCCGCCAGGCCTTGTCGTAGTGGCTGCGACGGTCGGGGCCCACCCCGTCGAGCCAGTGGTAGCTGGAGACGAAGCACCCGCCGGGCCAGCGGACGACGCTGGGCCGCAGCTCCCGCATCGCCTCGACGACGTCGAGCCGGAAACCGGACGCGTCGCTCAACGGCGACCCGGGCTCGTAGATCCCGCCGTAGACCTGGCGGTGGAAGTGCTCGACGAAGTGGCCGAACAGGTCGCGGGAGTAGCGGACCGGTACGCCGTCGAGCGGGACGCCGACCGTCGCGTCTGTGCTGCTGTGCACGTGGGTGCTCCTCGTCGTCCTCGTCCGGGCCGGGCCGCTGCAAGACCGGCACCCTGCGCCGACGGTAGAACACGTTCTCGTCCGGCGGCAAGAGGTTCCGAGAACGACTTCTCCGTGTTCACGTCTGTTCCGGAGAACGCTTCTCGCGTACGGTCGTCCTCGTGACCACGGGTGCCGCGCCTCCGTCCCGGGGGCCCACGCTGCGCGACGTGGCGTCGCGCGCCGGGGTCCCGCTGTCCGCGGCCTCCCTGGTGCTCAACGGCAAGCCCGGTGTCTCGGCCGAGCGGAAGGACCGGGTGCTGCGCGCCGTGGCCGACCTCGGCTACGTCCCCCAGCGCCGCGACCCCGCATCGGCCCCGCCCGCCCTCGTCGGCCTGGTCATGGAGGCCCTGTCCCCCGCGGCCGCCCGCGACGGGTTCATGACCGAGGTGCTCGCCGGGGTCGAGGCGGGCCTGCGCGCCGCCGGTCTCGCGATGCTGCTGCACCTGCATCGCGGCGAGGACGACCCGGTGGCCGAGCTCCGGCGGCTCGTGGGCCGCGACGTCGACGCCGTGATCGTCGCGAACGGCGGCGACGTCGGCGAGGCCGTGATCGACCGGGTCCTCGCGACCGGGACGCCCACCGTGCTGCTCGAGAACTACCTGGACGCGCCGGTGCACGCGGTGGTCGCCGACAACTTCGCGGCCGGCTACCGCTGCACCCGCGCGCTGCTCGAGCGCGGGCACCGCCGGATCGCCATGCTGGCCGGCTCGACGCGCTACGTCGGGCTGACCGACCGCCGGCGGGGCCACGAGGCCGCGCTGACCGAGGCGGGCATCCCCGTCGACCCGGCGCTCGTGCCCCCGCAGCCGGCCGGCACCGAGCGCAAGGGCTACGACCAGATGCGGACGCTGCTGGCCCTGCCCGACCGCCCCACGGCCGTCTACGCGGTGAGCGACCGGACCGCGATCGGGGCGTACGCGGCCCTGGCCGACGCCGGGCTCCGTGTGCCGGACGACGTCTCCGTGATCGGCACCGACGACATCGTCGAGAGCGCGCTGCTGTCCCCGCCGCTGTCGACCTTCGTGGTGCCGACGTTCGAGCTCGGCCGGGCCGCCGCCCGGACGGTGGTCGCCCTGCTCGGCGACGAGCCGCCCGCCCCGTCGCGGACGATCCTGCTCGGCCGCCTCGAGCTGCGCGGCTCGGTCCGCGACCTCCGCTAGCTCGACGGCCTCTCGATGCGGCCGGTCCCGTCCGGACCGCCCGCACCCCGGGCACCACCGTCGTGGCCGTGCCCGGACCGGTCGCGGTGCGCCGCCGCGCCGCGGCGGTCGACGTCGTCGACGAGCTGCGCGGCGATGAGGCGGAGCTTGGTCCCGCTGTCGTGGGACGCGTGGGTCAGGAACGTGAACGCCTGCTGCTCGCTCAGCCGGTAGCGCTCCATGACGATGCCCACCGCCTGACCGATCACCTTCCGGGTGCTGAGCGCCTCCGTGAGCTGCTGCTCGGCCAGCCGACGGCCCAGCGCGTGCGCGGCGTGGACCGCGAAGAGGCGGGCGATCTGCAGCGTCGCCGTGTCGAACGCGTGCGCCCTGGAGGCGTAGAGGTTGAGCCCGGCCGTCGTGCGCTCCTCGTCGAAGAGCTCCATGCCCAGCTGGGAGGCGATCCCGAGGGCCGAGGCCGCCGGGGCGTACCGGGGCCAGCGGTCCTCGCGCCCCAGGTCCTCGCTGGTCGTCACCGTGCGGCCCACGAGCGCGTCCACGCAGGGACCCTCGTGGAGCCGGTACTGCAGGTCGTCGACCTGGTAGACCAGCGGGCCCGTCGCGGCCACGGTCTCCATCCGCCCGTTGCGGTGCGCGACCGTGACGCCCACGTGCTCGACCCCCGGGATGGTGTCCCGGGCCGCCAGGACGATGCCCCGCAGCACGTCCTCGGTCTCCGACTGGTGGTGGAGGCTCTCGGCCACCGCCGCCATCAGGCGGGCGAGGCCGGCCTCGTCCACGTCGCGCAGGGCCCGGTCCCGGGCGCCGTCGTCCCCTGTCAGCACGTCGGGCGGCAACGGAGCAGTCGTGCGGGCATGCGTCTTCTTCCGGAGGAACGGGTGTCGGGGCGGTCGGGGTCGGCGTACGGCCGGGGCGGTCAGCCGTGGGGCTTGAGGAGCACCTTGGTGTAGCCCTCGACGCGGCGGTCGAACTTGTCGTACGCGTCGGGCGCCTCGTCCAGGGGCACCTCGTGGGAGACGATGAACGACGGACGGGCCCGGCCCTTGATGATCAGGTCGCGCAGCTGCCGGTTGTAGCGCTTCACGGGCGCCTGCCCGGTGCCCATCGACTGGCCCTTGGTGAAGAACGTGCCGTACTGCCAGTCCACCCGGTCGGCGCGCTCCGGCGGGTCGACGCCCGGGTCCTGCGGGACGTAGACCCCGACGACCCCGATGCCGCCGGTGGTCCGGACGACGTTCACGAGGTGGTCGAGGGTCAGCGCGGGGTGCTCCTCGCCGGCGGCGTCGTGCGCCTGGAAGCCGACGGCCTCGACCCCGCGGTCGCAGCCCAGACCGCCCGTGCGCTCGAGGATCTGCTCGTCGGGGTCGCCGGCGGAGAAGTCGATCCCGACCGCGCCGATCGACTCGGCCAGGCGCAGGCGGTCGGGGACCTGGTCGACGACGAAGACCTCGCTCGCGCCCCGGATGATCGCGCTGTGCGCGGCCATCAGCCCGACGGGCCCCCCGCCGAACACGGCCACCCGGTCGCCGGGGACGAAGCCGGATAGCTCCACGCCGTGCCAGCCGGTGGGGAAGATGTCCGAGAGCATCGTGAAGTCGTTCTCGTGCTCGGTGCCCTGCGGCAGGTGCAGCAGGTTGACGTCGGCGAACGGCACGCGCAGGAACTCGGCCTGGCCGCCGTCGTACGGGCCCATGTTCGCGTAGCCGTACGCGGCGCCGTCCATGCCCTCGGTCGGGTTGACCCGGGTGCAGAACGACCACCACCCGGTCTGGCAGTTCCGGCAGGTGCCGCAGGCGATGTTGAACGGCACCGACACGCGGTCGCCGGGCTTCACCTGCTGGACGCCGGGCCCGACCTCCTCGACGATCCCCATGTTCTCGTGGCCGA
This sequence comes from Microlunatus spumicola, assembly GCF_039536445.1. Taxonomy (NCBI): domain Bacteria; kingdom Bacillati; phylum Actinomycetota; class Actinomycetes; order Propionibacteriales; family Propionibacteriaceae; genus Microlunatus; species Microlunatus spumicola. The sequence goes on along the minus strand of NZ_BAAAYR010000001.1, from coordinate 396,505 downwards.
GGACCTTGCCCTCCTCGACCGCGGTCCGGCCCTCGTACATGTGCAGGTCCGACCCGCAGATGTTCGTCGTGGTCAGGCGGATCACGGCGTCCAGCGGTCCCTGGACCTTCGCGTCCGGCACCTCCTTGACGGCGACCTGCTTCGGTCCCTCGTAGACCAGACCCTTCATGCGTCACGTTCCCCTCCGGGCGCCGCGCGCCCGTGCCGGTGGTGGGGCCGGATCGGCCCCCGTACGCCGCCCGCGGTGGTGCGGGCCCCGTACACGATCGGCCTACCCGGCCCTCCGCGGCGCAAAACTGTGACGCGTTCAGGCGGTCCGGCCGTGGTCGGTCTGCGGACCCTGTGCCTCGGCGACCACCCGCTCGGCCACCTGGCGGAGCTTGACGTGGGTGTGCTGCGACAGCCGGGTCAGCACGCCGAACGCCTCGTCGGCCGTGCAGTGCTCCCTGGCCATGACGATGCCCTTGGCCTGCTCGATGACCGAGCGCGACGCCATCGCGGTCCGCAGGTTGGTCACGAGGTCGAGGGCGTCCTGGTACTCGAGCGTGTTGGCGAGCGCGAACGCGGCGTAGCCGGCGAACGACTCGGCCAGGGCGATCGAGGAGGCGGGGAAGGCCGTCCTGGCCCGCGAGTACATGTTGAGCGCGCCGATGCTCCGCTGCGGGATCGGCAGCCCGACGGAGAGCACGTGGGTGACGCCGGCGGCGGCGGCGATGGCCGCGAACTCCGGGTAGCGGTCGTCGGGTCGGGCCGTGTCCAGGACGATCGTCGCCCCCGAGACCGCGGCGTCCGTGCAGGGCCCGAACCCCTCCGCGTACTGCCGCTCGTCGAGGTCCACTGCCAGCGGCCCGGTGAACACCACCGTGCGCGGCTGGTCGTCCTTGACGAGCGTCACCGACACGTCGGTCAGCTCGGGGACGGTGTCCCGGGCCAGCTCGGCCACCCGCTGGAGGGTCGGGCCGAGCGGGCGGTCGGAGTGCAGCATCCGGCCGAGCTCCGTGAACGCCGTCGTCGGGTTCGTACGGCGCTCGGGCGAGGGTGCGGGCGTGGTCACGGGCGTCCTCCGGGCAGCGGTGACCCGGCCCTGTGCGTACGAGGGCCGAGCCTGCGTGAGCCGCTGTCTGACCCAGGGCCGGGGCCCGCTCCGCGGACGACCGGTGACGTCGCCCGGGAGGGCGACCACAGGCGCCCGATTTTACGGATCCGCCCGCCCGCGCGGCAACTCCTCACGGCGTCGCTTCCTCTATTCTTCTCGTGATCGCGCCTGTCCCCCGCCTTCCGGGGTAGGGGCCACCCGTGCGGCGCGCACGGCCGCCGGGCGACGGGGGTGCGGATGGACGAGGACGCGGACACGGTCGAGGACGGCCGCGACGAGACGGCGAACGAGCAGAGCGACCGCAACTGGAACGAGATGCTCCAGGAGACCCGGATCGTGCAGACCGGTACGCAGATCCTCAGCGGGTTCCTGCTGACGATCGCCTTCCAGCCACGCTTCACGACGCTCAGCGAGCTGCAGCACGACCTCTACCTGCTGCTGGTGCTCGCGGCCACGGTGACGACGGCCCTCGCGCTGGCGCCGGTGGTGCTCCACCGGCGGCTGTTCCGGCAGCACGAGAAGCGCGAGGTCGTCGACCGCGGGCACCGCCTGCTCAGCTGCGCGCTGGTCGGCCTGGGCGTGGTGATGACCGGGACGGTCCTGCTGATCTTCGACGTGGCCGAGGGGCTGGACGGCGGCACCCTCGCGGCCGCGGGTGTCCTGGTGGTCCTGCTGCTGCTGACCACCCTGCCGGCGCGCCAGGCCCGCCGGGCCGGGTCGCGGTCGAGGTCCTGACTCAGGGCCTCGCGCTCCGACCAGCCCCGACCGGTCCGCGCCGGCGCCGAGCGGTACGTGTGCCCGGTCGTCACGCCCGGTCGACCGGGAAGGCGTACCGCTGGGCGCGACGCGGGCCGCGCCCGACCCTGGTTGACCGCGGCCCGGCCCGGGTACGACGCCGACATGTCCGCGTACGCCGACCAGCTCCTCCAGGTCGCCACCGACACCTTCGGCTGGCCCGAGCTGCACCCCGAGCAGCTCGAGGCGATGGAGCAGCTGATGGAGGGCCACGACGTGCTGGCCGTGCTGCCGACCGGGGCCGGCAAGTCGGCGATCTACCAGGTGCCGGCGCTGCTGCTCGACGGGCCGACCCTGGTCGTGTCCCCGCTGCTGGCGCTGCAGCGCGACCAGCTCGGCAGCATCGAGGGCTCAGCCGCGCCGGAGGCCGTCGCCGTGAACTCCAGCCAGCGGGTCAGCGAGACGCGGCACGCCTGGAAGGCCGTCGGCGAGGGGGACGCGGAGTACCTCTTCCTCTCCCCCGAGCAGCTGGCCAAGGACGAGGTGGTCGACGAGCTGGCCGGGCTCGACGTCAGCCTGTTCGTGGTCGACGAGGCCCACTGCGTGTCCGCGTGGGGCCACGACTTCCGTCCCGACTACCTCCGGCTGCGGCCCGTCGTCGAACGGCTCGGGCACCCGCCGGTGGTCGCGCTCACGGCGACCGCGGCGCTGCCGGTCCGGCAGGACATCGTCCGGCGGCTCGGCCTGCACGACCCCCGCGAGGTGGTCGCGAGCTTCGACCGCCCGAACCTCCGCCTGGCGGTGCAGCGGGTCAGCGAGGAGCGGCGCAAGCGCGACGCGGTCGTCCTGCACGTCCGGACCCTGATGGCCGACCCGCAGACCCGCTCGGGGCTCGTCTACACGGCCAGCCGCAAGGACGCCGAGTGGTACGCCTCCGAGCTCGCGCAGGCCGGGCTGACGTCGGCGGCGTACCACGCGGGCATGCGGGCCGCCGACCGCCGGCGGGTGCACGAGGACTTCCTCGCCGGCGACGTCGGGGTGGTGGTGGCGACGTCCGCGTTCGGGATGGGCATCGACAAGCCGGACGTGCGGTTCGTCGTGCACGCCTCGGCGCCCGAGTCGCTCGACTCCTACTACCAGCAGGTCGGACGGGCCGGCCGCGACGGCGAGCCCGCCGACGTCACGCTCTTCTACCGCCCGGAGGACCTGCACCTGCAGCGCTTCCTCACCGCCAGCCGGCCGCCCGCGGACGCGCTCGCCGTGGTGGCCGAGACCCTGGTCGACACCGAGGAGCCGCTGCGGCCGGCCGACCTCGGCCGGGCCCTGGACGCCGCCGCCGACGACGGCGCCACGAAGGTCCCCGCGGCCCGGCGGACCCGCGCCGTCAACCTGCTCGAGCAGGCCGGCGCCGTCACGACCGACGACCGGGGCCGCCTCGAGTACCTCGACCCCGACCTGAACCCCGGCGAGGCGGTCGACCGCGCGGTCGAGGTCGCCGCGACGCACCAGCGGCTCGTGGAGTCGCGGATCGAGATGATGCGCGCGTACGCGGAGACCACCGGCTGCCGTCGCCAGCTCCTGCTCGGCTACTTCGGCGAGCAGCTCGAGCACGCGTGCGGGAACTGCGACACCTGCGCGGCGGGCACGGCGCACGACCTGTCACCGCAGGACGACACCTTCCCGCGCAACGGCAGCGTGGAGCACACGGAGTGGGGCCACGGCGTGGTCATGTCGGTCGAGGACGACCGCCTGACGGTCCTCTTCGACGAGGTCGGCTACAAGACCCTCGCCCTCGCCGCCGTCCGCGACCAGGGCCTGCTCACCCCCGCATGAGCGCGACGGCCCCCGCGACGCTCGCTGCGACGGGGAGCTGGGAGAGCAGCACGGCCTGGTAGGCGTGGTAGAGGTCGGGCTTGCCCGACCAGATGGTGCTGGTCGGACGGTTGTCGGTGTCGAGCTGGTGGTGCCAGGAGCCGCGGTCCGCGTCGACGAACACCTCCGCGACGTGGTCCCACCAGTCGACGTAGTGGCGGGCGTACCGCTCGTCGCCGGTCAGCTGCCCCAGCGTCGCGGCCGCGCCGATCGCCTCGGCGGGCACCCAGAAGACGCGGTCGGGGACGACCGGCGAGCCGTCCCAGTCGGTCGTGTAGACGAAGCCGGGGTGCTCCCCGCCGACCCAGCCGTCGGCGACCGCGCGGGCGAACAGCCGCTCGGCCGCGTCCCGGTACCGGTCGGCCGCGCCGAGCGCGTGGCCCGTCTGGACCAGCAGCCGCGACCACTCGAAGGCGTGCCCGATCGTGGCCCCGTACGGACGGAACTGGTCGTCGGGGTGGTCCCGGTTGTGCTCGAGCTGCGGGACCCAGTCCTCGCCGTAGTGCTCCGGGATGCGCCAACCGTGCGCGCCCGCCTGCTCGACGACGAAGGCGCAGATCCCGTCGGCCCGTTCCGCGAGCGCGCGGTCGCCGGTCGCGTCGTACGCCGCGAGGAGGGCCTCGACCATGTGCATGTTGGCGTTGAGCCCGCGGTACGCCCGCGTCGTCCGAAGGTCGGCGCTGACGCTGTCGGCGAAGAGCGGGGTGCCCGGGTCCCCGAACCGCTCGGACGTCGTCCGGGTGGCGTCCGCCAGCAGCGCCGGGCCGCCCGGGTCTCTGGCGACGGTGGCCGTCGCGGCGGCCAGGATGACGAACGCGTGCGTGTACGCCTGCTTGTCGGCGTCCGCCGCAGCGTCCGGGTCGTCCGAGCCCGCCGGCGCGTCGGGGTCGGGGACGTGCTCGACCCAGCCGCCGTGCACGGCGTCGCGCCCGGCGCTCGCGAGGCCGGCCAGCAGCCGGGCCGCGAGCGGGGTGCAGCCGGGCACGCCGCGCATCCCGGCGAGGAAGTAGACGTGGGCCATCCGGGCGGCCATGTAGACGTCGCCCGTCCGGTCGGGGTCGGGCGTGCCGTCGACCGTCAGCCAGTGCGCGAGCCCGTCGCCCCGGACGACCCGGCGCCCGAACCGCAGCAGCCCGCGCTCGTGGTCGGCCAGCCAGGACAGGTGGGCCGGCGGGTGGGCCGGGACGGTCGAGCCGGGAGCGGGTCGGGCGGGCATCGGGTCCTCGCGGTGGTCGTGCCCGAGCGGGTGCCCGAGGCGGACCGCGGCAGTCTAGGGCGGTCCCCGCCGGGTGCGAGGAGGGCGCCGTGGTTGTGTGGGGGTCATGGAATTCCGCTATCTCGGCAACTCGGGCCTCAAGATCTCCGAGGTCACCTACGGCAACTGGCTCACCCACGGCTCCCAGGTGGAGAACGAGCAGGCGCTCGCCTGCGTCCGCGCCTCCCTGGACAACGGCATCACGACCTTCGACACCGCCGACGTCTACGCCAACACCAAGGCCGAGACCGTCCTCGGCGAGGCGCTCAAGGGCGAGCGGCGCGAGTCGGTGGAGATCTTCACCAAGGTGTTCGGGCCGATCGGGCCGAAGCAGCACAACGACGTCGGGCTCTCCCGCAAGCACATCATGGAGGCGGCGCACGGTTCGCTGAAGCGCCTGCAGACCGACTACATCGACCTCTACCAGGCCCACCGCTACGACGTGGAGACGCCGCTCGAGGAGACGATGCAGGCCTTCGCCGACCTCGTCCGCCAGGGCAAGGTCCTCTACGTCGGCGTCAGCGAGTGGACCGCGGAGCAGCTCCGTGACGGCGCCGCGCTGGCCAAGGAGCTGGGGTTCCAGCTGATCTCCAACCAGCCGCAGTACTCGATGCTGTGGCGCGTCATCGAGGGCGAGGTCGTCCCCACCTCGAAGGAGCTCGGCATCTCGCAGGTCGTCTGGTCCCCGATCGCCCAGGGCGTCCTCACCGGCAAGTACAAGCCGGGCGAGCAGCCCCCGGCCGGCTCGCGCGCGACCGACGAGAAGGGCGGCGCGAACATGATCGCCCGCTGGATGCGCGACGACGTCCTCGCGCGGGTGCAGCAGCTCAAGCCCCTCGCCGACGAGGCCGGGCTCTCCATGGCCGCGCTCGCGGTGGCGTGGACCCTGCAGAACGACAACGTCGCGACGGCGATCATCGGCGCCTCCCGCCCGGAGCAGGTGGCCGACAACGCCGCGGCGGCCGGGGTCACCCTCGACGCCGACCTGCTCACCAAGATCGACGAGATCCTCGACCCGGTCATCGAGCGCGACCCGGCTCGGACGCACGAGAGCTCGCCGAAGACCCGCGAGGTCTAGGGCTCAGCCGGCCGCGTCGGCACCGCCGTCCCGCGCGGCCATGTCCCCGGTGCCGGGGGTGCCGTCCACCCGTGCGTAGCGCAGGTGGACGGTGCCCTTCGGCCCGGACGTGGGCCGCTCCAGGAGCGTCAGGTTCGTGGGGACCGCCCCGTCGGCGAACACGCGCTTCCCCACCCCGAGCATGATCGGGTGCAGCCACAGGTCGATGTGGTCGAAGAGCCCCTCGCGCAGCAGCGTCTGCACCAGGTCCAGACTCCCGACGACCTTCACGTGCTCGTGGCGCTCGCGCACCTCCCGCACCGCGGCGGCCAGGTCGGGACCGAGCAGCGTGGACCCGGCCCACGCCAGGTCCGGCCGGCCCCGCGAGGCCACGTACTTGGGCACCCGGTTGAACAGCGTCGCGATGTCGTCGTCCGCGCCGCCCTCCTGGTGCGGCCAGTAGGCGGCGAAGATGTCGTACGTCCGGCGGCCGAGCAGCAGCGCGTCCGTGCCCTCGTACGCGGCGAGCACCTGCCGGCCCGTGACCTCGTCGGTCAGCGGCGCCTGCCAGCCCCCGAAGGAGAAGCCCTCCGGGTCCTCCTCCGGCCCGCCGGGCGCCTGCCCGACGAGGTCGAGGGTGGAGAACAGCTCGAGGTGGATCAGTCCCATGTCCCGCTCCCGGTGCGTGTGGTCGTGCCGTCACGGAGGTAGACCGGCGCCGGGACGAGACTCATCGCCCGAGCCGCCACATCACGAGTCTGCTCAGGCCTCGCGGAACCAGACCGTCCGATCCGCCGGGACGAGGCCGTCCGCCAGCGGTCCGCTGGCCAGCAGCACCTCGCCCTCGGGCAGGGCGACGGGCTCCGGGCCGAAGTTCGTGAGGCAGTGCCAGCCGCCGGGGCGCACGACGTGCACGACCCCGGGCCCGGCGGGCACCCAGGTCAGCCCCTCGCCCGCCGCGCGCTCGCGCCGGAGGGCGAGCGCGGCGACGTAGAGGCTGAGGCTCGAGGTCGGGTCGTCGGTCTCGCGCTCGAGGCTGAGGTCGGCGAACCACGCCGGCTGCGGGAGGTGCGGCGGCGCCGCGGCCGGTTCGGGGCTGAAGCCGTACGACGGGGGCGCGCTCGTCCAGGGCAGCGGGACGCGGCAGCCGTCGCGTCCGAGCCGCTCGCCGCCGGTGCGGAAGAAGGTCGGGTCCTGGCGCTTGTCCGCGTCGATCTCGACGACCTCGAAGAGCCCGAGCTCCTCGCCCTGGTAGAGGTACGCCGACCCCGGCAGGGCCAGCATCAGCAGGGTCGCGGCGCGCGCCCGCGTGGCGCCGAGCGCGGTGTCCACGGTGATCTCCGGGTCGACCCCGAAGGCCGGGATGTAGCCGATCTCGTTCGGCTGACCGGCCGCGGCGGTGATGCCGTAGCGGCTGGGGTGCCGGATGACGTCGTGGTTGGACAGCACCCAGGTGGAGGTGGAGCCGCTCTCGGCCGCGAGGTCGAGGTTCTCCTCGATCACCCGGCGCCAGGTCTCGGCGTCCCAGGGCGCGGTCAGCAGGTCGAAGTTGAACGCCTGCCCGAGGCTCTCCGGGCTGGCGTAGCGCGCGCGGCGGTGGGCCGGCACCCACGCCTCCGCGACGGCCATCCGCGGCGGGTCGTAGGAGTCGAAGAGCGTCCGCCACTCGGCGTACACCTCGTGCACCGCGTCCCGGTCCTCGTACGCGTGGTTGCCGTCGGTGCGGGTCGCCAGCTCGGCCCGGTCGGGCAGCGGCTCGGTCAGGTCCTTGACCAGCAGGTTGGCCACGTCGACCCGGAAGCCGTCGACGCCGCGGTCGGCCCAGAACGCCAGCGTCTCGAGGTAGTCGTCGCGGACGTCGCGGCGGTCCCAGTTCAGGTCGGGCTGCTCGGGCGCGAAGAGGTGGAGGTACCACCAGCCGTCGTCCAGGCGCGTCCAGGCCGGACCGCCGAAGTCGGACTCCCAGTCGGTGGGCGGCTCGGAGCCGTCCGCCCCGCGACCCTGCCGGAAGACGTAGCGGTCCCGCTCGTCGGAGCCCGGTTCCGCGGCGAGCGCCGCCCGGAACCACCGGTGCCGGTCGGAGGTGTGGTTGGGGACGATGTCGACGATCACCCGGATGCCGTGCTCGTGCAGCGCGGCGGTCATGGCGTCGAACGCGGCCAGGTCGCCGAGCTCGGGGGCGACGTCGCGGTGGTCGTCGATGTCGTAGCCCCCGTCGGCGAGCGCGGACGGGTAGAACGGGCTCAGCCAGACCGCGTCGACGCCGAGGCGGGCGAGGTGGTCGACGTGCGCCCGGACGCCGTCGAGGTCACCGATGCCGTCGCCGTCGCTGTCGGCGAAGCTGCGGGGGTAGACCTGGTAGACGACGGCGTTGCGCCACCAGTCGGCGTCGGCGGAGGGCAGCGACATCGGGACGTCCTTCGTACGGTCAGAGCGCGGCGACCTGTGCACCGACTTCGGTGCACAAGTTGACTACATCCCGGAGCCGCCTGCGCCGGGCACCCCTGCCGCCCCGAGCTGGCGCCGGGCCTCGTCGATCGTGGCCATGATCGACACGACCTCGGCGTGGTCGTGGACCGGTGACTCGACGCGGCCCTCGGCGACGTACGCGGCGAGGTGGACGGCCTGGTGGCTCAGCCCCTCGTTCAGCTTGTCGAAGGTCGTGTCCCTCCACGTCAGCGACTCCTCCGACGTGGCCGAGCCCGTCGTCAGCGTCAGACCCGTGGGCCCGAAGAACGGGCTGTGCACGTCGAGCCGGGCCTCGGACCCGACGACCGACGCGGTGATCGGCAGGCGGGCGACGAGCGACGTCGACACGAGCGCGTTGGCCCCGGCCGACGGGAGCAGCAGGTCGGCCCGCTCGTCCACCCCCGTCGGGGCCAGCGAGCCCGCGGCGGTGACGGCGTCCGGCGGCCCGAGGACGGACGAGGCGAAGGCGATCGGGTAGACGCCGGCGTCGAGCAGCGCTCCCCCGCCGAGCTCGGGATTCCACAGCCGGTGCGCGGGGTCGAAGCCGAAGACGAAGCCGAAGTCCGCACGGACGAGCCGGACGTCGCCGAGCAGGCCGTCGGCGAGCACCTGGCGCAGGACGTCGGACTGCGGGAGGTAGCGCGTCCACATCGCCTCCTGCACGAGCACCCCGGCCGCCCGGCCCGCGTCGGTGATCTCCCGGGCCTGCTGCGCCGACATGGCGATCGGCTTCTCGACCAGGACGTGCTTGCCGGCCGCGATGGCCTCCAGCGCCTGCTCGTGGTGCAGCGGGTGGGGCGTGGCGACGTAGACGACGTCGACCTCGGGGTCCTCGACGAGGGCGGAGACGCTCGTGTGCACGGTCCCGATGCCGTGCCGGCGGGCGAACGCCTCGGTCTTGGCGGCGTCGCGGGCCGTGACCGCCACGGCGCGCTGCCGGGTGTGCGCGTGGATCGCGCCGACGAACGGGTCCGCGATGCCGGTGCCGATCACGCCCCAGCGCAGGGCGGGGACTTCCGTGTCGGTGAGGGTGCGGGGGCTGGGCAGGGTCAGGGGCACGCGCCCATGATCCATGGGGCGCCGGTCAGCGTCGGCGGGCGGCCTGACCGGACCGGAGGGGCTGCGGCTCCTCGGGGGCGCCGCGCTCGCGGGCGGTCAGGTAGAGCCGGTGCGCGGTCACGACCAGGGCGAGCCAGGCCGCCCCGAGCAGCCAGGCGGCGACGACGTCGGTGAACCAGTGCGCCCCGAGCAGGACCCGGCTGAGGCCGACCACGACGGCGATGACCACCGGCACGACGACGCAGGCGACCCGGGCGACGACCGTGCGGCGGTGCAGCCAGAGCAGGTAGCCCACGACGCCGGCGATGACGGTGGCGTTGAGGGTGTGGCCGCTCGGGAAGGACGGCGAGTACTCGAAGGGCGGCACGGCCTCGGACAGCGGCGGCCGGCTCCGGCCGATGATGTCCTTGCCCGCGATGGTCATGAGCAGCGAGCCGACGCCGGCCCCGGCGATCAGGATGAGCGGGGTCCGCGACCGCCGGTGCAGGGCCAGGACGAGGATCGCGGCGACCGCCATGCAGGGCATGCCGACGGGACCGAAGAGGTAGGCGATCCCGGAGGCGAGCGTGTCGAGCCACGGCGTACGGAGCTGGATCGCCTCCTGCAGCAGCGGCCGGTCGAGGTTCGCGATGCCGTCGCGGTCCGTCACCGCGTCGTAGACGCGGGCGACGAGGAAGGCCATCAGGAAGGCGACGACCACGCCGGCCGTGAGGATGACCGCCAGGGCGGGCTGGGCGCCGATCCGGTGGCCGACGCCGGTGACCACGGACGCCGCCTTGCGCCCCAGCGGGCTGTACCAGTGGGTGACGTCGTTCGGGTGCTTCATGGGTCCGCTCCGGTCGTACGGGGTGCCGAAGCGCCCCATCCTGCCCGTACGCGCCACGCAGGGCGGTGGGCGCGCGCTCGGCGTCGCAGGAAACGCCGTTCCGGCACGCGGTCCGACCCGCACCGCTAACGTTGTCAGCGCCGTCCGGGGGTTCGGCTTCGAGCCGGTGCCGTCGTGGTCACCGCCAAGGCCGTGGCACCCCGGAGGTGGACCCGGATGACGAACGCCCCTCGGCGTCTCAGCGACGTCGTCCTGGGAGCCCGCCCGCTGCAACGCCGGCTGACCTTCCTCACCATGCTCGCCGTCGGCCTGACCGTCCTGGTCACCTGCCTGACCGGCTGGCTCGCCCTCCGGGCCACGCTCTACGACATCAGCGAGCGCGGCTCGCTGCAGATGGCCCAGGACCTCGCGCCCCGGGCCGTCGAGGACCTCGGTCGCCTCGGCCGTCTCGGGCCGCGGCTTCTGGGGACCGGCACCACGGTCGTGCAGGCCGTGGGTCCGGACGGCACGGTGCTGTCGGTGCGCGGCGAGGCCCTCTCGCTCGACCTCGGCCGCCCCGAGGTGGCGGCGGCGCAGGAGCAGCGGCAGACCGTGCGGAACACGACGAGCAGCGACGGCGAGGTCTACCGGCTGGTGACGGTGCCGCTCGGCGAGGAGGGCTACGTGCTCGTCGTCGGGCGGCCCCTCGCGTCGAGCGAGGAGGTCCTCAACGTGTTCGGGCTCGTGGTGCTCCTCGTCGGCGGCATCGGCGTCGTCTGGGCCTGGCTGCTCGGCAGGACGGTCGCCGGTACGGCGTTCCAGCCGGTCCGCCGCTTCACCGAGGCCGTCCGGCACGTGGCCGAGACCGAGGACCTCGAACCCGTCTCGCCCGAGTCCGGCGGCGGCGACCTGGCCGCGCTGACCGAGACGTTCAACCTGATGCTGTGCCGCATCGCGCTCTCCCGGGACCAGCAGCGCCGGCTCGTCGCCGACGCCGGCCACGAGCTCCGCACCCCGCTGACGAGCGTGCGCACCAACCTGGAGCTGCTGGGTCTGGACACGGCCGGCCGGCGGCTGAGCGACGAGCAGCGCGGCCAGGTCGTCGCGGAGGCGCTCGACCGGACGGTGGAGCTGAGCACCCTGGTCTCCGAGCTCGTGCACCTCGCCCGCGAGAGCGTGCCGGCGGTCCGCGAGCCCCTCGACCTGAGCGACGTCGTCGAGGCGGCCGTCGGACGCGTGCGTGACCGCACCGGGGTCGGCTTCGACCTGCGGCTGACCCCGACGGTCCTGGTCGGCGACGCCGGTGCATTGGAGCGGGCCGTCGGCCACCTGCTCGAGAACGCCGTCACCTGGAGCCCGCCGGGCGGCACGGTGCACGTGCGCCTCGTCGGCCACCGCCTCGAGGTCGCCGACGAGGGACCCGGGATCGCGGAGGCCGACCTCCCCCACGTCTTCGACCGCTTCTACCGGTCGGAGGCCGCCCGGAGCACCGCCGGGCACGGGCTCGGGCTCGCCCTCGCCACCAAGGCGTTCGGGGAGCACGGCGGGACGCTCGCTGCCGGCCGGGCTCCCGAGGGGGGCGCCCTGTTCACCGTCGCGCTGCCCGGCAGCGCCGGCGCGCCGGGCGACGGCACCGCGACGACGACCCGTCTCCTGCACGTCGCGGCCTGAACCGGCCGGACGCGGGACGACCCCGGACCCGCGCGGTGGCGTGCAGGTCCGGGGCCGTACGAGCGGTCAGCGGTCGCCGTCGACCCCCGGGATGTTCGCGCCCGGCACGTCGTCGGGGGCGTAGATCTTGGTGTCACCCGGGTAGGGCTTCTTCCAGCCGTGCGTCTGGTACCAGGTGTAGCGGTTCAGCTGCTCGGGGTGGGCGTAGTCGGGGATGGCCCCGTTGCCGGTGAAGTGCTGCAGGTTGCCCCAGTCCTCCCACGCCTTCGCCACGGACTGCTGCTCGCTCGGGACCGCCGTGGCCTTCTTCTGCTCCGCGTTCAGCTTCTTGAGCGCGGTGCCCTTCTTGCCGAGCGTGTCCGGACCGCACTGCGGCTGCGTGACGACGCCCTCGGTGAGCGGGACCCGGTTCGGCACCGCCGTGAACGGCGTCAGGTCGGGCTTGTCGGTGAACGCGCTGTACATCGGCGTCGCCGCGGCCACCTTCTGGTTGAGCGGCTGCGCCCCGAGGATCTGCTCGATGGTGCGGACCATCGTGATCTGGGAGTAGTAGGTCGAGTCGACCTTGCCGTGCTGCGCGTACGGGCTGATCACCTGGACCGGCGCGCGGTGGCCGTCCACGTGGTCGGCGCCGTCCTGGCTGTCGTCCTCGACGACGAAGATCACCGAGCTCTTCCAGTAGCGGCTCTTGGAGATCGCGTTGACGATCTTGCCCACGGCCAGGTCGCCGTCGGCCACCTGCGCGCGCGGGTCGGCCGTGCCGCCGGTGTGGTCGCTGGACAGCCACATCATGTTGAGGTTCGCCGGACCGCGGTCCTGGAACTCCTTCTTCCACACCTGGTAGCGGTAGAGGTCCGGGATCGCCGTGTCGAACTGCGGGGCGTCGCGGTTGGAGACCGCGTTCAGCGACGGGATCGGCGACTGCTCATTGAGCCGGATCGCCGGGTCGGTCAGCTGCGCCGGGTTGCCGCCCTTGTCGACGTTCGTCGCGGCGCAGTAGTACTGCTGCCACGTCGCCGACGCCGGCTTGTTCTCGTACGCCATGAACTCGCCGAAGTTGCGCACGCTGCCGCCCGCGGCCTGCACCGCGGTCCACAGGAACCCGCTGCGCTGGTGGCCGAGGACGTCGCTCTCGGTGTCGTAGCTGCGGATGTACTCGCCGGCGCTGGACTCCGTGTACTCCGGGTTGTCGCCCTGCATCACCCAGTTGTGGCCTTCGGCGGAGTTGGTGCCGACGTCGTAGAAGTTGTCGTAGAGCCCGAACTGCTTCGCCAGCGCGTGCTGGTTGGGCGTGACCTTCTCCCCGAACTGCGCGAGCGAGGGGTCGCCGTTGCCGCGGGCGTCGTCACCGTAGATCTGGTCGTAGGTGCGGTTCTCCTTGACCAGGAGGAAGACGTGCTTGATCGTCGACGGGTCCCCGATGCGCTTGGGGATCGCGACGGGCTTCGCCTTGGTGCCGCTCGCCTTCGCGACGTCGGAGCCGGTCCAGCCGTTCTGCGCGAAGACCGTGCCCGTGTACCGCGCGACGTCCTGGTCGCTCGGCAGCGCGAAGCGGGTCAGCGACCCGGTCGTGCTGTGCGTGCCGTGCCCGGTGGCGAGCACGGTGCCCGGGCCCTTGTTGAAGCTGAGCTCCGGCCCGCGCGCGTCGATGCCGCGGGTGTTCGTGACGACGACCTTGCCGTTGGCCGTGGCGATGTCGGCCGGGTAGTAGTCGGTCGGCAGCAGGCCGACGTAGCTCACCGGCTCCTGCGGCTTGCCGCTGTAGCGGTAGACGGCGACGGCGTTCGCCCGCGCGAGCGTGACGAGCAGGTGCCCGTCGTCGGTGAGGGTGACGGCGTTGGGCTGGTAGCCGACCTTCGACGACTCCCAGGGACGAGTCGCGATCGTCTGCACGACCTTGCCGAGACCGGTGTCGATCACCGAGACCGTGTCGTTGAACGTGTTCGTCACGAACAGCGCGCTGCCGGACGCGTACATGGCCGTGGGGTGCAGCCCGACCCGGATCGAGGAGACGGGCGAGCCCGCGGCGGCGGTGTCGATGACGCTGACCGTGCCCGAGGTGGACGTGCCCTTGAAGCCGTTCGCGGGCACCGGGGTGCCGTACGACTCCATGGTGCTGTCCCCCGCGACCGCCTGCCGGCCGCCCTCGTTGCTGACGTAGAGCTTGGTGCCGACGAGCACGACGGCGCGCGGCGCGATGCCGACGTTCCAGGTCTGCTTCACCGCACCGGTCGCGGCGTCGAGGGCGACGACCGTGTTCTGGCCGTTGACCGGGACGTAGGCGGTGGCGCCGTCCGGGGAGAACGTCACCTTGCCCGGGAGGGCCGAGAGCTCGGTCAGGGGGCTCGTCGGGTCGTTCGTCGGGATCGGGGTGACGTGCTTGGTCGGCAGCGCGATCGTCGTCGGCGCGGAGAGCGAGCCGTCGACGGCCACCGCGAACCGGGTGAGCCCGTTGGTCTGCGGCAGCCAGAGGAACCTGCCGTCCGGGGAGAAGGACGGACCCTCCTGGCCCACGCTGCGGTCGTCGAGCTTGGTGTTGACGCCGGGCTGGCTGCCCACCAGCCAGACCGGGCGCTGCGTCTCGAGGTCGAAGACCTGCAGCACCACGCCGCTGTCGGCGCTGGACGCCGCCAGGAACCGGCCGCCCGGGCTCACCGCCGAGCCCATGAACTTGCCGTACTTGGACAGCAGCCGCTGCCCGACGGGCTTGATCACCTGGTCGGAGGCGACCTGGAGGCCAGCGGCGTACGTGCCGCCGACGTGGTTGCTGCCGAACACGACGGTGCTGGCCTGGGCCGCACCGGTGCCCGCGACGGCGAGCGTCGCGAGGCCGATGACGGCGAGCCGGGCGGAGCGCCGGCGGAAGATCGGGGACGAGCCCGCCGAGGCGGACCGTCGTTGGCGTCTGACCTGCATGGTCAGTCCTTTCGTGGGGGTGGGAGCAGGTCGACGGTGGCGTCGAACTGCCAGAGAGGGTTGGGCGCGACCCCGTAGGGGGCCTGGACCTGGAAGAAGCCGTTGACCTCTTGGGGCCCGTCGCCGTCGGCCACGTAGCGTCCGTCCGCGGTGACGTCGAGCTGGTAGATGGCGGAGCCGACCGCGGTCGCTCCGGGGAGGTGCCACGAGACGACGCAGCGCCAGTCGGTGCCCGGCCCCTCGTCGGCCACGAGGGTGCCCCCCTTGTCGCAGGCGGCGGTGGTCTGCAGCTGCGCCTCGGTGACCGGCGGGCGGTTCAGCTCGACGGTCTGCAGCCGGTAGAGGTGCCCGTACGTCGTCGCGAGCGAGCGCTCGAGCGCGACCTTCTCGACCCCGGTCCCGTACACGGGCAGGACCAGGCCGACGACGACGGCGGACACGGCGGTGAGCGCGGCCAGCGGCAGCAGCCCGGCCACGACGAACCGGCGCCCGGAGCCGTCGTTGGCCAGGTCGGTGAAGTCCCGGCGCAGGAAGAGCCGGTACGCGGCCGCGGTGGCCAGCACCGCCCAGGCCAGCGCGACGAGGACGCCGACGAGCAGCGGGCCCGCCTGCACCTGTTCGGTGAACAGCCCCCGCCAGGCGACGAACGCCTGGCTCGGCAGGGCGAGCCGCACCGCGAGCGGGAGCGGCAGCAGCTGCACCAGGGCGACGACCACGGCGAGCACGGCCGGCGTCACGAGCCCCATCGGCGACCGGCCCAGCACGACGGAGCCGAGCAGGCCCACCGCGGCGAAGGCGGCCGTCGGGGCGAGCACGCAGAGCCAGGCGAGGAGGTAACGGCCCGCGACCTGGGACCCGGAGAAGGCGTACCCGTCCAGCCCGGCCAGCGGCCGGTCCCCCACCGACACCAGTCCGCCGACGAGGCCGGAGACCGCGAGGCCCACGACGAGGAGCAGGATCACCGACGCGCTGGCCAGCGCCTTGCCGACGAAGATCCGGCGCTTGGAGCGCACGGCGACGAGCAGGTGCCGCCACGTCCCGAGGCGGTCCTCCACGGCGAACACGTCGCCGGCCACGAGGGCGGTGAGCAGGGGCAGCGCCCAGCTGCAGGCGAAGGCGAGCACGACGAGCGCCCCGGCCCAGCCCGTCGACCCCATCAGCCGGCCGAACACCGTGTCCGAGGGCAGCGCGCTCTGGCGGCTCACGATCCCGACGAACACCGCCGGCGCCAGCCAGCACGCGAGCAGCAGCAGACGGACGCGCCATTGCGACAGCAGCTTGAGCAGCTCGAAGCGGTAGCTGCGCGACAGGGGCGCGGGTGCCACCGGGGCCTCGGGCGCGACCGGTCGGGCCACCTCGGCCACGGTCTCGACGACGGCGGTCACGCGGCACCCCGTACGGCGTCGTGGTGGTGGTCCCCGTCGCCGTCCCGGTCGTCGTCGTCGTCGTCGGCGGTCAGCGCGAGGAAGGCGGCCTCCAGCGGCGGCACGACCGGGCCGAGCTCGCGGAGGCCGATCCCGGCGCCCACGAGCCGGGCGACCAGCGCGTCGAGCGCGGCGGCGGGACCACGGACGACCAGGACCTCCGGGTCCGTCCAGGTGCGGTCCTCGGCCGGCACCAGGCGCAGGCCCGGCGTCGCGGCGACCAGGCCGGCCGCAGCGGTGACGTCGGTGGTGCGCAGCCGGTGGTCCAGGTCGCCGGTCTCGGCGGCGAGCTTCTCGACCGGCCCGCTGAACACCACGCGGCCGGTGCTCAGCAGGGTGACCTCGGAGCACAGCTCGGCGAGGTCGTCCATCCGGTGGCTCGACAGGACGACGGCGGTGCCGGCCTCGGCCAGACGGGCGATGACCGTGTTCACGTGGCGGCGCCCGGCCGGGTCGAGGCCGTTCGCGGGCTCGTCGAGCACGAGCAGGCGCGGCCGGTCGAGCATGGCCGAGGCCAGCCCCAGCCGCTGCCGCATGCCGAGCGAGAAGCCGCGTACGCGGTCGTCGGCCACGTCGCGCAGCCCGACCTGGTCGAGCGCCTCCTCGACGTCGGGGACCGGGCCGCCGCGCAGCAAGGAGAAGGCGGTCAGGTTCTGCCGGGCGGTCAGCGAGGGGTAGAGGCCGGGCTCGTCCACGAACCCCGCGACTCCCGCCGGCACGACGAGGCTGCGTCCGACCGGCGTCCCGAGGATTTCGAGCCGGCCCGCGTCGGCCACGGCGAGGCCCAGGAGCAGGCCCAGGAGCGTCGACTTGCCGGCACCGTTCGGGCCGATCAGCCCGTGCACCTGGCCGGCCTCGACGTCGAGGTCGACGTGGTCCAGCGCGACCACGTCGCCGAAGGTCTTCGCGACGCCGCGCGCCCGGACCGCCGTCGTCCGTCCCGTCCCCGTGCCCCCCGCCGTCACCACGTCTCGGACGCTAGGGACGGGCTGTGAACGCCGGGGGTACCCGAAGGCGAACGGACGCTGAACGGGACGTTGACTTGTATAGACAGACGAACTACTCGTGCCGCCCGCCCGCCCGCACCGCCGGTCCGGAGGGCCGTGAGCATGATCACGATGGGTGCACGAGGGGAAGGTCCGGCGTGCGCACCGCGTTGCCACCCTCCGTGAAGACGATCTACTCCCCCGTCGCCCTCGGCGAGCTCGAGCTCGCCAACCGCGTCGTGATGGCCCCGCTGACCCGTACGCGCTCCGGCGAGGACGGTGTCCCCGACCAGCTCGTCGCGGAGTACTACGCCCAGCGCGCCTCGACCGGCCTCATCGTCACCGAGGGCACCTACCCCACCCGGGAGTCCCGCTCCTACCCCGGCCAGCCCGGCATCGTCGACGACGCGCAGCAGGCCGGGTGGGCGCGGGTCGCCGACGCCGTCCACGGGCGCGGCGGACGGCTGTTCATGCAGGTCATGCACGGCGGCCGGGTGTCGCACACCGCGATCAACGGGTGCGACCGGGTCGTCGGGCCCAGCGCGATCGCCGTCGAGGGCGAGGCGCACACGCCGGAGGGCAAGCTGCCCTACCCCGTCCCGCACGCGCTGACGACCGAGGAGGTCGAGCAGACCCGGGACGCGTTCGTCGCCGCCGCCCGTCGCGCGGTCGACGCCGGTCTCGACGGGGTCGAGGTGCACGGGGCCAACGGCTACCTGCTGCACGAGTTCCTCGCCCCGAGCAGCAACCAGCGCGAGGACCGCTACGGCGGCTCGCCCGAGAACCGCGTCCGGTTCGTCGTCGAGGTCGTCACCGCGGTGGCGGCCGAGGTCGGTGCGAGCCGGGTCGGCCTGCGCATCTCTCCCGCCCACGACGTGCAGAGCGTGCTCGAGCCCGACGCCGCCGACGACGCGACCACGTACGGCCTGCTCGTCGACGCCCTGCGTCCGCTCGGCCTCGCCTACCTCAGCGTGCTGCACGCCGAGCCCACCGGCGAGCTCGTCCAGGGCCTCCGCCGTCGCTTCGGCGGGCACCTGATGATCAACGACGGCTTCGGCGTCGTGACCACCCGCGAGGACGCCGAGTCGCTCGTCGAGCAGGGCGCTGCGGACTCCGTCGCGGTCGGTCGGATGATCATCGCCAACCCGGACCTCGTCGAGCGCTGGCACGGCGGGCACGGCGAGAACGAGCCCGACCCGTCCACGTTCTACGGCGGCGGGCCCGAGGGCTATACCGACTACCCGTTCCTGTCCGCCGCCTGACCCGCGTCTGCGCACCGCCCGGGCCGCACCGGCCCGGGTAGGTTGTGCACGACCGGGTCGAGCCCGGCGTCCTCTTTCGCTGCCCCGCGCCACGCGGCGAGCAGCGAGACCCCCGTGAACGTCCGCACCACGCCGGGCCGGTCCCTCCGACCGCCCCGACCACCACCACGAGAAGAGACCACATGCTGAACGTGCACGCCTACGCCGCCCCCAGCGCGACCGCGCCGCTCGAGCCCACCGTCATCGAGCGTCGCGACGTCGGTCCGACCGAGATCCTCATCGACATCAAGTTCGCCGGGATCTGCCACTCCGACATCCACACCGCGCGCGGCGAGTGGGGTGACGCCGGCTGGCCGATCGTCGTCGGTCACGAGATCGCGGGCGTCGTCGCCGAGGTCGGGTCCGACGTCAGCAAGCACAAGGTCGGCGACCGCGTCGGCGTCGGCTGCCTCGTCGACTCCTGCCGCGAGTGCGACAGCTGCCTCAAGGGCCTCGAGCAGTACTGCCTGAACGGCAACATCGGCACGTACGGCGGCGTCGGTCGCGACGGCAAGCCGACCGCCGGTGGCTACTCCACCCACATCGTCGTCGAGCAGGACTTCGCCCTGCGCATCCCCGAGGGCATCGAGCTGGACGAGGCGGCCCCGCTGCTCTGCGCCGGCATCACGCTCTACTCCCCGCTGAACCACTGGAACGCGGGCCCGGGCAAGAAGGTCGCGATCATCGGCCTCGGCGGCCTCGGCCACATGGGCGTCAAGATCGCCCACGCCATGGGCGCCGACGTCACGGTGCTCAGCCAGTCGCTCAAGAAGCAGGAGGACGGCCTCCGCCTCGGGGCCGACAGCTACTACGCGACCAGCGACCCCGACACGTTCGAGCAGCTGGCCGGGTCGTTCGACCTGATCGTCAACACGGTCTCCGCGAACCTGGACCTGGACGCCTACATGGGCCTGCTCGCCGTGGACGGCACCCTCGTCGAGGTCGGCGCCCCCGAGCACCCGATGTCGGTCAAGGCCTTCTCGCTGCTCCCCGGTCGTCGCAGCCTCGCCGGCTCGAGCATCGGCGGCATCCCGGAGACCCAGGAGATGCTCGACTTCTGCGCCGAGCACGGCCTGGGCGCCGAGATCGAGGTCATCTCCGCGGACAAGATCAACGAGGCCTGGGACCGGGTCGTCGCCAGCGACGTCCGCTACCGCTTCGTGATCGACACCTCCACCCTGGGCTGAGCCCGTACGCAGGACCCCGGCTGCCGTTGCGCAGCCGGGGTCCTGCCGTCTCCGGAGCCGGCCGGCTCGTCGCTCTCGGCGGGCGCAACAGGATGGCCCCGGCCGTCAGGGGACGAGCCCGGGGGCCGCTTCCTCCGTACGCCGGCGCTGCCGCGGGGCCGCGAGGGTCGCCCCGGCGGCCACGGCCAGGGCGACGGCGGACACCAGGAACGCCGTGACGTAGCCGGACCGGGCCGGCAGAGCGGAGCCCGCGACCGTCGCGGCGGTCAGCACGGCCGCCGCGACCTGGGCGCCGACCGCGCCGCCGACCGTCCGGAGCAGGGTGTTCACGCCGGTCGCCTGCCCGGTGTCCCGGACGTCGACGGCGTCGACCACGAGGTTGACGACCGACGGGAAGGCGAAGCCCGCCCCGACGCCCAGGACACCGGCCCCGGCGGCGACCGCCCAGGCCGACCCGAGACCAAGGGCCAGCACGACGAAGCCGGCGCACGCGACGCCGCACGCCAGGACAAGCGTCGGGCGCGAGCCCCAGCGGACGCCGAGACGCCCAGCCACGGGACCGGAGACGAGCATGGTCAGGGCGAGGGGCAGCAGGAACAGCCCGGACGCGGTCGCCGAGGCGCCGAAGCCGTACCCCGAGGCCGGCGGGGTCTGCACGAGCTGGGGCACCAGCGAGAACGCGCCGTAGACGCCGAGCCCGAACAGCAGGGACACGAGGTGGCCCACCAGGACCGGGCGGCGGCGCAGGAGGTCGAGGTCGACCAGCGGGTCGCGGACCCGGCGTTCGACCCGGACGAACCCGGCGCCCGCGCCCAGCCCGACGACGACGAGGCCCAGGAGCGGACCGGTCAGCCCGTCACGGACCCGGGCGACCGCCAGCAGCAGCGCGACGAGCCCGACCGTGAAGAGCGCGGCGCCCGCCCAGTCGACCCGGCCGCGCACCTCACCTCCGCCACCTTCTCGTCCGTCGCGCGCCGCCTCGCGCGGGACGAGGAGGGCGACGGCGACGAACGCGGCGACGACCACGGCGAGGGCGGACCAGAAGATCCACGGCCAGCCGAGCGTGTCGAGCAGCGGCCCGGGCAGGACGAGCCCGACCCCGAACCCGACCCCGGACATCGCGCTGATGGTGCCGACGACGACCGGCACGCGGTCCCGCGCGAACAGGTCCCGCGCGACGCCGAACGCCAGCGGGAACGTGGCCGCCCCCAGCCCCTGCACGGCGCGCGCCGCGACGAGCACCCCGATCGACCCCGCGAGCGCGGCCAGCAGCGTGCCCAGCCCGAGGACGCCGAGGCTGACCAGCAGCAGCCGCCGACGCCCGTAGAGGTCGCCGAGCCGGCTCACGACCACCGTGCTCGCCGCGGAGGTGAGCAGGAAGGCGCTCAGGACCCACGACAGCGTCGACGCGGAACCGCCCAGGTCGCGACGCAGGTCGGGCAGCGCGGGGACGACCATCGTCTGGAGCAGCGAGTAGGACAGCACGGACGCGAGCAGCGCCGCGAGGGCCGGCCGGGCCGACGCGTACGCCGGGTCCGTCGTCGTGGTCGGGGTCGGCGTCGTCACGCGGTGTAGTGCCCAGCCTCGAGGTCGTCGAGCAGGGTCGGCCCGGTGGGCTCCCAGCCGACGAGCGTGCGGGTCCGGGTGCTCGAGGCCGGCTGGTCGCCGCCCAGGAGCGCGCCGAAGACGCCCAGCGCCTCGGGGTCGACGGCGGCGGCGGTCAGACCGGTCTTCGCCGCGATCACCTCGGCGACGTCGCGCATCCGCACCCCCTCCTCGCCGACGGCGTTGAGGACAGCGCCCGCGGGCGCCTTCTCCAGCGCCAGCAGGAACAGCCGGCCCGCGTCGCCGATGTGGACGGCCGGCCAGCGGTTCTGCCCGTCGCCGACGTACGCCGCCGTCCCGAGCTGGCGGTCCAGGCCGACGAGCATGGCGATGAGGCCGTTCCGGTCGCCCTCGCCGTGGACCGAGCGCGGCATCCGCACCAGCGCCGACCGGATCCCCCGGTCGGACAGGGCCAGCACCGCCGCGGCGGTCCGCGCCCGGGCGCCGGCCGGGCCGGACGGGTCGAGGTGGTCGTCCTCGGTCGCCACCCGCCCGAGCAGGATCGGCGTGCCCGACGCGGCGACGAACGCCTTGCCCGTCCCCTCGTACGCGGCGCCGACCCGCTCGACCAGCGCGACCTCGTTGTCGACGGTCTCCTCGAACTCGGCGAAGTCGAGTGTGAAGGCCAGGTGCGCGACGGCGTCGGCGGCGGTCGCCTGCGCCACGATCAGGTCGTGGTCGGCCATGTCGCCGCGGACGGCGGTGCCGCCGGCCGCCTCGATCCTGGCGGCGGAGGCGTCGGAGCGGGCGAGCCCGACGACCTCGTGGCCGGCCCCGACGAGCTCGTGGGTGAGGGCCGTCCCGATCCAGCCGGACGCTCCGGTGATGAACACGCGCATGGTCGTTCTCCTTCGGTGTGGGTGACCGTCCGGCACGTCCTGCGCGCCGCGGTCGGGAGTCATGTGACTCGGTAACATGACCATACACGGTGATGTGACCGAGTCGCATCACGTACGATCGCCGCATGGCTCGCTGGGAACCGGACGCACGCGGACGGCTCCTGCACGCCGCGGTGGACCTGTTCGCGGAGCGGGGCTACGAGGCGACGACGGCCGCGCAGATCGCGGAGCGCGCCGGCCTGACGAAGACGACTCTGTTCCGCCACTTCGCCGACAAGCGCGAGATCCTGTTCCAGGGCCAGGAGGCGCTGGTCGCCCTCGCCGTCGACGGGGTCGCCGGCGCGCCCGCCGGCAGCACGCCGTTCGAGGTCCTGCACGCCGGCGTCTTCGCGCTCTGCACGATGCACCCGGCCGAGCGGCGGGCCGACCAGCGCGGGATCGACGCGCTGCTGGCGTCCAGCCCGGAGCTGCAGGAGCGCGCGGTCTTCAAGCGCTCCACTATCACCGAGGCCCTGCGGCGCTCCCTCGCCGAGCGCCTCGGTGACGACCGGCAGGCCGCGGTCCTCGCCGACCTGGGCGTGCGGGCCTACTACGGCGGGTTCGCGGTGTGGATCGCCTCCCCCGTCGACGGCCCCCTCGCCGACGTCGTCGCCGACGAGCTCACGGCGTACGAGGCGGCGGTGGGTTCGTTGGGTGCGACGACGCTGGCGTCGAGCTCAGCCGGCTAGGCGTCCACCGCCCGAACAGATGCGCGCGCCCTCCCTCGAGCGCGAGACACCGTTGTCGGGATAATCGATTATCAGGCTATGGTTCTTGCGTGGATCCGACGCCCGTCATCTCGCGGTCAGCGCGGGTCTACGGGACCCTCCGGGCCGAGATCCTCGACGGCCGGTTCGCGCCCGGGCAGCCGCTGAAGCCGCAGGACCTCGCCGACCGGCTGGGCGTGAGCCTGGCCGTCGTCCGCGAGGCGCTGCTGCGGCTGGTCGGCGAAGGCCTCGCCGAGCGTCTGCCGAACCGGGGGTTCACGGCGCCCAAGGCCGACGACCGCCGGTGGGAGGAGCTGAGCGACGCGCGCGCGGCCCTCGAACCCCAGCTGCTGAGGCTCGCGATCGCGCGCGGCGACGCGGCGTGGGAGGCCGGCGTACGCGCCGCGTTCCGCGAGCTCGACGAGACGCCCGTGCACGACGGCGACGGGCCGCAGGTCTCCGACGCCTGGTCGCGCGCCCACCACCGCTTCCACCGTGCGCTGCTCGAGGGGTGCGACAACCGGGTGCTGCTGGACACCTTCGAGCGGCTGTGGCGCCTGAGCGAGCTCGCCCGCCGCTGGTCGGCGCTCGGCAGCCCGGCGAAGGCCCGCCTCGGGGAGCACGCCGTGCTCGAGGAGGCCGCCCTCGCCCGCGACGCCGACCGCGCGGCCGCCGCCCTGGCCGCGCACCTGCACCGCACGACCGCCCTCCTGGGTCGCTCCGGCCCCGCGGTCGAGGACGCCCGGCGGTGACGATCGAGCTCGTGGCGGGCGCCACGCTCGTCCCGCCGGACCTCGCCCCGGAACGGCGGCCCGTCTTCCTGCGGATGGTCGACGCCGCGCGTACGCACGGCGGCCGTCTCGTGCTCGTCGGGGAGGCGGGACTCGGCAAGTCGTTCCTCGTCGACGCGCTGGTCCGGGCCCTCGTCCGCGAACGCACCGTCCTGTTCGTGCGCGGCCGCGCCGGCGGGACCGAGCCCTTCGCCGGTCTGACGGACCTGCTGGCCGGCCTCCCCGCAGGGACCGCCGACGCCGTACGCGTCCAGGTCGACCTCCGCCGTCGGGAGCCGTCGGTCGGTGACGGGCGACCTGGGCAGGGTGCGGCCGACGGGGTCGACGCCGCCGTCGGCGGTCTGCTCGCCGGGCTCGCCGTGGCCGGCGTCGTGGTCGTCGTCGACGAGTGGCAGTGGCTGGACGAGGAGACCCTCGGGGTGCTCGAGCGGGTGCTCACCCGGCCGCCGCTGGACACGCGGGTGGCCCTCGTGGCCGCCGGCCGTCGACCCGCCACCGGGACCCGCTCCCGGTCCGGCTACTTCGCGCCCGACCAGATCGTCCGGCTGGGCCCGCTGCGGCCCGCCTCCCTGGTCGCGGTGCTCGACGTGGCCGGGCTGAGCGCGCTCCCGCCCGCGACGCTGGCGGCCGTCACCGAGGACAGCGGCGGCAACCCGCTCTGGGCGATGGCGCTGGCCACGGCGCGGGTGACCGGCGACCCCCGCGTACGCCCCGGGCGTGGGGAGGCGGAGCTGGAGCGGCAGCGGCTGGGCGCCCTGCCCCCGGATCTGCGCCGCCTGCTGGCGACCATCGCCCTGATGGGGGCCGCGCCGTACGACGAGCTCGTCCAGCTCGACCCGGCCACCGAGGCCGCGACGGCGGAGGGGCTGCGGCGCCGCCTGGTCCGCACCGACGCCGGGGTGCTCACGCTGGCCGACCCGATGCTGGCCCGCGCGGCCGTGCAGGAGCTGACCCCGGACGCGCAGCGGGCGCTCCACCGCTCGATCTCGGAGCTCCCGCTGCCCCTCCCCCAGCGCGTCGAGCACCGCGACCGGGCGACCCTGCCCGGCGTGGACGAGGCGCTGGCCACGGCCCTGGTGCGGGCGGCGCGCCGCGCCCGCCGCACGGGTGCGCCCGAGACGGCGCTGCGGCTCGCCCGTCGGGCGCTGGAGCGGACGGCCCTGACGGACGACGCCTACGCCGAACGCGCGGTGGAGGCGGCCGAGACGGCCCTCGCGGCGGGGGGCGCGGGCACGGCCGCCGAGGTCCTCACCGAGCTCGACCCGCTGACCCTGCCGCTGCGGGTCTTCGACCGGGACGCCGCCGCGCTCGCGGTCGACCTGGGCCGCTCCGGCGGCACCGCGGCCGTGGCCCGGCGGTTCCGGGCGCTGCAACGCGTCCTGGTCCCCGGCAGCGGCGCGTGGGAGGTCGCCGAGGTCCACCGGCGCCTCGCGTCGCCCGGCGAGGAGGACGGGCTCGCCGCCGCGACCCTGCCTCCGGTGCTGTCCGAGGACGGGACGCCCCGCACGCTGGCGATGGTCATCACGCACGAGGCCCGTCGACGGCTGCACCAGGGCCACGGTGTCGACCGTGTGCTGCTGGGCCGTGTCCGGGAGCTGGCCGTCGACGGGGGCCCCCTGGAGACGACCGCGGACGCGCTCGCGGCGCGCTGGGCCTACCAGGCCGACGACCTGGCGTCCTCGAGGACGGGGCTGGCGGCCCACGTCCGCGACGCGAAGGTCGCCGGGGAGCCGTACGCGGTCGTCGACGGGCTCGCCCACTCCGCGGTCCTCGCGGTGCTGACCGGGCACCTCCCGGCGGCCGAGGCCTTCCTGCGGGAGGCGGACGAGCAGTCTCTGGCGCTGCCGACCCTCCCTGGCAGCGTCTACCGCGCGCGGGGCGTGCTGGCCGTCGCGCTCGACGACC
Source organism: Microlunatus spumicola (assembly GCF_039536445.1). NCBI lineage: Bacteria > Bacillati > Actinomycetota > Actinomycetes > Propionibacteriales > Propionibacteriaceae > Microlunatus > Microlunatus spumicola. The sequence continues at coordinate 370,786 of NZ_BAAAYR010000001.1, read as the reverse complement.
GGTCCGGGCTCGACCGCCTCCTGAACGGTCCGCTGGACCCGGTCGCGCTCGACCGGGCGGACCTCCTGCAGGCGGCGCTCACCGGCCTCGACGCCGCCGCGTCGAGCGCCTGGGCCGAGGCGGCGGTGGAGCTGCGGCGGGCCCGGACGGCCAGCGTCGCCCGCGGGGTCGTCGAGCCGGGCCGCCGCCTGTGGGTCGACGTGGAGCTCGTCCGGGCGCTCGTCCAGCTGGGCCGGCTCACCGAGGCGGCCGAGATCACCGACGCGCTGGCCGACCTCGGCGACCGGCCGGGCCGGGTGCACGCCCGCGGTCAGGCGCGCCGCCTCCGGGCGCTCCTCGCCTGGCGTTCCGAGGACCTGCCGGCCGCGCTGCGGCTGTCGGAGCTCGGCCTGAGCGACCTGCACGCCGGCGGCCACCGTCCTCAGCTCGTGCGCGCCCAGCTCGAACGGGTCGGCATGCTGCACGCCGACGGCCAGCACGTCCGGGCCCGGGGCCTGCTCGCCGACGCCACGGCGCTCGCGGCCGCGATCGGCGACCCCCGCGTGGTCACCCACGCCGCCCGCCTCGACGCGCAGGTCGCCGCGCACCCCGGCCGCGCCGCCCTCACCCCCGGCGAGCTGCGGGTGGCCGAGGCGGTCGCGAGCGGGCAGACCAACCGCGACATCGCGGCCGACCTGTTCGTCAGCGTCCGGACGGTCGAGACGCACCTCGCGAACGCCTACCGCAAGCTCGGGGTCCACACGCGTACGCAGCTCGCGTTGAGCCTGAACGACCTCCCGCTGGGTGGCGGTAGCGGCGCAGCCCGCCGATCTCCGTAGCGCTACTGATGTCCGGAGGGCCGCTCCGGACGACTCTCGAAGACGTGAACATCTCGCACCTCCTGCTCCTCTTCCTCGTCGGCGTCGCGAGCACGGCGGGCGCCGTGCTGTGGGTCTCCACCCTCGTCAGCGTGCTGCGCAACGCGGCCGCGTGGCGGGCCGTCGTCTGGGTCGCGGTCACCTTCGTCTTCCCCGTCCTCGGGCCGGTCGTCTGGTTCGTCGTCGGGCGCGCCCACGAGCGCGTGGTGAACACCGGGACGTACGCCGGCCAGGACAGCCACGTGCTCGCGCACTGACGCGCCGACCGCGCCCGCACCCCGCACCCTCCTCACCGCCCCCACCCGGGCAGACCACCCCAGAGAGCTCGCCATGACCGTCACCCGCACGTCCGCCCCCACCACGCCCGTCACCACCGCACGGAACGGCCTCGACGGGGTCCTCGCCCGGCCCGGCGACCCCCGCTACGACGAGGCCGTCGCCACCTACAACCTCGCCTCCCCGCTGCACCCGTCGGCGGCCCTGACCGCCCGCAGCACGGACGACGTCGTCGCCGCCGTCCGGGCCGCCCGCCGGGCCGGGCTCGCCGTCCGCAGCCAGAGCACCGGCCACGGGGCCGGCAGCCAGGCGTCGCTCGACGGTACCGTCCTGGTCCGCACCGCCCTGGACGTCCCCGTGCGGGTCGACCCGGACGCCCGGACCGCCCACGTCCCGGCCGGCGCCACCTGGGCCGACGTCGTCACCGCCGCGGAGCCGTACGGGCTCGCCGCGCTGCACGGCTCCAGCCCGACGGTCGGCGTCGTCGGCAACGTGCTCGGCGGCGGGATCAGCTTCTACGGCCGCGGGCACGGCGTCGCCGCGAACCACGTCCGCTCGATCACCCTCGTGCTGGCCGACGGCCGCCCGGTCGTCGCCGACGCCGACCACGAGCCCGAGCTGTTCTGGGCGCTGCGCGGCGGGGGCGGCGGCTTCGGCGTCGTCACCGAGATCGAGGTCGAGCTGATCGAGATGACGGCCGTCGTCACCGGCGGCACGTTCTGGGACGCGTCCGACGCCGCCGTCGTCGCCACGCTCTGGGAGGCCTGGACCGCCGCGGCGCCCACCGCGGCCACCACGTCGCTGCGCCTGATGAACCTGCCGCCGCTGCCCGGCGTGCCGCCCATGATCACCGGCCGCCAGGTGCTCGTGCTCGACGGCGCTGTGCAGGTGCCGCGTGCCGCCGACCTCGACCTCGCCCACCGCGTGGTCGCCGACCTGCTGGAGCCGCTGCGGGCGGCGGCGACCCCGGTGCTCGACACCTGGCACGTCGCTTCGCCCAGCAGGCTGACGCTCACCCACCTGGACCCGCCGGACCCGATCCCCTACCGCGGCGAGCACGCGCTGCTGCACCCGCTCGGCGCGGCGGGCGTCGCCCGGTTCGTCGAGGCCGCGGGTCCCGGCTCGGGCACGACGATCGTCTCGGCCGAGCTGCGCCAGCTGGGCGGGGCCTTCGCGGCCCCGGAACGCCCGGGCGGGGCGTTCGACTGTACGGACGCCGCCTTCGCCTACGTCGGCCTCGGCCTGGCGACACCGGACGGCGCCGGCGCGACCGCGGACGACCTCGCCCGCATCGCCGTCGCCACGGGTCCCTGGCGCACCGGCTTCACCGCCCCGACCTTCGTCGAGGGCCGGACGCAGCCGCAGCGCACGTTCGACGACGCGACGGTCGCCCGCGTGGACGCCGTCCGCCGCACGGTCGACCCGGACGGCGTCTTCGCCGGCGGCGTCGCCCCCGTGGTCGACCGGCCCGCCGCGGCATGACCACCCCGGTGGCCGTGACGGCCGGACGACGCGTGGCGCCGGGCACCCGGACGCTGCTGCTGGTCTTCGCCGTGCTGACCGTGGTGGCGACCAACCAGCTGTTCGTCCTCGCCATGGCCACCGACCGGTGGTTCGCCTGGACGATCCAGCCGCCGCTCACCGCGGCGTTCCTGGGCTCGGGCTACGCCGCCGGCTTCCTGCTCGTCGTGCTGGTGCTGCGCACCCGGCTCTGGGTCGAGGCCCGGCTGACCCTGGTCAGCGTCCTGGTCTTCGCCACGCTCAGCCTGGTCGCGACGCTGCTGCACACCGACCGCTTCCACTTCACCGCGGCCGGCGAGGTGGCCCGCTTCGCGGCCTGGTTCTGGCTCGCGGTCTACGTCGTCGTGCCGGTCGGGCTCGCCGTCGTCGTCGTCCGGGCCCACCGATCGCCGGGCACCGACCCGTCGCGGCGCGCCCGGCTGCCCGGCTGGCTCCGGGCCTGCCTGCTGGTGCACGGCGTCGTGCTGCTGCCGGTGGGCGTCGCGCTCCTCGTGGTTCCGGCCACCGCGGCGCGGCTGTGGCCGTGGGCCCTCACCCCGCTGACCGCCCAGATGGTGGCCGCGTGGGTGCTCGCCTTCGGCGTCGTCGCCGTCGGGGCCCTGATCGAGGACGACCTGGCCCGGCTGTCCGGGCCGGCCCTCGCGTACGCCGTGTTCGGGCTCCTGCAGGTCCTCGCCCTGGCGCTCTACGGCGGCGCCTTCCGGTGGGGCACGCCGCAGGCCACCGCCTACCTCGTCGTCCTCGCCACCGTCCCGCTCGTCGGCGCCGCCGGCTGGGCGACCGCCCGCCACCACGCCCGGCTCCCGCTCCGCACCGCCCAGGAGGCCTCATGAGCACCACCACGTCCCCGAACCCCACCACGATCAGCACGCCCGACCGCCGGCTCCGCGTCTTCGTGTCCTCGACGCTGCAGGAGCTGGCCGACGAGCGCCGCGCCGTGCGTCAGGCGATCACCGCGCAGCGGCTGACCCCGGTGATGTTCGAGCTGGGCGCACGGCCGCACGCGCCGCGCGACCTCTACCGCGCCTACCTCGCCCAGAGCGACGTCTTCGTCGGCATCTACGCCCGCAGCTACGGCTGGGTGGCCCCGGACGAGGAGGTCTCCGGGCTGGAGGACGAGTACCTCCTGTCGGGCGACCGGCCCAAGCTGATCTACGTCAAGACCGTCGGCGACCGCGACCCCCGGCTGCAGCAGCTGCTCGACCGCGTGAAGAGCGACGACCGTGCGTCGTACCAGCGCTTCAGCACCGCCGAGGAGCTCGTCGAGCTGCTGGGCGACGACCTCGCGGTGCTGCTGACCGAACGGTTCGCGGGGTCCGGCCCGGCCGCCGCCGACGCGCTGCGTCCCGGCCGCCTGCCCGTGCCGCCGACGCCCGTCGTCGGACGCCAGACCGAGGTCCACCACCTCGTCGAGCTGCTGCGCGACCCGACCGTGCACCTGGTGTCGCTCGTCGGGCCCGGCGGCATGGGCAAGACCCGGGTCGCGCTCGAGGCCGCGACCGCCTACCGCGCGGGTGACGGTGGGCCCGCGGACGAGAACGTCTGGTTCGTGGACCTGACGCCGATCGAGGACCCGGCCCTCGTGGTCGAGCTCGTCGCGTCGGCCTTCGGCGTGCGCCCCGAGGGCGACGCCGACCTGCTCGACCTGCTGGTCGCCCGGCTCGCCGGGCACCGCGCACTGCTGGTCCTCGACAACTTCGAGCAGGTCGTCGGGGCCGCACCGCAGCTCGGCCGCCTGCTCGCCGGGTGCCCGGAGCTCACCGTGCTCGTGACGACCCGGACGCTGCTCGGCCTGCGCGGCGAGCACGCCGTCCCGCTCGCGCCCCTGTCCACGCCGCTGGTCAGCGAGGAGCAGGACCTGGCCGCGGTGCAGCGCTACGCCGCCGTCCAGCTGTTCGTCGACCGCGTACGGCAGGTCCGGCCCGGCTTCGTCCTGACCGGGCAGAACACCGTCGCCGTGGTCGAGCTGTGCCGGCTGCTCGACGGCATCCCGCTCGCGCTGGAGCTCGCCGCCGCGCAGCTCCGGATCCTCAGCCCGGCCGCCCTGCTGGGTCGGCTCCGGGCCTCGCTGAGCCGTTCGCTGGACCTCGACGGCGACCTGGTCGACACCCCGGCCCGGCAGCGCACGCTGCGCGCGACGCTGGAGTGGAGCCACAGCCTGCTCGGCCCCGCGGAACGGGCCCTGCTCGCCCGCTTGTCCGTCTTCGCCCACACCTGGACGCTCGAGGCGGCCGAGGCGGTCGGCGTCGTGACCGCCGAGGCCGGGCCGGACCTCGACGCGACCGACACGCTGTCCTCGCTGGTCGGTCAGAGCCTCGTGACCCTCGACGACTCCGACGCCGACGAGCTCCGGTTCTCGATGCTCGCCACGGTCCGTGGCTACGCCCGCGAGCGCCTCGCCGAGAGCGGCGAGCAGGCGGCGACGGGCGCGCGGCTGACCGCGTACCTGCGCTCGTTCGCCGAGGTCGCGGGCGCGGGGCTGACCGGGCCGGACAACCGGCGCTGGGCCGGGCTCGTGGACGCTCAGCTGGAGGACCTGCGGACCGCGCTGCAGCGTGGGGTGGACGGGGACGACGCCGAGACGACGATCCGGATCGCGGCCCCGCTGTTCACCTACTGGTGGAACCGCGGCCTGCTGGCCCCGATGCGGACCGCCGCGGAGCAGGCCGCCGTGCTGCCCTCCGCCGCCGCCCTGCCGCCGGACGCCTCGGCGCTGCTGCTCTGGGCTCGGGGGATGTTCCGGATCAGCAGCGGCCTGCTGACCGAGGCCGACCCGCTGCTGCAGACCCTGCTGGACCGGACGGACCCGCCGGCGCCGCCCCGGCTGCACGCCTTCGCGCTGGCCGGGCTCGGGCTGACCCGGGTGGGTGCGCCGATCGAGGAACGCCGCGCCCTCCTGGCGGAGTCGGTCGCGACGCTCCGGGCGCTCGGCGACGGCTGGGGCCTGGCCTTCAGCCTGTCGGTCGCCGGGCAGCTGGCCCTGCAGGCCGGCGAGCCCGCCACGGCCACCGCGATGCACACCGAGGCGCTGGCCGTCGCGCGGTCGATCAACCAGGACCACCTCCAGGCGCAGCTGCTGGACCTGCTCGGGCTCGACGCCATGACCCAGGGCGACCTCGTCGGCGCGCGTCGCACCTTCGTCGACGCCGCCGACCTGCACCGCCGCCTCGCCGACGCCGAGGGCTCCGCGAACTGCCTCGACGGGTTCGCCGCGGTCGCCCTCGCGCAGGGCCGTCCCGACGTCGCCGCCCGCCTGATCGGCGCCTCGGCGCACGCCCGCGAGCTCGCCGGCGTCAGCGTGTGGCCCGGGCTGCAGGCCCTCGCCGCCGCCCTCGCCCACGGGGTCCGCAGCGCGCTCGGGGACGACGGCGACCGGCAGGGCCGGAGCTGGGGCGCCTCGCTGCCGGTGACCCAGGCCCTCGCGTACGCGGTCCAGGCCACGGAGGCGGGGGTTCCGGAGGCGGGGGTTCCGGAGACGGGTGCGGCTCCCGCCGAGGTCGTGGCCGTCCCGTGACGGCGCCCGTCGACGCGGGCGTGGCGGCGGTCGTCCGGGAGCTCGAGGACCGGCTCGCCGCGCTCCCCGCGGGCCAGGACGCGCGGCGGGCGTTCCTGGGCACGTACGCCCGGACGACGACCGCCATCGGGCAGGCCCTCGCGGCCGGGGTGTTCGAGGACCCGGGCTGGGTGCGGCGCTGGGACGTCGCCTTCGTCGGGCACTTCCTGGCCGCGCACGACGCCGACGTCGACGGCGGCGCGGTGCCCCGGCCGTGGCGGCTGGCCTTCGACGCCGACCCGGCGCTGCCGACGCTCGTCCACCTGCTGCTCGAGCTCAACGCGCACGTGAACTACGACCTGCCGCAGGCGCTGCTGGAGGTCGTCAGCGACGACGACTTCGACCACCCCGTGCTGATGGCGGCGCGCCGGCGCGACCACGAGCGGGTCGACACGCTGATCGCGTCCCGGGTCGCCGTCGAGGGCCGGGCGCTGCCCGGCGGCGCCCGGCTCGCGGCGCGTCTGCTGGCCCCGCTCGACCGGTGGAGCACCCACCGCTTCCTGCCCGCCGCCCGCCGTCAGGTCTGGGCCAACGCCGTCGACCTGCACGAGGCACGGCGGACCGGTCCCGAGGCGTACGCGGCCCGGATCGCCGAGCTCGACGTGCTGACCTCCGCCCGGATCGCGGAGCTGCTGCGGCCCGGGCCGGTGCTGCTCCGGCTCGCCGCGCGCGGGTTCGGCGTACGGCTCCCCCCGCCCTGAGGTCGGAGCGTTCCGTCAGCCGGCGTCGAGCGAGGCCTCGGGCCGACGTCCGGCGACCGTCCCCTGGATGGCGGCGGCGACCGTGACGACCGTGAACGCCGCCGTGTGCAGCAGGGCCGTCGGCACCGGCACCGCCCCCAGGGCGAGCACCACCGGGACGAGGACCAGCGGCCACGGCCAGACCGGGCGCCAGGAGCGGGCCGTCCCGGCGACGATCATGGCGTTCCCGGCGTAGAAGAGCGCGAGCCCGCCGGCCAGGACCCACGCCGACGACGACGGTCCCGGGGTCTCCGGGTGCACGGCGAGACCCTCGAGCCCGACGCCCGCGAGGACGACGCCGAGCGCGAGCGGGAAGTGGCCGAAGACGAAGAGGTCGTGGCGCTGGTCCGCGTCCGGCGGTTCGTCGTCGGTCTCCGGGTCGTCGTCGCCGTCCTGCTCGCCGTCCTCCTCCGCGGTCTCCTCCAGCCGGTTCGCGGTCGTCTTGGCGGCCACGTCGAAGTACGCCCACCACAGGCTCGCGGCCAGCAGCAGGCCGAGGACGCCGACGGCGACCGACGGACCGGCCCAGGACGCGTCGTGGGTCCCGCGGGCGGCACCGCCGACGGCCTCGCCGAGCACGAGGATGACCAGCAGGCCGAAGCGTTCCGGCAGGTGCTCGATGTGCAGCGGCAGCCGGTCGTTCCGCAGGGTGGCGAGGACGGGCCCGACGGCGTCGATCAGCACGGCGACCGCCCAGAGCCAGTAGCGCCCAGGTGCGGGGACGCCCAGGGACACCGCCCACAGGACCGTGCTGACGCCGATGCAGACGAGGTAGACGTTGATCGTCGGACGCGCGTCCGCGACATGGCGCCACGCCCGGCCGTAGAGGCCGAGCAGGATCAGCCGGCCGAGCAGGAAGCTGGCGGCGAAGGGGACGGCGTACTTCCCGACCGCGTCCGAGGCGCTGGCCGCGCAGCCGGCGATGGCCGCCGTCGCGCCCAGCTTGGCGATGCGGAAGACCAGGTCGTCGGTGTCGAAACGGTTGGCGTAGAGGGTGAACCCCATCCACGAGAACCAGATGGCCGTGAACAGCCCGACCATCACCAGAAGCCCGTGCCAGGACAGGTCGGTGTAGAGGCTGTGCGCCAGCTCGAGCACGACGAGCACGTACGCGAGGTCGAAGAACAGCTCCAGCCGGCTCGCCGAACCCTCCCGGCCCAGGTGCAGCCGCGGCGGTCGGACGAGCGGCTGCGCCGCGGCGTCAGGCACGGACACGTCTCGGCGACGAGGTCAGGGGCACCGTGGTCATCGGGTCAGTGTGGTGGACCCGACCGGTCGTTCCGCACGACCGCCGGAGGCGCGGACCTCGGGGACGGCCCCGGAGATCCGGCACGTCGACCGCGGTGCGGGGTCACGGCCAGGCGTGACGCCCGCCTTCGCCGCGATCGGGGTGCCGGATCTCAGGGCGCTGCGGCTACTGCTCGCAGGCGATGCCGTCCTTGTCGCGGTCGCTCTTCTTGTTCTTCTTGTAGGTCGCGCTGTCGATCGTGAAGTCTGTGACCGACCCGCCCTTGTCGACCGCAGCGCTCGTGCCGACGCCGTGCTCGTAGACCTTGTTCAGCGCGGCGCAGTTCTTGTACTTCTTGACGGCCGGGATGACGTCCACGTGGTCGCCGTCGGAGACGACGTCGCCGTAGCCGTACGCGAAGGTGCCGGACCGGCTCGCCTTGACGGTCGTCGAGAGCTTGCCCTTGGAGCTGCTCTTGACGGTCTTGACCTTGGTGAAGTCGCCGCCGTCCTTGGCGAAGTAGAGCGTCGCCTTGACCTTGACGCCCTTGTCGTCTCGCTCGACCGTGCCCTTGACGGTGATCTTCTTGCCCTTGCGAGCCGGCTCGGGCGAGGCGTTCGTGCTGAGCGTGATCACCGGCGCGGGGATCCCGACGGCGGTCACGTCCTGGAAGACGGCGTCGTCCTGGCTCGTGTCCGGGTCGCCCACGAACATCGCGGCCTCGGCCGGGCCGTTGGCGAAGGTGCCCTCGGTGACCTCGAGCGGGACCGAAGTCCCCGGGTGGGCCACGCCGTCGCAGACGACCGGGGTCCCCAGCTCCGGGTTGTCCGCCGCGGCCTTGTAGTCGTCGAAGAGCGGCTGGAAGACCGTCACGTACAGCGTGTCGTTCGTGGGCGCGGTGGCGTCGCCGCAGGTGTAGGTGACGGTGATCGACCCCGTGTCCCGGCTGTCGAAGTGGACGAGGGAGTCGTCCACGTGCAGCGTCGCGGTCGTCGCGGACGCGCTGACGGGGACGAGCGCGGCGGCGCCGGCAAGGACGACGAGGGAGAGCCCGGACAGGGCACGACGGAACATTCCTGAGAACCTCTTCGGTAGGCGGTCGCTGAACCTTAAGCGTCCTATGGGTTTCCCGCAGGCCGTTCGTGTCCCTCGTGCGGATGACAACCCCGCGGCCGGGAGCGTGCCGGCAGAACTCGCGCCGGCGGATCCGCAACGCCCGACGACCCCCCGCGATGTACGTCCCGGGCTCGGGGATCCATCCATCCACGTGAAGCCGCAGGCTCACGTCAGTCCGGGAGCACCCACATGCGCCGAACCTTGTCCGTCCTCATCCTCCTCGTCCTCGCGGCGCTCGTCGGAGCCAACGTGGCCGCGAACGCCGCAGGCCAGAACGACAGCGCCTGCCGGCAGTCGCTCACCGTTCCCTACGACACGGGTGAGCTGATGGCGTACGACGCCTGCCGCTTCGACCGCCTGGACGCGGCGGTCGCCGCACTGAAGCCCGCGAGCACCCCGACGGCCTCACCGAGCGCCTCCACGACGGCCACGCCCAAGCCGACGGCGACGCCGACCGCCAGCCCGTCGCCCAGCGCCAGCTCGTCGCCCAGCAGCAGCCCGTCACCGAGCGCCCCGACCGGCTTCCCGGCTGCGAGATCCACCGGCGTCCCGAGCGGGACGACGCTGACGGCCTACAGCGGTCCTGCGACGATCACCTCGGCGGGCACCGTGATCGACGGCAAGAAGATCACCAGCTGCCTGGTGATCAAGGCCAACAACGTGACCATCCGCAACAGCCTGATCACTTCGGGCGGCTGCTACTTCAACGTCCTCGCGGACAACGGGAACACCGGCATCCAGCTGACCGACGTCGAGATCGACGGTCAGGGCAACACCGGCGGGGACAGCGCGATCAATGGTGGCGGGTTCACCTGCCTGCGCTGCGACCTGCACGGCACGGTGGACGGCATCAAGGCCCAGTCGAACGTCGTCGTGCAGGACTCGTGGATCCACGACCTGACGATCGGCAACGACAGCCACAACGACGGGATCCAGTCCCTCGGCACGACGAGCCTCAAGGTCCTCCACAACCGCATCGTCATGGCGGACGGCGCGACCAGCGCGATCATCCTCAGCACCGGCTCGGCGTCGGACATGCGCAACGTGCAGATCAGCGGCAACCTGCTCGGCGGCGGGGCGTTCACGGTCTACGGCGGCTACGAGGCCGGCCGGGACACACTGTCCAAGATCAGCAACATTTCCGTCACGAACAACCGGTTCACGACCTCGGTCTTCCCCCGCGGCGGCGCCTTCGGGCCCCTCACGTCGGTCGACTCGCCCGTCGCGGTGTCGGGCAACACCTGGGCCGACGGGACCCGGTCCGGACAGCCCGTCTCCTGACGGCCAGGTCGAGGGGGAGCCGGTCGCGGTGCACGCCGCGGCCGCCTCCCCCCGTCCGGTCCCGCACGCCACCCGCACGGCGGCGCACGACGGGACCGCCGGGAATAGGCGCCTCCAGCAACCGGTTGCGGCTCTCGGCGCCCGCGGTAGTGCGCTCCTCGTCTACTGCTGGAGAGCACAACCATGGTTCAGACCCTGGCGCCTGCGCGCGCCTCCTCCCCGAAGGGGCAGCGCGGCAACCACCGCTGGCTCGCCCTCGGCGTCATCGCCATCGCCCAGCTGATGGTCGTGCTGGACGCGACCATCGTGAACATCGCGCTGCCCAGCGCGCAGCGCGACCTCGGGTTCACCGACGACAGCCGCCAGTGGATCATCACGGCGTACTCGCTCGCCTTCGGCGGGCTCCTGCTGCTGGGCGGCCGCATCGGCGACCTCTTCGGCCGCAAGAAGATCTTCATCGTCGGCCTGGCCGGCTTCGCCGTGGCGTCGGTCCTCGGCGGTCTGGCCCCGACCTTCGCCACGCTCGTCGGGGCCCGCGCCCTGCAGGGCGCCTTCGGTGCGCTGCTCGCGCCGGCCGCCCTCTCGCTGCTGACCACGACCTTCACCGACCCGAAGGAGCGCGGTCGCGCGTTCGGCGTGTTCGGTGCGGTCGCCGGTTCCGGCGCCGCGGTGGGCCTGCTGCTCGGCGGCGTGCTGACCGAGTACACGTCCTGGCGCTGGTGCCTCTACGTGAACGTCTTCTTCGCCGTCGTGGCGATCATCGGCGCGGCCCTGCTGCTCCCCCGCTCGCAGCCTGGCGGGAAGCCGACCTTCGACATCCCGGGCATCCTCACCATCACGCTCGGCCTGGTCGGCGTGGTCTACGGCTTCTCGAACGCCGAGGTCAACGGCTGGGGCGCGCCCGTCACCGTCGCGAGCCTCGCGGTCGGCGCCGTGCTGATCGTCGCCTTCGTGCTGATCGAGCAGCGCGTCGCGCACCCCCTGCTGCCGCTGCGCATCGTGCTCGACCGGGACCGCGGCGGCGCGATGCTCGCCCTCGGCCTCTCGGCGATCGGCATGTTCGGGATCTTCCTGTTCCTGACCTACTACCTCGAGGCCAGCCTCGGCTACAGCGCGCTCAAGACGGGGCTCGCCTTCGTCGCCATGCCGCTCTCGATCATCTTCAGCTCGAACGTGATCGGCGGGCCCCTGCTCCCCCGCGTCGGCCCGAAGATCCTGATCTTCGTCGGCGGCATGCTCGCCTCCATCGGGCTGCTGCTGCTCACGCGCACGGAGCTCGACAGCTCGTACGTGGGCGTGGTGCTGCCCGGCCTCGTCGTCATCGGGCTCGGGATGGGCCTGATCTTCTCGTCGGCCATCTCCACGGGCACGTCCGGCGTCCAGCGCGAGGACGCCGGCGTGGCCTCGGCCACGGTCAACACGATGCAGCAGATCGGCGGCTCCATCGGCACCGCGCTGCTGAGCACGATCTACGCCGGCTCGGTCCGCGGCTTCGCGTCCGACAACCCGACGCTGCCGGACGTGCAGGCGTACGCCGTCCTGCACGGCTACCACGTGGCCTTCACCATCTCGAGCGCCGTCCTCTTCGCCGTCGCGCTCACCGGCGGGCTCGTCGTCCGGCGCCGGTCGCACCGGCTGGCCGCCGCGGCCGCCCGCCCGGCCGACCAGATCGAGGCCGTCCCGGTCGCCGCGCACTGACGCGCCGGGGCTGCCGTCCGCAGCCCCGCGCACGCTCCACCCACGAGACGCTGACTCCCGGCCCCGTCGCCCGACGGGTGGTCGGGAGTCAGCGTTTCGTCGTACGTGCCGCCCGGGAGAGCCCGGCGCGCCGACGTGCGGGACGATCGGGCAGGTCGTGCCGACGTCCGTCGGACGAGGTGCACCAGGGGGTCTCTCGACGTGAAGCGCATCATCCTGGACACCGACCTGGCGATGGGCGCGCCGGGGTCGGACATCGACGACGGCTTCGCACTGGCGCTGGCCCACGCCGACCCGGACCTCCGGCTCGAGCTGATCACCACGGTCAACGGCAACACCGACGTCGAGAGCGCGACGATCCTCACCGGCGAGCTGGCCCGCCGCCTCGACCTCGGCGACGTGCCGATCGTCAAGGGCGCAGCCGCCGCGTTCACGCATCCCGAGGTGAGGCGGAACCCCGCGGCCGAGGTCCTCGCGCTGCGCGCGGGCGCCCGACCGGCGACCGACGGCTACGCGGCCGTCGAGATCGCGCGCCACGTGATGGCCCACCCGGGCGAGATCACCATCGTCGCGATCGGCCCGCTCACCAACGTGGCGGCCGCCCTGCTGCTCGAGCCGCGCCTCGCCGAGAACGTCGCCGAGATCGTGATCATGGGCGGCATCTTCTTCGGCACGATGCCCGACCGGACCATGCCCGGCGAGTTCAACGTCTGGGTCGACCCCGAGGCCGCGGCGGCCGTGCTCCGATCGGGCGCTCCGCTGCGCTGGGTCGGGCTCGACGTGACGCTCCAGGTCCGGCTCACCACCGCGGACGCCGAGCGGATGCGGGACGCCCGCACGCCCTTCGCGCCGTTCGCCGGCGAGTCGGCCCTCGCCTGGATCGCGCACCTCAACCCCCACGAGCCCGAGGGCCGGGGCGACTCCTGCGCGATGCACGACCCGCTGGCCGTCGCCGTGGTCACGCATCCCGAGCTGGTCACGTTCGTGGACGCGCACGTCTCGGTCGTCACCGGGGACGGCGAGGCCCGAGGCGTCATGATCACCGACCTGCTGCGCAGCGACACCGCGCCGCCGGCCAACTGCCGGGTCGCCGCGAGCGTCGACGCCCCGGCCTTCACCGAGCACTTCCTGAACCTGGTCGGCGGACTCTGAGCCGCTGGACCGTGCGGGAACGCCCCTCGTCGGGTGGACCTGAGCGACGCGCTCAGGCGGCGAGCGCGTGCACCAGGGCCGCGACGGCGGCGGCCAGGGCGGCGACGGTGCGCAGCCGGTCGGCGCGGACGAGGGCGAGGAGCAGGTCGGCCTCGGGGCCGGAACGTCCGAGGCGCCCGTGCAGCGGGGCCGCGCGGACGGCGGTGACCAGCATCGCCGCCCCGGTCGCGAGCGCCGCCAGCCAGGCCGCGGGCGAGGTCGGCGCGGTGACGACCGCCCCGACTGCGCCGGTCAGAGCGGCACCGTAGACGAGGGCGACGAGCCGGACGATGCGGCGCGAGTGCTCGTCGTGGGCGGCGGCGAAGCGGTCCGGGCCCACCCGGACCAGGGCCGGGTAGACGACGGCGCTCACCGTCAGCTGGAAGGCGGCGTGCGCCGCGGTGGTCGCGACCAGGACGACGGACCAGAACGGCACGGGTCAGTGTCGCCGACGCGGCGGCGACCGGTGCGGCGGCCCGCCGCCCGGTGCGCTCAGTCCGTCAGCTCGCTCAGCGGCAGCCGGCCGTGGACGACGTCGGCCGCGAGGTCGTCGAGGCTGCGGCCCTTGCTGTAGGCGTGGGCGCGCAGCACGCTGAGGGCGTCACGGGTCCGCTCCGCGCGGCTGCCCATCACCATCCCGATGGCGACCCAGACGTCGTGGCGCGGGCCGGACGCGAGGCGGTACCACTCGGGCCCGGCTCCCGGGCTGTCGACGTCCTGGATCTGGGCGACGCAGGTGGTCAGCAGGGCGCCGGCGGTCTCGGCCACCTCGGCGACGTCGCGCGCGTCCAGCCGGTCGGTGAGCCGCGGGTCGGCGCTGTAGAGGTCCAGGGCGGCGAAGATCCCCCGCCCGGCCGCGCGCAGCGGCACCGCGGCGACCGCGCGGTAGGACGTCTTGCGGACCAGCTCCTCGGCGTAGAGGGGCCAGCGCGCCACCAGCTCGTCGTGGTCCGCGACGATCGCCGCCTGCTCCTCCGCGGCGTCCAGGCACGGTCCCTCGCCGAGCGACGTCTGCAGCTCCTCGGCCTTGCGGGAGTCCTCGTCGCTGGCCGCGAGGGGCTGGCGCAGGACGCTCACCATCGTGGACAGCCCCGCACCGTCGACGGGCAACACCCGGACGGCCGCCCGGGTCAGGGCCGCGGGGACGAGGGGCGCCCCTCCGACCTCCTGCGCCACCGCCATCAGGTAGCTCGCCGTCAGACCGGCGCGTACGCCGTCCTCGTCGGTCGGCTGCTCGCCGCTCGGTGGCGGTGCTGCGGTCATGCCTGCCTCTCGCTCCGTCCTGCTCCCCCGCCTGGCTGGTACCCAGCGGGGGCTCCTCCCAGCACAGATCATGCCGTCCCGGGAGGGAGAGACGGGACACGTCCGGGCCCCGCTCCCCGCCACACCTCCACCGTCCAGGCCTGCCCTCGCCCCGTCGCCGGGACCTGAGGTGTCACAGACCGGGCCGCTGCGTGGTCTGGAGGGGTGACGGCTACGGCGGAGGGTTCCGATGCGCAAGATCCTGATCGTGGGCGGCGGCTACGCCGGCTTCTACACGGCGTGGCACCTCGAGAGGCGGCTCAAGCCGGGCGAGGCCGAGGTGGTCGTGGTCGACCCACGGCCCTACATGACCTACCAGCCCTTCCTGCCCGAGGTGGCCGCGGGCGGCGTCGAGGCGCGGCACGCGGCCGTGTCGCTGCGGCGCCACCTGAACCGCACGACCGTGGTCCCCGGAACCGTCACCGCACTCGACCACGCGGCCCGCCGCGCGACGGTGGAGCTCGGGGGCGACGGTGGCACCACGACCATCGGCTACGACGTCGTCGTGGTCACGGCAGGCGCGGTGACCCGGCGGCTCCCGGTCCCCGGCGTCGGGGACCACGCGATCGGGCTCAAGCACGTCGAGGAGGCCGTCGCGGTCCGCGACCGGCTGCTCGTGTCCTTCGACCTCGCCTCGGTGCTCCCGCCGGGTCCCGAGCGGCAGCGGCTGCTGACGGTCGTGGTCGTGGGCGGCGGCTTCACCGGCGTCGAGGGGTTCGGCGAGCTGCTGTCGCTGGCGACCGCGCTGCTCGAGGCCTACCCGACCCTGAGCCTGGACGACCTCGGCTTCCACCTCGTCGAGGGCAGCGGCCGGATCCTGCCCGAGGTGTCCCCCGACGCCGGCGCCTGGGTGGTCGACCACCTGCGGCGCCGCGGGGCGCACGTGCACCTCGAGACCTTCATGACCTCGGCCGAGGACGGGCACGTCGTGCTGTCCGACGGCACGACCATCGACACCGACCTCATCGTCTCGACGGCCGGCAACGCCGCTCCCGTCGTGGCGCGCCACACCGACCTGCCGGTGAACGGGCGCGGTCTCGTCGTGGTGCGCGCGGACCTGCGGGTGGGCACCGACGACGCACCCGTCGAGGACGCGTGGGCGGCCGGCGACGACGCGGCCGTGCCCGACCTGGCGTCGTCGACGCCGGGGGCCCTGACCGTGCCGAACGCGCAGCACGCCGTACGGCAGGGGCGGCTGCTCGCCCGCAACCTCGTGGCGGTCCTGCGGGGGCGGCCACCGAAGCCGTACGTCCACCACAACCTGGGGGTGGTGGCCACGCTGGGCCTGGGTCGCGGCATCTTCCAGTCCGGCCCGGTGACGATCAAGGGCTTCCCGGCCTGGGTCCTGCACCGCGGCTACCACGTGCTCGCGGTGCCGACCTGGGAGCGCAAGGTCCGGGTCCTCGCGGTCTGGCTGCCCGCGCTGCTCTTCGGCCGCGACATCGTCTCCCTGCAGTCCGTGCAGCACCCGCGGGCCGCCTTCCTCGCGGCGGGGCAGCCCGGTGACCGCGCCGAGTCGTAGGGCCCGCCTCGTCCGGCGGCTGCGGTCGGGCTCCCGCCCGACGGGCTGGGCGGCGGTCTGGGGAACCGTCGCAGCGGCCTGCTTCGGCGTGCTGCTGCTCACCGGCCTGCTGCTGATGCTCGTCTACGAGCCGTCGGTGGAGCCCGTCGTCCGCCGGGACGGCTACGCCGGTCTGCGCGGGGTGACGACTTCGCGGGCGTACGCGTCCACCGTGCACCTGTCGCTCGACGTGCCCGGCGGCCTGCTCGTCCGGCAGGCCCACCACTGGGCGGCGCTGCTGCTGCCCGCGGCCCTGCTGCTGCAGCTCGCGACGACCTTCTTCCGCGGGACGTTCCGACGGCCGGAGCGGCGGCGGTGGGTGCTGCTGGTGGCGGTCCTGCTGCTCGTCCTCGCGTCCGGCTGGAGCGGCTACGCGCTGCCCGACGACAGCCTCTCCGGCACGGGCCTGCGGATCGTCCAGGGCACGGCGCTCGCGATCCCCCTCGTCGGGACGTGGCTGGCGCAGACGCTGTCGGGCGGCGAGTTCCCGGGTCGCATCGTCGAGAACCTGTACGTCGTCCACCTGGTCGCCCCGTTGCTCGTCGTCGTGCTCGCCGCACTCCGCCGCCCGCGTCCCTGGTCGGGTCCCGGGCCGACGACGCTCGGCCTGGCCTTCGTGACGGCCGGGGTCGTGACGCTGATGGCCGGCACCCTGACGATCGCCCCCGTCTGGCGCTACGGGCCCTCCTCACCGGGCGAGGCGTACGCGGGGAGCCAGCCCGACTGGTACACGGCCTTCCTCGACGGCGCGCTGCGCCTGGTCCCGCCGGGCTGGGAGGTCGACCTCGCGGGCCGGACCCTGACCCTCGCCGTCCTCGTGCCGCTCGTCGCCGTCGGCCTGTTCGTCGGCCTGCTGGCCCTGTGGCCGTTCGTCGAGGAGCGGCTCACGGGCGACCGGGCG
Organism: Microlunatus spumicola; assembly: GCF_039536445.1. NCBI lineage: Bacteria > Bacillati > Actinomycetota > Actinomycetes > Propionibacteriales > Propionibacteriaceae > Microlunatus > Microlunatus spumicola. The sequence goes on along the minus strand of NZ_BAAAYR010000001.1, from coordinate 353,561 downwards.
GACCACCCGGTGGCCGACCGGCCCCGTGACGTCCCGGCGCGGACGGCCGTGGGGGCGGCGGGCGTGACGCTCTACGGCGCGCTGTGGCTCGCCGGCAGCGCGGACGTGCTCGCCACCGAGCTGCACGTCTCCCTCGAGGGCGTGATCCGCGCGCTGCGCGTGGTCGTGCTGGTCGGCCCCGTCCTCGCGTACGCCGTCACCCGGACGGCCTGCACCACCCTGCGGACCGCGGAGCGGGAGCGCCGGGCGCACGGCGCGGAGTCGGGCCTCGTCGTGCGCTCCCCGAGCGGCGGCTACTCCGAGCTGCACGCACCCGTGCCCGCCGGATCGAAGGAGCTCTAGCATCAGCACCGTGCCCGACCTGGCGGTCGACGACGGCCTCGAGGACGCGGCCGCCGTCTTCGCGGACGTCCGCCCGCGGCTCTTCGGCATCGCCTACCGCGTGCTCGGCAGCTGGACCGAGGCCGAGGACGTGGTCCAGGAGACCTGGCTGCGCTGGCAGGGCACCGACCGGGCGGAGGTGCGGCACCCGCCGGCCTTCCTGGCCACGACGGCGACCCGGCTCGCCCTGAACGTCGCCCAGTCGGCCCGCGCCCGGCGCGAGACCTACGTGGGGCCCTGGCTGCCCGAACCCGTCGACACCAGCGCGGACCCGGCCGTCGGCGCCGTCCAGGGTCAGGAGGTCGAGCTGGCGCTGCTCCTGCTGCTGGAGCGGCTGACGCCGACCGAGCGCGCGGCGTACGTCCTGCGCGAGTCCTTCGACTACCCCTACCCCGAGATCGCCGAGATCCTGGGCCTCAGCCCCGCGAACGTCCGCCAGCTGGTCAGCCGGGCCCGCAAGCACCTGGCCGGCGAGCGGCGCGAGCCCGTCGCCCCGGCGACCCACCGCCGCCTCCTCGAGGCCTTTGTCCGGGCCGCCCAGACCGGCGACGTGGTGGCCCTCGAACGCCTCCTGGCCGAGGACGTCGTCAGCTGGTCCGACGGGAACGGCGCCCGCGGGGTGGCCCGGGTCCCCGTCGTCGGCCGGACGCGGGTGGCTCGCTTCGTGTCCGCGTTCCGGCCGCGGTTCTGGCCCGGCACCCAGAACACCTGGGTCGAGGCGAACGGTCGCACGGCGCTGCTGATCAAGGTCGACGGGGCACCCCTGGCGCTGCTCAACGTGCAGGTCGTCGACGGCAAGATCCGGCAGCTGCAGTGGCAGGTCAGCCCGACCAAGATCGACGGGTTCCTGCGGTCGGCAGCGCGCTCCAGTCGGACGGACACCGCGTAGGCGCGCCGCGCCGTCACAACGGCACGCGCTGCCCGGTCTTGATCAGTGACACACCCACTGATCAGGAGGAGCACAGATGAAGATCATCGTCTTCGGGAACGGCCTCGTCGGGAGCCAGCTGGCCGCCCACCTCGTGGCGTCCGGGCACGACGCCCGCGCCCTCGGCCGCGACGACGGCATCGACACCACGACCGGTCGCGGCCTGCGCGAGGTCCTGGAGGGCGCCGACGTGGCCGTGGACCTGACGAACGCGCCGTCCTGGGCCGACGACGACGTCCTCGCCTTCTTCACCGGATCCACCCGGCACCTGCTCGAGGCCGAGCGGGAGGCGGGCGTGCGGCACCACGTGATCCTGTCGATCGTCGGCGCCGACCGGCTGCCGGGCTCGGGCTACCTGCGGGCCAAGGTCGCGCAGGAACGGACCGTCGAGGCCGGCCCCGTGCCGTACTCGATCGTCCGTTCGACCCAGTTCTTCGAGTTCGTCGGCGGGATCGCCGACGCCGGCACGGTCGACGGCGTCGTGCACGCCACGTCCGCGCACCTCCAGCCGATCGCCTCGCGCGACGTGGTCACGCACCTCGCCGAGGTCGTCACCGGACCGCCGCTGAACGGCGTGGTGCAGGTCGCGGGACCGGAGCCGCTGGGCATCGACGCCCTCGTCCGCCGGCTGTTCGCCACCACCGGCGACCCCCGTGAGGTGCGCACCGACCGGCACGCCGGCTACTTCGGGGCCGAGCTCGACGACACGTCCCTCACCCCCGCGGCCGGGTCCGACGTGTGGACGGCACCCACCACGTACGACCGCTGGCTGCGCGAGGGGCGCCAGGCCTAGACGGGGCGGGAGGACGTCAGGGGTCGGGACGCTCGTCCGGGGCGGTCCCACCCTCGCGCTCGGCGTCGGCGGAGTGCAGGGAGGCGAGGCGCTCGCGGGCGAGGTCGTCGGTGGGCCGGTGGCCGGTGACGGCGCCCACGAACCCGTCCCGGTCGAGCACGAGGAGCCGGGTGTCCTCGACGGACGTGACGGACGCCGTACGGGGGCCCGGCTCGAGCAGGGCGATCTCGCCGAACGCGTCGCCCGGCCCGAGCCGGCGGACATCGTGCCCGTCGCGGCTGACGGCGACGGCCCCCGTCGCGACGACGTAGAAGTCGGCGGCCGGCTCGCCCTGGCGGACGACGACCTCCCCGGGGGGCACCGCGCGCGCCCGAGCGCTCTGGGCGAGCCGCTCGAGCCCGACGAGGGACAGGGCGGCGAAGAGGGGCACCCGGCGCAGCAGCTCGACGTCCTCCGTGCGGCCGCCGGCCATCCCGTCGAGGCGACCGAGCCAGCGCCAGGTGACGACCGGCGCCAGCGCGAGGACGGCGCCCGTCAGGACCATGGCCGCGGGCAGGCCGAGCCCGGCGACGAGGGGCGGCGCGGCCAGCGAGCCGAGGGCCACCACCGCGGCGCCGAGGGCGTTGAACGCGCCCCAGGCGCGCCCGGCGAGGTGGTCGGGCACCAGACGGTTCACCAGGGTGTAGCCGGAGACGTCGAGCAGCGCGTTCCCGAACCCCAGCACCGCGAGCGCGACGGCGGCGACGCCCACACCGGGCCACAGCCCGATGACGACGACGGGGATGCCCCACAGGGCGATGCCCAGGGCGATCCAGCGGCTCCCCCGCCGCGGGCCGAGCCCCATCCCGACGACGGCGCCGACCAGCCCGCCGACCCCCATGGCGATGAAGAGGCTGCCGGCCAGGGACTCCGAACCCCCGACGACCGAGGTGGCCACGAGCACCACGAAGACGGTGAGCAGTCCGCGCATCGTGGTCTGGCCGAGGAACAGGGCGATCGCCAGCCGCAACCCGGGCCGGGCCAGCACCCGGAACCCCAGGAACGGCGCCAGCCAGGCCTGGCGGGTCGAGCCGCGCGCCTGCCGCGCGGGGAGGAACGGCGTCCGGATCGACACGGCGACCACCGCGGCGCCGGCGAGCAGCACCGCCAGCACCGCGAGCACGCCGGGCGGCCCGACGACGCCGAGCAGGACCGCGCAGAGGCCGGGCCCGACCACCGTGCCGAGGGCCTCGATGGTGGCGAAGGCGGCGTTCGCGGCGATCAGGTCGGCCGGCGAGGTGACGAGCGTCGGGACCATCGCCTGCAGCGTCGGGCGGACGACGGCGGACAGGGCCGACCCGACGGCGACCACCGCGAGCAGCACGGGCAGGCCGGCGTCGGCGACCGCGCACCAGACGAGCAGGGCCGCGAGCACGGCCCACCCGGCGTGCACGACGCCGAGCAGCCGGCTGCGCGACCAGCGGTCCGTGAGGACCGACGCCGGGGCGCTCAGCACGGCTGCGGGCAGCACCCGGACCGCGCCGACGAGCCCGACGGCGCCCGGACCGGCGGCGTCGAGGGCCAGCAGGGAGACGGTGATGAGCATCGCCCAGTCCGCTGTCATCCACACGCCCCAGACGACGAGGAGCCGCGCCAGGTCGCGGTCGTGCAGGGCCGTGCGGGTGCTGCGCAGACGTTCGCGCAGGACGCCGACGGCACGCACGGCTAGCTCTGGCCGACCACGGTGAAGTGCTCGGTGCCCAGCAGCGGGCCGAGCACCTGGCGGGGCAGCAGGTCGGCGTCGAGGGCGTACTGCGAGCGGTGCGCGACGAGCGCGGCGATCTTCGCGTCGAGGGCGGCGCCGACGTCGACGCTCACGTCCGCGGTGGTGTCGGAGGCCGGGGCCGGGGCCACCGGTCCGGGCGGCTCGGCCACGGGGCCGTCGGGGAGCCCGTCGGCGGGGGCCGCGGCCGTCGTGCCCCGTCCGGCGGAGAGGTCCCGGCCGCGGGGGGCCAGGACGAAGCAGGTCACGTCGTCGCGCGCGACCACGTGCGCGTTGCGGGGGCGGCCGCTGGCCAGCCCGTCCTGCCCGACGAACGACCCCGGCCCGGCCGTGTCCTTGGTGGTCAGCGTGCCGTGCGCGTCCTCCACGACGATGTCGACCGAGCCGGAGAGGACGCAGAACAGCTCGTTCGCCGGCTCGCCCTGCTCGATCACGTACGAGCCCGCCGGGAACCACTGCACCTGCAGGTGGTCCGCGGCGAAGCCCAGCACCGACGAACCGTCGGCGAACAGCCGCAGGGCGTTGCCGAACCCGGCCGTGCCCGCGAACCGCTGCTCCCCCGACGTCAGCCAGTCCACCAGCAGGTCCAGCAGCAGCCGGTCCTGGGCGGGGAACCGGGCGTGCAGGACCCGCGGCGGGTCCGCCATCCCGGCCCGGGCGGAGAGCACCGCGTGCGACGACGTCATGTGGTCGGGGTGGCCGAAGCCGCCGTCGTCGCCGAAGGTCACCACCACGTCGGGACGCAGCCGGTCCAGCACCTCCCGGACCAGCGCGACGACGTCGTCGTACGGCATCCGGGCCAGGTTCCCGTCGCCCAGGTCGTAGCACTCCACGTGCCCCACGCCCAGCGCGGCCGTCGCGGCCTCGAGCTCGGCGACCCGCGTCACGCCGAGCGTGCGGCGCGTGGCCGTCGCCGAGTCGCGGATCTGCCCGGCCTCGCCCCGGGTCAACGACACCACCGCGGTCTCCGCACCCGCCGCAGCGGCCCGGGCGATGGTGCCGCCGACGCAGAACACCTCGTCGTCGGGGTGCGCGAAGAGGCCCAGCACACGCAGCGGGCGATCGAGGGGCGGGCGGTCGGGGGACCCGGCGGTGCCGAGGAGCGCCGCCAGGTCGTCGGGAAGGGCTGGGGCGGCAGACATGTCGCGCACACGCTAACCGCCGGAGCCCCGCCGCGGGCACGCCGTACCGCAGTTCCGCGTACGCACCCGGCCGCTGCTCTAGCCCAGCGGGCCGCGCGCTGCTACCGTCCGTCAGATGCCGACCCGGCGAGCACTCCTGCTGATCGCCGACATCGGCGGATACACCGAGTACATGCAGTTCCACCGCAGCGTGCTCGGTCACGCCGAGGCGGCCACCAGCCGGATGCTCGACAAGATCATCGGCGCGGCGCCCGGCTTCAAGCTCATCGAGGTCGAGGGCGACGCGGCCTTCCTCTCCCGCGACGCGAGCGGGCTCGACGGGCCCGCGGCGATGGCGGTGGTGTCGGACGCGGTGGTGGCCATGCACCGGGCGTTCCACGCCGAGCGCCGGTACGTCGAGCTGAACATGTGCCCGTGCGGCAGCTGCACGCAGACGAGCGGGCTGACGCTGAAGTTCGTCGCGCACGTCGGCGAGGTCGCGACCCAGACGATCCGGCGCCGGGAGAAGCTCGTCGGGGTGGACGTGATCTACGTGCACCGCCTGCTGAAGAACCCCGTGCGGGTGCCGGAGTACCTGCTGGTGTCCGACGAGCTGCTGGGCGACGGGCCGACGGCGGCCGACGCGCCGGTCACCCAGGAGGTCGCGATGGACCTCGAGGGGATCGGTCCCGTCCGCACGCACGTCATCGACGTGGGGGACCTCGCGCCGCCCGCGCCCGTCGTCGACCCGACCTGGCCGCAGCGGATCGGCGGTACCTTCGCCATGGTGGGGCGCGGGCTCCCCCACGTGCTGCGTCGCCGCCGCCCGCAGGCCCTCGGCGCCACCGTCTGAGCCTCGACGGACGCCGACCCGGAGGGCGGCGTCAGCAGCCGCTGCGCCCCAGCGGTCCCGCCGCCGCGGTGTCGAGCACGGTCTGCACCGAAGCACCGGCCTTCGACTCCGGTGCGTAGCCGACGGTGACGACCGGTCCACCGTCCGCCCACACCCCGCCGTACGCCGGCGTCAGCCGGGCGGAGGACCAGCTGCGCAGGTCGGCGGCGTACATCGCGTCGTCCGCGGCCAGGACCACCACGTCACCGGCGACGCGCGGCAGCTGCGGCGAGGCCAGGGTGCCGACCAGCAGCCGCGGACGGGGCCAGCCCGCCCGCCAGACGTCGACCTCCCGGCCCTTCCGGCCGCCGACCCAGACCAGCGTGCCCTCGTCCGCGGCCAGGTAGGAGGGCCCGCGCGCGTCGGCGAGCGCTGCGGGCACGGGGACGCGCTCGTGCGTGCGGAGGTCCAGCATCCGCAGGCTCGACGTCTCCCCCGGCCCGTCGCTGTCGGCCCAGACGAGCGTCCCGCCGAACCGGACCGGTGCTCGTCCGTAGCCGCGGCTCAGGCGTTCCGTCCGGCCGTCGGCCAGGCGGTAGCCGGACAGCACGGTGTGCCCGGGGTCGGCGTCGCGCGTCTGGGTCCAGTAGAGCCAGCCGTCGGCGAGCACGGGGTCGACGAACGGGGTCTGCATCAGCTCGCCGTCGTCGTCCTCCTCGCCGTGGGCGACCTCGACGGGCGCCTTGCCGCTCCCGCTGTCCCACACGTAGAGCCCGAAGTCCTCGAAGTTCGAGAACGACCGGTCGACGCGGTAGGCGAGGTGGCGGCCGTCCCAGGTCGCGCCGAGCACCTGCCACTCCGGGTGGTCCAGCCCGAGGTCCTGCACCACCTCGGTCGTCCGGCCCTGACGTCGCTCGAGGCGCCGGTGGACGCCGGGAACGTCGGACACGACGAACGTCCCGTCCGCGGTCCCGAGCGCGACGGTCAGCACCTCGTCGTCGACCGGACGGAGGACGCCACGGGCGAGCCCCGTACGCCACGCCGCCGGCAGGTCGACACGGCAGGGTTCCGCGGTCGAGACGGGCGCGCCGGAGGCGCTCGGCGAGGCGGACGGGGCGGCCGGCGGCTCCGTCGAGGAGGGCGAGGACGCGGGCGCTGAACCGGTCGAGGGTGCCGACGTCCCTGAACCTCCACCCGAGGGCGAGACCGGCGCCGCACCCGCCGCCGAGCAGCCGGCCAGCACCGGCGCGGCCAGCACCAGGCTCGTCAGCAGGCCGACGACGGTCCGCGACCTACCAGATGTAGCCACGCGCGCCGAAGATCGTGACGATCTTGTCGGAGTCGATCTCGTTGTAGCGGTCAACCGGACCGGCCCACGAGATGCTCGAGCCGGCGACGGGGTCGGCGTAGCGGGTGGTCTCGCCGTCGTCGTCGTAGCCGCGGACCGCCACCCAGTGGTAGATCGTGCGGTTCGGGTGCCCGTTCAGGTGCGGCCCGTTCGTGACCTCGACCGCGTTGCCGGCGATGCCCTGCCCGTGCACCGCGACGTCGGTGACGAGGCGCTGCTTGAAGGCCTTCTTGTCCGCCTTGCTCGGCGTGTACGGCAGGTTCGCGGCCGTGTAGTCGAAGCCCTTGGTGTAGCGCTCGAGGGCCTTCTCCATCGGGTAGTTCCCGCTGCCGCTGTACCAGTTCGTGCCGTTGCGCGTCGTCTTGAGGCGCTTCGCGGCCGTTGTCTGGGAGATGTCGACGTCCGACGCCTGGACGAGCGTCTCGAGCGTCGCCGGCCCGCACCAGTAGGTCCGGGACTGGGCCTTCTGCTTGATCGACTTGATCGAGCGGTGGCTCGGCAGGTCGACCGGGTCGTCCACGTCCCCGTCGTCGCTCGCCGCCAGCCGGCGGGAGGTGCCCTGGTGGCCGAACGCGGCGGCCACGCCGGCGTCCTTCGCCGCGGCCGTCCGTCGCTGCTCCGCGGTCAGGACGGGCACCCCGACCACGGGCGACTGCTCGACGCCGGCCACGGGCCGCGGCGAGTCCTGCGCCGAACGCCCGGTCCCGCCGGCCCACGCGGGTCCGGCGACCAGGGGCAGCCCCAGGCTGAGCGCGGCCAGCAGGCCGAGCCGTGCGGTCTTGACGAACGTGTCCCGTGCAGGCACGCGCGTGTCCTCTCGTCAGCCCCGAGCTGAGCCGACGGTGTGGTCGGTGCGCCGACAGTAAGCAGGCCTATGGACGCCCGCAACCGGCCCGGCGGGACAGGGCTGAAGCCGCGATCGAGACTTCAGGTGGCCCCGGTCGCAGCCAGGGATGGCCGCCCGGACGCGGCCGCCGTACTGTCCGGTCATGAGCACCGCGACCTGCCGTCGGACGAGCGTTGAGCACCCCGGACACCGGGGTCGGCCGGCTTCCGGAACCGCACCGGCCGAGCACGTCGGACGAGGCGTGGGAGGACCTGCGCCGGCGGTTGCGCGCGACCCGGTGGCCCCCGGCCCCGACCGGCGTCGGGTGGTCCCTCGGGGCGGACCCGGCCTACCTGCGCGAGCTCGTCGACCACTGGGCCGACGGCTTCGACTGGCCGGCCCACGAGGCCGGGCTGAACGCGCTGCCGCGGTACCGCGTCCGGCTGGGCGCCGGCGACGGCCTCGAGGTCAGCTACCTGCACGTCCCGGGCGTCCGGGCCCCGGGCGCCCCGCCGCCCCTGCCCCTGCTGCTCGCGCACGGCTGGCCCGACTCGTCGTGGAGGTTCTCCAAGGTCCTCGACCTGCTCACCGACCCCGGCGCTCACGGCGGCGACCCGGCGGACGCGTTCGACCTCGTCGTGCCCGACATGCCCGGGCACGGCCACAGCCCGCTGCCGCCCGAGGTCGAGCTCGACACCCCGGCCGTCGCCGTCCTGTGGGCCGAGCTCATGGAGGTGCTCGGCCACCGCGCGTACGCCGTCGCCGGCGGTGACCTCGGCAGCGCCGTCTGCCGCTACCTCGCGCTCGACCGGCCCGAGCGGGTCGTCGCCGTGCACCGGACGGACGCCGGCGTGCCCGTGTTCGTGGGCGACCGTGCCGACCTCGCCCCCGCCGAGCGGGACTTCCTCGACCAGGCCGCGGCGTGGGGCGCCAGCGAGGGCGCGTACGCCGCCATGCACCGGACGAAGCCGCTGACCGCCGGCGCCGCCCTCACCGACTCACCGGCCGGGCTCGCGGCCTGGGTGGTCGAGAAGCTCCACGCCTGGAGCGACCTCGCCGACGGCTTCGACGAGGTGTTCAGCGCCGACGAGGTGCTGACCCTGCTGACGACGACCTGGTTCACGGGCAGCATCACGTCGTCGATCCGGATGTACCACGCGAACGCCGCCATCCCGCCCGCCCTGCACGCCCGCCGGGTCGAGGTGCCGTCCGGCTTCGCGCTCTACCCCGCCGACCTGCTGCACCCGCCGCGGGAGTGGCTGGACCGGGTGGCGAACACCGTCCGCGTCACCCACCCTGCCCGCGGCGGGCACTTCGCCCCGTTCGAGCGGCCCGAGGAGTACGCCCACGAGCTGCAGACCTTCTTCCGCCCCTACCGCCAGGTTTCCTGAACCCCGTCCTGCCCCCGGCCCCTGTTCCTGTCCCCCGTCCCCGCCCCTCCCGATCCTGACCACTGGTCACCTGGGGCGAGCCCGTACGGGAGGTCGCGGCCCGAAGTGACCACTGGTCGGCCCAGGGGTGAGGTGGGACCGGGGTCAGGTAGGCCCGGGGGGCTGGCATCAGGGGAGGATCGAGTCCACGTAGCCGCCGTCGGCGCGAACGGCCCCACCCGTGGTGGCGGAGGCGAGGTCGGAGCTGAGGTAGGCGACGACGCGGCCGACCTCGACCGGTTCGATGAGGCGCTGGATGAGCGACTGCGGGCGGTGCTCGGCCATGAACCGCGCCTCCGCCTCGTCCCAGGGCAGGTCCCCGACCAGCTCGCGGGCGAAGTCCTCGACGCCCGGCGTGTGCGTCGGGCCCACGATCACGGAGTTCACGGTGACGCCGGTCCCCTTCGCCGCCTTCGCGAACCCGCGCGTGACGGCCAGCAGGGCCGTCTTGGTGACGCCGTAGTGAATCATCTCCGCGGGCGTGACGATCGCGGAGTCGCTGGCGATGCTCACCACCCGGCCCCAGCCGCGGCCCGTCATGCCGGGCAGGTAGGTGCGGATCAGCCGGACGGCGGACAGCACGTTGACCTCGAAGTAGCGCCGCCACTCGTCGTCGTCGATCTCGAGCGGGTCGGCGCTGCCGAAGACGCCGAGGTTGTTGACCAGCACGTCGACGTCGGGGTGGGCCGCGAACGCCCGGGCGGCTCCCTCGGCCGTCGCCAGGTCCGCGGCCAGGGCGCGTACGCGGTCCGAGCCCGCGTCCGCGCCGACCGCCTCGGCCGCTGCGCGCGTCCGCTCCTCGTCACGGCCGTTCACGACGACGGTCGCGCCCGCCCGCGCGAGCTCGGTGGCGATCGCCGCCCCGATGCCCTGGGTGGAGCCGGAGACGAGGGCCGTCCGGCCGGTGAGGTCGATGCTGATGCCGCTGCTCATGGCCCCAGCATGCCGGGACCGGCGACCGCGGCTAGGCGGCGTCGTGCGCCATGACCCGGACGAGGTCCTGGAGCTCGTCGCGGAGGTTCGCGAGGGCGTCGGGGGTGAGCAGGGTCTGGCACCTGACCTGGTGCTGGGCCTTGGCCGCCTGCTCCTCGAGCGCCCGTCCGGCGTCCGTGAGGGCGACGAGGACGACGCGACGGTCCGGCGTCCCGCGACGCCGGTCCAGCAGACCGGCCCGGTCGAGGCGGTCGAGCACGGGGGTGATGCCGCTGACCGGCAGGTCGAGCCGCGCGCCGAGGTCGCCGACGCTCAGGTCCTCCTTCTCCCACAGCGCCATCATCACGAGGTACTGGGGATAGGTCAGACCGAGCTCGAGGAGGAGGGGCCGGTACGACCGGACGACCGCGTTCGTCGCCGCGTAGAGGGCGAAGCAGAGCTGGTCGTCCAGCCGCAGGCACGGCTCCGGATCGGTCGGCAGGTAGTCCGCGGGATCCAAGGTCTGTCCTTCTTCGCTCAAGGGGGAGCTCCGGCGCCACCGGGATCCCGAGCTCCGGCGGTGCGCGAAGGGGCAGTGCGGTCAGCTGGTCCCAGATTCCTCCGACAGACCTGAGACGCAGCTGATCACTTCACGCCGTGGTTCTTCACGGCCCTGCACTGATCAGAACATTAACTTCTTAGCGACTAAGACGTGAGAGTTCCGTTAAATTTGGACGATGGAAGAACCCGCCGCTCCGCTGCCCGAGGCCATCAAGGGGTTGGTGGCGGTCATCGTCGCGGCGGACGTCTACCGGCTGGCCGCTGCCGAGCACTTCGGGCTCGACGTCGTGGAGAGCCGCGCGGTCAGCCATCTGGACAAGCACGGCGCCCTCAGCCAGGGCGAGCTGGGACAGCTGATGGGGCTGACCAGCGGCGGGGTGACCGGCGTCGTCGACCGCCTCGAGCGGCGTGGCGTCGCGCGCCGGGTGGCCGACCCCCACGACCGGCGCCGCAACCGGGTCGAGCTCACCGAGGAGGCCACGCAGACCCTCGGCCGCAGCCGGTTGAGCCTGGCACCCGCCTTCGACGAGATGCGCCCCGGTGCGGTCGAGGCCCTCGCCGAGACGCTGCCGCTGCTGGCCGCCGGCCTGGACCACGCCGCCCGTTCGCTCCGGGCGACCGGCCCGTACGCCCGCCCCGAGCCGACGACCGACGCCGCCGTCGACCCGACGCCCTGACCTGGCTCCCGGACCTGGCTCCCTGGACCGACGGCCCCTGAACCGCCTGCCGACCGGCCCGGCGGGCCTCGAGCCGGCGGAGCTCAGACCGGCGCGACCACGGGGCTCGGAGGCCGGCGCACCGGCCGGACGGCCAGGACCTCGCCCGGCTCGAGCCGGCGACCGTCGGCGGCGACGAAGCTCGTGGTGACCGGCTCCCCCGTGGCCGCCTCGACGAACCGGGCCCCGCGGTCCTCGCGGGCCGGCCGGTGCTGGTCCCCCCAGGCCTGCAGGGCGGCGAGCACCAGCCGGAGGTCGTCGCCGGCCGGGGTCAGCACGTACTCCTCGCGACGTCGCCCACCGTCCTCGCGGTAGGGACGCCGTTCGAGGACGCCGACCTCCACCAGGGTCGCCAGCCGGTCCGAGAGCACGTCGGGCGCCACGCCCAGCGCGTCCCGGAACTCCGAGAACCGCGTGCGGCCGAAGCACGCCTCCCGCACCACGAGCAGCGTCCAGCGCTCCCCCAGCACGTCCAGGCTGCGGGCGATGGAGCAGTTGAGGTCTTTCCACGCTGACACGACCATGCCCGCCAGCGTAGCCCTGGGTTGGCAAGCGCAACCCAGGTGCTAGGTTGCCTTCGACAACCCAGCCTCCCCGTTCTCTCCACGAGAGCGCCGCGGCCTCTCGGACGGACGCCCATGGCCCTCACGACCACCCCCCGCCGGCACCTCGGGCGCCGCGCGAGCTTCTGGACGGCCGCGGCCGTGGCGGCCCTGGCGCTGTGGACGAGCGGCGCGCCGAGCGTCAGCTATCCCCTGTACGCGGCCGAGTGGCACCTCACCCCGACCACCACGAACGCGATCTTCGCGGTCTACCCGATCGTCCTCGTGGTGGTGCTGGTCGTCCTCGGCGACCTCTCCGACCACATCGGCCGACGCGCCTCGATCGTGCTGGGGCTCGTCGCGGTCCTGGTCGGCGTGGTGCTGTTCGCCGTGGCGCCGAGCGTGGCCTGGGTGTTCGTCGGGCGGGCGTTCATGGGCCTCGGGGTCGGCCTCTCGCTGAGCCCGGCGTCGGCCGCGATGGTCGACTTCAGCGCGCCGGGGCAGGTGGCCCGCGCCGGCTCGATCACTACGGCCGCAACGGCGGTCGGCCTGGCGCTCGCGACGCTCGTCGGTGGGGCGCTCGTGCAGTACGCGCCCTACCCGCTGCACCTCGACTACTGGGTCCTGGCCGTCGTCGTCGCCGGTGTGCTGGCGCTGGCCTGGTTCCTGCCGGCCCACGTGGCGCCCGAGGACCCGCGGCCGTGGCGGCTGCGCGGGCTGACCGTCCCGCCCGGCCTGCGCGGGACCTTCGCCACCGCGGTGCTCGCGGTGTCGGCCGCGTACGCCCTCGGCTCCGTGGTCCTGGCCATGGGCGCCCAGATCGCGCGCCAGCTGGTCGGCTCGACGAACGTGCTGGTGACCGGCGGGCTGCTCTCGGTCTCCGCCGTGGTCATCGGCGTGGTGGCGATCGTGTCCCGCCGAGTGCCCGCCCGGTGGTTGATCACCTCCGGCGCGGTCGCGTCGGTCGTCGGTCTCGGGCTGCTGACCCTGGCGGCGACCGCGCACTCGCTGCCGCTCTTCTTCGGCGGCATGGTGCTCGGCGGGGCGGGCTACAGCTTCAACTTCCTCGGCGGGCTGACCCTGGTCAACGCGCACGCCCCGGCCACGCACCGCGCGGGGATGCTGTCGTCGGTGCTCGTCGTCGCCTACCTGGTGCAGGGCGCGTCGGCGCTCCTGCTGGGCGCGGTCGCGACCTCGGCCGGCCTCCGCGCCGCCCTCGACGTCGGCACGCCGGCCATCGGGCTGGTCTGCGTCGCCGCCGTCGTCCTGGTCGTCGCCGTGCGCCGCCCGCGCCCGGCCGTCGCCTGAACCCGCCGCCGGCGGCGGACGCGGCCTTGCGACCGGCCACGCAACCCGACCACACTTCGCCTCGTGAGCGCTGACCAGGCCGTCCCCGCCGCGCCCGACGAGACGGCCCCCGCGGAGGACGACACCGCCCAGACGCCGTGGCTGCGCCGGGGGCAGAGCAGCCTGCGGGCCCTGCTGCTCAGCGAGTCGGGCAGCGCCGGCGTGCTCGTGGCCGCGATCCTCGTGGCGCTGCTGTGGGCCAACGTCGCGCCCGCCTCGTACACCGCGCTGTGGACCACCGAGCTCTCCGTCCGCCTCGGGTCGAACGAGATCGCGATGGACCTGCAGGAGTGGGTCAACAAGGCGCTCATGACGCTGTTCTTCCTCGTCGTCGGGCTCGAGGCCCGGCGGGAGCTCGACCTCGGCGAGCTCCGCGACCGCAAGCGGTTCCTGCTCCCCCTGGTCGCCGGGCTGGTGGCGATGCTGGTCCCGGTGCTGCTCTACCTGGCCGTGAACGCCGGCGAGCCGAGCGCGGCCGGCTGGGGCGCGGCCATGTCGACCGACACCGCGCTCTCCCTCGGCCTGCTCTCGGTCGTCGGCCGGGTCGTGCCGGACCGCGTCCGGCTGTTCCTGCTCACGGTCTTCGTCGTCGACGACCTCGTCGCCCTGGTCGTCATCGCGATCTTCTACAGCGAGCCGCTCGACGTCACGGCGATCGTCGTCGCGCTGGTCGTGTTCGGGCTGTTCCTGCTGGCCCTGCGCCTGCGGGTCGAGGGCCCGGCCGTGTACGCGGTGATGGGCGTCGTGCTCTGGCTCGCGCTGCTGGAGAGCGGCGTCGACCCGGTCGTCGCCGGTCTCGCCATCGGGCTCGCGGCCTCGGCGTACACGCCGACCCGGGAGCGGCTGGAGGGCGCGACGGCGCTGTTCCGGACGTTCCGCGAGGAGCCGACGCCCGAGCTCGCCCGCACCGCGAGCGTCGGGGTCATCGCGACGCTCTCGCCGAACGCCCGGCTGCAGCGGTTCTACGTGCCGGGGACGACGTACGTGATCGTCCCCCTCTTCGGCCTGGCGAACGCCGGCTTCACCCTCGACGGAGACCTCCTGGCCCGCGCCGTCACCTCCCCGATCACTCTCGGGATCGTCCTCGGCTACGTCGTCGGCAAGCCCGCGGGCGTGCTGCTCGCGAGCTGGGCCGTGACGCGCTTCAGCCGTGGCCGGATCAAGCCCCCCGTCGGCTGGCTCGCCGTCGCGGGCAGCGGCACCGTCGCCGGCGTCGCCTTCACCGTCTCGCTCCTCATCGCCAGCCTCGCCTTCGACGGCCCGGAGCTGGCCGAGGCCAAGCTCGGCATCCTCGCGACGACCGTCCTCTCGCTCGCGGTGACGCTCGTCGTGTTCCACGCGTCGCGGTTCCTCGCGCCCGACCGGCGCGCCCGCGCCCTCCTCGGCAGCTCGCAGACGCTGCTCGACCTGGCCGAGCCGTTCGACGACTCCCGCGACCACTACCGCGGCCGGCGCGACGCGAGCGTGATCCTCTACGAGTACGGCGACTTCGAGTGCCCGCACTGCGGCCTCGCCGAACCCGCGGCCCGCGCCGAGCTCGAGAACGACGACGACCTGCTGTTCGTCTGGCGCCACCTGCCGCTGACCGACGTCCACCCGCACGCGCAGCTCGCCGCCGAGGCGTCCGAGGCCGCCGGTCGGCAGGACGCCTTCTGGCCGCTGCACGACCTGCTGCTCACCCACCAGGGCCACCTGACCCGGGCCGACCTGCTCGGCTACGCCGCCGACCTCGACCTCGACGTCGAGCGCTTCGCCGACGACCTCGACCACCACGTGCACGCCGACCGGATCGCCAGCGACATCGACTCCGCCGACCGCAGCGGCGTCTCCGGCACCCCGACCTTCTTCGTCAACGGACGCCGCCACTACGGCGCGTACGACGCCGCGTCCCTCCAGCAGGCCGTGGCCGACGCCCATGAGCGCGCGGGTTCGTTGCGCCACTGACCCGCGACGCACACCGTCCTCACGCAGGCACACCTTTTTTGCGAAGGCACACCCTGCAGGGTGTGCCTACGCGCACACGGTGTGCCTCGGTGAGCTCGGTGTGCCGACTCGCGGGCCGAGCAGGGCGACGCGTCGTGCCGGGCCGGCGTACGTCCCCTGAGCCCGTCGAAGGGCCCGGGACGGGTCGAAATCTCTTCACCTGCCGGAGGACGCCGACCTCTGCGAGGCCCTTCGACAGGCTGAGGGGGCGTTCTCGCGAGTACAACTGCGTGGTCCCGTGCGAGGGAGCGGAGGCACACCTTTCTGACGGAAGCACACCGTGCAGGGTGTGCCTACGCGCAGAAGGTGTGCCTGGGTGGGCCGACCTACGTCCCCTGAGCCTGTCGAAGGGCCCGGAACGGGTCGACATCTCTTCACCTGCCGGAAGACGCCGACCTCTTCGAGGCCCTTCGACAAGCTCAGGGGGCGTTCGTGCGGCTCAGGGGGCGTCTCCGGAACTCACGCGGTCCGGTTGAGCTCCTCGGCGATGACGGCGACGAAGTGGTCGACGTCGGCCTCGGTGGTGTCCCAGGCGCACATCCAGCGGACCTCGGACTGCGTACGGTCCCAGTCGTAGAAGCGGACGCGTGCGCGGATCCGGTCGGCGGCGTCGGGCGGCAGGCTCGCGAACACCGCGTTCGCCTGCGTCGGCTGCGTGAACGCCAGCCCGGGCAGCGAGCCGTCGGCCACGCCGGCCTCGAGCGCGTCGCGCAGGCGCCGGGCCATCGCGTTCGCGTGGGTGGCGCTGCGGCGCCCGAGGTCGTCCTCGAAGAGCGTGAGGAGCTGGGCCGAGGCGAAGCGCATCTTCGACGTCAGCTGCATGGTGAGCTTGCGGAGGTAGACGAGCCCGGTCGCCCGTGACGGCTCGAGCACGACGACCGCCTCGACGCCGAGCAGCCCGTTCTTCGTCCCGCCGAACGTCAGCACGTCGACCCCGACGTCCGTGGTGAAGGCCGCGAAGGGCAGGTCCAGCGCGGCGGCCGCGTTCCAGATCCGGGCCCCGTCCAGGTGCACGGCCATGCCGTGGCCGTGGGCGAGGTCGGCGACCGCGCGGATCTCGTCGGGCGTGTAGATCGTGCCGAGCTCGGTGCTCTGGGTGATGCTCACCGCGAGGGGCTGGGCGCGGTGCTCGTCGCCCCAGCCCCACGCCTCCCGCTCCACGAGCTCGGGCGTGAGCTTGCCGTCCGGCGTCGGCACGGTGAGCAGCTTGAGCCCGGTCACCCGTTCGGGGGCGCCCGCCTCGTCCGTGTGGATGTGGGCGCTGCCTGTGGCCACGACGGCGCCCCAGCGCGGCAGCACGCTGGTCAGCCCGATCACGTTCGCCCCGGTCCCGTTGAACACCGGGAAGACCTCCGCCCGCTCACCGAGCTGGCCGCGGACGACCTCCTGCAGGCGCGCGGTGTACGCGTCCTCGCCGTACGCGACCTGGTGCCCGCCGTTCGCCGTGGCGAGCGCGTCGAGGACCTCCGGGTGGACGCCGGCGTAGTTGTCGCTGGCGAAGCCGCGCCAGCCGGGGTCGTGCAGCGGGGTGCTCATCGCCGCCGATCATCCCAGAGGCGCCGCCCGGCCTCAGTCGGTGAACGTGGCGCGGTCGATCCGGCGGTGGTAGCGCATGCCGGCGAGGCCGCCCAGGACCGCGCCGACCAGCGCGGCGACGATGATCACGACGACGCTGATGATCGCGCCCGTCGTCAGGGCGTCGCTGCTCACCGGGACGGCGGGCAGGCTGTTCAGCCGGCTCAGCACGTTGAACCGGTCCCCGGCGATCAGCCCGAGGACGGTGACGACCACGGCCGCGATGATCGTCCACAGCCAGACGCCGACGCCCTGCTTGACGCCGTTGAAGCGGGCCATCCGCCCCGCGACGTAGCCGCCGCAGTAGTAGGCGACCAGGATGACCACGAGCAGGACGATCGCGCTCACGACGCCGAGCGTGCCCGCGCTGCCCGAGGCCTGCGCGGCCGTGAGGTCCTGCTGGGTGCCGACGCCGAGCCCGACCGCGGTCAGCAGACCCGTCAGCAGCACCGCGGTGCCGGTCGCGGTGAGCCAGCCGAAGAAGCACGCGCCGAACTTCATCCCGCCGAAGCGGTCCTTCTGCTGGCGCTCCAGCTCGCGCCCGGTCGGCTGCTGCACCGCCCCGGTGCGGTCGGCGGTCGTGCCGCGGTCGGCGCCGGTGCCGCTGGCGCCGCGCTCACCGGTGACGCGGTCCGCGGAACCCGCGCCCCCGTACGAGGTGTCGCGGCCGGCTGCCCCGGTGCCGGTGCCCGCTCCGTCGGGACGTGCGGGTTCGTCGGGCGTACGGGGGAGGTTGGTCGAGCTGCTCATGGGTGCTCCAGTCGGTTCGAGGTCGTGGACCTGCGGCTCACGGGGTGCGCCGAGGTGCAACCAGAACTTTCCCCCGGCGGCGCCGCGGCAAACCCGCAGGTGAGGCGCTGTTTACGGCGTAAAACATCATGGCCCTGGGTAGGCCCTCCGGTGTGTCTGCCACGCCCATGAACCCCAAGACGGGTCAGGTCCCCGTCCGGACGATCCTGGCCACGATCGGTCTCGTCCTCGTCACCGCGCTCGCCCTCCTGCTGCTCTACCAGATCCAGCACGTCCTGGTCTGGATCGTCGTCGCCGTCTTCTTCACCGTCGCGCTCTACCCGGTCACCGCCTGGGTCGAGCGCAAGGTCGCCCGTGGGCACCGGACCGTGGCGACGATCCTCGTCTTCTTCGTCCTGGTGCTCCTGCTGGCCGGCCTGCTCGCCGCCTTCGCGGTGCCGCTCGCGACCGAGGGGGCGTCCTTCGCCACCCAGCTGCCCCAGCTCATCACCGACGCGCGCTCCGGCCAGGGCACCGTCGGCCGGCTGCTCGAGCGCACCCACGCGCTCGCCTGGATCCAGGGCCACCAGGAGCAGATCGCGGGCTACGCCTCCGGCCTGACGGGCTCGGCCAGCAGCGTGCTGACCGGACTCGCCACCGGCCTCGCCGGGGTCGTCACCGTGTTCGTGCTCGCCCTGCTGATGGTGCTCGAGGGCCCGAAGGTGGTGTCGGGCGTGCTCAACCTCGTCGACGACGACGAGACGCGCGAGCGGGTGCGCAGCGTCTCGGCCGACTGCGCCAAGTCGATCACGGGCTACATCTCCGGGAACCTGCTGATCAGCATCATCTGCGGCGCCCTGACCTACGTCACGCTCAAGGTGATGGGCGTGCCCTTCGCCGGCCTGATCGCCCTGTTCGTCGGCCTCGTCGACCTGATCCCGCTGGTCGGCGCCACGGTGGGGGCGGTCGTGGCCCTCGTCGCCGCCGCGGTGCACTCGATCCCCGCGCTGATCGTCGTCGCGATCTTCTTCGTGCTCTACCAGCAGCTCGAGAACCACGTCCTGCAGCCGGTGATCCTGTCGCGGACGGTGAAGCTCAACCCGCTGGTCGTGCTCGTCGCCATCCTCGTCGGCGTCGAGCTGGCCGGCATCCTCGGCGCGCTGCTGGCCATCCCGGTCGCGGGGATCATCCAGGTGATCGTGCGGGACGTCTGGAGCCACCGACGCGGACGGCCCAAGGTGGTTCCCACCGTCGGCGAGGAGGAACGCCCCGCCTGAGCCGGACGCCCGGCGGGGGGCGCGTGCGTGCGCTTTGGCAGAGCCGGGTACGAAGGTTCCGTGGCTGATCCGGCGACCGTCGACGCGTCCCGCCCTGCGACGGGCGGTGCGGTGCACCTGCGCTCGGTGGGCACCGCCGTGCCGGTCACGGTGCTGGAGCAGGCCGCGTTCCGCGACGTCCTGGCCGAGCAGCCCGGGCTCAGCCGGCTCGGCGCCCGGCGGCTGCGGGCCGTCTTCGACGCCTCCGCGATCGACACCCGGCACACGGTCCTCGGCGAGCTCGGTGGTGCGACCGGACCGGGCGGACCGGTGCACTACGACACCCGTACATCGACCGTCCTGACCCCGTCGACCGGCGTCCGCAACGCCGCGTACGCGCGGGAGGCGCCCGGGCTGTTCCTGGCCGCCGCCAAGGAGGCGCTCAGCGGCAGCGACCTCGTCCCCGACGACGTCACCCACGTCGTCACCGTGTCCTGCACCGGCTTCTTCGCGCCCGGCCCCGACTACCTGCTGGTCCGCCAGCTCGGCCTGCCGGTGACGACCCAGCGCTTCCACCTCGGGTTCATGGGGTGCTACGGCGCCTTCCCCGCGCTCCGGCTCGCCGACGCCGTCTGCCGCGTCGACCCGGAGGCGGTCGTGCTGGTCGTCTGCGCCGAGCTCTGCTCGCTGCACCTGCACGTCGCCGACGACGTCGACACCGTGCTGTCCTCGTCGCTGTTTGCCGACGGCGCAGCCGCGGTCGTCGTCACCGGCCGGGCGCCGGCTCCCGGCGCCCCCGTCGTCACGCTCGACGCCCTCGGCACCACGCTCAGCGACGACGGGGAGGAGGACATGGCCTGGACCATCGGCGACCAGGGCTTCGACATGGTCCTCAGCCGGCACGTCCCCCGGATCCTCGGCTCGTCGCTGCCCGCCGCCGTGCCGTCGCTGCTCGGTCTGGTTCGCCCGGACGAGGTGGACCGCTGGGCCGTGCACCCGGGCGGGCGCAGCGTCCTCGACCACGTCCAGACCGCGCTCGGGCTGGCCGACGAGGACCTCGCGCCGTCACGTGACGTGCTGCGGCGCTACGGGAACATGTCCAGCCCGACCGTCCTGTTCGTCCTGGCCGACCTCCTGCGGCAGCCGGCCACCGGGCCCGAGCGGATCGCGGCGCTCGCGTTCGGGCCGGGGCTGACCGTCGAGAGCGCGCTGCTGACCCGGCGGCCGGCCGCGTGAGCGGGGCGACCCGCACCTCCTTCGCCCGCCGGGAGACCGACGCGCTCGAGCTGATGGACGACCCCGGCTGCGACGCGGCGCTGCTCGACCGCACGTACGGCCAGTTCCGCGTGGTCAACCGGCTCGTGGCGGGCTGGCGCCGGCTCTACGTCGACGCCCTGCGACCCGTGCTCGCCGCGTCCTCGCACCCCACGCTGCTCGACGTCGGCTTCGGCGGCGGCGACGTCCCGCGCCGGCTGGCGCGGTGGGCCCGGGCCGACGGCCTGGACCTCGTCGTCACCGCGATCGACCCGGACGAGCGCGCCGTCGCCCACGTCCGCCGGCTGCCGCCCGGGCCGGTCACCTACCGCCGGGCCTCCAGCACCGACCTCGTGGCGGAGGGCCGGCGGTTCGACGTGGTCGTGTCCAACCACCTGCTGCACCACCTCGACCCCGCCGACCTGCAGCGCGTGCTGGCGGACAGCGAGCGGCTCGCGACCGGTCTCGCGCTGCACAACGACCTGCGCCGCTCCGCGGTGGCCTACGCCGCGTACGCGGTGGCGACGCGGCCGCTCGCCCGGTCCTCCTTCCTCCACGCCGACGGGCTCCTGTCGCTGCGGCGCAGCTACCGCCCGGACGAGCTGGCCGGCGTGCGGCCCGGTTGGACGGTCCGGGCGGCGCCCCCGTTCCGGCTGCTGCTGGAGCACGTGCCCGGGGCCGCCGCGTGAGGGCGCCGCGGCCGGTCACGCTCTTCGCCGCCGCCACGGCCAGCTACACCGCGAACGTCGCGCTCGGCTCCGCCGTCGCCGCCCGGGTGGTCGACACCCGGCGGTTCCGCTGGGTGCACCACGCCCTCTACGTCAGCACGAGCGTGCTCGCCGGCGCCGCGGCCAGCTCGCTGCTGTGGAGCGACAGCCGTGCGGGCTGGCGGCTGCTGCCCGCCGCGCTGCCGCTGACCGCCGTCTCCCAGGTCAGCGCACGGTCGCGCCGCCACCCGCTGGTCGCGCTCGGTGCGGCACCGTTCTTCGTGACCAGCCTCGTACGAGCCATCCAGGAGCAGCATGGAGTTTCTTGACGTCGTACGCCGCCGCAAGACCACGAACGGGCCGTTCCGCGCCGACCCGGTCAGCGAGGAGCACCAGCGGCTGCTGATGGAGGTCGCGGGCCGGGCACCGTCACAGCTGAACAGCCAGCCGTGGCGCTTCGTCGTCGTCGACGATCCCGCCGTGATCGAGCAGGTCGCCGACATCAGCGGCGACAGCATGACGACGGCGATGTCGAACGGCACGTTCTTCGAGCGCTACAAGCCGTACTTCCGCTTCTCCGCCGAGGAGATGGCGGAGAAGCGCAGCGGAATGCTCTTCGACAAGCTGCCCGCGCTGCTGCGCCCGTTCACCAGGCAGGTCTTCACGCCACGCGGGCAGCAGATGATGAACCGGCTGCGCGTCCCGCAGACCCTCGGCGCCGAGAACCGGAAGCTCGTCGCCGGTTCGCCGATGCTGCTCGCCGTCCTGCTCGACCGCGGCGAGTACCGCCCGGGCGAGCTGTCCGGCTTCTACTCGGTCTTCAGCATGGGCGCGGCCATGGAGAACGTTTGGCTCACCACCGTGGAGCTGGGCATGGGCATCCAGTTCGTCTCGTTCCCGATGGAGGTCGAGGGCCAGTGGGACCGGCTCGCGCGGCTGTTCGCGGTGCCGGACGACCTCGAGCTGATGGCGGTCTACCGCCTGGGCTACCTGCCCGAGACGACGCAGCGCCCGGCCATCGACTGGTCGAGCCACGAGCGTCGGCTGCCGTCGCAGTACGTGTTCCGGGACTCCTGCCGCACACCGCAGGAGGGCTGGGACTGACCGGCTGGGGCCGGAACCCGGGCCAGCAGGTGCAGACAGCCGGGCCCCGCAGCCCTAGGCTCGTCGCAACCCTCTCCGGGAGGCCCCATGGCCGTGCTGCTCGACCGGCGCCTGCTCGGGCGCGCCCTCGTCGCCGCCGTGCTGACGGCCGTGCTCTTCGCCCTCAAGGCCTCGACCATCGCGGCGGGCCGCGACCCCTTCGACGACCCGTGGGTCAACGGGTTCTTCTACGCGGGCGCCCTGGCCCTCGCCGTCACGTTCGCGCTCACGGGCGCCGGGCTGGCACGACGCCGCGGCCGGCGCGCCAGGCTGCTGGCCGGCGTCCTCGGGCTGGTCGTCGGGATCCTGCTGGGCGTCCTCGTCGCGGCCGTCGCCGGGGCCCTGCGGCCGGCCGACGGGAGCTGGGTCTGGGACGAGGTCAACCTCTGGGTGATCGTCCTGCTCACGATCGTGGCGCTGCTCGTCCTGCGCTCCCGCGGGCGGGCACCGCGCCGCGCCGCCTGAACCTCCGCACCTCGGCCACGCCGAACCGGTCCCCCGCCGACCCTTGCATTTGAACGCTCAAATTCGTACTGTCCGACCAGCCGCAGCGTGCCCCGTCGAGGGGGTGGGTCGACGGACGACGAGGAGGTCGAGCGATGGTCGGCGCAGCCGCACGCGACGTCCCTCGCCGGGCCACGCTGCACTCCGTCGCCGCGGCGGCCGGGGTCTCGCACCAGACCGTCTCCAACGTCCTGAACGCGCCCGACCGCGTCCGGCCCGAGACCCGGGCCCGCGTGCTGCAGGCGATCAACGCGGTCGGCTACCGCCCGGACGAGGCGGGCCGGGCCCTCGCCCGCCGCTCGAGCCGGCTGGTCTCCTTCCACGTCGGGGTCGAGCGCCACGACCGCGTCTCGATGCTCGACGACTTCGCCCGGGCGCTGGCCCGGGTCGGCGACGCGCACGGCTACCGCCTCGTGCTCGACGTGGCGGGGCGGGACGACGCCGAGCAGATCGCCTCGTTCGAGGACCTGACCGCCCGGCGGGCCGTGGACGGCGTCGTCATCCCGGCCACCCACGTCGGCGACCGGCGTCCCGGCTGGCTGACCGCGCACGGCGTCCCGGTGGTGGCCTTCGGCCGGCCCTGGCACGAGCCGGCCGCGCCGCACTCCTGGGTGGACGTCGACGGCAGGCACGGGATGCGCCTCGTGGCCGAGCACCTCGTCGCCGCCGGGCACACTCGCGTCGCGTACGTCGGACCTCCCCCGGACGGCGGCATGGAGGACGACCGGATGGCGGGGCTCGTGGACGGCCTGCGGGACCACGGCGTGGTCCACGACCCGCGGCTCGTCCTGCCCGTCGCCGACCCGGACGCGCTCCGGGACCGGCTGCCGGCGTTCCTCGACGCCGGTCGCCCGACGGCCCTGGTGTGCCGCGACGACTCGTTCGCCTTCGAGGCCGTCCAGGTCCTCGCGGGACGGCCGGGACGCCAGGTCGAGGACGTCACGGTGACCGGCTTCGACGACTCGCGGCTCGCGCGCGTCGTGCGCCCGGGCCTGACGTCGGTCGCGCAGCCGCTCGACCAGGTCGCCGAGCTCATCTGGTCCTCCCTCGTCGCCCAGATCGAGGGCCGGGCGCAGCAGCCGCTGCAGCGCCTCATCCGCCCTCGGCTCGTCGTCCGACCCACTCCCTGACCTGCCCGACCCGACCCTCTGCTCCGCCCGACCCCCTGCTCGACACCCGTTCGAAGGAGAACGCCCATGAGGCGACGCCCCCTGCGCGCCCTGCTGGCCGTCGTCGTGACCGCCGGCCTCGCCGTCCCGGCCACGCTGCTCGCCCCCACCGCGGCCACGGCCGCCCCGGCCCCCTCGACCTCGGCGCCGGTCTTCGTCGTCGACGCCGAGACGCTGCCCTCGGGCGCGGGTTCGGCGGGTCCCCTCGACCTGACGGCCGGCGGCAACGCCGTGGACTGGGTCCACGTCACCGGGGACGGCGAGGACCGCGCGCGCGACACCGACTCCGTGATCGCGGTCCGGAACCTCGACACCCTCCACGCCGGCGACATCGGCACGCTCGACGACAGCCCGTACGCCTACAGCTGGACGGGCGGCACCCCGACCCGGAGCGCCGAGGGCGTCACCACCGGCGCCGTCTACTCGTACGACCACAGCACGGTCGGGCCGACGACCCGCGAGGCCGGCTACCAGGTGTCGGTGAGCTCCGGCAGCCGTCCGCGGACGGTGACCCTGATCGGCGGCGTCTGGCAGGCGGCGGCCACGGTGACGTTCAGCACCGCGGACGGCGGAGAGGCAGAGGTCCGGCGCAGCATCAGCGCGAACGGGACGAGCCAGGTCCAGCGCTGGACCGTCCAGGTGCCCGCCGACGTGAACCTGGTCGTCACGAGCACGCTGACGGAGACGCGGAACCCGGACGGCAACGTCTCGCTCGCCGCGGTCACGGTGAACGACGCCGAGGGCTCGGTCGGCGGCCATGCCGCGCTGACGAGCTCCGCACCACCCGCGACGATGGACCTCAGCGCGCTCGGCTCGACCGACTGGCTCCACCTGGACGGGGCGACCCTCGACCGCAAGGCCGGCGTCGACCCGGCGCTGACCCTGGCGAGCCTGGGCACCCGGGCGGTCAGCCCGCAGGGCGACAACCCCGTGAAGTACCTCTGGAGCGACGGGACGCCGACGCGTGAGCAGGCCGGCACGACGACGGGCGGCGTGTTCCTCGCCGACAGCGACGACCTCAGCCACCCCGCGGGCTGGTCCCTGACCGCCGCCTCCGCAGGCGTGCCGCGGACCCTGCAGCTCGTGGCCGGCGTGTGGCAGGCGAACGCGACGGTCTCCGTCACGTACGGCTCCTCCACCGGCCCGACGGCGACGAGCACCGAGCTCGCCGCCGGCGGGAACGCTCTCTCTCGGCTGTTCACGGTCGACGTGCCCGCCGACACTGCCGTGACGGTGAGCGCACGGCTCACCTCCCGCAGCAACGGCGACGGCAACGTCACGCTCGGTGGTGCGGCCCTCGCGCCGACCCCGACCGTGCGCCAGGCGCTCCAGGCCCTCGCCGACCAGGTCGAGGCCGCGGACCTGCCGCCCGTGGACGACGCGGTGCTCGCCCAGGTCGCCAGGGAGCTGGGTGCGGCCAAGGCCCTGCTGGCGACCACGGACCCCTCCGACCTCGACCTCAGGGTCGAGCGCGTGCGGCTGCAGACCGCCTGGGACGCCGTGCAGCACGCGGCCGCCGGGCAGCGCTACTCCTACCAGTCGAACCCCGGCCTGGTGTCATCGTTCGGCTGGGAGGGCGACCACGACGCCCCGATCGCCTACGTCGACGGCAGCTACCGGCTGCGCGACCACGACAACCTCACGGTGACCTTCGGCGTGCCCGACGTCCCGGGCACGATCGACTGGCACAACGCCGAGGGCTTCCTGCCGGCCTTCGTCAGCACGTACGCGAAGGGCGGGCTGAAGCACACCGTCACGAGCTTCGCCGACGAGGTCACGGTCTCCGGCCACCGGTACGAGATCGCCTACTCGCGGATGACCACGAAGAACACGACCCAGGAGACGCAGACCCTCCCGCGGGTGTCGAAGCAGCTCGTCGGGCTGAACAAGGCGGCCAAGCAGACGACGGTCAAGCCCGGCAGGACGGTCGTCCGCGACTACGCCATCGGCGCCGACCGCTTCGGCGGCACGTACGACTGGCCCTCGGACAGCAGGCTGAAGGACCGCGGCGGCTTCGACAAGCACTACAGGCACATGCGCGACTACTGGGAGAAGCGCCTCGACAAGGTCGCCGACATCACGCGGCTGCCCGACCAGCGGCTGGTGGACGCGTACAAGGCGGGCTACATCTACACCTTGATCATCCGCGACGACGTCAACGGCAAGAAGGAGCTGCACGTCGGCGAGAACGGCTACGACGAGCTCTTCGACCACGACACCATCGGCATCGTCTCGACGCTGCTGACGATCGGTGACTTCACCTACGCCAAGGACTACCTGTCCACGCTCCCGGCGCAGCTGCAGTACGACGACGCCAAGTGGAAGTTCAGCTGGCCCTTCGCCCTCTACCTCCAGCGCACGGACGACACCGCCTTCGTGCGGTCGCAGTGGGCCAACATCAGCAAGCAGACGCACATGATCGAGACCGACCGGATCGACGGCGGCACGGGCATCATCAAGAAGACGGTCGCGATCGACAGCGAGGGCTACTGGACCGTCGACGACTGGTCCGCGCTGGCCGGGCTGACGACCTACCGCTACCTCGCGGAGCGCCTGGGCGACCGGACCGAGGCCGCGTGGGCGAAGGCCGAGTACGACGACCTCTTCCATGTCGTCACCGCCCAGCTGCAGGAGACGATCACGAAGTTCGGGCTGGACTACATCCCGATCTCCATGGTCGAGCCGAACGAGACCGGTCCGCGCAAGGACCCGCGCGACGCGAACTGGGCCTCGATGTTCCTCTTCGGGCAGTGGGCCTGGGACGGCTACCTCTTCGGGGCCGAGCAGTCGGGGCTCATGCTCGACCGGATCGACCAGACGTACGCGCACGGGTTCGAGCGGCGCAAGGACGTGTCGGACTCCGAGGACAACTTCGGCGGCTACCCGCACGGCTACTACTCGAGCGCCTACAACGCCGGCTACGGCAGCACCGCCCTGCGCGGCGAGCAGTACCGCGACAAGGGGATCAAGGCGTACGAGTTCATGATCGACCACGCCCAGAGCGGTCCCTTCGGCTGGTGGGAGGGCGTCGACTACCCGAACGCCGCCTCGCCCTGGGACATCGAGCACGCCGCCGGCGGTGGTGGCTCCAACCAGCACATGTGGGGCCAGGCGACCGCGACCAAGGTGCTCTTCGACTCCCTGATCGCCCAGAAGTCCGACGGCACCTTGATCATCGGCCGCGGTGCGCCGAAGGACTGGATCGCCAAGGGCCAGAAGATCGCGCTGAAGAACTACCCGACGCTCGGCGGGGGTCGAGTGGGCTACAAGACCACGTCCACCGGGACGAAGGTGACGATCACCTTCTCGGGCAAGGTCAAGAAGGCGGACGCCTTCTCGATCGAGCTGCTCGGCCTCAAGGACAACGTCAAGAAGGTCTCCGTCCGCGGCGCGGTGGTCGACGAGGCCGCCGGCACCGTCCGGATGAAGAGCTCGACGAAGAAGGTGACCATCACGCTGCGCCACGCGGTGCAGCGCTGAGGCGCTGACCCCTCGGGCTCCCCGCCGTCCGACCACCGCCGCGGCGGTCGGACGGCGGAGAGTCCTCGGAGTGTCGCCGGACCGCGGGCTGCGGGACGGGCAGGCAGCCCGGAGTTCACCGGGGCGTGGCCGAGCGTTCGCCTCCGAACGGGAACGATGTCAGGACCAGCCGCTTCGATCCTCGGGACGCCAGCGCGGGCCGCACCTCCGACGGCCCCGGCGACGACGAGAGGAACACCCGCGTGCGAGCACGACGCAGGATGGCAGGGCTGGTCACGACCGCCCTGCTGGCCGCAGCAGCGGCCGGGGCGAGCGGCACGGCCGCCCAGGCCGCGCCCGACTCCCCCGACTCCCCCGACTCTTCTCAGAGCCGGCCGAGCCCGAGCCGGCTGGTGAAGACCCCGACGCTGGAGGCGCGGGCCACCCTGTCGGCCGACTACTCCGCGCCGGGCCCCGACTCCGGCGCGCTGGCCACCCCGAACGGTGCGGTCAACGGCCGCACCGGCCCCTTCAAGGGTCAGGTCGTGCCGGGCTTCTCCGGCGTCGTGGACAACGGCAACGGCACCTTCTGGGCCATGCCGGACAACGGCTTCGGCAGCAAGGCCAACTCGGCCGACTTCCTGCTGCGCGTCTACAAGGTCAAGCCGAAGTTCGAGACCGCGGACGGCGGCGCCGGCGCGATCAAGGTGCAGCGGTTCATCTCGCTGCGCGACCCGGACCACCGCATCGCCTTCCCGATCGTCAACGGGGACACCCCCGACCGCCTGCTCACGGGCGCGGACTTCGACATCGAGTCGATCGTGCGGCAGCCCGACGGCACCTTCTGGATCGGCGAGGAGTTCGGCCCCTACCTGCTGCACGTGAGCAAGAGCGGCAAGCTCCTGTCGGCCCCGGTCCCCTTCGTCGACGGCAAGTCGCCCGACAACCCGACGCTCGGTGCCGGCGAGACCCCGGCGATCGGCAGCAGCCGCGGCTTCGAGGCCATGGCGGGCTCCAAGGACGGGCGCTACCTCTACCCGATCCTCGAGGGCGCGTTGAACGCCGACACCGACAAGCGCCGCCGCGTCGTCTACGAGTTCGACACCAGGAAGAACCGCTACACGAAGAAGACCTGGGCGTACGAGACGGACACCGACGCGAACTTCGTCGGCGACGCGCACCTCGTGGGCAAGCGCAAGCTCGTCGTGCTCGAGCGCGACAACTTCGACGGCCCGCAGTCCGTCACCAAGCGCGTCTACAGCGTCGACCTGAACCGCCGCGAGGACGGCTTCGCCCGCAAGCGGCTGGTGCTCGACCTGCTCAAGATCGCCAACCCGCAGCGGATCGGCACCGAGACCTCGCCCGGCGCGTACGGGGTGGGCTCGACCTTCGCCTTCCCGTTCCAGTCGACCGAGACGGTGGTCCCGCTGAGCGGCGGCCGCTACCTCTTCGCGAACGACAACAACTACCCGAACAACTCGGCCCGCCACCCGGGGACCCCGGACGACACCGAGATGATCGTCGTCGGCTTCCCGAAGGTGCGCACCGACGCCCCCACCGTGCGCCTGATCGGCCACCGCGGCGCGAGCGGGTACCGCCCGGAGCACACGCTGGCCAGCTACGAGCTGGCGATCCAGCAGTGCGCCGACTACATCGAGCCCGACGTCGTCCCGACCAAGGACGGCCAGCTCGTCGCGCGTCACGAGAACAACATCGTCGGGACGACCGACGTGGCCGACCACCCCGAGTTCGCGGACCGCGAGACGACGAAGGTCGTCGACGGCGTCAGCCAGACCGGCTGGTTCACCGAGGACTTCACCCTGTCCGAGCTCCGCACCCTGCGGGCCAAGGAGCGGCTGCCCAAGGTCCGCCCGCAGAACACCGCCTTCGACGGCCTCTACCCGATCCCGACGCTCGACGAGGTCTTCGACCTCGCCAAGCACTCGCAGTCCTGCAGCGGCAAGCCGATCGGGGTCGCCCCGGAGACCAAGCACCCGACGTACTTCGCCTCGATCGGGCTGCCCACCGACGGCCCGCTCGTCGCCGCGCTGAAGGCGCACGGCTGGAAGAAGAAGAGCGACCCCGTCGTCATCCAGAGCTTCGAGACCTCGAACCTCAAGGCGCTGGCGAAGAAGACCAAGCTGCCGCTCATCCAGCTCGTCGACTGCTCCGGGGCCCCGTACGACCTGAAGGCCGCCGGCAGCCCGACCACCTACGCCGACCTGGTCACGCCCGCGGGCCTGAAGGGGATCAAGCGCTACGCCGACCAGGTCGCGCTGTGCAAGGACGTGATGATCCCGCGCGACGCCGACGGGCGGCTGCTCGCCCCGACGCCGGTCATCCGCGACGCCCACCGGGCCGGCCTGGAGATCACGGGCTGGACCTTCCGCCGGGAGAACCAGTTCCTGCCGCTGCAGCTCCGCAGCAGCGACGACCCGAACGCCGTCGGTGACCTGAACGGCGAGATCGAGACCTTCCTCGACGCCGGGATGGACAACGTCTTCACCGACAACCCGGACATCGGGCAGGAAGCCCGCACGTAGGGCTCGAGCCTCACCCAGAACGACCCGGGAGCCGGGCGGCCGTCGTGCCGCCCGGCTCTCGTCGTCCCACTCCTTCAAGGACGCCCACCACTTCGTGGCCCTTCGACAGGCTCAGGGAGCGTTCTCGGGTCCTCCGAGGACGCCCACCACTTCGTGGCCCTTCGACAGGCTCAGGGAGCGTTCTCGAGCCGTCGTCGAGCGAGCGTCCTGCCACCGGACGCCCCCTGAGCCTGTCGAAGGGCCTCGAAGAGGTCGGCGTGCTGCTCAGCGGCGACTGACTGGATATGCAGAGTTGACAATCTATTCACCGCCTTGGCAGCCTGCTCGCGTGGACGCACTGCTGCTGGCCGTCGACCAGGGGACGAGCGCCACGAAGGCGGTGCTGGTCGGTCTCGACGGCGAGGTCCGGGCGCGGGCGTCGGTCGCCGTCGCGCAGGCGTTCCCCCGGCCGGGCTGGGCCGAGCAGGACGCGCTCGAGATCTGGGGCTCCGTCCAGGAGTCCGTGCGGGCCGTGCTCGTCGACGTCGACCCGGCCCGGGTGGCGGCGGTCGGGCTCAGCACGCAGCGCGAGTCGATGCTGCTGTGGGACCGGGCGACCGGGGAGCCCCTCGGCCCGATGCTCGGCTGGCAGGACACCCGCGGCGCCGCGCTGTGCCAGCGGCTCCGCACCGAGGGCCACGCCGACCGCGTGCGGGACCTGACCGGCCTCCCGCTCGACGCGATGTTCTCGGCCTCCAAGGCCACCGCGCTGCTCGACGCCTCCGACCCCGACCGCCGCCGGAGCCGTGCGGGCGAGCTCTGCCTGGGCACCATCGACTCCTGGCTGCTGTGGCGCATCGGCGGCGAGCACCTGATCGAGGCGGGCAACGCGTCCCGGACCCAGCTGCTCGACCTCACGACCCGGACCTGGGACCCCTGGCTGCTGGAGCTCTTCGAGGTCCCGGTCGAGGCGCTGCCGCGCGTGGTCGCGTCGACCGGTCCCTACGTCCGGTGCGCGGACCTCGCCCCGCTCGGACCCGACGTGCCCGTCACCGGGGTGCTCGGCGACAGCCACGCCGCGCTCTTCGCGCACGCGGGCTGGCGGCCCGGGCAGGTCAAGGTCACCTACGGCACCGGCTCCTCGGTGATGACCGTGACGCAGCGGCCCGACGCCGACGTCGCGGGCGTCGCCCGGACCATCGCCTGGGAGCTGGACACGCCGGCGTACGGGCTCGAGGGCAACATCCGCTCCAGCGGCGCCACGCTCACCTGGCTGGGCGCCCTCTTCGGTCGTACGCCGGGCGAGGTCGCCGCGGCCGCCGGGCCGACCAGCGACGGCGCGGTCCTCGTGCCGGCGTTCACGGGGCTCGGCGCGCCCTGGTGGGACGACTCCGTGCGCGCCACGATCACCGGCGTCAGCGCCGGGACCCGGCTGGAGCACCTGGCCCGGGCCGGGCTCGAGGCGATCGCCTCCCAGATCGAGGACGTCATCGCCGCCGCCGAGGAGGCCGGGGACGCGATCGGCACGATCCTGGCCGACGGCGGACCGACCACGAACGCCACGCTGATGCAGCTCCAGGCCGACACCTCCGGCCGCGCCGTCGCCGCGTCCGCGGTGGCCGAGCTCTCCGCGCTCGGTGCCGCGCACGTCGCGGGCCTCGGTGCCGGCCTCTGGTCCCTGGCCGACCTCGAGGCGCTTCCCCGCCCGCACACCGCGTACGAGCCCCGCTCGACCCCGCCGGAACGCGACGCGCGCCGGCAGGCCTGGCACGCTGCCGTCCGGTCGGCGATCGCCGCCGCCCACCCGACCGACGCCGGCTGACCCGCCGGTCGGCCGCACGCGCACCAGCACCCGCATCCCGAGGAGACGACCATGAGCACCCCCGCCGCACCGTCGCGGCCGTCCCGGTTCGACGACGTCGTCGTCGTCGTCACCGGCGCAGGCCGGGGCCTCGGGCTCGGCATCGCCACGCGCTTCGCTGGCGAGGGCGCGACGGTCGCACTGCTCGACCGCGACCCGGGCGTCGTCGAGGTCGCCGCCGCGCTGGCCCGGTCGAGCGGCCGGCCCATCCTCGGCCTGGTCTGCGACGTGACCGACGAGGCCCAGGTGGGCGCGTGCTTCGCCGAGGTCGGCGAACGGTTCGGCCACGTCGACGTCCTCGTGAACAACGCGGGCACCATCACCATCTCGACCTTCGAGGAGCTCACCCTCGAGGCCTGGAACACCGTCCTCGCCGTGAACACCACGGGCGCGTTCCTCTGCGCGAAGGCGGCGCTCCCCCTGCTCCGCCGCAGCAGCCGCGGCCGGATCCTCAACGCCGCCTCGGGCCAGGCGCGGCAGGGCTTCGTCTTCACCCCGCACTACGCGGCCAGCAAGTTCGGCGTGGTCGGGCTGACCCAGAGCCTGGCCAAGGAGCTCGCCCGCGAGCAGATCACGGTCAACGCCTACTGCCCCGGCATCGTCGACACCGACATGTGGGCGTACAACGACCGCGAGTGGGGCCGGCTGCTCGGCGACTACGGGCCCGGCGAGCTGATGGCCGAGTGGGTGGCCGGGATCCCCCTCGGGCGGGCCGGCACGAGCGACGACGTCGCCGAGCTGCTGCTCTTCCTCGCCTCGCCCGCGGCCTCGTACATCACGGGGCAGGCGATCAACGTCGACGGCGGCATGTTCATGAGCTGAACCCCGCTCGCCCTCCTGCTCGCCCGACCCGTGGAAAGGCCCCCATGACCACCCCGAACTTCCGCCTGGACGGTCAGGTGGCCCTGGTCACCGGCGCGGCGAGCGGCATCGGCCGCGGCATCGCGCTGGGGATCGCCGGCAGCGGCGCCGACGTCGCCTGCCTCGACCTCGCCGGACCCGCGCTCGACGACCTGGTCGCCGAGATCCACGAGTCGGGGCGCCGGGCCCTGGCCGTGCCCGGCGACGTCACCGACCCCACGAGCCTGGCCGAGGCGGTCCGCCGGACCGAGGCGGACCTGGGCCCGCTGGGCCTGGCGGTCAACAGCGCCGGCATCGCGGACGCGGCGCCGGCCGAGTCGATGGCGCTGGCGCAGTGGCAGCGCGTCGTCGACGTCGACTACACCGGGGTCTTCCTGTCCTGCCAGGCCGAGGCCCGGGTGATGCTGCCGCGCGAGCACGGCGCGATCGTCAACGTCGCGTCGATGTCCGGGACGATCGTCAACCGCGGGCTGCTGCAGGCCCACTACAACTCGGCCAAGGCGGCCGTCGCCCACCTGTCCCGCAGCCTCGCCATGGAGTGGGCCGACCGCGGCGTCCGTGTCAACGCCCTGAGCCCCGGCTACACCGCGACCCCGATGAACAGCCGCCCCGAGGTCGCCGAGCAGGTGAAGCAGTTCGAGGCGGACACCCCGCTCGGCCGGATGGCCCGGGTCGACGAGCTCGTCGGGCCGGCGGTCTTCCTGCTGAGCGACGCCGCCGGCTTCTGCACCGGCGTCGACCTGCTCGTCGACGGCGGCTTCACCTGCTGGTGAGCCAGGGCCCTCAGGACACCAGGGCCGGCTCGTGCGGGAGCGGACGGGGCAGGTGCTCGACGTTCACCGGCACCGCGCCCGGCTCGAGCGCACGCACCAGCGCGCCGACGTCGGTGCGGTCGGAGCGGACGGTCAGGTAGGCGAGGTGGTGGCGTACGCCGGCCCGGGCGGTGAGGCCCTCCCGCTGCAGACCGCGGGCGGCGGCGCAGGCGGAGGCGTGGTTCGGCAGGCGGAAGACCGTCAGGTTCACGGGCGCGACCGTAGGGAACCGGGGTGAACGGTCCGGGTCGCCGGACCGGTGACGGCGACCCCTGCTGTTCACCTGTCGTTCGATAGCCCGTCTATGGACGAGCGGTCCGCGGGAGCGCAGGCTCCGATGCGTGACACTTCTGGAGCAGGGCGGTCAGCCCATCACCATCGACGAGTACACCGAGTGGAACGCGAGGGAGCTGGCGCGGCAGGCGGTCAGCCGCCGCAGCGTGCTGAAGGCCGTGATGGCCGGGGCCGGGGGCTACGCGGCCGCCCAGTTCGGCCTCGCGAACGCCGCGTTCGCGGCCGGGGGCGGGGTCGTCGGCAGCTCGGGCACCGTGATCTCGGGCCGGCACCTGTCGTTCGTCTCGCACGCCGGCGACCGGCCGGACAACGCCATGGCCGTCACCGCGCAGCTCGTGAGCAAGACGGGCATGCTGCCGTCCAAGCTGCGCTGCTTCGTCGACGTCGGCACCGAGCCCGGCCACTACGGCGAGCGCTACGAGGCCGAGATCGTCCACCTCGTCGGCCAGTACGCCATCCCGGGCGGGCCGGTCGGCAGCCAGTTCTACGCCAAGGCGGTGCTCGACGGGCTGCGGGCCGACAAGGTCTACCACTACCGCCTGCGGCTCTCCGACGGCGCGAAGAGCGGCACCGCGTACTTCACGACGGCCCCGCCGCGGGCGAAGGGCAAGCGGAACCACGACAGCGAGGTCCCCGACCCCTTCACCTTCACCGCGTTCGCCGACGTCGGCACGAACAACGCCCCGACCGACCCGAAGTACGCCTGGGGCCAGGACCCGGAGAGCGTGAAGGCGGCGGGCGGCACCTGGCCCGCCGGGATCTTCGACAACAACTACTACAAGACCGACGACCCGGTCGCCGGCGCCAGCGGGCGCGACCCGCACCCGGCGGTCACCCAGACCAACCTGATGGCCTCCCAGCGGCCGGTGTTCACCCTGCTGGCCGGGGACATCTGCTACGCCGACCCGGGCGGCAGCGGGCTGCCCGCCGACGACTCCCACACCCCGCTGGGGACGTCGGCGCCGGGGACGAACCTCTACAACCCGTACGTCTGGGACGTCTTCCTCAACCAGATCGAGAGCCAGGCCGCCTTCACCCCGTACATGTTCGCCACGGGCAACCACGACATGGAGCCCCTCTACGGGAACACCCGCGAGCTGGGCGACAGCCCGACGCACGGCTACGGGGGTCACCTCGACCGGCTGGACCTGCCGACGAACGGGCCGAAGGGCTGCCCGTCGGTCTACCAGTTCGTCTACGGCAACGTCGCGGTCATCTCCGTCGACGCGAACGAGCTGAGCAACGAGATCCAGACCAACAAGGGCTACTCGAACGGCAGCCAGCTGGCCTGGGTCGAGAAGACGCTGAAGCACTGGCGCACCGACACCGACACCGCGCACGGCATCGACTTCGTCATCGCCTTCTTCCACCACTGCGCCTACTCGACGACGAACAACCACGCCTCCGACGGCGGGCTGCGCGACGCCCTCGACCCGCTCTTCTCCCGCTACGAGGTCGACCTCGTCGTGCAGGGCCACAACCACCTGCTCGAGCGGACGGACCCCATCCGGTACGGGAAGCCGACGCGCACGGCGCCCGACGGTTCCGTCGTGCACCCGCAGGTCGACGGCGTCACGTACATCTGCGTCGGCAGCGGCGGGCGGCCCCGCTACCCGTTCCGCCCGGCGCCCGGCGCCGACGCGCCGGCCCCCGAGGGTGTCGTCCCGACCGGTCCCCAGGCGCTGCCCGAGGGCCAGCGCTACCGCGGCTACGCGCCTCCCGGCGGCGAGAACACGACGGAGAACAACACCGAGAACGTCGTCAACAGCTACTACTGGTCGGCCGACGGCTCGGCCAAGAACGCCTCCGGCTACACGCAGGGCACCAAGGTGCCCGAGGTCGTCTCCTGGTCGCAGGTCCGCTACGACGCGTACGCGTTCCTGGCGATCGACGTGAAGCCGGCCCGCCAGGGCAAGCACACGACCCTGACGGTCCGCACGCTCGCCGACGCGCTGCCGGGGACGAACGAGGCCTACAGCGAGATCGACCGGGTCACCTTCCAGCGCCGGGCCGGCGAGGGACGCATCCGGCGCCTCGAGACGGGTCCGGTCGCGGACCCCACCCCGTAGGCGCGCGGTCGGTCAGGCCCGGGACGCGGGCCTGACCGACTCAGCCGCCGCTCCCGCGCCGGAGCACCGGCATCCGCAGGTGCGTGACGCGGGCGGCGGGGACGCAGACCTCCGGGTCGCCCAGCAGGACGTCGTCCGCCGCCAGGCCCGGGAAGCAGGGCCGCCGACCCAGCCGTCGGCGAGGTCGAACAGCCGCCCGACGGTGTGGTCCTCCCGAGCGATGCACCCGTCGAGCGACACCGACGCCTGCGCGACCACGGTTCCCACGGCTGCTCCCTCGTCCGACCCGGATGGACCCGACGGGGCAGACGCGGACGCCGGCGGAAGTCATCGGCCGGACGTGCGCCCCCGCCCCGGCCGGTATCGTGAGCGGCCACGCCGACCAACGACTCCTGCTCGCGCAGGGCGGCCGTGTCTCGACAGGACTGACTACCCGTGGGTTTCGAGTGGCTCATGGTCGGCGTCGGCCTGCTCCTGACCGTGGGCACGGGGCTGTTCGTCGCCTCCGAGTTCGCCCTGGTCAACCTCGACCGCCACGAGCTGGAGAACCGGCGGGCGGACGGCGAGACCCGGCTGGACACGACCATCGACGCGCTCCGGATCACCTCGACCCACCTGTCGGGGGCGCAGCTCGGGATCACCCTCACGACCCTGCTCACCGGGTTCACCTTCGAGCCGGCGGTGAGCGCGCTGCTCGCCGGACCCCTCGCGGGCGTGGGCGTGCCCGAGATGGCCGTCCCGGTCGTCGGCACGATCGTGGGCGTGGCCCTGGCCACGCTCTTCTCGATGGTGGTCGGCGAGCTCGTCCCCAAGAACTTCGCCCTGGCCCTGCCGGTCGCGACCGCGAAGCTCGTGCTGCCCTTCCAGACCGTCTTCACCACGGTCTTCCGACCGCTGATCGCGCTGTTCAACAACACCGCGAACGCCATCGTCCGCAGCTTCGGCATCGAGCCCAAGGAGGAGCTGTCCGGGGCGCGCAGCGCGGAGGAGCTGAGCTCGCTCGTCCGGCGCTCCGCCCTCGAGGGCAGCCTCGACGCCGACCACGCGACCCTGATCAGCCGCACGCTGCGGTTCGGGGACCGGACGGCGGGCGACGTCATGACCCCGCGCGTACGGATGGACAAGCTGCGCCTCGACGACACCGCCGACGACGTCCTGGACCTGTCCCGCCGCACCGGTCACTCCCGCTTCCCGGTGATCGGCGAGGACGCCGACGACATCCGCGGCGTCGTGCACATCAAGCAGGCCTTCGCGCTGGACCAGGAGCAGCGCCGCCGCGTCCCGGCGTCCGCGCTCGCCGTCGAGCCGCCGCGCGTGCCCGAGTCGATGTCCACCGAGACGCTCCTCGGCCTGCTGCGCCGCCAGAGCTTCCAGCTGGCCGTCGTCGCCGACGAATACGGCGGCACCGCGGGACTCGTCACGCTCGAGGACCTGGTCGAGGAGCTGGTCGGCGAGCTGACCGACGAGCACGACCGCGCCCGCGTCGACCTCGTCCGCCAGGGCGACTCGTTCACCTTCGACGCCGCACTGCGGCCCGACGAGCTCCACGAGCGGACCGGCGTACGGGTGCCCGAGGACGAGGAGTACGAGACGGTCGGGGGCTTCGTGACCGACCGCCTCGACCGGCTGCCCGACGTGGGCGACGAGGTGGACGTCGAGGGCGGCACGCTGCGCGTGGAGCGGATCGACGGCAGCCGGGTCGACCGGGTCCGCTTCACCCCAGACGAGCCGGACCCGGCCGAGCTCGAGGAGGAGGTCGCCGAGGGCGAGCGACGCCACACCCGCCAGGAGCGTCGTCAGGAGAAGGCCGCGGCCGAGCAGCGCGCCGCCGACGAGCGGGCCGCGCCCGACGACCACGGGACGACCGACGGGCGGGCCGACGCGTGAACGAGGTCGTGCCCGGGCTGGTCTGGCTCGTCGTCCTGCTGGCCGCGAACGCCTTCTTCGTCGGCGCCGAGTTCGCCGTCGTGACCGCGCGCCGCTCCCAGGTCGAGCCGCTGGCCGACGAGGGCAGCCGCGCCGCCCGGACGACCCTGTGGGCGATGGAGCACGCGACGCTGATGCTGGCGACGTCCCAGCTGGGCATCACGATCTGCTCGCTGCTCATCCTCAACGTGTCCGAGCCGGCGATCCACCACCTCTTCGAGCTGGCCCTCGGCCCGACCGGGCTCTCCGCGGACACCGTGGACGTCGTGTCGTTCGTCGTAGCGCTGCTGCTCGTCACGTTCCTGCACGTCGTGCTCGGGGAGATGGTGCCCAAGAACCTGTCGTTCTCGGTCCCCACCCGCGCCGCGCTCCTGCTCGCCCCGCCGCTGGTCCTCGTGTCCCGGGTGCTGCGCCCGGTCATCCGGTCGCTGAACGCCCTCGCCAACGCGGCCGTCCGCCTCTTCGGCGTGGAGCCCAAGGACGAGGCGTCCAGCGCGTTCACGCTCGACGAGGTCGCCGGCATCGTCGAGCAGTCCACCCGGGAGGGCCTGCTGTCGGACCGCTCGGGGACGCTGTCGAACACGTTCGAGTTCACCGAGGCCAAGGTCGGCGACGTCGTGGTCGGGATGGACGAGCTCGTCTGCCTGCCGCCGCGCGCCACCCCGGCCGACGTCCAGCGGGCCGTCGAGCAGGGCGGCTACTCGCGATACCCGGTCCAGGACGCGGCCGGCCTCCCGGTCGGCTACGTGCACCTCAAGGACGTCCTCGACCTCGTCGACGGGCCGGCCGCGCGGCTGCCGATCCCCCGCGCGCGCATCCGGCACCTGCGGGCCATCGACCAGACGGGCGACCTCGAGGACGCCCTCGCGGGCATGCGCCGCGACGGCCTGCACCTGGTGCGCGCGGTCGACGACGCCGGCGCCACGACGGGGGTGCTCTTCCTCGAGGACATCATCGAGGTCCTTGTGGGCGAGGTCCAGGACGCCACCTCGCACCACGAGAGCAGCTGAGCCGACGCGGGACCGTGGTCCGACCTCCCGACGACCGTGGACCGGTGCGCGGACCCCTCCCGCCCTCCTAGCGTCGGTGCTCCACCGAGGCGAGGGAGCACACCGTGCGGGTCGACCGCGTACGACCGACGGCCGCACGGCTGCTGACCGGCCTGGCCGTCCCGGCCGCCGTGGTCTCGGGCGCGCTGTTCTGGAGCCGCTATGTGCCCGCCCGGGTGCTGCCGCTGCGGCCCGACACCTGGGCGATGGTCACGGCCTTCACCGACCTCGCCGCCCCCGGGCTGGTCCTCGCCACCGTCGCGGCGACCGCGGCGCTCGCGCTGCGCCGACGCGTGGCGCGGGCCGTCCTCGTCGGGCTCTGCGCGGCCGCGACCGTCGTCCCCGTCCTGCTGCTCGCGCCCCGCTGGGTCGCCGACCCCGGCGCCCCGACCGAGCGGACCCTCACGGTCCTGGCGCTGAACGCCCGCCTGGGCCGCGCCGACCCCGCAGCGCTCGCGGAGGCGGCCCGGACCGCCGACCTCGTCGTGCTGACCGAGGCCACCGCACCCCTGCTGCAGGCCCTGACCGAGGACGGGCTCACCGAACGGCTCCCCTACCGCAGCACGGGGACGCTGCCCGCGGCCGGCGCCTCCGGGACGGTCGTGCTCTCGCGCTACCCCGTCACCCGTACGGAGCCGCTGTCGGCCGACCTCTCCAACCAGGCCTGGGTGTGCCGGGTCGACCTGCCGGGGTCCGGGCCGGCGCTCACCGTGGTCGCCGTGCACCCGGCGCGGCCCCGCACCGGGGGCACGCACTGGCTCCCGGAGCAGGAGGACCTCCGGGCGGCGCTGCCGACCTCGGGCCCGCGCCTGCTCGCCGGCGACTTCAACGCGGTCGCCTCGCACCCCACCCAGCGCGCGCTGGCCGCGGACGGGTGGCGGTCGGCCGTGGACGAGGCGGGCGCCGGCTGGGTGCCGACCTACCCGGCCGACCGCCGCCTCGTGCCGCCGCTGATCGACATCGACCACGTGCTCGTCCGGGGTGGGGTCCGGGCGACCGCGGCCCGCAGCGTGGCGGTGCCGGGCACCGACCACCTCGGTCTGCTCGTGGGGGTCACGCTGACGCCCGAGCCGTGAACCGCGCGCGGGCCCGCCTGCGGGGAGCCGTGCGGGAGCGGGTCAGCGCGTCCGGGCGTGCAGGTCGCGGGCGATCGAGCCCAACCAGGTCGAGACGAAGGGCAGGTCGGCGGCCGGGACCATGTGGAGGCTGGCGAGCAGCGTCTGCTGGCCCGCCGTGGCCAGCTCCTCGCCCCGGCGCGTCAGGCGGATGAGCATCCGGCGCCGGTCGCTGGGGTGCCTGGTGCGCTCGGCGACGCCGTGCCGCTCGAGCCGGTCCACGAGCGCCGTCGCGGCGCTGCTGGTGAGGCTGAGGTCGCGGGCCAGGTCGGACTGCCCGCGCGGCCCGTGCACGGCCAGCGACGAGATGGCCTGGCTCTCGGTCGTGCCGAGGCCGACGGACGCCGCCGCGTTCACCCGGTAGCGCTCCGCCGCCATGATCAGGGCGCGCAGGTTGTGCAGCGCCTCGCTCATCGTGGGGTCCTCGGGTCCGGCGGGCTCCTCGGTGCGGGCCAGGATCGCGAGGTCGTCCACGACGCGCTCGTCGGTGGGATACAGCATCAGGACCTCCTCTCCCCCGGGTGCCCCTCGAACCGTGCGTCGAGGAGCCAGCTCAAGGGTCACATACCCAAGAGCATTTCTCAGGTAACACCCAGCATCTTCTTGGTCTTTGTGACATTGCACTCACCGCTGGGCGGAGCGGTCGTACGGAAGGTTGGAGCCCATGACCACCACGGACCTGCACGCGTTCCTCGAGGGCGCCGTCGTCGAGGAGGCCGTCGCCGCGCTGCGGCCGGACTACCGCGCCCTGCTGCTGGCGGTCGACGGCCTCCAGCCCGAGGACGCCGGAGCCCCGACGGACCCGGCCACGGAGGCCTTCCTCGTGGACGCCGAGGGGTCGGCGCGCGCGGCGCTGGCGGCCGGGCCGGTGGAGGAGCTGCCGCACGTGGCGGCCTGGCGCGAGGCGTACCGGGCGTTCGGGGCCAAGCCGCAGCGCACCCGCAACAGCCTCGAGGCCCTCCTGCGCCGCGCGGGTGCGGGCCTGCCGCGCGTGAACCGGCTGACCGACGTCTACAACGCCGTCTCCGTGCTGCACCAGCTCCCGCTCGGCGGCGAGGACCTGCAGCGCTACGTCGGCTCACCCCAGCTGCGCCGCGCGACCGGCGCCGAGACCTTCGACACCGCGGCCGACGGCGGACCGGCCGTGGAGCACCCGGAACCGGGCGAGGTCGTCTGGTGCGACGACGCCGGCGTCACCTGCCGGCGCTGGAACTGGCGCCAGGGCGTCCGGACCCGCCTGACCCCGTCGACCACGACCGCCTTCTTCGTCCTCGACGCCCTCGACCCGCTGACGGACGCGCAGCTGCACGCCGCCGCGGACGACCTCGTCGAGCACCTGGCGCCCCTCGGGCCCGACGTCTCGGCCGTCCGGCGCCAGGTCGGGCGCCCGCCGATGAACTAGCGTCGGGCCGACCGTCCCGCCCACCGCCTCGTCCCAGGGAGGAGCCCGATGACCACGTCCGCCCCACCCGCGCAGACCGTCACCGGTCGCCTGCAGGACCTCGTCGGCCGGCTGGACCCCGCCGACCGCCGCTCGCTCGTCGCCATGGGCGCGGTCGTCGTCGGGCTGCACGTCGTCGGCGTCGGGGTGCTGCTCGGCCTGGTCGTGCCGGAGCACCACCAGCTCGGCGGCTCCACGCCCGTCTTCGGGGTGGGCGTCGGCGTGCTGGCGTACACGTTCGGCCTGCGGCACGCCTTCGACGCCGACCACATCGCCGCCGTCGACAACACGACGCGCAAGCTGCTCGCCGACCGGGCGGTCACGGGCACGGGCCGGCGTCCGCTGTCGGTCGGCTTCTGGTTCTCGCTCGGCCATTCCAGCGTCGTCTTCGCCCTCGCCCTCGGCATCTCCGCCGGGGTGAAGGTCCTCGCCGGACAGGTCACCGACGACGGCTCCCGGCTGCACGCCGTCACCGGCCTCGTCGGCGCGTCGGTGTCCGGGCTGTTCCTGTGGGTGCTCGGCGTGCTCAACCTCGTCGTGCTCGTGGGCCTGCTGCGGGTGTTCCGCCGGATGCGCCACGGCGACTACGACGAGCAGGAGCTGGAGGACCAGCTCCAGCGGCGCGGCTTCCTGAACCGGTTCCTCGGCGGCCTGACCCGCACCGTGACGAAGCCCTGGCACATCTACCCCGTCGGCCTGCTCTTCGGCCTCGGCTTCGACACGGCGACCGAGGTAGGCCTGCTCGTGCTCGCGGGCGGCGCGGCGGCGTTCGACCTGCCCTTCTACGCGATCCTCGTGCTGCCGGTCCTGTTCGCGGCGGGCATGTGCCTGATGGACACCCTCGACGGCGTGCTGATGACGGGCGCGTACGGGTGGGCGTTCCGCAGGCCGGTGCGGAAGGTCTACTACAACCTCACGATCACCTCGATCAGCGTCGCCGTGGCCCTCGTGATCGGCACCATCGAGCTGGTCGGGGTCCTCGCCGACCAGCTCGGCATCGACCGCGGCCCGCTCGCCGCCGTGGCGGGCATCCCGCTCGACCGGGCGGGTTACGCCATCGTCGGCCTGTTCGTCGTCGCCTGGGTCGGGGCCCTCGCCGTCTGGCGCTACGGCCGCATCGAGGAGCGCTGGTCGGCGGCCCCCGCGGACCCGCACGACCCGCCGTCACCGCCGCGGCCGTGACGACGACCGTCTGGGACGCACGCGACGACCGGCGGTGGCCGCTGCGCCTCGCGGTGGGCGCGGTGCTGGCCGTCGGCCTGCACCTGCTCCTGGTCTTCTTCGCGGGCGGCAACGTCTTGTCCGGCCTCGGGGTGGTCCTGCTTGCCGTGGCGGTGGGCTGGCGGGACGCGCGCCTCCGCGTCCGCCTCACGCCGGACGGGGTAGAGGTCCGACGGCTCCGGACGACGCTCTACCGCTACGCCGAGATCGACAGCGTGCGAGTGGCGCCCGACTGGGCCGAGACCTGCGGGACGGTCTGGATCCGGCTCCGCGGCGCCGTGCCGCAGTCCGAGCCGGAGGTCCTCCGGCCGCCGCCCGGCTGGGGTCGCTCCGACCCGGAGCAGGCGCTCGCGGAGGTCGTGGCCGAGGTCCAGGGCCACGTCGACGAGGCTCGTACGGTCGGCCGGTCGTCGGTGCGGGAGCAGCTGGAGGAGCCGCCGCCGGGGTGACCCTGGACACCCGCAGGGCGGGCGATGCGTCCCGACCGCGGTCGAGGCGTGAAACTGGTACTGCTACCCCAGATCGCCCTCGAGCAATCGGAGATTCACCGAACCATGACCGACGAGTACTCCACGGACACCGAGCACGTCGACACAGAGCAGGTCGACACGCAGACGCGCGAGGCGCACATGAACACCGAGGAGGCCGCCGGCTGCCCGGTCGACTTCGGCCGGATCAGCCACCCCACGGAGGGCGGCAACAGCAACCAGCGCTGGTGGCCCAAGTCCCTGAACCTGGCGGTCCTGCGCAAGCACGGCGCCGCGTCCAACCCGATGGACCCCGACTTCGACTACGCCGCGGCCTTCGCCACCGTCGACCTCGACGAGCTGCGCGCCGACGTCGAGCAGGTCATGACGACGTCGCAGCCCTGGTGGCCCGCCGACTTCGGCCACTACGGCCCCTTCTTCATCCGGATGGCCTGGCACAGCGCCGGGACCTACCGCGTCACCGACGGCCGTGGCGGGGCGGGTGCGGGCATGCAGCGCTTCGCGCCGCTCAACAGCTGGCCCGACAACGCGAGCCTGGACAAGGCCCGCCGCCTCGTCTGGCCCGTCAAGCAGAAGTACGGCAAGCGCCTCTCGTGGGCCGACCTGATCGTCTTCACCGGCACGGTCGCGCTCGAGTCGATGGGGCTGAAGACCTTCGGCTTCGCCGGCGGCCGCGAGGACGCGTGGGAGCCCGACCAGGACGTCTACTGGGGCCCCGAGGACACCTGGCTCGGCGACGACCGCTACACCGGCGACCGCGAGCTGGAGCAGCCGCTGGCCGCGGTCCAGATGGGCCTCATCTACGTCAACCCCGAGGGCCCGAACGGCAACCCGGACCCGATGGCCTCCGCGCGCGACATCCGCGAGACCTTCGGCCGGATGGCGATGAACGACGAGGAGACCTTCGCCCTCATCGCCGGCGGCCACACGTTCGGCAAGACGCACGGTGCGGCCGACCCCGAGGGCCACGTCGGCCCGGAGCCGGAGGGCGCCGCGATCGAGCAGCAGGGCCTGGGCTGGGCCAACAGCTACCGCAGCGGCAAGGGCGGCGACACGATCACCAGCGGGCTCGAGGTCACCTGGACCGCGGAGCCGACGCGCTGGGGCCAGAAGTACCTGGAGAACCTGTACGGGCTCGACTGGGAGCTCGGCAAGGGTCCGGGCAACGCGTGGCAGTGGTCGCCGAAGAACGGCGCCGCGGCGGCGACGGTGCCCGACCCGGAGACCAACGAGCCGACCCGCACCCCGGGCATGCTCACCTCCGACATCGCGCTCAAGGTCGACCCGGTCTACAACGAGATCGGCCGGCGCTTCCTGGC
This sequence comes from Microlunatus spumicola, assembly GCF_039536445.1. Lineage (NCBI taxonomy): Bacteria > Bacillati > Actinomycetota > Actinomycetes > Propionibacteriales > Propionibacteriaceae > Microlunatus > Microlunatus spumicola. The sequence continues at coordinate 309,305 of NZ_BAAAYR010000001.1, read as the reverse complement.
CGACCCCGAGGCGTTCGGTGACGCGTTCGCCCGCGCCTGGTTCAAGCTCACGCACCGCGACATGGGCCCGATCCAGCGCTACCTCGGCCCGTGGGTCCCGACCGAGGAGCTCGTCTGGCAGGACCGGGTGCCGGCCGTCGGGCACGCCCTGGTCACGGCGGACGACGTCGCCACGCTCAAGGAGCGCGTCCTCGCCACCGGCCTCGGCGTCTCCCGCCTCGTCGCCACGGCCTGGGCCTCCGCCTCGACCTACCGCACGAGCGACAAGCGCGGCGGCGCGAACGGCGCCCGGGTCCGGCTCCAGCCGCAGAGCGGCTGGGAGGTCAACGAGCCCGACGAGCTGCACCGGGCGCTCACCGCGCTCGAGCAGGTGCGCGACGCGTTCAACGCCGCCGGCGGCCCGACGCAGGTCTCGCTCGCCGACCTGATCGTGCTGGCCGGCGACGCCGCGGTGGAGAAGGCCGCGGCCGACGCCGGGCACCCGGTCGCGCTCCCGTTCACCCCGGGCCGCACCGACGCGACGCAGGAGCAGACCGACGTCGAGTCGTTCGTCCCGCTCGAGCCGAGCGCCGACGGGTTCCGGAACTTCCTCGGCAAGGGCCACCGGCTCCCCGCGGAGTACCTCCTGGTGGACCGGGCGAACCTGCTCGGCCTCACCGCACCGGAGCTCACCGTGCTCGTCGGCGGCCTCCGGGTCCTCGGCGCCAACGTGGGCGGGTCGTCGTACGGCGTGCTGACCGACCGGGTCGGCGTGCTGAGCAACGACTTCTTCGTCAACCTGCTCGCCTTCGGGACCGAGTGGCGCCCCGTCGAGGGGACGCCGGACACGTACGAGGCGGTCGACTCGGCGACGGGTGCGGTCCGCTGGACCGGGACGCGCAACGACCTGGTGTTCGGGTCGAACTCGGAGCTGCGGGCCGTGGCCGAGGTCTACGCCAGCGACGACGCGAGCAAGAAGTTCGTCGCCGACTTCGCCGCGGCGTGGACGAAGATCATGATGGCCGACCGCTGGGACCTCCTGGCGTGAGCACGACGGGGTCCGGGTCCGGACCGGACCCCGTCGACCACCTCGCGGCGCTGCGGACCGAGGGCGACCTGCTGGTCGCCGCGGTCCGCGGTGCCGACCTGGACGCGACCGTCCCGGGGCTGACCTGGGACGTGCGGACCGTGGCCGTGCACACCGGGTCCGTGCACCGCTGGGCGACGGACCTCGTCCGGCGGCGGCTGCCGGCCCCGACCGGCAGCAGCGCCGCCTTCACCCCGGCCGACCTGCCCGACGACGACCTCGCCGCCTGGCTGACCGACGGCCTCGACGCTCTCGTCACCACCCTGCGCGACGCCCCGGCCGACCTCGCCTGCTTCACCTTCGTCGACGGGATCGCCCCGCGAACCTTCTGGCGGCGGCGGCAGGCGCACGAGACCGCGGTCCACCGGGCCGACGTCGAGGCCGCGGGCGGCGCGGACGTGACGCCGGTGCCGGCCGCGTTCGCGCAGGACGGCCTGGCCGAGCTCGTCGGCGCGTTCGCCACCGAGGCCGCGTACGCGGTCGACCGCCGGGGCCTGCTCGCCCTCGTCCCCGACGACGGACCGGCCTGGTCGGTGCGGTTCGGCGACGGGCCCCACCGGGTGACCACCGGTCCCGCGGTCGACGTGAACGCGGCCGACGCGGTCGTACGGGGCTCGGGTTCCGCGGTCTACCTCTGGGCCTGGAACCGCCCCTCCCCCGTCGAGGTCACCGGCGACGACGCCGTCCTCGCCCTCTGGCGCCGGGTCCGCGTGACCTGACCCGCGCCCGTGCTCGTCCCCCGTACCAGGAACCGCCGAGGTGGGGCACCCCGATGAGTCGAGCCGCGGTCGGGAGTCAGCGTTTCCTGCGGGTGGCGCCGCCGGGGTCACGTCCTGTCGGTCCCTGGCGTCATACTCGCAAGCCAGCCCAGGACCAGCGAGGAGCCGCCGTGAGCACCGCCACCGAGACGCCACGCGTCGCGGACGTCCCGTCCCGAGGCCCCCACGACGTGATCCGGGTGGTCGGCGCGCGCGTGAACAACCTGCGCGACGTCAGCATCGAGATCCCCAAGCGGCGCCTGACCGTGTTCACCGGCGTGTCCGGCTCGGGCAAGAGCTCGCTGGTCTTCGACACGGTGGCCGCGGAGTCGCAGCGGCTGATCAACGAGACCTACAGCTCGTTCCTGCAGGGCTTCATGCCGACCCAGGCCCGGCCGGACGTCGACGTCCTCGAGGGGCTGACCACGGCGATCATCGTCGACCAGCAGCGGATGGGCGCCGACCCGCGCTCGACGGTCGGCACCGCGACCGACGCGAACGCGATGCTGCGGATCCTCTTCAGCCGGCTCGGCCGGCCGCACATCGGCTCGGCCCAGGCCTTCTCCTTCAACGTCGCCTCCATCAGCGGCAGCGGTGCGGTGAGCACGACCAAGGGCGGGCAGGAGGTCAAGGAGCGGCGCAGCTTCAGCATCACCGGCGGCATGTGCCCGCGCTGCGAGGGCCGCGGCGCCGTGAACGACATCGACCTCACCCAGCTCTACGACGACAGCCGCTCCCTCGCCGGGGGCGCGCTCACGATCCCGGGCTACTCGATGGACGGCTGGTACGGCCGGATCTTCGCGGGCGCGGGCTTCGACATGGACCTCCCGATCCGCGACTACCCGGCGAAGGACCTGAACCGCCTCCTGCACGCCGAGCCCACCAAGATCAAGGTCGAGGGCATAAACCTCACGTACGAGGGGCTGCTCCCCCGGCTCCGCAAGTCGGTGCTGTCCAAGGACGTCGACGCCCTCCAGCCGCACGTGCGGGCGTTCGTCGAGCGTGCGGTCACCTTCTCGACCTGCCCGGACTGCGACGGCACCCGCCTCACGGAGGCCGCCCGGTCGTCCACGATCGGCGGCGTGAGCATCGCCGACGCCTGCGCCATGCAGATCACCGACCTCGCGGCGTGGGTCCGGGGCCTGGACGAGCCGTCCGTCGCCCCGCTGCTCACCGCCCTGCGCGGGACGCTCGACTCCTTCGCCGAGATCGGCCTCGGCTACCTCAGCCTCGACCGGTCCTCCGGCACGCTCTCGGGCGGCGAGTCGCAGCGGACCAAGATGGTCCGGCACCTCGGCTCGGCGCTGACCGACGTCACGTACGTGTTCGACGAGCCGACGGTCGGGCTGCACCCGCACGACATCCAGCGGATGAACGCGCTGCTGCTGCGGCTGCGCGACAAGGGCAACACCGTGCTCGTCGTGGAGCACAAGCCGGAGACGATCGTCATCGGCGACCACGTCGTCGACCTCGGGCCCGGCGCGGGGACGGCGGGCGGCGAGGTCTGCTTCGAGGGCACGGTCGACGGCCTGCGGGCCAGCGGGACGATCACCGGCCGCCACCTCGAGGACCGCGCCCGGCTCAAGGACGCCGTCCGGACGCCGCGCGGGGCGCTCGAGGTCCGCGGGGCGTCGGAGCACAACCTCCGCGACGTCGACGTCGACGTCCCGCTCGGGGTGCTGGTCGTCGTGACCGGCGTCGCCGGGTCCGGCAAGAGCTCGCTGGTCCACGGGTCGCTGCGCGGCCGCGAGGGCACGGTCGTCGTCGACCAGGCGCCGATCCGGGGCTCGCGGCGGAGCAACCCCGCGACGTACACGGGTCTGCTCGAGCCGGTCCGCAAGGCGTTCGCCAAGGCGAACGGGGTGAAGCCCGCGCTGTTCAGCGCGAACTCCGAGGGCGCCTGCCCGAGCTGCAACGGCGCCGGCGTCGTCTACACAGACCTGGCGATGATGGCGGGCGTGGCGACGACCTGCGAGGTGTGCGAGGGACGACGGTTCTCGGCCGACGTGCTCGAGTACCGCTACGGCGGGCGCGACATCAGCGAGGTGCTCGGGATGTCCATCACGGAGGCCGAGGCGTTCTTCGGCGAGGGCGAGGGCCGGCTGCCCGCCGCGCACACGATCCTGCGCCACCTGGTGGACGTCGGCCTCGGCTACGTGAGCCTCGGCCAGCCGCTGACCACGCTGTCGGGCGGCGAGCGGCAGCGGCTCAAGCTGGCGACGCACCTCGGCGACAAGGGCGGGCTGGTCGTGCTCGACGAGCCGACCACCGGTCTGCACCTGGCGGACGTGGACCAGCTGCTCGCGCTGCTCGACCGGCTCGTCGACGGCGGCAAGTCGCTCGTGGTCATCGAGCACCACCAGGCGGTCATGGCGCACGCCGACTGGATCATCGACCTCGGCCCCGGAGCGGGGCACGACGGCGGCCTGGTCGTGTTCGAGGGCACCCCCGCCGCGCTGGTCGCCGCGGCGTCCACCCGGACCGGCGAGCACCTCGCGGAGTACGTCCGTGGCTGAGGACGACGTGCGCGGGCCGGACCCGGTGCCGCAGGACCCGTCCGCGCCGGAGGCCGACCCGGCCCCGGCAACGGGCGTCCCGGACCCCGCCCCCTTCTACGCGCAGCGCCGGCCGCGGCGCTGGCCCTGGGTCGCGGCGCCCGTGGCGGTGGCGGTCCTGGTGGCGGGCGGGTTCGTGGTGCACGAGCGCACGACCACCGCCCCCGCCGTGCCGGCGCCGACCGCGGCGCCGGTCGACCCGACGGCCGTGGTCCCGCCCGCGCCCGGAGAGCTCGCCGGCTTCGCGCTCGCCGGGGCCGGCGACGTCGTCGTGCACCTCCAGACCGCGGGCGCCGTGCAGCGGGCCGACCTGGCCAGCGGGGCGGCGACCGTCACGCCCACGCCCGGGCTCGCGGAACCCTCGAGCTTCTTCGCCGGTCCCGGCTGGGTCGCCTCCAAGACGGTCGGCGCAACCACGGGCGTGCTGGTCCGCGACGGCGGCAGGGCCCAGGTGCTGCCCGTCTCGGTGCAGCAGGCCGGCAGCGCGTACCCGGGACCGGGCGGCGGCATCTGGGTGCTCCCGCAGCAGTCCGACCGGAACGGCGGCCGTACGGCGGTGCTCGTCGACGTCGAGGGCGACCGCGTCGGCGACACCAGCATCCGGGTGCCGGACGCCGTCGGGCTCCCCGTCGGGCACCTGACCGGGGCGCTGGTCACGTCCGGCACCGCGGGGACGTACGAGGCCGGTCCCGAGGGCACGCGCCGGCTCTCCCGCGGCACGCTGCTGGGGCTCGGCACGGACGCGGTGCTGAGCTGGGACTGCAACACCCAGAAGCGCTGCGACGCCCGGGTGAACCGCCCCGGCAAGGCCCCGCGGTACCTGCCGGCCGTCCACAAGTCGCTCCTCGGCCTGTACGCCGACGACGTCGCCGCGGCGGCCACCGGGCGCGGGGTGCTGAGCCCGGACGGCGCCTGGCTCGCCCTCGAGCTGCCCAAGCCGACCCGGTCGGGCGCGCGCCTCGTGCTGGTCGAGCTCTCGAGCGGTCACCGGGTCGAGGTCCCCGGGGCCCTGGCGGACCGGCGCAGCACCGACCAGGCCGCCTGGACCCCGAACGGGCGCTACCTGCTCACCCTCACCGACGGCCGGCTACGGGTCTTCGACGCCACCACGGAGAAGGTCGCGACGGTCGGCGGGACCCCCGCCGACCTGCGTCACCTCACCATCGCCGGCACCGCGACGATGTAGGCGGTCGGCGGCGCGAAGGGTCCTCAAGAACGGCGCAAGGTACGCGCAATCTCCTCCCGGAACCGGCGACCCGGGCCCGGCAGCGACTACCGTTCCGACGTGCCCACCTCGACGTTGAGACTGGCGTCGTCGGACGAGCTCGACGGCCGGAGAGCCGTCGACGGCCCCCGGCGGAGCGCCGTCACGCCCACCCCGTGGGCCGCTCGGGCGGCCGTCCTGGTGCCAGCGTTCCTGATGCTCTGCCTGGGTCTGGTGGGCCTCGACCGGCACTCCGTGTGGCGGGACGAGGCGGCCTCGCTGGTCGCCGCGCGCCGGAGCCTGCCCGAGCTGTGGACGATGCTCGGCAACGTCGAGACCGTGCACGCGCTCTACTACACGCTCCTGCACGCCTGGCTCCAGCTCGGCGGCGGCGAGGTGTGGGCGCGGGTCCCCTCGGTGCTCGCCATGACCGCGGCCGCCGGGCTCGTCGCTGCGGTCGGGAGCCGCCTGGTGTCGCCCACGGTCGGCCTCGTGGCCGGGCTGCTGTTCGCGGTGAACCCCTCGGTGTCCTACTACGCGCAGGAGGCGCGCTCGACCGCGCTCGTCGCGGCCGTGGCCCTGCTCGCCGTCTGGTTCCTGCTGCGCGCCGTCGACCGACGACCGGGCTGGTGGGCGGCGTACGCGGTCGCCTGCCTGGTCCTCATCGGGCTCAACCTGCTCGCCGTCCTGGTCCCGCTGAGCCTCGTGCTGACCCTGCTCGCGTGGGGCCGCACGCGGCGGGTGCTGCTGCGCTGGGCGCTGGCGACCGCGCCGGCGCTGCTGCTGACCGGCGTCCTGCTCGCCGTCACCAGCCGCCAGCCGTTCCAGGTCGGCTGGATCCCCCGGCCCGGCGTCGGTTCGCTGCGCGACCTGGCCCACCTCGCCCTGGGCCCGACCCTCCCGCTCGTCGTGCTGGGTGCGCTGCTCGTGCTGGCCGGGATGCTGCCGGGCGGACCGCGGCCGGAACGCCGGCTCCGGGCTCTCGCCGTGCCGCTGCTGGTCCTGCCGCCCGCCGCCCTCCTGGCCGCCTCGTTCGTGCAGCCCGTCTTCGTGGCGCGCTACGTCTTCCCGTCCGTCGCGCCGGCCGCGCTGCTGGCCGCCCTGGGGGTGGTGCGGCTCGCCCGGGCGGTCGTCCGGCGACCGCACCCGGCCGGGCCCGCCCTGGTGGCCGCGGCCGCGGTGCTCCTGGTCAGCGTCGTCGGCGTCGGCGCGCAGCGCGCGGAGCGCACGCCGGGCTCGCGACCGGACGACCTCGCCGGCGCGGCCGACATCATCGACCGCCAGGCGGCGCCCGGCGACGTGGTGCTCTTCCTGCCCGACAACCGTCGGCTCCTCTCGCTGGTCTACCCCGGCTCCTTCGACGGCGTGCGCGACGTGTCGCTCGCCCAGGGGCCGGACGCGACCGGCAACCTGACCGGTCGGCCGCTGCCCCTCGCCACGACGCTGGAGAACCTCTCGGCGAGCCGGCGGGTGTGGGTCGTCGGCCGCCCCGGGCTGCAGCTGCTACCCTCGGAGACCGACGCGCAGGCCGAGCTCGAGCTCCTGCGCCGCGACTTCCGCCCGGTGCAGCGCACCGGGAGCCACGGCGTCGGCATCGCGCTCTACGTGCCGCGGTCCACCTCCACCTGACCCCGGCCGGTGACGTCCGGCACGGTACGTGCGGAACCTGCACGAATGCCGGGACGCGGGGGTCCGGCTCACCTAGAGTGCGCGCGTGGACGACGTCATCCTCGATCCGGCCGCGAGCCTGGAACGGCTCACGCCGCTCCGGTCCGCGCTCGCCGCGCACGACTGGCCGACCGCCCGACGGGTGCTCGACGACGCGGCCCCGGCGGAGCGGACCCTGCTGGTCCTGACGGCCGGACCGCGCGACCCCGAGGGCTTCCTGCGCCACGTGCTGGGCGCCGACCCCGACGACTCCCGCGCCGCCGCCCTGCTGGCGCAGCACCTCGTGACGCTCGCCTGGCGGACCCGGACGTACGCACCGGCGCGGCAGGTCAGCCGTGAGCAGCTCCGCGCCTTCGAGGACGGCCTGGCGCGGGCCGAGCAGGTCCTCGTCGAGGCGGCGGCCCGACGCCCCGACGACCCCACGCTGTGGGTCGTCCGGCTCTCGACGGCCCGCGGTCTCGGCCTGGACCTGGCGGAGGCCCGGCGCCGCTACGACCGGCTCGCCGCGCTCGACCCGTCGCACCTGCCCGGCCAGGCCGAGCTGCTGCAGTCGCTCTGCCCGAAGTGGGGAGGCACCTGGCCGGACGCCTTCGCGTTCGCGCAGGCCTGCGCGACGGGCGCCTCGGGCGGCGCGCTGAACGCCGTCCTGGTCGTCGACGCCCACGTCGAGCGCTGGCTCGATCTGCGCGCCCAGGACCCGGCGGCGGCCGCGACCTACCTGACCGGCGAGGTCGTCCGCGCCGAGGTCGTCGACGCGGCGCAGCGGTCGGTGTGGCACCCGGACTTCCTGCCCGTGCCCGGCTGGGTGCAGGTGCTCAGCACCTTCGCCCTCGTCTTCTCCGAGCAGGGCGACCAGCGGGCCACGGCCGACCTCTTCGCCCGGCTGGGCCCGCTCGCCACCGTCGCGCCCTGGAGCTCGCTGACCACGGACCCGGTGGCCCTGGTCCGCGAACGTCGCGCCGCCGCGGTCGGGGTCGTGCGATGACCCGCCGGACCGAGGTCGACGGCGTCCCCACGCTGCTCGCACCCACGGACGGGCCGCTGCACGCCGGCCTCGCCTTCCGCGTCGGGATGGCCGACGAGGAGCTGCCGCGCCGCGGCATCACCCACCTCGTCGAGCACCTCGCGCTCTACTCGGCCGGCATCGCCGACTACCACTACAACGGCGCCACCGGCGTGCGCTACACCTACTTCCACATGGAGGGCTCCCAGACCGCGGTCGTGGAGTTCCTCAACGGGGTCTGCGCCTCGCTGCGGGCGCTGCCGACCGCGCGGCTCGCCGCCGAGAAGGAGATCCTGCGCACCGAGGCCCAGGGCCGCGCCACCGGCGTCCGGTCCCGGCTCGACCTGTGGCGCTACGGCGCCCGGGGCTTCGGCACCGTCGCCTACCCCGAGCTCGCCGTCCCCTCGCTCACGGCCGACGACCTGCACGCGTGGGTCGCCCGCTACTTCACCGCCCAGAACGCCGCGCTGTGGATCGCCGCCGACGAACCGCCGCCCGGCCTGCGGCTCGAGCTGCCGCAGGGCGAGCGCCGGCCGCTGCCCGCGGCGACCTCGGTGCTGCCGACCCGGCCCGCGTACTTCTTCGGCGACGAGGGCGCGGTCGCCTGGGACGCGGTGGTCCCCCAGTCCCCGGCCGTCGGCGCGTTCTCCGGCGTCCTCGAACGTTCGCTGCGCCGCGCCCTGCGCCACGAGGGCGGGCTCTCCTACCAGGTGAGCACCGACCGCGAGGTGCTGGGCGACGGGACCGCGCTGGTGACCGCGTACGCCGACGCCCTGCCCGAGAAGCAGGGTGCGGTCCTCGGCGGCATGGTCGACGTGCTCGCCTCGCTCCGCGTGGGCCGGGTCGAGGCCGGGGACCTCGCCGCCGTGGCCGAGTCCGGCGTCGAGTCCTTCGAGCAGGCCCAGCGCGTCGCCGGCCACCTGCCCGGCCAGGCGATCGGCCTGCTGCTCGACCGGCCGGTGCTGACCCCGGAGGAGGTCGTCGCCGAGATCCGCGGGGTCACCGCGGCCGACGTCACCGCCGTCGCGCAGGCCGCCTGGGCCGACGGGCTGGCCATGATCCCGCCCGGCCCGGGCGCGGAGTGGGCCGGGCTGACCGCCGCACCCGTCGCCTCGACGTCCGCCGTCGAGGGCCCCGAGCACGCCCAGCTCGGCAACCCGACCGTCCGGCTGCGCCTCGCCGACGCGGGCGTGAGCGTGGTCCGTGAGCAGCACCCGCCCGCGACGGTGCTGTTCTCCGGCTGCGTCGCCGTGCTCACCTGGCCCGACGGCGGCCGCCGCCTGGTCGGCGAGGACGGCATCGTCGTGCCGGTCGAGCCCACCCTCTACGCCCCGGACGCCGGGCTGACCGCGTTCGTCGACGCCCGCACCCCGCCCGGCACGCGGGTGGACGGGCCGGCCCGCGACCCCGGGGACGTCCCGCAGCCGCCGGAGGCCGAGGCGGTGCCCGGGGCCCCGGTGCGACGCCGGACGAGCACCGCGCGCGGCGTCCTGGCGCTGGCCGGGCTCGCGGTCGTGCTGCTGCTCGGGCTCGTGGTCTTCGGGGGCGGGGTGATCAACCTCGTCGTCGACGAGGACCGGATCATCGTGCTCGACGTCGTGCTCATGGCGGTCGGGGGGTTCCTGCTCGGGTCGGCCGGGTGGTTCGCCCGCCGGGTGATCCTGTCCATGACGCAGGACTGACCCGCGTACGGAGCCCCGCCGACCCGGCACAGTGGCCCCATGACGCCGGAGACGTGGAAGCGCCGGGGCGAGTGGCCCCTCACGGTCGCGGCCGTGCTGTTCCTCATCAGCTACTCCTGGGAGGTCCTGCAGCCGGGCCTCGCAGACCCCGTGGTCCGCGTCCTGCGGGTGGTCGACCTGCTGACGTGGGGCGTGTTCGTCGTGGACTACGTCGGTCAGGTGGTGCTGGCGCCCGCCCGGGCCCGCTGGGTGCTCCACCACCTGCCCGACCTGCTCGTCGTCCTGCTGCCGCTGCTCCGCCCGCTGCGGCTGCTCCGGCTCCTGGTGCTGCTGCGCTTCATCGACCGCGGCGTCATCCGGTCCCTGCAGGGCCGGGTGGCGGCGTACGTCGTGTGCGCCACCGTGCTCGTGATCTACGCCGCCGCGCTCGCCGAGCTGCAGGCCGAGCGCGGTGCGCCGGGGAGCACGATCGGGACCTTCGGCACGGCGGTGTGGTGGGCGATCACCACGATCACCACGGTGGGCTACGGCGACGTCTACCCGGTCACCACCCAGGGCCGGCTCGTCGCCGGCGTGCTGATGGTCGCCGGCGTCGCCTTCCTCGGCGCGGTCACCGCCACGCTCTCGTCCTGGCTGGTGTCCCGCGTCCAGCCCGCCGACGCCGCCGCGGCCGCGAGCGAGGCCGAGGCCGGCGTCGACCGGGGCGCGGAGCCGGAACCGCTGCGCGCCGAGGTCGACCGGCTCCGGGCGCTGCTGGACGCGCACCGGATCCCGCGCGGCCTCCCCGACGAGGTCGCCGGCGCAACCGCCGGGACACCCACGCCCTGACCCCGCCCGGACGACCGGCGAGGATGCGCGCATGAAGATCATCGGGATCGACGTCCACGCGTACGCGGTGGGCTACGTCCACGGCACGTACGTGATGTCCGGCGGACGGGCGGCGACGCACGAGGACGGCACCCTCGTGCGGCTGCGGACCGACGAGGGCCTCGACGGGTGGGGCGAGGTGACGACGCTCGGGCGCACCTACCTCCCGACCTCGCCCGGCACCATCCGCGCGGGCCTGGCCGAGCTGGCGCCCGCGCTGCTCGGGCTCGACCCGACCCGGCCGTCGCTGGTGAACCGGGTCATGGACGCCACGCTGCTGGGGCAGCCGTACGCCAAGAGCGCCCTCGACGTCGCGTGCTGGGACCTCGCGGGCAAGGCGCTGGACCGCCCGGTCGCCGACCTCCTCGGCGGGGTGCTCACCGAGCGCTGGCCGCTCTACGAGGCGGTGCCGCTGGGCGAGCCCGCCGCGATGGCCGCCTTCGTGCAGGGCCGTCGCGAGGCGGGCACCGAACGCTTCCAGCTCAAGGTCGGCAACGAGCCGCGCACCGACGTGGACCGCACGCGGGCCTGCGTCGAGGCCGGGGGCGCCTCGACCGTCGTGGTGGCCGACGCCAACGGCGGGTGGGACCTGGCCTCCGCGCGCACGGCCGTGCACGGGCTGGCCGAGCTGCCGGTGTTCGTCGAGCAGCCCTGCCGGACCACCGCAGACTGCGCGCTCGCCCACCGCGGCTCGCCCCTGCCGCTCGTCCTTGACGAGTCGGTGTCGACGCTGGCCGACGTCTGGAGCGCGAAGCAGAACGCCGGCGCCGTCTCGGTGAACCTCAAGATCAGCCGCGTGGGCGGCCTCACCCGGACCGCCCTGCTGCGCGACGCGATGCAGGAGCTCGGGCTGCGGGTGTCGCTGGAGGACATGTGGGGCGGCGACGTGATCACCGCCGCCGTCGCCCAGCTGGCGGCGAGCACCCGCCAGGAGTCGCTCTTCATGACGTCGTTCTTCAACGACTGGACCGACGGGCACGTCGCCGGGTACCGGCCGCGCTCCGTCGACGGTCACGGCTCGCTGCCGGACGGGCCGGGCCTGGGGATCACCGTCGACCTGGAGCGGCTCGGCGAGCCGCTGCTCAGCCTGGACGCCTGAGCCGCCGACGGCGGGCTCAGCCGCCCGTGAGGCGCTGGTGCACGAGGGCGCGCGCGGCGTCGTCGAGCAGCTGCTCGTCGCTCTGCAGGCGGGCCCCGGCGCGGACCTGGGGTTCACGGCCGAGCGAGGCGAAGGCGGCCCGGATGCCGTCCAGGGTGGCGTTGCCCGGGGTCGGGAACGGCGCGTCCTCGCGCTGGTCGTCGACGGCGATCAGGGTGATGCGCTGGGTCAGCTGCGCGCGAGGGCCGGTGTAGCCGCCGGTGAGCGCGATGTCGACCGGCAGCCTCCAGGAGAACGTGAGCAGCGTGTAACCGATGTCGCGGCCGGCGTCGTGCGCCCGGAACACCTGGCCCTGCACCCCGTGCCCCAGGTCCACCACGGCGTCCGGCGTCGAGGACAGCGTCCCCATCGGGTAGGTCGTGACGACCGGGTAGAGGTCGAGCACCTGCGGCCGGGGGGTGCTGATCACGTCGACCACGATGTCGCGTCCCGTCGTGTCCGCCGTCCCGGTGTCCTGGCGCAGGCTGATCCGCTGCCAGGTCGACGTACGGCCGAAGTAGCGCTGCTGCTCCTTGGAGGTGCGCCGCGCCGTGGTGTCCCAGCCGGGCACCTCCACCGCACCCAGGGACAGGCTGGTGACCCCTGTCGGCGTGCTCGGTGCCGCCGCACGGGGTGCGGCCGGGAGGGCGAGGAGGCCGACCACGGCGAGGGCGACCAGCACGACGGCACCGCCGCGCACCCGGCGTTCCGGCACCGACGCGAGCGAAGGGCGGTGCGCCTGCCCGGCCCACCAGAGCAGGGCCACGACGGTGGCGACCACGCTGCCCCAGAGCAGGCGCTGGGGGTGGGTGGTCAGCCCGCTCAGCGCGAGCACGACCAGCCCGACGAGGGCGGTGCTGCCCAGCACCCGTCGCCGGGGCGGGTCGTGCGGGCGGTGGCCGAGCGCGACGACGGCCAGGACGACGAGGACGAGCAGCAGCGCACCGCCGACCGCGCCGCCGGCGACCGAGTTCGCGAGCCGGACCGGGAAGGGCCACAGGAGCAGCAGCACGGCCCAGAAGAGCCACGACCGGACGACCTGGCGCAGCCCGAAGCACAGCACGGTGGCCCCCAGCAGGAACAGCCAGAGCATGAGGAGGTCGAGCCGCCAGAGCCCGTAGACGCCGCTGAGGCCCGGGCCGAGCAGGGTGGTCACGCCCAGCGCGACGAGGCAGGTCGCGGCACCCAGCACGACGTCGCGCACCCGGACGCCGGAGGCGAGGACCACGCCGGGTCGGCGGTTGCCCGCCACCGCCGCCAGCGCACCGTAGAGCGGCACCGCGAGCACGTACGCGACGATCGAGCCGCTGCCGATCGTGTGGAGCAGGCTGCCCACGCTGTGGTGGAACGCGACCAGGCTCAGCACGACCACGAGCGCGAGCCGGCCCAGCAGCCGGACGGGCGTGGTCTGCTGCCGCACCGTCGATGTGCTGGTGGCCGGCAGGGCCGGGGCCGGAACGCCGTGGTTCCAGTCGTCCGGGTCGAGGGCGCCGACCTCGCCCCACTCGCTCGGGTCGACCGTGAAGCGGTCGGCCGCGTACGCGTCCGTCGGCTCCGCGGGCCCGCTCCCGGTCTCGGGCGCGCGCTCGAGCTCCAGGGTCGAGAGGGCACCTGGCCCGACGTCAGCCCCCCCGAGCCCGGCCGGCGGGGTCTCCGCCGGCCGTGGACCGCGTCGAGCGAGGTGCGCGAGGGGATTCATATCCGCGGCGCGCTTTCGTTCGGCGATCGTGATTAAGAATCACCTTAGAGCCGCCACCTACGGCTGTCCACCCACCTCGGGAAACCGGTACCGGTCTTTCTCAGGCGGCGTCGGTCAGCGCCTGGAACTGCTCGTCCGTCAGCTCGACGTCGGCCGCCGCGAGGTTCTCCTCGAGGTGCGCGACCGAGCCCGTCCCGGGGATCGGGACCATCACCGGCGAACGACGCAGCAGCCAGGCGAGCGCGAGCTGCGAGGTCGTGACCCCCGGGTGCTCCTTGGCCACCTGGTCCAGCGCGCCGCCCGGGCGGGCGAGCGAGCCCGACGCGATCGGCGCCCACGGGATGAAGGCGATGCCCTGCGCCTCGCAGAAGTCGAGGACGTCCTCCGCCGCACGGTCCGCGAGGTTGTAGCGGTTCTGCACCGAGGCGATCGGCAGCCCGGCGTCCTGCGCGGACTTGATGTCGTCGACGCTCACCTCGGAGAGCCCGACCTGCAGCGCAAGACCCTCGTCCAGGAACGACTTGATCTCGCCGAACTGCTCCTCGCGCGGCGTCCGCTCGTCGATCCGGTGCAGCTGCCACAGGTCGATCTTGTCGACGTCGAGGCGCCGCATCGACATGAGGATGCACTGGCGCAGGTACTCCCGCCGGCCCAGCGGCGGCCACACGTTCGGGCCGTGCCGCGTGAGCCCGCCCTTGGTCGCGACCACCACGTCGCCGTAGTGCTCGCCCCCGACCTGCCAGTGCAGCGCCTCGTGGATGAGGTCCTCCGACACGTACGGCCCGTACGAGTCGGCCGTGTCGATCAGCGTCACCCCGAGCTCGACCGCCCGGCGCAGCACCGCCAGCGCCTCGTCGTGGTCCTTCGGCGGCCCCCAGATCCCGTCCCCGGTGATCCGCATCGCCCCGAACCCCAACCGGTTGACCGTCTTGCCCCCGAGCTCGATCGTGCCCGCGTCGCTCACTGCCACCTGCGTCTCCTCTGCCTGCGTACGAACACGTCTTCCTGCCGAGCCTAGGTCTGGCCGCCCGCGGCCCACGGCGCGGCCGAACCGCACCCGCCGCGGAGCCGTGGAGCGAGGCAGGACGGAAGGCGCAGGGCAGCCCCGGCAGGCCGACGCGGCAACGAGGCAGGTGGGTCTGGCACGACGGCGCGGAGCGTGGATGGGTCTGGCGGGAGCCCGGACGCGGCCGCAGCCGGGAGCCAGAACGTGGTCGCCGCGTCCGGGCGGATGGTTGCGAGGCGCCGTCGTGCCAGACCCACCTGCCGGGAGGAAGCATCGCGGACCCCTACCGTGGCAGCCATGCGCATCTACGTCCTCGGAGCGACCGGGCACATCGGGACACACCTCGTCCCCCGACTCATCCGGGCGGGTCACTCGGTCGTCGCCGCGAGCCGCGGGACGCGCGAGCCGTACCACCACGACGAGGCCTGGGACCAGGCCGAGCGGGTCGTGCTGGACCGCGACGCGACCGACGCGGACGGCACCACCGCGGCGCAGATCCTGGCCGAGCGGCCGGACGCGGTGGTGGACCTCGTGTGCTTCACGCCCTCGTCGGCGGCGCAGCTGGTCGAGGGCCTGCGGGGGCACGTCGGGCTGCACGCGCACTGCGGGTCGATCTGGTCGCACGGGCTGAGCACCAGCCTGCCGATGGCGGAGGACGACCCGAAGCACCCGTTCGGCGAGTACGGCGTGGCCAAGCACGCGATCGAGCGCCTGCTGCTCACCGAGACCCTGGCCGGCGGGCTGCCGTCGACCGTCGTGCACCCCGGCCACATCAGCGGTGCGGGCTGGCCGGTGATCAACCCCGTGGGCAACGTGGACCCACGGGTGTGGGAGACGATCGCGCGCGGCGAGGAGCTGGTCGTCCCCGGCGACGCGTCGGCGGCGATGCACCACGTCCACGCCGACGACGTGGCCCAGGTGTTCCAGCGGGTGCTGGACGTGCCGGAGGCGTCCGTCGGGCAGTCCTTCCACGCCGTGAGCGCGCGGGCGCTGACGGTCCGCGGGTTCGCGGCGGCGGCGTACGCGTGGTGGGGTCACGAGCCGCGCATCCGCAGCGTGCCGTGGGACGAGTTCGAGCGGCTCGCGGGTGCCGAGCACGCCTCGACGAGCTGGGAGCACCTGCACCGCAGCCAGGTGTGCTCGATCGCCAAGGGCATCGACCGGCTCGGCTACGCCCCCGCCTGGTCCTCGCAGGCCGCGGCCCGCGAGGCGGTGGCGTGGCTGGCCGAGCACGACGAGGGGCACGACCTGCCGCCACTCGCCGCGGACTAGCCCGGCTCGCCCGGCCTAGCCCGGCTCGCCCGGCCCGCGGCGTACGGGCGCGGGCGGGTTCAGCGGTCGGAGGTGAGCGCCCAGATCGACTCGCAGACCTCGAGGTCGTTGTGCGCGCGGCGGTGGGTGGACGCGTCCTCCCACAGGATCCAGGTGACGCCGGCGATCATCGCCAGCACGGCACCCAGCGCGAAGACCAGCAGTGCAGTCGTACCCATGTCGTTCTTCCGATCGTCGTCGACCAGCGGGCTCGGACAGCCGTGTTACGGGCATGTTTCCGAGCACGACCATCGTGCCAGACCGGCGCAGCCCCCGAGGGCCTGGGACCGGAACGTGGTCGGGTCGAGCGGGGCCCGTGCGGGTGCGTGTGGTCCGATGGACGCGAGCGGGGGTCGTGCCCAGACCGCCGCCCCCCGATGGAAGGACCACCATGAGCCTGTCCGACAAGGCCGACGACCTAAGCAGCTCCGCCAAGGGCGCCGCCAACGACGCCGTCAAGACCGTGAAGAACGGCGGCGGGGTCGTCGCCGCGCTCAGCAACGCCGGCTTCAAGAGCGAGTACGCGTACGCCTGCGGCTTCGCCTCCATCGCCGCCTCGTGGGTGGCGCACTACGCCAGCCGCGGCAAGAAGGGCGACTCCAAGGCCCAGGCCGACCGCTGGGGCATCTTCGTCGGCCACTGGGCGCCGACGTTCTTCGCCCTCGGCGTCGCGCTGAAGCTCGAGGAGAACAGCTAGTCCGGACAGCCTTCACGGGTCGGGCAGGCTCACGTCTGCTCGATCTTGTGTCGTCTGCGCGGGTTCAAGCACGCGCAGACGACACGAAGGCGAGCAGACGCTCGCCGGCCACGTCACCGAGCCCGACCGGGCGTACCGCAGCCCACTGACCACGGAAGTCTCGTGCTCTGCCCGGCAGATCTGCCGTGGTCAGTACCGGTCTTTCACGTAAACGTGAAAGACCTGAGGCGCGAGGGACGTCCAGCATCCAGCCCCTCCGTTGGACGCCCGCCCCGCCCGTCTAGGCCACTGACAACAGAAGTCTCGTGCTCTGCACGGCAGATCTGCCGTGGTCAGTACCCGGGTTTCACGTAAACGTGAAAGTCCTGAGGCGCGAGGGACGGCAGGGACCCAACACCGACGCGCGCCGAGAGCACCCCGAACCCTCACCCCGCGCTGACGGCGGCGACGGCGGTGCGGAGGTCGGCGACGAAGTCGGCGTAGCCCTGGTCGCGCACGTCCGCGTCCATGCGCAGGATCGCCGAGGGGTGGATGGTCGCGAGGACCCGGCGCCGACCAGCGGGGGTGTCGCGCTCCTGGACGACGCCGCGCTCCTTGGTCACGCGGAACCCGCTGCCGAGCAGCGACTTGCCGGCCGTGGCGCCGAGGACGACGACGAGCTCGGGGTCGACGCGGGCGATCTCGGCCTCGAGCCAGGGGCGGCAGGCGTTGACGTTGCCCGCGTCCGGCGTCTGGTGGAGCCGGCGCTTGCCCTGCCACGTGAACCGGAAGTGCTTCACCGCGTTCGTCACGTAAAGCATCGAGCGGTCCGCGCCGGCCTCGTCGAGGCCCTTCTGCAGCACCTTGCCCGCGGGCCCGACGAACGGCAGCCCGCGCTGGTCCTCCGCGTCGCCCGGCTGCTCGCCGACCAGCAGGATCTTCGCCCCGGGGCTCCCGGCGCCGAAGACGGTCTGCGTCGCCGGCTCCCACAGCTCGCAGCCGTGGCAGTCCTGCGCCGCGGCCCTCAGCTCCGCGATGCCGCCAGCCGGGGGCACGTACTCCGCTGCACTCATGCCCCTGTCTTATCCCCCGGCCCCGCACCTCACCGCCCCGCACCTCGGCGCCCCGCACGTCAGCGACACAGGCTCGTACGGTCGGGCCATGGCGATCAGCAAGGGCGACACCGTCCGTTGGAACACCTCGCAGGGCGAGACCGAGGGCGAGGCGGTCGAGAAGAAGACCAAGGAGTTCACCCTCGACGGGCAGAAGTTCAAGGCGTCCGACGACGAGCCGTACTGGGTCGTCGAGTCGAGTAAGAGCGGCAAGAAGGCGGCCCACAAGGAGTCCTCGCTCTCCTGAGGACGGCTGCCGAGCGACCTTCCGAGGAGCGGCGCCGACGGAGCCCGTACGCCCGCTTCGGCTAGGTTCGGACCATGGTGAAGAAGGTTGCCCTCCTGACCGCCGGCGGGTTCGCGCCCTGCCTCTCCTCCGCGCTCGGGGGGCTGATCGAGCGCTACACGCAGGTCGCGCCCGAGGTCGAGATCATCGCGTACCGCTACGGCTACCAGGGCCTGCTGCTCGGTGACTCGCTGGTCGTGACCGACGC
This sequence comes from Microlunatus spumicola, assembly GCF_039536445.1. NCBI lineage: Bacteria > Bacillati > Actinomycetota > Actinomycetes > Propionibacteriales > Propionibacteriaceae > Microlunatus > Microlunatus spumicola. The sequence goes on along the minus strand of NZ_BAAAYR010000001.1, from coordinate 291,066 downwards.
CGTGCGCGAGCACGCGGACCGGCTGCACGCCTTCGGCGGCTCGCCGATCGGCAACTCGCGGGTCAAGCTCACCAACGCCAAGGACTGCGTCAAGCGCGGGCTCGTGGCCGAGGGCGTCGACCCGCTGCGGGCGGCGGCCGAGCAGCTGACCGCGGACGGCGTCGACGTGCTGCACACGATCGGCGGCGACGACACGAACACGACGGCCGCCGACCTGGCCGCGTTCCTCGCCGAGAACGACTACGACCTGACCGTCGTCGGCCTGCCCAAGACCATCGACAACGACGTGATCCCGATCCGCCAGTCGCTCGGCGCCTGGACCGCGGCCGAGCAGGGTGCGCGGTTCGCCGAGAACGTCATCGCCGAGCACAACTCCGGCACCCGCAAGCTCATCGTGCACGAGGTCATGGGCCGGTCCTGCGGCTGGCTGACCGCCGCCACCGCGCAGGCCTACCGCGACTGGCTGGACACCCGCGCGTGGCTCCCCGAGATCGGGCTCTCCCGCGAGGCGTGGGACGTCCACGCGATCTACGTGCCGGAGGCCGACTTCGACCTCGAGACCGAGGGCAAGCGGCTGCGCGAGGTCATGGACACCGTCGGCGCGGTCAACATCTTCCTCTCCGAGGGCGCCGGGCTGAGCACCATCGTGGCCGACCTCGAGAGCTCCGGGCAGGACGTCGACCGCGACGCGTTCGGGCACGTCCGGATCGACACGATCAACCCGGGCCAGTGGTTCGCCAAGCAGTTCGCCGAGCTGCTCGGCGCCGAGAAGGTCCTGGTCCAGAAGTCCGGCTACTTCTCGCGCTCCGCCGCGGCGAACGACGCCGACCTCGAGCTGATCCGCTCGATGACCGACCTCGCGGTCGACTCGGCTCTGCGCGGCGAGCCCGGCGTCATCGGGCACGACGAGGAGCGCGGCGACGAGCTGCGCGCGATCGAGTTCGAGCGCATCAAGGGCGGCAAGGCGTTCGACATCACGGTCCCCTGGTACGGCGAGCTGCTCAGCGGCATCGGCCAGCCGCCGGCGCAGCCCGCCCCGCCCGCCGAGCACTGAGTCCGCCTGCGCCCATGAGCGCTGAGCAGGAGGACCGACCTCTTCGAGGCCCTTCGACGGGCTCAGGGGGCGTTCCGACGCCCCCTGACCTGGTCGGAGGAGGCGGGCCCACGCTCTCTGAGCCTGTGGAAGGGCCCGGAACGGGTCGGCGGGTGCTGAGCCTCGACCACCCGGTCCGCACCGGGCGGCTGGTGCTCCGGGCGATCGACCCCACCGGGGACGTCGACGCGATCCACGCGTACGCCTCCCGCGAGGACGTCTGCCGCTACATCCCGTGGACGCCGAGGACGCGCGAGGAGGTCGCCGCCTGGCTGCCCCGCCGCGCGGTGACGACGATCGCCGCACCCGGCTCGGGGGCGAGCCTGGCGATCACGCTGGCGGAGACCGGTGAGCTCGTCGGGGACGTCATGATCATCTGGCGCGACGAGGAGAACCGCACCGCCGAGCTCGGCTACGTCGTCAACCCGGCGTACGCCGCCCACGGCTACGCGACCGAGGCGGCCCGGGCGATGCTCGCGATGGCCTTCGACCGCCTGGGCCTGCGGCGCGTGGTCGCCCGGATCGACGCCCGCAACCCGGCGTCCGCCGCCGTCCTGCGCCACCTCGGCATGCGCCAGGAGGCCGTGCTCGTCGAGAACGAGTGGTTCAAGGGGGCGTGGTCGACCGAGATCGACTTCGCGATGCTCGACCGCGAGTGGCACGCGCTCGCCGGCTAGACGAACGCGAGCGCGAGGGTCGCGGTGACCAGCAGCACGGGCACCAGGACCAGGCCCCGGAGCGCGAAGGTGCCCCACGAGACCGAGACGCCGGCCGAGCGGCAGCGGGCGGCCCAGAGCAACGTCGCCAGGCTGGCCCACGGGGTGATCAACGGTCCGGCATTGACGCCGACGAGCAGGGCCACCAGGCGTACGGGGCTGTCCAGCGCGACGGGCTCGAGCGCGAGGTAGGCGGGCAGGTTGTCGAGGAGGTTGGCCCCCAGCGCGCCGAGCCCGGCGAGCCGGAGCAGCTCCGGCCAGCCCGAACCGGTGCCGGCCAACCGTCCGAGCACGTCGCTGAGCCCGTGGTCGTGGGCGAGCTGGACGAGGACGAAGAGCACGGAGACGCCGACCACGAGCTGCCACGGGAGCATCCGCCAGTGCAGCAGGTGCCGCGCGCCGACCGCGCAGGCCACGACGAGGATCGCCGCTCCCACCGCGGACACGACGAGCACGTTCCCCACGACCACGAAGGCTGGGCCCAGCAGCGCGCAGACGACGACGCCCAGCCAGAGCAGCCGCGGGTGCTCCCAGCGCGGGGCGCCGTCGAGGACGTACGTGCCGCGCAGCGACCGGCGGAAGAACAGGGCCAGGGCGACCACGGTGACGACGGTGCACGCGACCGCGGCCGGCCAGGTGAGCGCGAGGAAGGCGGGCACGCCAGGGTCGGGGAGGCGGGTGAGGGCGAGCAGGTTCGTGAGGTTGGAGACGGGCAGGAAGAGCGACGCGGTGTTCGCGAGCCAGACCGCGGTGAAGGCGAAGAGCATCCGGTCCAGCCCCAGCTGGGCGGCCAGCGCGAGGACGACCGGGGTCAGCAGGACGGCGGTGGTGTCGAGCGACAGGACGGCGGTCGCCAGCACCGCCACGAGCACGACGAGCAGCCACAGCCGCAGCACGGAGCCGCGCGCGAGGCGGGCGGTCCCCCGCGCCAGCAGCGCGAACACGCCCAGCCCGTCGGCCAGCTCGGCCACGACGGTGATGCAGACGACGAACCCCAGGATCGGGCCGACCCTTCCGGCCAGCTCGGCTAGATCCACGGTGCGCGTCCCACGGCGGCGAGGCTAGCGTGATTTCGTGCCCCGCCTCCTCGCTCCCGACGACCTCAAGACCCAGCTCACGAGCCTGCCGGCCTGGCGGCTCGAGGGCGACGCGCTCGTCCGGGACGTCCAGCGGCCCGACTTCGCCGCCGGTCTCGCGCTCGTCGTGGCCGTCGCCGAGGAGGCCGGGTCCCTGAACCACCACCCCGACGTCGACCTCCGCTACACGTCCGTCCGGTTCGCGCTGTGGACCCACGTCTCCGGCGGCGTGACCCAGTACGACGTCGAGCTCGCCCACCGCATCGAGGCGCTGATCCGGGAAGGACGCTGACCTCTTCGAGGCCCTTCGACAGGCTCAGGGAGCGTCCCTCGGCCCTTCGACAGGCTCAGGGAGCGTCCCTCGGCCCTTCGACAGGCTCAGGGAGCGTCCCTCGGCCCTCCGACAGGCTCAGGGAGCGTCCCTCGGCCCTCCGACAGGCTCAGGGAGCGTCCCTCGGCCCTTCGACAGGCTCAGGGAGCGTCCTTCACAGCTACGCCCCCTGAGCCTGTCGAAGCGGTGCCCTGAGCTTGTCGAAGGGGGCCCGGAACGGGTCGGCCTCGCTGTTGATCACTCCAAGATCACCGACGCCGAGCGCACGAGTGAGTCGTACGCGACACGACCGTTACGCGGTTAACGGGGGCTTGTTCCTGACGTAACCCGCCCGGAACCGCTGCGGCCGCAGGATCGAGACAGAGGACGGAACGCGGCGCATGGGGCGCCCGCGGCCCCTCACCCGGATCCAGGAGCCACCCGTGCCGCTGTTCGACGACGAGATCCTCGCCAAGATCGAGACCTCCCGCAACGAGATCCCGCACCCCTCGCTGGAGAAGGGCAGCTCGATCTACGGCTCGACCAAGATCTTCCCCGACATCCAGGCCGAGCCCGGCCAGTCGTACCTGACGCTGATCCACGGCATCGCCCACGAGTCGAGCGTCAGCTTCGTGGCCTGCCTGCAGGCGCTGCGCGCGCTGCGCAAGGGCTTCGACTCGGTCGTCTACTTCTACGGCCCGGGCTCGATGAACGCGATCGCCACGCGCGGCTTCCCGACCACCGGCGACTCCGCGTTCCCGGGCGAGCAGAACATCAACAACACGCTGCAGACCTTCATGGACGAGGGCGGGACGGTCTTCGTCTGCCGCTTCGGCCTGTCGCTGCACGGTCTGCGCGAGGAGGACCTGATGCCGGGGACGATCCCCTGCCACCCCCTCGACGTCCAGGACGCCCTCATCTACTTCGCCAACAAGGGCGCCATCATCAACTCGACCTACATGGTCTGAGCCCGGCCACGAGCGGCACGGGCAGCCAGAGCATGACGGTCACGACGCGGGTCGACCTCGCGATCCTCGGCATCCGCGGGCGCGCCCCGGTGAGCCGGCCGGCCGGTGCGGGGCCGAGCGCCGACGGGCACCTGGTGCTGGACGGCGCGAGCGTCGCCGTCCCGCTGAACGACGCCAGCCCCTACTGGCTCGACGGCGGCACGCTGATGCGCGACGGCGTCATGGTCGAGGACGCGGCGGTGGAGCCGGTGCGCCGGCCCCGCTTCTACGACCTCACAACGGGCGACGGGGTCGCGTACGAGCAGCTCGCCCGGCTGCACGGGCGCGACGTCCTGGCGACCACGGTCGTGCAGACGTGCATCAGGTACGACGCCGCGGAACGCTGCCGCTTCTGCGCGATCGAGGAGTCGCTGACCGCGGGCGCGACGACCGCGGTCAAGCGGCCGCACCAGCTGGCCGAGGTCGCCGAGGCGGCCGTCCGGCTCGACGGCGTCCGCCAGATGGTGATGACGACCGGCACGTCAGCGGGCCGCGACCGTGGGGCCACGCACCTGGCGCGCTGCGTGCGGGCGGTCAAGGCCCGGGTGCCGGACCTGCCGATCCAGGTGCAGTGCGAGCCGCCCGGTGACCTGGCCACGATCACCGAGCTGCGCGAGGCGGGGGCCGACGCGATCGGCATCCACGTCGAGTCGCTCGACGACGACGTCCGGCGCCGGTGGATGCCCGGCAAGTCCCGGGTGCCGCTGGCCGACTACCGGGCGGCCTGGGCCGAGGCCGTGCGCGTCTTCGGCCGGAACCAGGTGTCGACCTACCTCCTCGTCGGTCTCGGGGAGGACCCGGACGAGCTCGTGGCCGGTGCCCGCGAGCTGATCGCCCTGGGCGTCTACCCCTTCGTCGTGCCGTTCCGGCCGCTGGCCGGCACCCTCGCCGCCCTCGACGGGGCCGCCGCGCCCGACGCGGCGGTCCTGGACGACGTCACCCGGCGCGTCGCCCGCGACCTCGTCGCCGCCGGTATGACGTCAGACGGGCAGTCCGCCGGCTGCGCGGCCTGCGGCGCCTGCAGCACGCTCAAGCAGCAGGGGGCCTGATGACCGTCTTCGACGTCGAGCTGCTGACCCGTGGGCTCGCCCCCTCCACCGACCCGTCCACCCCGCACGCGTTCACGGTGGCCGTGGCCGAGGACGCGCGGGACCTGGCGGCGGCCCACCGGCTGCGCCACGACACCTTCGTGCTCGAGCAGGGGCTGTTCGCCGGGTCGGACCGCGACGAGGTCGACGAGGACGGACGCGCTCTCACCCTCGTGGCCCGGGACGCGGGCGGGGACGTCCTCGGAACCGTCCGGCTCGCGCCGGTCCTGCCCGACCGCGACCTCGGCTGGTGGGTGGGCAGCCGGCTGGCCGTCGCCCGCACGGCGCGCGGCCACGAGGCCGGGGTGGGAGCCGCGCTCGTCCGGGCCGCCTGCGCCCACGCCGAACGGCTGGGTGCGCTGCGCTTCGACGCCCACGTGCAGCGGGCGAACGCTCCCCTCTTCCGTCGGCTCGGCTGGACCCGGCTCGCGGACGAGGAGGCGTACGGGGTCCCGCACGTCCTCATGACCTGGCCCGTCGACCGCGTCGCCAGGCTGGTCGCGCGGACCAAGGCCCCGCTCGGTCCCCTGCTCGCCCCCTTCGCGACCGGTACCGCGGGGCTCGGCGGGGACGGGTTCGTCGGCGACGACGCGGCTCCCGTGCCCGGCTCCGACCTGGTCGCCGCGACGGACGCGATCCTGCCCTCGATGGTCGAGCGCGACCCGACCTGGGCCGGCTGGTGCGCCGTCCTGGTCAACCTCAACGACGTCGCCGCCATGGGCGCCTCCCCCGTCGCGCTGCTCGACGCGCTCGGGGCCCGCGACGCGAGCTTCGCCAGCCGGGTCGTCCGCGGCATCACGGCCGCGGCCCACGCCTGGGACGTCCCCGTGCTCGGCGGCCACACCCAGCTGGGCGTGCCCGCGTCGCTGTCGGTGACCGCTCTGGGCCGGACGGCCGACCCGGTCCCGGCCGGCGGCGGCCGGTCCGGCCACGCCGTCACTGTTGCGGCCGACCTCGGCGGTGCCTGGCGTCCCGGCTACACCGGCGCGCAGTGGGACTCCACCAGCGGCCGCCGTACCGAGGACCTGCGGGCCATGGGCTCGTACGTCGCCCGGACCCGCCCGGCGGCCGCCAAGGACGTCAGCATGGCCGGCCTCGTCGGCACGCTCGGGATGCTGGCGGAGGCCAGCGGCTGCGGCGCGGTCCTCGACGTCGCCGACGTGCCGGCCCCGGTGGGGGCGACGACCGGCGACTGGCTCACCTGCTTCTCCGGCTTCGCCATGATCACCGCGGACGTGCCCGGCCGGGCACCCGCCTCCGCCGGACCGGCCACCACCCGGGCCTGCGGCGTGCTGACCGACGGGGCCGGCGTCCGCCTGCGCTGGCCGGACGGCCGCTCCACCCCCGCCCTCACCTCCCCCGTCACCGGACTAGGAACCGCATGAGCACACCGTCCCGCACCACCATCACGGTCGTGGCCGACGCGTTCGGCCGCGACCTCGAGGCGGCGTACGCGACCGTCGGCCGCATCGTCACGGAGGCCCGGGCCCGCGGCACGGACCTGCTGGTGCTGCCCGAGGCATGCCTCGGCGGCTACCTGCCCAGCCTCGGCAGCGTCGACGACGACGAGGAGACCCGGGCTCGCCGCCGACGGAACATGCCGCCCGCCTTCCGCGTCGACGGCCCCGAGGTCGCCCGCGTCGTGGCGCTCGCCGGCGACATGACCGTGCTGTTCGGGATGTGCGAGGCCGCGACCGACGAGCAGGACGCGGACGGGCGCGACGTCCGCTACAACACCGCCGTGGCCGTGTCGGGCGACGGCGTGCTCGCCGCGCACCGCAAGGTCCACCAGCCGCTCGGAGAGAACCTCAGCTACGCCGCCGCGTCGAGCTTCGAGGCCTTCGAGTCGCCGGTCGGCCGGATCGGCATGCTCATCTGCTACGACAAGGCGTTCCCCGAGGCGTCCCGCACGCTGGCCCTCGACGGGGCCGAGATCATCGCCGCGCTGTCCGCCTGGCCGACGGCCCGCACCGCGGCCGCCGACCGGATCGAGGACGACCGCTGGAAGAAGCGGTTCGACCTCTACGACGCCGCCCGGGCGCTGGACAACCAGGTCGTCTGGGCCGCGTCCAACCAGACGGGGACCTTCGGCTCGCTGCGGTTCGTCGGCAACGCCAAGATCGTCGGCCCGGGCGGTGACGTCCGCGCCGAGACCGGCGTCGAGGGCGGGCTGGCCACGGTCACCCTCGACGTCCACGCCGAGCTCGCCGCCGTCCGCCAGGGCATGTACGCGCTGCGCGACCGCCGCCCGGGCGCCTACCGCCTCGACGCCGTCCTGTCCGACTACCCCGCCGAGCGTCCGGAGCCCGCGTATGCCTGAGCTGACCTTCACCACCCGCTGGCCCGACGGCCGCTCCCTGCAGACCTGGTCGCCGTCGCTGGTCGTCCACGACCACCTCGAGGTCGGGCGCCCATACGCGGTGGCCGAGTTCCTGGACCGCGCCGGCGCCGCGCTCACCGAGGCCAGCGACCGCGTCGAGGCCCGCTGGGGCCACCCCTGCACGGTCGCCCAGGCGTCGCTGGCCACGATCCGCCGCGTCGCCGCCGGGCAGCCGGCCGGCACCGTCGTCGTCGAGACCATGGACCCGCCCTCGCTGCCCGCGGACCGGGAGGCGTCGTGACCGCACTCGTGCGCGAGCCGGAACGCGTCGAGGTCGCCGTCGTCGGCGGCGGCCAGGCCGGGCTGAGCGCGAGCTGGTTCCTCGCGCGGGCCGGGATTGAGCACGTGGTGCTGGAGCGGCAGACCGCGGCCCACGAGTGGCAGGACCACCGCTGGGACTCCTTCACCCTCGTCACGCCGAACGTCCAGTGCCGCCTGCCCGGCTTCCCCTACCCCGGCGACGACCCGTACGGGTTCATGACCCGCGCGGAGACCGTGGCCTACCTGGCGGAGTACGTCCGCCGGACCGCGCCGCCGCTGCGCGAGGGGACGACCGTGCGTGAGCTGCGCCAGGCGGCGGACGGCGGGTTCGTGCTCGAGCTCGAGACCCCGGACGGGCCCTCGGTCCTCGAGGCCGAGCAGGTCGTCGTCGCGGTCGGCGGCTACCACCTGCCGCGCGTCCCCCGCCTGGCCGAGCGGCTGCCGGCCGACGTCGTGCAGCTGCACTCCTCGACCTACAAGAACCCGGAGGCGCTGCCGCCCGGTGCGGTGCTCGTCGTCGGCACCGGGCAGTCCGGCGCCCAGATCGCCGAGGACCTGCACCTCGCCGGGCGGCAGGTGCACCTGGTCGTGGGTTCCGCGCCGCGGTGCGCCCGCCGCTACCGCGGCCGCGACTGCATCGACTGGCTGGAGGAGATGGGGCTCTACGACGTCCCGGTCGAGGACACGGCCGGCGGGCTGCGCGAGCGCGAGAAGACGAACCACTACATGACGGGTCGCGACGGCGGCCACGACATCGACCTGCGGCGCTTCGCCCTCGAGGGCATGGGCCTCTACGGCCGCCTCGTCGACGTGACGGGCGAGCGGCTCGCCTTCGCCCCCACGCTGGAGGCCGCCCTCGACCGCGCCGACCGGGTCGCCGAGGACATCAAGGACGCGATCGACCGGCACGTCGACCGCCTCGGCCTCGACGTGCCCACCGAGGCCCGCTACACGCCGGTCTGGCGCCCGGAGGTCGAGCCGACCGGACTCGACCTGCGGGAGGCCGGCGTCACCTCCGTCGTCTGGGCGACCGGCTTCGTCCCCGACTTCCGCTGGGTGCGGGTGCCGGTCTTCGACGGGCGCGGCATGGTCGGCCACCACCGCGGGATCACCGCGGTCGAGGGCCTGCACTTCCTCGGGCTGCCCTGGCTGCACACCTGGGGTTCCGGCCGGTTCGCCGGGCTCACGCGGGACGCCGAGCACGTCGTGGACCACGTCGTCGAGGCCCTGCGGCCGCCCGCCCGGCTCCGGCTGACCTCGTGACGCTCGCGTCCTGGGGCGCCGAGCTGCCGGGCCGGGGCTGATGGGTCCCGTTCGGCTCGGAGCGGTCGCGGCCCACTTCGGGCGCGACGTCGACCGGACGCTGGCCAAGCTCGAGGCGATGGTCGCGGGCGCCCGGCGCGACGGCGTCGACCTGCTCGTGCTCCCCGGCGCCACGATCGGCGGCTACGTGCCGGACCTGCAGTTCCCGTGGGCGTCCGGGCTCTCGCGCACCGAGGGCGTCCAGGACCTCCCGCCGGCCTTCGCCCTCGACGCCGAGGTGGTCCAGCGGGTCTGCGCGCTGGCCGGCGACCTCGTGCTCTGCTTCGGCTTCTGCGAGCTGGAGGACGGCCTGCGCTACAACACCGCGGTCTGCGTGACCGGTGACGGCGTCCTGGGCCGCCACCGCAAGGTCCACCAGCCGCTCGGCGAGTACGCGGCGTACGCGGCCGGCGACCGGTTCGCGGCCTTCGACACCCCGGTCGGGCGGATGGGCCTGCTGGTCGACTACGACAAGACCTTCCCCGAGTCGGCCCGGGCGCTGGCCCTGGACGGCGCGGAGGTCGTGGCGGCGCTGTCCGCCTGGCCCGCCAGCGTGACGAACCGCGCCGAACGGCTCACCGACGACCGGCAGTCCCGGCTGTTCGACATCTACGACGCCGCGCGGGCCGCCGAGAACCAGATCGTGTGGGTGTCCTCGAACCAGACCGGGGTGTTCGGGGACCTGCGGTTCCTCGGCCAGGCCAAGGTCGTCGGGCCGGGCGGGCAGACGCTCGCCCGCACCGGCACCAAGGGCGGGATGGCCAGCGTCGAGCTGGACGTCGAGGTCGAGGTGGCCCGCGCCCGTCGGCTGCTGCACCACCTCGTGGAACGGCGGCCGGCCGCGTACGGGGCGGTCGCGCACGGCGAGGGGCTGAGGCACGGGTGAGGGTCGCGCTGCTCACCTACTCGACCAAGCCGCGCGGCGGGGTCGTGCACACGCTGGCGCTGGCCGAGGCCCTGGCCGACCTCGGCGTCGACGTCAGCGTCTGGACCCTCGGCCGCGGCGGCGACGACGGGTTCTTCCGCGCGGTCGACCCTCGGGTGGAGGTCGAGGTCGTGCCTCTGCCTCACCTCGAGGGTGAGTCCGTCGGCGAACGGATCCTGCGCTCCATCAGCACCCTGGGGGCCGCGTTCGCCGAGCGCACGCGGAGGGCGGGCGCGTACGACGTGGTCCACGCGCAGGACTGCATCAGCGCGAACGCCGTCCCGCGGTGCGTGCGGACGGTCCACCACCTCGACCAGTTCACGACGCCCGAGCTGGTGGCCTGCCACGAGCGCGCGATCGTCCGGCCGTACGCCCACGTCTGCGTGTCCGCCGCCGTCGCCGCCGAGGTGGAGGCGGGCTGGGGGCTGCACCCGGTCGTGATCCCCAACGGCGTGGAGGCGGAGCGGTTCGCGGCCGCCGCGGCCGACCCCGGCGCGGCCGCTCCCTGGCGAGACCGCTTCGGGCGCTACGTCCTCGCGGTCGGCGGCATCGAGCCGCGCAAGGGCACGCTGGACCTGCTGGAAGCGTTCGCGCTCGCCCGGGAGACGCTGCCCGACCTGGAGCTGGTGGTAGCGGGCGGGGAGACCCTGTTCGACTACCGCGACTACCGCGCGGCGTTCGACGCCCGGGCCGTCGCGCTCGGGGTCGAGACGCACGTGCTCGGACCGGTCGACCACGACGTCCTGCCGGGGCTCGTCGCCGGCGCCGCGGTGCTCGGGTTCGTCTCGACGAAGGAGGGGTTCGGGCTCGCGGCGATGGAGGCGCTCGCCGCCGGGGTCCCCGTCGTCACGCGCCCGCTGCCGGTGCTGCGGGAGGTGTTCGGCGACCACGTCCGCTACGGGCAGGACCCCGCGAGCATCGCCACCGCCCTGCTCGCCGCCGTCGCCGACGGCCCCCTCCCCGGCGGCGAGGACCTCGCCCGCCGGCACACGTGGCGAGCAGCCGCCGAGCGGCACCTCGACCTGTACCGGAGCCTCACCGGGCACTGACGGCGACGCCAGAACGCCCCCTGAGCCTGTCGAAGGGCCACGCAGTGGTAAGCGCTTCTCGATGCCGACCTCTTCGAGGCCCTTCGACGAGCTCAGGGGGCGTTGGTGCTCCTCCCCGCAAGAGAGGAGGTCTGGGTCGGCATGCGGAAGAACGCCCCCCGGAGCTTGTCGAAGGGGGCGTTGGTGCTTCTACCGCAGGAGAGCGGTGCTCGGTCGCGAGACGGACGAACGCCCCCTGAGCCTGTCGAAGGGCCACGCAGTGGTCGGCGTCTCTCGATGCCGACCTCTTCGAGGCCCTTCGGCTGGCTCAGGGGGCGTGAGCCCTGCTGCGGTCAGCGACCGCCGGGGCGGCCGTCCTGGCCGTACTGGCTGAACCGGTCGTTCGACGTCGTGCGGTCGCTCGGGTCGCCACGGACGAGGTCGACCGGGGGCGTCGGGAAGGACTCCTTCGGCTTGCCGTCGAGGTAGTCCTCCATGACGGGCTTCCAGATGCGCCGACCCGCGTCGCCACTGCCGGAACCCTCGAGGTAGAGACCCGAGGAAGGCACGGTGTAGCCCTTGAGGCTCGTGCGGGAGCTGCGCTCCTTGTCGATGCTGATCATCGCGGCGCCGGCGATCTGCGGCGTGTAGCCGACGTACCAGACGGCCGCGTTGCTGTCGATCGTCCCGGTCTTGCCGGCCTGCGGGCGACCGTCGGCCGTCCGCGCCCGGGCGCCGGTGCCCTTGGTGACGACGCTGGAGAGCAGGGAGTCCATCGCGCTGGCGACGTCCTCGCTGATCACGCGCTTGCAGTCCGCGCCCGGGACCTCCCGGTCCTTGCCGCTGCCGTCGGTGATCTTGGAGACGATCACCGGGTTGCAGTGGATGCCGCCGGAGGCGAAGGTCGCGTACGCGTTGGCCACCGAGAGCGGGCTGACCTCGGCGGTGCCCAGGGTGAACGAGGGCTTGTCGTCGTACCAGCTGATCGGCCGGTCGGGGGTGCTCGACTGCACGCCGAGCTTCTCGGCCATCTTGGTGACGTCGCACATGCCGACATCGAGCGCCAGCTGGACGAAGTAGGTGTTCACGGAGAACTCGGCGGCCCGGTACATGTCCATGTTCCCGTTGACGCCGGTCGAGTTCTCCACGGGGAAGTCGCCGACGACACGGGTGCTGCCCTCGCAGCTGTCGAAGTCGGCGCCCGAGAAGTCCATCTTGGCGCGCGCGTTGTAGCGCTTGGCCAGGGGGATCCCGTTCTCCAGCGCCGCGGCGGCGGTGAAGGCCTTGAACGTCGACCCGGCCTGGAAGCCCTGGGCGCCGCCCATCTCCGGCGAGGCGGAGTAGTTCCAGTAGGTCTGACCCTTCTTGGCGTCCGACCCCATCACGGGACGGCTCTGCGCCATCGCCACGATCTTGCCGGTGCCGGGCTCGATCATGTCCATGACGGAGATGACCGGGTCCTTGGCGGAGACGGCGTCGTTCACCTTCTCCTGCACCTCGTCCTGCGTGTCCGGGTCGATCGCCGTTCGGATGGTGAGGCCGCCGCGCATCAGCAGCTTCTCCCGGTCGGCCTCGGTCTTGCCCAGGCTCGGCATCTGCAGCACGGTCCGACGGACGTAGTCGCAGACGAACGGCAGGTCGGTGCTCTGGCAGCCGCTGGCGACCTCGGTCACCTGCTTCTCGGAGAACGACGTCTTCTTCGCCTTGGTGACGGCGGCCTGGCTCGCGGTGCCCAGCTCGGCCATCCGGTCGAGCACGACGTTGCGGCGCTCGATGCCGGCGTCGGGGTGCGCGACGGGGTCGTAGCCGTTGGGGTTCTGCACCAGGCCGGCGAGCAGCGCGGCCTGCGGCAGCGTGAGCTTCTTCGCGCTCGTGCCGAAGTAGTGCTGCGAGGCCGCGCCGATGCCGTACGCGCCGTCGCCGAAGTAGGCGATGTTCAGGTAGCGCTCGAGGATCTGGTCCTTGCTCATCGTGTCCTCGACGGACACGGCGTAGCGCAGCTCGCGGAGCTTGCGCTGGTAGCTGGTGTCGGTCGCGGCCTCGACCGCGGCCTCGTCGCCGCTGAGTGCGGCCGCGTTGACCTGGACCTGCTTGACGTACTGCTGCGTGAGCGTCGAACCGCCCTGGGTGACGCCGCCAGCGAAGAAGTTCTTGACGAAGGCGCGGACCGTGCCCTGGGCGTCGAGGGGACCGTGCTCGTAGAAGCGGTGGTCCTCGATCGAGATCAGCGCCGTGCGCATCACCGGCGCGATGTCGGCCAGCTTGGTGTACGTGCGGTTCTGGTCGTAGAAGTAGGCGATCGTCCGGCCCTCCGCGTCCAGCACACGTGAGCGCTGCGCCTGGGCCGGCGCGTCGAACTCGAGCGGCAGGCTCGCCATCCCGTCGCGCGCCGTCTTGGCCCCCCAGGCCGCCCCGCCCACGAAGGGCAGGGTCAGCGCGGTCACCAGCAGCCCGCACACCACGCTCACGAGCACGAACAGCCCACCGGTCCTCAGCAGGGAACGGGGGCGGCGGGCAGCAGCGAGCGTCGGAGAAGTCATCGAGTGATCAACGCTCGGACGGGGTCCAGGGTTTCCCGTCCGCACTGTGATCCCGGTCGCCCGAGCGTGTCGTGCCGCCCGGCGGCCCTGCGATGATCCGGGGCGTGGCCGAGCGCGTGACGTTCCCGAGCACCAGCGGACCCCTGCTGGCGGGTCTCGTCGACCTGCCCGAGGGGCCCGTACGCGGCTGGGCGGTGCTCTCGCACGGCTTCACGCTCGGCAAGGACTCCCCCGCCGCGAGCCGGATCGCCAAGCAGCTGGCCCGCGAGGGGGTCGGGGTGCTGCGGTTCGACAACCTGGGCCTGGGCGACTCGGAGGGCGACTGGGGCGACGGGTCGTTCTCCCGCAAGGTCGAGGACACGGCCCAGGCCGTGCGGTTCATGGAGGACGCGGGCCGGCCGGTGCGGCTGCTGGTCGGCCACTCCTTCGGCGGCGCCGCCGCGATCGCGGCCGCGCACCTGGTCGACGGCGTGAAGGCGGTCGCGAGCATCGGGGCGCCGTACGAGCCGCGGCACGTCGAGCACAACTACGACGCCCTGCTCGAACGCATCGAGGCCGAGGGCGAGGCCCTCTTCGTCGCGGGCGGCAAGGCGCTGACCCTGCGGCGCCACTTCATCGAGGACGTCCGGGCGACCGACCTGCGCGACCGGATCCGGACGTTGCGCCGGGCCCTGCTGGTCATGCACTCCCCCACGGACAACACCGTGGGCGTCCGCAACGCGAGCCTGATCTTCCAGACCGCCCGGCACCCGCGGAGCTTCGTGGCGCTGGAGGGCGCGGACCACCTGCTCACCGGCAAGGGCCAGGCGGCACGCGCCGCGCGCATCATCAGCGCGTGGGTCGACCCCTACCTGGCCTGACCGCCCGAGCCCCATCGCGACCCCCTCGTCGACTCTGCATCCCCACCACTGTCCCGCGGGACGCAGGAAACGCTCACTCCCGACACGCGCCGGGGCGGGCGGGACGTCGGGAGTCAGCGTCTCCTGGGGGGGACGGGCTGGGGCTCATTCCTCGAAGGCCTCCGGCGGCGGGCAGGTGCAGACCAGGTGCCGGTCGCCGAAGCCGCCGTCGATGCGGCCGACCGGCGGCCAGTACTTGTCGCCCCCCGTGGCGTAGATCGGGCCGGCGTGCAGGCCGGCCGGGTAGGCGCCGACCCGCCGGGAGTAGGGGTGCTCCCACTCGTCGGCGGTCACGGCGCCCTGCGTGTGCGGCGCGTTGACCAGCGGGTTGTCGTCGTGCGGCCACTCGCCGGACTCGACGCGGGCGATCTCGTCGCGGATCGCGAGCATCGCGTCGCAGAACCGGTCGAGCTCGCCCAGGTCCTCCGACTCGGTCGGCTCGACCATCAGCGTCCCGGCGACCGGGAAGCTCATGGTCGGGGCGTGGAAGCCGTGGTCGACCAGCCGCTTGGCCACGTCGTCCACGGTCACGCCGCTGGCCTTCGTGATCGGGCGCAGGTCGAGGATGCACTCGTGCGCGACGCGCCCGTCCCGGCCCGCGTAGAGCACCGGGTAGGCCGCGCCGAGCCGGGCGGCGACGTAGTTAGCGGCGAGCAGCGCGTGCTCGGTCGCCGAGGTCAGCCCGTCGGCGCCCATCATCGCGATGTAGGCCCAGCTGATCGGCAGGATGCCGGCCGACCCGTACGGGGCCGCCGAGACCGGACCGACGCCTGCACCGACGCGACCCGTGCGGGGGTCCCCGGGCAGGTAGGGCACGAGGTGCTCCCCCACGGCGACCGGACCGACGCCGGGCCCGCCGCCACCGTGCGGGATGCAGAACGTCTTGTGGAGGTTGAGGTGGCTGACGTCGGCCCCGAAGCGGCCGGGCTGGGCGAGCCCGAGCAGCGCGTTGAGGTTCGCGCCGTCGACGTAGACCTGGCCGCCCGCGTCGTGCACCAGGGCGCACAGCTCGGTGATGGTCTCCTCGAACACGCCGTGCGTCGAGGGGTAGGTGACCATGATCGCGGCGAGCGCGTCGGCGTGGGTCTCGATCTTGGCCCGCAGGTCGTCGAGGTCCACCGAGCCGTCGTCGGTCGCCTTGACCACCACGACCTTCATGCCGGCCATGACGGCCGAGGCCGCGTTGGTGCCGTGCGCCGAGGACGGGATGAGGCAGATGCGGCGGGCGTCGTCGCCGCGGGCGTCGTGGTAGGCCCGGATGGCCAGCAGGCCGGCGAGCTCGCCCTGGCTGCCGGCGTTCGGCTGGACCGAGACACGGGCGTAGCCGGTCACCTCGGCGAGCCAGCCCTCTAGCGTGCCGACGAGCTCGGCGTAGCCCTCGGCGTCCTCGGCGGGCGCGAGCGGGTGCAGGTTCGCGAAGCCGTCGTACGAGATCGGCTCCATCTCGGTCGTCGCGTTGAGCTTCATCGTGCAGGAGCCGAGCGGGATCATCCCGCGGTCGAGCGCGAAGTCGCGGTCCGACAGCGCACGGAGGTAGCGCAGCATCGCCGTCTCGCTGTGGTGCGTGCGGAAGACCGGGTGCTGCAGGTAGGACGAGGTGCGGGCGCTGGCGGTGAGGTCGCCGTACGCCGACAGGTCCTCGTGCGCGGCCGTGCCGTCGGTGCTGCCGTGGTCGATGCCGAAGGCGGCACGGACGGCGTCCAGGTCAGCGGTGGTGGTGTCCTCGCCCACGGAGATCCCGACGCGACCGGCGTCGACGAGCCGCAGGTGCACCCCGGACCGCCGGGCCCGCTCGACGACCTCGGCGGCCTCCCCGGGGACGGCGACCGTGAGGGTGTCGAAGAAGGACGCGTGGTCGGGCACGAGCTTGGCCGCGGCCAGGTCGGCGGCGAGCGCCGTCGTGTCGGCGTGCACGCGCTCCGCGATCGTGCGCAGGCCGTCGGGGCCGTGGTAGACGGCGTACATGCTGGCCGCGACGGCGAGCAGCACCTGCGCGGTGCAGATGTTCGACGTGGCCTTCTCGCGGCGGATGTGCTGCTCGCGGGTCTGCAGGGCGAGGCGGAAGGCGGCGGTTCCGTGGACGTCGCGGGAGACGCCGACGAGCCGGCCGGGCAGCGTGCGCTCCAGCCCGGCGCGCACCGACATGAAGGCGGCGTGCGGGCCGCCGTAGAAGAGCGGGACGCCGAAGCGCTGGCTCGAGCCGACGGCGATGTCCGCACCCCACTCGCCGGGCGGCGTGACGAGGGTGAGCGCGAGCAGGTCGCAGGCGGCGATGACGAGCGCACCCTGCTCGTGGGCCTGGGTGGCGAGCGCCTGGAGCTCGGCGGTCGGCGCCACGCGGCCGTCGGCGGCCGGGGTCTGGACCACGACGGCGAAGGCGTCGGTCTCGCGCAGGGCGGCCGGCAGGTCGTCGGCGAGCTGGACCTCGATGCCGAGCGGCTCGGCGCGGGTGCGGACGACCGCGATGGTCTGCGGCAGGCTCGCCGCGTCCAGCAGCAGGACGCGGCCGGTCTTGGTCGAGCGGCGGGCGACGGTCATCGCCTCGGCGACCGCGGTGGCCTCGTCGAGCAGGCTCGCCCCGGCGGTGGGCAGGCCGGTCAGGTCGCTGACCATCGTCTGGAAGTTCAGCAGCGCCTCGAGCCGGCCCTGGCTGATCTCGGGCTGGTACGGCGTGTAGGCGGTGTACCAGGCCGGGTCCTCGAGGACGTTCCGGCGGATCACCGACGGGGTGACCGTGCCGTGGTAGCCGAGGCCGATCATGGCGCGGAGCGGGTTGTTCCGGGCGGCGAGACCGCGCAGGGAGCTCAGCGCCTCGGTCTCCGACAGCGCCGGGGGAAGGTTCAGGGGGGCCTGCATGCGGATGCCGGCGGGCATCGCCTGGGCGACGAGCTCCTCCAGCGAGCCGAGGCCGAGGGTGGCGAGCATCTTGTCGCGCTCGTCGGCGCGCGGACCGATGTGGCGGTCGGCGAAGACGGTCGGGGCGGAGCGTGCGAGGTCGGTTGCTGCGGCGTCGTGGGCCATGGACGGTGCTCCCGGGGAACGGCTCGGCTGCGCCGGCGGCCGCGCGTGGGCGGTCACCGATCCCCCTCTGTCGCCGGTGGCTCCAGAGTCGTCATGGCCGCGCGGTCTGGGTGCCTGAGAGGTTCCGGGGATGTTGCCCCTTCGGCGGCACGTCTCATCGCTGAGCGTGCACTCTCCCGCGTGGTCGCTGGACTACGCAGAACCCTACCCCGAGCAGCTCCGGCGTCGGGAACGCCACGAGCGGCCGACTACGGAGAAACGCCCCGTCGACTGGTTCAGCCGGCGGCGCGGGCGCGGCGACGGAGCGAGAGCTCGTCCGCCGCGGACGACGTCGCGCCGGCCTCGGGCTCCGGCTCGGCCCGCTCGGCGGGCAGCGACGAGAGCGTGCCCTCGATCGAGCGCCAGACGCCGCCGAGCGCGATGCCGAAGACGCCCTGGCCGCCGCTGAGGAGGTCGATGACCTCGTCGTTGCTGGTGCACTCGTAGACCGAGATGCCGTCGCTCATCAGCGTGACCTGCGTGAGGTCGTCGACCCCGCGAGCCCGCAGGTGCGTGATCGCGGTGCGGATCTGCTGCAGCGAGATGCCGGCGTCGATGAGCTTCTTGATGACCTTGAGGATCAGGATGTCGCGGAAGCTGTAGAGCCGCTGCGAACCGGAACCGCTGGCCCCGCGGATCTCGGGGACGACGAGCCCGGTGCGGGCCCAGTAGTCGAGCTGGCGGTAGGTGATCCCGGCGGCGCTGCAGGCCACCGGCCCACGGAACCCCAGGTCCCGCGGCAGCGGGGAGAAGTCGCCCTCGAAGAGCAGCGCCTGGGCCGCGTCGACGACCTCGGGCCGTGCGGCCTCGTCGGGCCGCGTCGACACGGGCTGATCGGTGCTGCTCACGGACACCTCCGGTGGTGACCCGTGCCGTGATGGAACGGGTTCTGGCGGGCGGAGGACTCGTCCCCCGAGTCTTCCTACGTACGGGTCTGGCTGCGCACCTCGTGTAATTCCCCTGCGGTACTTCTCCCGAAACCTAGGGCCGGGCCGCTCTCCGGGCCACCGACACGCCGTCTCCGGGGTCGACCGACCTCAAGTCTCGAGAGCGGGTCGAGAGATTCACGGGCGCGGTCGAGGAGCTCCCGCACGGACGTCGTGGGATCGTTCCCCCTCACCAGACCGCGCTTCCGCGGTCAGGCCTTGGGCTCCTCGCCGGTCACGAAGTCGTCCGGGTCGACGTTGTCGAGGAACTCCCGGAACTTCTCGACCTCGTCCTCCTCGGCCTCGGGCATCTCGATGCCCGCGACGTCGAGGACGTCCTCCGCGCAGAAGATGTCCGAGCCGACGCGCAGCGCGAGCGCGATCGCGTCCGAGGGACGGGCGCTGATCTCGGTGTCGTCGATGACGAGGACGGCGTAGAACGTGCCGCCCTCGAGCTCGGTGATGTGGACCGCCGTGAGCCGGTGCTGCAGGCCCGCGAGGACGTCGACCATCAGGTCGTGGGTGAGGGGACGGGGCGGGACCACGCCCTCTTGCGCGTTCGCGATGGCGGAGGCCTCGTTGGCCCCGATCCAGATGGGGAGGAAGCGGCTCCCGCCCACCTCGCGCAGCAGCACCATCGGTGCGTTGGACGGCATCTCGACCCGGACGCCGACCACATCGAGCTCTCGCATGGCCCAACCCTACGTCCGCCCGCAGGACTTGCGGAGGGGTACCGCAGCCGGGTGGCGGCGGGCACCGTCCGGGAGCCGACCCGACCCGTACGCAGACCCGGTGGCGCCGCTCGACCCGCTCGGCGGGAGGTCGGTCAGCGCTCCATCGCGGTGCGCACGAGGGCGGCGTGGAAGCTGATGACGAGCTGGGTGACCTCGCCGGAGACGTCGGTGTTGCCGCCGGCCCGGCGCACGTACGGCGCGATGGCCTGCTCGACGAGCCCGACCTCGCGGTCCGCCGACATCTTGAACGCGCGCAGGTGTCGGCCGTCGATGCCGTACTCCCCCAGCCGTCGCGCGGCGATGGCCAGGGTGAGGGCGTCACGACCGTAGAAGCTGCCGCCCCGGCGCGGCACCACGATCCCGGTGCGCTCCAGCTCGACGAGCCCGGCCTCGCTCAGCCCGCTGGCCTCGAGCAGGTCCTGACGGGAGAGCCGCAGCGCCTTCTTCGGTGCCGCCGGCGGCGCGGACGGCGTCGGGGCCACCACGGGCGCGGCGGTGCCGGTGGGGCTCGACCCTGCCTCGAGGGTCTTGGGTTCCGGCGGCGTCTGGCCGCGGTCCATCATCTCGAGGTGCTCGCGGATCACCTTGAGCGGCAGGTAGTGCTCGCGCTGGACCGAGAGCACGTAGCGCAGCCGCTCGACGTCGTGCTCGGCGTAGCGCCGGTAGCCGGACGGCGCGCGCTGCGGCGTGATCAGCCCCTCGGACTCGAGGAAGCGGATCTTCGAGATCGAGATGTCGGGGAACTCGCCGCTCAGCGCCGTGAGCACCTGCCCGATGCTGCGGGTGACCTCGCGCCCGCTGCCCGGCCGGCGCGGCTCGGGGGACGCCGTCACCGCACGTGCCGCCTCACCGGTCCGCGTCCTTGGCGCTGGCGTAGTAGACGAGCCGGAACTTGCCGACCTGCACCTCGTCCTCGGGCTGCAGCAGCGCCTCGTCCACGAGCTCGCGGTTGACGTAGGTCCCGTTCAGGCTCCCGAGGTCCTTCACCCGCACGCCGTCGGCGGCCCGCAGGAACTGCACGTGCTTG
Organism: Microlunatus spumicola; assembly: GCF_039536445.1. NCBI lineage: Bacteria > Bacillati > Actinomycetota > Actinomycetes > Propionibacteriales > Propionibacteriaceae > Microlunatus > Microlunatus spumicola. Next base: position 270,694 of record NZ_BAAAYR010000001.1, on the reverse strand, counting down.
CGGGAGACCGAGATGTCGTCGAGGAAGATGTCGGAGTCGACGTGGCGCCCGGCGGTCGTCACGTCGTGGTCGAGCAGGAAGCGGCTGCCCGCGTTGGGCCCGCGCTGCACGATCAGCAGCGCCGAGCCCTGGGGCAGCGCGTGCACCGCGGCCTCGTCGACGCTGCTGAGCGCGTCGGGCGTGGGCTCGTCGACGACGGCCGGGATCGTGCGGGTCGTGTCACCGGTCGACACCGACGACGGCGCGGGCGCCTGCGGCGGGGTGGCGGTCAGCGGGGCCCCGCACTGCGCGCAGAAGTTCGCCCCGTCGGGGTTGTCGTGTCCGCAGTTGGTGCAGAAGGGCATGGGCTCGCTTTTCGCCGGGTCTCGAAGACTCGAGACGTGATCGAGAGTTTAGAGGGCCTCGCACCGCTCGACCAGCGGTGCACCCGTGGTGCCCGACCGCAGGGCGGACGCCTGGACGGTCATGGTCAGGCGCCCAGCTGCTCGGCGTACGCGTCGGCGTCGAGCAGGTCGTCGAGGTCGGCGTCCTCGCTGACCTCGAGCTCGAAGAGCCAGCCGTCGCCGTACGGGTCGGCGTTGACGGTCTCCGGGCTGCCCTCGAGCAGCGGGTTGACGGCGCTCACCGTGCCGGCGATGGGGCTGAGGACGTCGGAGACCGACTTGGTCGACTCGAGCTCGCCGCACGCGTCACCCACGTCGACGCTGTCCCCCACCGACGGCAGGGACACGTAGACGATGTCGCCGAGCTGCTCGGCGGCGTACGCGGTGACGCCCACGCGGACGGTGAGCTCGTTGCCCTGCCGCACCCACTCGTGGTCGGCGGAGTACTTGAGGTCTTCGGGGTAGTCGGGCACGCGTCGAGGCTCCTGTGGTGCGAAGGGTGGGATCGGCTCGGCGGGTCCGCGCGCGATGTCGTCCGAGGTCAGGGTCGTCCGAGGTCAGCGCGGGGTGGGCCCCGAGGTTGCGGGCCGAGCGTACTGAGAGGCGGGCGGCACGTGCAAGGACGTCACCACCACGTCGTCACTCTGGTCGATCTGCACGTCGCCGCCGATCTTGGGCCCGGTGATCTCCGAGACGATGCCGCCGCGGAACCGGGCGGCCTCCTCGAGGCTGTGCGGGTCGCCGATCACGGAGATCGTGAGCGGCCGGGCGACCCGGATCCCGTCGACCACGAGGGTCGTGCCGTCGTCGCCGAACCACGTCGACGCGACCACGCGGGCCTGGCCGTTGATGTCGATGACCTCGGCGCCCGCGTCTCGCATCTCCTCCACGGCGTCCAGCACCACGTTCGCGTCGACCTTGTCCTGCGGGTCGCTGATCCGCATCCGGATCCCGGACCCGCGCGCCGGGGCCGTGCCGGCCAGGATCGCCAGCTCGTCGACGCGCTGCTGCGCGTCCTCGCGGGCCACGCGCTGGCTGTCGGCGCCCGACTCCAGCCGCGCCCTGGTCCCCTGCAGCTCCGCGACCTCCGCCTCGAGGCGTCGCGACTCCACGCCCAGGCCGTCGAGGATCTGCACGAGGTCCTCGCGGCGCGAGTTGCGGTAGGCGTCGCCGGAGTCGTTCGACCGGATCTGCACCACGCCGGCCATGCCGAGCAGGCAGAGCACGACCGCGGCCACGAGCTGGCTGCGGCCCGGGTGCAGCGCCGCCCGCCCGATCCGACGCCAGACCCCGGGCCGCGGGGCGTCCCCGCCGGGACGACGGCCCGCGTCGGGGCTGCCGTCGGACCGTTCCGCGTCGTCGGACGACGAGCCGGCCTCGTCCTCGGTCAGCCGGTCGCGGCTCCGGGCGAGGGCCGCGAGCCTCCGGGAGCTGACGCGCCGCTCAGCCACGGGTCGCCCCGACCGTCTCAGGCATGGAACAGCACCCGCCGGATGGCGGCCACGTTGGTGAAGATCCGGATGCCGAGGACGACGACGACCCCGGTGGAGAGCTGCGAGCCGACGCCGATCTGGTCGCCGACCCAGACGATGAGGGCGGCGATGAGGACGTTGGAGACGAACGACACGACGAACACCCGGTCGGTGAACGTCCCCTCGAGGTAGGCCCGGAACGCGCCGAACAGGGCGTCGAGCGCCGCGACGATGGCGATCGGGAGGTAGGGCTGCAGGCCCACGGGCAGGGTCGGCTGCAGCAGCAGGCCGAGCACGACGCCCACGACGAGGCCGACGAGCGGGATCACCGGTCCACCGTCCGGGCGTAGCGCAGGGTGATCCCGGGGTCGGAGTCGAGCACGAGCCGGGAGGCGTCGGAGGTCTGGTAGGTCATGTCGCGGTTCTGGGCGAGGTCGTTCCACCAGGCTCCGGCGGCCGACTCGGCGAGCCGGGCCTGCAGCGTACGCGGGTCGCCGATCGCCTCGACCCGGTACGGACGCGTGAGCGAGCGGTAGTCGACGGTGATGGCGTCGCCCGCGCCCCGGATCGCCGTCAGCGCCGACAGCCGGTGCCCGTTGATCGCCACCGCCTCGGCGCCGGACGCCCACAGCCCGTTGGCCAGCACCTGCAGGTCGAGGTCGAGGACCTGGTCGCGCGCGTCGTCGTCGGTCGTGGACGCGTCGTCGACGACGACCACGATCCCCGGTCCGGTGACCGGGGCGAGGCCGACCGCGGGGCCGAGCCGGTCGATCTGCGCCTCCAGCGCGCGGCTGGACGCGTCGGTGCCCAGGGCCGACGAACGCAGCCCGTCGATCTGGCCGTCGAGGTCCTCGACCTGGCGGCGGAGCGCGTCCTGCTGGCTCTCGGCGGCCCCGATGCGTTCGACGAGCTCGGCCCGCTCGGTCTCCTGCACCGGCCGTGCGCGGTTGGTCTGGAGCGCGCCGACGGCGAAGAGGGTGCCGGCCAGCACGAGCACCAGGGCCAGCCACCAGTGGGCACGGGGCCGGCGGCGCTGCCCGGGCGGGACGTCGGCGGCGACGCGGGCGTAGTCGGGGTCGACCGGCTCGCGCAGGATCTGGTTCAGCAGGTCCATGCTCGCGTCGACGCGACGCGGCGGGGCCGTCGGCGGCGTGCTCACGAGACCTCCTCCCCCACCGGGGCCACGAGCGCGGGACGACCGAGGACGTCGTCGTAGACGGCGAGGACCTCCGGCCCGACCACGGACCAGTCGTAGCGGTGCGCCAGCGCACGGGCCCGGCGGGTCCGCGGGCCGCGGCCCTCGAGCAGGGCGGCCGACACGGCGGCCGCCAGCGCCTCCGGGTCCCCGCGCCGGAACAGCCGGCCGGCGGGGTCGTGGGCGCCGCCGAGCAGCTCGGCGAAGGGCGCCAGGTCCGACGCGACCACGGGCACGCCGGAGGCCATGGCCTCGAGCACGACGATGCCGAAGCTCTCCCGCGCCGTGTGCGGCGCGACGTAGACGTCCGCCGTGCGGAGCAGGGCCCGCTTCTCGGCCTCGTCGACGAGGCCGAGGCTGCGGCAGCCGGGGGGCAGGTCACGCGGACCGGGGCCGGCGACCAGGACCTCCAGGTCGGGGTGGGTTCGCCGCAGCGCCGGCAGCGCCGCGAGCAGCACGTCGAGGCCCTTGCGCCGCTCCCCGCTGCGGCCAAGGAACAGCAGCCGCGGAGGCCCGTCCGTCCGCCCGTCCGCCGGCAGCCGCGCGTCGGACGGCTCGTACGCCGTCACGTCGAGGCCGTTGGGGACCACGACGGCGTCGCGCCCGAGGTGACCGACGACGACCTCGCGGGCCGTCGGCGACACGGCGATGCCCGCGTCGATCCGGTCCACGGCGCCGGACAGGGCCGAGCCCGCCAGGCGCAGGGCGCGCGAGCGGGGGGTGGCCGTGTGGAATGTCGCCACCACCGGTCCGCGCGACGCGCCCAGGGCGAGCAGCGAGGCGCTCGGCGCGAGGGGTTCGTGCACGTGCAGCAGGTCCACGGCGTGCGCGGCGACCCAGCGCCGGGTCCGCGCCGCGGCGAGCGGCCCGAAGGCGACGGGCGCCACCGAACCGTTGTAGCGGACGCCCATGGCCGCCCCCGCCGACGTGAACCGGTCCGCCTCGAGCCCGTACGCGTCGTCGGGCAGCCCGCCGGGCGCCAGCACGTGCACGTCGTGCCCGGCCCGCCGCAGGAACGCCGCCAGCCCCAGCACCTGGTTCTGCACACCGCCGGGGACGTCGAGCGCGTACGGGCAGACGAGCCCGATGCGCAGTCCGGGTGCGGGGGTTCGTCCCCCCTCCTGCATGAGCCCCCTCACCGGGCGGACACCTGGGTCGAGGTAGGCAGGTCGAAGAAGGGCTGCAGGAGGTGCCAGTCCTCGGGGTGCTCGTGCAGGACCGAGGCGAAGAAGTCGGCGCAGGCCTGCACCATGGCCGCCAGCCCGTCGTCGCCCGGCTGCGCGGGGACGACCGGGCCGATGACCAGCCGCATGGGCGCGCCGCGGCGCAGGGGCTCGCCGCCGTAGTGGGCGACGGTCGGGATGAGGGCGGCGCCGCTGCGGCGGGCGACCTGGGCCGGCCCGGCCGGCATGGTCACCCGGTGGCCCGCGAAGTCGACCTCGACGCCGCGGCCGCTGAAGTTGCGGTCGGCCATCAGGCAGACGAGGCGCCCGCGGACGACGTGCTCGACCAGCGTGTCGACCAGCGCCGGGGCCCGGTGCGAGAGGATCTCCATCCCGAGGCCCTCGCGGAACGCCAGGAACGCCGCGAACTCCTCGGTCCCCAGCTGCTCGGCCACGCTCGTGACGGGCATGCCGGTGAGGCAGGCCCAGGCACCGGCGAGGTCCCAGTTCCCGCTGTGCGGCAGCGCGATGACCGCCCCGGTGGTCGCGAAGGCGTCGTGCACCACGGCGCCGTTCACCAGCTCCACCCGGTCGACCACCTCGGCGGGCGACCAGCGCGGCAGCGCCAGCACCTCCCAGAACGTGCGCACGTACGAGGCGATGCCGAGCCGGAGCAGCCGGGCGTCGGCCGGGCGTCCGGCGACGGCCGTGAGGTTCTCGCGGAGGCGGCGCACGTGGACGTCGTCACGGGCGACGACGACGCGCGCGGCGAGGGCGGCGACGGCACGGACGACTGGCTGGGGCACACGGCCCCCGTACCGCCAGCCGAGGCGGAAGGCCTCCCGGACCACCCGGGCGCGGTCGGGACGACGCCGGCGCACGCGGTCAGACGGGCTGGCCATGCGGTGCACCCGGGTCTCGTGAGCCCCGTGAGCCCGTGACGCCCTTCGCCTGGCGCCGGACCTGCTCGATGCGCTGGAAGACGGTGATCATGCTCGTGACGGCGAGCAGCGCCATCGCGGCCTCGAGGACGTACGGCACGCCGAGCCCGGCGAGGAACGCCCCGACGAGCACGATGACGAGCCGGTCGGCGCGGGCCGCGAGCCCGCCGCCGCAGGTGAAGCCCAGGCTCTCCGCCCGCGCCTTCACGTACGAGGTCCACTGCCCGAAGACGAGGCCGGCCAGTGCCACGGCGGCCCACAGCGTCGAGTCCTGGCGGTAGGCGAAGAAGAGCAGGATCCCGCCGAACACCGCCGCGTCACCGAGGCGGTCCGACGTCGAGTCGAGGAACGCGCCCCAGGCCGAGGCGGTACCCGTGGACTTGGCCATCAGCCCGTCGATCATGTCCGACACGACGAAGACGGTCACGATCAAGACGCCCTGCCACAACCAGCCCTGCGGGAAGCAGATCAGCGCACCCAGGACGACACCGATCGTCCCGGCCACGGTGACGACGTCGGGCGAGACCCCGTGGCCGACCAGCCAGCGCACGACCGGTCCCAGGACGAGCCCGGACAGCGAGCGGAAGCGTTCGAGCATCAGACCTCACCCCCCGGCGCCACGGGCACCTCGGCGTCGCCGGTCACGCCCCCTGAGCTTGTCGAAGGGCCTCGAAGAGGTTGGCTCTCCTGGCCGGCTTCGCTGGGATGCCGACCACTTCGTGGCCCTTCGACAGGCTCAGGGGGCGTTCCTGGTGGCCCTTTGACAGGCTCAGGGGGCGTTCGACCGGTCGCTGCGTCCTGCGCCGTCCCGGCGAGACGGTGCCACGCGTCGGTGACGACCTCCCAGGTCTGGTCGAGCAGCTGGGGCAGGGCCTTGGTCTGGCCGACGACGGGGAGGAAGTTCGCGTCCCCGGCCCAGCGCGGGACGACGTGCTGGTGCAGGTGGGCGGCGATGCCGGCGCCGGCGACGGCGCCCTGGTTGAGGCCGAGGTTGAACCCGTCGGGCGCGCTGGCCTCCCGCACCACCCGCATGCACTGCTGGGTGAGGCGGGCGACCGCGTGGGTCTCCTCCTGCGTCAGGTCCGTGTAGTCCGCGACGTGGCGGTAGGGGCAGACGAGCAGGTGGCCGGGCGAGTACGGGTAGAGGTTGAGGACGACGTACGCCACCTCGTCGCGGTGGACGATCAACGACTCCCGGTCCCGCCCCGGCGACCGCTTCGGCAGCGTGCAGAACGGGCAGTCCGCTGCCGTGGCCGTCTTCGGCTTGTCCTGCCCGCCGATGTAGACCATCCGGTGCGGCGTCCAGAGCCGCTGGAAGCCGTCGGGGTCGCCGGGGCGCTCGCCGGCCGGCTCGACCTCGTCCTGCACTGTGTCCCTCTCCTGCCCGTCGTGGGTCCCGCCCGGGGGCGCCGTCACCGTCCTACCCGCAACGGACCGTTTAGACCTGCACGCGCGCCGCGACCGCGTCGGTGATCTCGCGGATCGCCTCCTCGACGGGGACCCCGTTCTTCTGGGTCCCGTCGCGGTAGCGGAAGGAGACCGCGCCGGCCGCGACGTCGTCGCCGCCCGCGATCAGCATGAAGGGCACCTTCTCCTTCTGCGCGTTGCGGATCTTCTTCTGCATGCGGTCGTCGCTGTCGTCGACCTCGACCCGGATCCCGGCCGTGCGCAGCCGGTCGGCCACCTCGACCAGGTAGGGCACGTACTCCCCCGCCACCGGGACGCCGACGACCTGCACCGGGGACAGCCAGGGCGGGAAGGCGCCCGCGTAGTGCTCCACGAGCACGCCGATGAAGCGTTCGATCGACCCGAACTTGGCCGAGTGGATCATCACCGGCTGCTGACGGGTGCCGTCGGCGGCCTGGTACTCCAGCCCGAAGCGCGCCGGCTGGTTGAAGTCGTACTGGATGGTCGACATCTGCCAGCTGCGCCCGATCGCGTCGCGGGTCTGGATCGAGATCTTCGGGCCGTAGAACGCGGCGCCGCCCGGGTCCGGGACGACGGGCACGCCGGAGCCCAGCGCCGCCTCCTCCAGGACCGCGGTCGCGACCGCCCACTCCTCGTCGGAGCCGATGAACTTGTCGGAGTCGCCGCGGGTCGACAGCTCGAGGTAGTAGTCGTCGAGGCCGAAGTCGCGCAGCAGCCCGAGCACGAAGTCGAGCAGGTGCCGGATCTCGCCGGGCGCCTGCTCCGGGGTCACGTACGAGTGCGAGTCGTCCTGGGTCAGCCCGCGCACGCGGGTCAGGCCGTGCACCACGCCCGAGCGCTCGTAGCGGTAGACGCTGCCGAACTCGAAGAACCGCAGCGGCAGCTCACGGTAGGACCGCCCGCGCCCCCGGAAGATCAGGTTGTGCATCGGGCAGTTCATCGCCTTGAGGTAGTAGCTCGACCCCTCGAGCTCCATCGGCGGGAACATCGTGTCCTTGTAGTACGGCAGGTGCCCGGAGGTGTGGAACAGCCCCTCCTTGCTGATGTGCGGGGTCCCGACGTAGTCGAAGCCCTCCTCGATGTGCCGGCGCCGGACGTAGTCCTCCATCTCGCGCTTGATCACCCCGCCCTTGGGGTGGAAGACCGGCAGCCCCGAGCCGAGCTCGTCGGGGAAGGAGAACAGGTCGAGCTCCGCGCCGAGCTTGCGGTGGTCGCGACGGGCCGCCTCGGCGAGCCGGAACTCGTACGCCTTGAGCTCGTCGCGGCTCGGCCAGGCGGTTCCGTAGACGCGCTGCAGCTGCTTGTTGGCCTGGTCGCCGCGCCAGTAGGCCGCCGAGCTGCGGGTGATCGAGAAGGCCGGGATGTAGCCGGTGTGCGGCACGTGCGGGCCACGGCACAGGTCGAACCAGGCCACCGAGTCGTCGCGCTTGAGGTTGTCGTAGATCGTCAGCTGGCCGGCGCCGACCTCGACCGAGGACGCGTCCCCGGAACCGTCGCCGTCACCGACGTGGACAACCACGTCCTCGGCCACCCTGCTCTTGTCGGCGATCAGCTCGAGCTTGTACGGCTCGTCGGCCAGCTCGGCGGCCGCCTCGGTGTCGGTCACCTCGCGACGGCGGAACCGCTGCCGCTCCTTGACGATGCGCTGCATGACCTTCTCGACCTCGCGCAGCGACTCCGGGGTGAAGGGGTCGGCGAGGTCGAAGTCGTAGTAGAAGCCGTCGGTGATGGGCGGGCCGATCCCGAGCTTCGCCTCCGGGTGCAGGCTCTGCACGGCCTGGGCGGCGACGTGCGCCGCGGAGTGCCGCAGGATCGCCAGGCCGTCGGGGCTGTCGATCAGGACCGGCTCGACGGCCGCGCCGTCGGGGATCGGGCGGCTGAGGTCCCAGGTCTCGCCGTCGACGCGCACCGCGACGACGCGCTTGTCGTCGCCGAAGCGGTCGAGGCCGGTCTGCTCGCCGGTCGTCGCGTCCGTCCGGTCGTCCTTCGCCGGGTCGTCGACGGACGGGGACGGGGACGGGTCGACCACGGGACTGCTGACCTCCTGAGCACGGCTGCGGGGGCCCGCAGCGCGTCGCCAGACTATTCCTCGCAGCGCCGGAGCACCCCGCCGTTCCGAGCGGCACGGCGGTGGCACGATCGCCGGCATGGCGCAGGACTGGCTCGGGCACTGCCTGGCGAAGCCGGGCGCGTGGCGCGACCAGCCGTGGTCGGACACGGTCGTCGCCAAGGTGGGCCCGAAGATCTTCGCCTTCCTCGGCGACCCCGACCACCCGACGTCGATCGGGCTGAAGTGCGGGGACCGCGAGGCCGCGGACCTCTGGCTGGAGCGCTTCCCGGGGTCGGCGACGCCCATGCGCTACCTGGCGCGCCACGGCTGGAACACCTTCGCCCTGGACGGCACGATCCCCGACGACGACGTCGCCGAGCTGATCGACGACTCGTACGCGTTCGTGGTGGCGGGCCTGCCGAGGTCCCAGCGGCCCTGACCTGCGGGTCGCCGTCAGCGGGGAAGTTCTGCCCGGGCAGACGCGGTCGGATCTTTCCCGCCGTCTCGGGCCGTCAGGTGGGGGTGGGCGATACTGGGTTCGAACCAGTGACCTCTTCGGTGTGAACGAAGCGCGCTACCACTGCGCCAATCGCCCCCGTGCCCCTCAGGGCGGACGCCACACTACCCGACGATCAGGGGTCCAGGTCCCCTGCGGACCGCTCCGCGAACACGGCGGCGGCTCGGGTGGTCACCGCACCGAGCCCCGTGAAGGCGTGGCCGTCCCAGCGCTCGACGAGCTGGACGTCCCGCAGCGAGGAGGTCAGGAACACCTCGTCCGCGCCCAGCGCCTCCTCGAGGGTGAGGTCCCGCTCGGTCACCGGGAACCACTCGAGCAGCAGGTCGCGGGTGATCCCGGCGAGCGGGCCGGCGCTCAGCGGCGGGGTCACGACCTCGTCGCCGAAGACGCAGAAGACGTTGGTGCCCGTGCCCTCGCAGACGTTCCCGGCCGTGTTCCGGAAGACGGTCTCGCCGCAGTCGTGGGCGTGGGCGTACGCGAGCCCGCGGACGTTCTCGCCGTACGAGGTCGACTTCACGCCGGTGAGCGCGCCGTGCTCGTTGCGCCGCCAGGGCGCTGTGACGACGTCGGTGCTGACCGGCGGCAGCGTCATCGCCGCGGCCGCGACGACGAGCATCGGGCGCCCGTACGCGGCCTGCGACCCGAGCGGGCCGTCGCCGCCGGTGTAGGTGATGCGGACCTTGCCGTTCGCGAACCGGCGGTCGGCGAGCACGGCGTCGATCCCCTCGCGCACCGCGGCACGGTCCGGCGCGGGCAGTCCCATCGCTGCGGCGGAGCGCTCGAGCCGGTCGAGGTGGCGGCGTACGGCGAAGGGCCCGGCCGGCGTCACCTTGAGCGCCTCGAAGACCCCGTCGCCCACGACCAGGCCGTGGTCGGTCGCCGGCACCCGGGCGTCCTTAGGGTCGGCGTACAGCTGGCCGTCCACCCAGATCACGGGGTCCGAGCTCGGTCCGGCGTCCACGCCCTCCTCGTCCAGCACCGCGACAGCCTAGGGGCGGCGGAGGCGGACGGACGACCGCTCTCACGAGGCGCGCCGACGGCCGGATCGGTTTGGTTTCGCGCCCGGGATCCGGCTAGAGTCCTTTCTCGCACCCCCCGGGAAACCGGGAAGGTCGCAACGCGGACGTGGCTCAGTTGGTAGAGCATCACCTTGCCAAGGTGAGGGTCGCGGGTTCGAATCCCGTCGTCCGCTCGGAGCGAGTCTCGCCCACCCCGTTGGGGAGAAGTAGTTCCCCGGTGGAGTGGCCGAGAGGCGAGGCAACGGACTGCAAATCCGTGTACACGGGTTCAAATCCCGTCTCCACCTCGGGCGATTGGCGCAGCGGTAGCGCGCTTCCCTGACACGGAAGAGGTCACTGGTTCGATCCCAGTATCGCCCACGAGGTTCGACCTGACGAGGGTCACGGTCCCGGTTCTCCCGGGGGCGTGGCCCTCGTCGGCGTTTTCGCATCGTCCTTGCTGAGTACCACACCGGTATGCTCCTGGTACGAGCACGCAGATGACCGTCCGGCTGTCCGACGAGAGTGCGGCCTTCATCGACGAGCAGGTCGAGGGCGGGACCGCTGCCTCTCGGGCCGCGGCGCTGGACAAGCTCGTACGCCGGGAGATCCGGCGGGTGCGAGCGATGCAGGACGCCCTGATCTACGCGCGGGAGGGTGAGGACCCGGAGCTGTCCGGGTTCCACGAGGCCGCGGCCCGGAGCCGGTTGGCGCACGACGCCGACGCCGACCGGTGAGACCGATCCACGTCGTGCACATGGACGAGCCTCGGCCGGCCGTCCTGCTCACGCGTCCCGAGGTCCTGGACCTGCGCCCGTGGGTGACGGTCGCTCCGATCACGTCGACCGTGCGCGGGCTGTCCGTCGAGGTCTCGGTCGGGCGGGCGAACGGGATCGACCACGCGAGCGTGGTCAGCTGCGACGACATCGACACCGTGCATCGTGACGACGTCGGCCGGCTGCTCGGCTACCTGCTCGACGACCAGGAGCCGGCGCTGGCCGAAGCGATCGTGGCCGCGTTCGCGCTGGACCTCTAGCGACCGCCCGCCTGGGTCCAGGGGCGCCCCGAGCGGGTGCTTCCCCTCCGAGCGTCATGGCCTCAGCGTCCAGCCCCCGGAACCGTCCGGGTGTGCACAGGGTTGTGCTGCGCCTGCACGACCGGTCTCCGGTCCTTCTGCCCGGACCCGTTCCTCTCCAGCCTGGGAGCTGACCGCGCGGGCTGACCGCGCGGCCCGGAACCGGAACGCCAGGAGACCTCTCGTGCCCACCGCCCCCACCGTCGTGCTCGTCCACGGCGCCTTCGCCGACGCGGCCAGCTTCGCCGCCGTCGTCCCGACCCTGCTCGACGACGGCCTGTCCGTCGTCGTGCCCGCCGTGCCCAACCGCAGCCTCGTCGGCGACGCCGCGTACGTCGCCTCCGTCGTCCGCCAGATCGAGGGGCCCGTCCTGCTGGTCGGGCACTCGTACGGCGGAGCGGTGATCACCGTCGCCGGCGTCGAGGAGAACGTCGTCGGCCTGGTCTACCTCGCCGGCTACGCCCTGACCGAGGGCGAGAGCCTCGCCGAGCTCCAGGGCCGCTTCCCCGACTCCGACCTCGCCCAGGCGCTCGTCTACCGGCCCTACCCGGTCGAGGGCGGGGACGACGGGACGGACGTGTACGTCGACGTCGCCAAGTTCCCCGCCGTCTTCGCCGAGGGCGTCGACCCCGGGCTGGCCCGCGTGCTCGCGGTCTCCCAGCGCCCGCTCGCCGGCGCCGCGTTCGGCGAGCCGGCCTCTGCCGCCGCGTGGCGCACCAAACCGTCCTGGGGCCTCGTCTCGGCGGCCGACCACACCATCAACCCCGAGGTCGAGCGCTTCGGCTACAGCCGGGCCGGGATGACCGTCCGCGAGGTCGAGTCCTCGCACCTCGTGATGCTCGCCCACCCCGAGGCCGTCGTCGAGCTCGTCCGCGAGGCGGTGCGGGCGACCAGCGCCTGACCGGCGCCGCGCGGGGCGTGGCAGGGTGGGGCCCGGCCGGCGGGGAGACCCGTACGGCCGCCCCGCCCTGCCCGACGCCGCACCGCCCCGAGGTGACTGCTTGGCCGTCCTCCTGGACACCGACCTGCTCCCGGCGCGGGAGCGGGCGGAGGCGCTGCACGCGGCCTACGAGGACCAGCAGCCCCGGCGCCGGGTCGTCCTCGGAACCGCTGCGGTCCGGCACCGGGTGGAGCAGGTGGGGCTCGGCCCGCGGTCGCACGTCCTGCGGACCGGCGGGACCCCCCTGCAGATCCTGCGCACCGCCCACCAGGTCCGGGCCGACGCGCCCGAGCACCTCGCCATCGGGCTGCGCCGCCACGGCCGGGGGCTGCTGTCGGTGGCCGGCGACGAGGCCGACCTGCCCACCGGCCACCTGAACTGCGTCGACATGACCCGGCCCTACCGCCTCGCGCACACGACGGACCACGCGCACGACGTCCTGATCCTGCCGAACGACGAGGCCGGCGTCAGCGTCGACCTCGTCCGGGCCGCGGCCCCCGTGCTGCGCCGGAGCCCCGTCTACGACCTGGTCCGCCACCACGTCGCCGCCCTGTTCGACGCCGTCCGGCCGCTGCCCCCGGACCTGCGCGCCGCCGCAGGGCAGGCGACGACCGCGCTGGTCCGCCTCCTGCTGGCCACCGCCGCCGCCCCCGACGGCCAGCACCGGGTGCTGGAGGACGCGCTCGGGCCGCGGATCGCCCTCTACCTCGAGACGCACCTGGCCGACCCCGACCTGACGGTCGAGCGCGCGGCCGCCGCCCACCACGTCTCGGTGCGCCACCTCTACGACGTCTGGACCCGGGCCGGGCACACGTCCACCCCCGCCCAGTGGGTCCTGCACCGGCGCCTCGAGCGGGCCCGGGACCTGCTGGCCACCTCCGACCCGGCGACCACCAGCATCGCCACCGTGGCCCGGCGGTCGGGGTTCCGCGACGCCAGCCACTTCAGCCGCCGCTTCCGCCAGGCGTACGGGACCACGCCGCGCGAGTGGCGCGCCACCGGTCCGACCTGACGCGTCCTGACCTGACGACGTCCCGACCTGCCCCTTCCCACCCGCCCGACCCGCCCCGCCGGATCCACAGAGGAGCACCGATGCCCCCCACCCCGATCGCCAGCAGCGCCGACCAGCCGGACTCGCCCGAGCTCTGGGCCACGCTCGAGCGGCCGCTGCCGACCTGGTACGCCGAGGCGAAGCTCGGGATCTTCGTCCACTGGGGCCCCTACTCCGTGCCCGCCTGGGCCGAGCCGAGCGGGGCCCTCGGGGCGGTCCCCGAGGACGTCTGGTTCACGCACAACGCGTACGCGGAGTGGTACCTGAACACGATCCGGATCCCCGGGAGCCCGGCCGCTCAGCACCACGCCGAGGTGCACGGCGGGGCGCCGTACGACGACTTCATCGACGCGTGGACGGCCCGCGACTTCGACCCTGCCTCCTGGGCGCGGCTCTTCGCCCAGGCCGGCGCGGAGTACGTCATCCCGACGAGCAAGCACCACGACGGCGTCGCGCTGTGGGAGGCGCCGGGGACGGGTTCACGGAACACGGTCCACCGCGGCCCGAAGCGCGACCTGCTCGCCGAGATCGCCGACGCGGTGCGGGCCGAGGGGATGCGCTTCGGCGTCTACTACTCCGGCGGGCTCGACTGGTCGACGAGCCCGTTCCCGCCGGCCACTACCTTCGCCGAGGTGCAGAGCCTGCGCCCGCTCGACGCGGCGTACAACCTGTACGCCTTCGAGCACGTCCAGGACCTGGTGCGGCGCTACTCCCCCAGCATGCTCTGGAACGACATCGAGTGGCCCGACGCCGGCAAGCGCGGCGGTCCGCAGTCGCTGCACGCGCTGTTCGCGGACTACTACGCCGCGGTGCCCGAGGGCGTCGTGAACGACCGCTGGGGCGACACGCACCACGACTTCGTGACCAGCGAGTACGAGCACAACCGGCACGTGGAGGGCGCCGAGCCGTGGGAGAACAACCGCGGGATCGGCTTCTCGTTCGGCTACAACCAGACCGAGGACGAGAGCCAGTACCTGGACGGGCGCGCGCTCGCCCGCTACCTCACGGACATCGTGGCGCGCGGCGGACGGCTGCTGCTCAACGTCGGGCCGACCGCCGAGGGGGTCATCCCGCCCGTGCAGCAGCGTGCGCTGGAGGGCCTGGGCCGCTGGATGGCCGCCGCCGGACCCGTCCTCCGGGCGTCCTCGCCGGTCGACCCCGCCGTCGCCGCCCCGAGCGACGACCCGTGGGTCCGCTGGCTCGCCGTCCCGGGCCACCTCGTGGCCGTGGTCGACGGGACGGGGACGGTTCCGTTGGGGGTCGACGCCGACGCGGTCGACGCGCGCGACGTGCAGGTCCTGAACGGGTCGGCCGAGGTGCGCGTCGACGGCGGCCGGCTGTCGGCGACCGTCAAGCCCGCCGACGACGGGCCCTGCCTCGTGCAGCTGCCGCTGCGCTGAGGTCGGGCCGTTACCCGACCAGGGCGGCGATGTCGCGGGCGGTGAGCGGGGCGCCGAGCGCGACCTCGCCGTCCAGCACGCTCGCGAACAGCTCGGCCTTGCGTTCCGACAGCGCGACGACCTTCTGCTCGACCGTGTCGGCGGCGACGAGGCGGTAGACCATGACCGGCCGCGTCTGGCCGATGCGGTGCGTCCGGTCGATCGCCTGCGCCTCGACGGCCGGGTTCCACCAGGGGTCGAGGACGAAGACGTAGTCGGCCTCGGTCAGGTTCAGCCCGACGCCGCCGGCCTTGAGGCTGATCAGGAACACCGGCGCGCTCCCCCGCCGGAACGCGTCCACGACCTCCTCGCGCCGCCGGGTGCGGCCGTCGAGGTAGGCGTACGCGATGCCCGCCGCGTCGAGGCGCTCGCGCACCCGGCCCAGGAACCGCGTGAACTGGCTGAACACCAGCGCCCGGTGCCCCTCCGCCGCGAGCTCCTCGAGCCGGTCGAGCAGCTCGTCGACCTTGGCCGAGCCGACGTCGGCGTGCACCGGGTCGATCAGGACCGGGTCGAGGGCGAGCTGACGCAGCCGGGTGAGCGAGGCGAGGATCGTGATGCGGTTCTTCTCCACGCCCTCCTCGTCGTCCAGCAGCTTGAGCAGGCGCTGGCGCTCGCGGGCGAGGTGGGTGTCGTAGAGGGTGCGGTGCTGCTGCCCCAGCTCGACCTCGACCACCTGCACCTGCTTGGGCGGCAGCTCGCCGGCGACGAGCTCCTTCGTCCGCCGCAGCACGACCGGGCGGATCCGCCGCAGCAGCGCGGGCAGCGCACCGGGGTCCGCGTGCTGCTCGATCGGCTGGGCCACGGTCGTCCGGAACGCCTCCGCGTACGGGAACATCCCGGGCGCGGTCAGCGACAGGATCGACCACAGCTCCATCAGGTTGTTCTCCAGCGGGGTGCCGGTGATGGCGAAGCGGCAGTCGGCCTCGACGTCGCGCAGCGCCGCCCAGGTCTTGCTGCGGTGGTTCTTGACCGCCTGCGCCTCGTCCAGCACCAGCCCGGCCCAGCGCACGGCGGCGTAGTCGGCGGCCTCCAGGCGGAGCAGCGTGTACGTCGTGACGACGACGTCGACCTGCTCGTCCGGACCCTCGGGCCGCAGGGCCTGCTCGAGCGACCAGCCGCGCCGGGCCGTGGCCCCGGTGACCGTGACCAGCCGGAGGTCGGGGGTGAAGCGTTCCGCCTCGGTGCGCCAGGTCGCGACCACGCTGGACGGCACGACGACCAGGAAGGGGCGCCGCAGCCCCGAACCCTCGTCCGGCCCGCGCTCCTCGCGCGCCCGGGCGATCATGGCGAGCGTCTGGACCGTCTTGCCCAGTCCCATGTCGTCGGCCAGGATCCCGCCGAGGTGCTGCCGGCGCAGGAAGCTGAGCCACTGGTAGCCGTCGTGCTGGTACGGCCGCAGCGTCGCGCGGAGCCCGAGGGGAAGCGGCTCGGTCGGCAGCGGGGCGTCGGTCTCGACGAGGCGGCGCAGGGCGGTGGACGCCGCGGCCCACTCGGTCAGCTGGCCCTCGGTGGCGCCGATCTCCTGCACGTCGGCGAGCAGGCCGTGGGCCTCGCGGCTCAGCCGGACGACGCCGTCCTCGTCGGCCTCGGGCTCGTCCGGCTCGGGCGTCCGCGGCGCGCGCCGGTCCGCGAACGTCCGGGCCTCCTGCACGAGCCGCGCCAGCCGGTCGAGCTCGGGCCGGTCGAGGTCGACGAAGACGCCCTTGCGCACCATCACCGTCGTCCGCCCGGTCGCCAGGGCCTTGAGCACCGTCGGCAGCCCGAGCCAGATCGTGCCGAGCCGGGCGTCCTCGACGGACACGAGCACCTCGAGGTCGAGCCAGTCCGTGCGGTCGTGGCGCATCGCCGCCCCGCGCGGGTGGAACTGGACCTGGGGCACCCCGGTCACCTCACGGAACTCCGGCGGCGAGCCGTTGGTCACCACCTCGAGGTCGGGATGGGCCTGGAGCCGGGGCAGGTCCCGCTCGGCGAACCGCATCGCCTCGACGTCGCGCAGCCGGACGCGGGCGGTCAGCGTGCCGGGGCCGCGGAGCCGCAGCCCGAGCAGGGCGTCGAGCTCCTCGTCCCACCGGAGCCGATCCACCAGGGCGGCCTCGGCCTTGCGGTCGCGCCAGCCGCGGACCCCCTCGTGGCCCTCCAGCGGGAACTGCTGCGCCCGGTCGCCGCGTCGGTAGAGCCAGCGCCAGCCGAGCTCCACGCGTCCGTCCTCGCTCCAGGTCACGTCGCCGCGCAGCGTCACGGTCGGCGGCCCCGGGATGTCCACGGAACCGTCGCGCGACGTCACCGGCACGCTCGCGGCGAGCACCGGGAGGTACTCCCCGACCAGCTCGGTCAGCGCCTCGGGCCCGACGCGCAGGTCGAGCCCGGTGTCCAGCCACGACCGCACGGTCGGCGGCACCGCCGCGGTGAGCGGAGCGAGGACCAGCCCCTTGGTCGCCCGGTCGCCGCCCGCCGCGCGCTCGCGCAGGACGACGCCGTGCGTGGGCTCGCCGACCAGGGCGACGTCCTCCGCGCGATGGTGGACGCCGCCGACGGTCACGCCGACCCCGACCTCCACCGCGTCGTCGCCCCGGCGCACGTCCACCGCCAGCGCGGCGGCGTCGGCCAGCCGGACGTCGACCCCCTCCGGACCCACGAGCGGCAGCCCCGCGGCGACGACCCGCTCGAGGGCGCGCCAGACGCCCGGACCGGCGGCGTGCAGGTCGATGGCGTCGGAGGAGGTGGCGAGGTAGCCCCGCCGCCCCAGCAGCGCCGTCTTCAGGTCGGCGAGCATCTCCAGGTCGGCGGGGTCGCCGACCGGGGCCTGCGGCGTGCGTCCCCAGCCGTCGTCGTACGGGTCGGTGCCGATCCGGGACCACTCGACCCCGCGCCGGACCCAGCGGCCGTTCCGCCCCCGCCGCACGGCCCGCACCCACAGCCGGAACGGCGCCTCCGCCGGCCCCCACCGGGTCGCCGGCCGGGCCTTGGGGAGCACGAGCTCGACGCCCAGCCGCACCTCCGGGTCCGCGGTGGGTCGTCGCTGCGACGCCGCCTCGTCGAGGACGCCGTCGAGGACGGTGCGCCAGTCGGGACGCGGGCCGTCGCCGCCGTCCTCGGCCGGCCCGGCGGCGAGCACGGCCGCCAGCGCGTACGCGTGCTTGCACCGCTCCCCGACGGGACAGGTGCAGCCCGTACGGACGAGCAGCTCGTCGGTCGCGGTCCGCTCGAGGAGCAGCGTCGTCCGGTAGGGCTGGCTCCCCCGGACGACGGCCGAGGCGAAGAGCGACCCGCCCTCACGGTCCTGCTGGACGGGCCCGACCCGATCCTCGCGGACGTACGCCTGCCCGCGCTGCCGGGTCGTGGCGTCGAAGGTGCCGTCCCGCAGCAGCGCGGCCACGTCCGCGGTCCCGACTGCACTCACCACGGGCGCCACCGTAGGCGGCACCGCTGACAAAGACGAGCGGACGGCCACCAGCCCGACCGACGCGGTCGAACCGGCGTCAGGCGCCGGCGAGCACCTCGTCGTGGCGGGCGAGCAGGTGGCTCTTCACGAAGCGGCCGAGGCGCTTCGTCGCGCGGCCGTCGTCGAGCGCGCAGTAGGTCTGGCGGAACGCCGCGTAGCGCTGCGCGTACTCCTGCCGGACGCCGGGCAGGTCGTTGAGCGCCTCGGTCAGCGCCTCCTGCGTCCGCACGACCGGACCCGGCGCGACCGGCTCGAGCTCGAAGTAGAAGCCCCGGTCGACGTCGCGGTAGGTCTCGAGGTCGTAGGTGTAGAAGATCAGCGGCTTGCCGGTGACGGCGAAGTCGAACATCGACGACGAGTAGTCCGTGACCAGCACGTCGGCGGCCGCGTAGAGCTCGGCGATGTCGGGGTGCCAGGACACGTCGAGCACCCCCGGCACGTCGGAAGGCTTGAGCCGGTCCGTCATGAAGTAGTGCACGCGCGTCAGCACCCGGACGCGGGGGCCGAGGTCGGCCACCAGCCGGGGCACGTCGAGCGCCAGCTCCAGCGGGGTGCTCCGGTCGGAGAACATCCGGTCGCGGAACGTGGGCGCGTAGAGCACGACGGTCTCGTCGTCGGCCAGGCCGAGCGCGGCGCGCGTCCGGGCGCGGACCTCGTCCACGCGCGGCGGCTGCAGGACGTCGTTGCGGGGGTAGCCCAGCTCGAGGACCTTGCCGCCCCAGCGGAAGGCGCTGCGCAGGCGCGGCGTGCTCGCGGGGCTCGGCGAGAGCAGGTAGTCCCAGCGGTCGATGTCCAGCTCGAGCCAGTCGAGCCGGCCGGGCGGCGCCCAGCGGACGTCGCGGTGCACCGTCTTGAGCGGCGTGCCGTGCCACAGCTGGAGGTAGGTCGAGCCGGGCCGCTTCTGCCACTCGACCTCGATGTGGGTGTTGCCCACCACGAGGTCGGCCGACTCGAGGGCCGCGACGCACTCCGGGGACCCGTAGGTCACGGTGCGCACGTCGGCGGGGAAGCCGCGACGGTGGGCCGGGTCGGCCAGCCACACGTGCTCGGCGCGGACCCGCGGCTGCAGCCACGCGTGGAGCGCGCGGGGGCTGTCGCTGTAGCGGCCGGCGAACGAGTCGTAGACGATCGTCGGACGGTGCTCAGCGGGTGCGGGGTGCGGGGTGCGCGTGCTCATATGTTGCGCAGTATGCACGAAAAAGGTGACGGCCCCCGTACAGACGACAGGGGCCCGACGGACGCGGACCTGGCATCGTGAGGTGATGGCCCGGTCCGAGCGACGACCCTCCGACGACCCCCCTCCTCCCGACGGGCGGGGAGAACGGGTGCTGCTGCGGCGCGGCAACCTCGTCGTGACCCGCGACCGCGCGCTCCTCGTCGGCGGGGTCCTGGTCCTGCTGCTGCTGGGGGCGGTGCTCCCCTACGTCACCCTCGGCTACCTCGACCCGGCGTCCCGACCCGTCACGGGCACGCCCCGGCTGTTCGGGGCCGCGGGGCTGCTGGGCGGCGTCGACCCGACCTACCTGCCGGGCTACCGCCCGGAGATCCGCTCCGACTACAACCTGGCGCTGAACTTCGCGGCCGCCGGACCGGGGCTGCAGCAGATCGGCACCGTCGTCGCCGTGCTGTCGTGCTGGGCCCTGCTGACCGACGAAATCAACCGCATCGCCTGGTGGTTCCTGCACCTGTCGGCCTACCCGCTCCTGCTGGCCGGCGTGCCGCTGCTCGTCGGGGCCGTGCAGCTGCACGGGCTCGACGTCGACCTGCGGGTCGGGCCGGGCTGGGTGCCCGCCCTGGTGGCCGGCGTGCTCGTCTGGCTCGCCTCCTGGCGGGCCCGGTCGCGGATCGACACCTACGGCAGCTTCTGAACCTCCGCCTCGTCAGATCTCGTGGTCAGCCGCGCGCAGCCAGCAGGTCCCGGAACTCCTCCGCGTACGCGAGCTGGCGCCGCAGGGTCACGCAGCTCTCCTCGGCCCGGGTGTGGCACTCCGCGACGAAGGCCGCGGCCTCCGCCCGGGCGTCCTCGTCGGAGGCGGCACCGCTCTCGTCCGGGACCTGGGCGAGCACGTCGAGGGAGGCCAGCAGCTGCTTCATCTCGTCGAGGGTGAAGCCGAGCGGCTTCATCCGCCGGATGGTGCGCAGCCGCTCGACGTCGCGCTCGGTGTAGAGGCGGAACCCACCGGCGGTGCGCGCCGACGGCGTCACCAGGCCCGCCTCCTCCCAGTGCCGCAGCGTGCGGACCGACAGCTCGGTCCGTTCCGCGACCTGGCCGATCTGCATGTGGGTGGTCGGGGGCCCGTCGCCCCCGCCGGTCCTGCGTTCCTCCGTCACGTGGCCGTGCGCCGGTGTCACTGGCCGGCGCCGAGCTGGCCGGAGAGCCGGCTGTGCCAGGCGAGGCTGGGCTCGTTGAGACCGACGATCTCGACCTCCTTGCCCTTCTCGCGGTACTTCTGCTCGATGGAGTCGAGCGCGGCCACCGTCGAGGAGTCGTAGATCTGGGACTCGCTGAGGTCGATGATCACGTGCTGCGGGTCGCCGACGTAGTCGAACTGCGTGACGAGGTCGTTGCTCGAGGCGAAGAAGAGCGCCCCCCGCACGGCGTAGACCCGGGTGTCCTCGTCGGGGTGGGCGACGTCGACGACCTCGGTGAAGTGCGCGACCCGCCGGGTGAAGAAGATCATCGCCACGATCACGCCGACGACGACCCCGTACGCGAGGTTGTGCGTGGCGACGGTGACGACGACGGTGGCGACCATGATCACGGTCGCGCTGACCGGCATCCGCCGCAGCGTGGACGGGCGGATGCTGTGCCAGTCGAAGGTGCCGACCGAGACCATCACCATGACCGCGACCAGGGCCGCCATCGGGATGATCGCGACCACGTCGCCGAGCACGACGACCAGGATCAGCAGGAACGTCCCGGCCAGGAAGGTCGAGATGCGCGTGCGGGCGCCGGAGACCTTGGTGTTGATCATCGTCTGCCCGATCATGGCGCAGCCACCCATGCCGCCGAAGGCGCCGGTGACGAGGTTGGCCACGCCCTGGCCCCAGGTCTCGCGCCGCTTGTCCGAGTGCGAGTCGGTGACCTCGTCGACGAGCTTGGCCGTCATCAGCGACTCGAGGATGCCGACCAGGGCGACGCCGAGCGCGTACGGGGCGATGATCTTCAGGGTCGCCCAGGTCAGCGGCACGTCCGGGAAGAACAGGGTGGGCAGGCTGTCGGGCAGGGCACCCTCGTCGCCGACCGTCGGGACCTGGACGGCGAGCACGACGGTGACCAGGGTGATCAGCACGATCGCCACCAGCGGCGCCGGGACGACCCGCGTCAGCCTGGGGAGGAAGACCATCACGGCGATGCCGGCGGCGACCATCGGGTAGACGAGCCACGGGACGCCGACGAGGTAGGGCACCTGGCTCGAGAAGATCAGGATGGCCAGCGCGTTGACGAAGCCGATCATGACGCTCCGCGGGACGAACCGCATCAGCTTCGCGACGCCGAGCAGGCTCAGCACGATCTGCAGGACGCCCGCGAGGAGCACGGTCGCCACGAGGTAGTCCATGCCGTACGCCCGGACCAGCGGCGCGATCACCAGGGCGACGGCGCCGGTGGCGGCGGAGATCATCGCGGGCCGGCCGCCCACGATCGAGATCGTCACCGCCATGGTGAACGAGGCGAAGAGGCCGACCCGCGGGTCGACGCCCGCGATGATCGAGAACGAGATCGCCTCGGGGATCAGCGCGAGGGCGACGACCAGGCCGGCCAGCACCTCCGTGCGCAGGCGGCGCGGCGAGCGAAGGGCCGCCAGCACGGAGTCGGGTTCACGGGGCAGGGCGAGGGGCGGTGCAGCAGCGGTGGAGGACACGCACGTCCGATCAGGGTCTGGAGGCGGGGGAAGCGGGACGTCTCCGGACGACGCTGCCCGGGAAGGTGAGGTGACGCGGGACGGGCACGAGGCCCGTCGGTGGCCGTCGAGGCCGCACGCGGTGAACCCTACCCTTCCGTGAGGGTTGGTTTCGCCAGGTCCGCGCAAGGGCGTCGGACCGATAGAGTGGTCCGCGGTGTGCCGGGAAGTCTGGTCGGCGACGACGACGACGACCCCTGAGGACCTTGTGACCGCCACCACCACCCCGCCGCGCTCCGTCTTCCCGCGCGGCTCCTGGCCCGAGACCGCCCGGATCACCGAGCTCCTGCGCCGCGAGACCGTCGGCGGCGCGCTGCTGCTCGGCGCGACCGTCCTCGCGCTCGTCTGGGCGAACTCGCCCTGGAGCGGCGCGTACGCGCGCCTGCGTGACCTGACCGTCGGCCCGCACGCCCTGCACCTCGACCTGAGCCTCGGCGCCTGGGCGGCTGACGGGCTCCTGGCGATCTTCTTCTTCGTCGCCGGGCTGGAGCTCAAGCGCGAGTTCGTCGCGGGCGACCTGCGGGACCCCCGCCGCGCCGCGCTGCCCGTGGTCGCCGCCGTTGGCGGCATGGCGGTGCCGGCGCTGCTCTTCGTGCTGGTGAACCTCGGCGGCGGCAGCGAGGCGCTGCAGGGCTGGGCGATCCCCACGGCCACCGACATCGCCTTCGCCCTCGCCGTGCTGGCCGTGGTCAGCACCCACCTGCCGAGCGGGCTGCGGACGTTCCTGCTCACCCTGGCCGTGGTCGACGACCTCCTGGCCATCACGATCATCGCGCTCTTCTACACCCGCGAGCTGCACCTGCCCTTCCTCGCGCTGGCGCTCCTGCCGCTCGCCGCGTTCGGCTTCCTGGTGCAGCGCCGGGTGCGCTCGTGGTGGCTGCTCGTCCCGCTGGCCGTGGCCACGTGGGGCCTCGTGCACGCCTCCGGGGTCCACGCCACCGTGGCCGGGGTGCTGCTCGCCTTCACGGTCCCGGTGATCCGCAGCCAGGCCGCCGGAGGTCCGGACGCCGGGCCCGGCATGGCCGAGCACCTCGAGCACCGGGTCAGGCCCCTCTCGAGCGGCTTCGCGGTCCCCGTCTTCGCGTTCTTCGCCGCCGGGGTCACCGTCGGCGGGTTCAGCGGGCTCACGGACGCCCTCACCAGCCCGGTCGCCCTCGGCATCGTCGTCGGCCTCGTGGGCGGCAAGACGATCGGCGTCTTCGGGGCGACCTACCTCATGGCACGGTTCACCCGCGCCAGCCTCGACGAGGACCTGCGCTGGGTCGACGTGCTGGGGGTCGCGGTGCTGGCGGGCATCGGCTTCACCGTCTCGCTGCTCATCGGCGAGCTCGCGTACGGCAGCGGCAGCGAGCGCGACGACCACGTCAAGGTCGGCGTCCTCGTGGGCTCCTTGCTGGCGGCCGTGGTCGCCGCCGTGATCCTCCGCCTGCGCAACCGCACCTACCGCCGGCTGTGCGCGGAGGAGGAGCGGGACTCCGACGCCGACGGGACCCCGGACTACTACGAGGACGAGCCGGCCCGCGGCGCCTGAGGCGTACGACGGCGTCGCCCAAGAAGTACGGGCCGCTACCGGTCTCAGGTCAGGTTGGACAGCGCGGCCGCGACCGCGAACCCCAGCACGGTCACGAGCCCCGCCCGGTTGCCAGCCTTCCGCTTGGCCTCCGGGACCATGGAGTCGACGAGCATGACGAGCAGCGCTCCCGCGGCGAAGCCGTCGATCGCGGCCTTCAGGCTCCCGCCGGCCGCATCCGCCAGCGCGTAGCCGCCGACCGTCGCCAGCGCGCAGACGACGGTCACGGCCAGCCACAGGCCCAGGACCAGCCGCCTCGACTTCCCCGAGGCCCGCATGTCGCTGGCCGAGCCGATGGACTCGGGGAGGTTGGAGACGAAGATGGCGACCAGCAGCGCCACGCTCACGCCCTGGCCCGTCGCCAGCCCGATCCCCAGGACCGCCTGCTCCGGGATGCCGTCCAGCAGCGCGCCGACCGCGAGCGGGAGCCCGCCGGCGCCACCACCCTGGCGACCGCCCACCCGCTGGACGAGTCGGTCGGCGAGGAAGTAGCTCAGCGCGCCCACCACCAGACCCGCGGCCACCGACCAGGGTCCGCCGAGGCGCAGCCCCTCCTGCGCGAGCTCGAACGCGACGCTCGAGATGAGCGCGCCGGCCCCGAACGCCAGCACGGCGCCGAGCAGCCCGGTCCGCCACCGGCGCACCAGGGCCAGCACCGCACCGATGGTCAGCGAGAGGGCCGCGACCGCTCCCCAGCCCAGGGCGGTCAGCACGCCGGCTCACGGTGAGGGTCGTGGCCACCCGGCTGTCTCGGCACGAGGGCCGAGGCTAACGGAACCCTTGCGCTGGCGCAACGCATCGGTTGCCGAACCGCACCCGCCTGGTTAGCATCCACCCGTGCCCGACGCAGGCGTGCCCCTCGAGGACGGGCGGACCGCGGCAGACGTCGAGGTCGCCCTCCGCGCCGCGCGCACCTTCTCGGCGATCACCGCGGAGTCGATGGCGCAGGCCGGGGACAGCGTGACCCTCCCCCAGCTCCGGGTGCTCACCCTGGCCTCCGGCGCGGGCGCCCTGAACAACCGTCAGGTGGCGGCCGCCCTCGGGGTGCACATCTCGAATGCCAGCCGGATCTGCGACCGGCTGGTGCAGGTCGGCCTGCTGTCGCGGCGGGACGCACCCGGCGATCGCCGGCAGGTCCAGCTCACGATCACGGAGGCGGGCACGCGCCTCCTGGACGCGGTCACCGGGCACCGGCGCACGGTGCTGCTCCAGGTCCTGGACCGGATGACGGACGCCCAGCGGTCCGCCGTGACCGACGCCTTGGCGGCCTTCACCGCCGCCGCCGAGGACGTCCTGCAGGCTCCGCACGACCACCTGCCGTAGCCGTCGGTCGAGCACGGACGGCGTCGGTAACGTCTGGATAACGGCGAACCGCAACCATTGCCTGAGCGCAATCGTTGCGTAACCGTGGAAGGCGTACCGCGGCGCCGGGGTCCTCCCGACGCCGAGACGCTGGAAGGACGGTGCACAGATGAGCACATGGCTGATCGTCTTGATCGTGGTGGTGGTGGTCGTGGTCGCACTGGTCGCGATCACCGCGACGGCCCGGTCCCGCAAGCGGCACGAGGCCCACCACATCGGGCTCCCGCCGATCGGTGCGCTGTCGGCCGGTGGTCCGGAGCCGGGCACGGGCCGGCCGGAGACGGACAGGACGGAGACGGACCCGACCGAGGCGCGCGAAGCGGAGGCGTCCGACCGCCGGACCCGCTGACGTGGCGGCGACCGCGAACGGGCACCGGGAGCTCGACCAGGCGCACGAGCGGCTCCGCGAGGCGCTCGACGTGACGCGCCACGCCCTCGGGGGCGGACAGGACCGGTCCGTTCCGGACGGGGTCGTCCTGTGCCAGGGTCTCTGCCGCGCGGTCGTCGAGCACCAGCGCGGCCAGGACCAGTCCCTCTTCCCGGTGCTGGCGGCGCGTCGACCGGAGCTCGGTCCCGCCCTGCACGCCCTGCGGCAGGACCACGCCCTCGTCGCCGGGCTGGTCGAGGACCTTCGCCAGGCGTGCGAGAGCAGGGCCTCGGCCGGTGAGCTCGGCGGACGGGTCGAGAGGCTGGCCGCCTCCCTGGACACCCACTTCCGTCACGAGGAGCTCCGCCTGAACCCGGTCCTCGACCTCCTCGACGGAGCCGGACCGCCCCCGCCCACCCTGGACACCCTCGGCTGGCTCGTCTCCTGACGGTTTCCCCGAAGAGCCGGCGTCGGCGCGGCGGCCCGGGCCGTCCACCCCGCACCTGCCGTAGCATCCGGGCGGGTCCGACCGGCTGCCGCGTGCGACGACCAGGCCGGAGGCCCGCCCCTCATGACCCCGTCGCTGCTCCGTGCCGTCCGCTGGGTCCAGGACGGCGTGCGCAACCAGCTGTGGCCGCTGCCGACCCTCGCGATCGTGCTGGCCGTGGTGCTCGGGATCCTGGTGCCGCTGCTCGACCTGCGCGTCGACCAGCACCTGCCCGCCGTGCTGGACACCGTCGTCTTCAACGGCGACCCGGGTGCCGCGCGGACCGTCCTCGACGCGGTCGCGAGCTCGCTGATCACGGTCACGTCGCTGACGTTCTCGTTGACCGTGGTGACGCTGCAGCTCGCCAGCAGCCAGTTCTCGCCGAGGCTGCTCCGCACCTTCACCCAGGACCTGTTCGTCCAGGTGACGCTGGGGATCTTCCTGGCCACGTTCACCTTCGCGCTCACCGTGCTGCGCTCGGTCCGCTCGCCGGACGAGGGCGGGACGGCCTTCGTCCCCCGCCTCGCCGTCACGCTGGCGTTCGTGCTGGCGCTGGCGAGCGTGGTCGCGCTCGTGCTCTTCCTCGCGCACCTCACCCGTCAGATCCGGGTCGAGACGATGCTGCTGCGGGTGCGGGAGGACGCGGCCTCCACGCTGGGCACCAACCTCGTCCGCCGCGACGCCTCCGACCCGACGTACGCCGTGCCCGCCCCTCCCCCGTCGGCGTCGGTGCTCCGAGCGTCCGGGTCGGGCTTCCTCACCGCGGTCGACCAGGACCGGCTGCTCCGGGCCGCGGTCGAGGCCGACGCGTGCGTGCTGGTCGGACGTCGGCCGGGCTCGTTCGTCGTGGAGGGGACGGTGCTCGGGCGCGCCTGGTCGTCGGACGACGGCCCGCTGGGCGGGGAGGCTCTCGACCGGCTCCGGCAGGCCGTGGCCAGGTCGGTGCGGCTCGGCGCGGAACGGACCGGCGCGCAGGACGTCGGCTACGGCTTCCGCCAGGTGACCGACATCGTGAACAAGGCGCTCTCCCCCGGCGTCAACGACCCGACGACGGCGGTCCACGGCCTCGGTCAGGCCTCGGCCCTCCTGGCCGCCGCGTCGGCCTACCGGCTCGGGCCGCTCGTCCTCGCCGACGACCAGGACCGTCCGCGCGTCGTGCTGGACCGGCCCACGCTGGCCGACCTGCTGGAGCTGGTGGTCGCGCAGCCGCGGGCGTACGGGGCGTCGGACCCCCAGGTCCTGGCCCGTCTCTACGGCCTCCTCGCCGACCTCGCGGTGCACGTGGACGACCAGGACCGCGCGGCGGTCGCGGACCAGCTGCGGCGGCTCGACGCCACCGTGGCCCGCCAGGACCTCGACGATGTGGAGTCCGCCCGGATGGCGGGGCTGGGCCGGGACGTGCGCGAGGCGCTCGCCGCAGGGCCCGGCGCCGCTCAGTAGCGCAGCAGGACGTACGGCGTGGCGATCGCCAGCGTCACCGCCGCGACCACCGAGCCGTACTTCGTGAACTCCCAGAACGAGATCGGGTGGCCGTTGCGCTTGGCGATGCCCGTGATCACCACGTTGGCGCTGGCGCCGATCGCCGTCGCGTTGCCGCCGAGGTCGGCGCCGAGCAGCAGCGACCACCACAGCCCCTCGTGCCCGGCCAGCGGTCCCTCCGCGGTGAGCTGCTGGACGACCGGCGCCATCGTGGCCACGTACGGGATGTTGTCGACCGCCGCCGACAGGACGGCCGATCCCCACAGCAGCAGCATCATCCCGCGCACCGGGCTGTCGCCGATCGCCGTCGCGAGCCCGGACGCCAGGTGGTCCACGGCTCCGGTCTTGACCAGGGACCCAACCAGGATGAAGAGCCCGGCGAAGAAGAGCAGCGTCTCCCACTCGATGTCGGCGAGGTAGGTCTCCGGGCTGAGGCCGCTGACGGCCACGAGGACCCCCGCACCCAGCAGCGCGACGACGGACGGCTCGAGGTGCAGCACCGGGTGCAGGCTGAAGGCGGCCAGCACGGCCGCCAGCACGACCAGGCTGCGCCGCAGGAGGCGCCCGTCACGGATCGCCTCGCGCTCGGTCAGCTCCATCACCTCGGCGACCTGCTCGGGGTCGGCCTCGAAGTCCCGTCGGAAGAGCACCCGGCAGAGGAGGACGAAGGCCACCAGCATCACGACGACGATCGGCGCCAGGTTGACCAGGAAGTCGTTGAAGGTGAAGCCGGCCCGGCTCGCGACGATGAGGTTGGGCGGGTCGCCGATGAGGGTCGACGTGCCGCCGATGTTCGAGGCCAGGGCCTCGGCGATGAGGAAGGGCACCGGCCGCACGCCGATCCGGTCGCACACCAGCAGGGTCACGGGGGCGATGAGCAGCACGGTGGTGACGTTGTCGAGCGCCGCCGACGCGACCGCCGTGATCACGCAGAGCAGGGCCATGACGCGGAACGGCCGGCCGCGGGCGCGCTTGGCCGCCCAGATCGCGACGTACTCGAACACCCCGGTCTGCCGCAGGACGCCGACGATCACCATCATCCCGAAGAGCAGGAAGACGACGTTCCAGTCGATCCCCGTCTCCTCGGAGAAGAAGGCGTCCTCCGGCGCGACGATCCCGACGGCGAGGACGATCCCGGCACCCGCGAGCGCCGCGACGACCCGGTTGACCTTCTCGGAGGCGATCAGCCCGTAGACGACGACGAAGACGACGACCGCGACCCACATCATCAGGTGAGGGGCGCGCAGATCAGCTCGAGCAGGTGGGAGGCGGTGACCACGCCCACGATCCGGCCCTGGTCGACCACCGCGCAGAGCGGGCTGCGCAGGCGCGCCATGACGGCCGCCAGCTCCAGCACGGTGTCGTCCACCTGCAGCACCGGGAGCTCCTGCGGGTGCTCGGGCAGCAGGTCGCCGACCTTCGCGGTCCGGAGGCGCTGGGCGATCTTGTCGGCCGCCTTCTCCCCCAGCACGCCGGCCAGCGAGGGGTCGCGCTGGATGTAGTCGGGCACGATGTACTGCACGACCTGCGACGCGGCCAGCACCGCCTTCGGCCGCCCGTCGGCCTCGGTCACCACCAGCCCGGGCAGCCGTCGCGACGACATCAGCCCCACCGCCTCCAGCGCCGGGTGGTCGACACCCACGACGGGGTACTCCTCCGCGATCTCTCCAGCACGCACCACCTCAACCTAACGGCGGACGCGAGGCACCTCCGGATGCCGGACGCCGCAGGACGGCGCGGACGACGACCCCGACGACCAGCACGCCGAGGCCGACGAGCACGCTGCCCGTCGGCAGGGACGCGACCAGGACGAGGCAGCCGACGAACCCCAGCGCGGCGAGCGGGCGACGCCACCGACGCGCGCGGCCCGGCAGCGTCCACGCGCTGGCGTTGGCGATCGCGTAGTAGACCAGCACGCCCGTGCTGGAGAAGCCGATCGCGCCGCGCAGGTCGGTGACGCAGACGAGGAGCACCACGACGCCGCCGAGGACGAGCTCGGCCCGGTGCGGCACCGCGAACCGCGGGTGCACGGCGGCGAGGAAGCGCGGGAGCTCGGCGTCGCGGGCCATGGCCAGCGTGGTCCGGCCGACACCCGCCATCGCGCTGAGCAGGACGCCGAGGCTCGCGGCCACGGCGCCCACGCGGACCAGCGGCGCGAGCGCGTCGAACCGGCCGGCCGCGACCGCGTCACGCAGCGGGGCCGGGCTGGCGGCGGTGCCGGCCGCGCCGAGGACGAGCAGCAGCGCCACGCCGACGAGCGCGTACGTGACGACGACGACCCCCAGGGCCAGCGGGACGGCGCGGCGGATCGTCCGGGCCGGGTCGCGGACCTCCTCGCCGAGCGTGGCGATCCGGGCGTAGCCGGCGAAGGCGAAGAACAGCAGCCCGGCCGCCTGGAGGACGCCGTACGGCCCGGTCCCGCCGAGCGGCGCGAGGCGGGCAGGGTCGGTGGCGCCGCCGCCGAAGGAGGCCACGAGGACGACCGCCAGCACGAGCAGCGTGACGCCGACGAGCACGCGGGTCAGCGCCGCGGTCTTGGCGACGCCGCGGTAGTTCACCGCGGTCAGGACCAGCGCGGCGACCACGGCGGCGACCCGCGGGTGCGCCGGCCAGGCGTACGCCCCGGCGGTGAGGGCCATCGCCGCGCAGCTCGCGGTCTTCCCGACCACGAAGCCCCACCCGGCGACGAAGCCCCACACCGGACCGAGCTGGCGGCGGCCGTAGACGTACGTGCCGCCTGCGAGCGGGTGGACCGCCGCCAGCTCGGCGCTCGAGGTGGCGTTGGCGTACGCGACGACGGCTGCGACGGCCAGGGCGAGGAGCAAGCCTGTGCCGGCGGCCGAGGCAGCGGGACCGAACGCGGCGAAGACGCCGGCGCCGAGCATGGCGCCCAGCCCGACCACCACGGCGTCGCGCAGCCCCAGCTCCCGCCGCAGCGCGGGGGCGACGGGCGGTACGGCGGAACCCACGGGCGCGACGCTCCCAGGCCCAGGTGAACGTTGGTGGTCGGGGCTGGTCGGGACCGTCAGGCCGGGACGAGCTCGGCGACGAGCTGCTCGACCCGTCGCCGGATCTCGTCGCGGATCGGGCGGACGGCCTCGACGCCCTGCCCGGCGGGGTCGTCGAGGACCCAGTCCTCGTAGCGCTTGCCCGGGTAGAAGGGGCAGGTGTCGCCGCAGCCCATGGTGACGACCACGTCGGAGGCGACCACGGCCTCGGTGGTGAGGACCTTCGGTCGCTCGGCGGTGATGTCGATGCCGACCTCGGCCATCGCCTGCACGGCGGCCGGGTTGACCTGGTCGGCCGGCTCGGAGCCCGCGGACCGCACCTCGACCGCGCCGTCGGACAGGGCCGTCAGGAAGGCCGCGGCCATCTGCGAGCGCCCGGCGTTGTGGACGCAGACGAACAGGACGCTGGGACGGTCGTTCGGGGACGCGCTCACGGGCGGGCTCCTCGGTCGGGGGCCGCGGGCAGCGGCGCGGCGGTGGTCGGGGCATTGGTCGGGGCGTTGGTCGGGGCGAACAGGCGGCGGCGCGCCCAGAGCGCGACGTAGACCAGGGCGACGAGGGCGGGGACCTCGATCAGAGGGCCGACGACCCCGGCGAGGGCCTGGCCCGACGTGACCCCGAAGGTCGCGATGGCGACGGCGATGGCGAGCTCGAAGTTGTTGCCCGCCGCCGTGAACGCCAGCGTGGTGGCCCGCGGGTAGCCGAGGCCGAGGGCGCGCCCGACGAGCAGGCTGACCGAGAACACGACCGCGAAGTAGACGAGCAGCGGCAGCGCGATGCGGGCGACGTGGCCGGGCTCGGAGGTGATGGTCCGGCCCTGCAGCGCGAACAGGACCACGATCGTGAACAGCAGCCCGTAGAGCGCCCAGGGCCCAATCCTCGGCAGCACCCGCTCCTCGTACGCCTCCCGCCCGAGACGGCGCTCGCCGAGCGTCCGGGTCAGGAAGCCGAGCACCAGCGGGATCCCGAGGAACACCAGCACGCTCGCGGTGATCGACCAGACGGAGAAGCCCGCCGAGGTGGTCGGCAGCCCCAGCCAGGCCGGCAGCACCTGCAGGTAGAACCAGCCCAGCGCGCCGAAGGCCACGACCTGGAACACCGAGTTGATCGCGACGAGCACGGCGGCGGCCTCGCGGTCCCCGCAGGCCAGGTCGTTCCAGATCAGCACCATGGCGATGCAGCGGGCCAGCCCGACGATGATCAACCCGGTGCGGTACTCGGGCAGGTCGGGCAGGAAGAGCCAGGCCAGGGCGAACATGAACGCCGGCGCGAACACCCAGTTGATCACCAGCGACGTGATCATCAGGCGCCGGTCCGCCACCACCCGGCCGGTCTCCGCGTAGCGGACCTTGGCCAGCACCGGGTACATCATCACGAGCAGCCCGACGGCGATCGGCAACGACACCGAACCCACCTTGACCGCGTCGAGGACCCCGGCGAGCCCGGGAACCACCCGGCCCAGGAGCAGCCCGAGCGCCATCGCCGCCAGGATCCACACGGGCAGGAACCGGTCGACGGTGGACAGCCGCGCGCGGGTCTCCTGCTCCCCCGCGACCAGCTCGGACGTCGGCGCGCTCACGCGCAGCGACCCGACGCCGAGGGGGTCCCGGCGACGGGCGCGATCAGGGCGGCGAGGTCGGCGAGCGCCTCGGGTCGGGCGCGGTAGTAGACCCACGTCCCGCGCTTCTCGCGGTCGAGCAGGCCGACGCCGTGCAGCACCTTGAGGTGGTGGCTGATGGTGGGCTGCGAGAGGTCGAAGCGGTCGTTGAGGTCGCAGACGCACGCCTCCCCGCCCTCGTGCGACGCCACCAGCGACAGCAGCCGCAGCCGCACCGGGTCGGCCAGCGCCTTCAGCAGCGACGCGACCTGCTCCGCCTGCGGCTGGCTGAGGGGCTCGCGTGAGAGCGGCGAGCAGCAGGCCACCGTCTCCACAGGGCTGAGCAGGAGCTGGGACATCGTCACCCGTCTATATTGACCGCTGTCGATGCGCTGGGCAAGCCGGTCTCGTCGGCCTCACGCGTCGCCGCCCACGACGCCAGCAGGTCGAGCGCGTGGGCCGTCGGCGAGCCGGGCTCGGCGGCGTACAGGGTGAGAGTGAAGCCCGGCGCCGAGAGCATGTCGACGCTCTCGTACGCCAGCACCAGCTCGCCGACCTCGTGGTGGCGGAACGTCTTGGTCCCCGCGCCGTGGGTCCGCACGTCCTGCGCGCTCCACCGGCGGCGGAAGGCGGGGCTGCGCGTGGACAGCACGCCGACGAGGTCGTGCAGGTCCTTGTCGTGCGGGTCACGGCCGGCCTCGGTGTGCAGGATCGCCACGCAGATGTCGGCGGCGCCCTCCCAGTCGGGGTAGAAGTCGTGCGCCGCGTCGAGGTCGAGGAAGGTGAAGCGGGCGAAGCTCGGCGTCCCGTTCGCGTTCGCGGCCGGCGAGCTGTAGACCGCTTCGTGCATCGCGCGACCGAGGTGGTTGGTCGCCAGCAGGTCCATGCGGCCGTTGCGGACCAGCGCCGGCGCGGTGAACCGGTCGAGGACCCACTGCAGGCCGGATGGCGGCGCCCAGGTCCGCCCGGGCCGGCGTCGCGGTCGTCGGCCGGCGAGGGTGCCGTCCGCCGCGTGCGCGAGGTCGAAGAGGTGCCCCCGCTCGGCGTCGTCCAGCTGGAGGGCCCGGGCGAGTGCGTCGAGCACCGAGGCCGACGCGCCGGCGATCGCGCCGCGCTCGAGCTTGGAGTAGTACTCGATGCTCACGCCCGCGAGCATCGCCACCTCGCCCCGGCGCAGCCCGGGGACGCGGCGTGCGCCGACCTCGGGCAGCCCGGCCTGGTGCGGGCTGACCTTGGCCCGCCGCGACGTGAGGAACTCGCGCACCTCGGCCCGGTTGTCCATGCGCCGACAGTAGGGCGGTCGCGGACCGGGAGGGACTCCCTGCCGGTACACCTCTCGGCAGTGACTTCCTCACCCCTCCGCCGCAGGGTTGGCTGGACCCCGATGACGCAGCAGCACGCCCCCGCGCCCGAGCGCGCCGGCTCCCCCAGCCCCCGACCGACCTCGACACCCGACGCGGCGCGTCAGCAGGTCGGGGCGGCGGTCGTCGCGACCGTCGTGTTCCTCACCGCGATCGCGCCCCTGGCCACCGACATGTACGTCCCCGCCTTCCCCCGCGTCGCCCGGGACCTGGGCGCGGGCGCGACCCAGGTGCAGCTGACGCTGACCACGTTCTTCGTCGGGATGGCCCTCGGGCAGCTCGTCGGCGGGCCCGTCTCGGACGCGCGCGGCCGGCGGCGGCCGCTGGTCGCGGCCGTCGTGGCGATGAGCGTGGCCTCGGTCGTGTGCGCGCTCACCCCGGGCATCGGCGTGATGATGGCCGCCCGGCTCGTCCAGGGCTTCGCCGGCGGGTGGGCCATGGTCATCGGACGCGCGGTGATCATCGACCTCGCCCGGGGCGCCCAGCTCGTCCGCGTGCTCAACGTCATCGCGGCGGTCGGCGGGGTCGCGCCGGTCCTCGGACCGCTGCTCGGCGCGGCCATCCTGCAGCTGTCGGACTGGCGCGTCTCCTTCTGGGTCGTCGCCGCCCTCGGCGTGGCGATGGCCGTCGCCGTGCTCGTCGCCGTCCCCGAGACGCTGCCGCCCGGTCGACGCCACGGCGGCGGGCTGCGGACGTTCGTGAGCGCCGGGCGCGAGGTCCTGCGGAACCGCCGCTACGTCGGCTACCTCGTCGTCGCCGGGTCGGCGATGGGAGCTCTGTTCGCTTACGTCGCGACCTCGGCCTTCGTGCTCCAGTCCATGAACGGGCTCTCCCCGGTCGCCTACTCGGTCGACTTCGCGGCCAACGCCGGCGGCATGACCCTGGCCGCCCTCGTCGCCGCCCGGCTCGCCGGCCGCGTCGCCACGCGGCCGGTGATCCTCGTGGGGCAGGTCGCAGCCCTGCTCGCCGGCGTGGGCATGCTGGTCGGCGCGCTGTGGTTCGGCACCCCGCTGCCGCTCGTGCTCGTCTGCTTCTTCGTGCTGATGGCCGCGCAGGGTCTCATCGGGCCCAACGGGGGCGCGCTCGCCGCCGCCGAGGTGCCCGAGCACCCCGGGACGGGCTCGGCCCTGCTCGGCTTCGTGCAGTGGGTCGCCGCGGGCACGATCGCCCCGCTCGCCGGCCTGGGCGGTGAGGGCACGGCCGTCCCGATGGCGGTGATCATGGTCCTCGGCGCGGCCGCGTCCATGATCGGCCTGCTGGTGCTCGCGCGGCCCGCGCGGGTCACTGCGGCGCCGGCGCCGGCTCCGTAGGGCGGCGACCCAGGCTGGCCACCGCAGCCAGGATCAGGACGCAGCCGGCCACGCCGGCCGGGGTCAGGCGTTCGCCCAGCAGCAGGACCGCGATCAGCACGGCGGTCACGGGCTCGACCAGCGTCGCGATCATCGCGGCCCCGCTGGCCGTGCTCCGCAGGCCCGTGAAGAACACGGCCCAGGCCACGGCCATCGTCACGACGCCGAGGTAGACGATGCCCCACCAGGACGCACCGTCGGTGGTGCCGACCTGCTCCCCGCGCAGCCGGGTCAGCAGCAGCCCGCCGGGCACGAGCACGACGGCCGCGACCACCATCACCGCGGTCGTCATGGTGAGCGTGTCGAGCCGGCGCGACAGCGTGCCCGAGACCTCGGCCGACAGCCCGTACGCCGCTCCCGAGGCGAGCGAGGCCAGCACGCCCAGGCCCGGGTGCGGACCCACGTCGCCCGCGCCGCCCGCCACGCTGACCAGCACCAGGCCGACGACGGCCGCCGCGACGGTGACCGCGCTGGCCGGGGCCGGGAGGCGGCGGCGCCGGACGCAGTCGAGCACCAGCAGCAGGACCGGCGCGAAGCCGAGGCAGACGACGGTCGCCACGCTGACGCCGGTGGCGACGACGCCGACGAAGAACAGCAGCTGGAACGCTGCGGTCAGGACCCCGACCACCCCGACCCGGCGCCACTGGCCGCGGGCCGCCGACCAGCGCTGCCGCACCCGGCCCGTGACGAGGAACGCGGCGACGAGGACCACGACCGCGACGGCCGCCCGGTAGGCGCTGATGGCCACCGGCCCGAGGCCCGAGGCCTCGTGCACCAGGCTCACACCGGGCCCGATCGTCCCCCAGATCACCCCGGCCAGGACGACCAGCAGCAGCCCGCGCACCCGCCCGGCTCCCTCCACCGGTGCCCGCACCGGTCCGTCCCACCGGCCCCGCGGACGGTCGGCGTCACCCTCGCACAGCCGCGGGCGGCCCCGGTCCGGCGACCGTCTAGCGTGCGGGCATGGTCAAGGCCGCCACCCTGCTCGCGCCCGGTCGGATCGAGGTCCGCGACTACCCGATGCCGGACCGGCTCGAGCCCGGCGCCGTGCTGCTGCGGATGATCGCCTCGGGCATCTGCGGCACGGACAAGCACACCTTCCGCGGCGAGAACGTCCAGTACGCCGGGACCGCGATGGAGCGGAGCACGCCCTTCCCGATCATCCAGGGCCACGAGAACGTCGGGGTCGTCGACGGGGTGGGCGACGGCGACGTCCGCGCGTACGACGGGAGCCTGCTGCAGGTCGGCGACCGCGTCGTCCCGGCGCCCAACGTGGCCTGCGGGCACTGCCGCAGCTGCCAGCGCGGTTTCCCCTACTACCTGTGCCGCAACCTGCGGAACTACGGCAACTCGATGAGCTCCGTCGAGGCCCCGCACCTCTTCGGCGGGTGGGCCGAGCACCTCTACCTCCACCCCCGGACCGCCGTGTTCCGGGTGCCGGAGTCGCTGCCCTCCGACGTCGCCGTGCTGACCGAGATCTTCGCGGTCACCCACAGCCTGGAGCGGGCGGCGGCCGTACGCCGGCCCGGCGGCTTCCTGCCCGGCGACACCGTGGCCGTCGTCGGCGTGGGGTCGCTGGGCATGGCCCACCTCGTCAAGGCGGCCCTGATGGGCGCGGGCCGCGTGATCGCCGTCGACCGGTCGGCCAAGCGGCTCGCCCTGGCCCGCCGGCTCGTCGACGCCGAGACGGTGCTCGCCGCCGGCGACGAGGTCGCCGAGGTCCGCGAGCTCACCGAGGGCGAGGGCGCCGACCTCGTCGTGAACGCCACCGGCTTCCCCGGCTCGTTCGCCTCCGCCCTGGGCATGGTCCGCGACGCGGGCACGATCGTCGAGGTCGGCGCCTTCGTCGACATGGGTCCGGAGGCGTTCAACCCGGCGGTGGTCTGCGGGCGCAGCCTCACGGTGATGGGCACGGGCGGGGAGGACCTCGCGGCCTACCCGGGCACGCTGGCCCTGATGGCCCGCCACGCCCACGAGGTGCCGTTCGCCGAGATGGTGTCGCACGCCTTCCCCGTCGCCGAGGCCGCGACCGCGCTGCTGACCTCGCTCGACGCGGAGCACGCCACCAAGGTGCTGGTCTCGGACGAGATCACCCGGCCCTGACGCGGGCCGCCGCCGTCTTCCGTAGGCATGGCTAGAATCATGGCCATGACGACGACGAGCCTGGCGGACGCCAAGAACCGGCTCAGCGAGCTGGTGGCCTCCGCGGAGACCACGCACGAGCGCACGGTGGTGACCAAGAACGGTCGCCCCGCCGCGGTGCTCATGTCGGTCGACGACCTCGCGTCGCTCGAGGAGACGCTCGCCCTGCTGTCCGAGCGGGACGCGCTCGTCGACCTCGCGGAGAGCAGGATCACCACGAGGCACGGGCTCTTCCACGCGGAGGACGAGATCTGCGACGGCACGCACACGTTCTCCACGGAGGAGTCGGAGCGTCGCCTGGTGGCGCGGATGGGGCGGGAGGCGTACGACGCCGCGCGGGCCGCCGTCCGGGCCGACCTGCTCGCCTCGCCCGACGCCGCCGTGCGCGAACGGGCCGCCGAGCACGAGTGAGCTGGTCGGTCGAGATCTCCCCCGCCGCCCGACGTTCGCTGAAGCGGTTGCCCGAGAAGGTGCGTGACGCCGTGCTGGCCTTCGTCCACGGTCCCCTCACGCAGGACCCGCACCGCGTCGGCACGCCGCTCGAGCGTCAGCTCGCGGGGCTGCACTCCGCCCGCCGCGGCTCCTACCGCGTCGTCTACCGGATCGTCGACGAGCGGGTGCTCGTCCAGGTCGTCACCGTCGGCCCGCGCAGCGACGTGTACCGGTGAGCGCCGACCGGCACGTCGCCGTCCTCGGGCTCGGACCCGCCGGCCGCGCGGTCGCCAGCCGTCTCGCGGCCGCCGGCGTGACCGTGACGGCGGTCGACCCGCACCCGGAACGGCGCTGGACCCCGACGTACGCGGCATGGGAGGACGAGCTGCCGGGCTGGTTGCCGCGTGCAGTCGTCGCCACCCGCACACCGCACGCGCGGGCCTGGGCCGGGCGCGAGCACCGGCTGGACCGGACCTACGTCGTGCTCGACACCCCCGGGCTCCAGGACGCCCTCCACCTCACGGGCGTGGACGTCGTGGCGGGTTCCGTGACCGCGGCGGACGCGCACCGCGTGACCCTCGCCGACGGGACCGCGATCACGGCCGACCTGGTGCTCGACGCCCGCGGCACCCGCCTCGGCGCCGACCGGGCGGCGCAGACCGCGTACGGGCTCGTGCTGCCGCACGAGCGCGCGGCGCCGGCTGGCGGACCGTGGTTCATGGACTGGCGGCGCGACCACGGGGCGGGGCCGGGCGCGGTGCCGTCCTTCCTCTACGCCGTCCCCCTGGACGCCGGGCACACCCTGCTCGAGGAGACCTGCCTCGTGGGCCGCCCCGCGCTCGGGCTCGACGAGCTGCGCCGGCGCCTGGAGCACCGGCTCGCGGCGCGCGGCGTGGTCCTGCACGGCGACGAGCGCGTCGAGCGGGTCCGGTTCAGCGTTGAGGCCGACCCCCAGACCCCGCGGGCGTCGCGGCGTGCGCCCGTCGGCCGGCCGGTCGCCCTCGGCGCGCGGGCCGGCGTGATGCACCCGGCCACCGGCTACAGCGTGGCCGTCTCGCTGCGGCTGGCCGACGAGGTGGCGCGGGCCGTCGCGGCGGGCGGGGACGCCCAGGACGTCTGGGACGTGCTGTGGCCGGCGTCCGCGCGCCGGGTGCAGCAGCTGCGCGAGATGGGCCTGACCACCCTGCTGCGGCTGCCCGCGGACGGGGTCGAGCGGTTCTTCGCCGCCTTCTTCGCGCTCCCGGCCGCGCTGCAGCGCGCCTACCTCTCGGACCGCAGCGACCCCGCGGGGACGCTGCGGGCCATGGCGCGGATGGCCCGGACGCTCCCGGCGGGACTCACCGCGGTGGCCGTCGGCTCGGCCCTGCCACGATGGCCCCGACGGGGTGGACGGACGGAAGGGGCTTGAGATGGAGCTGGACCTGAGCGGGCGCGTGGTCGTCGTGACCGGCGCCGCGCGCGGCATCGGACGGGTGATCGCGGAGACGTTCGTCCGCGAACGCTCCGTGGTCGTCGGCGTCGACGTCACCGCGGACGGCCTTGCGTGGCTGGACGACGCGCGGGCCGCCGCCGGGCTCGACGGGGCCGGGCTGGCCTGCGACGTGACCGACGGGCCCGCCACGCGGGCGCTCGCCGACGAGGTCGTGGCCCGGTTCGGGCGGATCGACGTGCTGGTCAACAACGCCGGCATCAACGTCGAGGGCCGCATCGAGGACCTCGACGACGACGCCTGGGACCGCTGCTTCGCCGTCAACGTCGGCGGGGTGTTCAAGATGTGCCGGGCCGTGGCGCCCGCGATGAAGGCGCAGGGGTCCGGCCGGATCGTCAACGCCGCCTCCTTCGCGGCGATCGTGCCGAGCGTCGGGGCCGGCGCGTACGCGGCGTCCAAGTCGGCCGTCGTCCAGCTCACCCGCACGCTGGCCGGCGAGCTCGGCCCGTGGGGGATCACGGCCAACGCGTACGCGCCGGGGATGATCCCGACGGCGATGAACGGCTTCGCGGACATGCCGGCCGCCACGCAGGGCCGGCTCCTGGACACCCTGACGCTGCGGCGGTGGGGCGACCCGCAGGAGGTCGCCGACGCCGTCGTCTTCCTGGCCAGCGACGCCGCGCGCTACGTCACCGGGACGCTGCTCGACGTGAGCGGCGGCAAGCTCGCCACGCAGCTGCCGCAGAAGGCGTACGAGCTCCCGGACGCGCCCGGCCGGGACCGGGCCGCCGCGGGCGAGGGGCGGCAGGCGTGAGCGGCCGGGTGCTCTGGGTGACCGGGGCCGGCAGCGGCATGGGTCGGGCGAGCGCTCTCGCGGCGGGCCGGGCCGGGCGCCGGGTGGCGCTGAGCGGCCGCCGCGAGGACGCGCTGGTGGAGACCGCGCAGCTCGTGGCCGACGCGGGCGGCGAGGCGCTCGTCGTCCCGCTCGAGGTCACGGACGCGGCGGCCGTCGGGCAGGCGCGCCGCGACATCGCCGAGCGGTGGGGCGGCGTCGACGACCTCGTGCTCGCCGCCGGGCTGAACAACCCCCGCCGGACGTGGGCGGACCAGAGCGTCGACGTGTTCGCCGAGGTCGTCGCGACGAACCTCACCGGGGTCGTCACCGTCGTCGACGCCGCCCTGACGGACCTGCGCGCGGCCGGCGGGCAGGTCGTCGTCGTGTCCTCCTACTCCGGCTGGCGCTTCTCGCCCGGCGCCGGCGTCGCCTACTCGGCCAGCAAGACGGCGCTCACCGCCGTGTGCCAGACGCTGAACGCCCAGGAGGCCGGTCACGGCGTCCGCGCCTGCCACCTCTGTCCCGGCGATGTCGACACCGACTTCCTGCGCCTCCGGCCGAACGTCCCGGACGCCGAGGCCCGGGCGGTGATGCTCTCGCCCGACGACGTGGCCCGGGCGGTCCAGTTCGTCCTCGACTCCCCCGCCCACGTGCGCATCGACGAGCTCGTGATCAGCCCCGTGTCGCAGACCTGACCGTCTCGCTAGGTTTCTCCGCGTGAGCCCGCTGTCCTGGCTGCGCCGGCACGACCCCGGTCTCCGGGCGCTCCGCCGCGCGGGGCGGGTGGCGATCGTCATGCCGCTGCTCTTCGCCTTCGGGGCGCGGGTCGTCGGGAACGCCGACGTGGCCACGTTCGCGGCGTTCGGGTCCTTCGCCCTGCTGCTGCTGGTCGACGTCAACGGCTCGCGCTCGGAGCGCGTGCTCGGCATCGCCTGGCTGGCCGTGGTCGGCTCGCTGCTGGTGGGCCTCGCCACGGTCGTGTCCCGGCAGCCGGTGCTGGCCGCGCTGACCATGGCGGTGGTCGGGTGCGTGGTCCTTTTCGTCGGGGTGGTCAGCTCCGAGCTCGCCGGGGCGTCGACCGCCCTGCTGCTCGCCTTCGTGCTCCCGGTCGCCACGCCGGGACCGCTGGAGTCCATCCCCTGGCGGATGGCCGGCTGGCTGCTGGCCGCCGCGGTGGCGGCCGTCGCCGTCGCGTTCTGGTGGCCGGCCCCGCCGCGGAGCCCGCTGCGCGGCCCGTCGGCCCGCACCTGCCGCCTCTTCGCCGAACGGCTCGTCGCCGACCGCCGGGTCGCGGCCGGGGAGCTGACCGGCGCGGAGCGGGACGAGGTCAGCGACCGGCTGAGGTCCGCGTACACCGGCCTGCGCGACGCCTTCTACGCGACCCCGAACCGGCCCACCGACCTCGGCACGTCCTCCCGGATCCTCGTCCGGCTGGTCGACGAGCTCGGCTGGCTGCTGACCGTGGACGAGCAGTCGCCCCCGGTCGGGCCTGCGCAGCGCGTGGACGCCCGCGTCGTCGCCGTCTGGGACGCGTCCGTCGGCGCCCTGCAGGTGGCCGCCGACGAGCTGGACGCCATGAGCCACGGGGCGTTGGGGCGTGCGGACGACGGCGAGGCCCGGCTGCGGGAGGCCCTGGATGCGCTCCGGCAGGCAGTCGACGTGCTCGAGTCCAGCGCCGAGGACCTGCCGCTCGGGGGGCTCGGCGAGGACGCCGGGGCGGTCGACGCGCTGGAGCCGACCTTCCGGGCCCAGGAGGTCGCGTTCGCGGTCATGGAGGTCACCCGGAACGTGGCGCGCGCGCTCCAGGCCGAGCGGCGGCCGTGGCTGCGCCGGGTCCTGGGGCGCGACCCTTAGGGCACGGGCGGCGTCCTCGGCACCGCCCTCGACCGGGCGCGGACCCACCTCGACCCGCACTCGGTCTGGCTCCACAACAGCGTCCGCGGCGGCGTCGCCCTCGGCGCGGCGGTGCTCGTCGCCGACCTCTCGGGGCTGCAGCACTCGTTCTGGGTGGTGCTCGGCACGCTCTCGGTGCTGCGCTCGAACGCGCTCAGCACCGGGCAGACCGTGCTCCGCGGGATCGCCGGCACGGTCGTGGGCATCGTCGTCGGCGGCGTGCTCGTCACCCTCGTCGGGACGAACGAGGCGGTGCTCTGGGCGCTGCTGCCGGTGTCGATCCTCGTCGCCGGCCTGGCCCCGGCGGCGATCTCGTTCGCGGCGGGGCAGGCGGCCTTCACGCTGACCCTGACGATCTTCTTCAACATCGTCGCGCCGGTCGGCTACCGGATCGGGCTCGTACGGATCGAGGACATCGCGATCGGCTGCGCGGTGAGCCTCGTCTTCGGGGCGCTGTTCTGGCCGCGCGGCGCGGCCTCCGCCCTGGGCCGGGCGCTCTCCGAGGCGTACGCGACGACGGGGCTCTACCTGGCCCGCGCCGTCCGCTACGGGGTCGCCCGGTGCGAGCGGGGCGTCCCGTCGCTGCCCCGGCCGGTGCTCGAGTCGACCCAGGCCGCGGCGGCCGCGCGGCGGCTGGACGACGCCTTCCGGGAGTACCTCGCCGAGCGCGGCCGCAAGCAGTCCGACCTGGCCGGCGTCGCCGCCCTGGTCACCGGCGTGGTGGCGCCACGGCTCGTGGCCGACGCCGTGCTGGCGCTGTGGGAGCACGAGGACGGCTCGCTCGGCGGCGACCGTTCCGCGGCGGGGCGCGAGCTCGGGCAGGACGCCGACGCGGTGGCCGGCTGGTACGCACGCCTCGGCGAGGCCCTCGCCGGCGGCGCCCCGCCGCCTGCCGTCGCCGCCCGGGACGTCGCCCGTGACGACCGCCTCGTCGAGGCCGTGCGGCGCGACCTCGAGGGCCGCGCCGGCACGGCGAGCCCGACCGGCGTCCGCATGATCTGGACGGGCGACCACCTCGACGCCCTGCGGC
Organism: Microlunatus spumicola; assembly: GCF_039536445.1. Lineage (NCBI taxonomy): Bacteria > Bacillati > Actinomycetota > Actinomycetes > Propionibacteriales > Propionibacteriaceae > Microlunatus > Microlunatus spumicola. The sequence continues at coordinate 228,354 of NZ_BAAAYR010000001.1, read as the reverse complement.
GCCTCCAGCCCGCCCTGCTGGAGCCCGCCGCGGACCTGGCCGGCACGGCGCGCGCCGCGACCTAGGGTGTCGGGCGTGACCGAGCAAGCCGGGCCCGCCCAGCCGCAACGCGACCCCCTCGCCTGGGCCGAACCTCTCCCCGACGCCGAGGTGGAGCGCGCCCTCGTCGTGGCCGCGCACCCCGACGACGCCGACTTCGGCTCCGCGGGCACCATCGCCGGCTGGGTCGACGCCGGCATCGCCGTCACCCTGCTCCTGTGCACCAGGGGTGAGCAGGGCGGGTTCGACGACACGCCCCGGGACCAGATGCCGCTGCTCCGCGAGCGCGAGCAGCGCGCGGCCTCCGCAGAGCTGGGCGTCACCGACGTCCGGTTCCTCGACGGCCACAGCGACGGCTGGCTCGAGCCGAGCTGGGACCTGCAGCACCAGATCGTCCGGGTGCTGCGCCAGGTGCGGCCGCAGCGGGTGCTGTGCCAGTCCCCCCAGCGCATGCTGCAGCGGCTGCAGGCGTCGCACCCCGACCACCTCGCCGCGGGCGAGGCCACGGTGCGCGCCGTCTACCCCGCCTCGGAGAACCGCTTCGCCTGGCCCGAGCTGCTCGACGAGGGCCTGGAGCCGTGGAAGGTCACCGAGCTCTGGCTGATGGCCCACCCGGAGACCTCCGAGGTCGTCGACATCACCGACCGGTTCGACCGCAAGGTCGCGGCGCTGCGGGCGCACGTCTCGCAGACCGCGCACCTCGGCGACGGGCTGGAGACGATGCTCCGCGGCTGGAACGAGGGCAACGCGACCCGGGCCGGCCTCGCCCACGGCCGGCTCGCCGAGACGTTCGCGGTGTCCCGCATCAACTGAACCTCCCCTGCCGCGCTCAACTCCGGGCCCGCGACGAGGATCTGACGGCCCTCGCCGTTACTCTCGCAGCCACCAGCGGGGCAGTCGTCCTGCGCGACCCGAGAAGGTGGCTCGTGCCAGCACTCGAGCAGCAGAGGCTTTCCGTGGCGCCGGAGGGGTGGGTGCCGGTCGAGCGACGGTGGCTGGGTCTGGACCGGGGGACGCTGCGGCCGGCCGCGGTCGTCCTCGCCGTCGCCGTCCTCATGATCTTCGTCGTCCCCGCGGTGGACCGGGCGGTGCCGGCCGGGCGCCCGGTCGTGCCGGGCGAGGTGCTGGCCCTGGACGGGGGCGTGGGCTTCGCGCCCGCCACGGGCTGGGACGTGGTCGACGGGGTGAGGCTGGGCGACCCGACGCGCTCGGGCGACTACCCGAGCACGGCGTCGGTGGTGGCGGACGCGGTGTCCTTCGGCGTGACCACGGCGAAGTTCGCCGGCTCCCCGCAGCAGCTGCTGACCCAGGTCGAGGGCCTCCAGGAGCGTACGGGTGCCGGGCGTGGACCTCAGGTGGTCGGGGACCCGAGGCCGGTGCGTACGGCGGCCGGGCAGGACGGGGTCATGACCGAGACCCGCAGCGCCACCACCACCGGTCTGATCGCGGCCTTCGTCATCGACGGCACCGGCGTCGAGGTCGTCGTCTCCGGCCCACGCGACGCCGGGACCGGCCGTGCCGCGGACGTCACCACCATGGTCGAGAGCATCGCTCCCCTGGGGGAGAGCCGATGACCACCGCACTCCCGGAGCCGGGCACCGGGGCGAGCCCCGCTGCACCGCCGACCCTGACCGACGTCGCCGTCGAGCGCCTGCGGGTCGTGCGCGAGTCGGGGTGGGGTGCCCCGGTGCGCTTCGTCCAGCCCCGCAACGCCGCCTTCTGGGTGTACGTCGCGCTCGTCGGCTTCGGCCTGTCGGTGATCCTGCGCTACCTGTCGAACGCGAGCGTGGTCTACGGGACCCCGATCACCGTCGCCGTGGTGCTGTTCGCCCTCTACGGAGGGTTGTTCTGGTGGTTCACCCAGCACATCGACCGCTACGCCCACCTGCCCCGCAAGCTCCTCGTCATCGCCTTCTTCTGGGGCGGTTTCGGGGCCATCATCATGGCCTCGTACGCGAACTCGCCGATCCTGTCGCTGCTCGGCAAGGCGTTCGGCCTCTCGTGGGCGAGCGACTGGGGTGCCGGGATCGCCGCCCCGATCGACGAGGAGCTGGCGAAGGGCCTGGGTCTGCTGCTGCTGATCGCGCTGGCGAGCCGCGCGGTCTCGACCGCGTTCGACGGGTTCATCCTCGGCGCGTTCATCGGGCTCGGGTTCCAGATCGTCGAAGACCTCACCTACGCGGTCGCCGCGGCGGGGAAGGGATTCGGTGCCGACCCGTCCGGGAGCGTCCTGCAGCTCGTCGAGGTGCGTGCCGTGTTCGGCCTGGGGGCGCACATCGCCTACAGCGCGATCTTCTGCACGGGGCTGGTGCTCTTCCTCGGCCGGCCGGGTCAGCCGCGGCGGGTCGGCGCCGGTCTCGGGCTGATGCTGACCGCGATGCTCCTGCACGGGGTCTGGGACAACTCCGGTGGGATCCTCGGTCCGGCCATCGGCTTCGCGCTCGTCGCCTGGGTGCTCCTGACGGCCCTCACCCTCGTGATCGTGGTCCGCGTCTTCCGTCGCACCGTGGGGGTGGAGCGCGCCTACATGCGGGCGGTTCTCGCTCCTGAGGTCGAGTCCGGGACCATCACCGCCGAGGAGGCGGGAGCGCTCGCGGGCGACGGCAGGGCACGCAGGGCCTACCGCCGCGTGGCCCAGGACCGTGGACGGCGTCGGCTCGTGCTGATGGCTGCGCACGACCTCGCCGACGAGCTCGGTTCGGCGAACGGGGCGGAGAGCGACCGTGTGCGGTTCGCCCGCGACGAGCTGGCCCGCGTCCGTTCCCAACCGGTCTAGGGCGCACCGGCCGGGCCACGCATCTCCTTCCGCGCGCGCCGCCGAACCTTTCGTACGTCCGGGGCGTTGTCGTTCCAGGACGTGGAGCGGGGGCCCCGATGGTGCGAGCGACCAGACGACGACCCGGGCTGGTGCCCGGCCTCGCGGTGGTGCTCGCCCTCGTGGGCTGCACGCCCGACGTCGAGCGGCGGGACGAGGCCGACGGCACGAGCGCGTCGACCGCTCCGGCCGCCTCGACCCCGCCACCGCCGCCCGCCGAGGAGCCCGCCAACGAGGCGCCGCGCTCCAGCCGGACGGTGACGCTCGCCTTCGCCGGTGACGTGCACTTCGAGGGCGGGGTCGCTCCCCTGCTCGACGACCCCGACGCCGACCTCGGGCCCATGGCCGACGCCCTGCGCTCGGCCGACGTCGCCGTGGTCAACCTCGAGAGCGCTTTGACGGACGGCGGGTCGCCGGCCGACAAGGAGCTCGAGGACGCGGACAACCGCTACTGGTTCCGCAGCCCGCCGTCGGCCCTGGCGTTCCTCGACCGGTCGGGCGTCGACGTGGTCTCCATGGCCAACAACCACGGTGCCGACTACGGCGCCGACGGGCTGCGCGACAGCCTCGCGGCCGCGCGGGACGCGAAGGTCGACGTCGTCGGGATCGGCGACGGCCGCGACCAGGCACTACGGCCCTCCCGCACCACGGTCGACGGCACGAAGGTCGCGGTGCTCGCCGCCGACGCCTCGCCGCTGGAGAGCGACGCGTCGATCTGGGACGTCGGTCGCGACGGCCCCGGCATCGCCCGCGCCGGCAGCCGTCTGGTGTCCGCGGTCCGGCAGGCGGCCAGGGCGAACGACGTGGTCGCGGTCTACCTGCACTGGGGCCGCGAGAACGTCGGCTGCCCGACCGCCGGCCAGCTCGACCTGGCCGCCGACCTCTCCGCCGCCGGCGCGGACGTCGTCGTCGGCTCCCACGCCCACCAGGCGCAGGGGTCGGGGATGCTCGGCGACACGTACGTCAGCTACGGGCTCGGCAACTTCCTCTGGTACCACGGCAACCAGCCCGACACGGGGGTGCTGACCGTCAAGCTCCGCGAGGGCGCGGTCGTCGACGACCAGTGGGTCCCCGGAACCATCCCCTCCGGCGGCGGTCAGCCGCAGCCGCTCACGGGCAGCGCGCGGGCCGGCGCCGTCGAGGAGTGGGAGGACCTCGGCGGCTGCACGAACCTCGCCCCCGTGCCGAGCCCACCGCGGTCGACCGGCGACGCCGCGGCCGCGCTGCCCGCGTACGCGTCCTCGGTCCAGAAGCTGCCCGGCGCGCTACGCGACCGGATGCGGGACGCGAGCCACTCCTCGTCGCGGTGCCCGGTCGGGCTCGCCGACCTGCGGCTGCTCCACCTGACGTACGTGGGCTACGACGGCCGGTCGCACAACGGCCAGCTCGTCGTGCACGAGGACCACGCGCGCGACCTCGTGAAGGTGTTCGCCGAGCTGTATCGCGAGCGGTTCCCGATCCGCCGCATGCAGCTCGTGGACGACTACGGCGGTGACGACGACCGCTCGATGGCCGCCAACAACACCTCCGCCTACAACTGCCGCACGGTCGCCGGGCAGACGTCGTTCTCGCGGCACGCGTACGGCGCGGCCGTCGACCTCAACCCGGTCGAGAACCCGTACGTGACCTCCGACGACGTCGCCCCGGAGGCCGGGCGGACGTTCGTCGAGCTGGACCGGTCGCCCGGCGCCGACGCCCCCGAGGGAGCGATCGTGGCCGACGACGTCGTCGTGCGGGCGTTCGCACGAGTCGGGTGGTCGTGGGGCGGGGCCTGGGCCGACCCCGACTTCCAGCACTTCTTCGCCGCCTGACACCTCGGCCCGGAAGACTGCTGCGGTGACGCCCTCGGACGAGTACCCGCTGTACGGCGACCAGGAGGCGGCCGCCACCCCGCCGGCCGCGGAGCCCCGGACCGGCCACGCCGCCCCGCCCTGTCCGGGGTGCGGGTCGAACGACCACGAGGACGGGTTCGTGGAGGGCACGTCGGACTCGTTGGTCCGCTACTACGCAGCGCCGCGCGAGACAGGGCTGTTCGGCGTCAAGCGCTTCGGCATCGAGCGCCGTGCGGTGATCGCCCGCCGGTGCCTCGGGTGCTCGCGCCTCGACCTGTACGCCGGCGACGTCACGACGTGAGCCCGACGCCGTACGGTCGTGCCGTGCAGGTCTCCCGATGCCGGAGGTGACGACGTGACCGTGCTCGACCTGGGCGTCTCCCCCGCCCGCCGCGCGCTGCTGGCGCGAAGGATCCGCTGGTTCGTCGCGGGCACCATCACCTACAACGTGGTCGAGGCGGTCGTCGCCCTCGCCGCCGGCTCGCGGGCGTCGTCGACGGCGCTGATCGGCTTCGGGCTGGACTCGGTCATCGAGGTGGCCTCCGCGGTCGCCGTCGCGTGGCAGTTCGCGGGGCGCGACCCCGAGGCCCGCGAGAAGACCGCGCTGCGGGTGATCGCCTTCTCCTTCTTCGCGCTCGCCGCCTTCGTTTCCGTGGACGCGGTCCGCGCGCTCACCGCGTCGACGCAGGCCGAGCACTCCACCGTCGGCCTGGTCCTCGCCGCGGTGAGCCTGGCGGTCATGCCGCTGCTCAGCTTCGGCCAGCGCCGGGCCGGCCGCGAGCTCGGCTCCCGCTCGGCCGTCGCCGACTCCAAGCAGACCCTGCTGTGCACCTACCTGTCCGCGGTGCTGCTCGTCGGGCTCGGGCTGAACACCCTGTTCGGGTGGTCGTGGGCCGACCCGGTCGCCGGGCTCGTCATCGCCGCCGTGGCCGTGCGCGAGGGCCTCGAGGCCTGGCGCGGCGACGGCTGCTGCTCGCCGGTGGCCGACGCGCTCCGCGCGGACGCCGGGCCGGAGGAGTCCTGCGGCTGCGGCCCGGGCTGCGCCGACGCCTGCTGCAGCCCGTCCGCAGAAGCGCGCTAGACGTCCTGCGTCCGGCACGGCCCGCGCCGGATAACTGACCGGTATGGCGACCGAGCACCCGAAGGACTGGGCGAAGAAGTACACCGACCCCGACCTCCGTGCCCGGCTGAAGGACGAGGTCCAGGCCGACGACAAGGGCGGGAAGCCCGGGCAGTGGAGCGCGCGCAAGGCGCAGCTGCTCAAGGCCGCGTACGAGCGAGAGGGGGGCGGCTACCTCGGCGAGAAGGACGAGACCCAGCAGCACCTCTCGCAGTGGAGCGGCGAGGACTGGCAGACGTCCGACGGCAGCGCCGACGCGTCCACCGGGTCGAGCCGGGAGAAGGGCGGCGCGTCGAAGCGCTACCTGCCCAAGACAGCCTGGGACGAGCTCTCGGACGCCGAGAAGCGGGAGACCGACGCGGTCAAGGCCGAGGGCAGCGCACACGGGGAGCAGTTCGTGGCCAACCCCGAGGCCGCGAAGGAGGCCGGCCGGCACGCGCGCGAGCACGACGACGGCGACCCCGGGGTCCCCGGCTACGCCGACCTCGACGCCAAGGAGGCGGTCAAGGCCGTCGGCCGGCTCGACGACGCCGGCGCGCTGGAGGCGGTGGAGGCGTACGAGCGGGCCCACGCCGACCGCAAGACGGTGCTGGACCGGGTGCAGCGGGTGCGGGACCGCCTCGGCTGAGCCCACTTCGGCCGCCACCCGCGCGCGGAACGGCTCGTGAACGTCCCCGGAACACTCCTGAGACCGCCTCCTCCCTCCCGGAATTTCGATATAGAAGTCTTCGTTGTGGGACTTCGTCAGTCGAGAACCAGGAGGTGGGACGTGCGGGGCAGTCGGTGGGTCGTCGGGGCATCAGCGGTGGCGATGCTGGGGTGGGGCACGGTGCTGCCGTACCAGTACGCCTACGCGTCGGGCACCCGCGGCTGGGGCGGGGCCGTCGCGGCCGTCGCCGCGAGCCTCTTCTCCGTCGCCGCGCTGGTCGCCGGTCCGGTCGGCGGGCGCCTGGCCGACCGCTTCTCCCCCGTGCTCGTCGCCGTCGTCACCAAGCTCGCCGCCGCGCTGGCCGCGGGCTCGCTGGTCCTGGCGGACACCCCCACGACCTTCGTCGTCGGGATGGCCGCGTTCGGCTTCGCCCTCGCCGCCGGCGGTCCGGCCCAGTCGGTCCTGCTGCTCGAGCGCAGCGCCAGCACCGACCGGCGGACGACCTTCGCCTGGCTCGCCGCCGGGCAGGCGCTCGGCATGGGCGTCGGTGCCTTCGCCGCCGGCTACCTGGTCGACCTCGCCCGGCCCGACGGGCTGGACGTCGCCTTCCTGGCCGCCGGGCTCGGGTTCCTGGTGTCCGCCGGGATGCTCGCGACGCTCCCGCGCGGGCCGGTGCACCAGCCCGGCTCGCCCGCCGTCGACCGCGGTCGCGGGCAGGCGACCGAGGCGATGCGGCTCGTCCTGCGCCAGCCCGCGCTGCGCTGGACGGCCGTGCTGACGATCGCCCTCGCGCTCGCCTTCTACGCCCAGTTCGACACGGGCCTGCCGGCGTACGCGCTGACGATCCTCGACGTGCCCGCCCGCACCGTCGGCCTCGCCGCCGCGGTGAACTGCTTCGTGCTGATCCTGCTCCAGCTCGCCGTCGTCCGCTGGACGGCGAACCGGCCGGCCGCACCGCTGCTGATGGCCGTGGGCGCGATCTGGCTCGCCTGCTGGGTCGGCCTCGGGGCCGTCGCCTCGTTCCCGGCGCTCGCCCCGGTCGTGCTCGTCAGCACCTTCGGCGTCTTCGCGCTCGGCGAGACGATGTACGGCCCCGTGCTCAACCCGCTCGTGGCCAGCCTCGCCCCCGAGGGTCACGTGGGATCCACGCTCGGGCTGTTCACGGGGCTGCAGACCGGCGTCTCCGCCCTCGGCCCGCTGGTCGCCGGCGTCGTGCTGAGCGGCGGCCACGGGCGGGAGTTCGTGGGGCTGCACGTGCTGATCAGCGCGGTCGCCATCGCGGCTGCCTGGCGGCTGCAGCGCCACCTCGCCGGCCGGAAGGTCGTTGACCCCACAACGGACGAGCTCACCGACGAGTCCCTGCAGACGGTGGTTCCGGGGGCCGGCTCCGTCTGAGGGCGGTGCTCATCCCCCAGCCTCGGCCCTAACCGGCCTTGGCCGCGGCCTTCGCCTGCTTCTTGAAGGCCCGCACCTTCTGCAGCGACTCCGCGTCGACCACGTCGGCGACCGAACGGAACTCGCCCTCGTTCCCGTACGCCCCGGCGGCCTCGCGCCAGCCGTCGGGGCGGACGCCCCACCGCTTGCCGAGCAGCGCGACCATGATCGACGCCTTCTGATCACCGAACCCGGGCAGCGCCGCGATCGCCGCCTTGAGCGCCGGCCCGTCGGGCACGGACGACCACAGGTGGACCGCGTCGCCGTCGTGCTCCTCCACCAGGCGCTGCGCCACCTCGTGCACGCGCTTGCCCATCGAGCCCGGGAAGCGGTGCACGGCCGGCTTCTCCGCGCACACCGCCACGAAGTCGTCGACCTCGAGAGCCGCGATCGCCGGCACGTCGAACGCCCCGCCCATCCGCGTCGCGATCACGTGCGGCCCGGCGAACGCCTTCTCCATCGGCACCTGCTGATCAAGGACCATCCCGATCAGCAGCGCGTTCCCGCTCGTGGTCAGCAGATGATCAGCGTCGTGATCACCGGTGATCCACAGCTCGTGCGGGGCGTGCGCGTCGTTCCGGGTCATGAGGGCATCCTGCCGCGACGAGCACGCCGGGCACACGTCGGCCGAGCCGGACAGGGTTCCGTCGCTTGTAGGAACCGCGGCGAAGCACTCGACGCTACGGTCACGCGCATGGCACAGCGACGCGAGACCGGGAGCCCCGAGCCCGCCGGGCACGCCTTGGACATCGGCGTCGTAGGCGGCTCGATCGGCGGTCTGTTCGCAGCAGCGCTGCTGACCCGTGACGGCCACCGCGTGAGCGTGCTCGAGCGGTCACGGAGGGGGCTCGCGCGGCGTGGCGCCGGGCTGGTCGCCCAGCAGGAGCTCTTCGACCTGCTGGACGAGGTCGGCCGCGAGGACGCCGGCCGGCTCGGGGTGGTCGCGCGCGAGCGGATCACCCTGGACCGCTCCGGGCGCGTCGCGTCGCGCGACCCCTCGCCGCAGACGCAGCTCTCGTGGGACCACGTCTACGAGACCTTCCGCGCGCTGGTCCCCGCCGACCGGTACCTGCTCGACCACGCGGTCGCCTCGATCGAGGACCCGTCCTCGGCGGGAGCGGCGACGGTCGAGCTGCACGACGGTCGGCGGCTCGACTTCGACCTGGTCGTGGGGGCCGACGGGAGCGGCTCGGTCGCCCGCGAGGCGGTCGTGCCCGGCGCCACCGCGAACCGCTACGTCGGCTACTCGACGTGGCGGGGCCTGATCCCGGAGTCGGCGCTCCCCGCGGACGCGGCCCGCACCCTCCTCGGGCGGTTCGCGTTCTACACCGCGCCGGGCGAGCACGTGCTCGGCTACCTCGTCCCGGGTGCCGGCGGCGAGGTCGAGCCGGGGCACCGGCGCTACAACTGGGTCTGGTACCGCCCGCTGACGCCCGACGCGCTGCGGACCGTGATGGTCGCCTCGGGCCGTCCGCCGTCGAGCGTGTCGCTCGCGCCGGGCGAGCTCGAGGAGGACCTGCGCCGCGACCTCGCGAAGGCCGCGACCCTCCGGCTGCCCCCGCCCTTCGCGGAGGTGGTGCTCGCCGAACCGGAGCCGTTCCTGCAGGCGATCGTGGACTTCGTCCCGCCGCGCATCGTCCGCGGCCGGGCCGCCCTGCTCGGCGACGCCGCGGTGACGGTCCGCCCGCACACGGCGATGGGCGCCGCGAAGGCGGCGGGTGACGCTCTCGCCCTCGCGCGCGTCCTCGCGAGAGGGGAACCGGTCGAGGCGGCCCTCGAGCGCTACCAGGCGCAGCGCCTCCCGGTCGGTGCGGCGATCGCCGGGTACGGGCAGCGGCTGGGCCGGTCGATCCCGCTCGTCGCCGCCTGACGACGTCGCACAGGGTCGACATCCCCAGCAGCACGACCGCCATCGCGGCGGGCACGAGGGCCGAGGCCGGCGACCAGCACCCGTGTGCGCCCGGTCCGCACGGTTCCCTGAGATCCACTCACTCGACGGCGCGCCGGCGAGCCGCTGAGCGTGCGGGACGACCGCGCGCGCCATCGAGTGAGTGGATCTCAGGGCGATCGGGCCTGACCGTCCCCGCCGACCGCGCGCTCAGAGCCTGGCGAGCAGGTCCTTCATCACGCCGATCTCCTGCTGCTGCGTGGTGATGATGGTCTTGGCCAGGTCGACGGCTCCCGCATTCTTGCCGTCGCGGACCTCGGTCTGCGCCATCGTGACCGCACCCTCGTGATGAGCGGTCATGAGCTGCAGGTACGCCTGCTGCCCGGCCGCGCCGTCGGCCTGGTCGAGCTCCTTCAGCTGGGCGTCGGTGGCCATGCCGTCGTCGCCGCCGTGGTCCATGCCACCCATGCCGCCGCCCGTCTCCTGCTGACCCCAGGCGGCGAGGAAGCCCTTCATGGTGTCGATCTCGGGCTGCTGCGCGGCCTTGATCTGCTCCGCGAGCGCGGCGACGTCGGGGGCCACACCGCTCTTGGCAAGCAGGGTGTCGCTCATCGCGACGGCCTGCTCGTGGTGGGGCAGCATCATCTGCACGAACATGACGTCCGCGTCGTTGAACTCGGCCGAAGCGCTGGAGCTGCCTGTCGGGTTGGCCGCGGGCGCCGACGCGCCGGGAGCCGTGGTGCCCATGTCGTGGTCGCTGCACCCGGCCACGGCGAGCACCGCGGTCAGGGCCAGGGCGACGAGGCCGATCTTCTTCGGGCGTGCGTGCGTCATCAAGGTTCTTCTCTCCGTACGGGTCTGTGGGGACATCCGGGCACCCGTGCCGCCGCCCGCTCGAGGCGGGCTGCTCCGGGTGAGGCCGAGCCGAGGCTCAGCGGACCGTCAGCTGCACAGGTCCGTCACGTACGGCAGAGGGAGAGCTCCGCCAACGACAGCGGAGGAACCAGCCGGCCCACGACGGGCACGGCCAGAGATGGAGCCTGCAGGGGGAGCAGGAACGGCAGGACCTGAGTCGGGCGCGGCGGGGCCAGCAGCCAGCCGAGCACCAGCAGGGTCAGGGCCAGCAGGCACGACCCGAGGGCCATCTGGTGGTCGCCGCAGTCCGGGCAGGGGTCCCCCGCCGCGGGGCCGGGAGACTCCGAGCCGAGGTGGTCTCCCACGTGCCCCGCATGCCCCCCGGCCGACATCTCGCCGGAAGCGGCGTGGTCGACGGGTCCGGCGTAGGCGACGGAGGCGGTCGGGCCGGTCGCCATCTCGTGGCCGAAGGCCAGCTGGTGCATCCCGACGACGCTCAGCACCAGGACCACCAGGGTCAGCGAGAGCAGCAGCCGTCGACGTCCACGTCGTGCGGGCCGAGGGCGGTGGTGCACGGCAGGGCGCATGTCGAACTGCACGTCGCACCTCCGCTCGTCATCCCGGTCCCGGCCAGGCTAGCGCGGAACCCCCTGGGGGTATCCCGTCGTCAGCGCGTCGGAGCCTCCACCGTCGGTGGGCTCGACGTCTCAGCGGCAGCGGCGTCGAGGAGGACGACCAGCTGCGCCTCTCGGCTGTCGACGACCATCTGCGCGAACGCGACCAGGACCGGGCTCTGCCCCTGCTCGAGCTCTTCCCGCGCGGCAACGAGGGCACCGCGGTGGTGCTTGGTCATCATCTCGATGTACAGGGTGTGCGCGGCGGCGCCGCCAGCCTCGTCCAGCGCGCTCATCTGCGTGGGGGTGGCGACCCCGTCCTCGCCCCCGCCGTGGTCGTGCCCGGCCTCCGCCGCCACCGGCTCGCCACGCTCCGCGACCCACTGCTGCAGCCGGTCCGTCTCGGCGCCACGCTTGTCCCGGAGCTCGACGGCCAGCGCCCGCACGCCCGGCGGGAGGCCCTTCTCCTCCTCCAGCACGAGCTCGCTCATGGCGGCGCCCTGCTCCCCGTGCGGGATCATGGCCCGCGCGAAGACCACGTCGGCCTCGTTGAACTCCGGGGACGTGTCGCCCGGCGTCTCCGGCGCCGAGCCGCAGGCCGCCAGGGCAGCCACCACGACCAGGCCGATGACGGCAGCCCTGGTCGACGTCAGCAGCGCGCTCACACCGTCCGGCCGCATCGGCACATCCTCCCCTCGTCGAGGGGAGGTACGCCACTCCGGACAACACCGCCGGCCCGCCAGGTCGGTGTCGACGACCTAGACGCTGCGGCGCTCGATGAGCAGGGTGTCGCGCCACCGGCCGTGGTGCCGGGCGATCCGCTCGCGGGTGCCCACCACGCGGAACCCTGCCGCCGCGTGCAGGGCCACGCTCGCGTGGTTCTCGGGGAAGACCGACGACTGGATCGTCCAGACGCCACGGGCCTCGGTCACCTCGACCAGGCGGGCCAGCAGCTCTCGGCCGACGCCGCAACCGCGGGCGTCGGGGTGGACGTAGACGGAGTGCTCGACCACACCCGCGTAGCAGCGGCGGGCGGAGACGGGGCTGGCCGCGACCCAGCCGAGGACCGTGTCGTCCTCGTCCACGGCCACGTGGCGGAAGGGCGCCGGGTGGCCCGCCTCGAACTGCTCCCACGTCGGCGCGACCGTCTCGAAGGTGGCGTTCCCCTCGTCGATCCCGGCCTGGTAGATCGCGAGCACCGCGGGAGCGTCGGCCGTCGTCATCGGCCTGGTGGTGACGGGCACGGCGGTCCTAGGCCGGGGTGAGGGCGCGGGCCAGCACGGAGAGGGTGTCCCCCACGACGCGGTAGTAGGCCCACCGTCCGCGCTGCTCACGCGTCACCAGCCCGGCGTCCACGAGGATCCGCATGTGGTGCGACACCGTCGGCTGCGACAGCCCGACGGGTTCCGTGAGGTCGCAGGCGCACGCCTCCCCGCCGTCGGCCGTCGCGATGAGCGAGATCAGCCTCACCCGCGAAGGGTCGCTCAGGGCCTTGAACGCGTACGCCAGCCGCTCGGCCGCGCCCGGGGTCAACGCCCCGCCCGTGACCGGCGCGCAGCAGGAGGACAGGTCGTCCTGCGGGAGCAGGGGGGTCGCCGTGGCCATGTCTTCATCATGCCTCTCGTATTGACAGGTGTCGATCCGGCGCTAGGTTGGCCGTATTCATCGATGTCGATACGAAGGAGCCGGTGCATGACGCTGCCCGTCGTCGTGATCGGGGCCGGTCCCCAGGGTCTGGCCGCCGCCGCGCACCTCCTCGAGCGGGGCCTGGAGCCGCTCGTGCTAGAGGCCGGTGACGCGCCGGCCGCTGCGGTCCACGGGTGGGCGCACGTCCGGCTCTTCTCCCCCTGGTCCGAGCTGGTCGACCCGGCCGCCGCCCGGCTGCTGTCCCGGTCGGGGTGGGTGCCGCCGGACGAGGCCTTCCCCACCGGCGGCGCCTGGGTCGAGGCCTACCTCGCCCCGCTGGCCGCCGCGCTCGGGGACCGCGTACGCCTCGGGACCCGGGTGACCGGGGTGTCGCGGCGGGGACGTGACCGGCTGGTGTCCGACGGCCGGGCCGACCAGCCCTTCACCGTCCACGTGACGACCGCGTCGGTCCAGGGACGCCTCGATGCCTCGGCCGTCGTCGACGCCTCGGGCACCTGGCACCAACCGGGCCCGGTCGGCGCCGACGGCCTGCCGGCGCTCGGCGAGCGCGCCGCCGCGTCCGCCGGGACGCTCACCTACCGGTCGCCGACCCCCGAGCAGGTCGCGGGCCTGGCCGGGCGTCACGTCGTCGTGGTCGGCAGCGGCCACTCCGCGCTGACGGCCGTCAACGACCTCGCCGATCTCGTACGCCGCGAGCCCGGGACGACCGTGACCTGGGTGCTCCGTCGCGGGGTGGTCGGCGACACCTTCGGTGGCGGCGCGGCCGACGGGCTCCCGCAGCGTGGGGCTCTCGGCGCGCGGGCCCGCGAGTCCGTGGAGGCCGGACTCGTCGAGCCGGCGACCGGGTTCCGGGTCGTGTCGGTCGCGCCCGAGGCCGACGACCGCGTGGTCCTCGCGGCGGAGGACGGCCGTCGGCTGCCCGCGGCAGACCACGTCGTCGCGCTCACCGGGTTCCGTCCCGACCTGTCGTTCCTCACCGAGGTGCGCCTGGACCTCGATCCGGTGCTGCAGGCGCCGGTGCGGCTGTCCACGGAGATCGATCCGAACCTGCACTCCTGCGGCAGCGTCAGCCCGCACGGTGCCACCGAGCTGGCCCAGCCCGAGCCCGGGCTGTACCTGGTGGGCATGAAGTCGTACGGACGCGCCCCGACCTTCCTGGCCATGACGGGCTACGAGCAGGTGCGAAGCGTCGCCGCCGCGCTCGCCGGCGACCACGAGGCCGCGGCCCGGGTCGAGCTCGTCCTGCCCGAGACAGGGGTGTGCGGTGGCGCCGGCCTGTTCGACGCCCCGGCTGCGGACCCGTCCGGCGGCTGCTGCGGACCCGTCGTCCCGACCGGGCAGCCTCCCGAACCCCAGCTGGTGAGCGTCGGCAGCCTGCTCGGGCGACACTGACGGCGTGACCTCCCCCGGCGTCGACCCGTCGGCGAACCGGGCGGAGGACCGGGCGGAGGACCAGTACGACGTCGACGTCCTGGTCGTCGGCGGCGGGCAGGCGGCCCTGGCCGTCGGCTACCACCTCCAGCGCGCGCGTCGGCGCGGGGCGACGGCCCTGACCTTCGCGCTGCTCGACGCCGGCGCTCGCCCGGGTGGAGCCTGGACGGGCGGCTGGGAGAGCCTCCGGCTCTTCTCGCCGGCCACGATCAGCTCCCTGCCCGGCTGGCCCATGCCCGCCTGGCCCGGTGCGGGTGCCCCGTCCGGCGAGCACGTCCGGGCGTACCTCGCCGCGTACGAGGAGCGCTACGCGCTGCCCGTCCACCGACCGGTCCGCGCGCTCGGGACCCGCGCGACGACGAACGGGTTCACGGTGACGACGGACCACGGCGTCTGGCGGTGCCGCGTGCTGGTCAGCGCGACGGGGAGCACCGGGCGGCCGTTCGTGCCGTCCTACCCCGGGCAGGCCGCGTTCCGGGGTCGCCAGCTGCACAGCGCGGCCTACCGCGGGCCCGACGACCTCGAGGACCGGACCGTCCTCGTCGTCGGGGGCGGCAACTCCGGCGCCCAGGTCGCGGCCGACCTGAACCGCCGACGGCTTGGTCGCACGGTCTGGGTGACCCGTCGGCCGCCGCGGTTCCTGCCCGACCACCTGACGGGCGGGCCCTCTTCGAGCGGGCCACACGGCACGTGCGTGCGCTCGCGGCGGGCGAGCCGGTCCAGGACGAGGAGGACCTGGGCGACATCGTGATGGTGCCCCCGGTGCTGGCCGCCCGGCGTCGGGGCGAGCTCGAGGCGCTGCCGGTGCCCGACCGGTTCACGCCGGACGGGGTGGCCTGGGACGACCCGGCCCGCGACCTCCGCGTCGACGCCGTCGTGTGGTGCACGGGCTTCCGCCCCGACCTGAGGCACCTCGCCGGTCTCGAGCTGACGCGTCGGGAAGGTCGGCCCGTCACCGACCCGGCCCTGAGGTCGCGCTCGGTGGACGACCCACGCCTCTTCTTCGTCGGCTACGGCGACTGGTGCGGGCCGGCCTCGGCCACGCTCATCGGCGTCGGAGCGAGCGCGCGGGCCACGGTCGACGCGGCTCTCGACCTGCTGGGTCCGACGACGGGCACCCGGGGCTGAGGCCGGCGCACGTCTCCACCCCGGACGGCAACGGCGAGAACACGTGCTGGCGGAGGCGGTCGGACGGGGCCAGAGTGGATCGGTACGGACGCGGGTCGCGGTCCTCACCGAGATCAGGGAGGCCGCCATGGCCGGGACGAGAGCGAGTCGGACGGGTCCGGGCCTGCTGGACCAGGCCCCCGACGAGAAGGCCGCGGTCTGGCGGCGACGGGGGCGGGGGCCGGCGCTCCGGGCTCTGGTGGTGCTGCTGCTGTGCTGCTCGAGCGTCCCGGTCGGCGTCGGTCGGGCGGAAGCGGTGAGCGGGGTGGCCGCCGACGGCTTCGACCGTACGGTCGCGTCCGGTCTCGGGACCGCGGACTCGGGAGGAGCGTGGACGGTGGCGCGGGCGCCCTCGGACTTCTCCGTGTCCGGCGGGGCCGCGCACCTCGAGGTGGGCCGGGGCCTCACCCGGTCGGCCTACCTCGACGCGGTCTCCCTGGGCGACGTCGACGCGGTGGCGACCTTCTCCACCACCACGACGCCCACCGGCAGCGGCGTCTACGAGAGCCTGGTCGTCCGCCGCCGGAACGGCACCGACTACAACGCGCGGCTGGTGCTGACCCGCTCCGGCGAGGTGCGGCTGTCCGTGCACCGCGGTGAGACCGCCATCGAGACCGTGCTCCTGACCCGGGTGACCGCCACGGCCGGGTCGAAGGTCCGCGTCCGCCTGCGGGCCGCCGGGACGAACCCCACGGTCCTGCGGGCCCGGGCGTGGCGCGCCGGCGTCGGTGAGCCCTCCACCTGGCAGGTGGTGGCGGACGACGCGACCTCCGCCCTGCAGGGTGCCGGCAGCGTCGGCGTGCGCAGCTACCTCAGCGGCTCGGCCACGGCCACGCCGGTGGTCACCGACGTCGACGACCTCCGGGCGACCGTCATCCCCGACGAGCCGCCGCAGGCGATCTTCACCACGGCGTCACCGCCCGGCCTGACGGTCTACTTCGACGGGCGCCAGTCCCGGGACGCCGAGGGCCCGATCGCGAGCTGGGCCTGGACCTTCGGCGACGGCACGACCGCCTCGGTCCCCCGCGTGGCCCACACCTACGCCCGGCCCGGTCCGTACGAGGTCACGCTGACGGTGCGCGACGGGGCCGGCGCCTCCCGGACGGCCAGGATCCCCGACGTCCTCGCCGTCGCGACCGACGAGCAGTGGCTGGCCGACGCCGCCCGCGCGCTCGACGGCGCGGCGGACTACCTCGACAGCCGCGCGTCGGTGCCCGGACGGGCGATCGTGCTCGACCTCGAGAACACGGCGCTGATGTTCGGCGCCCCGCTCGGTCGCCCCGTCCCGGCCGTCCTCGAGCTGGCCCGACGGGCCGAGCAGGACGGCTACCAGGTCCTGGTCGCCGGCAACCGGTCGCCCGACGCGGGCGAGACGCTGGCCGAGCTGCGGACGGCCGGCTACACGGTCGCGCCCGACCACCTGTGCTTCCGCGACCCGAAGGTGACCGTCGAGGCGTCCAAGACCGCCTGCCGCGCCGCCTGGGTCGCGCAGGGCCTCACCGTCGTCGTCAACGTGGGCAACCGGCCCGAGGACCTGGCCGGCCCGAACTCGGGGAAGACCTACCTCCTGCCGAGCTACGGCTACCTCGACTGAAGTCTTCAGCGGCCAAGCGTCGGTCTCAGTGCGTCCAGCGCTGCTCGACGCGGCCGATCTTCCAGTAGCCGATCGCGGCGGCCCAGAAGACGACGAACAGGCCGACCACGATGAACCCGACGTTCTCGAGGCTGATCGAGGCGATCGCCGAGGAGACCGGGTCGGTCCAGCCGGCCTTGTCGTGCAGGATCCCCACGATCTCGATCGTGCCGATCAGCAGGGCGACGGCGACGGAGAGCCCGGTGATGGCGAGGTTGTAGTAGACCTTTCGCACCGGGTTGGCGAACGCCCACGCGTACGCGGTGTTCATGAAGACGCCGTCGAGGAAGTCGAGCAGGCTCATCCCGCTGGCGAAGAGCAGGGGCAGGACGACCACGGCGTACCAGGGCAGCCCCGACGCGGCGCCGGCACCGGCCAGCACGAGCAGCGAGATCTCGGTCGCCGTGTCGAAGCCCAGGCCGAAGAGGAAGCCGATCGGGAACATCTGCCACGGCCGCGTGATGGCGCGCGTCAGCGGCCGCAGGATGCGGGCGAGCAGGCCGCGGTTCGCGAGGAGCTGGTCGAGGTGCGCCTCGTCGATGGCGTCGCGGCGGGCCGCGAGGAACACCCGGGCGATGCCGATCAGGGCGACGAGGTTGAGGATGCCGATGAGGTAGAGGAACCCGCCGGAGGTCAGGGTCCCGATCAGGCCGAACGTCTCGCGGGCCTCCGAGCCGTCGCTGAGCAGCGAGGTCACGAACTTGGCGCCCACCGCGACCGCCACGGCCATGATCGCCACGATCGTCGAGTGACCCATCGCGAACCAGAAGCCGACCGAGACCGGGCGCTGCCCGTCCGCGATCAGCTTGCGCGTGGTGTTGTCGATCGCGGCGATGTGGTCGGGGTCGAAGGCGTGCCGGAGGCCGTAGACGTACGCCGTGATCCCGAGCCCGAAGCCGAAGACCTGGGCCCCGACGTGCAGCTGGGCGGGTACGACGAAGGCGAGCAGCAGCCCGAACGCGACCACGTGCAGCGCGAGGACGACCGCCAGGAGGCTCAGGGTCTTGGCCCGCGTCGAGCGGCCGGACGGCGCGGCGAGGGGGCGGGCGGCACCGGAGGGGGTGCGGAAGGACGGCGGCACGAGCGGCTCGATTCGTCGGGCGGCCTGGTCGCGAGGCTGCGGCGGGTGGGACTGACGAGCCGGCAGGTCTTCGGACTCGGGGTCACACGGCTGTGGCGCCTTCCCAGGACCCCTCCTCGCGGAGTCGTCCCAGTGGCATCGCCACACCCATCGCCCTCACCGCTGCGCGCCAGTCCCGGAGTCTCACCGGGTTCCCTGGCACCACTCGCGTGGTGCACGACCAGCTCGGGGCCGACGCTAACAGGCCCGCGCCCGCCCCGGCCAGAGGCGGGCGGGTCGACCTGACGGTCAGTCGGGCGTGCCGCCGAGGACCTGCACCATGCCGACCGAGTGCGGCGCGCTGTCGGTGAAGCCGTGGCGCGCGTACAGCCGGCGTCCCGGCTGGTCGGCCATCAGCGACACGTACGCGCCTGGCGCGGCGGTCGTGCGCACGAGCGTGAGCAGGTGGGTCAGCATCGCGTCGGCGATCCCCCGGCGCTGGTGCGGCGGCAGCACGGCGACGTCGATGACGTGGAAGTACCACCCGCCGTCGCTGATCAGCCGGGCCATCCCGACCGTCGTGCCGTCGGCCGTCGCGACCGCGTGCACGGCCGCCCAGGCTCCTATGCTGACGAGGTGCCAGGGCTGCGGACGCTGCGTGGCGCGGCCCCGGTCCCGACGGGCGGCCGCGTGCGGGTCGTCCGGGCCGCCGTGCTCGGCGGGACCTCGCTAATGCTGGCGACGGGCGCCCACGTCCTCGGCGGCGGTTCGCTGCCCGGACCCGGGGTGCTGCTCGTCGCGTCGGTGCTCCTCGGGCTGCTGGCCG
Source organism: Microlunatus spumicola (assembly GCF_039536445.1). Taxonomy (NCBI): domain Bacteria; kingdom Bacillati; phylum Actinomycetota; class Actinomycetes; order Propionibacteriales; family Propionibacteriaceae; genus Microlunatus; species Microlunatus spumicola. The sequence goes on along the minus strand of NZ_BAAAYR010000001.1, from coordinate 209,344 downwards.
CGCTGCTGACCGCGCGCCGCCTGCGCCTCCCGCTCCTCGTCGGGCTGCTCGGCGCCGAGCAGCTGGCGCTGCACGAGCTGTTCCGTCTCGCGGGGGTGGCCCGGGCCTGCGCCCCCGGAGCGTTACCGCCCAGCACGTACGCCACCCACGGCACGCACGCCGCCCACGCCGCCCACGCCGCCGTCGGTTCGACCGTGCCCACCTGCGCGGCAGGCGACATGGTCATGGCGTCGGGCGCACCGGCGTGGGTGATGACCGCGTTGCACGTCGTCGCCGTCCTCGCCACCGCTTGGCTGCTGGCGCGCGGCGAGGCCTGGCTGTGGCGCACCGTCCAGCGCGTCGTCATCGCCGCCGGGCTGGCCCTGGGCCACCCAGCACCTCGCGGTTCGGGTGACGGTCAGCCGGTCGGACGGGTGCCGGCCGTCTGCCGTGCCGCCCTCCGGTCCGCGGCCGCCCCGCGCGGTCCACCGCTCCTGCCGGCTGCCTGAACCAGCCTTCCCGCGCCTCGCGCCACCGACCCCGTCGGTCGGCGCCGCCCTCCCGTCCCCGCACCCGGTGCGCCGCGCCTCGTCGCGCCGCCGGTGCGTCCTCGTACCGACAGGAACCCCACCGTGAAGACCCTCACCACCCCTCGTCCCTCCCTCCTCCGGGCCGGCGCCGCCGTCGGCCTCGGCGCCCTGCTGCTCGTCCCGGCCTCGTACGCCGACGCCCACGTCCGCGTCTCCGCGGACGCGACCACGCCGGGGGCGTTCAGCGCCCTCACGTTCCGCGTGCCCAACGAGTCCGCCACCGCCGGGACCGTGAAGGTCAGCGTCCAGCTGCCGCAGGACACCCCGTTCCTCTACGTCTCGACCCGGCCGGTGCCCGGGTGGCGCTCGGCCACGACCGAGGCGACGCTGCCGAAGCCGGTCGAGGCCGAGGGCACCACGCTCACCAAGGCCGTCCGGACGGTGACCTGGACCGCCGAGCGCGGCACCCGCATCGAGCCGGGCGAGTACCAGGAGTTCGCGATCTCGGTCGGCCCGCTCCCCGCGGCCGGGACCGTGCTGCTGCCGGCGACCCAGACCTACTCCGACGGCGAGGTCGTCCGGTGGGACCAGCCCACCCCGGCAGGCGGCGAGGAGCCCGAGCACCCGGCGCCCGAGCTGGTGGTCGCGGCCACCTCGGGTTCGCCGGGAGCGGCCGCCTCCCCCCCGGCCGCGTCGGCGCCGGCGGGTGACGCCGGTGCGTCGACCGCGACGACCCGCCCGGACGGCGTCGCGCGCGCCCTCGGCGGGGCCGGACTGGTGCTGGGGCTGGCCGCTCTGGTCGTCGCCCTGCTCGGCGCCCGTCGCCGCCGGACCGGTACACCGGCGTGAACGTGGCACCGCTGCGACGCGTCCGCCACGGCGGACGGCTGCTGCTCGTGCTGGTCGGGACGGTGCTCACCCTCGTGGTGGGCACCGGCCCGGCGGCCGCGCACGACGTTCTCCTGGGCACCACCCCCGCGGGCGGGTCCCGGGTGGGCGCGACGCCGGGCGCGGTCGTCCTCACGTTCGACCAGCCGGCCGTCGCCATGGGCACTCAGATCCTCGTCACGGGTCCGTCGGGCCAGGTCCAGGACGGTCCACCCCGGCTCGTCGACAGCACCGTGACGCAGGCGCTGACGGGCGGCGCCCCGGCCGGCGACTACACGGTCGCCTGGCGGGTGACCTCCGCGGACGGGCACCCGGTGACCGGGACGTTCACGTTCACCTCGACCAGCCCGGGCAGCGGGACCGTACCGAGCGTCGCGCCCGCCGTCCCGGCTCCGGTGGAGCCCGCCGGCCTGCCGACGGGTGCCGTCGTCCTGCTGGTCGCCCTGGTGCTCGTGGCGGTCGCCGTCGCGGTCGTCCTGCTCCGCCGTCGCAGGACCGGGGACCCGGCCGGGTCCTGACGACCGTCCGGCCGCCCGGGCGGGCGGGTCCGAGGTCGGGGATGGACGCCAGACCGGCCGGGGTCGATCCTGGGAGGACCTGCTCGGGGCGGAGGGACGGCATGACGGACGGCCCGCTCGAGCGCGACTGCGTCATCGCGGGGGGCGGGCCGGCGGGGATGGTGCTGGGCCACGTCCTGGCCCGGTACGGGCTGCGGGTGACGGTCCTGGAGAAGCACGCCGACTTCTTCCGGGACTTCCGCGGCGACACCATCCACCCCTCGACCCTCACGCTGCTCGGCGAGCTCGGGCTGCGGAAGAGGTTCCTGCGGCTGCCGGTCCACCGGCTGCCCACGCTGGACGCCGTCCTCTACGGGCACCGGCTGCACGTCGTCGACTTCCGTACGCTCCCGCCGCCGGACGACTTCCTCGTCCTGGCGCCGCAGTGGGACTTCCTCGACTTCCTGGCCGGCGAGGCGGGCCGCTTCCCCGGCTTCGAGCTCCGCCGGAGCACGGCGGCCACGGGGCTGGTCCTCGACGGCGACCGGGTGGTGGGCGTACGGGCCACCGGTCCGGACGGGGACCTCGAGCTGCGCGCGACCCTCGTCGTCGCCGCCGACGGCCGCGACTCCACGCTGCGGGTCGCCGCCGGGCTGACGCCCGAGGGGACGGGGGTGCCGATCGACGTGCTGTGGTTCGGCCTGCCCAAGCCCCCGCAACCCCCGCCACCGACCCTCGCGCATCTCTCCCGGCACGGCATGGTCCTGACCATCGACCGCGGCGACCGGTACCAGGCGGGCATGGTGATCCCGAAGGGCGACGCCGACGACATCCGGGCCCGCGGGCTGCCCGCCTTCCGGGCCCGGCTGAGCGAGGCCGTGCCCGCGCTGGGCCCGGTGGTCGGGGCGCTGACGGACTGGGACCAGGTGAAGCTCCTGTCCGTGCAGATCGACCACCTGCCGCGGTGGTGGCGGCCCGGCTTCGTCGCGATCGGTGACGCTGCGCACGCGATGTCGCCGATGTTCGGGGTGGGCGTCAACTACGCGATCCAGGACGCGGTGGCGCTGGCCAACGCCGTCGCGGCCGACCTCGCCGCCGGCGCGGTCCCCGACCAGCACCTGGCCGAGGTGCAGCGCCGGCGGGAGATCCCGGTCGCGAGGATGCAGCGGCTGCAGCGCGCGGGCCACCGGGTGGTCGCCCGCGGGGCGGCGGGCCGTCGGGTGGCTCCCGGCTGGGCCGTCCGCCTCCTGGGCCTCGTCCTCCCGCTGGTCCGACCGCGGCTGACCCGGTTGATCGGCGTCGGGTTCCTCCCCGAGCACGTCCGTACGCCGTCGGCACCATCCGGACCGCCGGGTGCCGGCCGGAGCCCGGGGTGACCGGCCGCGCGGCGGGGTAAGCATCGAACCGTGCTGCACCCTGCCTCCACCGGACCCGCTCTCGACCTGCCCGCGCGCGCCGCCGGCCCGCTCCCCGACGTGCGCCGCATCGCGGTCCTGCGGGCCAACGGCATCGGCGACTACGTCGTGTCCGAGCCGGCGCTGAGCGCCCTGCGCGACGCCTACCCCGACGCCGAGATCACCCTGCTCGGGGCGGCCCACCACGCGGCCCTGCTGCGCGGCCGACCGGGCCCGGTCGACCGGGTCGTCGAGCTGCCCCTCGTGAGCGGCGTACGGGTGAAGTCGGACGTCCCGGACGCGACGCCGGAGGAGCTCGAGGCGTGGTGCGCGGAGCAGCGCGCGTACGGCTACGACCTCGCGGTCCAGCTGCACGGCGGCGGCGGGAACTCCAACCCGCTGCTACTCCGGCTCGGCGCCCGCACGAGCGTCGGAGCCGTCGCCCCCGGCGCCCCGCGGCTGGACCGCTGGGTCCCCTACACCGCCTACCAGCACGACACCGTGCGCTGGCTGGAGGTCGTCGCCGCGGCCGGCGCGTGGAGCACACGGCTCGAGCCGCGGGTGGCGGTCACCGACGCCGACCTCGCCGACTCGCTGGCGGTGGTGCCAGCAGACGACCGCCCGCTGGTCGTCGTGCACCCGGGGGCGACCGACGCCCGCCGCTGCTACCCGGAGGACCGGCTGGGCCGCGTGGCCCGGACCCTCGCGGACGACGGTGCCCGGGTCGTCGTCGTCGGCGGCCCCGCGGACACCGACCGCGTCGCGCAGGTGGCCGAGGGTTTCGGCGGTGACGTCGAGACCGTGGTGGGCGGGCTGAGCCTCGGCGGGCTGGTGGGCACGCTGGCCCGCGCCGCCCTGATGATCGGCAACGACTCCGGCCCCCGGCACCTCGCCGGCGCGGTCGGCACCCCGACCGTCGGCGTCTTCACGTACGCGAACCTCGCCGACGTCGCCCCGCTCACGCGCACGTGGCACCGCGTCCTCGTGTCCTGGCACGGCGGCTGCCAGGTGTGCGGCATGCGGGTGCTGGACGGCTGGTGCGGCCACGGCGCCAGCGCCACCCACGACGTCCCCGAGGCCGACGTACGGGCGGCCGCCCAGGAGCTGTGGGCTCAGGTGGTCGAGGCCGGGCGCGACCGCGCGGACGTCGAGCAGCCGGCCGCCGAGCGACGCGCCGGCTGAGCTCGTCGAAGGGCCCGAAACGGGTCGGCGCTTCAGAAGCCGACCTCTTCGAGGCCCTTCGACAGGCTCAAGGGGCGTCAGCGCCGACGTGGAGCATCCCGCCGCGAGCAGCTCGCACTACGCCCCCTGAGCTTGTCGAAGGGCCCGGAACGGGTCGGCGCTTCAGGAGCCAACCTCTTCGAGGCCCTTCGACAGGCTCAGGGGGCGTCAGCGCCGACGTCGAGCATCCCGCCGCGAGCAGCTCGCACTACGCCCCCTGAGCTTGTCGAAGGGCCCGGAACGGGTCGGCGCCCCAGGAGCCGACCTCTTCGAGGCCCTTCGACAGGCTCAGGGGGCGTCAGCGCCGACCTGGAGCATCCGGCCGCGAGCAGCTCGCACTACGCCCCCTGAGCTTGTCGAAGGGCCCGGAACGGGTTGGCGATGAAGAAGCCGACCTCCCGAGGCCCTTCGACAGGCTCAGGGGGCGTTCTAGCGCGTGGTCGCGTCAGCGAGCGCGGAGCTCTCCTTCGAGCCGAAGGTGACGCCGCGGTTCTCGGGGCTGAGGGCGGTGAGGACGGCGACGGCGATCAGCACGGGGACGATCGTCACGGCCAGCGCGAACGGGTAGCCGTGGGTCGAGGCGACCGCCTCCTGGATCGGCAGGTTGAAGGCGGCGAGGCAGTTGCCGAGCTGGTAGGTGACGCCGGGGTAGAAGCCGCGCACCTCGTCCGGCGACAGCTCGGTGAGGTGCGCCGGGATGACGCCCCAGGCGCCCTGCACGAAGAGCTGCATGAGGAACGAGCCGAGCACGAGCATGCCGGCGGTGTGGGAGTAGGCGAAGATCGGCACGACCGGCAGGCCGAGGACGGCGCAGAAGACGATGATCCGGCGGCGGCCGAGGCGTTCCGAGAGCCCGCCGAACACCAGCCCGCCGACGATCGCCCCGACGTTGTAGAGGATCGCGATGACCAGCGCCGTGTCGGCGGAGAAGCCCGCGCCGCCGTCCTCCGTCGCCTTGAGGAACGTCGGGTAGACGTCCTGGGTCCCGTGGCTCATCCAGTTGAACGCGGTCATCAGGACGATGAGGAAGACGAAGCGACGGATGACGGTCGGGTTCTTGAACACCGACGCCGCCGAGACGCTGCTCGAGACCTTGCGGTCGCGGGTGGCCTCCCAGACCTCCGACTCCTTGACCCGGCTGCGGATGATCAGGCTGATCAGCGCGGGCAGGATCGAGAAGGCGAACAGGTAGCGCCAGCCGAGCCCGAACGCCTGGTGCAGGACCAGGTAGACCGCCGCGGCGAGCAGGTAGCCGGTCGAGTAGCCCTGCTGCAGCACCCCGGAGAAGAAGCCGCGGCGCGCCGTGGGGATCTTCTCCATCGCCAGCGCGGCGCCGAGGCCCCACTCGCCGCCCATCCCGATCCCGTAGAGCAGGCGCAGCACGATCAGCACCGTGAAGTTCGGGGCGAAGGCGCACGCGAACCCGACCGCGCTGTAGAAGCAGACGTCGACGATGAGCGGGATGCGGCGTCCCACCCGGTCGGCCCACAGCCCGAAGATGAGCGCGCCGACGGGGCGCATCAGCAGCGTGACCGTGGTGATGAACGCCATCCGCGGCAGCGAGACGCCGAACTCCTTCGCGATGTCGGCGTAGACGAGCACGACGATGAAGTAGTCGAAGGCGTCCATCGTCCAGCCCAGGAAGGCGGCGAGGAACGAGCTGCGCTGGTCGGGGGTGAGCGGCACCCGTCCGGTGGAGGTCGTGGTCGTGGACACGGGTGCTCCTTCCGACGCCGACCTCTGCTGCCCCTGGACCGCGGCACCCGTGCCTGACGTCTCTCGACGACGACGGACGCTACGCCTGGCTATGGAAGTCGTGGTGCGGGGGTGCACGACGCCGCGTACGCGGGGCCCAGCCCCGACCGGGTGGCCGCCCACTATCGGGTAAGACTCGGAGCAGATTCCCCGAGGAGGACAGATGAGCGAACCCGAGCAGGACCCCCGCGCCATGGACGACGCGGAGCTGGCCGAGGTGCCCGACCCGCCGCAGCCGGCCGACCCCGAGCCCGGTCAGGGCGCCGTGGTCGAGCAGGACTACGCCGAGGGCTCCACGAACGACCCCGACGGCGCCCACCGGCCGGAGCCGGCCGGGGAGGACTACGCGGGCAGCGGCTTCTGACGCAGCGGTCGCCGGCGGTCCGCGGTCGCGGGAATCACCCGCGGCGCGGGCCGCAGCCGGGCGGCCCGGAGACCCCGCCGCACTAGCCTGACCCGGTGAGCGAGAGCCGCAGGTCCCCGGCCCGGGCGGTCCCGCTCCGTACCCGCGTACGACGCTCCCGGCTGGTGACCGCGTCGGGTGCCGCCGCGCGGCGGTTCGGCGGGACGCGCGGCGCCCGCGCGGCGAAGGAGACGCTGCTCGCCTGCCTGCGGTACCGGGTCACCGGGCTGGCCGCCGAGGCCGCGTTCTTCACCGTGCTGTCCCTGCCGCCGCTGATCTTCGGGCTGGCGGGCGCCATCGGCTTCGTGGCCGGCGCCTTCGACGTCGTGACCGTCGCCAACGTGCAGGCGCAGGTCCTCGCCCTCGCCCGCCGGGTGCTGACCGAGGACATCGTCAACACGATCCTCGCCCCGACGCTGGAGAACGTGCTGGCCCAGGGCAGCGCGGCCGTGGTCTCGGTCGGCTTCCTGGTCGCGCTGTGGTCGGGCTCGCGCGCGGTCAACGTGTTCGTCGACACGATCACGATCATGTACGGGCTGGCCGGGCGGCGCGGGTTCGTGCAGACCCGGCTGCTCTCGTTCGTCTTCTACCTGGTCCTCGTGGTCATCGGGGTCGTCCTCGTGCCCCTGGTGCTGGCGGGGCCCGGCTTCGTGAACCGCGTCCTGCCGGAGCGCCTCGACTTCGTCGGCAGCCTCTACTGGCCGGTGGTGCTGCTGGGGGCCGGCGTGTTCCTGGCCGGCGTCTACGACCGCTCCCTGCCGCTCAAGAGCCGGCTGCGCAGCGGGCTGCCGGGCGCGGCGCTGGCCCTGCTGATCTGGGTCATCGGCAGCGTGCTGCTGCGCTACGCGCTGAGCGCCTCGACGGGCTCGTCCACCATCTACGGCCCCCTCGCCGCGCCCATCGCCGTCCTCATCTGGCTGTACGTCATGTCGCTCGCCGTGCTCGTCGGCGCGGCCTTCAACGCGGCCGCCGACGTCCTCTGGCCCGGTCTCACCGGCATCGACCCGGCCGAGGAGGACCACGATGTGGACACGGGTCTCATTTAATGAGATTTCGATTTGATCAGCGGCTCGCGCCGACGGATTGTGTGAGGGTGCGCGCCGCTGGAGGGGTCAGCCGCTGCCGGGAGATCTCGGCGGCTCGCTGCGCCGACCCCGCCGCGCGACCCCGGGAGCTGACCACGCGACGCGTGGTCGACCTCGCCCGGACCGCGTCGATGATGTGTCTGGGCTGGATGCCCGGGCGCTGACGCCCGGAACGACCCCCCGACCCGCCCCCGACGACCGCACCGCGCGCCCCGGGCTGCCCCGCGAAGGAACCCATGAACGCCCTGCCCGCCAGCACGCCCGCCGCACCGCGTCCGGCCCGTACGCGCAAGCCCCGCGGCGAGGGCCAGTGGGCCCTCGGCTACCGCGAGCCGCTCAACCCCAACGAGCAGTCCAAGAAGGACGACAACCCGCTGAACGTCCGGGCGCGGATCGAGAACATCTACGCCCACGGCGGCTTCGCCTCGATCGACCCGGGTGACCTGCGCGGCCGCTTCCGCTGGTACGGCCTCTACACGCAGCGCAAGCCGGGCATCGACGGCGGCAAGACCGCGACGCTCGAGCCGCACGAGCTCGACGACGAGTACTTCATGCTCCGGGTCCGCATCGACGGCGGTGCGCTCACCAGCGAGCAGCTGCGCGTCATCGGCCAGATCTCGGTCGACTTCGCCCGCGGCACCGCCGACATCACCGACCGGCAGAACGTGCAGCTGCACTGGATCCGCATCGAGGACGTGCCGGAGATCTGGCGTCGGCTCGAGTCGGTCGGGCTCGACACGACCGAGGCCTGCGGCGACTGCCCGCGCGTCGTCCTCGGCTCGCCCGTCGCCGGCATCGCGATCGACGAGATCATCGACCCGACGCCCGCGATCCGCGAGATCCGCGACCGCTTCATCGGGGACCCGCAGTACGCGAACCTGCCGCGCAAGTTCAAGACCGCGATCACCGGGCACCCGCTGCAGGACGTGGTGCCGGAGATCAACGACATCGCCTTCGTCGGCGTCGAGCACCCCGAGCACGGCCCCGGCTTCGACCTGTGGGTCGGCGGCGGCCTGTCCACGAACCCGATGCTCGCCCAGCGCCTCGGCGCCTGGGTGCCGCTCGACGAGGTCGCCGACGTCTGGGCCGGCGTCTGCGGCGTGTTCCGCGACTACGGCTACCGCCGCCTGCGTACGCGGGCCCGCATCAAGTTCCTCGTCGCCGACTGGGGCCCCGCGCACTTCCGCGAGGTGCTCGAGAAGGAGTACCTGCACCGCAGCCTCGTCGACGGCCCCGCCCCGGCGACCCCGGAGCGCCCCGGCGACCACGTCGGCGTCAACGACCAGAAGGACGGGCGCAAGTTCGTCGGGCTCGCGGCCAAGGCTGGCCGGGTGAGCGGCGAGACCCTCGTCGCGCTCGCCGACCTCGCGGAGGCGCACGGCTCGCACCGGCTGCGCACCACGCCGATGCAGAAGATCCTCGTGCTCGACGTCGCCCCCGACCAGGTCGACTCGCTGGTCGCCGGCGCCGAGGCGCTGGACCTGTCCGCGCGTCCCGACGCCTGGCGCCGCTCGGTGATGGCGTGCACCGGCATCGAGTTCTGCAAGCTGGCGATCGTCGAGACCAAGGCGCAGGCCGCCCGGGTCGTCGACGAGCTCGAGAGCCGGCTCGGCGCGATGGACTCCCCCATCACCGTCCACATCAACGGCTGCCCGAACTCCTGCGCCCGGATCCAGACCGCCGACATCGGCCTCAAGGGGCAGCTCGTCACCGGCCCGGGCGGCGACCAGGTCGAGGGCTTCCAGGTCCACCTGGGCGGCGGCCTCGGGCTGGACGCCGGCTTCGGCCGCAAGCTCCGCGGCCACAAGGTCACGGCCGAGGACCTGCCCGACTACGTCGAGCGCCTGGCCAAGTCCTTCACCGCCGAGCGCACCGAGGGCGAGCGCTTCGCGCAGTGGGTCGCGAGGGCCGACGAGAGCGTCCTCGTATGAGCGACGCGACCGACGACACCTCCCCCACGGGGCACGCACCCCGCGCCGAGCGCCAGTCGATCGGCTACTGCCCGTACTGCTCGGAGGAGAACCTGTTCCCCCTCGAGGGCGGCGGCTGGGAATGCCGTTCGTGCCTGCGCGCGTTCTCGGTCGTGTTCCGGGGTCTCGTGGCCCCGAGCCGTACGCGGGAAGGCGTGAGATGAGCACGATGCTCGACCTGTCCGAGCTGGCCGCGCAGGCCAGCCACGAGCTCGAGGGCGCCACGGCGCTCGAGATCATGGGCTGGGCCCACGCGGAGTTCGGCAGCGGCCTCGTCGTGACCTCGTCGCTCGCCGACACCGTCATGATCAGCCTCGCCGAACGCGTCGCCCCCGGCATCGACGTGGTGTTCCTGGACACGGGCTACCACTTCGTCGAGACGATCGGCACCCGTGAGGCCGTCAAGCTCGTGCACGACGTGAACCTGATCAACGTCCTGCCCGAGCTGACCGTCGCGGAGCAGGACGCCGCGTACGGCAAGGACCTCTTCCGCACCGCGCCCGACCAGTGCTGCGGCATGCGCAAGGTCGCCCCGCTCGGGAAAGCCCTCCAGCCTTACACGGCGTGGGCCTCGGGCGTGCGCCGCGCCGACTCGGCCGCCCGCGCGAACACCCCCGTCGTCGCCTGGGACCCCAAGCGCCGGCTCGTGAAGGTGTCCCCCATCGCGTCGTGGACCGACGAGGACGTCGAGGCCTACATCGAGGAGAACTCGCTGATGGTCAACCCGCTGCTCGAGGACGGCTACCCGTCCATCGGCTGCGAGCCCTGCACCGTCCGCGCCACCGGCCCCGACGCCCGCGCCGGGCGCTGGGCCGGGCTGGGCAAGACCGAGTGCGGGATCCACCTGTGAGCGCGCGCGCAGACGCCGTCGAGCTCGACCGCGCCCTCGTGCAGCAGCTCGCCCGGCGCGACGTCGGGGCGACGCTGTGGTTCACGGGGCTGCCGTCGGCCGGCAAGTCGACCGTGGCGCACGCGCTGGCCGACCGGCTGCGCGGTGACGGCGTCGACGTCGAGGTCCTCGACGGCGACGAGGTCCGGCCGCACCTCTCGGCGGGGCTGGGCTTCACCCGCGCCGACCGCGACGTGAACGTCTGTCGGATCGGCTGGGTCGCCCGGCTGCTGGCGTCGCACGGCACCGTCGTGCTCGTCCCCGTCATCGCCCCGTACGCCGAGGCCCGCCAGGCCGTGCGCGCCGACCACGAGACCCACGGCGTGCCGTTCGCCGAGGTCTACGTCTCGACCTCCCTCGAGGTCGCCGAGCAGCGGGACGTCAAGGGTCTCTACGCACGGGCCCGGCGCGGCGAGATCACCGGCATGACCGGCGTCGACGACCCGTACGAGCAGCCGGCCACCGCAGAGCTCGAGCTCGACACCGCCGCGATCGACCTCGACACCTCCGCCGCGATGGCGCTCGCGCTGCTGTCGGCGATCCTCGACCGTCCCGTGGAGAGGACCACCTCGTGACCACCCCCACCACCGCCCGCGCCCTGCGCCCGCTCAGCGAGCTGCAGGCGCTCGAGTCGGAGTCCATCCACATCTTCCGGGAGGTGGCCGCGACCTTCGCCCGCCCGGTGATGCTGTTCTCCGGCGGCAAGGACTCGGTCGTCATGCTGCACCTGGCGGCGAAGGCCTTCTGGCCGGCCCCGGTGCCGTTCGAGCTCCTGCACGTCGACACGGGGCACAACTTCCCCGAGGTCCTCACCTACCGCGACGAGGCCACCGCCTTCTACGGCGCCCGGCTCAAGGTCGCGTCGGTGCAGGACTACATCGACGACGGCCGGCTGCGCGAGCGCCCGGACGGGCAGCGGAACCCGCTGCAGACCGTCCCGCTGCTCGACGCGATCACGGCGGGCAAGCACGACGCCGTCTTCGGCGGCGGCCGTCGCGACGAGGAGCGCGCCCGGGCCAAGGAGCGCATCTTCAGCATGCGCGACGAGTTCGGCCAGTGGGACCCGCGCAACCAGCGGCCCGAGCTCTGGTCGCTCTACAACGGCCGGCACCTGCCCGGCGAGCACGTCCGCGTCTTCCCGCTGTCGAACTGGACCGAGATCGACGTCTGGGACTACATCGAGGCCGAGAAGATCGCGCTGCCGTCGATCTACTACGCCCACGAGCGCGAGGTCGCGCTGCGCGACAACATGTGGGTCGCGATCACCCCGGTGACCCCCGTCGCCGACGGCGAGGACACGACCGTCCGCTCCGTCCGCTACCGGACGGTGGGCGACATGTCGTGCACCGCGGCCGTGCTGTCGACCGCCACGACGGTCGCCGACGTGATCACCGAGGTCGGCCTGAGCTCGCTCACCGAGCGTGGCGCGACGCGCGCCGACGACCGGCTGAGCGAGGCGGCCATGGAAGACCGCAAGCGGGAAGGTTATTTCTGATGAGCCCCACTCTCCAGGCGGAGCGCGAGGCCTCCCTGCAGGGGCGCCGCACGCTCCTGCGGCTCGCCACGGCCGGTTCCGTGGACGACGGCAAGTCGACCCTCGTCGGCCGGCTGCTCTTCGACACCAACTCGGTGCTGACCGACACGCTCGACTCGATCGAGACGGCCAGCCGCCGCAAGGGCCTCGACCGCGCCGACCTCGCGCTGCTCACCGACGGCCTCCGGGCCGAGCGTGAGCAGGGCATCACGATCGACGTGGCCTACCGCTACTTCGCGACCACCGGGCGCAAGTTCGTGCTGGCCGACTGCCCCGGGCACGTGCAGTACACCCGCAACACCGTGACCGGCGCCTCCACCGCGCACGTCATCGTGCTGCTCGTCGACGCCCGCAAGGGCGTCATGGAGCAGACGCGCCGGCACCTCGCCGTCGCCGCCCTGCTGCGCGTGCCGCACGTCGTGCTCGCGGTGAACAAGATCGACCTCGTGGACTACTCGCAGGAGGTCTTCGAGCGCATCGCGACCGACTTCGCCCTGCTCGCCCGCGGGCTGGGCGTCCGGGACAGCCACGCCATCCCGGTGTCGGCCCTGGACGGCGACAACGTCGTGATCCGCTCGCCGAAGATGCCCTGGTACGAGGGCCCGACCGTCCTCGGCTACCTCGAGAGCGTGGACGACACGTCGCTCGACGTCGGCGAGGACTTCCGGTTCCCGGTGCAGAGCGTCGTGCGGCCGCAGTCCGCCGGGCAGGCGCCCTGGGCGGCGCACGCGCCCGAGGTGGACGGCGACTACCGCGGCTACGCCGGAAAGGTCGCCTCCGGCCGCATCGCGGTGGGCGAGGAGGTCGTCGTGCTGCCGACCGGCGGGCACGCCCGGATCGAGGCGGTCGACACCCCCGACGGTCCGCTGGACGTCGCCGTGGCCGGCCAGTCCGTCGTCCTGCGGCTCGACCGCGACCTGGACGTCTCGCGCGGGGCGATCTTCGCCTCCGTGGACGCGCCGCCCGCGCCGACCCGCGACCTCGTGGGCACGGTCTGCTGGCTCACCGACCGCACGCTCGCGGTCGGCAGCCGGGTGCTCGTGCAGCACGGCACGTCGCTGACCAAGGCGATCGTCAAGCAGCTCGACGGGGTCCTCGACCTCGACTTCGACACGCGCTCGGTGCCGACCTGGCGCAGCACCGACGCCCTGACGCTCAACGACATCGGACGCGTCCGCCTGTCGCTGGCGTCGCCCCTGCCCGTGGACCCCTACAAGGAGCACCGCGGCACCGGCTCGTTCATCCTCGTCGACGAGGCGGACGGCTGGACCCTCGCGGCCGGCATGGCCGGACCCACGAGCCTGCGCACCCTCGACGTCGACCTGAACGACCAGACACCAGAACCGGTGACCACATGACCGCACCCACCGTCGTCCTCCTCGGACCGGGCAGCCACGACCCCCGCACCCCCGAGATCAGCCGCCAGATCGCCAAGGGCCTGCGCGCGCTGCGCCCGGCCCTCGACGTCCACGCGGCCTACCTCGACGTGAACGGGCCCTCGGCGCACGACGTCGTCGCCCGCCTCGCGGCCAAGGGGGTCGAGGAGATCGTCTTCGTCCCGCTGCTCCTGTCCGACGCCTTCGGGGCGCAGGAGGAGGTCCCGACCCTCGTCACCGAGCTGAACGCGGCGTACGACGGCGTGCGCATCGGCGCCTCCCGCCCGATCGGCCCGGAGGCCCAGCTGCTCTCCGTGGTCGACCGGCGCCTGCGCGACGCCCTGCGCGCCCGGCACGTCGCCGAGCTCGACGGCCTGGTGTTCGCGGCCGCCGGCAGCGTCGACGTCCGCAGCAACGCGATCATCGCCCGGCGCGCCCGGCAGTGGGCGACCCACCACCGGCTGCCCTGCGTGACCGCGTACGGGACGGGCTCGGGCCCGAGCACCGCCGAGGCGGTCCGCACGCTCCGGGCCCAGGGCCGCCGCCACGTCGCGGTCGGCAGCTGGTACCTCTCCCCCGGCCTGCTGTGGACCGCCGAGTCCGAGGCGGCCCTCGAGGCCGGCGCCACGGCCGTGTCCGCCCCGATGGGCGGTGAGCCGGAGATCGTCGAGGTCGCCCTCACCCGCTACGTCGTCGCGGCCATGGAGCTCGTCGACGTCGACACCCCGGTCCCCTACGAGGGCGGCCTCGCCTTCGACGACGACGCGTACGAGCCCGCGGGCTACGACGACGGCTTCGAGGCGGAGGAGCTCGAGGAGCTCCCCGAGCGCCACCTCTCCATCGTCAGCGCCTAGGCGGGCGTTCGGCAGAGAAGGCTCAGCCCCTGACCACCGTGGTGGTCAGGGGCTGAGTCGTTCGTGCGCCTGCTGCTACGACTGGGCGCCTGCGGCGCCGCCGCTCAGGTCGGCCTCCGGGTCGGAGGCCTCGTCGAGCACGTCGTCGAGCGCCTCGCGGACCGCCTGGCGCGTGGCCAGCCGGACCGAGGCCGCCTGCTGGAGCTCGGCGGTGTCGGCGTCGGCGAGGCGGCGGCGCTCCGTGCGCTCGGCCTCGAGGGCCTGGTCACGGGCGTAGCGGATCCGCTCGAAGATCTCCACGTCAGAGGACCTTGCGCACGGCCTGCTTCACGCCGTGCAGCACCTCGTCGCTGCCGAGGTCCAGCAGCCCGGCGACGCCGCGCTGCTGCTCGCCGTGGATCGCCCCGAGGACGATGAGCGTGCCCGAGAGGGCCGGGATGGCCCACTGGCAGACCTTGAGCTGGCGCTGCGCGCTGGCCAGCTCGGCGCTGCTGGTGCTGCCGGGGGTGACCGAACCGGCCGCACCCTCGTCGGCGTGCTTGGCGACCTTGGCGCCGAGGACGCCCGAGTAGGCGGTCACGCCGGCCGCGGCCGCCGTCACGATGATCTTGACCACGTTGTTCGCGGTGGCGCCGGGCTGCTGGCGCGAGCGACGCCGGTTGCTGACGAGGAGGCCGATGCCGCCGACGGCGTGCACGCCCACCGCAGCGACCTGCCAGGGCGTCCACTTGGCCCAGCCGATGCTGGACAGCCGCGTCCGCTCCGTCGGGTCCTTCGCCGCGTCCGCCGCGCCGTTGAGGCCGACGGCGCCCATCAGGCCGCCGCCGAACCAGGCGGCCGCACCGAGGTCGTGCATCGAACGGATGAGGGTGTCGCGCTCTGCCATCAGGAAGTGCTCCTTGGATGTCGATGTGTCCTATCCCAGGTGCAGTACCCAGCGGCGGACCTCCTCAACCCGTCCGGGGCGCCTCGATCTAGGACGCGGCGACGCGCTTCTGCTCGGCCTCGACGTCGAAGTCCGCGGCCGGCCACGACAGCCCGAGCCCGCGCAGGTGCTCGGTCAGGAGCTGGGCGACGGCCCAGTTGCGGTACCACTTGCGGTCCGCCGGCACGACGAACCACGGCGCGTGCTGGGTGCTGCAGCGCTCCAGCGCCGCCTCGTACGCCTCGGTGTACGCGGGCCAGCGCAGGCGCTCGTCGACGTCGCCGGGGTTGTACTTCCAGTACTTCGTCGGGTCGGCCAGCCGCTCGGCGAGGCGTTCCTTCTGCTTGTCGTGGGAGACGTGCAGGAAGCACTTGACGATCGTCGTCCCGGAGGCGACGAGCGCCTCCTCCCACGCGTTGATCTCGTCGTAGCGCGCGCCCCAGACGTCCTCGGGGACGAGGTCGTGCACGCGCACGACGAGGACGTCCTCGTAGTGGGAGCGGTCGAAGATGCCGATCATCCCGGGGCCCGGCAGCGCCCGGTCGATGCGCCAGAGGAAGGGGTGAGCCAGCTCGGCCTTGGTCGGCGCCTTGAAGGAGGTGATCGCCAGCCCCTGCGGGTCGACCATGCCGATCGCGTGGCGGATGACGCCGCCCTTGCCGGACGTGTCCATCCCCTGCAGCACGAGCAGCACGCGCGGTGCGGCCTCCGGCGTGGCCCGCCCGTTGGCGAACAGCCGCTCCTGCAGGTCGTCGAGCTCCGGCTGCAGGACTGTGTCGACGTGAGCGGCGTCCGCCTTGCCCGCGCCCGGGAAGCCGAGCGTCGCGTCGGTCGCGAGGGTCGACAGGTCCACCGGTCCGGCGGGCAGCCGGAGCAGGTCCGACAGCGGCCGTTGCTCCTCGGCGACGGGAACGGTCTTGCTCGGGTGCTTGGCCACGTCGTTGATCATGCCGTCCACGGAGGGCCGGACGGACCCGGGGTCGTCCGGGCTCCTCGGCCGCAGCGGGAGGCGTGCCAGGATGCGCGTCGTGCACCTCCTCTTCGACCGTCGCGGCACCCCGGCCGGCGAGCTCGGCCAGGCCGAGCTGGTCGAGCTGCTGCGCTTCCCCGTGCCGCCGTCCGACGCGTGGCTGCGCACGAACTTCGTCGCCACGGTCGACGGCTCGATCACGGGTGCGGACGCCAGCTCGGGCAGCATCAGCCCGGACAGCGACCGGCACCACTTCGCGCTGCACCGGGCGCTGTGCGACGCGGTCGTCGTCGCGGGCGGCACGGCGCGGGCGGAGGGTTACCGGGCGGTCGACCTGACGGACTGGCAGCGGGACGTCCGCGCCGCGGAGGGCCTCGCGCCCTACCCCACCCTGGTGATCGTCACCGCAAGCGCGGACCTCGACCCGAACATCGCCGTGCCGGCCCAGGGCGAGGGCGGGCCCGTCGTGGTGGCCACGACCACCGCCGCTGCGGCGGCCCGGCTGGACCCGTTGCGCGCGGCGGGCGTCGAGGTGCTGCAGCTGGGCACCGACCAGGTCGACCTGCGGGCGGTGCTGGACGACCTCGCCGGACGCGGCCAGCCGCGCCTGCTCTGCGAGGGCGGACCGGCGCTGCACCGGGAGCTGCTCGCGCTCGGCCTGGTCGACGAGGTGCTGCTCACCCACGCCCCGCAGGTCGTCGGCGGCACCGGCTCGCGCACCACCCGCGGCGCCGGCCTCCCCGAACCCGTCGACCTCGCCCTCTCCTACGTCCTGCACGCGGACGACGACGCCCTGTTCACCAGCTACCGCACCCTGCCCGAGAAGCCGGTCGGCCGGCTGGAGTGACGCCCGCCCGAAAAGCAGGTGCCCGGGCGGGCCTCCGGCTGCGACGCTGACCGCGTGGAGCACGCGGACGTGTGGGACGAGGCGACGGCGCAGGCGTACGACGACGACCTCGGCGCGATGGGCTCGGCCGAGGTCGTGGCGCGGACGGTGGACCGCCTAGTCGAGCTCGCGGAGGGCGGGCCCGCGCTGGAGCTGGCCATCGGCACCGGACGGATCGGGGTCCCGCTCGCGGCCCGTGGCGTCGCCGTCACCGGCATCGAGCTCTCCGAGCCGATGGTCGCCCGGCTGCGGACCAAGGCCGGGCCCGACGCGATCCCCGTCGTCGTCGGCGACATGGCGCACGTCCGGGTGCCCGGGGCGTTCACGCTCGTCTATCTCGTCTTCAACACCGTCTCCAACCTGCTGGAGCAGTCCGAGCAGGTGGCCTGCTTCCGGAACGCCGCCGCGCACCTGCGCCCCGGCGGCCGGTTCGTCGTCGAGCTCGGCGTCCCGGACCTGCGCCGGCTCCCGCCCGGCCAGTCCGCGGTGATCTTCGAGACCGCACCCGGCCGCATGGGGCTGGACGCGTACGAGGTGGCCACGCAGCACCTGGTGTCGCACCACTTCCGCTTCGGCGACGGGACGGGGGCGCAGCTGTTCCGCAGCCGGCACCGCTACGCCTGGCCCGCCGAGCTCGACCTCATGGCGCAGCTCGCCGGCCTCGAGCTGGAGCACCGCTGGGCCGGCTGGGACCGCGAGCCGTTCACCGACGACGCGACGTCGCACGTCTCCGTCTACCGCCGCCCCGGGATCTGACGCGGTCGTCAGCCGCGGACGAGCAGGTACGCCGCCAGCGCGACCCCGCAGCAGCCCACGAACACCCGCAGCACGGCCTCGGGCAGTCGGCGCGCGACGGACGGACCGACCAGCCCGCCGACGACCGCCCCGGCACCGAGCGGGAGGGCCGCCCGCCACACCACGGCACCCAGGACGGCGAACAGCACCGCCGGCAGCAGGTCGGAGACGACGAGGATGACGTTCTTGAGGGCGTTGGCCCGGCGCAGGACGGGTTCCGCGGTGAGGGCCAGGAGGGCGATCAGCAGGATGCCGGCCCCGGCCCCGAAGTAGCCGTTGTAGAGCGCGACCGCCCCGCCCGCCAGGCCGACGGCCCACCGCCCGGGCCGGTGGTCGCGCCTCCGCTGCCAGGCAGAGACCCGCGGCTGCAGGAGCAGCAGGGCGGAGCCCGTGAGCACCAGGAACGGCACCAGCCGGTCGAACAGGCTCGTCGGCGTCACCACGAGCAGCACGGCGCCGGCGAGGGAGAGGACGACCGTGCGCGGCAGCCACCGCCGCAGCGTCGGACCGTGACCGGTGACGTCGGGCCCGGCGCGCAGGGCCGAGCTCGCCCCGCTGCCGACGAGCGCGACGGAGCTCGTGACGTTCGCGGCGAGCGGCGGGACGCCCACGGCCAGCAGGGCCGGGTAGGCGACGAGCGACGTGATGCCGCCCGCGGTCCCGATCACGCCGGCGAGGACGCCGGAACCGGCCAGGAACGCGCCGGCCAGGATCCCCTGCACGGCCCCACCCTGCCAGAGCTCAGCCGGCGCCCCGGCCGACCAGGAAGTCGAGGAAGCGCTGCGCCGGCGGGGTGAGCTCGCGGTCGGTGCGCCAGGTCAGGCCGATGGTCCGGCGGGCGCCCGCGGCCGTGATCCGCAGGCCGACCGTGCCCGACAGCCCGGCGAACGCCTCGGGCACCACCGCCACCCCGAGCCCCGCCGCCACCAGGCCCTCGATGGTCGCGAGGTCCTGGCTCTCGAACGAGACCGCCGGCGCCACGCCCGCCTCCCGCAGCAGCCCGTCGACGAGTGAGCGGTGGCCGAACCCCTGCGGCGTCGTGATTAGCTCCTCGGTCCCCAGCTCGGCCAGCGCGACCTCGTCCCGGTCGCGCCACGCGTGCGTCGCCGGCACGACCAGGACGAGGCGCTCCTCCTGGAGGAGGTGCCAGCCGTACGGGCCGTCGGGCGGGACCGACGTGATCGCCAGGTCGACGGCGCCGAGCCCGAAGTCGTGCACGATCTCGTGGCCCGGCTCCTGCCGGAGCTGGACGCGCACCTGCGGCGCGTGCGCGTGGAAGGCCCGCAGCAGGGACGGCACCAGCGACGTGGCCATCGAGTCCAGGAACGCGAGCCGCACCAGGCCCGTGCCGCTGTCCAGGACGCGGGCGAGGGACGACACCAGCTGGCCGTAGCGGGAGGTCAGGTCCCGGGCGGCGTCGACCACGAGGTCGCCGGCCGGGGTGGGGCGTACGCCGTCGGGCAGGCGTTCGAAGAGCCGCGCGCCGAGCTCGGCCTCGCAGCGGGCGAGGGCCCGCGACAGGGTCGGTTGGGACGTGCCCAGCGCGTCGGCCGCGGCGGAGACGTGCCGGTGGTCGGCGATCGCCACGAGCCAGCCGAGATCGCGGATCAGCATGGTCGAACGGTAGCCGGACGTCATGCACCTCCTGCATGAGCTCAAGCCTTCGTGCGCATTGGACGTATCGCGACGACGGGAGCAGCGTGAGGACCGTGATCACGCAGCACACGTCCGACGACCGGACGGAGCACCGTCCCGGGTCGCCGGGCTACCGACGGATCGTCGTCGCGCTCTTCGCGGCGGGCATCGCGACGTTCACGCTCCTCTACAGCACCCAGGCGGTCCTGCCGGCGCTCGCCGAGCAGTTCGGCATCGGGGCGGGCGAGAGCGCGTGGTCGCTCTCGGCCACCATGCTCGGGCTGGCCGTGGCGCTGCTCGTCGCCGGTCCCCTGTCGGACCGCTTCGGCCGTACGCCGCTGATCCACACCTCGCTCGCCCTCGCCGCGCTCGTCGGGCTGGCCTGCGCCGTGGCCCCGGGCTGGCCGACGCTGCTCGCGCTGCGGACGTTCGAGGGGATCGCCCTCGCCGGGCTGCCCGCCGTCGCCACCGCCTACCTCCGCGAGGAGCTGCACCCCGCGAGCCACGCCCGCGCCGTCGGGCTCTACGTCGGCGGCACCGCGATCGGGGGCATGACCGGCCGCCTGCTGACCGGGGCCGTGGCCGAGCTGGCCGGCTGGCGCTGGGCCCTGGCGGCCGCGGCGGGCCTCGGGCTGGTCTGCGCGGTGGTCGTGCGGGTGCTGCTGCCCGCGTCGCGGCACTTCGTCCCCCGGGCCGCCGGCTGGCGCTCGGTCCTGGAGACCACGCGGCTCGCGGTGAGCGACCGGGGCCTGCTCGCGCTGTTCCTCATCGGCGGCTGCTCGATCGGCGTGCTGACCGTCGTCTTCAACACCGTCGGCTTCCGCCTCGCCCTGAGCCCGTTCCACCTCGGCCTCGCGGCCGCCAGCCTGCTCTTCCTCGTCTACCCGCTCGGTTCGGTCAGCTCCGCGGTGTCCGGGCGCCTCGCCGACCGCTACGGCCGCCGGGCCGTGCTGCCGCTGGGCTGCGCCGTGGCCCTGCTGGGCGTGCTGCTCACGCTGCCCGCGTCGCTGCCGCTGCTCGTGGTCGGTCTCGCGCTGGTGATCGGCGGGTTCTTCACCATCCACGGCGTCGCGAGCGGCTGGGTGCCGGCGCGCGCGCACGCCGCCGGTCTGGCGACGGGCCAGGCGGCCTCGCTCTACCTCTTCACCTACTACGTCGGGGCGTCGGTCTTCGGCGCCCTCGGCGGCCGCGCCTGGAGCAGCGCCGGCTGGTCGAGCGTGGTGCTGCTCGCCGGCGGGCTCGTCGTGGCCGTCGGCGTCCTCGCCCTGGTGCTGCGCCGGACGCCGACGCTGCTGCCCGACCCGACCCGGCCCGACCTGCTCCGCCCGGCGTCCTAACCTCGGTCGGGTGCAGAGCCGCCACCTCAGCGTCG
The DNA here is from genome assembly GCF_039536445.1 of Microlunatus spumicola. Taxonomy (NCBI): domain Bacteria; kingdom Bacillati; phylum Actinomycetota; class Actinomycetes; order Propionibacteriales; family Propionibacteriaceae; genus Microlunatus; species Microlunatus spumicola. The sequence continues at coordinate 188,386 of NZ_BAAAYR010000001.1, read as the reverse complement.
TGATCCGCCGGCCACCCTTCGAGGTCTACGACTTCGCCGCGGAGCCCGACAACCTGGTCCGCTGGGCGGCGGGCCTCGCCTCTGCGGACGTCCACCGCGAGGGCGCCGCCCTGGTCGCGGCCTCGCCCATGGGGCCCGTTCGGATCGTCTTCGTCGAGCGCAACGCGTACGGCGTCCTCGACCACGACGTGACCACCCCCGACGGCGTCACCACGCACAACCCGCTGCGCGTCCTCGCGCACCCCGACGGCGCCGAGGTGGTCTTCACCCTCCGTCAGCTCGCGATGACCGACGACGAGCTGGACCGCGACGCCGGCCTGGTCCGGGCCGACCTCGAGCGGCTGCGGGACCTGCTCGAGGCCTGAGCCTCGACCCGCCGACCGCCGGAAGGACTACCGGGCGCCCCGGTCGGTCGCCGTGTGCGGGCCGAGCGGCAGGTTGAGGATGGCCCGGCTCAGGGCCTCGATCGGCGGCCGTGCGGCCCGCGGGTTGTCGACGAGCGCCATCTCGACGTCCGGCAGGGCGGGCAGGTCGAAGCGGCCCGACAGGATCCGCAGGTCCCCGGGCACCCGGCTCTGGGCCAGGACGCAGATGCCGATGCCGGCCCGGGTCGCGGCGAGGACGCCGTTGATCTCGCGGGTGTTGCAGGTGATCCGCCAGGTCCGGCCGGCCCCGTCGAGCGAGTCGATCGCGGCGGACCGGCTGAGGCTCGGCGCGTGGTAGGTGATCACCGGGACGGGCTGCTCCGGGGCCAGCTGCAGCCGTTCGGTCCCGACCCACACCAGCCGGTCGCGGCGGACCAGCGTGCCGCGGCCGAGGTCGGCCTCCTGGTTGATGAAGATCAGGTCCAGATGGTTGGCGGCGAGGCGGCGGTAGAGGGTGCCGCTCTGCGTGACCGTCAGCTCCAGGTTGATCCGCGGGTAGAGCTCCCGGAACTGCCGCAGGATCGTGGGCAGCTCGCTCAGCGCCAGCTCGTCGGCCGCCCCGAACCGCAGCCGACCGCTCATCGCCGAGCCGGTGAAGTACGAGACCGCCTCGTCGTTCGCCGCCAGGATCGTGCGCGCGAAGCCGGCCATGGCCTGCCCGTTGTCGGTCAGCGCGACCGAGCGCGTGTCGCGGCTGACGAGCTGGCGCTTGGCCGCCTCCTCCAGGCGACGGACGTGCTGGGACACCGTGGGCTGGCTCAGCCCGAGCTGCTCGGCCGCCCGGGTGAAGCTCAGCCCGTTCGCAACAGCCAGGAAGGTCCGCAGCAGCACCGGGTCGAAGTTCGTCTCCTGCGCCACGGCCCACCTCGTCGTCGTGCCACCCGAGCTACGGGCAGTCATTACGAATCACAATAGGAGATATCGCGTCCATTTCCCGAACCGATGGACACGTCAGTCCTACCGTGTCTTTATCGGTTCAGTGACGAGCCGGCCCTGTGAGCCCTTCCGCTCCGCACCGCCCCGCTAGTCCTGAATCAGGTGAACCACTGTGTCCGCGGCTCCCGCCGAACACGTCCGTACGGCCCCGTCCTCTCCGACGCCGTCCCTCGCCCCGCTGTCCGACCTCGACCCGGCCGACCCGGAAGCCCCGGCACGAAGGTGGCCGCGATCATTTGCAGCCCTCGAGGTGCGCGACTACCGGCTCTACCTGACCTCGCAGATGGTCGCCACGACCGGGCTCTGGATGCAGCGCATCGCCCAGGACTGGCTCGTGCTCGAGCTGACCGGCAGCGTGACCGCCGTAGGCGTGGCCGTGGCGCTGCAGTTCCTGCCGATGCTGATGTTCGGGCTCTTCGGGGGCGTCGTCGCGGACCGGTTCCCGAAGCGCACCATCCTCATCGTCACCCAGTCCACGCTCGCCGCCGTGGCCACCACGCTCGGCGTGCTGGCCCTGACCGGCGCGGTCGAGGCGTGGCACGTCTACGTCCTGGCCTTCGTCCTCGGGATGGTCACCGTGGTCGACAACCCGACCCGGCAGGTCTTCGTCTCCGAGCTGGTCGGGCAGGCCCACATCCGCAACGCGGTCAGCCTCAACTCCTCGGTGTTCCAGCTGGGCGCGCTCGTCGGCCCGGCCGTCTCCGGCGCGCTGATCCACGCCGTCGGGCAGGGCTGGTCGTTCCTGATCAACGCCGCGTCCTGCCTGGTCGTGGTGATCATGGTCGCCGTGATCCGTCCACGCCCCGTCCCGGCGCACGAGCGCGCCACCGGCGGGCGCGGTGAGCTGCGCGAGGCGCTGCGCTACATCGGGCGTACGTCCGAGGTGGGCTGGTCGATCGCCCTGGCCGCCACCATCGGGCTCTTCGGGCTCAACATGCCGGTGATCCTCGCGGCCTTCGCCGACCACGTGTTCAGCACCGGCGTCCGCGGCTACAGCCTGTTCAACTCCCTCAGCGCGGTCGGTGCGCTCGCCGGCGCGATCCTGTCGGCGCGCCGCCAGTCCGTGCCGCGGCTGCGGGCGCTCACGAGCAACCTCGTCCTGCTCGGCGGCGGGCTGATGCTCGCCGCCTTCGCCCCCTCGGTCTGGGTCTTCGGTGCCGCGCTGGTGGCGGTCGGGTTCTGCACCCTGCAGTTCCTGACCGGTGCCAACTCGCTCGTGCAGACCACGGCGGCCCCCGCGCTCCGCGGTCGGGTCATGGGCGTCTACCTGCTGGTGCTGCTCGGCGGCCAGGCCCTCGGCGGCCCGTGCGTCGGCTGGCTGATCGACCACTACGGCGCCCGCGCCAGCATGTTCGGCTGCGGCACCCTCGTGGCGCTCGTCTCGGTCGCCGCCGGCCTCGTGATGGCCCGCCGCTCCCACCTCACCGTCGAGCTCGAGCTCCGCGGCAGCTCCCGGCTCCCGCTGCACATCGTGCCCGCGCACCACTGAGCCCGGAGGCGGTGACACCGGCGCGCGGAGCGGCCAGACTGACCTTCGACGAAGGGAAGTCCGCGATGTCCCCCGAACCCCACCCTCCCGCCGCCGTCGGGCGGCGCGCCGTGATCGCGGCGGGCCTGGCGGCCGCGGGTGCCGTCGGCCTGCCGGCGTCCGCCCAGGCCCAGACACCTACCGATGGACGGGGGCGGGGACGCAGGATCCCGGCCGGCTACCAGCACGTCGACCCGCGGACCGCCGTACGCGTGCCGCTCACCCTGTCGCTGCGGGACGGCGTCCCGCTCTACGAGGGCGACCCCGACTTCACGTGGGAGGTGGCCGTCGACACCCGGACGCCCGCGCACGACGACGGCGGCTACCTGCTCGAGCACGTCACGAGCCTCGGCACGCACACGGCGAGCCACGTCTCGGCGCCGGTGCACTTCATCCTCGGCGGGAAGCGCCTCGACCAGCTCGACGAGGACTTCACGCTGATGCCGCTCGCCGTGGTCGACGTCCGCCGCCGGATCCGGGACGACGGCCCGGACTTCCTCGTCAGCCGCGAGGACCTCCGCGCGTGGGAACGCCGGCACGGGCGCATCCCGGCGCACGGCTGCGTGCTGCTGCTCACCGGCTACGCCGCGCTGTTCGACGACGGCAGCGGCTCGGGCTCGCCGTACGTCAGCACCCCGGCGCCCGGCTTCGCCGGCTCGGCCGTGGACTGGCTGTTCGGCTCGCGCTCGATCCTGGCCACGGGCTCGGACACCCTCGGCCCGGACGCGACGATCGACACCGCCCTGCAGGCGACGACCCGCACGCTGCTGCACGGCGGCATCACGCTCGAGAACGTCGGGACCGGCCTGTCCCGCCTGCGCCCGCACGGCGACTGGATCGCCGTCAACGGCAACCGGCCGGCGTTCAGCGGGTTCCAGACGGGCTTCACCGGCTTCACGCTCCCGCGCTGAGCCTCCCGCCGGTCCCTCTTCCGAGAGCGCCGCTCAGCGCACCCCGGCCATCCGCGCGCTGATCCAGCGACGGCCGAGGAGCAGCAGCACGCCGACGGCGATCGACGCGACGCCGATGATCAGGAAGTACGGGGTCTCGCGCCCGGGGTCGTAGAAGCCGGCGAGCGTCCCCGCCGTGGCCGTGCCGACGGCGATCGAGAGGAAGTACAGCGCGATCATCTGGGTGTGGAAGGCGGCCGGCGCGAGCTTGGTCGAGAGCGACTGGCCGACCGGCGACAGGCAGAGCTCGGCGAGCGTGAAGAAGAACAGGATGAGCACCAACCAGAGCAGCGGGGTGCTGTTCGGAGCCCCGCCGGCGTACGGCAGGAACAGCAGGAAGGCCACCCCCATGAACAGCGTGCCGAGCGCGAACTTCACCGGCGTCGGCGGCTGACGGTCCCCTAGCCGTGTCCACAGCGCGGCGAACACCCCGGCGAAGACGATGATGAACACGGGGTTGATCGACTGCACGAAGCTCGGCGGCATCGTCCAGCCGAAGATGTCCCGGTCCAGGCGCTGGTCGGCGTAGACCGCGACGACCGTGCTCTGCTGCTGGAACAGCGACCAGAACACCGCGCTGGCGACGAACATCGGGATGAACGAGACCACCCGGCTCCGCTCGTCGGCGGTGATCTTGGCCGAGGTCAGGATCACCGCGAACAGCGCGACGGTCGCGACCACGGTGATGCCCACGACGATCGCGGAGAGCCGGGTCGCGGTGATGACGCCGACGACGGAGAGCACCACCACCAGCAGCACCACGACCAGCGCGGCACCGCCGTACCGGATCCGGCCGCGGCGGTCGAGCGGGTTCGCGACCTCGTGCCCGACGTCGCCCAGGGTGCGGCGGCGCAGCAGCAGGTACTGGGTCAGGCCGAGCGCCATGCCCACCGCCGCGAGCCCGAAGCCCCAGTGGAAGCCCTTCATGCCCTGCAGCAGGCCGGTCAGCAGCGGGCCGAACAGGGCGCCGAGGTTGACGCCCATGTAGTAGATCGAGAAGCCGGCGTCGCGCCGCGTGTCGTCGGGTCGGTAGAGGTCGCCGAGCACCGAGCTGGTCGTGGTCTTTAGCGACCCGGACCCCAGGGCGATGCAGACCAGCCCGATCCCGACGCCGGCCAGGCCGGGGACGAGGGCCAGCGAGAGGTGCCCGACCATGATCACCACGGCCGCCGCGAGGAGCGTCCGCTCCGCGCCCAGGAGCCGGTCCGCGACCCACGCGCCGATGATCGCGGACAGGTAGACCAGCCCGCCGTACGCCCCGACGATCGACGTCGCCGCGCTCTCCTGCAGCCCCAGGCCGCCCTGGGTCAGGCTGTAGTAGAGGTAGTAGACGAGGATGCCCTGCATCCCGTAGAAGCTGAAGCGCTCCCACATCTCCACGCCCGCGAGGTTCGCCAGGCCCAGGGGATGGCCGAAGAACGTACGGCCGGTGCCGGGACGGTCCTTCTCGACCAGACCAGTGCTCATGACCGCAGCCTGGCACGACCGCCCCGGCCCGTCGGTGGGCGCCGCCGCCTCGTCAGGCGGCGTAGCCCCGGATCAGCTCGATCACGGCGTCGAGCGCCGTCTCGAGCGGGACGGTCGTCCGGCGGGTCTGTGTGAGGAGCAGGCCGCCCTGCAGGGCGGCGAGCAGCGCGAGGGCGAGACGGTCCGGATCGGCGTCGTCGGCCAGGAGGCCGCGCTCGCGCATGGTGGTCAGGCCCGAGCGCAGGGGCGCCTCCCACTGCTCGAAGCCGGCGACGAGGTCGGCCCGGGCCTCCGGGTCGTCGTCGGCGATCTCCGCGGCGATGGACCCGATCGGGCAGCCGCCGACGCAGTGCCGGGACCGCTGCAGCGCGACCAGCCGGTCACGCCACCGCTCGAGGGCCTCGAAGGTGTCGAGGGCGTCGAGCTCGGGCTGCTGGGCCGCGAGCACGGCCGTGGTCTGGTGCGCGATGACCGCGCGCATGAGGGTCTGCTTGTCTCCGAAGTAGTGGTAGAGCTGCGAGGCGCTGACCCCCGCCTCGCGCTGCACGTCCTCGACGCCCGTCCGGGTGACGCCGTGCGCGAAGACCAGCGCGGAGGCCGCCTCGACGATCCGCGCCCGGGTCGCCTCGCCCTTCGCCGTCAGCCGGCGTACGGCCGGTGCGTGGACGGACGACGTCGTGGTGGTCATGGGTCGAGCGTAGCCCGTTCTGGAGTGGTGTCTCCAAAAAGATCGGCTCATTCTGGAGCGGTCGCTCCAACAACACCTCTGACGAAAGGCCACCACCATGACCACCGACCTCTCCGGCAGCACCGCCCTCGTCACGGGCGCGACGAGCGGCATCGGCCGCGCCGTCGCGCTCGCCCTGGCCGCGCGCGGCGCCCACGTCGTCGTCTCCGGCCGCGACGCCACCCGCGGGGACGACACCGTCGCGGCCATCCGCTCCGCCGGCGGCACGGCGGACTTCGTCGCCGCCGACCTGGCCGACGCCGGCACCGCCCGCGAGCTCGCCGACCGCGCGACCGCGCTGGGCGGCGGGCACGTCGACATCCTGGTCAACAACGCCGGTGTCTTCCCCTTCGGCCCGACCGCCGGCTCGACCCCGGCCGACGTCGACCGGGTGCTGGCGATCAACGTCACCGCCCCGTACTTCCTCGTCGCCGCGCTCGCGCCCGCGATGGCCGCCCGCGGTCACGGGGCCGTCGTCAACGTCACGACGATGGTCGCCGAGTTCGGCGCTGCGGGCATGGGTCTCTACGGCGCGAGCAAAGCCGCCCTGGTCCTGCTCACCAAGTCCTGGGCGGCCGAGTACGGCCCCGCCGGCGTGCGGGTGAACGCGGTCAGCCCCGGCCCGACCCGAACCGAGGGCACCGCCGCGATGGGCGAAGCCCTCGACCAGCTCGCCGCGGGCGGACCGGCCGGGCGTCCCGGCCTGCCGCAGGAGGTCGCCGACGCGGTCGTCTTCCTCGCCACCGACAGCGCCAGCTTCGTCCACGGCGCGGTCCTGCCCGTCGACGGCGGGCGCATCGCCGTCTGAAGCCGGTCAGGCCGGGGGGCGTCCTCGACCGAGGGCCGTGGGGGCGCCCTCCGCCCGCGCGGCCCTCGCCCGGGCCTTGATCGCCGCGATGACGTCGGACTTGGCGTCGGCGTAGGCGTTCGTGTCGTGCCAGCGCCGCTCGAGGAGCATCCGCTTCGTGCGCTCGTAGAGCTCGCGCTCGTCCGGGTGCGTGCGCAGCCGGTCGCGCAGGAGCAGGTACTCCTCCACGGCGGGGTCGTCCCGCTCGTAGAGGTGGACGTGGACGTCACGGGCCGGGGTGCGCACCAGCCGGTGCCCCGGTTCGCGGACCCTCAGCACGTAGCCGACGGCCAGCAGCCGCTCGACGTGGTCCTCCGCGGCGGTGATGTCGTCCACCCCGACCACGAGGTCGACGACCGGCTTGGCCGCCAGGCCGGGCACCGCCGTGGAACCGATGTGCTCGATCACGAGCGCGTGGGTCCCGAGCGCGTCCGCGATCCGCCGCCGGTGGTCGCGGTAGACGCCCGGCCAGCGGTCGTCGTAGGGGTGGAGCGTCAGCGCGAGCGGCTCCACCCCTCCGACCAGCTCGACCGTCGTCACGTCCGGCCGGCGGCGGGCACGAGGGCCCGTGGTCTCACTCCCCGTCGCGGGACACCCCGTACGGCGACTCGGAGCCCCGGCTCGCCCAGAGCATGCCGCGCTCGATCAGGGTGCGGACGTTCGGGTCGTCCAGGACGTCGAGGCTGTGACCCGGGGTCGCGACGAAGATGCGGCCCTCGCCCCAGCTGCGGGTCCAGACGGCGGGCGAGACGACCGGCCGGTTCCAGGGATCGCCCGGGCGCGCGGCCTGAGTGGTGGTGGCGAGGACGTCGATGTAGTCGTCGCTGATCACCCAGTACTGCTCGGAGTAGAGCTCGAAGTCCTCCAGCCCCGCCACGATCGGGTGCCCGGCCTGCTCGGGCAGGACGTTGACGACGTACGACACGTAGTTGTCGGTCTGGTCGCCCTTCGGGTGCTCGGGGTCCCGGGCCGGGTGGCAGGCGAAGGACCCGCCGACGAGGTGCAGGTAGTCGCTGGTGTTGCGGAACGAGTCGGCGATCCCGCCGTGCCAGCCCGCGAACCCGGTGCCCGCGGCGATGGTCGCGCGGAGGCCGGCGACGGCCTCCTTGCTGGCGGTGCCCATCGTGTAGCACTGCACGACCAGGTCGGTCGCCGCCATCGCCGCCACGTCGGTGTAGACCTCGGGGCTGTCCTCGACGCGCACGTCGAAGCCCTGCTCCTCGAGGAACGGGATGAAGCGGTCCGTGGCCTCGACGGGCACGTGACCCTCCCACCCGCCGCGCACGACGAGCGCGCGGCGCGAGGGACGAGAGGTCGCAGCGAGGTCGGTCATCAGACTCCTGTCCAGGTGGAACGGTCGCCGGCGCTGCGCTCGACGGCGTCGAGCACCCGCTGCACGGCGAGGGCGTCGGCGAAGGAGGGCGTCGGCTGCTCGTCGGCGCCGATCGCCCGCACCAGGTCGACGACCTGATGGGTGAAGCCGTGCTCGTAGCCGAGGCCGTGGCCGGGCGGCCACCAGGCGCCGGTGTACGGGTGGTCGGGCTCGGTCACGTAGATGCGCGTGAAGCCCTGCACCCGGGACGGCTGGGTCCCGTCGAAGAAGTTCAGGACGTTCATGTCCTCGAAGTCGAAGGCCAGCGAGCCGTCGGTGCCGTTGATCTCGATGCGGATCGCGTTCTTGCGGCCGAGCGCGAAGCGGGTCGCCTCGAACGAGCCGACCGCGCCGCCCTCGAAGCGCGCCGTGAACCACGCGGCGTCGTCGACGTCGACCGGGCCACGCTCCCCCGACGCGTCGCCCGCGCCGCCCAGCCCCGACGCCTGCCCGGCGACCGGCCGGCTCGTCACGAACGTCTCGAGCAGGGCGGAGACACCGGTGATCGACTGGCCGGTGATCCACTGCGTGGCGTCGATGACGTGCGCGCCGATGTCGCCGAGCGAGCCCGAGCCGGCCAGCGACTTGTCCATCCGCCAGGTGAGCGGGGCGTCGGCGTCGGAGAGCCAGTCCTGCAGGTACTGCGCCCGGACCTGCCGGATCGTCCCCAGCCGGCCCTCGGCGACGAGCTCGCGGGCCAGCGAGAGCGCCGGGACGCGCCGGTAGGTGAAGCCGCACATCGCGTACGTGCCCTGAGCGCGGGCGGCCTCGGCCGCCGCCGTCATCTCCTCGGCCTCGGCGACCGAGTTGGCCAGCGGCTTCTCGCAGAGGACGTGCTTGCCGGCCGCGAGCGCGGCCAGGGCGATGTCGCGGTGGGTGTTGCCGGGCGTGCAGATGTCGACGAGGTCGACGTCGTCGCGCTCGACGACGGCGCGCCAGTCGGTCGCCGACTCGGCCCAGCCGAACTGCTCGGCCGCGTGGCCGGCGCGTCCGGCGTCGCGACCGACGACGACCTGCATGACGGGCAGGAGCGGGAGGTCGAAGAAACGGTGGGCGCTGCGCCACGCGTGCGAGTGGGCGGCCCCCATGAAGGCGTGGCCGATCATCGCCACCCGCAGCGGTGCGGGCGGGGACGTGGTGGTCGAGGTCATCGGGCTGCTCCTGGTCCTGGTCCGGATCGAACCGGACGATCGTCGCAGGCTGCTCCCGCTCCGCGTCGCGCAGGTCGCGACGGCTCAGTGCTGGTGGCCCGGTTCGAGCAGGTGGTCCCGCCACGACCGCGTGGGCTCCCAGCCGAAGAGGCGGCGCGCCTTGTCCAGGGCGTACCCCCCGGCGTCGGGCCGGGCGACCGCTCCGACCCGCACCTCCGGGTGGCTGGTGGCGAGCGCGGCCCGGATGTCGCGTCCGCCGATGTTGTCCGCCGCCGCGGCGAACACCACCTCGTGGCCGGACGTGTCCGCCTCGACCGCCAGCACGACGAGCTCCGCGAGGTCGGCGACGTCGAGGTACGACCAGAACACGGCCGTCGTCAGGGCGGGGTCGTCCAGGAACGGCCCCAGGTTGTCCGCGTAGGTCTCCGGCGTGATGACCCAGGTCGCCCGGATGGACACCGCCGCCAGCGACGACCGCCGGCAGGCCGCGTCGCACAGCTGCTCGCCGAAGAGCTTGGACAGCGCGTACGGGTCGATCGGCGTGGTCGGGTGGTCCTCGTCGATGGGATAGCTCGCCGCCCGGACACGTCCCCGGGACCAGGTGTAGCCGGTGACGCTGTCGCTCGACAGGTTCACCAGACGCCGGACCCCGGACCGGACGCAGGCCTCGACGACGTTGAACGTGCCGGTGACGTTCGTGGAGAAGACCTCGTGGGCGGGGTTCCGCGTCGGCTCGGGGATGCCGGCGGTGTGCACGACGGCGTCGACGTCCGTGACCACCGCGAACATGTCCCCGGCGTCCGTCACGTCGGCCTGCACGTAGGGCGCGCCGTCGTAGTCCGGGCGGGCCAGGTCGACCCCGACGACCTCGTGCCCGCCGTCGAGGAGCGCCCGGCGGACGGCCCGCCCGACCTTGCCGTGCACCCCGGTCACCAGGACCCTCACGGCAGCAGGCTCTCGGCGAGCACGTGCTCCAGCGGTGCCACCCCGAGGCCGGGACCGTCGGGCAGGGACAGCCGGCCGTCGACGATGGACGCGATGCCGAGGTCGTCGTTGCCCGACTGCGTGCGCAGGACGGTGTCGAGGTGCACCGGGTACTCCAGCAGGTCCACCCCCGGCGCGCAGGCGGCGACCTGGAGCACGGCGCCGAGCCCGACCAGGCCCGCGTGGTAGTGCAGGACGGCGCGGGCACCGAAGCCGGCGGCCAGGCCGGCGATCTCCCGGGCCTCGGCGATGCCGCCCGAGATGCACGGGTCCGGCTGGATCACGGTGATCTCGCCCGAGACGAGCGCGGCGATGGCCTCCTCGGTGCTGAACAGGTGCTCGCCCGCGGCGATCGGGACCCGGCTCCGGGCGGCGGCGCGGGCCACGGCGCCGTGCCGGCTCTGCAGCAGCGGTTCCTCGAGCCAGCGCACGTCCAGCTCGGCCATCCGGTCGGTGAGCCGGGCGGTCGTCGGCAGGTCGAGCGACTCGCTCGCGTCGACCATGATCTCGACGTCCCGGCCGAGCAGCCGCCGGAGGTCGGCCAGCACGTCCACGGCACGGTCGGGGTCCGGGCCGGTCCGCAGCTTGACGTGCCGGACGCCCCGTTCGAGCATCGGGGCGAGCCGCTCGAGGTGGAAGGCCGCCTCGTGGTCGTCGAGGAACGGGCTGCTGCCCGCGTACACCGGGATGTCCTCGCGGACGCGGCCCAGGATCGCGGAGACGGAGCGACCGGCCTGCTGGCCGACGAGGTCCCAGAGCGCGATCTCCACCGCGCTGCGGGCCTGGGCGCTGGCCCAGCTCTCCCCCAGCTCGCGCCGGCTCGCCCGGCGGAGCCCGTGGACGAGCGGGGCGACCGCGTCGAGCTCACGGCCGACGAGCGACGGGGCGAAGGCGTCGCGGACGATCGCGGCGTGGACCTGCGGGTAGGAGACGCCGAAGCAGTCGCAGGCCTCGCCGTAGCCCACCCGACCGTCGTCGGTCTCTATGCGGACGACGAAGAAGGTCATCGGACCGTTCGCGGAACGGCACTGCAGGGGCAGGGGGGTGACGCGGGCGATCCTCATCGCGGGGCGTCCTCTCGGTCGTGGTCGGCTCGTGCCTCGAGGTCGGCGTCGTCGTGCGGTCCGGCCTGCACGACGAGGGCCCGGGCGGGCCACCGCCCGGGGATCCGCCAGCGGTGGTCCAGCTGCTCGGGCACGTAGAGGGAGTCGCCGGTCTTGAGCACGTGGGTGCCCTCGTCGGCCAGGTCGACGACCAGGCTGCCGGACAGGATGTGGATGAACTCGGCCACCGCGTGCCGCCAGTAACGGTCCTCGTACCGGTCGGACGTGACGTGGAACTCGAGGGGGTTGAGGCTCCTGGCCCCGCGGACGAGCGGTCGGGTGTAACCCATCTCGTGGGTGCTGACGAGCGGGTCGTCGGCTCGGACGATGGACACCAGCGAGTCCGACCTCGACGACTGGGCGCTCGCGGTCAGCAGGGCGATGGTGGTGCCGAGCGCGGTGGCGATGCGCTGCAGCGACTGCATGCTGGGCTGGGCCTTGCTGCGCTCGACCTGGCTGAGGAAGGGGTTCGACAACCCTGCGCGCTCGGCGAGCTGGACGAGCGTGAGGCCCTGGACCTGACGCATGGTCCGGATGGCCTGGCCCAGCTCGGGGTCGTTCGCGTCCTCGACGGTCACAGCGCCGGCTCCGGGACCCGGAGGCCGGGAGCAGCCCGGGCCTCCGTCGGCACCGAGCCCGTGTAGAGGGACGCGACCGCCCGCTCGAGCAGCCCCACCGACGCGAAGACGGCGAACGACAGCACCGTCACGACGACCACCTCGGTCCACAGCAGGTCGTAGCGGGCCGACGTCATGGACAGGATCATGTCGTAGCCGAGACCCTTGCCCGTGGCGAGCCACTCGGCCAGCAGCGCCCCCGTGAAGGCCAACGGTGCGGCGATGCGCAGGCTCGACACCAGGGCCGACAGCGCCACGGGCGCCTGCACCGTGACGAACGTCCGCCAGCGCCCGGCGGAGTACGCCGCCATCAGGTCGGCGGAGTCCTGGGGGATCCGGCGCAGCGCGGCGAGCACCCCGACGAGCGTCGGGAAGAAGGTCACCAGACCCCCGATGACGGCCACGCTCGCGCTGCCCCGTCCGGCGACGAGGACGAGCAGCGGCGCCATGGCGACCATGGGGACCGCACGCAGGGCGAGCATCGCGCTCATCAGCGCGTTGCGCAGCGTGGGTGAGAGCGCGAACAGCGACGCCACCACCAGCGCGGCGACGACCCCGGTGAGCAGCCCGAGCATCGCGTCGCCGAGCGTGGTGAGCGAGAGCCCGAGCAGGTGGCCGCGGGGGTCGGGCCGGCCGGCGGGAGGCGTGGTGGTGAGGAAGTGCAGCACGTCGAGGGGAGACCGTCCGATGAACGAGGACACCCCGGTGATGGCGAGGAAGGCGAACCAGACCCCGACGACGACCGCGACCCCCACGACCAGCCCGACCAGGCCGTGGACGAACGAGACGCCCCGTCGGCCGGCAGGTGCCACCGGGCCCACCATGGCGGCGGCGCTGAGCTGGGTCGACCAGGGCAGCAGCAGGCGGGAGGCGAGACCGACGACGAGGAAGGCGAGACCGGCCAGCGCGGCGCCGGTGAAGGCGACCGCCCAGGTCCGGTCGATCTGCATCGACTGCTGCGAGCTGATCATCAGTACACCGAGGCCGCTGTCCGCGCCGATGTACTCGCCGATGATCGCTCCGAGCATGGCGGCCGGCGCCGCGATCTGGAGCCCGGCGAACAGCGCGGGCAGCGCGGCCATGGCGCGGACCTTGCGGACCGCGGTCCACCGCCCGCCACCGTGAGCGGTGATGAGGTCGATGCTGCCCTGGTCGGCCGCCCGCAGACCCGCGGTCGTCCCGACCAGGGTGGTGAAGAACACGGACAGGCCCGCCAGCACGACGCGGGACAGGTCCGCGGGGAACACGATCGCGAACACGGGCCCGATGGCGACGATCGGCAGGCAGTAGGAGAACACGCCGACGTGGGTGATCGGACGCGCGAGCGGGGGGACGACGAGGGCGACGACGGCGAAGCCGATCGCGGCGAGGTTCCCGTAGAGATAGCCCTGGGCCGCCGCCGACAGCGTCACGCGGGCGTTCGTCAGGTAGAGCGCGCCCCCGTCCCGCGTGAGCTGCTCGACGATCTGGACCGGCCCGGGCACGGTGCCGCCCGCTCGCAGCAGGGTCTGCGACAGGAGCTGCCACAGGGCCAGCACGGCCAGGGTGCCGAGGAGACCCACCGCCCGTGGGCTGCGCCACCGGCTCACGGCATCGAGCTCAGCGCGGCGTCGGTGGTCTCCCGCTCGGCCGGAGCGGCGTGGCCGTCGGACGTCGCGTCCTCGGGCCCGTCGCCGCCCAGCAGCGTGCGGACGTACGCCGACCACGGGGAGCCTTCCGGGTGCAGCTCGCCGACGAGCCGGTGCCCGCCCGCCGCCCACCAGAAGTCGGTTTCGCGCCCGAGCTGGACCCCGCGCCGGGTGTGGTGGTCCACGTGCATGTCCAGCACCTCGACGGTCCGCTCGCCCGACTCGACCTGGGTGCTGGCCCAGAAGGCCAGCTCCATCGTGCTGCGGTCCTTCGGCGCCGTGGCCAGGAGCTTCACCGCGTGCGCGGAGTACATCCACCGCTCCAGGTCGGTCGTCTGACGGACGCGCTGCTCGTTCATCGCGTGGAGCAGCGCGGGCGCGCTCGGCAGGCCGGCGCCGACGTCCTCGACCGCGATGATCTCGAGGCGCCGCCAGAGCAGGTCCTCCGTCTGCGGGCCCGTGCGGAACAGCTCGTAGGCGGCGAGCGCCGCCTCCTCCACCAGGCCGCGCCGGATCGACTTCTGCAGGACCGAGCGGACCTCGTCCACGCGGAAGCCGCCGACGGTGACCGCGCGGCTCCAGACGTCGTCGTTCTGTTCGGGTTGGGGCATGGGTCTCTCTCTTCGGTCGGACGCCCGCGCCCGGCCGGGCCGGCGGGGGCGTCGCGTGCTCGGACGGCTCAGCGCGCCGCGTGGATCTCCTGCAGGACGGTCATGTCGAACAGGTCGACGGCGGCGGTGATGCCGCCGGCCGCGAGGGTCTTGACGGACTCGGCGATCAGGGCGTCGCTCATGGTGAACAGGCCGTTCGCCTTGGTCTCGGCGGTGACCATCAGGTCGTTGGACGCCTTGCACGACGCGGTCTGCGCCTCGAGGTCGAGCCCGTTGTCCTTGCCGTACGTCTCGACCGCGAGCTTGGCGCCGAGCGCCGGGTCGTCGATGGCGTCCTGCCAGCCCTGGAGGTCGGCCTTCATGAAGGCGACGACCTGGGCCCGCTTGGCCGGGTCGGTGAGGCTGTCGGCGCGGACCGTGTAGGTGCCGGTCGGGAGCAGGTAGCCGTGGTCGGCCAGGAGCATGACGGTGATGTCGTGGCCCTTCTGGGTCAGCTGCACGGCGTCGTCGTTGGAGTAGCCCCAGAAGCCGTCGACCTCGCCGGAGACCAGCGGGGTCAGGTCGTGCTGGACGGGAACCTGCGTGAAGGTGCTCGCGTCGATCTTGCTCAGCGCCAGGAAGGCGTCCCAGGCCACCTGGTTCACCGCCTGGATCCCGATCTTCTTGCCCGCCAGGTCGGCGGGCGAGGTGATCGGCTTCGCCATCGAGATGATCGAGAACGGGCTCTTCTGGTAGCTCGCCCCGATGATCTTCAGCTGCGCCCCGGCGGCGACGGCGTTGGCGGTGAAGTCGGGCGAGCTCTGGGTGACCAGGGCCTTGCCCGACTCCGCCACGGCGTCGGTCGCCACGTTGGGTCCGCCGGCGAGCAGGTCGACCGCGAGACCGGCGGCCGAGTAGTAGCCCTTGCTGTCCGCGACGTACTCGCCGGCGAACTGGAAGTTCTTGATCCAGCTCAGCTGGTACGACATGGCCGTCGCCCCACCGGAACCGCTGGCGGCAGGAGCTGCGCTGGAGCTGCTGCCGCAGGCCGAGAGCAGGGGCACCGAGAGAGCCAGCCCAGCGCCGGCGGACAAGAAGGAACGTCGTTTCAAGAGGGCTCCCGAGGATGCAGGTCGTCGTCAAAATCTTGACTGCATCAAGAATTACAGGACCGGGTGTCGCTGGCGTTTCTCGTTGTTTCGGTCAGGTGTCGCGCTCGAACCACGAGCAGAGGTCCTCAGACAACCACCCTTCGACTTGACTCGAGGACCGGCGTCGGTCTAGGCCTGGCGAAGAAGACCAGCGTCGGTGACGACCGCCCGCGTCCCACCGCACCTCCCCGGTCTGGTGCGGGGAGCTTCGCCGGGCGGCGCCCCCACGCCACCCGGCTGCAGCGGCCCCGGAACGACGAGGAGCCGGCACCGGCGCAGTCTCCTGCGCCGGTGCCGGCTCCCCTGGCCACCGGCCGCGGACCCCTCCCGCCGGTGACGTGCCCGTCAGTTCTGGCAGGTCTTGTTGCTCATCCCGAGGGCCGCCTGGGTGGCGGCGTTGTCGCAGCCGACCACGTTGCCGACCTCGGCGAAGGGCATCCGGACCCCGTAGCCCGGGAGGGCGCCGGCGACCGCGTTGCCGTAGACGATGTTGTTCAGCCCGTAGTCGGCGTCGGTGTTCCAGACCTGGATCGCGTCACCGGGGCTGTGCGTCCCGGAGTTGCCGGCGATGACCCAGCCGCTGCCCATGACCTGGACCAGGGAGTCCGAGTCGGAGGAGACGACCGCGGCACCGTCGAGGGTGTTCTTCCACATCGTGCCGTCGTTGGTACCGGCCTTGGCCTCGATCGGCTCGGCGGTGGTGGCCCGGATGTCGTTGAAGGCGACGAGGTTGCGGTCGCTGGCGTCGGGGGCGCAGCCGTTGTAGAGGCACCAGTTGCCCTGCGCGGTCCCGATGTAGACGCCCTCGCCGTAGTTCGGCGCGTTGAGCCCGGTGAGGGCGATGGAGTTGCCGATGACCGTGCTGTCGGTGGTCTGGTTCTTGAGGTGGACGGCCTCGTCGCCGATGTTCTCGACGCGGAGGTCGGCGACGGTGACGGCCTGGCTGTTCAGGACGGCGACGCCCTTCTGGACGTTGCGGACGGTCATGCCGGCGATCACCAGGTTGTGCGCCCCGTTGACCCGGAAGCCGTAGCCCTTGGTGATGTCGGCGTTGTCGACGAGGGCGGTGCGCGGGCCGCAGATCCAGACCGGCTTGTCGGGCGTGCCGTCGGCGGAGACGTCGAAGTTGGCGCCGTAGTTGCCGGGGTTGAGGCGGACGACCGTGCCCGGCGTGGCGCCGGCGATGGCGTTCAGGAGCTGGGCCCGGGTGGAGACGGTGACCGTGGCGGTCGGGCAGGTGGCGTAGCGCTGCGGGAAGGCGGCGTACGGGTCGCCGGCGTTGGTGAAGCTCGCGGCGAGGGACGGCGTCGAGTCGTTGCGCCACGTGTCGCGGGCCACGACGCTCCAGGTGTAGCTGGCCCCGTCGGCGAGGCCGACGTCGGCGAAGGAGGTGGTGTCGGCGGAGACCTCGCCCACGAGGACGTCGGTGGTGGCGCCGGCGGCCCGGCGGAAGACCCGGTAGCGGGCCACGTCGGTTGCCGTGCTCCTGGTCCAGGTCAGCTTGGCCCCGGTCCGGGTCCCGGTCGCCTTGAGGGCGGTCGGGGCACCGGGGGCGTAGATGTCGGGAGCGACGATGGCGTCGAGGGTGATGTTGCGGCCGACCGACGAGGTGTTCTTGTTGCCGGTGCGGACGATCCGGATGGTGTGGCCGGTCTCGGCGAGGCCGTTGATCTCGAAGACGTTCTGGGCGTACCGGGTGCTGGACGAGTAGAGGTCGACGGTCGCCTTCTTCACGCCGTCGATGTAGACGTCGGCGAGGCCGGAGGAGCTGTTGGTCCGGGCGAGCCAGCGGATGCCGCTCGTGGCGAAGGACATCTCGACGTAGCCGGTGTCGCCGAGGCTGGAGAACGAGCCGCCGCTGTCGGTGCCCGCGCCGGTCGAGATCGTCTTGGACCAGGGGCCCTTCATGGTCAGGGCTTCGGTGTCGTCGTCCTCGTACGTGCCGGCCGGCATGGCCTTCATCGTGACGGTGGTGGTGACGACGGCCGAGACGGGCGACTCGTTGCCCATCGCGTCGAGCGCGGTGACCTGGTAGCGGTAGGTGGCGCCGGGCAGCAGGCCGTCGTCGGTGTAGGTGGTGGTCGTGACCGGGTCGGTGGTGACGGCGGTCAGGGTGCCCGTCGCGGTGCCGCGGTAGACGCGGTAGCCGACGACGTCGCTCTCGGGGCTGGTGCTCCAGCCGAGCTTGACGCTGCCGGTCTGCGGCGCGGCCACGAGGCCGGTCGGGGCGGCCGGCGGGTAGACGTCCGGGGCCACGAAGCTGTCGAGGACGATGGTCTTGCCGCTGGAGCTGGCGTTCTTGCTGTCGGTCCGCACGACTCGCAGCGTGTGCGTGGTCTCGGGCAGGCCCTTCACCTCGTAGGCGAGCTGCTGGTACTTCGTGGTGGCGGAGTAGAGGTCGACGGAGGCCTTCTTGACCCCGTCGAGGTAGACGTCGGCGATGCCCGAGTAGCTGTTGACCCGCGAGATCCAGCGGATCCCGCTCGTCCTGAACGAGATCTCGGCGTAGCCGGCCGCGTTCAGGGTGGAGTACGAGCCGCCCGAGTCCATGTTCGAGGTGACGACCGACCAGGGCCCGTTCAGCGTGACCGCGTCGTCGTCGTTCTGGTAGACCCCGGCCGGCTGCGCGGAGATCGGCATCGTGACCGAGGCGGCGGTGGAGTAGCCGGACACGTTGTTCGAGGTGTCGACGGCGAGGAGGTCGTAGGTGTACTTCGCGCCCGGCGCCCGCGCGGCGTCGGTGAAGCTCCGGACGTCGTCGCTGGTGGTGCCGACCATCGTGCGGGTGGAGCTGCTGCCCTCGCGGCGGTAGACGCGGTAGCCCTTGACGTCGGTCTCGGGGTTCGCGGTCCAGCTCAGGTCCACGTCGGAGCCGGAGACGACGGCCTTGAGGCCGGTCGGCGCGCCCGGCGCGTGGATGTCGGGGGCGACGAAGGCGTCCAGCTGGATGTTCGCGCTGCTCGAGCTCGCGTTCTTCGTCCCGGTGCGCACCACCCGGATCGTGTGCGTGGTCTCGGGAAGGCCCGTCACCTCGTACGCGACCTGCTGCGTCTTGGTCGTCGCGGAGTAGAGGTCGACCGTCTTCTTCTTGACGCCGTCGAGGTAGACGTCGGCGATCCCGGAGTAGCCGTTGAACCGGGTGATCCAGCGGATGCCGGAGGTCTTGAAGGAGAGCTCGGCGTAGCCGGCGCTGCTCAGGCTGCTGTTCGAGCCGCCCGAGTCCTGGTTGGAGGAGACCGTCGACCAGGTCCCGTCCAGGGTGAGGGCCGCGTCGTCGTTCTCGTAGGTCCCCTGGCCGACGACCGTGGCGGCCTCGGCCTGCGTGGGGACCAGCATCCCCCCCAGGATGCTGAGCGCCGAGACGGCGCCGATGCACGCGATCCGTGCACCAGAAGAGAAAGTGGGCAGCGCAACAACAGCAGAGCTCATGGTGGGGGCCTCTCGAAGACCGAGCCGGTACGTCGGCTCATGACCGAATTCCTTGCCCCCGAGGACGCTTCCGACCCCGTGGTTCCGGGGGCCGTCCGTGCCTGCCCCCGAACTGTAGGCAGGCCTCCGGAGCCCCCGAGCGACGAATTCTGCCTACTCAGGAATGAAGGACGACCCTCAGCATGAAAAGGCTCTTCATGTCTGAAAGAAACCCACTCAGGTTCCTGGTCAAGTGCCTCTGACGACGTTGTCGGAGGGCTTTTTCTAGGAAGGTCTCAGAAAGGTTCAGCAAAGGTCGCGGGAGAGTTCTTAGGTTCCACCCTTGCCCTTAGGTAGACCGTGTGCATTACTCGCCCGCTGAACCTTCAAGCCTGATGAACGACTCTTGAGTCTGATGTTTCGCTGATCGAGCATTACAGGTCATTTTTTCGTGACAGCGGTTTCTCGGCCGGGGACGCCGAGCGGCGGGCGCGCCGCAGACGACCGGCCACGCGGATGTGCGTCAGCCGGACGGGTGCGGAGCCGCACCCGTCCACGGCGGACGACCGTCAGACGACGACGCCCTTGCTGATCAGGAAGCAGGAGTAGCTGCGCGTCTCCCCCGTGAGGACGACGGCGAAGGCCTTGCGCGCCCGGGGGTAGAAGTCGCTGCGCTCGACGGGTCCGATCGAGACGGGACGGCCCTCGGTCCGCGTGAGCACCTCGGCGACCGCGGTGTGCGACTCGACCGTCGCGCCCGGGTCCCCGTCGGGCGTCATGGCGAAGACGGCCGGCTCGATCGCCTCGTCCACCGGGAACAGCGCGCCGATCGCCGCGACGGCCGTGGTGATGTCCACGCCCGCCAGCGGGAGGACGCGGTCGTGCAGCGCGTACGCGGGGTAGTTCGCGTCGACGACGGCCAGGACGTCGCCGTGGCCCATCGCGTGGATCGCCCACAGCAGGTCGGGGGTGAGGATGGCGGGGATGCCCTTGAGCACGTCGGTGTCCTGTCTCGTCGTCGAGCGGATGGTGCAGCCGGGCTACGGAGCGCGGCCGGGCTGCGGGCGGGGTCGGGCCGTCATGAGGAGGCGAGCCCCTCGGTCTCGCGCGTCGCCGCCGTCATCCGGCTGGGCTGCACGCGGGCGGGCTCCCCCGGCATCTTCGGGTAGTCCGGCGGGTAGGGCATCTCCGCACCGCCGTACGTCCCGGTGCCGAGCGCGACCACGTCGCGCTCGTACAGCTCCAGCGCCCGGTCCAGAGTCCCGGGCTCGTGGTCGTAGAAGGGCGCCCAGACGTCCCCGAGCGCGGCGAACCGGGCCGGCATCGAGCGGACCGTGAAGTCCTCCGGCGCGGCGTCGGGGAGCTCCTCCCAGGTCAGCGGGGCGGACACGCGGGCGTCCGTGGTCGGGCGGATGGAGTACGCCGAGGCGATGGTGCGGTCCCGGGCCATCTGGTTGAAGTCGACGAAGACCCGCTCGCCGCGCTCCTCCTTCCACCAGCTGATCGTGACCTCGTCCGGCATCCGCCGGGCCAGCTCACGGCCCAGCGCGATGACCGCGTGCCGGGCCTCCACGAAGCCGTACGTCGGCTCGACGGGCACGAAGACGTGCACCCCCCGACCGCCGCTCGTCTTGGCGAACCCCGTGAGCCCCGCCTCCGCCAGCACCTCGCGCAGCACCAGGGCGGCGCGCGCGGCGTCCGCGAAGTCCGTGCCCGGCTGCGGGTCGAGGTCGATGCGCAGCTGGTCGACCAGGTCCGGCGCCGCGCGGGTCACCGGCCACGGGTGGTAGCGCAGGGTGCCGAGGTTGGCCATCCACGCGACGGTCGCGAGCTCGGTCGCGCAGACCTCGTCCGCCGTACGTCCCGAGGGGAAGGTGACGGTGCAGGTCTCCACCCACTCCGGCATGCCCCGGCTGGGCGCGCGTTTCTGGTAGAACGCGTCGTACCCGCCGGCGGGCGGCTTGCCGCCCCGGGTGCTCAGCTCGATCTCGGGCCGGTAGCCGCCGGGCCAGCGCTCCATGGTGACCGGTCGGTCACGCAGGGCGGCGAAGATGCCGTCGCCGACGCCCAGGACGTACTCGACCACGTCGAGCTTGGTCAGCCCGACCTCCGGGAAGTAGAGCTTGTCGGGGCTGGTGACGCGGACGGTGCGCTCGCCCACGGTCAGCTCCACAGCGGGCGTGGCGGCCATGGCGGCAGCATAGGAGGACGGACCGACGGTCCTCGCGTCCGGGGAACAGCCGCCGACCGAACTCCGTTGGACCGTCCGACGACGCAGACGAGAGAGAGGACATCGTGAGCGATCTCGAGAACCCGGCCCTGCAGGTCGGCAAGGTGGTCAAGTCCGAGGACGAGTGGCGGGCGCAGCTCAGCCGCGCCGAGTTCCACGTGCTGCGCGAGGCCGGTACGGAGCGCGCCTTCACCGGCGAGTACACCGACACCAAGACCGAGGGCGTCTACCACTGCCGCGCGTGCGGCACGGAGCTGTTCCGCAGCGACACCAAGTTCGACAGCCACTGCGGCTGGCCGTCCTTCTTCGCGCCCCTCGCCGAGGAGCGCGTGCGCTACATCGAGGACACCAGCATGTTCATGAAGCGCGTCGAGGTCCGGTGCGCCACGTGCGACTCGCACCTCGGCCACGTCTTCCCGGACGGCTACGGCACCCCGACCGGCCAGCGCTACTGCATCAACTCCATCAGCCTGACCCTGGAGCCGAAGCAGGCCTGAGGCCAGCGCCGCCGACGAGAGAACGGGGAAGATCCGGCCGCGACTACGCGGTCAGATCTTCCCCGTTGTCGTCCTCACGGCTGTCGCGCCAGAGCACCTGCTGGTATGACGGACCATGGCTCCCGGTCCGAACCTCCCGCAGCTGAACGGGACGCCCCTGGTCACGGACGGCGGCATGGAGACCGACCTGATCTTCCACCGCGGGCTGGACCTGCCCGCGTTCGCGGCGTACCCGCTGCTCGCCGGAGAGCACGGGCGGGCGGTCCTGACGGACTACTACGACGGGTACGCCGCCATCGCCGCCGAGGTCGGTGCCGGGCTGCTGCTCGAGACGCCGACCTGGCGAGCCAACCCGGACTGGGGCGTACGGCTGGGCGACGACGCGGACGCGTTGCGGCGGGTGAACGAGGACGCGGTCACCTACCTCGCCGGGCTCCGGGAGGCGTACGCGGCGAGCCCGGACCAGGAGCTCCCCGTCGTGGTCAGCGGGACCGTGGGTCCGCGCGGGGACGGCTACGTGGTCGGCAACCGGACGAGCCCCGACGAGGCCGCGAGCTACCACCGTCCGCAGCTCGCCGCGTTCGCCGACGCGGGTGCGGACCTGGCGACCGCGCTGACCCTCACGACCGTGGAGGAGGCGGTCGGTGTCGTGCTGGCGGCCCGGGACGTCGCGCTCCCGGTGGCCGTGTCCTTCACCCTGGAAACCGACGGCCGCCTGCCCGACGGGCACAGCCTCCGCGAGGCGGTCCTCGCCGTGGACGCGGTGGCCGCTCCCGACTACTTCCTGGTGAACTGCGCGCACCCCGACCACGTCCTGCGCGGCCTGGAGCCCGGGTCGTGGCGCGAGCGGATCCTCGGGACGCGGGTGAACGCGTCCCGCCGGAGCCACGCCGAGCTGGACGCGGCCGAGGAGCTGGACGAGGGCGACCCCTGGGCCCTGGCCGACGAACAGCGGGACCTCACCGCCGCGCTGCCCGCCCTCACCGTCCTCGGCGGCTGCTGCGGCACGGACGCACGCCACGTCGCCGCCATGTGGCGACGTCACCACGCCGGCTGAGCCGGACCGCTACCAGCGCTCGAGGATCTCCGCCAGCTCGAGGCGGCGCCCGGTGTAGAAGGGCACCTCCTCGCGGGTGTGCCGACGGGCCTCGGCGGCGCGGAGGGCGCGCATCAGGTCGACGATGCGGTGCAGCTCGTCGGCCTCGAAGGCCAGCATCCACTCGTAGTCACCGAGGGCGAACGAGCTGACCGTGTTCGCGCGCACGTCGGGGTAGGGCCGGGCCAGCATGCCGTGCTCCGTGAGCATCCGGCGGCGGTCCTCCTCCGGCAGCAGATACCACTCGAGCGAGCGCACGAAGGGGTAGACGCACAGGTAGTCCTTGGCGTCCTCGCCCGACATGAACGCCGGCACGTGGCCCTTGTTGAACTCGGCGGGACGGTGCAGCGCGAGCTGCGACCAGACGGGCTCCAGGCCGCGGCCCAGGTCCGAGCGCCTGAGCGCGTGGTAGGCGTCCTGCAGGGTGTCCGAGCTCTCGGCATGCCACCAGACCATGAGGTCGGCGTCGGCGCGCAGGCCGGACACGTCGTACCAGCCGCGGATCTCGAAGTCGGTGTTGTGGTGGTGCTCCGCGTCGCGGGTGCCGCGCTCGATGGAGCGCAGCGCGCCGTCGGCGACCTGCTCGGCAGCGTCCTCGAGGGGCCGGGTCGCGCGGAACACCGACCACATCGTGTAGCGGATCGTGTTGTTGATCTCGCGCGCCTTCATCTGCTCCCGCTTCTCCTGCCGTGCTCCCGCCGGACGGCGGGGACCAATCCTGCCACCCGCCCCGCAGCGGGCGGCTCAGCGTGTCCCGAGGTCGGTCAGCACCTTCTCCGCGGCGGCCGCGGCGCTCGCCAGGCACGCCGCCACCCCGACCCCGTCGAGGTAGGCGCCGGCCACCGCGACGCCTGGGACCTCCCCCACCGCGAGCCGGAGGCGCTCGACGAGCGGGCGGTGCCCGAGCCCGTACTGCGGCAGGCCGCCGCCCCACCGCGTGACCGTGGCGTCGAGCAGCTGCGCCCGCTCCCAGCCGGGCAGCGTCGCGGTCTCGGCGTACGTCCGGCGCACGAGCGTCGCGTCGTCGACCTGCAGCACGCCGACGTCGCCGGCGCGTCCCACGCTCGCCCGCAGGGCCGCGACGTCGTCGCCGTACGCGTCGCGTACCCGGTCCCCGACCCAGCCCCACTTCGCGGAGGAGTAGGTCAGCGCCTTCACCGTCGGCAGCTCCCCGGGCGGGACGAGCAGCCCGGAGTCGGTCGGCGCGAGGCCGCGGACAAGCATCGTGACGACCGCGACCGACGCGTACGCGACCTGCTCCAGCTCACCGAGGACGGGCGCCGTGGGACCGCCGCCGGCCAGGCCCGCGAGGAGCCGGGCGGCGGCCGGCGCGGGCACGGCGAGGACGACCGCGTCGGCCGCGACCTCGCCGTCCGACGTCTGCACGACGAGCGCGCCCCCGCCGCGGCGCAGCCCCGTCGCGGTGGTCCTCGCGCGGAGCGCGACCCCCGCCTGCTCGAGCCGGGCCACGAGGGCGTCCGCGAGCCCGTGCACGCCGCCGTCCAACCCCGCGAACACCGGTCCGGCACCCGGGCGCAACGAGGCCCGCGCGTGCTCCGCCAACGAACCCCCGGTCCGCGCCGCCGCGAACAGCGCCGGCGCGACCGCCTCGAAGGACAGCGCCCGCGAACGGCCGGCGTAGACCCCGCCGAGCAGCGGTTCCAGGAGCCGGTCGGTCACCTGGGGGCCGAAGCGTTCGTCGACGTACGAGCCGATCGTCACGTCGTGCTCGAGCGGCGGGGCCGCCCGCTCCGTCTCGGTCTCGGCGTACGCGGCCGCCTCGGGCGTCAGCAGCGGGCGGAGGGCGGCGGGGTCGGTCGGGATCCCCTGCAGCGACGGCGGCAGCCGACGCGGCGCACCCTCGACGAAGACGCGCGGCGTCGCGCCGGTCGGGGCGGTCCGGCGCTCGCCCAACCCCAGCTCCTCGAGCAGCCCGACGGCCTCGGGACGGCGGGCCAGCACCGACTCCGCTCCCCCGTCGAGGACCAGGTCCCCGACGTGGACCGGGGCGAGCTTGCCGCCGAACCGTGTCCCGGCCTCGAGCACCGTCACGTCGAGACCGGCGTCGTGCAGGCGCAGGGCGACCGCGAGACCGCTGATCCCGCCGCCGACCACGACGACCCCGCTCATCGCGCGTCCCTCCTCGTGCCGACCGTCGTGCTCACGGCTCCAGGACGTCGGCCCGGATCGCCGGGCCCTCGGCGTGGACGAGGTCGACCACACGGGCCAGCACGTCCGGGTCGGTCTCCGGCGGCACGCCGTGACCCAGGTTGAAGATGTGCCCGGGCGCGGAGGCCCCGGAACGGATCGCCTCCCGCACCCGCTCCTCGACGACGGGCCAGGGCGCGCCGAGCAGGGCGGGGTCGAGGTTGCCCTGCACCGCGTACGCCGGCCCGAGCCGGTCGGTCGCGGTCGCGAGCGGGATGCGCCAGTCGACGCCGACGACGTCGGCCCCGGCCTCGCCCATCAGCGCGAGCAGCTCGCCGGTGCCGACGCCGAAGTGGATGCGCGGGACGTCGGTGACCTCGGCCAGCACGCTCGTGGACCACGGCAGCGCGGAGGCGGTGTAGTCGGCGGCGCTCAGGCTGCCGGCCCAGGAGTCGAAGAGCTGGACGGCGGAGGCGCCGGCGTCGACCTGCGTACGGAGGAAGTGGGCGGACAGCCGCGCGAGCCGGGTGCAGAGCTCGGCCCAGAGGGCGGGGTCGCCGACCATCAGCGCCTTGGTCCTGGCGTAGTCCTTGCTCGGCCCGCCCTCGACGAGGTAGCTGGCCAGGGTGAAGGGCGCGCCCGCGAACCCGATCAGCGGCGTCGCACCGAGCTCGGCGACGAGCAGGCCGACCGCCTCGGTCACGAAGGAGAGGTCGCCCGGTTCCGGGGGCACGAGCCGGTCGAGCCCGGCGCGGTCGCGCACCGGCTCGGCGATGACCGGGCCGCGGCCCGGGACGATGTCGAGGTCGACCCCGGCCGCCTTGAGCGGGACCATGATGTCGGAGTAGAAGATGGCCGCGTCGACGCCGTAGCGGCGGACGGGCTGCATCGTGATCTCGGCGACGAGGTCGGGCCGGGCGCAGCTGTCGAGCATCGCGATGCCCTCGCGGACCTTGCGGTACTCCGGCAGCGATCGGCCGGCCTGCCGCATGAACCACACGGGCAGGCCCTCGCCCTGGGAACGGCGGCACGCGCGGACGAGCAGGGACGACGCGGGGTCCGCACCGGGCTCGGCCGATGTCGGCGCAGGCGTGGTCGTCAGGGCGTCGGGCACCCCTCGATCCTTCCACGCCGAGCGCGCCCTCCCGTCCGGCGCGTCAGCCCACGCGGGGGCGGCTGCGCCCGTACGCTCCCTGGGTGGTCGCGCACACGGAGGCCGTCACCGCCCCGGACGAGTTCCGCCGGGCGGTCGAGGCGCTGGCGTCGGCGACGTGGCGCCCCGAGCTGGCGGTGGAGGACATCCCCGCCCCGCAGCGCATCGCCCCCTTCTCCGCCGCGGTCACCGCCGACGTCCTCGTCGGTGACGACGAGATCGGCAACGGGCGCCTGGTGCTCCTGCACGACCCCGCGGGCAACGACGCATGGCAGGGGGCGTTCCGCTGCGTGACCTTCGCCCGCGCCGACGTGGACCCCGAGATGGTCACCGACCCCCTGCTGGCCCGCGTCGGCTGGTCCTGGCTGCTGGACGCGCTCGAGTCGCACGGCGCGGCGTACACGGCCCCGAGCGGCACCGTCACCTCGGTCGCCAGCGAGTCGTTCGGCGGGATGGCCGAGCACGACCCGCGGGCCGAGGTGGAGGTGCGGGCGTCCTGGACGCCGCTGCTCACCGACGGCGACGGTCTCGCGGCGCACCTGGACGCCTGGGCGGAATTACTCTGTACGACGGCGGGACTTCCCCCGCTCCCTGCGGGCGTGGTGCCGATGCCCTCCCGGCGGGGTACGCCGAGCCGAAGCCCCCGGAGACGTTGACCGCCCCACACGAAGCAGCCGCAGCGACCGAGCCGGTCGCCGCGCCGCAGGACCCCGCTCCTGAGGCGGCCGACGCCGCTCCCGACGTCCCGCTGCTGACCCAGCCCGCCGACGGCGTCCCCGACGTCGTCGCCACCCCCGAGGCCCTCCTGCGCACCATCGCGGCGCTCGCCGCGGGCACCGGTCCCGTGGCCGTCGACGCCGAGCGTGCGCACGGCTTCCGCTACAGCCAGCGCGCCTATCTCCTGCAGCTGCGCCGGGCCGGTTCCGGGACGCACCTGATCGACCCGATCGCCTTCGGCGGGACCGACGACGACGGCACCTTCGTGGCGGCCGACCTCTCCGAGCTGCGCCGCGCGATCGTGGACGCCGAGTGGGTCGTGCACGCGGCCAGCCAGGACCTGCCGTGCCTGTTCGAGGTGGGCCTGCTGCCGACGACGATCTTCGACACCGAGCTCGCCGCCCGCCTGCTCGGCTACCCGCGGGTGGCCCTCGGCACGATGATCGAGCAGACCTTCGGCGTCCGGCTGCTCAAGGAGCACTCGGCGGCGGACTGGTCCACCCGGCCGCTCCCGCAGGACTGGCTCACGTACGCCGCGTTGGACGTCGAGCTGCTGGTCGAGCTGCGCGACGCGCTGGCCGCCGAGCTGGACGCGCAAGGCAAGCGGGCGTGGGCCGAGGAGGAGTTCGCGGCCCTGGTCGCCGGGGCCGGCGTGCCCGCGCGGCGGCGGACGGACCCGTGGCGCCGTACGTCCGGCATCCACCGCGTCCGGACCCGGCGCGGCCTCGGGATCGTGGAGGCCCTCTGGTACGCCCGCGACACCATCGCGCGCCGGCTCGACCGTGCACCGGGGCGGATCCTGCCCGACGCCGCCATCAGCGAGGTCGCGGAGTCCGCGACGCCCGGCCGCGACGCGCTGCGCCGCGTGCCGGCCTTCTCCCGCCGCCAGGCCAAGCGCTTCGAGGCCGAGTGGCTCGCCGCGATCAGTGAGGTCGAGCAGCTGCCGGACACCGAGCTGCCGGCCCTGCACGTGGCCGCCGACGGCCCGCCGCAGACGCGCGTCTGGGCGTCGAAGAACCCGGAGGCCGCGACCCGGCTGGCCCGCGCGCGGGAGGCTCTCGCCGCCCGCGCGACGGAGCTCAAGCTGCCCGTGGAGAACCTGCTGACGCCCGAGCACGTGCGTCGGCTGACCTGGACGCCGCCGGCCGAGATCGACCACGCGTCGGTCGAGGCGGTCCTCGTCGCGTGCGGTGCGAGGCCCTGGCAGCGGGCGCAGACCGTCGACCTCCTGGTGGCCGCCCTGACCGGACCGGCGGAAGTTACCGACGAGTAATATGCGGCCATGCCGCACGTCTCCCGTGACGTC
Organism: Microlunatus spumicola; assembly: GCF_039536445.1. Classification (NCBI taxonomy): domain Bacteria; kingdom Bacillati; phylum Actinomycetota; class Actinomycetes; order Propionibacteriales; family Propionibacteriaceae; genus Microlunatus; species Microlunatus spumicola. The sequence continues at coordinate 160,355 of NZ_BAAAYR010000001.1, read as the reverse complement.
GTCTTCGTCGACGGCGTTCGTACCCCCTTCGGCAAGGCCGGCTCGATGTACGCCGAGACCCGGGCCGACGACCTCGTCGTCAACTGCATCCGGGAGCTGGTGCGGCGCCACCCGGAGCTGCCGCCCGAGCGCATCGACGAGGTCGCGATCGCCGCGACGAACCAGACCGGCGACCAGGGCCTGACCCTCGGACGGACCACGGCCCTGCTGGCCGGGCTCCCCCGCAGCGTGCCCGGCTACGCGATCGACCGGATGTGCGCCGGGGCCATGACGGCCGTTACTAACGTCGCCTCGGGCATCGCCTTCGGCGCGTACGACGTGGCCATCGCCGGCGGCGTCGAGCACATGACGCACCACCCGATGGGCTTCGACGCCGACCCGAACCCCCGGTTCGTCTCCGAGCGGCTCGTGGACCCCTCCGCCCTCGTGATGGGCGCGACGGCCGAGAACATCCACGACCGCTACCCCGCGATCACCCGCGAGCGGTCCGACGCGTACGCGGCCCTGAGCCAGCAGCGCGTCGGCCGCGCGTACGCCGACGGCGTCATCCAGGAGTCGCTGGTCGGCGTCGCCCTGCGCAGCGCCGAGCACGGCTGGGGGCTCGCCTCCGCCGACGAGCCGCCGCGCCCGGGCACGACCAAGGAGGCGCTCGCCGCGCTGCGGACCCCGTTCCGCCCGCACGGCCGGGTGACCGCGGGCAACGCCGCCGGCCTCAACGACGGGGCGACGGCCTGCCTCGTCGCCGCCGAGGACGTGGCCGGCGAGCTCGGCCTGCCCGCGGCGATGCGGATGGTGTCGTACGCCTTCGCCGGCGTCGACCCCGAGGTCATGGGCGTGGGGCCGGTCCCCAGCACCGAGAAGGCGCTGGCCAAGGCCGGGCTGGGCATCGACGACATCGGCGCCATCGAGATCAACGAGGCGTTCGCCGTCCAGGTGCTGGCCTTCCTCGACCACTTCGGTGTCGACGCCGAGGACCCGAAGGTCAACCCGTACGGCGGCGCGATCGCCCTCGGTCACCCGCTCGCGAGCTCCGGCGTGCGGCTGATGATCCATCTGGCGCGGGCGTTCCGGGACCACCCCGAGGTGCGCTACGGCATCACGACGATGTGCATCGGCCTGGGCATGGGCGGCACGGTCGTCTGGGAGAACCCGGCCCACACGGGCGCCGGGGCCTCCGCGTGAGCGCGACGACGGGCGCCGACGAGCTGCGGACGCTCCTGGCGGAGACCGCGGCCGCGACGCCCGACGAGGTCGTCACGCACGCGTTCAGCCGCGACGTCGTGCTGCCCCACGGGGCCGGCACGTGCGTGCTGGTCACGCTCGACAACGGCCTGGACCACCGCCGCCCGAACACCTTCGGCGCCCGCGGGCTGGCCGAGCTGGACGCCGCGCTGGAGACCGCGCTGGCCCGCGACGACGTGGCCGCCGTCGCCGTGACCGGCAAGCCGTTCATCCTGGCCGCGGGGGCCGACCTCAGCGCGATCCCGCGGATGACGGAGCGGTCGCAGGCCCTGGCGATCGCCCGGATCGGGCACGCCGTCTTCGATCGGCTGCACACCGCCTCCGTCCCGACCTTCGCCTTCGTGAACGGCCTCGCCCTGGGCGGCGGGTTCGAGCTGGCCCTGCACGCCCACCACCGCACGGTCTCCGCCGCCGCGGCCGGGCTCGGCCTGCCCGAGTGCTTCCTGGGCATCGTCCCCGCCTGGGGCGGGTGCTATCTGCTGCCGAACCTGATCGGCGCCGACCGCGCCGTGCAGGTGATCATCGAGAACCCGCTGAGCCAGAACCGCATGCTCACCGGCCCCCAGTACGCGAAGCTCGGCGTCGCTGACGTGCTGCTGGACGCGGCCGACTTCCTCGAGCGCTCGCTGGAGTGGGCCGCCCGGGTCGTCACGGGTGCCGTCGTCGTCGAACGGCCCGAGCCGGACCGGGGCGAGGCCTGGGACGCCGCCGTGGCCCGCGGCCGCGCGGTTGCCGACGCCAAGGTGTCCGGCGCCGCGCCCGCGCCCTACCGCGCGCTCGACCTCGTGGCGCAGGCGAGGACGGCCGACCGCTACGCCGTGTTCGCCGCCGAGGACGAGGCGCTCGCCGACCTGGTGATGAGCCCGGAGCTGCGGTCCGGCCTCTACGCCTTCGACCTCGTGCAGAAGCGGGCGCGCAAGCCCGCCGGGGCGCCGGACAAGGCGCTCGCCCGACCGGTCACGAAGGTCGGCGTCGTGGGGGCGGGGCTGATGGCCACGCAGCTCGCGGTGCTGTTCCTGCGCCGGCTGCGCGTGCCGGTCGTCGTCTCCGACCTCGACCAGGGGCGCGTCGACCGGGCGCTGGCGGGCATCCACGGCGAGATCGACACCCTCGCCGCCAAGCGCCGCGTCACGCCCGACGAGGCGAACCGGCTGCACGGGTTGATCAGCGGCACGACCGACCAGGCGGCGTACGCGGACTGCTCCGTGGTGATCGAGGCCGTGTTCGAGGAGCTCGAGGTCAAGCGGGCGGTGTTCGCCGAGCTGGAGCGTCACGTCAGCCCCGAGGCGGTGCTGGCCACCAACACCTCCTCGCTGTCCGTCGCGGCGATGGCCGACGGGCTCGCGCACCCGGAGCGGGTCGTGGGGTTCCACTTCTTCAACCCCGTCGCGGTGCTCCCGCTCGTCGAGGTCGTCCGCGCGCCGCGGACCGACGACGCCACGGTGGCGACGGCCCTCGAGCTCGCGAAGGCGCTGAAGAAGAACGCGGTGCTGGTCGCCGACGCGCCCGGCTTCGTGGTCAACCGGGTGCTGCTGCGGTTCATGGGCGAGGTGATGGCCGCGGTCGACGAGGGCACCCCCGTCGAGGTCGCGGACGCCGCGCTGGCGCCGCTCGGCCTGCCGATGTCGACGTTCACGCTGCTGCAGCTCGTGGGGCCCGCGGTGGCCCTGCACGTGGCGGAGACGCTGCACGAGACGCTCGACCCGCGGTTCGTGGTCTCGCCGAACCTCCGGGCGCTCGTCGAGGCCGGGCGACCCGGCCTCTACGACCGGCGGCCCGACGGGACCCCGTACGTGTCGGAGGAGACGGCGGCGCTGCTCACCGTCGGCGACCGGGCGAGCACGGCGGAGCAGGTGCGCGAGCGGGTGCTGACGGCGGTGACGGAGGAGATCGGCTCGATGCTCGCCGAGAACGTCGTCGCCGCGCCCATGGACGTCGACCTCTGCCTGGTGCTGGGCGCGGGCTGGCCGTTCCACCTCGGTGGGATCACGCCCTACCTGGACCGCGAGGGCTGGTCCGAGCGGATCATCGGTCGGCGGTTCCTGCCGGTGGGCGTGGTGAGTGTCCCGACCCGCGGGTAGCTAGCTTGTCTGAAGCGTCGCCGTACACGGCGTCCGCCAGCGCGAAGCAGTGGTTGCGGCTCCAATAACTCGGGCCCTTGCGCATGAGGTTGAGGTTGAGCAGGCGCACGGCTCGATTCACGACCTGCAGGTCAAGGAGTCGAAGAATGTCTGGCTCGCCCTCCGCGTAGAGGCGGAACTGGTCGTGTCCAGCCGCCTTGTACTGGAAGTCCTCGAGCCCGAACCCAAGCGCCTTCACCTCGGATTGCCAGCGTGATCCGTACTGCTCCGCAAACGGAGAGCTAGCCAGCTGAAGCGCAGCAACCAAAACGTTGTCCTGCTCGAACAGACCCAACACTTCTTGCATGTTGAGGTTCAGCCTGGCCAGCATCTTCACTCTGGTACCCGACGGCATGCACGAGAGTGACCAGAAAGACAACTCGGTCGAGCGTGGCGCCGGCAAGGCCAGAGGTACGTAGCGACTCAGTACGCGCACAGCCGCTGCACCAAGCGGTTCGTTACCGAGCCTGATCATTTGGCCCCTGTACCTGCGCCGGAGATCGGCGTCCTCGACCCGACCCGACGCGTCAAGTTCGATCGGTCCTCGCTCGAGCCAGCGCGCTTGTTCGGACGGAGCGACCACCTCGTCAAGGTCGTGCTCGCCGGTGATGACGCTCATCTCCGCGCGATTCCGAAGTGGTACACCGCCGGCTTCGAGCTGGCGGATGAAGGTGCGTTCGGTAGTCGCTTGCTTCGCCTGCGCCACTCTTTGAAAGGTGATGAATCTGATGTCGTTGTGACGTCGGCGATGCTGAGCGAACCGCCGAACTACATCCGTCGTGAGGCCGACGTAGCGCTCGCCGTTCGCGAACCCGAGGACATAGATCCCGCTCCGCTGCCTCTTCGAGAAGTAGAGGTCGGCGACTGACGGGCGTCCTGTCACTACCGTCCAGGGCGGGAAGCCGAGGTCGAAGATCTGCTCGTCCGATCCAGGCCGCTCAACGCTCACGAGACCAGGTTGGCCGACAACGTGTCTCGCTAAGCGCGTTCTAGCAAATTCTGGGGTCTGGCACAGGTCCTCAGAAGAGACGAACAGTGCCCCGAAGGGCACCGTTCGTCCTCAACGTCAGTTCAGCGGATGGAGCGGTCGCCCTGGGCGAGCAGCTGCTCAATGCGCGACGGCTTGGCCGGCGTCGGGTTGTCGTAGCTGCCGTCCGGCGTGTACACGCCGGTGTAGGCGGCCTGGTCGCGCTGGAAGCGCCAGCTGTCGGCGAGGCTGCCCGCGTCGTAGACGTCGTAGCCGAGCGACTCGATGAACTCGGTGGCGGTCTTCTTCGCCGCCGCGTCGTCGCCGGCGATCATCAGCGTGCTGCGGTCGGGGTCGCCGACCGGACGCTGCATGGAGCCCAGGTGCTGGAAGAAGATGTTGTTGAACGCCTTCACCACGTGCGACTGCGGGAGGTGCTGCTGCACGAGGCCGCTGGTGGTCGTCTGCTTGTCGTCGAGGGCGGCGATGTCGCCGTCACGCTCGGGGTAGTAGTTGCAGGTGTCGAGGACGACCTTGCCGACGAGCGGGGCGGGGTCGACCTGGTCGACCTTGCCGAGCGGGATGGTCAGGACGACGATGTCGCCCGCCTCCGCGGCCTCGTCCGCGCTGGCCGCACGGGCGTGCTCCCCCAGCGTGCCGACGAGCTGGCCCAGCGTCTCGGGCCCGCGTGAGTTGGACACCACCACGTCGTACCCGGCGTCGACCGCCAGCTTCGCGACCGTGCTGCCGATGTTCCCGGAACCGATGAAACCAATCGTTGTCATGTTCGGTCGAACCTGACGCTTAGCCCGGCTATTCCGCCTTGACGCCCCGTGTGACCCGGTCGTCCCCGCGCCGCGCGCCGTCCCTCTGGGGCGCGTACGCCGGTCGCATGGGTCCCAGGACTTTCACGTAAACGTGAAACTCCCCGCTCTACCTGGCAGATCTGCCGTGGTGAGTACCGGAGTTTCACGTAAACGTGAAAGTCCTGAGGCGTACGTGACCGGAGCCGAAACGCGCGAGGGTCGGTTGGTCAGGGGACGTTGCGGTGGGCGGTGTCCGGGCTGAGGTCGGACTGCTGCGCGACGATGGTCTCGACGACCGTGCGGGCGATGTCCTGGGGGGCGAGGCCGAGCTGGGCGAGGAGCTCGGCGCGGGTGCCGTGCTCCAGGAACTCCTGCTCGATGCCGAACTCGCGCAGCGGGGTCGGGACGCCGGCCTGGCGCAGCTCCTGGGCGAGGCGGGCGCCGCAGCCGCCGACGATGCCGTTGTCCTCGATCGTGACGACCAGCTCGTGGTCGCCGGCCATCGCGAGGAGCGCGGGGTTCACGGGGAGGGCCCAGACGGGGTCGACGACGGTGACGCCGACGCCGTGGTCGGAGAGCCGGCGGCCGACCTCGAGGCCGGTCCCGACCATCTGGCCGAACGCGACGACGAGGACCTGCGGCGGGTCCGTCTCCGCGCGCAGCAGGACGTCGAGGCCGTCGACGGAGTCCAGAGCGGGGATGTCGTCCGGCACGGCCTCCTTGGAGTAACGGATGACCGTCGGGGCGTCGTCGACCTGGGAGGCGACGTCGAGCGCCTCGCGCAGCCGGGTCGCGTCACGGGGTGCGGCGAGCCGCAGGCCCGGCACGAGCTGCAGCAGCGACATGTCCCACATGCCGTGGTGGCTGGGGCCGTCCGGGCCGGTCACGCCCGCGCGGTCGAGCACGAAGGTCACCCCGCACCGGTGCAGCGCCACGTCGAGCAGCAGCTGGTCGAAGGCCCGGTTCAGGAACGTCGCGTAGAGCGCCACGACCGGGTGCAGGCCGCCCATCGCGAGCCCGGCGGCGGACGTGACCGCGTGCTGCTCGGCGATGCCGACGTCGAAGACCCGCTCGGGGAACGCCGCAGCGAACTTGTGCAGGCCCGTCGGGTAGGTCATGGCCGCGGTGATGGCCACCACGCGCTCGTCGCGGGCCCCCAGGCGGACCATCTCGTCGGAGAAGACCTCGGTCCACGTCAGCGGCCCGGGCGCGCCCAGCGGACGGCCGGTGACCGCGTCGATCTTGCCGACGGCGTGGAACCGGTCCTCCTCGTGCGCCTCGGCCGCCTCGAAGCCGTTGCCCTTGCGGGTCAGGCAGTGCACGAGCACGGGTCCGCCGAACTGCTTGGCGTGGACGAGCGCCTGCTCGACGGCCGCGACGTCGTGGCCGTCGACGGGACCGACGTACTTGAGCCCGAGGTCGGCGAACAGCCCCTGCGGCGCCAGGACGTCCTTGAGACCGCTCTTGACGCCGTGCAGGACGTCGTACGCCGCGCCGCCCACGACCGGGGCCTTGCTCACGCCGCGCTTGACCAGGTCGAGCACCTGCTCGTAGCGCCGGTGCGTGCGCAGGCTCGTGAGGTGGCGCGCCAGCCCGCCCACGGTCGGGGTGTACGAGCGGCCGTTGTCGTTGACCAGGACGACCAGCGGGAGGTCGTCGGTCTCGGCGATGTTGTTCAGCGCCTCCCAGGCCATGCCGCCGGTCAGCGAGCCGTCGCCGACGAAGGCGAGGACGGTGCCCGGCTGGTGCTGGATCCGGATGGCCTTGGCGAGGCCGTCGGCGTACGACAGCGCGGTCGAGGCGTGCGAGTTCTCCACCCAGTCGTGCTCCGACTCGGCCGGGCTCGGGTAGCCGGTGAGGCCGCCCTTCTGCCGCAGGGAGGGGAACGCGTCCTGGCGACCCGTGAGGATCTTGTGGACGTAGCTCTGGTGGCCCGTGTCGAAGATGATCGGGTCGGTCGGCGAGTCGAAGGCGCGGTGCAGGGCGATCGTCAGCTCGACGACGCCGAGGTTGGGGCCCAGGTGGCCGCCGGTCCGGCTGACGTTCTGGATGAGGAAGGTCCTGATCTCGGCCGCGAGCTGGTCGAGCTGGTCGGGTCGCAGGGCCTTGAGGTCCGCCGGGCTCTGGACCTGACGAAGCAGGCCGTCCGGGGCGGGCACCATGCGTCCAGGATAGAGGCCCGGTCAGGCGTCCGTGGCCGTACGACCCGTCGTGCCGGCCATGACGGACACCACGTGGGCCAGGAGACGCACGCTCTTGGCGTGCGCGACGCGCCACCGCGCGGGCCTCACAGCCGCGCCAGGAACGTGCGTCCGCGCAGCGCTTCGCCGATCAGGCCGACGGCCCGACGGGTCCGCATGAGCGCGGCGCCCTGCTCGAGCCAGATCTCGGCGGCCGTGTCCACGACGTCCGGGCGCACCTGACCCTTCAGCGACGTCCGCACCGACGCCAGCCCCTCCTGGACCGCACGACACTGGCCCTCGACGAAGTGCTCGGCGAACTGCGCCAGCACGAACGGGTGGTGGCGCAGCACCCGGTAGCCGCGGAAGTCGGCCGGGCAGCAGTCGAGCAGGTAGGCCACGGCCGTCCGGTCCCAGTCCGGGGCCCCCGGCGGACGGACGGCGTCGGGCCAGCCGGGCGGGGCGACGAGGTCGGGCATGGCTCGATGTTATCGAACACGTGTTCGACCGGGCAAGAGGGGTGCGCGTGGGTAGGGTCCTCGGGTGGACGCGGAGGAGCACGACGACGTGGTGTGCCAGGTGGTCCGGGGGACCCTCGACGCGGCGGTGGTGCTCCGCACCGACGACGTGGTCGCGTTCCTCGACATCCACCCGGTGTTCAAGGGGCACGTGCTCGTCTCCCCCGTCCGGCACGTCGACACCCTGCTCGAGCTCGGCGAGGACCAGATGGTGCCGCTGCTGACCTCCGCCCAGCGGGTGGCGCGGGCGATCGGCAGCGCGCTCGGTGCCCAGGGCACGTTCGTCGCGGTCAACAACGTCGTCAGCCAGTCGGTCCCCCACCTGCACGTGCACGTCGTCCCGCGCAGCAAGGGCGATGGCCTGCGCGGGTTCTTCTGGCCCCGTCAGCGCTACGCCGAGGGCGAGCGAGACGCGTACGCCGCCCTGCTGCGCGAGGCGCTGGCTCTATCAGCCAAAGCTAGCTCGATATCAGACAGTGATTTGATTCAGGCGGACACCGATAGGGAATAAAAAGCAAAAGGACGAAGCGGCACGACGCACCGCCAGCTGTCTCGTCTTTGAGGACTTGCCGTCTCTCCTGCTGGCCTCGCACGGACAACGAGATCATTGCTTGAGCAACCCACTTTCGGATTGCCTTCGGGAACGACGGTTCCAACCCGGTGACTTGCGGGTAGCCCGAGGGCCCGCTGATCTAGCTGACGCCAGGTGCCGAGGAGCAACGGCGTCGCTAAAGGACGAGCACATACGATGACTAGTGTCATCGAGCTCAATCAACTTGTGATCGAACTCGGCTCACCGGCTAAAATTTGCTAAGAACAATTCTTGTTATGGCACTCGGGCTCATCTCGGCCAACTCGCTCTCTGTGAGATCGATCAGCGTCACGTCTTTAAGCAACATGGATTTGACCGCCTCCTTGTAGCGCCGAACCGCCGATAGATCGTTGTCCGGGTAAACACTGATTATAAACAGCCTAGGCCAGCCAGACTCCGGACCTAGATTACGCCGGAAAGTAGCGAGTTGATCGTAGGCGCGAGTAACCTGTTCGCGGACCGTGTAGCTTTGAGGAACTATCACTTCGATAAATCCCACGAACCGATCTCGCTCGCGATCCCGTAAGGCCAAGTCGACCGGCAACCCCAGTTCCAAGGTCAGCGCCTCCGGCAGACCTTCCCTCAGAAGCCGAGCAACTCTCCAAGCGAGGCGCTCCCCTGCACCGGTCCCCAAACTACCGTATTCCGAACTCAGAGCCTTCTGATGCACTATCCGGCGCCTTAAAGCCGGCAAAAATCGAAAGGGCAGGTTCTGATCGAGTGGCGACGCCAGTGGCAGTCGCGACAGCCGAAGTTCTATCTGCATTCGCTCAAGCGGGGGAAACGCCTCGGGCTGCATCAGAGAGTAAAACTCTCTTGCCAACGCTGCGGAATTCTCATAATACACAGCCTCTTTCCCTAGCCGACGAGACCTTGCTAATACGGTGGAGAGGATCACCACCGCGGCCAGGAATAACGCACTGAGTACTGCCCACGGACCAAAATCTGTTGTCCGGGTAGAGCCCTGATAAAGCAAATCAATGGCTTCGAAGGCAAAGAGCAACACAATTAGAGCGATGAGCCCCAGCAGGGCGTTGACACTTCGTAGTTCGCGCTCAAGCCTATCTTCACTACGCTCGGCCATTTCAAGCAGACTTGAGAGATCAACGTATGCACCATTGCCCGCTGTCGAAGCAGCCATCCTTAAGCTTTCGCCTCAGAGACCTTCTCGACCGACGAGAAGAAGGCCAAAAGCGACGCATTACGCTGGGCCTGGTTGTACTGGGTCTTGACTGTTTCGTTGCCAACCGAAAAGTTCTCGAGCCAGGAACATACTGGCGTCGCCGTCCACATGAAATTGTCGCTACCGACTTGGTTGCTAAACTCGTCAAGCGACTGACGGAATGGGCTATCGGGCGATAGATAACGCGATTGGACTGCTTGAAGTTCCTCATCAGAACCGTAAAGGTCGACCTTGTTCACCGCTAGAATCAGCCAGGACGGTTGTCCTGACTTCTTAATTCCCCGCCGGATAATCTCCAGGGTCCGTCGAAGGTCATCTAACTCACTCGCGAGTGCGCGCGACTGAGCCGTTGCCAGATCCACGTCCTCAAGATGGCCGGCAATCCGCTCGGACATCAGCTTCCGCTTCTCGTGGTAACCATTCGATACGACGTACACAACTCCATCCAGCCTCTTGCGTTCAGTAAGCTCATGGTCGAGATCCGAAATTCGGTCTCTGTGGATGGGTTGCCCAGGCACAACCGCAAAGCGGTAACGATGCCGATTAACCCGTCTTGAATCCTTTTCCACAGTGTTCGACTGGCCCGGCGGCTGGTACTCGGGCGAAAAAGCATCTCCCGTGAGGTGATCGACTAGGACAGTCTTACCAACTCCCTGCTGCCCTACCACTGCGATGTCGATCGCGGGCCCTGCGACCTTAGCTACCAGCTTGTCCCAGATCTTGAGCACGTCCGCACGGTTCTTGATGAGCGCGGACGTGACCCCTACAGCGGGAGTAATCCACAGATCCATACGTCACTCATCTCGTCCAGAACTTCCCGGTTACCCTACTTGCAGTTACGCCAGGCCAAGCGGAAGATCACTCGACCGCCATGGCGAACCCTCTCTACTTTAGGAGGGACCGGAGGACGTACGGCATGATCCCGCCGTTGCGGTAGTAGTCCGCCTCACCGGGGGTGTCGATGCGGACGACGGCGTCGAACTCGACGTCGCCGGCCGTCACGTGCACCGTCGCCGGCGTGGTGCCGTCGTTCAGCGCGGTCACGCCGGTGAAGGAGAACGTCTCCTCCCCCGTCAGCCCGAGCGACGCCGCGCTCTGGCCCTCCGGGAACTGCAGCGGGAGGACGCCCATGCCGATCAGGTTGGAGCGGTGGATGCGCTCGTACGACTGCGCGATCACCGCCTTGACCCCGAGCAGCGCGGTGCCCTTGGCCGCCCAGTCGCGGGAGCTGCCCGAGCCGTACTCGACGCCGGCCAGGACGACCAGCGGCGTGCCCTGCTCGAGGTAGTGCTCCGACGCCGCGTAGACGGTCGTCACGGGCGCGTCGGCCTGGGTGAAGTCCCGCGTCACGCCACCCTCGGTCCCCGGGGCGAGGAGGTTGCGGAGGCGGATGTTCGCGAACGTGCCCCGGATCATCACCTCGTGGTTGCCACGGCGCGAGCCGTACGAGTTGAAGTCGCGGCGCTCCACCCCGTGCGCGGTGAGGTAGTCACCGGCCGGGCTGTCGGCCTTGATCGAGCCGGCCGGCGAGATGTGGTCGGTCGTGATCGAGTCGCCGAGCATCAGCAGGACGCGGGCGCCCTCGATGTCGGTCACCGGCTGCGGGTCGGCGGGCATGCCGTCGAAGTACGGGGGCTTGCGCACGTACGTCGACTGCGGGTCCCACTCGAAGACGTCGCCCTCGGGCGTCGGTAGCGCCTGCCACTGGGCGTCGCCGGCGAAGACGTCGGCGTAGGACTCCGAGAACATCTCCGCGCCGATGGAGGCGCCGACGATCTCGTCGATCTCCGCCTCGGTCGGCCAGACGTCGCGCAGGTAGACCGGGTTGCCCTGCTCGTCGGTGCCGAGCGGGTCGTTCACCAGGTCGGTGTCCATCGTCCCCGCGAGGGCGTAGGCGACGACCAGCGGCGGCGACGCGAGGTAGTTCATCTTCACGTCGGGGTTGATCCGGCCCTCGAAGTTCCGGTTGCCCGAGAGCACCGAGACGACGGCGAGGTCGTTGTCCTGGATCGCCTGGCTGACCTCGGGGATGAGCGGGCCCGAGTTGCCGATGCAGGTCGTGCAGCCGTACCCGACGAGGTTGAACCCGATCTTGTCGAGGTAGGGCGTGAGACCCGAACGGTCGTAGTAGTCGGTGACGACCTTCGAGCCCGGCGCCAGCGTCGTCTTGACCCAGGGCTTGCGCGTCAGGCCCCGCTCGACGGCCTTCTTGGCCACCAGCGCGGCGCCGATCATCACGCTCGGGTTGGACGTGTTCGTGCACGAGGTGATGGACGCGATCGTGACGGCGCCGTGGTCGATCTCGAACGTCTGGCCGTCGAGCGTGACCTTCGTCTTCCGGCTGGGTCGGCCGATGTCGGCGGGGACCCCGTCACCGAACTCGTGCGGGTCGCTCGACTCCTGGCCGGACTGGCTGGGCGCGTCGGAGGCCGGGAAGCTCTCCGCGGACGACTCGTCCACCCCGGTCAGGACGGGCGCGTCGTCGATGCGACGGTCCGGGTCGGCCTTGGCCGGCTCGACCTGGTCGTCCTCGACGTAGGCGGCCAGCGCCTCACGGAAGCCCTGCTTGGCCTGGGTCAGGATGACCCGGTCCTGCGGGCGCTTCGGCCCGGCGATGCTCGGCACGACGGTGCCGAGGTCGAGCTCCAGGTACTCGGAGTAGCGCGGCTCGCGGTCGTCGTCGTGCCAGAGGCCCTGCTCCTTCGCGTACGCCTCGACGAGCGCGATCTGGTGCTCGTCCCGGCCGGTCAGGCGCAGGTAGTCGGTGGTCTTCGAGTCGATCGGGAACACGGCGATGGTGGAGCCGTACTCCGGGCTCATGTTGCCGATCGTCGCCCGGTTGGCCAGCGGCACCGCGGAGACACCGGGTCCGTAGAACTCGACGAACTTCCCGACGACCTTGTGCTGGCGCAGCATCTCGGTGATGGTCAGGACCAGGTCGGTCGCCGTCGCGCCCTCGGGCATCGCGCCGCTGAGCTTGAAGCCGACGACGCGCGGGATGAGCATCGACACGGGCTGGCCGAGCATGGCCGCCTCGGCCTCGATGCCGCCGACGCCCCAGCCCACGACGCCCAGGCCGTTGACCATGGTCGTGTGCGAGTCGGTGCCGACGCAGGTGTCCGGGTAGGCCTGCCCGTTCCGGGTGAACACGACGCGCGCGAGGTGCTCGATGTTGACCTGGTGCACGATGCCGGTGCCCGGCGGGACGACCTTGAAGTCGTCGAACGCCGTCTGGCCCCAGCGCAGGAACTGGTAGCGCTCGCGGTTGCGGCCGTACTCGATCTCCACGTTGCGGGAGAAGGCGTCCGCGGTGCCGAACACGTCCGCGATCACCGAGTGGTCGATGACGAGCTCGGCCGGCGCCAGCGGGTTGATCTTCGAGGCGTCACCGCCGAGGTCGGCCATGGCCTCGCGCATGGTGGCCAGGTCGACCACGCACGGCACGCCGGTGAAGTCCTGCATGATCACCCGCGCCGGGGTGAACTGGATCTCGTGGGAGGGGTTGGCGTCCGCCTCCCAGCCCCCGAGGGTGCGGATGTGGTCGGCGGTGATGTTCGCGCCGTCCTCGGTCCGCAGCAGGTTCTCCAGCAGGATCTTCAGGCTGTACGGGAGGGTGTCGGAACCCTCGACCGCGTCCAGCCGGAAGATCTCGTACGCCTGCTCGCCGACCTGCAGCGTCGCCTTCGCACCAAAGCTGTCGACACTCGACCCGTCACTCATCCGGCCTCCTCGCCTAGCAAAGTATCTTGACGTCAAGATATCACGCCGGGACGCAGGCCCCGGGCTCGACACCAGCGTCCCCCAGCGGCGTCCCGCGACGTCGGTAAGGGTCCCCTGACCCCCGCCCGTCCATCGGAAAGTGGTCGGTGCCACCCGCTCCGACGGCCCGTTCCGCTCCCGGAGCGACCACTTTCGGGTTCAGGGGGTGGATCAGCTCGGGTGCAGGAGGGCGACGCACTCCACGTGCTGGGTCATGGGGAAGAGGTCGAAGGCGCGGACGTTCGTCGCGGAGTAGCCGTGCTTCTCCGCGGTGGCCAGGTCGCGCGCCAGGGCCGCGGGGTCGCAGGCGACGTACACGATCGCGCGCGGGCGGCGGCTGACGATGTCGCGCATCACCCGGGCACCCGCCCCCGACCGTGGTGGGTCGAGCACGACGAGGTCGGTGGCCTTCGGCAGGCGGGCGAGGCCGCGTTCGACGAGCTCCGCGGTGAAGCGGGCCCGACCACCGGCGTCGGCGAGGTTCGTCCGGGCGGCAGCGACGGCCGCGCGGCCCGACTCGAGCCCCCAGACCTGGGCGCCGGCGTCGACGAGCGCGCCCGCGAACAGCCCGACCCCGCAGTAGAGGTCGAAGGCCCGCTCCCCCGGCTGGGGCGCCAGGCCCTCGAGCACGGCGTCGACCAGGACGGTCGCGGCGGCCGGGTGCACCTGCCAGAAGCCGCCGGGCGGGATCGCGTACGTCCGCCCGCGCACGGTCTCGTGCAGCCCGCCCGCGGCGGTCGCGTCGCCGGACGTCGACACCACCCGCTGCTCGACGAGCAGCGCGGAACCGGTCGTCGAACCCCCGGCCACGAGCTCGGCCCCGACCGGCCAGGCCCGGTCTACGACCGGCGGCGTCAGCGGGGAGGCGATCGGGCAGCCCTCGTCGGGCACGGGCACGAGGTCGCTCGACCGGTGCACGCGCAGCGCCGCCCGGCCGTCCTCGTCGGCGTGGTAGCGCATCCGCGTCCGCCAGTCGAGCCCGTCGTCGGCCTTGGCGCCCGGTACGGGGACGGCCTCGACCTCGCCCGTCCAGGCCAGGCCGGCGAGGCGCTGCAGCTGCTCGGCGACCACCGCGGTCTTGAGGCGACGCTGCTCGGGCAGGCTCGCGTGCTGCCAGTCGCAGCCGCCGCACAGGCCCGGGCCGGCGACCGGGCAGCGCGGCTCGACCCGTTCCGGCGAGGCCTCGAGCACCTCGGTCGCGTCGGCCCGCCAGAACCGCGCGTGGCTGGTGTCGGTCAGGGTCAGCAGCACCCGCTCGCCGGGCAGCGCGTGCCGGACGAAGACCACCCGGCCTGGGCCGCCGTCGCCGACGTCGAGCCGGGCGACGCAGTGCCCGCCGTGCGCGACCGGGCCGACCTCGACGGGTCCGACGACCTGGCCCTGCGTGGGCTCGGGAACCAGGGAGTCGCTCACTGGAGGTAGCTGCGCCGCTGCTGCTCCGCCTCGGTCTCGCGGTGCAGGCGCTTGCGGGCGAGGTCGGAGGAGCGCAGCAGGAACGGCACCGAGGTGACCATCACGCCGGGGGTGAAGAGGAGGCGCGTCTTGAGCCGGAACGCGCTCTGGTTGTGCAGGATCTGCTCCCACCAGTGCCCGACGACGTACTCGGGGATGTAGACGGTGACGATGTCGCGCGGGTTCTCGGTGCGCAGGCTCTTCACATAGCGAAGGATCGGCGTCGTCACCTCGCGGTAGGGCGAGGCGATGACCTTGAGCGGGACGGGGATGCCGGCCTCGTCCCACTGCTGCACGAGCTTCTGCGTCTCCTCCTCGTCGACCGAGACGGTGACCGCCTCCAACGAGCTGGGCCGCGACGCCTTGGCGAACGCGATGGCCCGCATGGTCGGCTTGTGCAGCTTGCTGACCAGCACCACGGAACGCACCCGGCTGGGCAGCATCCGGTCCTCGCCCTCGACCAGGGCCGTCTCCTCGGCCACGTGCTCGTAGTGGCGGCGGATGCCCTTCATCAGCAGGAAGATCACGGCCATCGCGATGATGGCGATGTAGGCGCCCTGGGTGAACTTGCTCAGCAGCACGATCACGAGCACCGTGCCGGTCATCGTCAGGCCGACGGCGTTGATGATGCGCGAGCGCTTCATCCGCGACCGCTCGGCCGGGTCCCGCTCGGTCTTCAGGTGCCGCGTCCAGTGCCGCAGCATCCCGGTCTGGCTGACGGTGAACGAGACGAAGACGCCGACCACGTAGAGCTGGATCAGCGCGGTGACGTCGGCCCGGAAGGCCACGATCAGCACGATCGCCAGGGCCGAGAGGACGACGATGCCGTTGCTGTAGGCGAGCCGGTCGCCGCGGGTGTGCAGCTGGCGGGGCAGGTAGCCGTCCTTGGCCAGGATCGAGCCGAGGACGGGGAAGCCGTTGAACGCCGTGTTCGCGGCCAGGAACAGGATGATGAACGTCGCCGCGATGACGAAGTAGAAGCCCGGCCGGAAGTCGTTGAACACGACGTCGGCCAGCTGCGCGATGCCGGTCTTCTCGATGACCTCGACGCGCTGGCCGTTCAGCAGGTAGTGCGAGCGGCCCTCGTCGATCAGGCGGAGCCCGGTGAGGTGGGCCAGCACGATGACCCCGATGACCATGGTCACCGCGACCGTGCCGAGCAGCAGCAGCGTGGTGGCGGCGTTCTTGCTCTTCGGCTTCTGGAACGCGGGCACGCCGTTCGAGATGGCCTCGACCCCGGTCAGCGCGGCACAGCCCGAGGAGAAGGTCCGGGCCAGCAGCGCGACCATGAGGAAGCCGCTGAACTGCGCGTAGCGCGGCTCGGCCTCGATCGTGTACTGCGCGCTCTCGGCCCGCAGCGGCTCGCCGAGGGCCAGGATCCGGAACAGCCCCCAGCCGATCATCACGAGCATGCCGGCCATGAAGCAGTAGGTCGGGATCGCGAAGAGCCCGCCGGACTCCCGCACGCCGCGCAGGTTCAGCGCCGCCAGCACGATGACGGCGATGCTGGCCGCGAGGGCCTCGTGGCCGTCCAGGAAGTGCAGCAGCGGGACCGACTTGGCGTTCTGCACGCCGGAGGAGATCGACACCGCGACGGTGAGGACGTAGTCGACGAGCAGCGCGCTGCCCACGGTCAGGCCGGCGTTCGGGCCGAGGTTGACCGTCGCGACCTCGTAGTCACCGCCGCCGGAGGGGTAGGCGTGCACGTTCTGCCGGTACGAGGCGACCACGACGAGCATGACCACCGCGACGAGGATCGCGATCTTCCAGGAGAAGGCGTACGCGGCCAGGCCGGCGAGCGACAGCGTGATGAGGATCTCGTCCGGCGCGTACGCGACGGAGGACAGCGCGTCGGAGGCGAAGACGGGGAGCGCGATGCGCTTGGGGAGCAGCGTCTCCCCCAGCTGCGTGCTCGAGAGCTTGCGGCCGATGAGCAGGCGCTTGCCCAGCTCGGAGACGTGGACCACGAGCAGCGACTCTAGCCACGAAACGAACCAACCGGTCTCCCCTACACTCGCTCGGGTGCACATCGTGATCATGGGTTGTGGCCGCGTGGGCTCGACCCTGGCGCGCTCGCTGGAGAAGCGCGGCCACACGGTCGCGGTGATCGACGTCGACGTGGACGCCTTCCGTCGGCTCGGGCCGGACTTCGGCGGCCGTACGGTCAAGGGCGTCGGCTTCGACCGTGAGGTCCTGATCGAGGCCGGGATCGAGACCGCGGACGGCTTCGCGGCCGTCTCCTCCGGCGACAACTCGAACATCCTCGCCGCCCGCGTGGTCCGCGAGACCTTCGGCGTCGAGAACGTCGTCGCCCGCATCTACGACCCGGGACGCGCCGAGGTCTACGAGCGCCTGGGCATCCCCACGGTCGCCACCGTGCGTTGGACGTCGGACCAGGTGCTGCGCCGGCTGCTGCCCGCGGGTTCCGAGCCGCTGTGGCGCGACCCCTCGGGCAGCGTCCGCATCATCGAGGTGCACGTGGACCGCTCCTGGGTCGGCCGCACCGTCCGCGACATCGAGGACGCCACCGGCGCCCGCGTGCCCTTCCTCTTCCGGATGGGTTCGGCGCTCGTCCCCCGGGACGCCACGATCTTCCAGGACGGCGACCTGGTCTACGCCGCCGTCGAGGACGACAGCCTCGCCCGCGTCGAGGACGTCCTCGCCGCCGCCCCTCAGGAGGCATGAGCATGCGCGTCGTCATCGCCGGAGCCGGGAACGTCGGCCGCTCCATCGCCGCCGAGCTGGTCGAGAAGGGTCACGAGATCCTCCTCATCGACCGCGACCCGCGGGCGATCAAGTCCGACACCCTCCCCCAGGCCGAGTGGCTGCTGGCCGACGCGTGCGAGCTGTCCTCGCTCGAGGAGGCCGGCATCGACACCTGCGACGTGGCGATCGCCGCGACCGGTGACGACAAGGCCAACCTCGTCATCTCGCTGCTCTGCAAGACCGAGTTCGGCGTCCCGCGGACGGTCGGGCGGGTGAACCACCCCAAGAACGAGTGGCTGTTCAACGAGATCTGGGGCGTCGACGTCTCGGTCTCCACGCCGCGGCTGATGTCCGCGCTGGTGGAGGAGGCCGTCACCGTCGGCGACCTCGTCCGGCTGATGACCTTCCACGAGGGCAGCTCGAGCCTGGTGGAGATGACGCTCCCCAAGTCGAGCCCGGTCGCCGGCGCCCGCGTGGGCGACCAGGACTGGCCCGGCGATGCGGTCCTCGTGGCCATCATCCGCGACGGCCGCACGCAGGCCCCCGACCCGGACGGCTCCCTCGAGGCGGGCGACGAGCTGCTGTTCGTCACCGCGCAGGCGGACGAGCAGGAGCTCGCGAACGTCCTGTCGCCGCGCGAGGGCGGCGTGGTGGACGTGTCCCTCGCCCCGACCCGGATGACCCACGGCCTCTGACGACGGCCGCCTCGCCGGCGTCCGCTGGCTCGGCGGCGGGAGCGGCGCGGGCAAGACGACGCTCGCGCGGCGGCTCGCGGAGCGGCACGGCCTGAGGGTCTACGACACCGACGCCGCGATGGCCAACCACGCCCGCCGCACCGGCGCGGAAGCTCCGCTGCTGCGGGCGTTCGAGGCGATGACCATGGACGAGCGCTGGCTGCTGCGGTCGCCGGAGGAGATGCTCGCGACGTTCCACTGGTACGCGGGCGAGGGCTTTCACCTGGTCGTCGAGGACCTGCGGGCGCTGCGCCGCGCCGACCCCGCGACCCCGGTCCTGGCCGAGGGCTTCCGGCTGCTGCCCGACCTCGTGGCGCCCCTGGCCGAGCCGGGCACGGCGGCCTGGCTGCTGCCCACGCCGGCGTTCCGGCAGGCCGCCTTCGCGAGCCGCGGGGGCACCTGGACGGTGGTCGGGACGACCAGCGACCCGCCCCGCGCCCTGGCGAACCTGCTCGCCCGCGACGCCCTGTTCACCGACCGGCTGCGCCGCGACTGCCGACGCCTCGGCCTGCCGGCCGTCGAGGTCGACCTCGACCGGACCGAGGACGCGCTCCTGGCCCGGGTCGAGGTCGGCCTCGGGCTACGCCCGTCCGGCTGACCGCGTCGTGAGGACGACGTCGGTCAGCTCGGGATGACCCACCGCTGGGCGGCGCTGTAGTTGCAGTTGTAGATCTGCAGCTGGACCCGGTCGATCGGCTTGGCCCCCGGGATGTCCAGGCAGAGGCCGGACGCCGTGTTCACCAGCGCCTGGGCCGAACCGCCGCGGAAGGACCAGACCTGGCTGGCCCGGCCGTTGCACAGCCCGATCTGCACCTTGGTGCCCTTGACGGTCGCGCCGCCGGCGACGTCGAGGCACCGGTTGATGCCGCGGATCGTGCCGTCCCCGGGCAGCGTCCAGGTCTGCGCCCGCGAGCCGTTGCAGCTGTAGAGCTGGACCGGCGTGCCCTCGGTCTGGAGCGCCGACTTGATGTCCAGGCACTTGTCGCCGAGGCCCTTGATCGTCCCGACCTTGGGCGTGATGACGCCGTAGCCCGTGAAGTCCACGGTCTGCGGGCCCTGGCCGTCGTTGCCGGTGATGACGTAGCTGCCGCTGAACGCCCCCACCTTGGTCGGGCTGAAGGTCACGGACTGCGGGATGGTGTCGCCGGGCTCGATGGGCTGGCCCTCGGAGACCGGGCTTGGCACCAGGAACGGTGCCGCCGGCGGCGCGGCCTTCGTCAGCGTGAGCAGCAGGTTGCCCGTGTTGCTCAGGTTGAACGACTGGCTGACCGACTTCCCGACCTCCACGTCGCCGAAGTCGACCTGCTGCGGCGTCAGGCTCAGCCGGGGCGACCCGGTGACGCCGTTCCCGACGAGCGGGATCGTCACGTTCCCGGTCGAGGACGACACGACGACCTCCGACGTCGTGGGGCCGGCGGCCATCGGGTTGTAGGTCACCGGGACCGAGACCGAGGTGCCCGGCTGGAGGGTCGTCCCGGCGACGGGCAGGCTCGACGAGCTGAACGTGCCCGTCGGCGCGGTGGCCCCGGTGATCGTCGTGACGGTGGAGCCGCTGTTGGAGACGCTGACGCTGGCGGTCACGCTGCCCTTGACGGGGACGTCGCCGAAGTCGAGGTTCCCGGGGTCGGAGCGCAGGCCGTCCTGCGTGCCGTAGCCGGTCAGCCCGAAGGCGAACGTGCCGAGCGACGTCGTGAACGACAGCGCTCCCGCCACCGAACCCGACGACGTCGGCTTGAACGTCACCGGCACGGTCATCGACGCGCCCGCCGCGAGCGTCTTCGGCAGGGTCACCGTCCCCCGCGTGAACGGCGCGGCCGTCGCCACGGCGCTGACCGTGACGGCCTTGGTCGCGGTCACGGTCACCTGCTTGGTGACCGGCGTGCCGACCGGCGACAGGCCGAAGTCGGTCGGGCTCCCGGCCACCGCGGTGGTGGTGGGACGGCCGAAGCCGTACACCTGGCCCGTACGCGTGCCGACGTAGACGCGGCCGCTGTCCGTGGCCGGCACGGCGAACTTGGAGGCCGTCCCGATCGGCGCGGACCAGCGCAGGGTCATGAGGCCCTTGGCGGGCACGGCGTCGTACGCCTGCAGCTGCGCGTTGGCGCCGTTGGAGCCCTTGCTGTAGACGACCCACACGAGCGCCGAGCCGGCGGTCGTGCCGCTGGAGGTGACGACCGGCGAGCCGGAGCTGAAGCCGAAGGTGGTCGCGGACGTCCCGGTCCGGGTCAGCACCGGCTTCCCGTCGCCGGAGGCGCCGAGCTTGAAGGCCGACAGCGGGCCCTCGCTGGGGACCAGGTACACGTAGCCGCCGTTGCCGCCGAAGAAGGCCGGGTGGCCCCAGACGCCCTTGTAGGGGCCGCTGGTCTGCAGCACGTCGTCGGTCCCGTTCGGGCCCTGGCCGGTGCCGCCCAGGTGGTCACGGTCGAGCAGGAACACCCGGCCGTCCTTGCCGTTCTGCACGAGCAGGTGCGGGTACGAGGCCGTGCCGTAGCCGTCCGGGATGGCCATCGGCCCGCCCGAGCCGAGGTCGGTGTCGTCGGTGTCCAGGAACGTGTTGTTCACCGGGGAGAAGTAGTCGACCGGCTTCAGCGTGCGGTCGCCCTGCACCTGCAGCCGGATCACCGACTCGGCGAGGTTGTTCGGCACCACGTTGCCCGGGCCCTTGGCCGGGGAGACGCCGTTGCCGGTGGTCAGGATGATCCGCCCGGGACCGTCGGACACGAGGCCGCCGCCGGCGTGCCAGACGCCGGCCCCATTGGTGCCGCCGGTCTGGGTCGCCCACATCGCCGTCTTCTTGCCGGTCGTCGCGTCGAAGCCCATCACGTAGCCGGTGAAGGGGTGGACGTCGCAGTGGCTGCCGAAGCCGGCGTAGACCACGCCGTCCATCAGCAGCAGGCCCGTGCGCTGCAGCTGGGTGCGCGGGGAGAAGACCGTGCCCGGGTCGTTGTCCGGCGACCCGGTGATGATCGTCGGGAAGCCCGACCGCTCCACGCCGGTCGCGACGTCGATCGCGTGCAGCTCCCAGCGCGGGTGGTCCGGGTTGGCCGCGTCGTCGACCTTGGCGGTGAAGTACGCGGTCCCCGTCGCCGGGTCGACCACGGGCGTCGCGGTGGCGCCGATGTTCGGCACGAGGTCGCCGCACCCGACCGCGGAGACCGCCCAGGGCATCCCGAGGTTGCGCGTCCACCGCACCGCCCCGGAGACCGGGTCGAGCCCGTACGCCTTGTCGTTGTCGGTGACGGCGAGCAGCGTGTTCTTCGCCAGGACGGGCTGGCCGTAGACCTGGCCGTCGAGCTGCGTCGCGAACAGCTGCCCGAAGTCCTGCGCCGTGACGTCGGACGGCGTCAGCTTGGGCTGGTTGGCGTCCCAGCCGGTCCGCAGCGTGTCCGTCGAGACCGTCGTGACGTCGGCCGAGGCCGGTCCGGCGACGGCGACCACCGCCGAGACGAGACCGGCGAGCACGGCCCCTACGAGCGCGCGTGACAGTTGTGCCTTGGCAGGCATGAGCGTTCCCCGATCCCCCGACCCCGGTGCCCCCACCGGAGATGCGGGACCCATCGTGCCCGAGGAACGTTCCTACGGCAGGTGAACGAGAAAGGTCGCCCCCGGACGGACGACAACGGGCCGCCGGGCAGGTCCCCGGCGCGCCGCCGCTCCGTGCTCAGCCGTTCAGCTGTTCAACCGCTCATGCCGCTCAGACTGCTCAGCTGTTCAGCGACCAGCGCTGGGCGTCGGAACCGTTGCAGGTCCAGATCTGCAGCTGGACCTTGTTCTTCGACACGCCCTTGGGGATGTCGAGGCACTTGCCCGACTTGGCGTTGACCAGCGAGCCGTCCTTGCCGCCGGACCAGGACTGGGCCTCGCTGCCGTTGCAGTTCCAGAGCTGGACCTTGGTGTGGTTCTTGGTCCCGCCCTTCTTGACGTCGAGGCACTTGCCGAGGGACCGCAGCGTGTCGCCGTCGCGGACCCAGGTCTGGCTGTCGGTCTGGTTGCAATTGTAGAGCTGGACCGCGGTCCCGTTCTTGTCCTTGCCCTTGCGGACGTCGACGCAGCGGTCCCCCAGGCCCTGGATGGCGTAGCTCACGGGCTTGGCCACCGCCGCCCCGTGCACCGAGATCAGGTGGGCGCCCTGCCCGTCGTTCCCGGTGATCGAGTAGGTCCCGTCGAACGAGCCCTCCTTGGTCGGCGTGAACGTCACGGACTGGTGGATCACGTCACCCGGCTCGATCTGCTGACCCTCGGACACCGGGTCCGGCACCTCGAAGGGCTCCGTGGGCGGGGCGGCCTTGGTCAGGGTCAGGAGCAGGTTGCCCGTGTTCTTGATGTCGAAGTTCTTCGTCACCGTCTTGCCGACCTGCACAGAACCGAACTGCAGCGTCCCCGGCGTGATGGTGAGCTGCGCGTTGCCCTGGATCGAGGTGCCGGTGATGGGCAGCGTGACGTCGCCCGTGGACGACTTCACCACGAGCGTGCTCGTGAACTTCCCCGCCGTGGTCGGCTCGAAGGAGATCGGCACGGAGACCGAGTTGCCGGCCTCCAGCTTGGTGCCGGTCGTCGGCAGGGCGTCCGTGCTGAACGGGCCCTTGGGACCGGTCGCGCCGGTGATCGTCGTCGCGGTCGACCCGCTGTTCGTGATGCTCGCGTCGAGCGTCACGATCCCCTTCGTCGGGACCTCGCCGAAGTCGAGCGTCGACGGGTCGGACAGCAGCCCGTCCTCGGTCCCGGCCCCGTGCAGGTCGAAGGCGAAGGTGCCCGTCGTGGTGACGAAGGAGATGGCGCCGGACTCGGACTCCGGCGTCGTCGGCTTGAACGTCACCGGCACGGTGAGCGACTCGCCCTTCTTGATCGTGACCGGCAGCTTGACCTTGCCGATCGTGAAGGGGTCGTCGGTCCGGACCTTGGTGAGCTTGACCGTGCGCTTCGCCGTGACCGTGACCTGCTTGGTCACGCTCGCCTTCACCGCGACCATGCCGAAGTCGGTCGGGGTGCTCGCCAGCGCGACGGTCGTCGGCCGGCCGAAGCCGTAGACCTGGCCCGAACGGTTCGCGACGTAGACGCGGCCGCCGGTGGTCGCCGGCACCGAGAACTTGGTCGCGGTCCCGATCGGGGCCGAGTAGCGCAGGTTCAGCCGGCCCTTGTTCGGGACGGCGTCGTACGCCCGCAGCTGCCCGCCGTCACCGGCCGGACCCTTGCTGAAGACGACCCAGACGAGGGCGGAGCCGGCGTTCTTGCCGTTCGAGGTCACCATCGGCGAACCCGAGGTGTAGCCGAACCGCGCGGAGCTCGTGCCGACCCGGCTGAGCGCCGGCTTGCCGGAACCCGAGACGCCGACCTTGAACGCCGACAGCGGACCGCGGTTGTTGGTCATGTAGACGTAGCCGCTGCCGCCGCCCCAGAAGGACGGGTAGCCCCAGACGCCGTGGTACGGGCCGCCGGTCTGCAGGACGTCGTCCTTCTTGCCGGACTTCTGGCCGCTGCCGCCGAGGTCGTCGCGGTCGAGCAGGAACACGCGCCCGTCCTTGCCGACCTGGACCAGGAGGTGCGGGTGGTCGGCGGTGCCGTAGCCGTCCGGGATGGCCAGGGGCCCGCCCGAGCCGAGGTCGGCGTCGTCGGTGTCGAGGTTGCTGTTGTTCACCGGGGAGAAGAAGTCGGTCGCCTCGAGCGTCCCGTCCTTCTGCACGCCCACCCGCACGACCGACTCCGCGAGCTGGTCCGGCGGGTTCTTGCCCTTGCGCGGGGACGGCGAGACGCCGTTGCCCGTGGCGAAGATGATCTGGCCGGGGCCGTCCGAGACGAGGCCGCCACCGGACTGCCAGATGCCGGCGCCGGCCTTGGAGTTGCCGGTCTCGGTGGCGAACATCGCGGTCTGCTTGCCCGACGAGGCGTCGACACCCACGACGTAGCCGACGTACGGCTGCCTGTCGCAGTGGCTCGCGAAGCCGGCGTAGACGACGCCGTCCAGGAGCAGCAGCCCCGGCCGCTGCATGGCGGTCTTGGGGTTGAAATCGTGGTCCTTGTCGTTGTCCGCCGCACCCTTGATGGTGGTCGGGAAGCCGGCGCGCTCCTTGCCGTTCGTGATGTCGATCGCGTGCATGTACCAGTGCGGGTGGTCGCCGTCCTTGCCGTCGTCCACCTTCGCGGTGAAGTAGGCGGTGCCGGTGGCCTGGTCGACCACCGGGGTCGACGTGATGCCGATGGTCGGGACGAGGTCCCCGCACCCGATGTTCGACGCCTTCCACTCCGGGCCGACGTCACGCGTCCACTTGATGGCCCCGGTGACCGGGTCCAGCCCGTAGGCCTTGTCCTTCTCGGTCACCGCGAGCAGCACGCCCTTGGCGACCACCGGCTGGGCGTAGATCTGGCCGTCGAGCTTCGTCGCGAACAGCTGCCCGAAGTCGGGGGCCGAGGCGTCCGAGGGGCTGAGGCCCGGCTCGTTGGCGTCCCAGCCGGTTCGCATGTTGTTGACCGACACGGTCGTCACGTCGGCGTCGGCGCTGGTCGTCCCGGTCGCGACCAGGCTGGCGGAGACCAGACCGGCGAGCGCGACCGCGGCGACGGTGCGGAGGGGACGGGGGAAGGGCTTCAAGACACGATCTCCGATCACGGCCGGGCCCGGCGGCCAGCGGCGCGAGATCATGCTGCCTCATGGCTGAGGCGAATCTGAGAACATAGTGGTCCTCAGGACGTGATTGTTACCACTTCCGTCCCATGCGTCCGCTCAGCCCCGGGTCCAGAAGCCGCAGACCGGCTCCCACCCCGCAGCCCGCGGTTAGGGCAGGCGGAGCGCCTCAGGCGAGCGGGCCCCGCGACGGTTCGACGTCGTCCGCCGCTGGGGCGCCGCCGACGGCCGAGCCCTCGATCGGGGTGCGCCCCCGCGACAGCAGGACCCCGATGACGAAGAGGGCGGCGAGCAGCAGGGGCCAGCCGAGGACGACCTTGGCGACGCCGAGCCAGACGACCTCGCCGGCGAGGAAGAGCGGCAGCTGCACGACGAACCGCAGCACGTACGGGACCGCCAGGACGAGCGTGAGCCGGGAGCTCATCCGGACGAGCGCACGGTCGCGGATCCAGCCGGTCGGGTCCTCGAGCGCCGCACCGACGACGAAGCCGATCAGCGGCCGGCGTACGGCGACGGTCAGGAGCGACACGACCGCCAGCGCGCCGTTGTAGAGGATGCCGGGCAGGAAGACGTCCTCGGCGCGGCCGGTGCGGGTGGCGATGATCGCCGCGATCGCGGTGGGGACCACCGCCTGGGCGACGAACTTCAGCGAGGAGCGCTGCACGAGGCGCACCACGGCCAGGACGACCGCCACGCCGACGGCCACCCCCAGCGAGGGGTAGAGCGCCCGCGAGCTGACCCAGGCGACCGTGAAGCCGACGAACGGCAGCGCGGCCTCGACCATGCCGCGCACCCCGCCGAGGGTGCGGCTGAGCTCGTGGCGCACGAGCTCCTCGACGTAGCGGAACTGCGGGCGCTCGACGGGCGTGCGACCGGTCGTCGCGCCGGCCCCTTCGGCCGCGGTCACGAAGCGGTCGGGGTCGGCAGCAGCTCGTAGCGCGGGTTGTACACCAGCCGGCGGCCCTCGTGGCAGCTGATCCGGCCCTGGATCTTGAGCGTGCGCCCGGCGTCGATCCCCGGGATCTGCCGACGACCCAGCCAGACCAGCGTGACGCCGCCCGACCCGTCGCGCAGCTCCACCTCGAGCGCGGGGTGACCGGCTCTCGGGCTGAGGGTGATCGTCGAGACGGTCCCGGTCAGGCAGACCTGCTGACGGTCCTCGCAGGTGCCGATGGGGACGGCGCCCTCCTGCCGGACGTTGCGCTGCAGCTCCTCGGACTCGAGCTCGGCGTTGGACGTCGCGAGACGTCGCAGCGCCCGCTGCAGCATGTTCTCCTTACCCATGGTTCGTCCTCCGCACGGGGTCGTGGATCACTCCAGCATCCCACCGTCCGCAACGTCCCCGCAGCGGCAGCGGCAGATCGGGCCCGGTCACTCGGCGGGCTGCAGGTCGGCCGGCATGGACATGGGGAGCAGGTCGCCGGGCGCCATGGCCTCGTCGCCCCGCCGCACGACCACGTCGCGGAAGGCCTCCAGCACCGCGGCCACGGCCGGGTCGTCGTCGTCGCTCTCGATCGCGGCCTGTCCGTAGACGATGCCGCGCAGCAACCAGCGCGGTCCCTCCGCGACCCACATCCGGGACGGCTGGTAGCCCTGCTCGCCGTCGGGCGTGGTGACGGGCAGGAGCCGGCGCAGCTCGACGCCGAAGGGGCCGGCCGCCAGCTCGGCGGAACCGCCGACCTCGGCCGCGGCCTCGGAGATCTCGTCGCGCAGCTCGGCCCACAACCCGCCGGAGCGGGGGGCGGCGTACGCGCTGAGCTCGAGCGCGGAGCTGCCCACGACCTCGGGCTGGGCGCCGTTGGTGGCCGGCGCCGTCACGGGCAGCACGAGCATCGCCGAGACGATGTCCTGCGACTCGTTCACCTGGAGCCGGAGCTCGGAGCCGGGCACCGGACTGATGATGAGGCTGCCGAGGTCGATGCGCGGCTTGTCGTCCGCCGGCTCGTCGTCGTCCGCGAGCTCGGAGACCTCGAACGGCCCGGAGGTGCGCCACTCGGTCTCGTCCAGAGCGGTCGTGTCGAGCCCGCCGTCCGCGGTGTCGTCGGTGGCCGCGTCGGACGCGTCAGCGGCGTCGTCCGCCGGCTCGACGTCCACGTCGCTGGTCGGGCCGGTCGGCTCGTCGGCGGCCTCGGCGGTCCCGTCGGGGTCGACCGCGGTCGCGCCGCTGGTCTCCGCCTCGGTCTCGTCCTCGGCCGACCGGGCCTTCTTCTTGCGCCCGAAGATCACGCGACCTCTCCTCCTTGCACGCCGTCCGGCTCTGGGTCCTGCTGCTGGTCCTGCTGCTGCGGACGCGGCGGGGTGTCCTGCCGTGTCGCCGACGACCTTATGCCCCCGGTGGACCCGTGGCCGCCGCTCCCGCGCTCGGAGGCGGGCAGGCCGTCGGCCACCACGAACCTCGCGCGGGCGACCCGCTGCACGACGAGCTGGGCGATCCGGTCCCCGCGGGTGATGGTCACCGGCACCACGGGATCGGTGTTGAGCAGGTTCACGCAGACCTCGCCGCGGTAGCCCGCGTCGACCGTGCCGGGCGCGTTCACGATCGTCAGACCGTGGCGGTGGGCCAGGCCGGAGCGGGGATGGACGAAGCCGGCGAAGCCGTCCGGCAGGGCCAGCGCGACGCCGGTGCGGACGAGGCGGCGGCTCCCCGGGGCCAGCACGAGGTCCTCCGCGCTGTGCAGGTCGGCGCCGGCGTCGCCGGGGTGCGCGTACGCGGGCAGGGGCAGGCCGGGGTCCAGCAGCACGACCGCCACCTCGACCTCGTCGTCCCGGTCGGGCTCAGCCACGCCGCGTGACCTCCGGGTCGGGGGTGGCCACCCAGCCGAGCGCGGTGGCCAGCGCGCCGGGGCGCCGGGTCGAGACGAGCCAGTAGGGCACGGGGTCGGCGGGGTCCGCCAGGGTCAGCTCGACGGTCGTGGAGACCCACGGCCGGAGCACGAGGTGCGCCCGAGCGTCCGCGTCGACCTCGGAGCGGGCGCGGGTGCCGGCTGCGTCGAGGGGGCGGACGGCGCCGAGCCACGTTCGGCCGATCACCGCGCGGCCGATCCGGACCTCGGTCCCGTCGACCTCGATGACGTAGGAGGACGCCCAGAACCCCAGCCCCACGAAGACCAGCGCGGGCAGCCCGATGCCGAGCGCCCACCCCCGCCCGAGGTAGAAGCCGAAGGCGCCGGCCAGGGTCGCGGCGAAGAGCACCGCGAAGACCCACCAGCTCAGCGGGACCTGGACCCGCTCCCGGAAACGCACCCGGCCACCGTACCGGCGCCGGACGCACGAGACGCCGTCCTCCGGGTGGAGGACGGCGTCAGGAACACGACGACGGGCCGGTCAGCCCGCGCAGTCGAAGCAGTAGGCGTCGCCGTTCTTGCGCTCCTCGGCGATCTGGCTGCGGTGCCGGACCAGGAAGCAGCCGGCACAGGTGAACTCGTCGGACTGGCGCGGGAGGACCCGGACCGTCAGCTCCTCGTGGGAGAGGTCGGCACCAGGGAGCTCGAAGGCCTCTGCGGCCTCCGTCTCGTCCTCGTCGACCTTCCCGGAGTTCTTGTCGTTGCGACGGGTCTTGAGCTCCTCGATGCTGTCTTCGTTGAGCTCGTCGCCGTCGGTCTTGCGGGGGGCGTCGTAGTCGGTCGCCATCTGTACCTCTTGTCACCTTTCACAGGCATCTCGTGCCCGGCTGCTGCAGCGCTGCCGCCACGGGCAGCGCATGTGTACCACATGCGGGGCGGTCTGCGTGGCTCGTCACCGGGACCCGGCCCGGGCTCACCGCCGCGGACCCTCCAACGGATCTGGGCGCAGAAAATTCCCAGTGGCTGTGAAGGGCCTCAGACGGGCTGGGCGACCCGCTGGCACAGGGCCTGACGGCCCGGCTCGCGGAGGTTCGTGCAGCAGTCCGGGTTGCAGTCGTACCAGCCCACGGGCCCGCCGGCCACGACCGGCTTGGCGGGCTCCTCGTCACGCGCGGCGGCCGCGCGCTCGAGCACCAGGTCGACCAGGGCGCTGACGAAGGCGGGGTGCGTCCCGGCGGTCGCGGCGCGGGCCAGGGGCATCCCGAGCTCGCGCGCCGTCTCCACGGCCTCGGTGTCGAGGTCGTAGATGACCTCCATGTGGTCGGACACGAAGCCGATCGGCACGAGCACGACGGCCGGGACCCCGGCCTCCTTGAGCTCGGCCAGGTGGTCGTTGACGTCGGGCTCGAGCCAGGGCTGGCTGGGCGGGCCGGAGCGCGAGCAGAAGGCGAGGTCGAAGGCGTACGAACGACCCCTGCGCTCCTCGACCCCGCGGGTGACGGCGGCGGCCACGGCCAGGTGCCAGTCGACGTAGCCGCCCTCGGGTCTGCGCGGCGTCGGTCCGGCCGTGGTGGCCATCGCGGTCGGGATCGAGTGGGTCATGAAGACCAGCCGGGCGTCGTCGCCCAGCTCCCCCAGCTCGTCGAGCGCGGCGTTGGTGGCGTCGACCGAGGCGGTGACGAAGCCCGGGTGGTCGGAGTAGTGGCGGATCTTGTCGACCGTCACCCCGCTCGCGGACTGCGGGTCGAAGGCGTCGAACAGGTTCTCGCGGTACTGCCGGCACGACGAGTAGGACGGGTAGGCGCTGGTCAGCACGGCGACCACGCGGCGGTGCCCGTCGGCCACGATCCGCTCGACCTCGGGGCCGAGGAACGGGTCCCAGTTCCGGTTGCCCCAGTAGAGCGGCAGGTCGATCGAACGCGAGTCGAGCTCGGTGCGCAGCGCGGCGAGCAGCTCCCGGCACTGGTCGTTGATCGGGCTGCGGCCGCCGAAGTCGTCGTAGTGGTGCGCCACCGCGGCCAGGCGGTCGCGCGGGATGCCGCGGCCGCGGGTCACGTTCT
The DNA here is from genome assembly GCF_039536445.1 of Microlunatus spumicola. Taxonomy (NCBI): domain Bacteria; kingdom Bacillati; phylum Actinomycetota; class Actinomycetes; order Propionibacteriales; family Propionibacteriaceae; genus Microlunatus; species Microlunatus spumicola. The sequence continues at coordinate 130,634 of NZ_BAAAYR010000001.1, read as the reverse complement.
CCAGGAACGGCATCACGTCGGCCGGCTGCTCGGGGCCACCGAAGGACACCAGGAGGAGCGCGTCGTACGGGGCGGTTCGGGGATCGCTGGCGGCAGCGGGAGCGGCGTCGGGCACGTGTCGATCCTGCCATGCGGGTGGTTGTCGGAACCCCGACCTAAGGTGACCGTCGGGCGCGGGGGAAAGAGGTCTGGACGTGCATCGAGAGTCGCGCTTCGCGGCGTACGGGGCCGTCCTCGGCGACCCCGCGGCCCGGGCGTTCAGCCTCACGGGTTTCGTCGCCCGGCTGCCCCAGTCCATGACCGGGATCGGCATCGTCCTGCTCGTCTCGCTGACCAGCGGGTCATTCGGGCGCGCCGGGCTGGTGGCGGCCGCGGTGACCGTCGCCGGGGCCGTCGCGGCCCCCCTGTGGGGCCGCGTGATGGACCGCGCCGGCCAGGCCCGGGTCCTGGTCGGGACGGCGCTCGGCTACGCCGCCGGGGTGGCCGTGGTCGTCGTCTCGGTCGAGCGGCGCCTGCCGCTCGGCCTCACGCTCGCCGGCGCGCTGCTCGCGGGCCTGTGCTTCACGCCGACCGGCAGCTCGGTCCGTGCCCGCTGGAGCCACCGGCTCCGCGACTCCCCGCTGCTCGACACCGCCTTCGCCATCGAGGCGGTCATCGACGAGCTGACCTTCGTCGTCGGGCCGGTGCTCGTGACGTTCCTGGCGACCTCGGTCGAGCCCGCGGCCGGCCTGGTCGTCTGCGCCGTGGTCGGGGTGCTGGGGTCCCTGCTGCTGGCCGTCCAGCGCGGCACCGAGCCCCCGCGCCGCCCCAGGCTGCACGCCGCCGACCGGACGACCCGGCTGCCGCTGCGATTGCTCGCCATGGTCGTCATCGCGTCCTGGGCCTGCGGGGGCGTGTTCGGCAGCATGGAGGTCGTCGTCGTGGCCTTCGCCCGCGAGCACGGGGTGCTGTCGTCCTCCGGCGTGCTACTCATGTGCTGGGCCGTCGGCTCGATGGTCGCGGGGCTCGTCGCCGGGCTCGTGTCGTGGCGACGCCCGCCGCTGGTCCGCTACCGCATCGGTGCCGTCGCGCTGGCCCTGACGCTGGTGCCGATGCCGTTCGTCGGCCCGGCCTGGCTCCTCGGTGTCCTGCTGACGGTCAGCGGCTTCGCCATCGCCCCGACGCTGATCGCGTCGGTGAGCGTCATCCAGACCTCGGTGCCGCCCGTGCGGCTCACCGAGGCGCTCGGCTGGTCCGGCACCGGGATGTCGGCCGGCGTGGCCACCGGGGCGGCGCTCGGCGGGATGACGGTGGACGGGATGGCCTCCATGGGCGGCTTCGCCCTCGTCGTGGGGTTCGGCGTCCTGCTCGTCGTTGGCGCGGCGCTGGTCCGGACGCCGGCGCCCGTGGCTCAGGAGCTGCTGGACGCGCCCGCGAGGTAGCGGCGCAGCGCTACGGAAGCCTCCTCGGGCACGAAGCCCGTGGCCCGCAGCCGGGTGAGGTCCAGCGCGCTGTGCTGCGGCCGCGGCGCGAGCTGCTTCCCCTCGCCGTACGCCGCGGTGGACACGGGGGTGACGTCGCCCGGGTCGCGGCCGCGCAGGGCGAAGACCTCGCGCGCGACGTCGGCCCAGGTCTGCACGGGCCCGTCGTTGCTCACGTTGTAGGTGCCGGACGGCGCGTCCACCTCGAGGAGGTGCCGGACCGCCCGGACCAGCTCGGAGGTGAAGGTCAGGCGGCCGTGCTGGTCGTCGACCACCGAGGGCGAGACTCCGCGGTCCGCGAGCGAGGCCATGGTGGCGACGAAGTTGCGCCCCTCCCCCACGACCCAGCTCGTCCGCAGCACGTAGTGCTTCGCCAGGGTGCCGACGAGCGCGTCGCCCGCGGCCTTGGTCTGGCCGTAGACGCCGAGCGGGCTGACGGGCTCGTCCTCGCCGTGCAGCTCCCGGGTGCCGTCGAAGACGTAGTCGGAGCTGACGTGCACCAGCGTCGCGCGGTGCCGGCGCGCGGCCTCGACCAGGACGGCGACGCCCGTGACGTTCGTGGCCCAGGCGGCGAGGCGGCCGTCCGGCGTCTCCGCGGCGTCGACGGCCGTGTAGGCCGCGGCGTTGACGACGGTGCCGTAGGGCGAGAGGTCGAACGCGGCAACGCTGGCCGGGTCGGCCAGGTCGAGGACGTCGCGACCCACGGCCACGGCCCCGTCGAGGCCGGCGGCCAGGGCGCGCCCGAGCTGGCCGTTCGCCCCGACGACCAGGGTCGGCCTCGGGGGCATGGGGCGCACCTCGGCCAGGCGCGGGTGCGCCCGGTCGGCCTCGGACAGCTCGGCCTCCGCCAGCGGGATGGGCCACGGGACGGCCACGGACTCGTCGGCCAGGTTCAGGAAGGTGTACGAGTCCTTCGCCGCCGCGCTCCAGTGGTCGTTGACCAGGTAGGAGTAGGCGGTCGCGTCCTCGAGCGTCTGGAACGCGTTGCCGACGCCGCGCGGCACGAAGACGGCGCGGTCCGGGCCCAGCTCGAGGGTCACGCTCACCCCGAAGGTCGGGCCGGGGCGCAGGTCGACCCACGCGCCGAACACCCGCCCGCTGGCCACGCTGACGTACTTGTCCCAGGGCTCGGCGTGGATGCCGCGGGTCACCCCGGCGGCCGTGTTGAACGAGACGTTGTTCTGCACGGGGCCGAAGTCGGGCAACCCGTCGGCCACGAGCCTGGCCCGCTGCCAGTTCTCCTTGAACCAGCCGCGGTTGTCCCCGCGCACGGCGAGCTCGACCACGAGCAGGCCGGGGATGGCCGTCGCCTGCACGCTGCCCGTCGCCACGGCGGCGGTCGGCGGCGTCACTGGCCCTGCGCCGCGTACTGCGCCTCGGTGCGCGCCTTCTGCGGCCGCCACCACGCCTCGTGCTCGCGGTACCAGTCGACCGTGGCGGCCAGGCCGGAGGTGAAGTCGGCGTACGCGGGTGCCCAGCCGAGCTCGGTGCGCAGCTTGGTGGAGTCGATCGCGTAGCGCAGGTCGTGCCCGGCGCGGTCGGTGACGAGGTCGTACGCGTCGGTCGGCTGCCCCATCAGCCCGAGGATCTCCTCCACGACCTGCCGGTTGTCCCGTTCGCCGTCGGCGCCGACGAGGTAGGTCTCCCCGAGCGTCCCCCGGTCCAGGATCGTCAGCACGGCGGAGCTGTGGTCGTCGGCGTGGATCCAGTCGCGGACGTTCTGCCCCGCGCCGTAGAGCTTGGGCCGGTCGCCGTCGAGGACGTTGGTGATCTGGCGCGGGATGAACTTCTCGACGTGCTGGTAGGGCCCGTAGTTGTTCGAGCAGTTGCTGATCGTCGCCCGCACGCCGAACGACCGCACCCAGGCGCGCACGAGGAGGTCCGACCCGGCCTTGGTGGAGGAGTAGGGGCTCGACGGGTTGTAGGGCGTCTGCTCCGTGAACCGCTCGGGGTCGTCGAGCTCGAGGTCGCCGTACACCTCGTCGGTGGAGATGTGGTGGTAGCGGGTGCCGTGCCGGCGGACCGCCTCGAGCAGCGTGTATGTCCCGATGATGTTGGTCGTCAGGAAGGGCGACGGGTCGCGCAGCGAGTTGTCGTTGTGCGACTCGGCGGCGAAGTGCACGACCGCGTCGGCCCCCGCCACGAGCGGGTCGACGGTCGCGGCGTCGCGGATGTCGCCCACCACGAGCGAGAACCGTTCCGGCGGCAGGCCGTCGAGCGACGCCCGGTTCCCGGCGTAGGTGAGGAGGTCAAGGACGGTCACCGTGTGATCGGTTTGGTCGAGGACGTGGCGGACGAAGTTCGACCCGATGAACCCCGCCCCGCCGGTGACGAGCAGCGCAGACACGCACGCATCCTAGGGACGCCCGGCCACGAGTGCGTGATGCGTCAGAAGTTTGCACGGCGCCCGGAGGCGCCGGAGCCGTGCCACCATGCTCCGCATGCGCGGCATCATCCTGGCCGGGGGCTCGGGCACCCGGCTGCACCCCGTGACCCTGGGCATCAGCAAGCAGCTCGTCCCGGTCTACGACAAGCCGATGATCTACTACCCGCTGTCGACCCTGATCTTCGCCGGGATCCGCGACGTCCTGGTGATCACGACGCCCCACGACCGGCCGGGCTTCGAGCGCCTGCTCGGGGACGGGTCGCACTTCGGGATCTCGATCTCGTACGCCACCCAGGACACCCCGGACGGGCTCGCGCAGGCCTTCGTCATCGGCGCCGACTTCATCGGCGACGAGAAGGTCGCGCTCGTGCTCGGCGACAACATCTTCTACGGCGCCGGCCTGGGCACCCAGCTGCAGCGGTTCGTCGACGTGGACGGCGGTGCGGTCTTCGCCTACTGGGTCGCCGAGCCGTCGGCGTACGGGGTGGTCGAGTTCGACGCGGAGGGGCGCGCGGTCTCGCTCGAGGAGAAGCCGGTCCGGCCGCGCTCGCACTACGCCGTGCCCGGGCTCTACTTCTACGACAACGACGTGGTCGAGATCGCCCGCGGGCTGAAGCCCTCCCCGCGCGGGGAGTACGAGATCACCGACGTGAACCGCACCTACCTCGAGGCCGGGCGGCTGCAGGTCGGCATCCTGCCGCGCGGCACCGCGTGGCTCGACACGGGCACGTTCGACTCGCTGAACGACGCGGGCAACTTCGTCCGCACGCTCGAGTCGCGCCAGGGCCTCAAGGTCGGCTCGCCCGAGGAGGCCGCCTGGCGCCAGGGCTTCCTCAGCGACGACGAGCTCGCCGAGCGCGCGACGGCCCTGGCCAAGTCCGGTTACGGCATGTACCTGCTCGAGCTGCTCGAGCGCACCCAGGAGCCCGCCGGCGCGCACGCCTGAGGCCCCGCCGGGCGCCGACGGCCCGCGGCTCGCCCTGTCGGGACATCCGGCGGAGAACCTTCGCCCGGCTACGGTTCTCCTGCGCTCCCGCGCCCTCCCCCTCCTCGACAGGCTGGTCCTCCCGTGCCCCGTACGACCCTGCTCCCCGCGCTCGCCCTCGCCGCCCTGGCCCTGAGCGGCTGCGGCGGTTCCGGGGACGCCGGTGCCGCTCCGGCCACCTCGGCCCCCGCGGCCAGCGCGCCCGCCAGCAGCGCCGCCGCCCCGTCGGACGCGACCACGCCGGCGTCGACGCCGAGCACCGGCACCGCGCCGGCCGAGGTCAAGGACGCCTGCAAGGTCCTGGACGCCGACGACGTCGAGGACCTCACGGGGGTGAAGGTCGACAAGGGCACGACCCAGGCCGTCGGCGGGTCCTCGGTGTGCACGTGGGTCCCGTCCGACGCCAAGGCGGCAGACGCCGCCGTGTTCAGCGCGCAGGAGGGCCCGTTGCCGGGTCCGCTGAGCCAGGTCGAGGGCCAGCTCGAGAGCCAGTTCGACGGCAAGGTCACCAAGCTCAGCGTCACCGGCGCCGACGACGCCCGCTACCTCACCGGCAAGAAGTCGGGGCTGAACGTGATCGACGTCCTCGCCCAGAAGGACGAGATCTTCTACCAGGTCCTCGTCGCCACGCCGCGGGACGCCGGCCAGCACAAGGACGGGGCGATCAAGATCGTCGAGGCCCTGCTGAAGGCCTGAGACCGACGACCCCCGGCCCGTTCGCGGGTGCGGCGGTCGGGGTTCGGGGTTCGAGGCCTCGAGGCTGGTGGCCCGGGGTCAGCGCCGGCCGCGCCGCGCCTGCAGGTAGTCGCTCACCACGTACTCCCCCAGCCGGCCGATGTCGGGGGTGAAGACCCGTCCGCCCGCACGCCGCGCGATGGCGTCGACGAAGCGGGACAGGCCGGGGTCGTCGCCGAGCATGAACGTGTTCAGCGTCGCCCCGAAGCGGGCCAGCTCGTCGACCTGGGCCACCGTCGCCCGGATCGTCTCGGGCGTGCTCGGCCACTGGAACCGCGCCCCGCCGTCGCCCGTGAGGTGGGCCGTCGGCTCGCCGTCGGTCACCACGAGGACGACCGGCTCGGCGTCCGGGTGCCGGCGCAGGTGCCGGGTGGCCAGGAGCAGGGCGTGCTGGAGGTTCGTGCCCTGGATCCACTCGGGCTCGGCCTCGGCGAGCTGCACCGGGCTGAGCTTGCGGGCGAGCCGGTTGAAGCCGATCACCTGCAGCGCGTCCTGGCGGAAGCGCGTCTCGATCAGGTGGCTGAGCGCGAGCGCGGTCTGCTTCATCGGGCCCCAGCGCCCGTCCTGGACCATCGAGTAGGACAGGTCGACGCACAGCGCCACCGCGGCGGTCGTCCGCCGCTCCGTCTCCGTGACCTCGAAGTCCTCGACGTCGAGCAGCATCCCGCCCTCCTCGACCGGGTGGAGTGCCCGTCGCCGCAGGCTGTTCGCGACCGTACGGCTCGCGTCGATCGGCAGCTCGTCACCGAACACCCACGGCCGGGTGAGGCCGGTCGGCTCGTCCGCGGAACCGGTGCGGTGGTCCGCGTGGTCCCCGTTGCCGCTGGCGGCGAGCTGGTCGAAGACGCGCTTGAGCGCGGTCTGGCCGAGCCGGCGCACGGCCCGCGGCGTCAGGCGCATGCCGTCGTCGCCGCGGCTGAGGTAGCCCTGCTCCTCGAGCTCGCGCTCGAGGTCGCGCAGCGCCTGGAAGTCGCGGACGGCCTCGTGCCCGAGCCGCTGCTCCAGCAGGTCGACGTCGACGTCGTCCAGCGTCGAGCCGTAGCCGCTCTGCGACATCTGCGCCTCGAGCGCCTCGAGGTCGGCGATCTCGGCCACGGCCTCCACGGCGTCGGAGTAGCCGAGGCTCTCGCCCCCGGGCCGCATCCCGGCGTCGGAACCCCGGTCGAGCCCCGGACGGAGCGCCCGGAGGTTGTCGCCCAGCTGCGCCATCTCGGAGGCGAGGTCGGCGTCGGCGAGCGCGTCGGACATCAGCTGCCCGAGCTGCTCGCGCTGCTCCGGGCTGAGCGAGTTCATCATCCGCTGCGCCGCCGCCTGACGCCGGGCGAGCGCGTCGATGAGCTCCTCGACGGTCTCGGGCTGCTCGGGGAAGAACTCCCCGTGCTTCTCCATGAACTCCGCGAACGCGTCGGTCGTGTCCTCGCTCCGCGCGTGCTTGGCCAGCAGCTGGTTGAGGTCGGCGAGCATGTCCTTGACCCGGGCCATGGCCTCGGGGTCCGGGTTCTCGAGGGCCTGCTTCATCCCCGCGAACTGCGCGTCCAGCACCTCGCGCTGCAGCATCTGCTTGATCTGCTCGTACGTCTGGCGCGCCTCGGGGGACTTCCAGTCGTACGCGTCCAGCCCGCGCACCGCGCCGGCGACGTCGTCGGGGAGCGTGTCGAGCTCCATCTCCGCGAACCGGGCATCGTCGCTCTCGTCCCCGGCCAGCGCCTCGCGCTCGGAGGCCAGCGCCTGGTCGAGCGCCGCGCGGACCTGGTCGAGCGTCCCGCCGAGGTCCCCGCGCTTGCGGGCCGCGTTCCGCATCCGCCGGATCTTCTCCGCCAGCCGGTCCAGGCCGCCCCGCCCGTCGAGCCCCTCGCGGAGCAGCTCGCGCAGCGAGTCCCGCACGTTCCCGGCGGACAGCACGTCCGCCCCGATCTTGTCGATCGCCGCGCGCACGTCGTACGGGGCCGCGAGCGGGTCGGGCCCACCCCGCCACGGCCCGTACCGGAACCGACCGTGCGGGTCGCGAGGCTCGTACCGCTCAGCGCTCATGCCGCCAACGTAGCCCCGCGTTCCAGAGGGGCCGCCGGTCCCGCGCAGGAACGCCCCCTGAGCTCGTCGAAGGGCCCGGAACGGGTCGGCCCAACGGGGAAAAGACGCAGCAACGAGCAGCCGGTGCCCCGCCAGTACGGTCCGTCGCCTCGAGCGGTACGTGTTCCCGGTCTAGGAGGCTGCCGGACCGAGATGGGGTACCGGTCAAGATGGTGGGTGACCGCTGGCGCCCGCACGACGCATCGAGGTCTCCAGCCCCACCCCGACGGGCGTCGGTCCGCGTCGAGGTGGAAGAACAAAGACGCAGCAACGAGCAGCAGGTGCCCCGCCAGTACGTCCTTCGCCTCGAGCGGTACGTGTTCCCGGTCTGCGAGGCCCGCGGACCGGGAAGGCGTACCGCTCGGGGTGGTGTGTGACCGGTGGCGCCAGAAGTCACGCCACAAGTCCGTACGCGTGACCTACGGCGCCAGAAGTCGTGCCGCAGGCGATCGAGACCGGGCGCGAGGGCGCAGTCGCGGGTCACCCGCCTCTTTGCTGCGTCTTTGTCCTTCGAGCGGTACCTCCTCCCGCTCGCGGAGGCCCGAAAACCGGGAAGGCGTACCGCTCGACGTGATCTGTGACCGCTGGCGCCAGAAGTCACGCCACGAGGTCGTACGCGTGACCTCTGACGCCACAAGACGCATCGCGGGTCGACCCAGGTCGAAACGGGGCGCGAGGGCAGAGTCGCCGGTCACCCATCCGTTGCTGCGTCTTTGTCCTTCGCCTGACCGCTCGCCCTCCTGGGCGAGGAGGCGTCAGCCGGCGACGACCGCGAGGATCGCGGGTCCCCACTTGGCGAGCTTGTTGGCCCCGACGCCGGAGACGGCCCCGAGGTCGCTGAGCGAGGTCGGTGCGGACGAGGCGATCTGGCGCAGCGTCGCGTCGTGGAAGATCACGTACGGGGGCATGCCCGCCTCCTTGGCGGTCGCCGAGCGCCACGCGCGCAGGCGCTCGAACACCGCCTCGCCGGGGGCGTCGAGAGCGACCGCCTCCGCGGCCGACGACTTCTTCCTCGACGAGCTCCGCGCGGCTCTCGGCGCTTCGCGGCGCAGCGCGACCGTCCGCTCGCCGCGCAGCACCGCCGTCGAGCTCTCGGTGAGCACCAGGGTCCCGTAGCCGTCGGCCACGGCGAGGAGCTGCTGGGCGAGGAGCTGGCGGACGACGCCGCGCCACTCGTTGGCGTCCAGCTCGGTCCCGATCCCGAACACGGTCAGGTCGGTGTGCCCGAGCTGGGTGACGCGCTCGTTCGCGTTCCCGAGCAGGATGTCGACGACGTGGCCGGCGCCGTAGCGCTGGCGGCGGTCGGCGAGCCGCCACACGGCCGACAGGAGCTTCTGCGCGGGGACGGTGCCGTCCCAGGTCTGCGGCGGGCTCGTGCAGGTGTCGCAGTTGCCGCAGGGCTCCGCCGCCTGGCCGAAGTAGGCCAGCAGCTGCGCGCGCCGGCACTCGACCGTCTCGCAGAGGGCGAGCATGGCGTCGAGGTGCGCGGAGAGCCGTCGGCGGTGGGCCGCGTCGCCCTCGGACGAGTCGATCATCTTGCGCTGGGAGACGACGTCGGCCAACCCGTACGCGAGCCAGGCGGTGGCCGGTGCCCCGTCACGACCTGCGCGGCCGGTCTCCTGGTAGTAGCCCTCGACCGACTTCGGGAGGTCCAGGTGCGCCACGAACCGCACGTCGGGCTTGTCGATCCCCATGCCGAAGGCGATGGTCGCGACCATGACGACCCCGGGCTCGCGCAGGAACCGGCTCTGGTTCGCCGAGCGGACGCCCGCGTCCAGGCCCGCGTGGTACGGCAGGGCCGTGATGCGTTCCTTGTTCAGGAAGGCGGCGGTCTGCTCGACCGACTTGCGGGACAGGCAGTACACGATGCCGGCGTCGCCGGGGTGCTCGTCGCGCAGCAGCGTCAGCAGCTGGCGGCGCGGCTCGTCCTTGGCCACGATGCGGTACTCGATGTTCGGCCGGTCGAAGCTGGCGACGAACTGGGTCGCGTCCTCGAGCTTGAGCCGGCTCACGATCTCGGCGGCCGTCGCCGCGGTGGCGGTCGCGGTGAGGGCGATCCGCGGCACGTCGGGCCAGCGCTCGTGCAGCATCGCCAGCGCCAGGTAGTCCGGGCGGAAGTCGTGGCCCCACGAGGAGACGCAGTGCGCCTCGTCGATGGCGAACAGCGCGATGCGCCCGCCCTCGAGGAGCCGGACGGTGTCGGGCACCGTCAGCCGCTCGGGGGCGAGGTAGAGCAGGTCGAGCTCGCCGGCGAGGTAGGCGGCCTCGACCTCGCGGCGCTCGTCGAGACGCTGCGACGAGTTCAGGAAGGCGGCCCGCACCCCGAGCGCGCCGAGCGCGTCCACCTGGTCCTGCATCAGGGCGATGAGGGGCGAGACGACGACGCCCGTGCCCTCCCGCACCAGGGCGGGGACCTGGTAGCAGAGCGACTTGCCGCCGCCGGTCGGCATCAGCACGAGCGCGTCCCCGCCGGCGACGACCGTGTCGATGATCGCCGCCTGCTCGCCGCGGAAGGCGTCGTAGCCGAACACGGTCCGCAGCACGTCCAGCGGCGTGCCGGTCGTCGGCAGGGTGCCGGGGTCGGCAGGCGCGTCGGCTGCGACGGGCGCGTCGGGCGGTGACGACAGCGAGGTCAGGGAGGACAGGGTGACGACTCGTTCCCGGAGCAGGTGGTGCCGTTCAGGTGCGACGGCTCAGGCGGCACCGTAGACCGTACGGCCGTCGACGGTCTCCTTCTCGATGCGGCGCGTCAGGTGCAGGCCCTCGAGGACGAACTCGACGGCCGCGGCGACCTGCCCGCGCGAGGCGGCGTCGCCGTAGCCGAGCCGGTCGAGGACCTTGGCCAGGCCGGGCACCGTCCCGAGCTGGGCCAGCACGTCGGCGGCCGGGACGAGGTCGCCCGTCTCGACGACGGCGCCCTCGGCGAAGACCGAGGTGAAGCCGGAGAGGTCGAGCCCGGAGAGCCGCTCCCGGAACGTCGCCGCGACGGCCAGGCGCAGGAGGTGGTCGAGGACGGCGCGCTCGCGGCCCTCCTCACCCATCTCGAACTCGATCTTGCCGAGCAGCGTGGGCAGGACGGGCGAGAGGTCGCACACCCGGGCCACGGCCCCGGCGTCGTTCGAGTCACCCGTACGGGCGGCCCGGCGCAGCGCGGAGGCGGCGACGCCCTCGGCTGCGGCGATGGCGAAGCGGGCGGACACCCCGGAGCGCTGGTCGACCGAGGACGACTCGCGCAGCAGGTGGACGAACCGGGCGAGGACCTCGAGCAGGTGGTCGCCGACCTCGGCGACGACCTCGGCCTCCTGACGGAGCAGCGCCACCTCGTCGCTGATCTCGGAGAGGTAGTGCGTCCGGATCTCCGCGCCGAAGCGGTCCTTCAGCGGCGTGATGATGCGTCCGCGGTTCGTGTAGTCCTCCGGGTTGGCCGTGGCCACCAGGAACACGTCCAGCGGGAGCCGCAGGGAGTAGCCGCGCACCTGGATGTCGCGCTCCTCCAGCACGTTGAACAGCGCGACCTGGATCCGCTCGGCGAGGTCGGGCAGCTCGTTCAGTCCGAACAGCCCACGGTTGGCGCGCGGCACGAGGCCGTAGTGCACGGTCTCCGGGTCGCCCAGCGTGCGGCCCTGGGCCACCTTCACGGGGTCGACGTCGCCGATGAGGTCGCCGACCGAGGTGTCCGGGGTGGCGAGCTTCTCGGTGTAGCGGTCGTCGCGGTGGCGCCACGCCACGGGCAGCTCGTCGCCGAGCTCGGCGAGCAGGTTGCGGCAGCGGACGCAGACGGGTGCGTACGGGTCGTCGTGGATCTCGCACCCGGCGACCTCGGGCGTCCACTCGTCGAGCAGCGTGACCAGCGTGCGCATGATGCGGGTCTTGCCCTGACCGCGCTCGCCGAGCAGCACGATGTCGTGGCCGGCGAGCAGCGCGGACTCGAGCTCGGGCAGCACCGTGTCCTCGAAGCCGACGATGCCGGGGAAGGCGTCCTCGCCGGCCCGGAGGCGGCTCAGCAGGTTTTCCCGGAGCTCCTGCGCGACCCCGCGGCTGACGTGTCCTGCGGCGCGCAGCTGGCCCAGGGTCGCCGCTGCCGGGTGGGTGGTCTCGGTCATGGGTCAGAACGTACGACCGCACCCAAGCCTGCGGGCCACCGGACGTGCGCCTGCCACCCGTCGGTCGCCGGGGACGGTAGGTTGTTCGCGAAGACCGACCTGGAGGGAACCACCGCGAGCGATGCGCACCGCGCGACTGGTGGGACCGACGGCTGACGGCACGTCGGTGGTCCTCGTGACCGAGGACGGCGAAGAGCTCAGCGTCGCCATCGACGCCGACGACCCCGCAGGGCGCGCGCTGCTGCAGCAGGCCCGGGGCGGTCCTGACGCCGGCGGGTCCCTCGAGGGCGGCGAGCCCTCCGACGCCGACGAGCCCGAGGCCACCCCCACCCCCCTGCCGGTACGCCGCCCGCCCCGACGTCGGGAGACGCCCATGGACACCCCGCTCAGCCCCCGCGACATCCAGACCCGCATCCGTTCCGGAGAGTCGCTGGAGGACGTGGTCGCCGGCTCCGGCATGGACGCCGAGCGCATCGAGCGCTTCGCCGCGCCCGTGCTCGCCGAGCGCGAGCACCTCGCCCTCACCGCCCTCGGGTCGTCGGTCCGCCGCCGCGGCGAGGCCTCCGGGCACCGCCCGCTGCGTTCCGTGGTCGCCGAGCGGCTGCAGGCGCAGGGCGTCGACGGCGACGACGTGAGCTGGGACGCGTGGAAGGTCGCCGACTCCCAGTGGCAGCTCAGCGCCGACTACGAGGTGCACGGCGAGCCCCGGCACGCCCAGTTCCGCTTCGACGCGCAGGGCCGCTTCTCGGTCGCCGAGGACGACGAGGCCCGCTGGCTCGCCGGCGAGGCGCCGTCCCCCGTGACGTCGGTCGAGCGTGACGACGAGCTGGCCCTGGTCCGCGCGACCCGCGAGCCGTCGCACGACGACGACGCCGAGGGCGACGACGCGGGCGACGACGAGGGCGACGACGCGGGCGACGACGAGGGCGACGACGCCGAGACCATGGACGCCGCCGAGCGGGAGGACCTCGTCCGCGCCATCTCCGAGGAGCTCGGGCAGGTGCTGCAGGTCGTGCCGCCCGCGGAGCTCAGCGTCGAGGAGCTGGCCGAGCTGGCCGCCGACGACCCCGAGAGCGACGAGCACGACGGCGCTCCTGAGGACGACGCCGCGTACGGAGGCCGTCCGTCCGACGACGAACCCACCCTCGTCGTGCGCGACGAGGCCGCCGAGCCGACCATCGCCGTCGTCCGCCACCTGACGCGGCTGACCGTTGAGGTCGACACGCTCGAGGTCGACGCCCCTGGCGATGCGGACGCGGACGCGGAGACCTCCGACGACGCGGCGTCCGCGCTCACGGCGGCCGAGGCCGAGGACGAGGCCCGGTCGGCCCTCGACACCCTCTACGACATGCTCGGCGGCTACGCCGAGGAGTCGCCCCGGGTCTACGCGGGGCTGTCCGACGCCGCCGCGGTGCCCGTGGTCGACGAGCACGAGTTCGAGCCGGCCGCCGACGTCCTCGTGCCGGCCGAGCCCGACGCGGACGACGACACGGCCGACACGGCGGACACGGCCGACACGGCGGACACGGCCGACACGGCGGAGCCCGCCGAGCCGGTCGTGGCTCCCGCGTCCGACGACGGGGCCGGCAGGGACGACGGACCGGAACCCGCGTCCGAGGAGGCGCCCGGTTCCGTGGAGTCGCCCATCGCCCTCGGGAGCAGCCCGACGCCCGAGCTCGAGAGCGACGAGCGGCCGCAGCTCGAGGCGGCGCCCGCGTCGTCCGACGAGCCGGAGGAGCTGCCGCTCCCGCTCGACGACGAGGCTGAACCGGAGCCGCTCATCCCCAGCCCCGGTGCCTCGCGCAAGCCCGGCCGCCGCAAGCGGGCGTCCGTGCCCAGCTGGGACGAGATCATGTTCGGCGGCCCGAAGCCCGGCTGAGCCGCACCGCACCCCGCGCCGCGGCGCGGGGTCCGAGCGTCAGCGCGCGGCGGGCTCCTCGCCCGTCGCCACCGGCCGGTCCGGGTCCCGGATCCAGTCGCTCCACGAACCGGGGTAGATCCGCCCGCCCTCGACGCCGGCCGCCTCGAGCGCCAGCAGCGCCTGCGCCGCCGTGATCCCGGAACCGCAGTAGAGCACCGGCTCCTCCACCCCGTCGTACGCGGCCGCGACCTCGGCGGCCGTGCGGAAGCGGGCGTGCTCGTCCAGCAGGTGCGCCGCCGGGCGGTTCAGCGCGCCGGGGATGTGCCCGGCGACGGGGTCGATGGGTTCGACCTCGCCGCGGTAGCGCTCGGCCGACCGGACGTCGACGAGCGCGTACGCGTCCGGGTCGGCCAAGATCTGGTCGAGGTCCACCCGGTCGCGCTGCCCGGACCGGGCGTGGAAGCCTCCGGGCGTCACGGCCGGTCCCTCGCCGGTCTCCACGGGGTGACCGTCGGCGACCCAGCCGGCGTACCCGCCGTCGAGGACGCGCACGTCGGGGTGCCCCGCGTCGGTCAGCAGCCACCACAGCCGGGCGGCGTAGAGCGAGGTCGCCGCGTCGTACGCCACGACCGGCACGTCGTCCTCCACGCCGACGGAGCGCATCGCGGCCTGGAAGGCGTCCGCGTCGGGCAGCGGGTGCCGCCCGCCCTCCCCCGGCTCGCCCGACAGCTCGGTCTCCAGCTCGACGAACACCGCCCCCGGCAGGTGCCCGGCCTCGTAGTCAGGCCGCCCGGGCGGGCCGGTGATGCTGCCGCGGACGTCGAGCAGCGTGACCCGCTCCCCGCGGGCGAGCCGCAGGCTCAGCTCCTCGGGTTCGACGAGCACGCGCTCACGGGCGGATCGGTCGGCTGCCTCCACGGTCATCGCTACCGGCTCTCCTCGTCGGTCCCAGGGCCCGGTCGGGCTCCCGACCCAGACTGCCGGGCCGAGCCGCCCGCCCCACCCCTCGCCCGGAAAGTGGTCACTCGGACTGGCATCTCGGGCCAAGGAACGACCCGGACCGACCACTTTCCGGACCGGGCGGCTGGGTGAGGGGAATCGGTCACGCGCCCGGCTCGAAGGGCAGGGTCTCGGCCAGCCCGGCGCGGGCGGCGACGCGGGTCAGGTGCGCGCGGTGGTGGCGCCGGCAGAGGACCTCGTACGCGACCGCGGCCCCCTCGACGGCCGCGTCCCCGAGGTCGGCCGTGTCGCCGACGACGACCTGCGCACCCTCGACGACCATCAGGCCGTCGACGGTCCGGGCGTTGTGAGTGGCGCGGCGCCCGCACCAGCACAGCGCCTCGACCTGCAGCACCTCCATCGAGTCGCACAGCTCGACGAGCCGGCGCGAGCCCGGGAAGAGGTGGGTCTGGAAGTCGGTGAGGATGCCGACGGCGAAGACGTCGATGTCGAGCTCGTCGACCAGTCGGGCCAGGTCGTCGACCTGCGCCGGCGTGTAGAACTGCGTCTCGTCGCAGATGACGTAGTCGATGCGGGCGCCCGCGCTCAGCTGCTCGACCACGTAGGCCCAGAAGCCGAAGGCCGGGTGGACCTCCACCGCCGGTCGGCGCAGCCCGAGGCGCGAGGAGATGATCGCCTCACCGGCGCGGTCCCGGCTGGTGAACAGCCGCCCACGGCGACCGCCGCCGGCGTGGGTGTGGTCGATCTGGAGCGCGAGCGTGGACTTGCCGCAGTCCATCGGCCCCGTGAAGTAGCGGAACGACGCCATCGCGAGGAGCTGCCGACCTCAGTCCCGCGAGGCCAGCACGCGGGCGGCCTCGCGGACGGCGGAGACGTTGACGCGACCCTGGCGCGAGCCGGCGAGCTTGGCGGCGATGTGGTCGCGGACCGTGACGGGCGCATACGCCTCGCCCGGCGTCCCGCCCCAGGCGCTCGCGTCGAGGTGGCTGGGCAGGGTGGCGACGACGGCGTCGACGTTGCCGTCATGGAAGTAGGCGGCCGAGCGGCGGCGCAGGATCCGGCCGTCGACGACGGGCGGCTTGACCCGGTGCAGCGTGGACATCCACCGGTCGTTCGTGAGGTGCGCGGTCAGGTCGCCCAGGTTGACCAGCAGCGCCCCGTCCACGGGGCTGACGTCGTGCCAGCCGCCCTCGCGGCCCAGCACCTGCAGGCCGGCGACCTGGTCGGCCCACAGCACCGTGACGAGCCCGAAGTCGGTGTGCTCCCCCATGCCCGTGAGCTCGCCGTCGAGGGTGATCTCGCCGGGCGGGAGCGCGTAGTTGTTCATGCGCAGCACGTCGATCGAGTGGTCCGTGAGGTCCTCGAAGTAGCCGGTCGGCAGGTCGAGCGCGGCGGCGAAGACGCGCAGCAGGGTGCGCGCGACCCGGCCGGCCTCGGCGAAGTACGCCTCGACCCGCTCCCGGAACCCGGCGACGTCGGGCCAGACGTTCAGCCCGTAGTCGGCCTCGTCGAGGTCCAGCCCGGCGTACGAGCGGGCCTCGGCCCCGACGTTGAAGGCCTCGAAGAAGTCGTTCATGCGGTTGGCCGGCTCGACCCCGAGGCTGAGGCTCAGCGACTCGCTCTTGGGGGCCGAGTAGCCCCGGTTCGCGGGCACCTCGAGCGCGCGCTTGTCCGGCAGCGGCAGCCCGAAGAAGTCGTCCATCGCCGAGGCGAGGCCGGCGACCGCCGCGTCCGGCACGCCGTGGCCGAGCACCTGGACGAAACCGACGGCCTGGCAGGCGGCGTCCAGCTCCCGCGCCACCCGCGCGCGGGCCGCGTCGTCGTACGCGTCCACGTCGACCCAGGGCCCGAGGTCGACCACCGGCACCGCGAAGTCCCGCACCGCGACGTCCTGCGCCTGCTCCTGCTCGATCACCACGTCACCGTCCCGTCGTGCCGGTCGCGACCACGAGGGGCACACGCATCTCCACCGGCGTCAGCGACGCGTGCATGCCCACCAGCTCCATCTCCTGCGGGAACGTCCGGGTCATGAACGCCCAGTCCCCCGTCGGCGCGGCGACCACGTCCCCGTAGCGCTCGCGCACGTCGTCGCGCACGGGGCCGAACCAGCCCTCGTCGATCGCCTCGTCGCGCGTCCGCACCCAGGCACGGCCGTCGAGCCGGCTCCGCCAGCGACGGGCGACCGCGGCCGGCGTGTCCCGGTCCACGTACAGGTGCCGGAACCGCGCCTCCCCGGCCACGACGTCGACGCCGGCGGCGAGCTCGGGCTCGTCCTCGATGACCAGTCGGCGGTCCGCCGGCACGTCGACCATCCCGTGGTCGCCCGTCACCAGGAGCACGACGTCGCTGGGCAGGGCGTCACGCAGCCGCGCGAGCACCCCGTCGATCCTCGTCAGCTGGTCGAGCCACGCCGCCGAGCCGCAGCCCTTCGCGTGCCCGGTGTGGTCGAGCTCGCGCTCGTAGGCGTAGACCAGCGTGCGCTGGCCGCGGCTGGCCGCGTCGGCGATCAGGTCGATCCGCAGCTGGGTGTCCTTCTCGCTCGGGAAGGGCACGAAGCGGGGACCGCGCAGCGCGGCCTGCGTGAGCCCGGTGCGGGCGAAGCGCTGCAGGGCGACCGAGCTGACGGCCACCCCGGCCGCGGCGGCCCGCTCGAACATCGTCGCGTTCGGCTGGTGGGCCTCGGGGACGAGGTCGGACTCCCAGGACAGGGCGTTGAGGACCTCGCCGGTCGACGGCACCCGGGAGGTGATGCCGACCAGGCCGTGCTGCCCGGGCGGCAGGCCGGTGCCGAGCGAGGTCAGGCTGGTGACGGTCGTGCTCGGGACGCCGGACGTCAGCGGGCGGTCGCCGAGCCGGGCGGCCAGCCAGGGGGCGCGGTCCGCGGCCCGGACGACGAGGTCGTGGCCCAGGCCGTCGACCAGGAGGACGACGTAGCGGTTGGCCGCGGGCAGCCCGAGCACGTCGGCGTCGCAGCCGGGCACGTCCAGGTGGTGCCCGACCGAGGGCAGCAGGTCGGCGAGCGTCGAGCGTCCGTACGCGGGCACCAGCGGTTCCGGCCGCGCCGGGGTGCTCGCTCCGGCGGGCGCCTCCGGGGACCCGGGACCGACCGGGGCGGTCCCGGTCACCCTCACACCGCCGCCGCGCGCTGCAGCGTCGTGGAGAAGCGCACGAGCCGGGCGACGCGGTCGGGGCCGTCGGCGGCCGCGCTCATCCGGACGGTCAGGTCGTCACCGGCGAGGGTGCCGGTGTAGCCGTGGTCGGCCTCGCACTGCGGGTCCTCGCAGCCGGCCGGCTCCAGGTCGACCCGGCGCACGCCGTCCCAGCCCACGGTCAGCCAGGTCTCGCCGACGTCGTCGGAACCCGCGCGGTAGCGCTCGGGCTGCGTCACGACGCGCGTCAGCACCACGGAGTTGATCTTCGACAGCGGCACCGACTCGGTGGAGGACGCCGCGTACGTGCCGGTGGCCGGGGCCTCGGCGGGCTGGTCGTCGGTGTGGCCGACCACGAGCCGCGTCGGCGTCAGGGCGAGCACGGTGACGTGGCGGTGGATCTCGTCGTGGTCGAACGTGGGCTCGTGGTGGACGACGAAGTCGAGGAGGTCCTCCTCGGCGACCGCGAGGGTGATGCCCTCCTCCACCAGCTCGGGGAAGTAGCCGGTCGCGTCGATGTCAGCACGCAGGTCCTTGCGTGTGGAGCCCAGCCTCATGATCGCCATCCTGCCACGCGCGGGCCGCACCACCGCGGCGCCGGAGGAGTTGTCCACCACCCCACGGCCGTCGGTCGTCACCGGCGCCGGGGCCCTCAGAGCATGCGGGCGAGCGGGTCCCGGCGGTCGCCGGTCGGCGCGATGTGGATCTTGGCGCCGAGCACCGCCAGCGAACCGGCCGAGGCGATCACCGGGCTGAGGCTGACCGAGGCGAGCTGCGGGTGCTCGTCGGCGAGCTGCGACAGCCGGTGCAGGAGGTCCTCGACGCGTCCGATGTCCACGCCCGGGCTGTCGTTCCGCCCGAACAGCACCGGTGCGGTCCGCAGGTCGCGGACCATCGCGCCGGCGTCGACGTCGGTGAGCGGCGGGACGCGGTAGACGGTGTCGCCGAGCAGCTGCGACGCCACGCCCTCGAGGCCGAGGGAGACGATCGGGCCGAAGGCCGCGTCCTCGCGGCTCGTGACGACCAGCGCGACCCCGGGCGGCGCCATCACCTGGACCACCGGCTCCGCGCTGCTCAGCGCGTCGTCGGCACCGAGCCCGAGCTCGACGAGCAGCTCGTAGAGGTCGTCCCAGGCCTGCGCCATGCCCTCGCGGTCGTCGATGTTGCGGTAGACGCTCGCGTGGTCGGGACGGCCGCCGATCTTCAGCGACGTGGCCTTGAGCACCACGTCCCAGCCGAGCGAGTCGGCGACGCGGCACGCCTCCTCCAGGCTCGACACCGGGTAGCGCCGGACCAGCACGATCCCGTACGCGGCCAGCAGCTCGGTCGCCTCGTCGCCGTTAAGCTCGCGGCCCTCGGGGTCGGAGCGCAGCACCTGGTTGATCAGCCGGCGGGCCCGGTCGCGGTCGAGCTCGAGCATCGGCACGGCGCCCGGGTCGCGGTCCCGCCAACGGGCGTGCGCGGTGACGGCGGCCAGCGCGCGGACGGCGTCCACCCCGGAGTCGAAGCGCGGCAGGGAGCGCGGCTCGTCGGGGCCCATCGAGGTGAGGGGGTCGTGGAAGTCGAGGAACACCCCGACCAGCGGCTTGCTCGCGTGCCGGGCCACCCCGTCCAGCGCGGCGATCACGTGGTCGACGCCCTCGGAGTAGACGTTCACGGCGGCGCAGAGCACCGAGTCGCAGGTCTCCTCGGCCAGGGCCTGCCGGGCGGCGGCGCTGAAGGCGGCGGGCGGCGACTGCGCGGGCAGCACGACCGCCGGGACCTCGGTCAGCAGCCCGGCCGCGGCGGCGCTGGTGGTGAGCTGCGCGGCGAGGGTCGCCGAGTTGGCGATCACCCGGACGCGCTCTCCGCCGGGCAGCGGCTGGCGGGCGGCGATCTTGGCGATGTCGAACATCGCGTTGCGCCGGTGCGTGACCATGATCCCGGCCTGGCGGAACAGGGCGTCGACCGCGTCGTCGGGCGCGTGCCCGAGCCCGCCGCGCACGCCCAGGTGCTCGGAGCGGTGCGTACGCCCGGGGGCGAAGGCCACGACCGGCTTCCGGCGGGCGAGGCGCCGGCTGATCCGGGAGAACTTGCGCGGGTTGCCGATGGAGTCGAGCGACATCAGGCAGACGCGGGTGTCGTCGTCGTCCTCCCAGTACTGCAGGACGTCGTTCGCGGTCACGTCGGCGTAGTCGCCGGTGGAGACGAAGGAGCTGAGCCCGATGTCGTGGCGCAGGGCCGCGTTCAGCAGGCTCACCCCGGTGGCGGCGGACTGGCAGAACAGCCCGACGGCCCCCGTGCGCGGCATCGGGCCCGGGGTCGCGTTCATCTCCTCGCCGAGGCGGGTGTTGATCAGCCCGAGGGCGTCGGGCCCGAGCGCGCGGACCCCGTACGCGCGAGCGAGCTGCACGAGCAGGCGGTTCTCCTGCGGGCCGAAGTCGGAGCCCGTGAGCACGACCAGGCCGTGCGCGCCCTTGTGGGCGGTGTCGATGACGACCGAGCCGAGGTCGCTGATGCCGATGGAGACGACCGCGAGGTCGAGGTTGCCGGGCACGTCGCCGATCGAGGCGGCGTTCGTCACGCCCGGCACCTCGGAGCCGTCCGAGGTCACGGCGAGCACCTCGCCGCGGAACCCGCCGCGCAGCATCGAGTCGACGATGCCGGACACCCGGTCGCCCTTGCCGTAGACGACCACGCGCTGCGGACTGAGGAGCCGGCGCACCGAGGCGGACTCGGCGCGGTGCTCGCGGCGCTCCATGACCCCGACCGAGGTGTCGGTGGGCAGGATCGGGAACTCGACCACGAGCACGCCGTCCTCGACGCCCTTGCGGACGCGGTAGCCGGCGTCGGCGAACACCTGCGCCATCCGGCGGTTCTCCGGCAGCACCTCGGCGACGAAGCCGGTGATGCCGCGCTCGCGGGCGGCCTCGGCGAGGTGCTCGAGGAGCAGCTGGGCCACGCCGCGGCCCTGGTGGGCGTCCTCGACGAGGAAGGCGATCTCGGCCTTCCCCGATCCCTCGCCGCTCTCGAGGCGGTCCCAGCGCCCGACGCCGATCATCTCGCCGCCGAGGGTGAGGATCAGCGCCACCCGGTCGACGTAGTCGACCTCGGTGAAGCGCTTGACGTCGCGCCGGCTCAGCCGCGGGTAGGGCGCGAAGAAGCGCAGGTACTTCGACTCCGGCGACACCCGGTCGTAGAACGCGACCAGCAGGTCGGCGTCGGAGGGGCGGATCGGCCGCAGCCGGGCGGTGCCGCCGTCGGCCAGCAGGACGTCGGCCTCCCACCCCCGCGGGTAGCCCGGGGGGTCGTCGACCAGCTCCGTGGAAGCGGCAGCGGCGGACACGCTCTCAGGTTATCCAGAGCAGGTGACGGATCGGTGACGGCTCCGCCGACCCGCGGCCCGGACGGCTCCGGCCGCCCGCCTAGATTGGGCGACCCATGACCACGCTCCGCGCCCTCGTCGCCGACTACCTGACCGCCCAGCTCACCGTCCTCGTCGACGCCCCGGGCCACATCCGCGCCGGTGAGGACGTCACGCACCCGACCCGCGTCGCGGTCCGGCGGACCCGGAGCACGCTCCGGGTCTTCCCCGAGCTCTTCGAGGTGCCCAAGGCCGGCCGCCTCGACGACGAGCTGCAGTGGTGGGCGGGCACGCTCGGCGCCGTCCGGGACCTCGACGTGCAGGGCGTACGCCTGGCCGCCGCCCTCGACGCGGTGCCGGACGACCTCGTCATGGGACCGGTCCGCCGCCAGCTCGCCGAGCTCGTGGCCGTCCGCCGCGGCGCCGCCCTCGCGGCCGTGCACGAGGCGCTCGACTCGCCCCGCTACCGCACCCTCGACGCGCTGCTGCACGCCTGGCGCTCGGACCCGCCGTTCACCGCCGCGGCCGACGTCGGCGCCAAGCGGGTCGCCCGCTACGTCGAGCGCGCGGACAAGAAGACGCACAAGCGCCTCGCCCAGGCGTCCAAGGCGTACCGGCGCGACCAGCCGGACGCTGACGAGCTCATGCACCGGGCGCGCAAGGCGGGCAAGCGGCACCGCTACGCCGTCGAGCTGGCGGGTCCCGTGCTCGGCAAGAAGGCCGACGCGATCGTCGCGTCACGCAAGGAGTTCCAGGAGCTCCTCGGCGAGCACCAGGACAGCGTGGTCGCCGAGGGCCTGCTGCGCGAGCTCGGCGCCCAGGCCGGCGCCGACGGCGAGAACGGCTTCACCTGGGGCCTCCTGCACGCCCGCGAGCAGGAGGCGGCCCGGCGCGTCGTCCGCGAGCTGCGCCGCTTCCTCTAGGCCGTCTCCCGCCGCCCGTCAGCGGGGCGTCACGAGCTGGTTCGCGGACCGGAGCACGAGCGGCTCCAGCAGCGCCTCCGGCGTGGCGCCGGGGGGTGCCGCGACCCGGACCGTCGCCGACTCCCCGGGCAGCAGCGTGAGCAGCATGTCGTCGACCCGGCCGTCCGGCGCGACGCGGTCGGCGAGCACCGCGAGGTCCTTGACCAGGGCCTGCGCCGTCACCGTCACCTCGTAGCCGTCCGCGACCGCCCGGGCCGCGACCGTCAGGTCCTGCGCCGGCAGGGCGGCGTCGCGGTCCTCGGCGAACCACCACCAGCCCCGCAGGCCGCCGGCCTCCGCCAGCAGCAGCTCGCGGGACGGGTCGCCGGAGGTGGCGACCCCGGCGGGCAGCGGCAGCGTGACGGCACCGCGGGCGGACACCGCGAACGGCAGGGCGACGGTCTCCACGTCGGTCCCGTCGAACCCCAGCCGGCGCACCCCCGCCTCCCCCGCCCAGTCCGTCCCCGTGTCGTTGACGAGCACGACGGCGAGGCCGCCGTCGCGCGGCTGCACGGTCACGAGCCGGTCGGCGAAGGCGTGCCGCAGCGCGTACCAGGCGGGCTTGCGGCGTCCGTCCCCGTCGACGACGGCCCAGGAGGTGACGGGCCAGCAGTCGTTCAGCTGCCACCAGATCGCGCCGGAGCAGGTCGGCGTCAGCGAGCGCAGGTGCTCCACGCCGAGCGAGACGGCGCGGGCCTGGTTCAGCGACATGGCCCAGTGCCAGTCCTCGAACGTCTGCGGTTCCGGCAGGTGCGGCTCCAGCCCGCGGCTGAGCTTGAGGTCGCCGCCGGCCGCCTTCTGGTGGGCGCTCATCCCCGGCGAGCCCGGGGCCAGCGGCGCGTCGTGGATCGCCCGCGTCAGGGTCGCCCAGGTCGGCGGGGCCTGCCAGCCGAACTCGGAGACGAAGCGCGGGTCCGAGTCGCGGTAGTGCGTGTAGTCGATCTTGTTCCACACGTCCCACAGGTGCGTGGGCCCGTGCGCCGGGTCGTTCGGGTAGACGTCGGGGTCCATCCCGTACGGGCTGCCCGGGCAGTAGGGCCGCGAACCGTCCAGCTCGGCGACGATCCCCGGCAGCAGCTCGGTGTAGTAGCCCCAGCCCCACGTCGCCCCGGCGAGCGGCTCGATCCAGCCCCAGTCCTGGTGGCCCCAGATGTTCTCGTTGTTGCCGTTCCAGAGCACGAGGCTCGGGTGCGGGGACAGCCGGATGACCGCCTCCCGCGCCTCGGCCTCGACCTCGGAGCGCAGGGGCTCCTCCTCCGCGTACGCCGCGCACGCGAAGAGGAAGTCCTGCCAGACGAGCAGGCCGAGCCGGTCGCAGGCGTCGTAGAAGTCGTCGCTCTCGTAGATGCCGCCGCCCCAGACGCGGACCAGGTTGGCCCCGACGTCGACCGCCTCGGTGAGCCGGGTGCGGTAGCGCTCGGCGGGGATCCGGGTGAGGAAGCAGTCGTCGGGGATCCAGTTCAGACCGCGGGCGAAGACCGGGGTGCCGTTCACGACGAGGCGGAACGGGGTGCCCTCCGCGTCGGGCGTGGTGTCGAGCGCCACCGTGCGGAAGCCGACGTCGCCGGACCAGCGGTCGAGGGTCTCGTCGCCGGCCGCGAGGGTGACGGCCACCGGGTAGAGCGGCTGCTCGCCGTACCCCACCGGCCACCACAGGGCGACGTCGTCGACCTCGAGCTCGACGGTCGCGCTCGTGGAGCCCGGGGGGACGACGACCGCGGCGCTCCGGCCGGCCACCTCGGCCGTGGCGGTCAGCGAGCCGTCCTGCCCGGGCGCCCGGACCACGTCCACGTGCACGCGCAGCAGACCGGTGGCGCCGTCGTCGCCCGTCCGCACGTCGACGAGCGGACGGACCCCGGCGAGCCGGGCCGTGCTCCAGCCGACCAGGGCGAGCGGGCGCCAGACGCCGGAGGTGGCCAGGACGGGTCCCCAGTCCCAGCCGTAGCTGCAGGCCATCTTGCGGATCGCGTTGAACGGGTGCTCGTTGGTGTACGGGCGCGGACCCAGCTCCTCGCTCAGCCGGTGCGCGGCGGGTACCGGCGCGGCGAAGGTGACGGCCAGCGTGTGCTCCCCGACCCCGAGGCCGGTGACGTCGACGCGGTGGGTGCGGTGCATGTTCGCGGTCCGGGCGACGACCGCCCCGTCGAGCTCCACGGTGGCGACCGTGTCCAGGCCCTCGGCAACGAGCTCGACGACCTCGTGCCCCGCGCGGGCGTCGTCGGCGTCCCACGTGAAGGTGGTCGCGTAGCGCCAGTCCGTGTCACCGATCCAGGCCAGCAGCGCCTCGTTCGCGTCGAGGTACGGGTCGGGGATCAGCCCCGCCGCGAGGAGGTCCGTGTGGACGCTGCCAGGGACGGTCGCGGGCACGTCCACGCCCTCGAGCGCGGGGGGCACCGGTCCTGCGGTCGCCCGTACGGTCCAGCCCTGGTCGAGGAGTCGTCGCACGCCAGGATTCTTCCCCGTCGTCGCTCCGGGCCTCCGGGAGGTCCGGTTCCCGGGCGCGGGGGTTCGGGAGGCCGCGAGCTCCGTCAGGCGGCCGAGGAGGGCCGGCGCCGCCGGCGGAGCTCCTGGAGGACGGCGTGCTCGCGCTCGACGAGGGCGAGCAGCGCGGGGTCGACGCCCGGCAGGCCCTGCCCCGACGCGTGGGCCCGACGCACCCCGCCCACGTTGCGGGCGACGGCCCGCTCCACGAGGTCCAGCTCGTCCAGCAGCTGCTGCTCGGCCTGCTCCGCGTCCCTGCCCATGGGGCTCCCCACCGCTGGTGATGTGAGGACCCTCCTGCTCGAGCCCGGACGGAACTCTAGTCGGGCACGACCGATGTCCCCGGAGGTGACCGAGAGCCGGGCACCGCCGGTCCACGGCGGCCCCGTACGCGCGCCGTGGGACCGGGAGGGCGTACGGGCGGGCACAATCGCGGGTGCACCGCCGCCCGCGCACCAGAGCAGGAGACGCAGGAACCGCATGGCCCGCCGCACGTCGAGCACCCCCAGCCCGCCCGAGGACGACTTCACCGAGCGCATCCTCGACGTCGACGTCTCCTCGGAGATGCAGACGAGCTTCCTGGAGTACGCGTACTCGGTCATCTACTCGCGCGCCCTGCCCGACGCCCGCGACGGGCTCAAGCCGGTGCAGCGCCGGATCCTCTACGGGATGGAGGAGATGGGCATCCGCCCCGACCGGTCGCACGTGAAGTGCGCCCGCGTGGTCGGCCAGGTGATGGGCCAGTACCACCCGCACGGCGACGGCGCGATCTACGACGCCCTGGTCCGCACGGCGCAGCCGTGGTCGATGCGGCTGACCCTGGTCGACGGGCACGGCAACTTCGGCTCGCTCGACGACGGACCCGCGGCGATGCGCTACACCGAGTGCCGGATGGCGCCGGCGGCGCTGGCGATGACGGCCGACCTCGACGCCGACACCGTCGACTTCCGGCCCAACTACGACGGCAAGGACGTCGAGCCGTCGGTCCTGCCGGCCGCCTTCCCGAACCTGCTCGTCAACGGCGCCTCCGGCATCGCCGTCGGCATGGCCACGAACTGCGCCCCGCACAACCTCGTCGAGGTGGTGCAGGCGCTGCGGCACCTGATCACGCACCCCAAGGCCAGCCTCGACGACCTGATGCGGTTCATCCCGGGTCCTGATCTTCCCAGCGGCGGCAAGATCATCGGCCTCGACGGCGTGCGGGACGCGTACGCGACGGGGCGGGGGTCGTTCCGGATCCGGGCGACCACGCGGGTGGAGCAGGTCCACCCGCGGCGCAAGGGCATCGTGATCACCGAGCTGCCCTACCTCGTCGGCCCGGAGCGGGTGATCGAGCAGATCAAGACCGCGGTGCAGTCGCGGCGGCTGCAGGGCATCCACGACGTCAAGGACCTGTCCGACCGGGCGCACGGGACCCGGCTGGTGATCGAGGTCAAGAACGGCTTCAACCCCGACGCGCTGCTCGAGCAGCTCTACAAGGCGACCAAGCTCGAGGACAGCTTCGGCATCAACGCCGTCGCCCTGGTCGACGGCCAGCCGCGCACCCTCGGGCTGCGCGAGATGCTCGACGTCTACCTCCAGCACCGCTACGACGTCACGACCCGGCGGACGGAGTTCCGTCGGACGAAGGCGCTGGACCGGCTGCACCTCGTCGCCGGCATGCTGCTCGCGATCGTCGACATCGACGACGTCATCGCCATCGTCCGCTCCAGCGACGACGCCGCCATCGCCAAGACCCGGCTGATCGAGGCCTTCGACCTCAGCGACGTCCAGGCGACCTACATCCTCGACATGCCGCTGCGGCGCCTGACCCGGCTCAGCGTGATCGAGCTCGAGCACGAGCGCGACGCCCTGAACGCCGAGATCGCCGCGCTCAGCGAGATCCTCGACAACCCCGACCGGCTGCGCTCGCTCGTCTCCAGCGAGCTGGCCGAGGTCGCCAAGACCCACGGCACCCCGCGCCGCACCATCCTGCTCGCCGCCGGCGGTACCGCGGCGACCGCCGCCGCTGGCCCGCTCGAGGTGGCCGACGACCCGTGCTGGGTGCTGCTGTCCTCGGCCGGGCTGCTGGCGCGCACCGGCCACGCCGAGCCGCTCGCCTCCGACGGCCCCCGCAGTAACCACGACGTCCTCGTGTCGCGGGTCCTGACCACCGCGCGGGCGGACGTCGGGCTGCTGACGAGCCGCGGTCGCTGCGTACGGCTGAACGCCCTCGACCTGCCGACCGTGCCCGCGACGGCCAGCGCGCCCAACCTCCAGGGCGGCACGCACGTCAGCGAGCTCGTCACCCTCGAGGCCGGCGAGCGGGCCCTCGCGCTCACCACCCTGCGGGCGGACAGCCCTGGTCTCGCGCTCGGCACGGCCGCCGGGGTGGTCAAGCGCGTCGCGCCCGAGGTCCTGAACCGCGACGCCTGGGAGGTGATCCGGCTCGACGCCTCCGACGAGGTCGTGGGGGCGGTGGAGCTGACCGCCGAGCAGGCGGCGGGCGCCGATCTCGTCTTCGTGACGGGCGACGCCCAGCTGCTGCACTTCCCGGCCAGCCTCGTACGCCCGCAGGGGCGCGGCGGCGGAGGGATGGCGGGCGTGCGGCTCGCACCGAAGGTGTCGGCGGTCTTCTTCGGCGTCACCGACCCGACCGACGGCGTCGTCGTCACCGTCGCCGGCAGCTCGTCGGCGCTGCCCGGCACCGACGCGGGCACGGTCAAGGTGACGCCGCTGACGGAGTACCCGGCCAAGGGCCGCGCCACGGGCGGCGTCCGCTGCCACCGCTTCCTCAAGGGCGAGGACGCGCTGCTGCTGGCCTGGGTCGGACCCGCACCGGCGGTCGCGTCGGCGGCCAGCGGCGCGCCGGTGGAGCTGCCGGCTGCGGACGGGCGCCGCGACGGTTCCGGGGTGCCGGCCGGGCAGCCGATCGCCGCCGTGGCCAGCCGCAGCGCCGGGTGAGCGGGCCGGCGGACGAGCGGACCGGCTGGCTGATCGGCAAGGCCGAGCGGGCCAACGCGCAGACCGTCCTCGACGACGAGCACCCGGGCGACGAGGCGTGGTCGCGCGGGAACGTGGTCCGTCCGCTCATCCACGGCGGCGCCTACTTCGCGCACCTCGCCGCGCACGTCGAGGCCGCCCGCCCGGGCGACCTCGTGCTGTTCACGGACTGGCGCGGCGACGCCGACGAGCAGCTGCTCGGCGAGGAGGGCGACGACGTCCTCCGGCTGCTGGGCGAGGCCGACCGGCGCGGGGTGGACGTGCGCGGGCTGATCTGGCGCAGCCACCTCGACGCGCTGTCGTTCTCGGCGCACGAGAACCGCACCCTCGGGATCCGGCTCCAGGAGCAGGGCGCCGAGGCGCTGCTCGACATGCGGGTCCGCACCGGCGGCTCGCACCACCAGAAGCTCGTCGTGATCCGCTACCGGGGACGGCCGCAGGACGACGTCGCGTACGTCGGCGGGATCGACCTCTCGCACAGCCGCCGCGACGACGCCCGCCACGAGGGCGACCCGCAGCCCCAGCCGATGGCGCCCGCGTACGGGCCGACGCCGGCGTGGCACGACGCCCAGGTGGTCATCTCGGGCCCGGCCGTGCGCGACGTCGAGACCGTGTTCCGGGAGCGGTGGGAGGACCCGACGCCGCTCAGCCAGAACCCGCTGTTCTGGCTGCACGACCGGCTGACGCGGGCCGACCTCTCCCCCGACCCGCTGCCCGCGCAGGCCCCGGCACCGGAGCCCGTGGAGGGCGGCACCCACACCGTCCAGCTGCTGCGGACCTACCCGAACCTGCGCCACGGCCGCGACTACCCCTTCGCCCGCGGCGGCGAGCGGAGCGTCGCCCGCGGCTACGGCAAGGCGCTGCGGAAGGCGCAGCGTCTCGTGTCGATCGAGGACCAGTACCTGTGGTCGCGCGACGTCGCCCGCGCGTTCGAGGAGACGCTGGGCTCCAGCCCGGACCTACGCGTCGTGGCCGTGCTGCCGCCGGTGCCCGACCAGGCCTCGCCGCTCTCCCGGGTCCCGCAGGAGCTCGCGCGGCAGGAGGCGCTCGAGCTGCTCCAGCGGGCCGGCGGCGACCGGGTCGCCTGCTACAGCCTCGAGAACCACGCGGGCCGCCCCGTCTACGTCCACGCGAAGGTCTGCGTGATGGACGACGTCTGGGCCACGGTCGGCTCCGACAACTTCAACCGGCGCTCCTGGACGCACGACTCCGAGCTCTCCGCCGTCGTCGTCGACGAGACGAGCCCGGCGGACGCGCCCGGGGTCTCGGCGTACGCGCGCCGGCTGCGGCTCGTGCTGGCCGCCGAGCACCTCGACCGCGAGGTCGGCGCCGCCCGCTTCCCCGGCGACACAGGGCACCTGCTCGACCCGGACCGGCCGGTCGACGTGGACGACGAGGCGCTCCTCGACGTGATGGCCGACTGCGTGGACCTGCACGGGATGTTCGACGCGTACGCGGCCTCCGCCGACCGGCTCGACGCCTGGTACGCGGGTGGCCAGGTCGGGCCGCGCCCGCCCGGCCGCCTCCGCCGGCTGCGGCCCGCCCACGTCGGCCCGCTCGCCCGCCTGTGGGCCCGCCCGATACTCCGCCTCGTCCACGACCCCGACGGCCGCCCGGCCCGCCTGCGGCGCCGGCAGCGCTTCTGACGCCGACCTCTTCGAGGCCCTTCGACAGGCTCAGGGAGCGTTCCGTCCTACGCCCCTGAGCCTGCCGAAGGGGTCGGCGCCCCTGAACACGCCCCCTGAGCCCGTCGAAGGGCCCCGGAGGGGTCGGCGCTTCACACCGGTGTCCCACGCCTCTCGTAGGCTCGTGCCCGTGAGCGAACCCGACTTCTCCGACCTGCTCGCGGCGAACGCCCGCTACCAGGAGGACTTCGCCCTCTCCGGCTTCGACGGGATCGCCCGGGCGGGCGTCGCGATGATCACCTGCATGGACTCGCGCATCGAGCCGCTCGAGATGATCGGCCTGCACACCGGCGACGCGAAGATCATCCGTACGCCGGGCGGTCGGGTCACGCCCGACGCGCTGGTCGGCTGCGTGCTCGGCGTCCACCTGCTCGGCGTGACGCGCATCCTCGTCGTGCCGCACACCCGCTGCGCCATGGCCAGCGGCGAGGACGCCGACGTGGTCGCCCGGGTGCGGGAGGAGACGGGCCAGGACCTCTCCGACATGACCCTCGGGGCGTCGACCGACCAGCGGGCCCGCCTGATCGAGGACGTCGACCTGCTCCGCACCCACCCGCACGTGGGCGAGCGGGCGACGGTCGGCGGCTTCCTCTACGACGTCGACTCGGGCGAGCTGCAGCAGCTCTTCTGACGGGCGACCCGCTCCCCGACCGGGCGTCAGACGAGCCGCAGCCCCGCCTGCCGCAGGAGCGGGACGACGTCCGTGGTCTTCGCGGGGTCGGTGGCGGTCGCGTGCAGGTAAAGTACGGTGACCCGGTCGTCGACGCGGGCGATCGCCAGCACCCCCCGCAGCGGGTCCGACGCAGACGTGCCGCGGACGTTCCACCAGACGGCCTCGGACACGCCCTCGAGGTCGGGCTCGTGCCGGGTGCCCACCGTCACCCGGCGCGCGCTCGTGACCGTGCCGCAGCGCCCCACCTCGTCCGTGAACCCGTCCACCGCGGCCTCGGCCTCGTCCCGGTCGGCCAGGCGGAGGACCTGCTCGGCGGCCTCGGTGTGCAGGCCCTGGTAGGTGGCGACGTACGCGGCAATCGGCGGCGTCGGTAGCCGGTCGGGCCGCACGCACGGCAGCAGGGGCTTCGTGGCGACGCCGCGCTCCAGCGAGAGCTCCGCCGCCTTGCCCCAGCCGTGCTCGAGGAGCTCGCTGGTCTGCAGCAGCGCGCGCTCGGTGAAGGCCGGGCCCGAGGGCGTACGGCGCGGGGTCGACCGCGGCGAGGGCGACGGTGAGGGGTGCTCCGTCGGGGTCGCGCGGACGGGCGACGGCGTCGCCGACGTCGCCCCGGCGGACGGAGACCTCGAGACGGACGGGGACCCCGGGGCGGACGGGGAGCTCGGGGAGGACGGCGCGGGGCCGTCCGCGCCGGCGGAGGGACCGGGACCGTGGAGCGGCAGCGGGGCGACGGCGAAGGCGGCGCTCCCGAGCAGCACGCCCAGCACCGCGGCGGCGGCCAGCGGGCCGGCCGTGCGGCGTCGACCCCGCACGACGCCCGCCACGCCGCGATCCTCGCACCCTGGGGGCGCGCTCCGGCCCTGCCATGCTGGGCCCGTGTCGTCGATCGGTCGCTACCGGGTCGTCTCCCGCCTGGGCTCCGGCGCGTTCAGCACGGTGTGGCTGAGCCACGACGACGACCTCGACACCCCCGTGGCGATCAAGGTGCTGGCCGAGAACTGGGTCGGCCACGCCGACGTGGGCCAGCGGTTCCTGGAGGAGGCCCGGCTGCTGCGCCGCGTCGAGGACCGTCGGGTCGTCCGGGTGCACGACATCGGCCGGCTTCCCGACGAGCGGCCCTACTTCGTCATGGACCACGTCGGCGGCGGCACGCTCGCCGACCTGCCCGGCCTGCCCCTCGCGGTCCCCGAGGCGCTCGCCCTCGGCGAGCAGCTCGCCGGAGCGGTCCAGGTGCTGCACGACCACGGCGTCCTGCACCGCGACGTGAAGCCGAGCAACGTGCTCCTGACTCCCCTGCCCGACCGCCGCGTGGTGATCGCGGACCTCGGCATGGCCAAGCGCCTGGCCGAGAGCACGGGCGTCACCCTCACGGTCGGCACCCCGGCCTTCATGGCCCCCGAGCAGGCGCACCAGCAGGCCGGGCTGGACGTGCGCGCCGACGTGTACGCCGTGGCGGCCGTGACCTACCTGCTGCTGACCGGGCGGCGGCCCTTCGCGGACACGACGGCTGGCGAGGTCGCCCTCCGCGACCCCGGTGCGGTGCCCGCGCCGGTCGGGGTCGGGCCCGCCGGCCTCGACGACCTGCTGCGCGGCGCGCTGGCGTACGACCCGGCCCGTCGCCCGGCCACCGCCCGCCGGCTCGCCGACCGGCTCGCCGAGCTCCGGTCCGGCCCCACCCAGGACGACCGGGCCGACGCCAGGGCTGACGACGCTGCCGACGGCACCGCCGACGAGACCGTGCGGCGCAGCCCCGTCGTGGCCCCGGCCCGTTCGCACGGGCTCCGCCTGCCAGCGGCCGCCGTCGCCGTCGTCCTTGCCGTGGCCGCGGTCACCTGGGTCCTGCTGTCCGCGCTGCTGCCGTCCTGACGTCGCGCGCCGGACGCCGCCGTCGGGCCCGCCCGGACGTGGTTGGCTGACGCGGTGCCGGACCACTTCTACCGCCCCGCCGACGGGCACGGGCTCGCCCACGACCCGTTCAACGCGATCGTCGCGCCCCGACCGATCGGCTGGATCGGGACGCGCTCGGTCGACGGCGTCCGGAACCTCGCCCCGTACAGCTTCTTCAACGCGATCTCCTACACGCCGCCGCTGGTCGGGTTCAGCAGCATCGGGACCAAGGACAGCGTCCGGAACGCGCAAGAGACCGGCGCGTTCACCTGGAACCTCGTCACCCGTGCGCTCGCCGAGCAGATGAACGCGACGTCCACCCGTGAGGGCGTGGACGAGTTCGAACGGGCCGGGCTCGGCCCGGTCGACGGCGACGAGGTCGACGCCCCGCGGGTCGCCGAGGCACCGGTGAGCTTCGAGTGCCGGACCGCCCAGGTGCTGCAGCTGCTCGCCGCCGACGGCTCGCCCACCGACAGCTGGTGGTGCACCGGCGAGGTGGTCGGGGTCCACATCGCGGAGGACCTGCTGGTCGACGGGGTCTACCGGACCGAGCTGGCCCGGCCCGTCCTGCGCGGCGGCGGCCCGAGCGCCTACTACGAGCTGGGCGACCGGTTCGACCTCACCCGCCCCGACTGAGGCGAGGCGCGCCTCACGCGTCCGCGGCGAGCCGCGCGAGCTGCTCGGCCGCCCAGGTGCCGGGCTGCGCGTGGTAGACGACCAGCACGAGGTCGGTGCCGATCACGCCCAGCTTCTCGCGGTGCAGCTGCAGGTCGCCCACCTCCGGGTGCCGCACGACGCTCGTCGCCGAACCGCCGACCCGGACGTCGTGCCGGGCCCACAGCCGACGGAACCGGTCGCTCCGCAGCGACAGCTCGCCGACGAGCGCCTGGTAGCGCACGTCGTCCTCGGCGGCGCCGATGTCCGCGCGGAGCTGGGCGACGACGCTCGCCGTGTTCGCCTCCCAGTCCGGGTGGTACGCCTGCGCGGCCGGGTCGGTGAAGAGCGTCACCAGACGGTTGCTCCCGACCACGAGGGACGGTTCCATCCGCGTCGCGAGCGCGTTCACCGCGACGACGTCGCGGTAGGGGTCCAGCACGAACGCCGGCACGCCGAGCGCGTCGAGGAGCAGGGAGACGCCGGCGGGGACCTTCCGCGTCGGAGGTCGTCGGGTCGCGCTCCCGGCGGGCCGGTCCCGAGCGAGCTCGAGCGCGTGCGCGCGGCTCTCCCGGTCCAGCTGCAGCGCGTCCGCGATGGCCTCGAGCACCTGCTCCGAGGGGTGCCGGTCGCGCCCCTGCTCGAGCCGCAAGTAGTAGTCCGCGCTGATCGCGGCGAGCAGG
This sequence comes from Microlunatus spumicola, assembly GCF_039536445.1. Lineage (NCBI taxonomy): Bacteria > Bacillati > Actinomycetota > Actinomycetes > Propionibacteriales > Propionibacteriaceae > Microlunatus > Microlunatus spumicola. Next base: position 97,578 of record NZ_BAAAYR010000001.1, on the reverse strand, counting down.
GCGACCTCCTCGCGACGCAACCCCGGAACCCGCCGCCGGGCGCCGGCGGGCAGCCCCACCTCCTCGGGCCGGAGCAGCTCCCGCCGCGCACGCAGGAAGTCGCCGAGCAGGTTCTGCTCCCTCACCCGAGCAGGATAGGCAGGCGGGGACCTCCCTCGCCGCGCTCAGCCTGTCCCTCCCGCTCCTGGGGTCCGCGCGGTCTGGTCCCGTGCTCCGGGGGCGCCGACCATCGTCGTGGGCCGCGGACCACGCGGCACCGACGACAGGAGGACGCCGACATGGTCGGGCGCACGTGGTTCATCACCGGTTCCAGCAGCGGCTTCGGGCGGCTGGTCGCGGAGCAGCTGCTCGAGAGGGGTGAGCGGGTCGCGGCGACCGCACGGGACGTCGGTGCTCTCGACGACCTCCGCCGCCGCCACGGCGACCTCCTGTGGACCGCCCGCCTGGACGTGACCGACACGGCCGGGCTCCGCACGGTCGTCGACCGGGCCTTCGCGGAGCTGGGCCGCGTCGACGTCGTGCTCAGCAACGCCGGCTACGGCCTCTTCGGCGCCGCCGAGGAGCTGACGGACGCGCAGATCGACGACCAGCTCCGGACGAACCTGGTCGGCCCGATCCAGCTGCTGCGCGCCGTGGTGCCGCACCTGCGCGAGCAGGGCGGCGGCCGCTTCATCCAGGTCTCGACGTACGGCGGCCAGGCCGCCAACGCCGGCGCCTCGCTCTACCACGCGAGCAAGTGGGGGGTGGAGGGCTTCATGCAGGGCAACGCGCACGACCTCGCCCCGTTCGGCATCGGCGTCACCCTCGTCGAGCCGGGCAGCGCAGCCACCGGCTTCCGCGTCGGCGGCTCCCGGCTGCCCGCCCCGATGGCCGCGTACGACGGCACGCCGGCGGCCCTGAGCCGGGGGATCCAGAACCCGGCCCTGCCCTCGGTCAGCGACCCTGCGAAGGTCGCGGCGGCCATCATCGCGTCGGCCGACGTCTCCCCGGCCCCGTTGCGCCTCCTGACCGGGAGCGACGCGCACCGGATCGTGCGCGACGCGCTGCGGGCGCGCCTGGAGGACGTCGAGGCGCAGGAGGCGTCCGCCGCGACCACCGACCTCGTCGCGGGCGCATGAGCCGGGTCGGCCTCGGCGGCCTCCGGGCACAGGCCCCGGACAGGAGCCGCTCCTAGCCTGGCGCCATGACGCCGACGCCCGCCGTGCTGCCGTGACGACCGCCGCCCTGATCGTGAACACGGCGTCGCGACGGGGCGCCGCGGCGTACGAGCCCGCGCACCGGCTGCTCCTCGAGCGCGGGGTCCCGGTGACCGACGCGTTTCCCGTCACCGACCCGGCCCGGCTGCGCGAGACGGTCGAGCAGGCCGTCGGCCGCGGGCACGGGCTGGTCGTCGTCGGTGGCGGCGACGGGACCGTCAGCAGCGTGGTGGACGCGCTGGCCGGGACCGGCGTGACGCTCGGGCTCCTGCCGCTCGGCACCGCGAACGACCTCGCCCGGACCCTGGAGGTCCCGCTCGACCTCGCCGCCGCGTGCGCCACCGTGGCGAGCGGCAAGGTCGTGGACATCGACGTCGGCCGGATCGGCGGGACAACCTTCCTCAACGTCGCCTCGCTCGGCCTCGCGGTCGAGGTGGCGAAGGCGATGAGCCCCGTCCTGAAGCGCCGGCTCGGCCCGCTCGCCTACCCGCTGGCCGCGGTGCCGGCCTACCGCCGCCACCGCCCGTTCACGGCGGAGCTGACCTTCCCGGCCGGCGACCACGAGCCCGTCCGGCTCGAGCACCTGCTGCAGCTGGCCGTGGGCAACGGCCGCTTCTACGGCGGCGGGAACGCCGTCTCGCACGTCGCCGGGATCGACGACCACAGCCTCGACCTCTACGCGATCCCGCACGGCCGGCTGCGCGAGCACGTCAACACGGCCCGCTTCTTCCGCTCCGGGACGTTCGTCGAGCACCCGGAGGTCCTGCACCTGCGCACCCGGGCCGTCGAGGTCGCCACGGACCACCCGATGGCGGTCAACGTCGACGGCGAGGTCATCGCGACCACGCCCGTGTCGTTCACGGTCTCCGCGAACGCCCTCGACGTGATCGTCCCGCAGGGCTCCACCGCGGCGCGACGGGACCGACAGAACGCCCCCTGAGCTTGTCGAAGGGCCTCGAAGAGGTGGGCATCCCACGCCGGAGCCGACCCGTTCCGGGCCCTTCGACAGGCTCAGGGGGCGTACGGGTGCTCGAGAAGCGTTCCCGTCCGGCTCAGTCGGACGAACCGTGCCGCCCGAGCACGGCCTTGGCCTTGCTCACCACGGTTTCGCGCACGCCCTCGGCGACGATGCCGAAGAACGCCGGGTCGCCGGAGAACTCGGCCTTGGCGGTCAGGAGCACCTGGCTCGCCGTCAGGTGTGGCGGCACGAGCGGCACGTCCGCGTCCACGACCGCGTCGATGACGAACGGCCGATCCGCGGCGAACGCGGCGTCGAGCACCGGGTCGATCTGGTCCGGGTGGTCGATCCGCGCGCCGTCGAGGCCGAGCAGCTTCGCCCAGTCGGCGTACGGGACGTCGGGCAGGCTCGACTGCTCCGGGTCCGGCGGCGCGCCGAGCGTCCCGCGGGTCTCCCACGAGACGTACGACAGGTCCCGGTTGTTGAGCACGAGGACGACGAACGAGCCGTTCCCCCAGCGCTTCCAGTAGCGGCTGACCGTGATCAGCTCGTTGACGCCGTTCATCTGCATCGCGCCGTCGCCGATCATCGCGAGCAGCGGGCGGTCGGGGTTGGCCATCTTGGCGGCGATCGCGTACGGCATCCCGCCGCCCATCGACAGCAGCAGGCCGGCCAGGCTCCCCTTGTGCGTCGGCCCGAGGTCGAGGTCGCGGGCGTACCAGCTGGTCGCCGTGCCGCAGTCGACGGCGACGACGGCGTCCTTGGGCAGCCGGGCCGAGATGCCGCGGACGACGGCCTCGGGGTTGACCGGGTCCGCCTTGGCCGCGGCCCGCTCGGCGGAGTAGTCGTCCCAGTGCCGCTTGTGCTTCGCGACCTCGGTGCGCCAGTCGTCGTCGTGCTGCTCGAGCAGCGGCAGGAGCGCCGCCAGCGTGTCCCCCGCGTCGCCCGCGAGGTTGATCTCCGTCGGGTAGCGCAGCCCGCACTGGGACCCGTCGATGTCGATCTGCACGGCCCGCGCCTGCCCGGGCTCGGGGTAGTACTCCGAGTACGGCATCCGTGAGCCGATGATCAGCAGCGTGTCGCAGTGCCGCATCAGGTGCCAGCTGGCCGTGGTGCCGAGCAGCCCGATCGCGCCGGTCACCCAGGGCAGCCTGTCGTCGAGCACCGTCTTGCCCAGCAGCGCCTTGGCCGCGCCGGCGCCGAGGCGGTCGGCCACCTGCTCGACCAGGTCGCTGTACCCGAGAGCGCCGGCCCCGACCAGCAGCGCGACCTTCCTGCCGGAGTTCAGCAGCTCGGCGGCCTTCACCACCTCGGCGGGCGCGGCCCCCTGCACGGTCGTGCTGGGGACGGTGCTGGTGTGGAAGAACGCGTGCTTGTCCGGCGGGTTCTCCACGGCGGGCTGTTCCTGGACGTCGCTGGGGATGATCAGCACGACCGGTCGCCGCTCGGCCAGCGCCGTACGGCAGGCCCGGTCGACCATGTGGTTGACCTGCGACGACGCGGTGATGGTCTGCAGGTAGGCGCGGCCGACGTCCTTGTAGACGCTGGCGAGGTCGACCTCCTGGTAGTAGCCCGAGCCGATCGCCGTCTCCGCCGTCTGCCCGAGCACGGCGACGACCGGCACGCGGTCCAGCAGGGCGTCGTAGATCCCGTTGAGCGCGTGCAGCGCGCCTGGCCCGCTCGTGACGACGCAGCAGCCGATCGGGTTGCCGCCGTACTTCACGTCGGCCGTCGCCGCGAACCCCGCGGTCTCCTCGTGCCGGACCTGCACGAAGTCGATGTGGCCCGGACCGGTGTCCTTGATCCGGGCGGTCAGAGCGGCGAGCACCCCGCCGATCCCGTCCCCCGGGTAGCCGTACACCCGACCCACGCCCCAGGCGTGCAGCCGCTCGACGATGTGCTCAGCGACGTTCACCCGTTCAGCCTCGCACGCGACGCGGGGCTGGTTCCGGGGGCCGGGTGGAGGTGCGGGTCCGGCGCGCAGAACGCCCCCTGAGCCTGTCGAAGGGCCTCGAAGAGGTCGGCTCTCGTCGGTGCTCATGAGCCGACCCGTTCCGGGCCCTTCGACGGGCTCAGGGGGCGTTCATCGGCGGCTCAGACGTCGATCGCCGCGGCGTCCAACGCGTACGCGCCGTCGATGATGAAGCTCTTGCGCGGGGCGACGTCGTTGCCCATCAGCATCTCGAACGTCGTCTCGGCGATCAGGCCGTCGTCGACGGTGATCCGGCGCAGGGTGCGGTGCCGCGGGCTCATGGTCGTCTCGGCCAGCTGGTCGGCGTCCATCTCGCCGAGGCCCTTGTAGCGCTGCGGCTCCTTGAACTTCTGGTTCCGCTTGGTCAGCTCGGCGGCCGTGCGCTGGTACTCCGCGTCGGAGTAGGTGTAGATGAAGCGCTTCTGCCCCTTCTTCGGGTTCGTCAGCTCGAAGCGGTGCAGCGGCGGGACGGCGGTGAAGACGCGCCCGGCCTCGACCATGGGGCGCATGTAGCGGAAGAACAGGGTCGCGAGCAGGCAGCGGATGTGGGCGCCGTCGGAGTCGGCGTCGGCCATGAAGATCACCCGGCCGTAGCGCGCCGAGTCGAGGTCGAACGTGCGCCCCGAGCCGGCCCCGACCACCTGGATGATCGATGCGCACTCGGTGTTCTTGAGCATGTCGCCCGTCGACGCCTTCTGCGTGTTCAGGATCTTGCCCCGGATCGGCAGCAGCGCCTGGAACTCCGAGTTCCGGGCCACCTTGGCCGTGCCCAGCGCCGAGTCGCCCTCGACGATGAACAGCTCGGAACGGTCGTCGTTGCTGCGGCAGTCGACGAGCTTGGAGGGCAGCGACGACGACTCGAGCGCGGTCTTGCGGCGCTGGTTCTCCCGCTGCTGACGGGCTGCGACGCGCGCGCGGGAGGCGTTGACGACCTTCTCCAGCACCGCACGGGCCTGCTGCTTGGCCACGCCGCCCTTGGACTCCAGGAACGCGCCCAGCTCGGTCTCGACGACCTTCGTCACGATCTTGGCGACGGCCGGGGTGCCGAGCACCTCCTTGGTCTGCCCCTCGAACTGCGGCTCCGCGAGCCGGACGGTGACGACCGCGGTCAGCCCCTCCAGGACGTCGTCCTTGACGACCTCCTCGCCGGTCTTGAGCAGCCGGGTCGGCGCGAGCGAGCTGACGACGGACCTGACCAGACCGCGCTCGAAGCCGGTGACGTGGGTGCCGCCCTTCGGGGTCGCGATGATGTTCACGTACGAGCGGAGGGTCGTGTCGTAGCCGGTCCCCCAGCGCACCGCCACGTCGACCTCGAGCTCGCGGTCGACGTCGGTCGCCTCCATGTGGCCGGCGTCGTCGAGCATCGGCACGGTCTCGGTGAAGGACCCGGTGCCCTGCAGCCGGACGATCTCCGTCACCGCGGCGTCGGGCGCGAGGTACTCGCAGAACTCGCCGATGCCGCCGTCGTGACGGAACAGCTCCACCTTGGCCTCGTCGGCCTCCGCGTCGCGGGCGTCGGTGACCTTGAGCGCCAGGCCGGGCACGAGGAAGCTCGTCTGGCGGGCGCGGTTGTGGAGGTCGTCCAGCGACAGCCCGGCCTCGGCGAGGAAGATCTGCCGGTCCGGCCAGTAGGTGACGCGGGTGCCCGAGCGGCCCTTGGCGACGCGGCCGACCTTGGTCAGCGGCGCCCCCGGCGTGAACGGCGCGGTCGGCCCCGGACCGTCGAACGTCCCCGGCACGCCCCGGCGGAACGACATCGCCCAGGTGGCGCCGTCGCGGTCGACCTCGACGTCCAGGCGGGCCGAGAGGGCGTTGACCACGGAGGACCCGACGCCGTGCAGCCCGCCGGTCGCGTTGTAGGAGCCGGCCCCGAACTTTCCGCCGGCGTGCAGCTTGGTGAAAACGACCTCGACGCCGGAGAGACCCGTACGGGGCTCCTTGTCGACGGGGATGCCGCGGCCCTGGTCGGTGACGGTGATCCCGCCGTCCTCGCGCAGCGTGACGTCGATCTCACGCCCGTGGCCGCCGAGCGCCTCGTCGACGGAGTTGTCGATGATCTCCCAGAGGCAGTGCATGAGGCCGCGGGTGTCGGTCGAGCCGATGTACATGGCGGGCCGCTTGCGGACGGCCTCGAGGCCCTCGAGGACGAGCAGGTGGCGGGCTTCGTAGTCCCGGCTCTCCAGCTCGGGCGCGGATCCGCGGGCCGCGCCACGCCGGGTGCTGGGGGCAGGGCTCGGGGCGGCTGGCACGCGGTGAGGCTACCTCCCCGCACCCCCTTGAGCCCGGCACGTACCTTGGGCAATCCGAAGGGTGTCGGGCCGCGAACGACGGGTGTCACGACCGGACCAGCACCCCCGGGCACGACCTTCGCAAACCGTTACACAGAAGACACGGCACCGAGACCGCGAAGCGGAAACATTTGGGCCTGGTTGGATGTTGACTAGTCGAAGGACGCGGGAGATGTCGGAGACGACGGGCACCGTGAGCACCACCCCCCAGCACGAGATCAAGGAAGCGAGGCCGTCCGTGAGCACATCCGTCATCGAAGGCGCCGCGCTCAACGCTGCCGATCGCTGCGATCGCTGCGGAGCCCAGGCGTACGTCCGCGTCACTCTGAACAGCGGGTTCGACCTCCTCTTCTGCGCGCACCACAGCAAGGAGCACGCCGACCGGCTCAAGCAGGTCGCGCTCGAGATCCACGACGAGTCCGAGCGGATCAGCTAGACCGCACCGCACGACGTCGCCGCAGCCCCTCGCTCCCTCACCGGAGCGAGGGGCTGCGTCGTTCCCGGACCCGTTCGCGCACTGTCGCGGACGTGCTGCCTCAGGATTTCCGCGAGGTCGGTCATTTCTGTTTCAACTGCCCACGGGGCCGTACCCGCTCTGCCTAACCTGCTCGCGTGCTGAGGTCCGTCCTGCGTCCGCTGTCCACCCTCGCCGGCGCGCTGCTGCTGGCCGTCACGGTGGTGGTCGCCGCTGCCGTTCCGGCCGCAGCCGCCACGCCGACCGGGTGGCTGCACACCAAGGGCTCGCAGATCCTCGACTCGACGAACAAGGCCCACGTGCTGCGGGCGACGAGCTGGTTCGGCATGGAGACCGCGAACTGCGCGCCGCACGGGCTGTGGCAGATCAGGCTCGACGACGGCATGGCGCAGATCGCGTCGTTCGGCTTCAACGCCATCCGGCTGCCCTTCTCGAACGAGTGCCTGGCCTCCCGCCAGACCTCGGGCATCGACCTGACGCTCAACCCGGGCCTGAAGGGCAGGACGCCGCTGGAGGTCATGGACGCTTTCGTGGCCAGCGCGAAGGCGCACGGGCTGAGCGTGATCCTCGACCGGCACCGTCCGGACTCCGCCGCGCAGTCCGAGCTCTGGTACACCCCGACCTGGTCTGAGAGCCGCTGGATCGCCGACTGGACGATGCTGGCCGGGCGCTACGCCAAGGAACCGACCGTCGTCGCCGTCGACCTGCACAACGAGCCGCACGGGAGCGCGTGCTGGGGCTGCGGGGACCCGGAGCGGGACTGGGCCGCGGCCGCCACCCGCGCCGGGAACGCGGTGCTCAAGGTGAACCCGAAGCTGCTCGTCGTCGTCGAGGGCGTCGAGAAGCAGAAGGCGTCGACGACCTGGTGGGGCGGCGGCCTCGCCGACGCCAAGAAGCATCCGGTCAAGCTCGCGGTCGCGCACCGGCTCGTCTACTCCACCCACGACTACCCGGCGTCGGTCTTCGCGCAGCCCTGGTTCTCGGCGAAGACCTACCCCAAGAACCTGCCGGCCGTCTGGCGGGCGAGCTGGGGCTACCTGCAGGAGAACGGCACGACGCCGGTGCTCCTCGGCGAGTTCGGCACCAAGCTCGAGACGACGTCGGACCGGCAGTGGCTGGCGGCGCTCGTCGCGTACGTGCGCACCAACAAGATGAGCTTCGCCTACTGGTCGTTCAACCCCAACAGCGGCGACACCGGCGGCCTCGTGAAGGACGACTGGACGACGCCGCAGCAGGCCAAGCTTGGCGTGCTCCGCCCGATCCTGGGCAAGCCGACCGCCGTGAAGGTGAGCCGCAGCGCGAAGCCGTCGTCGACCAGCAGCGACGCGCCGCGGACGAGCGGCCCGCAGCCGACGGCGAGCCCGTCACAGCCGACGACCCCGGCCGACCCCGTCACTCCGACGAGCCCGGCGAGTCCCTCGACGTCGGCTTCCCCCTCTCCCACGGCGACGCCGTCGAGCACGCCGACGAGCACGCCGTCGAGCACGTCGACGAGCGCCGGCGCCGCCGGGACGAACGCCGCCTGGACCGTGCAAAGCGCCTGGCCCGGCGGCTACGTCGCCGAGCTGGCCGTCGACAGCGACCAGGCGCGGCAGGGGTGGACCGTCAGCTGGCCCGACGCCTCCGCGACCTCGATGGTCAACGCCTGGGGCATGACGTGCGCGGCCCACGACGGCACCGTCACCTGCTCCGGCGCCGGCTGGGGCGGCGACCTCCGGCCCGGTCAGCCCGTGCGCGTCGGGGTCCAGGTCGCGACGCCGGGAACACCGCCGTCCGCCCCGGCGCTGACCGTGTCGTGACCCACCCCGCCGCCCCGGCGACGACCGCGCCCCAGCCGGTCTCCCGGCACGCTCCCGCCCTGCGCGGTCCCGCGCTGCTCGACCAGGTGTGGCGCGACCTGACCTTCCTGCACTGGCGGGTCGACGCGAGCCTCGTCGCCCCCCTGCTCCCGGCCGGCGTCGTGCCGGACGTGCACGACGGGTCGACCTGGGTCGGGCTGATCCCGTTCCGGCTCACCGACGCCCGGTTCGGCAGCGGGCCGGTGCTGCCGTACGTCGGCTCGTTCGCCGAGACCAACGTCCGGCTGTACGGGGTCGACGCGTCCGGCCGGCGGGGCGTCGTCTTCGCCTCGCTCGAGGCCGAGCGGCTGGCGTTCGTGGCCGGCTCGCGCGTCGCGCTGAACATCCCCTACACCTGGGCCCGGATGCGCACGACCCACGAGGGCGACCGCTACACGTACGAGAGCCGACGGCGCTGGCCCGCCCCGCGCGGCCTGCACTCGCGCGTCGACGTCGACGTCCTGCCCGGTGACGTGCGGGACGACCCCCTCGCCGACTTCCTCACCGCCCGCTGGGGGCTGTTCACGCGGCACCTCGGGCGGACGTTCTTCCTGCCCAACGAGCACGCTCCCTGGCCCCTGCAGCGGGTGCGCGTGCGCGAGGTCGACGACGAGCTCGTCGCGGCGGCCGGCCTGCCCGGCCTCACCCTCCGCGCGCCCGACTCCGCCCTGTTCTCCCCCGGCGTGCGCACCGTGTTCGGTGGGCCGCAGAGCGTTCCCTCCGCCTGAGAGGCAGAACGCTCCCTGAGCCTGTCGAAGGGCCTCGAAGAGGTCGGCGCCTTGCCAGGAACGCCGACCCGTCCAGGGCCCTCCGAGACAACCGCGAACGCTCCCTGAGCCTGTCCAAGGGCCTCGAAGAGGTCAGCGCCCTGCGAGGAACGCCGACCCGTCCCGGGCCCTTCGACAGGCTCAGGGGGCGTTGACGCGCCGCAGCCCCGCCGCTACCGCGGCGACGACCAGCCCGGTCGCGACGACCAGGGCGGCCGCGGTCTGGCTCTGGGTCCACGCTGACGACCCGTAGGTGACGTCCGTCGCCCGAGCCCCCGTCCCTGCGACGAACGCCACGGCGCCGCCCACGACGAACAGCACGGCGAGCACCAGCACCCTCCCGGCCGCGCGTGGGGGCACCAGGCCGCGTCGTGCGGCGACGGAACCGAGCAGGTGGGCCAGCACGGCCACGCCGACGAGCACGAGCGCGGCACCGACGGCCCGGGGCAGGTTCCACGGGAGGAGGCTGGCCAGGACCTCCGGGGAGGGCGGGCCGCCGTACGAGAACCAGCCGATCCCGGCCTGCGCGGCCGGGGACCGCAGCACGACGAGCCCGACCACCACGACCAGGACGCCGAGCAGCGCCGTGAGGCCCGTCTTGCGCCCGCTCACCACGGGCTGAGCCCCGTCTGCGCCGAGACGTAGAGCGGGTGGCGGGGGTGCCCGTCCCGCGTACGCCCGAGGCAGTGCCGTGGCCCGTCGCCGAGGAGCCCCAGCACGGTCGCCACGCGGGTCGCCGACCGCTGCACGCCCCAGCCGAGGACGACGGGCCCGTCGGTCCGGGCGACCAGCGCCGCGATCGAGCGGTCGTTGTCCGGCCCGACCGGGTCGACGACGCCCGCCAGGTCGCGCGGGTGCGTCGCCCGCCAGGCCCACAGGTTCGCGAGCAGGACCCCGCCGCACCCGTGGTCCCGGGCGAACCGCACGCACCGGCGCAGCGTGGGGTCGTCGGCCGTCGCGTAGGCGCGGGACGGGTTGCCCAGGACCCAGAGCATCCGCGGCCCCGGCGCCCAGGTCCGCTCCAGCGCGTAGCGGTACCGCCCGTCCGGGCTCGACCAGGCCGCACCCTCCGTCACGCGAGCAGCCTGCCACCCGGTCCCGGCCGACCGTGAACGGCACGGGAACGCGGGCCGAACGGGCGGCGAACAGGCCTCTGCCCAGGCGTGATGCTGCACACCCCTACGGGTGGGGTGCGTCGGGATACCCCTTTCGTGAGGAAGTAAAACCCGACAGCGTTGGTTGATCTCGGCGAAGGCGCCGGGAGCAGACGATCCAGCGCGCATCCGTTGACCGCACACCCGCGCGACCCAGGAGCTGCTCTATGGAACGTCAACTCGTGGCCTACCCGCGCCGTGAACCGGACCAGGCGGGCGAGGACGTCCGCACCCGGAACTGGGCCCGCAACGCGACGCTCGGCCCGGCCGCCTCCGTCAGCGCTCCGCGCGACGAGGAGGAGCTCCGCACCCTGCTCGCCACCACCCAGGGCGGCGTCCGCGTCATCGGCAGCCGGATGTCCCCGGGCCGCATGCTCGCCCTCGCGGCGCAGGGCGACATCCTGCTCGACCTCAGCCACTTCCGCGGGCTGGTCGAGCTCGGGGAGGACCGGGCCACGTTCGCCGCCGCGACCACCCTGGGCGAGATCTACGCCTGCCTCTCGGCCCACGGCCGGATGCTCCCCGCGGCGCCCGGCGTGATCTCCAGCCAGACGCTCGCCGGCGCGCTCGCCACCGGCACCCACGGCCAGGGGCTCGGGCAGAGCTGCATCCCCGACGCCGCGCTCTCCGTGCGGATGGTCCTCGCGGACGGCTCCGTCCAGGAGTTCGACGTCGAGCACCCCTGGTTCGGCGCGGTCAAGCTGGGCCTCGGCCTGCTCGGCGTCGTCACCCAGGTCACCCTGCGCACCGTCGTCTCGCCGGTCTACGCCTGCCAGAAGGCCGTCACCAGCGCCGCGACGCTCGAGACGGACCTGCTGACCTGGAACCGGGAGAACGCCATGAGCAAGGCGTGGTGGTTCCCCGACCAGGACCAGGTCCACGTCTGGGTGGCCCAGGAGGCCGACGGCGCGGAGTCCGAGCGCTGGACGTCCGGCGGCAGCGTGCTGCTGGAGCAGAAGACGACGAACGCGGTGCTCAACGCCACGGTCGACCGCACCCTCGAGCACATGCGCGGCGACACCAAGATCCTGGACGCGGACGGCAAGCCGTTCCAGACCGTGCAGCGCTTCAAGGACTTCTCCGACGTGACGGGCGACGTCTACCAGGTGTTCTGCCGGGGCATCGCGACCCCGCAGATCAACGTCGAGATCGCCGTGCCGCTGGCGAGCGCCGGCCGGGTCGTCACCGCCATCAAGGAGTGGCACGCCGCCACCCGGCCGCACATGCACTACCCCGTCATCCTCCGGGCGACGGGCGCCTCGGACTCCTGGCTCAGCCCCTCGTACGGGCAGGAGACCTGCTTCTTCGGCTTCGTCGTCTACTACGCCGAGGACGGCTCGCTCGCCGAGGAGGGCGTGAGCTTCCTGCGCGCGGTGGAGCGGGTCCTGGCCGACGAGGGCGGGCGACCGCACTGGGGCAAGTACTTCGACGAGACGCTGTACGACTGGTCGACGCTCTACCCGCGGTGGGGCTCCTTCCGCGGCGTGCGCGCGTCGCTCGACCCGCAGCGGCGCTTCGAGAACGCCTTCACCGCCGAGCTCTTCGCGTGAGGGCCTGGGCCGCGCTGCTGACGCACCCGGGCTACGTCGTCGGGGTGCGGGCGCTCCGGGCGTCGCTCGAGCGGGTCGGCAGCCCGTACCCGCTCGTCGTCGCCGTGACCGACGGGATCGGGCCGGACGACCGTGCGCTGCTGGAGGCCGACGGGTGCCTCCTGCGTGACGTCGAGCCCCTCCGCCCGCCGAGCGGGCTGCAGGACAATTACGCCAACGCGCGCTTCGCCGAGGTCTGGACCAAGCTCGGCGTCTGGCGCCTGACCGAGTTCGAGCGCCTGGTCGTCCTCGACGCGGACATGCTCGTCACGCGGAACATGGACGAGCTGTTCGACCTCGCGCTGGACGACGACGAGATCGCCGCCTGCCACGCCTGCCGCTGCAACCCCAATCGGATCGCCAGCTATCCGGACAGCTGGACGCCGGGCGGGTGCGCGTACACCTACCTGGCCGGAGCGGGCCCCGAGCCCGAGGTGGAGGTCCCGGACCCGTACTTCAACGGCGGGATCCTCGTGATCCGGCCCGACCTCGCGATCTTCGACGCCCTGCTGGGCGAGCTCGCGGCCGTCGAGGACCTCTCGCGCTACGTGTTCGCCGAGCAGGACTTCCTGAACGAGCACTTCCGCGACCGCTGGGTGGCGCTGCCGTACGTCTACAACGCGCTCAAGACGCTGCCGTTCCAGCACCCGGCGCTGTGGGACCCGGCGGCGGTGAAGAACATCCACTTCATCATCGACAAGCCCTGGGAGTCGCCGCTCGACCCCACCAGCCGCTACGTCGAGCTGGAGCGGCAGTGGTGGGACGTCGCGGGCGACCTCGTGCCGGCCCCGGTGCCCGCCACGGTCTGAGGCGCCGCCCGGTCAGCGTCGCCGTTCCCGGGCACCCCGGCGACCGCCGCCGCTGACCTCGGCGGGCGGGTCGTCCGACGGGGCCACGAGCAGCGGGCACGCGGACGCCGCGAGCACCCGGCCGGCGACCTCGCGCGACCACGAGGCCACGTGCAGCCCGGGGTGCGGTCGACCGACCACGACCAGCGACGCGAGCAGCGGCCCGTCCGTCCGGCGGCCGTCCGGCTCCCCGTCGACCTCCTCCGTCCGGACCCGGACCGCGGGCCGCTCGCGCCGGACCACCGCCAGCGCGTCGGCGAACCGTCGACCCGCGTCCTCGTCCCCGTCCCCGTCGTCCCCGCCGTCCCCGTCCAGCGGCGGGTGCAGGACCACGACCGTCGCTCCCCGGTGGACGGCCTCGTCGAAGGCGCAGCGCAGCGACGCCTCCGGCGATGTCTCCTCGTCCAGCGCGACGAGCACCGGTCGGCCCCCGAGGTCGACCGGAGCGGTCCCCCGCCGGACGACCAGCACCGGGCAGCGGGCGGCGGCCGCCACCGCCGAACCCACCCGGCCGGTCACGAGCTGGTCACCGCCACCGTCGTCGCCCTGTCCGAGGACCAGCAGGGAGACGTAGCCCGACACCGCCCGGAGCGCGTCGACCGCGGAGGCGCCCGACACGACCCGGTGGACCCGCGTCGTCGGGTCCGGCGGCAGGGCGGCGAGCACCCGGTCGAGAACAGCCTCACCGCTCTCCTGCGGACGGCTCGGACGTCCGGCCGCGGCTCCTGCCCGTACGCCGGGAGCGTCCTGGAGGCTGTGCACGAGCATCAGGTCCCAGCCCCGCTCGCGGGCGAGCAGGGCCGCCGCGCGGGCGGCGGGCATGGCCTCCTCGCCGCCGTCCACGCCCACCGCCACCAGCTGGGCGGCGGGCCCGAGCCCCATGGCCCGCCCGGCCGTCGCCGTCGTCCCGCGCCGCCCGGTCCCTAGCCGACCGTCGCGCGCGGTGCCGACGTCGCGTGCCCCGACGACGGGTGGTGCGCCGGCGTGGGGACGGCGACGACCGGGCAGCACGCGTGGTCGAGGCAGTAGTGACCGACCGAGCCGTGCAGCACGCGCGGGAGCCCGCGGTGCGCGCGCGTCCCGAGCACGAGCGCGCGGGCGTCGTGCGCCTCCTGCACGAGGGTCCGTCCGACGTGGCCGTGCACGAAGGCCAGCGTCCAGCCGGGCTCGGGCGTCACCTCGTCGAACGCCGCCCGGCAGGCCTCCCGCTCGAGGTCCTCGAGCCAGACCGGGTCGAGCTGCACCGGGTCCCCCATGACCGAGCAGGCGTAGACCTCGCTCGCCGGCGGCCACGGCAGCACGTGCACCGCCCGGAGGGTGCCGCCGCCCGACCGGGCCAGGTCGGCGGCCCAGCGCAGGGCGGCCCTCGTCGCGGGCGAGTCGTCGACGCCGACCACGATCGTGGGCTGGGGCATGGCGGGCTCCTTCTGCTCCCGGTCAGCGTCGCCCCCGCCGGGACGTGCCGGAAGGGTCGGACGGCGGCCCCCGGCGGGACCTAGGTCCCGACCTGCGGGCGCCTTGGCCCCTGGCGCGCCCGGGTGCCGCCGACGAGGATCGACGCATGACCCCCCTCGAGCCGAACGCTGCCCCCGACGCCCCGCGCCCACCCGCGGCGCAGCTCCGCACCCTGAGCGCCCAGGAGTGCTGGACGGAGCTGCGCGAGCACGAGGAGGGCCGGCTCGGCTACCTCACCGGACGGGGTCCGCGGCACGTGGTCCGGCCCTACGCCGTACGGGACTCGACCCTCGTCGTCCGGGTGCCCGCCTACGACGAGGCGGCGCAGTTCGCGGGCGGCCGTCGCGTCACCTTCGACGTCTCGGCCCGGATCGACGGACGGACGGCCGAGCGCATCGAGGTCGTCGCGCGCGCGCACGGCTGGTCGAGCCGGTGGGCGACGTGCTCGACGCCCTGCCCGACGAGCGGTGGCCGTCCGACCTGCACAGCTGGCTGGTCTGCCTGGACGTGGACGCCGTCTCCGGGCGGACCGAGCCGCTGGCCCCCGCGGGGCGGCGGGGCTGACGACGGCGGGGACGGCTCCCGAGGCGGAGGCTCAGCGCAGCGGGACCACCCAGCGGAGCTCGGTCCCGCCCGTGGGCCCGGCCGAGAGCCCGCTGGTGCCGCCGTGCCGCGCGGCCCGCTGGGCCAGGTTGTCCAGGCCGCTGCGACGGGCGACGCCGCCCGCCCCGCGGCCGTCGTCGGAGACCACGACGGCGAGCTCGGCGGCCGTCGCCGACACGGTGAGGGCGACGTGCCGGGCGCGGGCGTGCCGGACGACGTTGCTCAGCGCCTCCCGCACGACGGCCACGACGTCGTCCACCAGCGCCTCGTCGGCGACGGTGTCGACCGGCCCGACGAAGGCGACGTCCGGCTCGGACCCGAGCACCGGGGCCGCCTCGGCCACGACCTCGAGCACGGCCGAGCGCAGGGTCCGGCCGGTCGGTACCGGCTGGAGCCGGAAGATCAGGTTGCGGATCTGCCGGATCGTCACGTCCAGGTCCTCCACGACCGACACCAGGCGGGCCGCCGCCGGGGCGTCGAGCGAGCCGGCCAGGCCCTCGAGGGTGAGCCCGGCGGCGAACAGCCGCTGGATGACGTGGTCGTGCAGGTCGCGCGCGATGCGTTCTCGGTCCTGCAGGACGACCAGCCGCTGCTGGGCCGCCCGCGCCTCGGCGAGCTCCATCGCGATCGCCGCCTGGGCGGCGAACGACTGCCCCAGCTCGAGGTCGCTGCGGTCGAACGCCGGTCGGCCGCGGAGCCGGGCGACGACCAGCGCGCCGTGCGAGGTCGCCGACCCGTGCAGCGGGAGGCCGAGCACCGCGCCGACGTCGAGCGCCCGCCGCAGGTGCACGAAGAACGACGCCTCGTCCTCCGGCGACCGCAGCCGCACCCCGCGACCGGTGGCGATCGCGAGCGCGGCCACGCTCTGCCGGGCCGGGTAGACCAGACCCTCGATCCCCTCTGCGCCGACCCCGCGGGCCAGCCGCACCCGGAAGGCGTCGAGCCCGTCGACCGGGACCACGACCGAGACGGCGTCCGCCCCGGTGAGCCGGAGGACGGTGTCGGCGATCAGCGCGACCGGGTCCGTGCCCCCACCCGGGTCGAGCAGGGCCGAGCTGACCGCGGCCGCCGCCTCCGCCCAGAGCTGGCGCCGGCCGCTCTCCTCGAAGAGGCGCGCGTTCTCGATGGCGATGCCGGCCGAGACGCCGAACGCCTCGAGGGTCGTCCGGTCCTCCGGGGCGAAGTCGCCGCCCTCCGCGCGATCGGCGACGTGGAGGTGGCCGTAGACCACGTCGCGCACCTTGACCGGCACGGCGAGGGACGTCCGGGACGCACCCGCGGGACCCGTCGGCTCCCCGTCCGTCCCCACCTGGACGAGCCCGGTCCGCTCGCCGTCCGGACCCAGCACCTCCAGCGCGGCGTGGTGCGCCCCGACCAGCTCGCGGGCCGAGGACACGATCTGGCGCAGCACCGCCGTCAGCGACAGCTCGCCGAGGATCGCGCGGTTGGCCTCCACCAGCAGCTCGAGCCGACGCTGCGCGCCCGCGTCGGAGCCCGAGCCCAGGTCTGGCGGCGGTGAGGTGCCCGGTGCGGGACGCGAGGTCTCCACAGCAACGAGGCTAGACACCGCGGGCACCCCTGACCAGGGCTGTCGTCGCACCCGACGGCGGGCCCGCCGGACGGACGCCGCGTACGGGGGGTCCGGGTCCCCGCGCCCGGACAGCCGGGTGGAGGGCGACCAGGTGGGCGGTCGCCCTCCACCGCGGCGACAGCGGTGGCCCGCACCTCCCGGGTTACCCCCCAGCACACGGTTCGGCCGACGTGGTCCCTGCTGTCGGAGACGAGTCAACCCGTTCGGCCGGGTGCCGGACCAGGGACTTTCGTCCCGACCGGCTCCCGCGTCAGGACCGGGCTCGGGGGCCGACGTTCAGGGGCGCCCGGACCGGCCGTCGCCCCGCCGGATCTCGGTGGCGAGGACCGCCGCCTGCGTCCGGCGCTGCAGGTCGAGCTTGGACAGCACGCTCGACACGTAGTTCTTCACCGTCTTCTCGGCGAGGAAGAGGCGCTGGCCGATCTCGCGGTTGGACAGCCCGTCGGCGATCAGGTCGAGGATCTCGCGCTCGCGCTCGGTCAACCCGCTCAGCCGGCGGTCCGGCTCCGGCGGGCGCCGCAGCCGCTCGAGCAGCTTGCCCGTCACCGAGGGGTCGAGCAGGGACTGCCCGGCGGCCACCGCACGGATGGCGTCGGTCAGGGACGAGCTGCGGATCTGCTTCAGCAGGTAGCCCGAGGCGCCGGCCATCACGGCGGCGAAGAGGGCCTCGTCGTCGTCGTACGACGTGAGGATGACGCAGCGGATCTCCGGGTGGCGCGACCGCACCTCGCGGCACACGTCGATCCCGCTGCCGTCGGGGAGGCGGGCGTCGAGCACCGCCACGTCGGGCCGGCAGGCGGGGATGCGGGCGAGGGCCTGGGCGGCCGTGGCCGCCTCGCCGACGACCTCGATGTCGTCGACGCTCGAGAGGAGGTCGGCGAAGCCGCGACGGACGATCTCGTGGTCGTCGAGCAGGAAGAGCCGGATCCTCCGGCTCAGCTCAGCGGGATGCTCCACACCAGCTCCGTCCCTCCGGCCGGGCCCGTCCCCAGCTCGCTGCGGCCACCGTAGGTCCGGGCGCGGGTCGCCAGGTCACGCAGCCCGGCGCCGGCGCGGGGCCGGCCCGGGCCGGGGCCGACGCCGTCGTCGGTGACGACGACCGTGAGCGCGGCCGGCGTGGCCGTCACCGTCAGCGAGATCTGCTGGGCCCGCGCGTGCCGGGCGACGTTCGTCAGCGCCTCCTCGCAGACCAGCGCCACGTCGTCGACGACCCCGTCGGTCGCCACCGTGTCGACCGGCCCCTCGAACCCCACGTCCGGCTCGAAGCCGAGACCCGGGGCGGCCGCCGCGGTCACGTCGAGCACGGCGGTGCGCAGGGTGCGCCCGGCGGGGGCGGTCTGCAGCCGGAAGATGAGCGTGCGGAGCTGGCGGATCGTGGCGTCGATGCCGTCGACGACCGACACGAGCCGGGCCGCGACGGCCGGGGTCTGCGCGCCCGCGAGGCCCTCGAGCGTCAGGCCCGAGGCGAAGAGCCGCTGGATCACGTGGTCGTGCAGGTCGCGGGCGATGCGTTCGCGGTCCTGCAGGACGACCAGCCGCTGCTGGGCCTCCCGGGCCTGCGCGAGCTCGGTGGCGATCGCCGCCTGCGCCGCGAAGGACTCGCCGAGGTCGAGGTCGCCCGCGGCGAAGGGCGGCCGGCCGGTGAGCCGGCCCACGATGAGCACGCCGTACGAGCCCGTCGAGCCGATCAGCGGCAGGGCGAGCACGGGCCCGACGTCCACGAGGTCGCGGAGATGGACCGCGAACGCGCCCTCCTGCTCGCGTGACGCCACCCGGACGGCCCGCCCGGTCTCGAGGGCGAGGGCGGCGACCGAGCGGCTCGACGGGTAGAGCGTGCCCTCCAGCCCGACCGCCCCCGTGCCCCGGGCCAGCCGGACCCGGAACGTCCGGTCCCCGGTCGGGACGACGACGGTGATCACGTCCCCGTCGGTCAGCCGGAGCACGGTCTCGGCGATCAGGCCGAGCGGGTCGCCGCTGCGCGGATCGAGCAGCACCGAGCTGACCGCCGCCGCGGCCTCCGCCCAGCGCTCCCGGCGACGGGTCTCCTCGTAGAGCCGGGCGTTCTCGATCGCGTTCCCGGCCGAGACGCCGAACGCCTCGAGCGTCGCCTGGTCCTCCTCGGAGAAGACGGCGCCGTCGAGCCGCTCGGTCAGGTAGAGGTTCCCGTAGACCACGTCGCGCACCTTGACCGGCACCCCCAGGAACGTCTCCATGGACGGCAGGTGCGCCGGCGGGCCCACGCTGCGCGGGTCGTCGGAGATCCGGTCCACGCGCAGGGGCCGCGGGTCGTCGACGAGCACCCCGAGCAGCCCCAGGCCGCGCGGGAGCCGGCCGATGCGCCGCACCGTCTCCTCGTCCATGCCGACGTGGACGAACTCCGCCAGCCCGCCGTCCGGACCGAGCACCCCCAGCGCCGCGTAGCGCGCGCCGACGAGCTCGCGGGCCGACTCCACGATCTGGCGCAGCACCGTGGTGAGCGACAGCTCGCCCAGGATCGCCCGGTTGGCCCGCACGAGGACCTCGAGCCGGTGCTGAGCGCGATCGGTCTCGGCCACCCGCACCGGCTCCTGCCTGGTCGTGGCCCGCGACGTCGGGGGGCTCGTCCTCCGGGCCGTGGCTCCCCTGGCGGAAGGTCCACGACGCGAGCGCGGGACCCGGTACGCGGGGCGCTCGCGGTGCAGGCGTCCCGCCCCGGGGTGGCGGCCGGTCCCCCGGTTCCGGCCGACCACCCCGGAGACGCGTCACCGACGTGCTGGCTGCCCTCCCGCCGGTGCTCCCAGCACCTTCACCTGCGGTCGGTGACGCGGCACCAGCCAACCCCGGTACGCGCCCGCCCGCCAGGGACCTTGGTCCCGGACGGGCGGTGGGAACGAGCGGTGAGGACGTACGGCCGGGCGGACCGGGTGAGGCCCGAGCGCGTCCGTCGGACCCCGGCGGACGGACCGGGACCGGCGCGCCACCTCCGCTAGCATCCGGGCGAGCCGCAGCGCCTCGTCGAGGTCGCGCCCGGCCGCGCGCCGTACCGGCGCGAACGCAGGCCGCCTGCCGGGTGACGGTGCCGTCACCTCCCCACGCAGGTCCGACCCCCCGTCGAGCAGAGGACACCCATGACCTTCACGATCGTCGCCCACGACCCCGCGACCGGCACCGTCGGCCTGTGCCAGGGCACCAGCGCCATGGGCGTGGCGTCGCGCTGCACCCACGTCCGCTCGCGCGTCGCCGCGATCGGCTCCCAGAGCCACAGCGACTGGCGCCTCGGCCGCCGCGCGCTCGACCTGGTCGAGAGCGGGCTCGAGCCGGCCGCCGTGGTCACGGCGCTGGGCACGACCGACGCGCACTTCGACTACCGCCAGCTCGGCATCGTCACCCCCGACGGCCGCGTCGCCGCGCACACGGGCCCCCGCTGCGGCCCGTACGCCTCTCACCTGACCGGCGACGGCTTCGCCGTGATGGGCAACCTGCTCGTCGGCCAGCAGGTCCTCGACGCCATGTCCGCGAGCTACGAGGGCAGCGGCGACCACGCGTTCGCGGAGCGGCTGCTGCTGGCCGTGGAGGCCGGGCTCGACGCGGGCGGCGAGGGCGTCCAGCACCTGTCGTCGACGATCGTCGTCGCCGGTCCCGCCTCGCCGCGCCCGCTGCTCGACCTGCGCGTCGACGTGGCCCCGGTCGGCGGCGACGCCATCCGCGAGCTGCGGCGGACCTTCGACGACTTCGCGCCGCTGGTCGACTACTACGCCGATTACTGGCTCGACCACCCCGAGGTCACCCCGGAGGAGTGGCTGGAGCTCGGCAGCCCGACCACCCGCTGAACCCGAGGGGCCGGGTCCGACGACCGCCGGCTAGGAGGCCAGCAGGTCGTCGGCGGTCAGGGCCGGGCCGGACCCCGGCGTGCGGTTGAAGTACGAGCACGCGTCCGGCGGGCGGATGTCGGCGACCGTGTCCCGGAACAGGGCCATGGGGTGCGGCACGTAAGGGTGCTCGGCGATCGCGTCGAGGTCGAGGTCGATCCCGAGCCCGACGCCGTCCGGGATCATCACGTCGCCCTCGGGCGTCAGGACGAGGTCCTCGTTCGACACGTCGGCGCGCCACGGGACGTCGACGGCCATGATCTCCAGGTAGCGGAAGTTCGGCAGCGTCGCCCCGAGCTGGAGCGTGGCGGCGGTGCTCAGCGGGCCGCTGGGGTTGTGGGGCGCGAACGGCACGAAGTGGTGCGCGGCGAGGGTCGAGATGAAGGACAGCTCGAGCAGGCCGCCGGCGTGCGTCACGTCGGGCTGGACGAAGTCGACCGCGCCCCGCTCCAGCGCCGGGACGAAGCCCTGGCGGCCGTACCAGCGCTCACCGGCCGCGATCGCGACCGGGGAGTGCCGGCGGATCTCGATCATGGCGTCGATCCCCTCCGGCGGGCAGGGCTCCTCGAAGAACACCGGGTTGAACTGCTCGAGGCGCCGGGCGACGCGGATCGCCGTCGGCACGTCGAAGCGGCCGTGACCCTCGACGAACAGCTCGACGTCGCTGCCCACCGCGTCGCGGACGGCGGCCACGGACTCGAGCATCCGGTCGAGGTCCCGGTCCGTCACGTAGAGGTCGGCCGCCTCGAACGGGTCCCACTTGAGCCCGCGGAACCCCGCCCCCACCGTGGCCACCGCCGCGTCGGCGAAGTCCTCGGGACGGGCAGCCCCGGAGAACCAGCCGTTCGCGTACGCCCGCACCCGGTCCCGGATCGCGCCGCCGAGCATGCGGTGCACCGGCACGCCGAGCGCTCGGGACGACACGTCCCAGAGCGCCATCTCGAGCGCGCTCAGCGCGGTGCCCGTGACCGGTCCGCCGCGCCAGTACGCGTCCCGGGCCACCTCGTAGACGAGCTGGGTGATCCGGGTCGGGTCCTTGCCGACCACCGCCTGCTCGAGGACGCGCACCGCGCCCTGCACGGCCAGCTCCTGACCCTCGAGGGTCGCCTCGGCGACGCCCGTCAGCCCCTCGTCGGTCACCAGCCGCAGGAACACGAGGTTGGTCCGGTAGAAGTCGACGGTCACCGTGTCGAGCGAGATGATCTTCATGGGGTTCCTATCCTTTGACCGCGCCGGCGGTCATGCCGGAGACGACGTACTTCTGGGCGAAGAGGTAGAAGGCGACGGCCGGCAGCGTGAACATGAACGCCACGGCCATCACCGTCTGGATGGCCGTGCCCTGCTCCCCGACGAAGCCGGCCAGCCCCACCGACGCGGGCTGCAGGCCCTTGTCGAAGATGAACGTGACCGCGAAGACGTACTCGTTCCACGCGTGGAAGAAGGCGATGACGGCGGCCGCCGCGATCGACGGCGTCATGATCGGGAGGTTGATCCGGGTCAGGACCGCGAAGGGTCCGCAGCCGTCGACTCGGGCCGCCTCCTCCAGCTCCCGCGGGATGCCGTCGATGGCGCCCTTGAGCACCAGCGCGACGATCGGCAGGACGAAGGCGGCGTTGGCCAGCACCAGACCGCCGAGGGAGTCGAGCAGGTCGAATCGCCGGTAGAGGGAGAACAGCGGCACGACCATCAGCGCCTCGGGCAGCATCTGCGTCATCAGCAGCAGCAGCCCGACGAGGCTCTTGCCGACGAAGGAGAACCGGGACAGCGCGTACGCCAGGGGGATCCCGAGCGCGATCGCCAGCACGGTCGTGCCGATCGCGACGACGGTGCTGTTGGCGAGCCAGGTGAGCGTCCGGCCCTCCGTGAGCGCGTCGACGAAGACGTCGAGCTGTCCCAGGTCGGGGACGAGCCGGGTGCGGGGCGCGAAGAGGTCCGCGTCGCTCGTGAGGGCGGTCGTGAGCATCCAGTAGATCGGGAAGACCGCGACGCCGAGGACGACCAGGACGGCGAGCACCCGGCCGGTCACGCCGAGGTGGAGGCGGCGCATCACGCGGTCCGCTCCGCGGCGCGGGCGACGGCCCGGCTGCCGGCGACCACGATCAGCGCGATCACGATGCCGACCATGCCCACCGCCGCGGCTGCGCCGAGCTGCTTGGAGTCGAAGGCCTGCGAGTAGAGGTCGATGACGAGGGTCCGCGTCCGGCCGAGCGGGCCGCCGCGGGTCATGAGCCAGATCAGCTCGAAGCGCCGCAGCGACCAGATGGTCATCAGCAGCGCGACCAGCCCGACCGTGGGACGGATGACCGGCCAGGTCACCGCCAGGAAGATCCACCCGCCGCGGGCCCCGTCGACCCGGGCGGCCTCCACGAGCTCGGCGGGCACCGCCTGCAGGGCCGACAGGATGACGACGGAGACGAAGGGGAAGAGCTGCCAGACCGTGGTCACGAGGATGGCGACCAGCGCCAGGCGCGGGTTGTCGAGGATGCCGCTCTCCCCCACGTCCACGCCGACGGCGCGGAGCGCACGGGTCAGCACGCCGTACTGGGCGTTGAGCATCCAGGTGGCGATGAGGGCCGTGGCGATGCCCGGTGCCGCCCACGGGATGGTGACCAGAGCGCGGGCGACCCCGCGACCGGGGAACCGGCCGTTCAGCAGCAGCGCCACCACCAGGCCGGACCCCACGGCGCCGACGACGCAGGCGAGGACGTACACGAGCGTGGTCACCAAGGTCTGCTGGAAGTCTGCGCTGGCGAAGATCCGCGCGTAGTTGGCCAGCCCCACCCAGGTGCTGCGGGTCGGGTTCAGCAGGTTGGTCCGGGTGAAGCTGAGGTAGACCTCCTGCACCAGCGGGACGGCCTGGAACAGGACGATGTAGACGGCCGCCGGGAGCAGGAACAGGTAGGGCGTGCTCCTGCTCCCCAGCGCGCCGCGCCGTGGCCGGGGGGCCACGAGGCCGGCGTCAGCCACCTCAGCCGACGATCTTCAGCGCTTCGTCCTGCGCCTTGTCCATCGCCTGCTGCATGCTCTGCTGCCCCTGCAGGGCCGCGATCACCTGGGTGACGACGATCTTGCGGATGTCCGCGGTCTTCGGCCCGAAGCCGACGACGATCTGCGGCGCGCTGGAGTTCGTCAGCCCGTCGTAGACGGGCAGGAAGGGCGTCTCCTCCAGCTGCTTGGCGCTGCGCTGGGTCACCGTCGCGACGCTCGAGGCGCCCAGGGCCTCCTGCAGCGCCGTCTGGTTCTCGCTCTTGAGCACCCAGTCGATGAACGCGGTGGCCTGGTCCTTGTGCTCGCTGTTCGCGTTGATCACGATCGGCGCCATGATCGCGCCCTGCGCGCGGACCGGGAAAGGGATCGGGGCGACGCTGAACTTGAGGTCGGGGTTCGTGCCGCGCGTGGCCACGAGGTAGCCGCCGTTGTTCAGCTCCATGCCCACCTTGTTCTGGGCGAACATCTTGCGGAACGTCGCCGCGTCGGCGCCCTTGGGGATGACCCCGGCGTCGTACAGCGACTGGTACGCCTCGAGGCCCTTGACGTTCTCGGCCTTGTTCAGGGTCAGGTTCGTGCCGTCGGACCACTGGCCCCCGAAGCCGTAGACGTAGTTGAAGATGTCCTGCCAGACGCCGTTCTCCTCGGCCTGCGTCTGCCGGAACGCCAGCCCGTACACGTCGCCCTTGGTCGTGGCCTTCGCGGTCTTCATGAACTCGTCGAAGGTCTTCGGCGGCGTCTTCACCAGCTCGGTGTTGTAGTACATGACGTAGTTGGACGTGTCGAAGACGATCCCGTAGCGCTTGCCCTCCAGCTTCATGTACTGGTCGGGACCCGGCTGGAGCTGCAGGCCGTCGGTCTTCACCCGCTCGTCGAGCGGCTCCAGCAGGTCCGCGTCGGCGGCCGCCGTGAACTCGGGCATGTCGAAGCGCACCAGGTCCGGCCCCTCGCCCCCGCCCATCTGGGTCAGGACGGTCTGCCCGAAGGTCGGGAACGGCACGGCGGCCGGCTCGATCTTCACCGCCGTCTGGCTGGCGTTGTACGTGTCGACGAGCGCGGTGAGGCGCGGGCCGAGACCGGGGTCGCCGAACGTCGAGGCCGCGAAGGTGACCGTGACGGGTCCGCCGTCACCGCCGTCGTCGGAGCCGGCCGAGCCTCCGCAGGCGGTCAGGCTCAACCCGGCCGCGAGGGCCAGGGCGACAGCCGCCAGAGGGGAACGGCGGGGGTGCGGGAAAGCCATTGGGTTACTCCTTCGTAAGCTCCAGGTCAGAACCTCCATAAAATACTAATTAATGAAGAGTGGCAAGCGTTCGGGGCGTCGGCGAGGTGCACCTGCGCTACGGTCAGGGCGTGGCTGTGTACCCGGGGCGCGGCCTGCACGGCGAGGTCGTCTCCGCGCTGGGCCTGCGGATCATCCGCAGCGACTACCCGCCGGGCTCGGTGATCGACATCGACGCCCTCGAGCCCGAGTTCGGCGTCAGCAAGACCGTCATCCGGGAGGCCCTCAAGGTCCTAGGGGCCAAGGGCCTGGTCGACTCGCGACCCAAGCGGGGCACGTTCGTCCGGGAGCGCGACGCCTGGAGCCTGCTCGACAGCGACGTCATGATGTGGCGCCGCGAGGCACGCCGGGAGGACGACCGGCTGCTGGCCGACCTCTCCGAGCTGCGCGACGCGATCGAGCCGGCCGCCGCCCGGCTGGCCGCGATCCGCCGCACCGACGAGGACCTCGTCGCCCTCGACGCAGCGTTTGCCGCCTTCGCCGCCGCCGGCCGCGACGTCGACAAGCTCGCAGCCGCGGACCTGGAGTTCCACCTGCTGCTGCTCAAGGCGACCCACAACGAGCTCTACGCCCGTCTCGACATGGTCGTCACGCACGCCCTCGAGGCCCGGAACCGGATCCAGCACCACCCCGGGGCGGGCTGGATGGACCCGGTGCCCGACCACCGGGCCGTGCTCGACGCCGTCCGGGCCACCGACCCGGGAGCCGCGGAGGCCGCCATGCGCTACGCCCTCCGGGACTCCGACGAGGACCTCCGCTCCGGCGAGCCGCCGTTCGAGGTCGAGCGCCCCCTCTGACCCGCGACCGGCGGGAGCGGCCACGCTCGTCGAGCGGGGGTCGTGGGAGCGCGCGGACGCGAGTCCCCACGGGCCGCCCGACCGACCACCCCTCGGAGGGATGCGCACCCCGGCACGGCACGCCGCCGGCGGCGCGACCTGCGTCCGCGACAGGCGGGCGGAGGACGGGTCAGCGCGTGTGCACCGTGCCTAGACTGCGGCTGGGTCGACGGCCCGAGGTCGTCCGACCCGTCCTCGGCCCGGACCTGCGAGGGGGCTGGCGCTGGTGACGAAGGTCAACGCGGTGGCCGCCCGGACTGCTTCCGGCCGGCCGCGCCGCGTGCTGCCGGCGTCGCTCCTGGCGGTCGCCCTCCTGGTCGGCGGCTGCGGCACGGTCCCGCCACAGGACCGCCCGACGGACACGCCCCCCGCCGTCACGGCGACAGCACCGGGGCCCTCCTCCGGTCCGACCGTGCCGCCTTCGCCGCAGCCCCCGGCGACCCCGCGGTACGTCGCCGAGAAGCCCGACCGGGGCTGGCGCATCACGTCCGACCCGAGCCCGGACTTCGGGAGGTCGCCGGGCACCCGTCCGTCGCCGCCCGTCGAGGGCTACGCGGACCAGAGCAGCGTCGCCCCCGGTCGTCGCGTGCAGCTCTTCGTCTCGACCTCGGCGGACCGGTGGCGCGCCACCGCGTACCGGATGGGCTGGTACGGGGGCAAGCAGGGTGCGTCGGTCTGGCGGAGCGGCTGGCACCAGGGCACGAGGCAGGCCCGTGCCCGCACCTCGGGCTCGACCTCGACCCCGGTCGCGGACTGGCACCGGTCGCTCTCGGTCTCGACCGCCGGCTGGCGGCCCGGCAGCTACCTGATCCGGCTCGAGGTCTCGCACCACGCCAGCTACGTCCCCCTGACCGTGCGTTCGCCGAGCACGCGCGGGCGCCTCGTGCTGCTGGCCCCCGACACCACCTGGCAGGCGTACAACGACTGGGGCGGGCGCAACCTGTACTGGGGCCCGACGAGCAAGAGCGACTCCGCCCGTCGCGCCCGCGCGGTCACCTTCGACCGGCCCTACGCCTACGGGAAGGGCGCCGGCGAGTTCCTGAACCGGATGCTCCCGGTCGTGGCGCTGGCCGAACGGCTGAGGCTGCCGCTCGCCTACGCCGACGACATCGACCTCGAGCGGGACAGGCACCTGCTCGACGGGGCCGCCGGGGTCGTGTCGATGGGCCACGACGAGTACTACTCGGTCAGGATGCGCGCCAACCTGACGGCCGCGCGGGACAAGGGCACCAACCTCGCGTTCCTCGGGGCGAACGCCGTCTTCCGCAGGATCCGGCTCCAGTCCACCGCCCTCGGCCGCTACCGGCTGGAGGTGAACTACAAGGACCCCGCGGAGGACCCGGTGAGCCGGACCCACCCCCGCCAGACCACCGCGGACTGGCCCGCGAACCCCAGCCCCGACCCGGAGAGCAGCCTCGTCGGGGAGTCGTACGCCTGCTTCCCGGGGGCCGGTGCGCTGGTCGTGTTCGACCCGTCCAGCTGGCTCCTGGCCGGCACCGGGCTGGGCATGGGCGACACGATCCCGGACGTCCTGGGCCCTGAGTTCGATGCCGTCGTCCCGGGGATGCCCGCCCCGCACCCGCTCGACGTCGTCTTCCGGTCACCGGTCTACTGCGGCCCCTACACGCACGCCGACGCCACCTACTACTCGACAAGTTCGGGGGCCGGCGTCTTCGACGTGGGCACGATGAGCTGGGTCGTCGGGCTGACCGGCAGCCGCGGGGAACGCAGCCGGAAGCTGGAGGAGCGCATCACCACGAACGTCCTCCGTGCCTTCGCCGCCCGCAAGGCGGGCCGGGCCCACCCGGCCCACGGCTGACCGGACGGCACGACGTGGCGGCGACGGCTCGTCCCGCACGGAGGCGGGGGTGTCGTCGTGGTCGACGGCGTCAGCCGGTACCGACGGCTTCCTCGAGCTCGTGCCGGTTGAGCCGATTGGGCCGGAAGGCGTTGATCGCGACCAGCGTGGGTTCGTGAGCCGTCCCGGGCCCGCCGTCCTCGACCCAGCCGACGATGTCGGCGGTGGTGTCGGCGTCGTTGGCCCGACCGATCCACACGGGGTCGGCGCCCGCGGCCCTGCCGTCCTCCCCGGGAAGGACGACGACCACGTTCGAGTGGTCGCAGGCGTCGAGGCAGCTGCTCGAGACCACGTCGGCGACGCCGTCGAGGTCCAGGCGGATCCGGCGCAGCTGCGCGACGTGGTCGAAGCCGGGGTGCTTGGTCCGGTTGCCGCAGTCACCGCCGCGGCAGACCACGACGACGGGTCGGTCGGACGCGACCTCGCGAGGCCGGCGACGGTTCTTCGGTGTGCGCTTGGCCATGGAA
>NZ_BAAAYR010000001.1:0-69545 GCF_039536445.1 Microlunatus spumicola | reverse complement strand
CAGACTCAGTCCAGGTAGTCGCGCAGGACCTGCGAGCGCGACGGGTGCCGCAGCTTGCTCATCGTCTTGGACTCGATCTGGCGGATCCGCTCGCGGGTCACGCCGTAGACCTTGCCGATCTCGTCCAGCGTCTTCGGCTGGCCGTCGGTGAGCCCGAAGCGCATGGAGACGACGCCGGCCTCGCGCTCGCTGAGGGTGTCGAGCACGTCGTGCAGCTGCTCCTGCAGGAGCGTGAAGCTGACCGCGTCCGCCGGGACGACCGCCTCGGAGTCCTCGATCAGGTCACCGAACTCGGAGTCGCCGTCCTCGCCGAGCGGGGTGTGCAGCGAGATCGGCTCGCGGCCGTACTTCTGGACCTCGACGACCTTCTCCGGGGTCATGTCGAGCTCCTTGGCGAGCTCCTCCGGGGTGGGCTCGCGGCCCAGGTCCTGCAGCATCTGCCGCTGGACGCGGGCGAGCTTGTTGATGACCTCGACCATGTGCACCGGGATGCGGATGGTGCGGGCCTGGTCGGCCATGGCCCGGGTGATCGCCTGGCGGATCCACCACGTCGCGTACGTGGAGAACTTGTAGCCCTTGGTGTAGTCGAACTTCTCGACCGCACGGATCAGACCGAGGTTGCCCTCCTGGATGAGGTCCAGGAAGAGCATGCCGCGACCGGTGTAGCGCTTGGCGAGGCTGACGACGAGGCGCAGGTTGGCCTCGAGCAGGTGGTTCTTCGCCCGGCGGCCGTCCTCGGCGATCCAGTCGTAGTCGTCGGCCTCCTTGGGCTTGATCTTGACGGCCGCGTCGGCGATCTTCTCGTCCGCGAACAGGCCGGCCTCGATGCGCTTGGCGAGCTCGACCTCCTGCTCGGCGTTCAGCAGCGCGACCTTGCCGATCTGCTTCAGGTAGTCCTTGACCGGGTCGGCGGTCGCGCCGGCGACCATGACCTGCTGCTCGGGCTCGTCCGCGTCGTCGGCGGCGGAGAGGGTGAAGCCCTGGTCCTCGACCAGCTTGGCCTCGACCACGGCCTCCTTGGCCGGCTCGAACTTCGCCTCGTCGACGTCGTCGAGCGTGCGCTTCTTGCCGACGGTGACGACGACCTCGTCGCCCTCCAGGTCGACCTGCACCTCGGCGGGGACCGCACCGGCGACCACGTCGACCACGGCGAGGTCGGCCGGGTCGATGGCGTCGTCCTCGTCCAGGTCGACCGTCAGGTCCGGCTCGACGTCGGCACCGTCGACGTCGTCCGCGTCGTCCGTCTTCTTCTTGGCGCCCGCCTTGGCGGCGCCGGCCTGGGCGACGGCCTTCAGGGGCGTCTTCTTCGCCGCCGGTCGTCGCGCCGGGGCCTTCTTCGTCGCCGTACGACCGCCACGGGCGGCAACGCCCTCCGAGACGGCTGTCTCGTCGTCGGTCAGGTCCGACACGGGGGCGGGTGCGTGGGCTTTAGAAGGCGGTGTCACGAAGAACCTCTCGGGCTAACCAAGTCGTACGAGGGCAGGCAGCGGCCATCGGATGTCAACCGCTGCTCCGAAAAGTATTCTGGCACGGCCTGCCAAATGATCAAGCCGTACGGCCCGACGGGGAAACCGTCGTGCACCTCTCGACCGTACGCGCGCGCACGAACGACCGAGAGTTCCCAGAGGCTACGGCTGCTCGGCCTTGACGGCCAAGACCGGGCAGGAGGCGTCGAGCAGCACGCGCTGGGCGTTGCTGCCGAGCAGCAGCTTGCCCACGGGCGAGCGCCGCCGCAGGCCGATGACGATGAAGGCCGCGTCCGTGTCCTCGGCGAGCTCGACGAGGTCCTCGCCCGCGTCCGCGGCGTCGGAGGACGCCTTGAGGCGGTAGGTGACGTCCGCCGCGGCCAGGTCCCGGGTCAGCTCGTCGAGGTCGTCGTCGGGGCCGTGCAGCACGACCAGCTCCGCGCCGCGCAGCCGCGCCTCGGTCAGCGCACGGCGCAGCGCCGCCCGGCCCTCGGGCCGCGAGCTGTAGCCCACGACGATCCGCGGGCCCCCGCCCGTGGCCGGTCCCGTCTCCCCCGTCAGCTCCGTCATGCTCCCCCGACCTCCCACGTGTGCACGGGCTGGTTGCTGTGCATCAGCTCCGTGTAGCGCGCCAGCATGCCGTGCAGCGCCGCGTCGCGCGTCGCCCCGGCCTCCTCCAGCCGCGTCACCTGCGCCACCTGCCAGGTGGCGCCGTTGCGGCCGGTCAGGCAGCGCTGCTCGATGATCCCCAGCAGCCGCGTGGTCTCGGACTCCTCGACCTCCCACTGCCGCAGGCCTTCGGCCGCCAGCGGCAGCAGCCGCCGCACGACCAGCTCGGGCACCGGGCACTGCCCGACCCCCGGCCAGTAGACCTCGGTGTCGAGCCCGGTCCGGGTGCCGGAGGCGAAGTTGTCGGCCGCCGCCGCGAAGCTCATCTGCGACCACACCGGCCGGTCCTGGCCGGCGAGCGCCCGCACCAGGCCCGCGAAGAAGGCGGCGTTCGCCATGGTGTCGACCACGGTCGGCCCGGCGGGCAGCACCCGGTTCTCGACGCGCAGGTGCGGGGCGCCGTCGTGGGTGTCGTAGACGGGACGGTTCCAGCGGTAGACCGTGCCGTTGTGGAGCTTCAGCTCCTCCAGCTCCGGGGTCCCGCCCGCGTCGAGCACGGCCACCGGGTCCTCGTCGGTGCTGACGGGCAGCAGGGCGCCGAAGTAGCGGGCGTTCTCCTCGAACAGGTCGAAGATCGAGGTGATCCACCGCTCGCCGAACCACACCCGCGGGCGTACGCCCTGGGTCTTCAGCTCCTCGGCCCGCGTGTCCGTCGCCTGCTCGAAGAGCGGGATGCGCGACTCCGCGACCAGGTGGCGGCCGAAGAGGTAGGGCGAGTTCGCGCCGAGCGCGACCTGCACCCCGGCGATGGCCTGCGCGGCGTTCCAGTAGCCGGCGAAGTCGTCCGGGCTGACCTGCAGGTGCACCTGCGTCGACGTGCAGGCCGCCTCCGGCATGATCGTGTCGGTCACGACGTGCAGCCGCTCGACGCCGTCGATGACGATCTCGATGTCCTCGCCGCGGGAGTCGAGGATCTGGCGGTCGAGCAGCGAGTAGCGGGGGTTCTCGCTGGTCGCCTCCGCCGTCACGTGCTCGGGCCGCAGGGTCGGGAGGATGCCGATCATCACGGTGTGCGCCCCGGCCTCCTCGGCCCGCGGGTCGGCGTTGTTCAGGGAGTCGCGCACCGACTGCTCGAAGGACGAGAAGCCGAAGTCGGACAGCTGGCGGGGCGCGACGTTGATCTCGATGTTGAAGCGGCCGAGCTCGGTCTGGAACTCCGGGTCCGCGATCGCGGCCAGCACCTCGGCGTTGCGCAGCGCGGGCTCGAAGTCGTCGTCCACCAGGTTCAGCTCGATCTCGAGCCCGGCCATCGGCCGCTCGAAGTCGAAGCGGGACTCGGTCAGCATCCGGGCCAGGGCGTCGAGCCCCCGGCGCACCTTCTGGCGGTGCCGCTTGCGGTCCTCCCGCGTGAACTGCGTCGCGTCGACCTCGGCTCCCATGGGCACATCCTGGCCCATCGGGCCCGCTGCGCCGCACCACGGCGCCCCGGGCACGCCAGGCCTTCTCTGACAGGCTGAGAACTGTGCCTGATCTTGCGCGAACCTCTTCGCCACAAAGACTCCCCGACTAGGGTCGACCCTCGTGAACGAGGACCCGGCCGACGTGCGCACGCCGCCCGTCGCTGACCGACGACCCTTCGTCCGGGAGCACCACGGCGACGTCGTCGTCGACTCCTACGAGTGGTTGCGCGACAAGACCGACCCGGAGGTGGTGAGCCACCTCGAGGCCGAGAACGCCTACACGGCCGCCCTCACCGAGCACCTCGAGCCGCTGGTCGAGACCCTGTTCACCGAGCTCAAGGACCGCACCCAGGAGACCGACCTGTCGGTGCCCGTCTTCGTACGGCACGGCGGTCCGCACGACGCGGACGGCCCCGCCCCGGCGTACTGGTACTACACGCGGACGCAGGAGGGGGCGGAGTACGCGCGCTTCTGCCGCGCCCCGGCCACCGACCGGTCCGCCCCGCCGTCGCTCGAGGGCGACATCCCCGGCGAGGTCGTCTACCTCGACGCCAACGTCGAGGCGGCCGGGCACGACTTCTTCGACCTCGGTGCGCTCGCGGTCTCCCCCGGCGGGCACCTGCTCGCCTACTCGACCGACGTCACGGGCGCCGAGCGCTACACGCTGCGGATCCGCGACCTGCGCACCGGCGAGGACCTGCCCGACACGATCACCGACGTCAGCCACGGCGCCTGCTGGGCCGGGGAGACGCACGTCTTCTACACCCGCTGCGACGAGGCCTGGCGCCCGTACGTGGTGCTGCGCCACCGGCTCGACACCGACGCCTCCGAGGACGCCACCGTCCTCACCGAGCCCGACGAGCGCTTCTGGCTGGGCGTCGACTCCAGCCGCGACGAGCGCTGGCTCGTCTTCGGTTCCGAGAGCAAGCTGACGTCGGAGTACCGGCTGCTGGCGACCGATGACCCCGAGGGCACGCCGCGCGTCGTGGCCCCGCGCCGCCAGGGCGTCGAGTACTCCGTGGAGCCCGCCGGCGACCGGCTGCTCGTCGTGCACAACGACGACGCCGAGGACTTCGCGCTGGCGGAGGCGCCGCTGGACGCCAGCAGCCACCTCCAGTGGGTTCCCGTGATGGCCCCGCAGCCCGGCGTCCGGCTGCTCGGCGTCGACGCGTACGCCTCCCACGTCGTTGTGACGCTGCGCCGCGACGGCCTCAGCGGGCTGCACGTGCTGCCTCGCGACGCGGCCGGCGACCTGCTCCCCGGCGGGGACGTGGCCTTCGACGAGCCGCTGTTCACGGTCGGCTCCCCCTCGGCACCCGAGTACGACACGCCGAGCATCCGCATCGACTACACCTCGATGATCACGCCGGCCTCGGTCTACGACTACGACCTCGCCTCCGAACGGCGGACGCTGCTCAAGCGGACGGCGGTGCTCCCGTCGGCGACCCAGGGCCCGTACGACCCGGCGCGCTACGTGCAGGAGCGCACCTGGGCGACCGCGTCCGACGGCGCCCGCATCCCGATCTCCGTCGTGCGGCGCGCGGACGTCCCGCTCGACGGCTCGGCCCCCGCGCTGCTCTACGGCTACGGCTCGTACGAGATCTCGATCGACCCGACCTTCTCCGTCTCGCGGCTGTCGCTGCTCGACCGCGGCGTGGTCTTCGCGATCGCGCACGTGCGTGGTGGTGGCGAGCTGGGCCGGGCCTGGTACGACCACGGCAAGGTCCTGACGAAGTGGAACACCTTCTCCGACTTCGCCGCCTGCGCCGAGCACCTCGTGGCGGAGGGCTACACGTCGCCCGACCGGCTGGCGGCCCGCGGCGGCAGCGCCGGCGGTCTGCTGATGGGCGTGGTCGCCAACGCCTGGCCGACCGCCTTCGCCGCGATCCACGCCCAGGTGCCGTTCGTCGACGCGCTCACCACGATCCTCGACCCGGACCTGCCGCTGACCGTCACCGAGTGGGAGGAGTGGGGCGACCCGCTCCACGACGCCGACGTCTACGCCTACATGAAGTCGTACACGCCGTACGAGAACGTGGTGGCGCAGGAGTACCCGGCGATCCTCGCCACGACCAGCCTCAACGACACCCGCGTCTACTACGTCGAGCCGGCGAAGTGGGTCGCCCAGCTGCGGGCGACGGCCGGCACGGTGACCCGGCGCCCGGTGCTGCTCAAGACCGAGATGGTGGCGGGCCACGGCGGGGTCAGCGGACGCTACGCCGGCTGGCGCGAGGTCGCCTTCGCCAACGCCTGGGTGCTCGACCAGATCACGGGCTGACCCGACGCCGGGGCAGGGCCTCTCCCCGGCGTAAAGTCGTCCGTTCCTGCATCCCAGCGGCGCGCGGCAGGAGAAATTCTTCCTAGACACCTTGACAAGGACCCACCTCAGGGTTTCTTCAGGGCTGGTCAGGAATCCTTCGGTCCCTCTCACACGTTGAGTAGAGCGAAGGCAACGAAAAAGGAGGCCCCCCGTGGCCATTTCTGCACGCAGCAGAGTCTCCGACGGCATCGATGGCAAGGATGCGGTCGGCCTATATCTCGAAGGCATCGCCAAGACCCCGCTCCTCACGGCCGAGGAGGAGGTCATGCTCGCCCGCCAGATCGAGCTCGGCCTCTACGCCGAGCACATCGCCTCCGGCGACCTCACCTCCGCGGACCGCGGCAAGCACGCCAAGCGTCCGACGAAGGCCGAGCTGGAGATCATCATCGCCGAGGGCCAGGCGGCGATGCAGCGCTTCGTCACCGCCAACCTGCGCCTCGTCGTGTCGGTCGCCCGCAAGTACGGGCGCTCGCAGATGCCGCTGCTCGACCTCGTGCAGGAGGGCAACACCGGCCTGATCCGTGCGGTCGAGAAGTTCGACTACACCAAGGGCTTCAAGTTCTCCACCTACGGCACCTGGTGGGTCCGGCAGTCCATCAGCCGCGGCATCGCCCAGCAGGGGCGCATCGTCCGGCTCCCGGTGCACGTCGCCGAGCAGGTCAACCAGGTCGGCGCGGTGCGTCGCACGCTGGAGCGTCGCCTCGGTCGTGACCCGGAGATCGCCGAGATCGCGGCGGAGATGGACCTCGAGCCCGAGCGGGTGCTGGACCTGATCCGCTACGGCCGCGACCACGTCAGCCTCGACGCTCCCGTCGAGGAGGGTGGCGACACCGCCCTGGGCGACCTCATCGCCCGCGAGCCCATGCCGGGCCCGGACGAGGTCTTCCTGGACGCGGAGGAGCACGCCCGGCTCGAGGAGATGCTCTCCACCCTCGACGAGCGTTCCGCCGACGTCGTGCGGCGTCGCTATGGTCTGGTCGACGGCCGTCAGGCTAAACTCGCCGACATCGGCGCCCTCTGGGGCATCACGGCCGAACGTGTCCGCCAGATCGAGCGGCACGCCATTGCCAAGCTGCGAGGAAAGTCGGTGCTGGCCGCGTAGCCCCAACGCGCAGCACGAGTTACGACCCATCCCGTAGCTCTCCCCGAGGCGACCCGGACCCCCCTCCGGGTCGCCTCGTTTTTTCTCCTTTGCGCCCGGTCGGGCGTCTCCTCGTCGGGCCTTCCTCCTCGCTCGTCAGCGGCCGGCGCTGCCGCTGCCGCCGTCTGGGCAGCTGACTCGCTCGTCGTCCAGGCTCGACGACGACGCCCTCCCTACCCGACGCTCAGGAGAGCCGCTGCGCGTCTGCCGTGCCTTCTCATCTCTGGCTTCGTCGCGAGGCGTACCTTCCGCCGTCGCGCGTACCCCGCAGGGTGCGCGCGGCGGAAGAAGGTACGCCTCGTGGCGTTCTTAGGAGGTCTGCGGCTTGCGGTCGCGGAGGGGACGGATGAGGCCCTCCTGGGCGACGGTGGCGACGAGGCGGCCGTCCTGGAACAGGCGGCCGGTGGACAGGCCGAGGGCGCCGGAGGCCGACGGGGAGACCTGGTCGTAGAGCAGCCACCGGTCCGCCCGGAACGGCCGGTGGAACCACATGGCGTGGTCCAGCGACGCGGCCTGGACGGTGTAGCCCACGACCACGCCGTGCGGGACCACGCTCACGCCGATCAGGGTGAGGTCGCTCGTGTACGCCAGCGCCGCCTGGTGCAGCACCGGGTTGTCGGGCAGCTCGCCGGCCACCCGGACCCAGGCCCGCGCGCGGGCCGGGTGGTCCGGGTCCTCGATCGCCCCGCCGGGCCGCGAGTCGCCGACGTAGCGGACGTCGATCGCGCCCCACTCGTGCGCCCAGCCCGCGGCCGAGCGGCCGGTCAGTCCGGCCAGCACGTCGGTCAGCGGGGGCGAGTCCTCGGGTGCCGGGGCGTCGGGCTCCGGGTCCGCGTGCTCGTAGCCCTCCTCGTGCACGTGGAACGAGGCCGACAGGTAGAACATCACCTGCCCGTCCTGGCGCGCCACGACGCGGCGCGAGGAGAACGAACCTCCGTCGCGGACCGGCTCGACGTCGTACACGATCGGTTGATCCGTGCGCCCGGCGACGAGGAAGTAGCCGTGCAGCGAGTGCACGCTCCGCTCGGGCGGGACGGTCCGCGACGCGGCCGTCAGGGCCTGCGCGAGGACCTGCCCGCCGAAGACCCGCTGCAGCGACGTCCGCGGCTGCCGGGCCCGGAACAGCCCGACCTCGATCTCCTCGAGGTCGAGCAGCGTCAGGAGCTCGTCGACCGATTCAGGCACACGCGCACCCTACGCAGGGGTGGTCGCGCTGCGCCCTAGTCCTCGTCCTTCTTCTCGCGGTCGGCGAGGAACTTCTCGAACTCGGCCGCGATGTCGTCCGCGCTCGGCACGCCCTGCTGCTCGGCCTGGAGCGCGTCGTACTGCTGCTCGAGCGTCGCCACGAGGTCCTGGACCTCCTGCGACGTCTGCATCTCGGCGGCGATGTCGTCGAGGTTGGTCGCCGACGCCTTCTCCAGCGGCTCCAGCGGCACGGCCAGGCCGGTGGCGGCGTTGATCGACCGGGTCAGCGAGAGCGCCGCCTCGGGGAACGTCGCCTGCGCCAGGTAGTGCGGCACGTGCACCGCGAAGCCCATCGCGCGGCGGTCGACCTGGCCGAGCCGGAGCTCGAGCAGGCTGGCGAAGCTCGCGGGGACCTCGACGCGGTCGATCCAGCTGCGGTAGCCGGTCACCAGGTCGGCGTCGGTGGCGTGCGCGGTCAGCGTGATCGGACGCGTGTGCGGGACGGCCATCGGGATGCCGTGCGCGGAGATGGTCAGCCGCACGCCGAGCTGCTCGATGAGGCCCATGACGGCGGCGGCGAACCGCTCCCACTGGACGTCGGGCTCGGGGCCGCTGAGCAGCAGGAACACCTCGCCCTGCTCGTCCACCACGCGGTAGAGCCGCAGGTGCAGGTCGGCGTAGGACTTCCACTGGTTGGTGTCGAAGACCATCGCGGGGCGCCGGCTGCGGTAGTCGTGCAGCTGGTCGTGGTCGAACGTCGCGACGACCTGGTGGTCGAGGTGCTCGAGCAGGTGGCTGGTGAGCTGCCGCCCCGCCCCGCCGGCGTCGACGAACCCGTCGAGCTGGTGGATGAGCACGGGGTGCGCGTCCGCGAGGGTGGCCACGACCTCGTCGTCCAGCGTGTACAGCAGACGGGGATCGAGCATGCGCACCAATCTACCCGCGGGTCGCGGGACCGGGGCCGCGTCCCGCGCGGTCAGAGCGTGGCGCGGGCGGCGGCGACGGCGCTCGTGAAGCGCTTCTCCGACACGGGCACCTTGGTGCGCAGACCCTGGGCGAACAGGCTCACCCGCAGCTCCTCGAGCAGCCAGCCGACCTCGGCGACGGCCGTGGGCAGCGGTCCGGGCGGCACCTCGGCCACGAGCGCGGCGTACGCGTCCTCGCAGCGCAGCACCGTCGTCAGGGCCGTGGCCTCTCGGGTGGGCTGGGTCTGCAGCGTGGCCACCCGCTGCTGGGCCGCCTGGAGGTAGCGCGGCAGGTCGACCAGGTGCTCGTACGCGGTCGCGGACAGGAAGCCGGGGAACACCAGGTTCGCGAGCTGCTCGCGCAGGTCGGCGGCCGCCTCGGGGCTGCGGCCGCTGATCCCGGGCAGGGCGGTCTGCAGCGCACCCCAGCCGCGGACGACGGCCGCCGCGACGCCGACGACCTCGCGCATGAGGTCGGGGTTGTCCATCCGGACCAGGTCGCACAGCCGGGTGAAGGCGTCCGCGTCGCGCACCGGCTCCTTCGCGTGGCGGCGGACGAGCTCGCCGGTCGAGGCCAGGCGGGCGTCGGCGAGCAGCGCCGGGACGCCCGCGTACGGACTGGAGCCCAGGGCCAGCTTGTCGACGTTCGAGAGGTGCGAGACCACCCAGCGCGTGGGGTCGGGGGTGTTCAGCAGGACGAGCCGGCGCAGGCCGGCGGCGGTCGCGGCGGCCTGGCGCGCCGGGGTGTCGAGCAGGGTGAGCGTGACGCTCGTCTGCTCGTCGACCAGCGCCGGGTAGCCGACCACCGTCCGCCCGTCGCGGGTCACCGTGATCTCGGGCTCGAGCCGCCCGAAGTCCCAGGCGGTGATGCCCGTCCGGGTGTGGGTGTCCGCCGTGGAGGCCAGGGCCTCGCTGACCTGCACCGCCAGCGTGGTCTTGAGCGCGGCCAGGTTCTTGCCCTCCGCGAGCACCTCGCCCGCCGCGTCGGTCACCACGAAGCCCACGCGCAGGTGGTCGGGGACGCCGGCCAGGTCCCACGCGTCGGGCGGCACGAGCTCGCCGGTGAGCGCCCGCACGGCGCGCGCGAGCGCCGTCGGGAACGCCTCGCCCGCCGGTCCCGGGTGGTCGCGCAGCCAGGCCAGGGCCCGCTCCGCGTGCTCGTGCGCGGGCACGAGGAGCCGGCGGACGGCGCGCGGCAGCGAGCGGACGAGCTCGGTGGCGAGCTCGCCCCGCAGGCCCGGCACCTGCCAGCCGAACGGAGCCGGCGGGACCTGGTTGAGCACGTCGAGCGGGATGGTCACGGTGACGCCGTCGCGGGGGTCGCCGGGCGAGAAGCGGTACGACGTCGCGAACCGGTGCCCGGC
This sequence comes from Microlunatus spumicola, assembly GCF_039536445.1. Taxonomy (NCBI): domain Bacteria; kingdom Bacillati; phylum Actinomycetota; class Actinomycetes; order Propionibacteriales; family Propionibacteriaceae; genus Microlunatus; species Microlunatus spumicola. The sequence goes on along the minus strand of NZ_BAAAYR010000001.1, from coordinate 59,035 downwards.
CACGTCCCAGTGGTCCGGGTAGGCCGTCGCCACCTCGACGCCCGGCTGACCGGTCGTGAGGTCCTCGAGGGTGAGGTCGAGCAGCTCCGGGGTCTCCTGGCGCGCGTTCTTCCACCAGGCGTCGAAGGCGGCGCCGCCGGTGACGTCGGCCGGGACCCGGGCGTCGTAGAAGGCGTAGATCGTCTCGTCGTCCACCGTCAGGTCGCGCCGCCGCGTGCGCTCCTCGAGCTCCTCGACCTCCGCGCGGACGGCGGCGTTGCGGGCCACGAAGCGGTGCCGCGTGTGCCAGCGCCCCTCCACGAGCGCGGCGCGCAGGAAGATCGACCGGGCCTCGACCGGGTCGACGCGGGCGTAGCCGACGCGGCGCCGCGAGACGATCGGGACGCCGTAGAGCGTGACCTGCTCGTACGCCAGCACGGCGCCGGAGCGCGACGACCAGTGCGGCTCGGAGTACTGCCGGTTGAGCAGGTGGCCGGCGACCTCCTCGACCTGGGCCGCCGTGACGCCGGCGACCGTCCGGGCGTAGAGCCGGCTCGTCTCGACGATCTCCGCCGCCACGACGAGGGGCGGCGGCTTGCCGGCGGCCGCGGACCCGCTGCCGATGACGAAGCGGGTGCCCCGCGCGCCGAGGTACTCCCGGGCGGGCCGACGGCGCTTCGCCGCGGGCTTGGCGCCCCGGGCGGGCTTGGGGTCCTCGCGCTCGTCGAGCAGCCCGACGTGCGACAGCAGCCCGGCCAGCGCCGAGGTGTGGATCTGGTCGGGGCCGCCCGGCTGGTCGTTCGTCGCCATGCCGAGGTCCTTGCACGCCTGCTTGAGCTGGGTGTGCAGGTCCTGCCACTCGCGGATCCGCAGGTAGTGCAGGAACTCCTCCCGCACCCGGCGACGGAACGCGTTGCCGGACAGCTCCTGGCGCGACGCCCGCAGGTAGTCCCACAGCCGCAGCAGCGCGAGGAAGTCGCTCCCCTCGCTCGGCACCTTCGCGTCGGGCTCCGGCTCGGCCTGCTTGCCGCGGCCGCCGCCGACGGGCTCGGCCTGCAGCGCCCGGTCGCTCGGCAGCGGCGCCCAGAAGCGCCGGTGCAGCGCTTCCGCCCGCTCGCGCTGCTCCGCGGGACGTTCCCGGGGGTCGGGGATGGACAGGCCCGCGACGATGACGAGCATCTCCGAGAGGCAGCCCTCGCGCTCGGCCGCCAGCAGCATGCGGGCCATCCGCGGGTCGACCGGGAGGGCGGCCAGGCGCTGCCCGACCTTCGTCAGCCGGACCTCGCCGTCGACACGGCCACGGCGGGCGCCGTCCGTGCCGGCCGGGCGGACCGCGCCGAGCTCGGTGAGCAGCCGCAGGCCGTCGGTGACCTGCGTGCGGTCGGGGGCCTCGACGAACGGGAACGAGGCGATGTCGCCGAGCTCGGCCGCGGCCATCTGGAGGATGACCGAGGCGAGGTTGGTCCGCAGGATCTCCGGCTCGGTGAACAGCGGGCGGGAGTCGAAGTCCTCCTCGCTGTAGAGGCGGATGCACACGCCCGGGGCGACGCGGCCGCACCGGCCGGCGCGCTGGTTCGCGGAGGCCTGCGAGACGGGTTCGATCGGCAGCCGCTGGACCTTGGTCCGGGCCGAGTAGCGCGAGATGCGGGCGGTGCCGACGTCCACGACGTACCGGATGCCGGGGACGGTCAGCGAGGTCTCGGCGACGTTCGTCGCGAGCACGACGCGCCGGCCGGGGTGGTCGGCGAAGACGCGGTGCTGCTCCTCCGACGACAGCCGCGCGTAGAGCGGCAGCACCTCGGTGAAGCGCAGCTGGGCGCCCGCGAGGGCGTCGGCCGCGTCGCGGATCTCGCGCTCGCCGGAGCAGAAGACGAGGATGTCGCCACCGCCGAGGGCGCTCAGCTCGCGGACGGCGTCCACGATGCCGGTGTTCTGGTCGACCGTCCCGTCCTCGAGCAACGGCCGGTACCGCATCTCCACCGGGTATGTCCGCCCCGAGACCTCGACCACGGGGGCCGGCACGCCGTCGGGACCGGCGAAGTGTTCCGCGAACCGGGCGGTGTCGATCGTGGCCGAGGTGATGACGACCCGCAGGTCGGGGCGCCGCCCGAGCAGCTGCTTGAGGTAGCCGAGCAGGAAGTCGATGTTGAGGCTGCGCTCGTGCGCCTCGTCCACGATGATCGTGTCGTAGCGCCGCAGGTCGCGGTCGCGGCCGATCTCCGCGAGCAGCACGCCGTCGGTCATGATCTTGAGCCGCGTCTGCCGCGACGTCTGCCGGGTGAAGCGGACCTGGTAGCCCACGACCTCGCCGAGCGTCGTCTGCATCTCCTCGGCGACGCGCTGCGCGACCGTCCGCGCGGCGAGCCGGCGGGGCTGGGTGTGCGCCACGGACCGGCGCCCGAGCTCGAGGCAGATCTTCGGCAGCTGGGTCGTCTTGCCCGACCCGGTCTCCCCCGCGACCACGACGACCGGGTGGTCCCGGATCAGCGCGGCGATCTCGTCGTGGCACGCCGTGATCGGCAGCGCCTCGTCGTACGTGAGGTGCAGCGGCGCCTCGACCACCGCTGCCTCGCTCACTGGGCCCAGGTTAGTCGGCGCCGCTCAGACCCCGGACGCTCCCTGAGCCTGTCGAAGGGCCACGCAGTGGTCAGCGTCCGACGGAGCCGACCTCTTCGAGGCCCTTCGACAGGCTCAGGGGGCGTTTCCCACTAGTCCGCGAAGGTCGTACGGCCGTCGAGCTTGGCGGCGAGGTCCTCGTCGATCCCGTCGGCGACGTCGGAGACGACGCGGACGGCCTGGTGCAGGTGCGCGGGGACGAAGGGCTGGGCGAGGACGGACATGCTCGCGAACACACGGTCCCGTACGAGCTGGAACTTGACCCAGCGCGACTCGACGTTCAGGTCGTTGATGACCTCGGTCGCCCGGGAGCGGCCGGAGACGTCGTGGACCACCGCGGCGAAGACGGTGACCTCCTTGCCGTCGCTGCTGGTGCGCAGGAACAGCATCGTGGAGCCCACGCGGATGGCGACGTCGCCCTCGTTGTCGCGGAAGGGCGGGTGCCCGTACATGCTCGTGAGCTCGTCGTCGACCATGCGGTTCAGGTGGGCGGGGCCGTCGGGCAGCGTCGAGGTCAGGTCCTCGGGGTCGATCTCCACCGAGCTCCCGCGGCGCGGGACCCGGGTCGGTTCGAGGACGCGTCCGGCGAAGCTGTCCTCGGCCTTGGAGGACGTCCGCAGGTCGGCCGCGTCGGGCTGCAGCACCTCGGCGAGCTGGTCCGGGGCCAGGAACACGGGGTGCTGGACCCCGAAGACGTCGCGCAGCGCCCGCACCGCGAGCTCGGCCATCGACTCCGAGTCCTCCTGCGGGCACTCGGTGGCCACGACGGCGACCCCGGCGGGCTCGCGGCCGTCGCCGGCGCTCCGCTCCCAGCCGTCGGCGACCAGCGCGGCCACCTGCTCGGCCTGGTTGCGCCCGTCGGCGACGCCGGCCTCGCAGCGGAGCCGGTCGCGCGCCGGGCTGGAGAACCGCACCCAGCTGTCGGGCGCACCGTCGCCGGTCGGCGTGCCGATCGTCAGGTCGCCCGACTCGTCGACCATCGACAGCACCTCGGCCAGCCGCGCACCGAACTCCGTCCAGGCATGGGCGATGGCACGATCGATGTCGAAGTCGTCGATCCCCTCGACGCCGCTCATGGCCACCACCTCCCTCTCGCCCGAACCTAGCGCACACCCGGCGCCCGGCAAGGACCCCGGACCGGCTCGTCCGCGAGGACCGCCCTCGTGTCGTCCGCCCGTGTGGTCCACCCGATGGGCTCGGCGCCCGCGCCGGGGCCGGGAGTTTCCTAGGGTGGCTCCTGACGCACCCGCCGACGGTGCGCGGGGAGAAGGAGCAGACATGAGCGGTCGGGTCCCCGTGCCTGCGGGGCGCCAGCCGGGAGGCGGCATGGTCGTGCCGCCGGCCCTGCTGCACCACCGCCGCTCCGCGCTGACCTGGGTGACGGTCGTCGTCCTCGGGCTCGGCGCCCTCGTCATCGCCGGCATCTTCGTCGCCGTGGCCGGGCCGGGTCCCTTCGCGCTGGTGACGTTCCTGGCGGCGCTGGCGTTCCCGCTGATCCTGCTGGTGATCTTCTGGCTCGACCGCTACGAGCCCGAGCCCACGCGCTACCGCCTGGCCGCGCTCGGCTGGGGCGGCGTGGTCGCCGTCATCCTGAGCTTCGTCGTGGAGTCCGCCGCCGCCCTCGTGACCGGGAACGAGTCGTTCGCCTCGTTCGCGATCGTGGCGCCGGTCGTCGAGGAGACCGGCAAGGGCCTGTTCCTCGTGGCCGTCGTGCTGCTGCGGCGCCAGCAGATCCACGGGCTGCTCGACGGCGTCGTCTACGGCGCGCTCGTCGGCGTCGGCTTCGCCTTCGTCGAGGACATCCTCTACTACCTGTCGGCGCTGCGGGAGGGTGGCGCGGCCGGCCTGACGGCGACGGTGGTGCTGCGCGGCGTGATGAGCCCGTTCGCGCACCCGCTGTTCACCTCGGCCACCGGGCTCGGGTTCGGCATCGGGCTGACCTCCCGCTCCCCCGCCAAGCGCGTCGCCGCGCCGGTGCTCGGCTTCCTCACGGCGGTCGTCCTGCACGGCATCTGGAACGGCAGCGCGGTCTACGGCACCCGGAACTTCCTCCTGGCGTACGCGGTCGTCATGCTGCCGCTGCTCATCGTGATCATCTCGATCACCATCTGGGCCCGCTCGCGCGAGGGGCGGATGCTCGTGGCGGCGCTGCAGCAGACGGTGCAGATGGGGTGGACCCGGCCGGAAGAGGTCCGCTGGGTCGCCCGGCTGTCCGACCGCGTCTCCGCCCGGCGCTACGCCGGGCTGCACGGCGGACCGCACGCGACGCGCGCGATGCGCGCGTTCCAGCAGACGATGATCGAGATCGCCTTCCTCCACAACCGGTTCGTCGACGGCACGGCGCCCCGCGACGTGAACGCCCGCATGCTCGCCCTCCTCGACCGGGCCGCGGCCCTGCGCCCGTACGTGATCCTCCCGCCCGAGCTCGCCCGTCCGACGCTCGGCGGTCCGACCCCGCCCGCCCCGCCGGGCTGGGTGCCCCCGGGCCTGCCCGAGTGGTACGGACCGGGCGCCGGCACGCGTCCGTCCGGTGCCGGCTGGTCCTGAGCCGGGACCGGCGGTTCGTCCGTCGGCCCGGCCAGGTCCTGCTGCCCGTGTGCTCCGGCGCGCCGGGAGGCGGACCAACCTGGGCCTGCTGCTGCTCCTCGTCGGGAGCTTCGCGACCGGATGGGTCGCGTTCGCGACCGCCGGCGTCGTGTCCGCCCGGGTCGCGTCGGTCGCCCACGGGGTGCTCGGGCTCGGCCTCGTCGTCCTGACCCCCTGGAAGGTCGTGGTCGCCCGGCGCGCCCCCCGCCTCACCCCAGCCTCCCTCGGTCTCGCGGCCGTGGTGGTCGTGTGCCTGGTCGCCGGCGTCGTCGAGGTGCTGGCCGGGCCCGACGTGCGCGGCGGCGGGCTGACCCCCATCCAGGTCCACGTGGGGGCGGCGTTCGTGATCGTCGCGTTCCTGGTCGAGCACGTGTCGCGCCACTGGCGCCCGCGGCTCCTGCGCGTCAGCGACCTCGGCCGGCGCCGGTTGCTGCGGACCGCGGCCTTCGGTGCGGGTGCCGGCGTCACCTTCCTCGCCGTCGACGTCGTCGGGCGGCTCTCCGGCACGAACGCCGCCCGGGCCTCGACCGGCTCCCACCCCATCGCCCCGGCGGACATCCCGGCCACCACCTGGCTGCTCGACCGGGTGCCCGTGCTGGACGGGGCGACCCACCGCGTGAACGTCGGTGGCACGCCCCTGTCCGTCGACGACCTCGACCGCCGCGGGGGGCCGGTGTCGGCGCGACTGGACTGCACGACCGGCTGGTACGCCGACGCCGTCTGGACCGGCGTCGCGCTGTCCGACCTGCTCCCCGCCCAGGCCCTGGACGTGGCCCGCAGCGTCCTCGTGACGAGCGTGACCGGCTACCGCCGCCGCTTCCCCCTCGACGCGCTGCCGCGGCTGTTCCTCGCGACCCGCGTCGAGGGCACGCTGCTCGCCACCGGCACGGGCGCCCCCGTCCGCCTCGTCGCGCCGGGCCACCGCGGCTTCTGGTGGGTCAAGTGGGTCGCGTCCGTCGAGCTGAGCACGGTGCCGGCCGCGGCGCAGTCCCCCTTCCCCCTGCAGTGACCTCTCGACAGCGTGCTGTCATCGGCGTAGACTGACAGCATCCTGTCAATGAGGTGAAGGGGGTGAGGTCGTGGCGGACGTGGTGCTGTACGCGACGGACACGATGGCCGACTGGGAGTACGGCTACCTGACGGCCGGGCTGGCCTGGGTCGAGGGCGGCCCGTACCGGCTCCGGGTGCTGGGCGAGGGGCCGGGCCCGGTGACCACCAAGGGACGGCTGCGGCTGATGACCGACGGCGGCCTCGACGAGGTGGACGAGGACGCGACGGCCCTGCTGGTGCTGCCCGGCGCCGACACCTGGGCCGCCGGCCACGACGTGGCGCTCGCGCTCGCCCGGCGCCTGCTCGCCCGCGGGGTCCCGGTCGCGGCGATCTGCGGCGCCACCTACGGTCTGGCCCGCGTCGGGCTGCTGGACGAGCGCGACCACACGAGCAACGCGCCCGACTTCCTGCTGCCGACCGGTTACGCCGGCGCCGACCGCTACCGCGACGCCCCCGTCGTCGAGGACCGCGACCTGATCACGGCCGGGGCCACGAAGCCGGTGGACTTCGCGGCGGCCGTGTTCCGCCGGCTCGACGTCTTCCCACCGGCCGTCGTGGACGCCTGGCACGGTCTCTACACCACCGGCAAGCGTCGCTACTTCGACGACCTGATGGCCACCGGTGCCGCGTAGGACGCCCGCCGGGGACGCGTTGACCGAGCTGGTGCTGCCAGCCTTCGAGCTCAACGGCGAGTTCCTGGCGGCGGCTGAGACCATGACCCGGCCGGTCGGCCTGACGCCCGCCTGGTGGCAGGTGCTCGGGGCCACGCTGGACGAACCGCTGCCGGTGGCGGAGATCGCCCGCCGGGTCGGGCTCGGCCTGGCCCGGCAGAGCGTGCAGCGGGTGGCCGACCTGCTGGTCGAGCGTGGCTGGGCGAGGTTCCGGGACAACCCGGCCCACCGGCGCGCCAAGCTCCTGGAGCCCACGGACGAGGGTCGGGCCTGCGTGGACCGGCTGACCGACGCGCAGCACGCCTGGGCGGACGCCGTCGGCGCCACGGTCGGCGAGGACGAGCTCCGCCGGACGCTCGAGGGAGTGAGCCGGATCATCGCCGCGTCGCAGGCCTACCGCAGCGGTCCCTGATCCACGGCCCTTCCGTCGACCGGTTTCAGGCGCGTGGCGCCGGGAGCGCCTGGAACTCCTCGACCAACGGCCACACGTGCGCCCCCAGCTCCACCTGGGTGAGCAGGACGCCCGCCGTGCCGTCCGGGTCGACGAAGAAGTCGGTGCCCTGCCCGCCGGACCAGCCGAACCGGCCCGCGTGCTCGCCCTCGAGCTGCACCGCAACGCCGAAGCCCCACCCTGTCGCGTCCCAGAAGCCGGGGAAGAAGCTCTCGGGCGTCTTGTGCGCGGCCGGCACCTGGTCGCTGAGCATCAGTCGCCGGTGCTCGGGTTCCAGCAGCGGCGGGCCCGCGGCGTCGTCGGCGACCAGGGCCCGGAGGAAGCGGTGGTAGTCGCGGGCCGTGGACACGAGCTCGCCGTGGCTGACGTCGATCGTGGGCGGACCCGCGTACGGGCCACCGCCCGCCGGTTCGGTCTCGACGAACCGGTGGCCGTCGTGCCGGTAGGCGGCGGGCAGCCGGTCGAGCTTCTCCGGCGGGACCCAGAGCCCCGTGTCGGCCATCCCCAGCGGGTCGAACAGGTCCCGGGCGAGGTGGTCGGCCAGCGGGATGCCCGTCACCCGCGAGAGCAGGACGCCGAGGACGGCGAAGGAGTGGTGGTAGCGCCAGCCCTCCCCCGGCTGGAACGCCAGCGGCAGCTCGGTCAGCCGGGCCAGCCACGCGTCGGCGCCGAGCGACCACGGCTGCGCACCGGCCTCGGTGCCGTTCGCGGCCATCGCGTCGGCGAGCGGGGAGGGTTCGACGACCATCCCGTAGCCCGAGGCGTTGGTGAGCAGGTGCCGCAGGGTGATCGGGCGGACGACCGGGACCGTGTCGTCCAGCGGCGCGCCCGGGCTGGTGAGCACCGGACGGCCGGCGAGCTCGGGGAGCCACTCCTCGACGCTCACGTCGAGCCCGAGAAGGCCCGCCTCCACCAGCCTCAGCGCCGCCACCGCCGTCACGGCCTTGGTCATCGACTGGATCCGGACGATCGCGTCGTCCCGCAGCGGCGGGCCCCCGAGGGCCGCCTCGCCCACGGCGACGACCTCCGGCTCGACGCCGCCGAGCAGTCCCACGGCGCCGGGCACCGTGCCGGCCCCGACGTGCCGGGCGAGCAGGTCCGCCAACGCGCTCGTCACGTCCCCGACCCTCCCAGGTGGTCCTCCGGAGGTCCAGGTTCCGGTGGTCGCGGCATCCCTGCCGGCCGCTCGAGCCGGCCGGCTCAGGGCACCTGGACGTCGGCCGCGAGGACGCGGCTCACCTCGGCCGAGACGTCGTCCGGGACGGGCGGCACCCCCACGACGTGGAACACGTCCATCCGGTCGCCGAAGGCCACCAGCCACACGGCTCCCCGCTGGTCGCCCCTCCCGAAGGGGAAGGCCACCACCTCGAGGTCCGCGGTGATGTCGTGGTTGGAGATCCCGATGCTCTCGGGGCAGGCGTCGAACGCCTGGACCGTGGCCAGCATGGCGGCGTTCGCGTCGTCCCTCGACGCGAACCGCAGCCGCTCGAGGGAGCCCTCGGCCGACGTCCGCGCGAGGAACCGGCTGCTGGTCGCGATGACGGGTCGGGTGGCCTGCGTCAGGCACCGCGGGGCCGCGGTCGCGCTCGCGTCGTCCTCGCTCGTCCAGGAGACCCAGCCCGCGCCGGCCTGGTTGAGGCCGTCCACGGTCATCGGCTGCGGCGTCGGCGCCTGGCTGTCGGCATCCGGACTCGGGGGCAGGGCGGAGGCGGTCGTGCTCGGTGGGCCGACGGGGACCGCGAGCCGCTGCTCCTGCCGCGTCCAGCCCCCGATGCCGCCAGCCAGCGCGAGCACCACGACGAGAGCGGCGGCAGCGAGGCCGGCGCGCCGTCCCCGGGCGGCACCGATCGCGTGCTGAGCGCCGGGCCGACGCGTCCCGGACTCCACCTCGCGGACCAGCCCGTCGAACCTGGCGTCCAGGTCGTCGGTGTCCGTCCCGTCGTCGTGATCAGGCACGACTGCCCTCCAGTCCGTCCGTGGTTCGGGTGCTGCCTTCGTCCAGGAGGCCGGCGAGCGCGCTGCGCCCGCGCGAGAGGCGGGCCTTGATCGTTCCCTCCGGGCAGCCCTCGATCCGGGCCACCTCGCGTACGGGCAGGTCGCCCAGGTGGTGGAGGACGATGGCGCGGCGCTGCTCCACGGGCAGGCGGGCCAGCGCCCGCGTCAGGGCCACCGCGTCCGGGTCCGGCCCGCGGTCGGGCTCGGGTTCGCGGCTCCGGCTGAGGAAGGCCCGCGCCACGCGGCTGCGGCGCCAGCGACTGATCGCGAGGCGGGTGGCCGCCTGCCGCACCCAGGCGGCGGGGTCGTCGTAGGCGGTGAGCGCCGTCCACCGCGGCCACGCCCGCGTGTAGGCCTCCTGGGCGATGTCCTCGGCCGCGCCCAGCTCACCGGTGACGGCGTACGCGCACGCGACCGTCCGTGACCAGGTGGTCTCGTAGAAGGCCGAGAACTCGGCTCTGCGGTCCGGTGCCACGGCCACCCTCGCTCTCCGTCCGTCGCTGCTCCTGCTGCTGCTACGACTCACACGCGCGAGCAGCGGAGGCGGTTGCACGCCCTTCCCGAACGGCTCGGGCGGCAGCGCCCGCGTGGAAGGACCGCACAGACGGGACCGGCCCGGCCTCCGGTGGGGAGGTCGGGCCGGTCACGGTCGGTGCGTCAGCGACGCGTGCGGACGATCAGCTGCAGCCGCTGGTGGAGCCGCAGCCCTCGCAGACGTAGCAGCTGCCGCTCGGGCGCATCTTGGTCCCGCAGGTGAGGCAGAGCGGGGCGTCGACGCTGGTGCCGGTGAGGCGCTCGAACAGCTCCGACGTGGTGTGCGCCGTCGCCGGGGCCGGCCTCGCCGCCGCGACGGGCTCGTGGAGCTCGTGCGACACGTCGGTGTCGAGGTGGTCGGCCGCGTCGCTCTTCAGCGACTCGGACTCGATCTCCTCGTCGTCCTCCTCGGCCAGGTAGGACCCGGTCTCCACCTGGCGGGCGCGCTCGGTCGCGGTGTAGATGCCGAGCTCCGCGCGGTCGTCGAAGGACAGGTAGTCCAGCGCCAGGCGGCGGAAGATGTAGTCCATGATCGACTGCGACATCCGGATGTCGGTGTCGTCGGTCAGGCCGGCCGGCTCGAACTTCAGGTTCGTGAACTTCTGCACGAACGTCTCCAGCGGGACCCCGTACTGCAGGCCGATCGAGACCGCGATGGAGAAGGCGTCCATCACGCCGGACAGGGTCGAGCCCTGCTTGCCGAGCTTGAGGAAGACCTCGCCCAGGCCGTCGTCGGGGTAGGAGCCGGAGGTCATGTAGCCCTCGGCGCCACCGACGGAGAACGAGCGGGTGATGCTCGAGCGCGCCTTGGGCATCCGCTTGCGCTGGGGCTTGTAGACGACCTTCTCCACCACGACCGGCTCGGGCGCCGCGGCGGGCGTCTCCTCGGTCGTCTTGGCGGACGAGCCGCTGCTCAGGGGCTGCCCGACCTTGCAGTTGTCGCGGTAGACCGCGAGCGCCTTGAGGCCGTACTTCCAGCCCTGCAGGTAGACGTCGGCGATCTCCTCGACCGTCGCGTTCTCCGGCAGGTTGACCGTCTTGGAGATGGCGCCGGACAGGAACGGCTGGGCCGCGGCCATCATCTTGACGTGGCCCATGGGCTTGATCGAACGCTGACCCATGGCGGTGTCGAAGATCTCGTAGTGCTCCGTCTTGAGCCCGGGAGCGCCGACGACGTGCCCGTTCTCGGCGATGTGCTCGACGATGGCCTCGACGGTCTCGTCGGCGTAGCCGAGCTTGCGCAGCGCACGCGGGATCGTCTGGTTGACGATCTGCATGGACCCGCCGCCGACGAGCTTCTTGAACTTGACCAGCGAGAAGTCCGGCTCGATGCCGGTCGTGTCGCAGTCCATCATGAAGCCGATGGTGCCGGTCGGCGCGAGCACGGAGGCCTGCGCGTTGCGGAACCCGTTGGCCTCGCCGGTCTTGATGACGCCGTCCCAGGCCTTGGTGGCCCGGGCGTGGATCGAGGCACCCATGGCGTCGACGTCGCGCAGCGCGTCGTTGGCGGCCTGGTGCTTGCGCATCACGCGACGGTGGGCGTCGGCGTTGCGGGCGAAGCCGGCGTACGGGCCGACGATCCCGGCCAGCTCGGCCGAGCGGCGGTAGGAGACACCGGTCATCAGCGAGGTGATCGCCCCGGCGAGGGCGCGGCCGCCGTCGGAGTCGTAGCCGTGGCCGGTCGCCATGAGCAGCGCGCCGAGGTTGGCGTAGCCGATGCCGAGCTGGCGGTAGTCGCGGGTCGTCTGCCCGATCGACTCGGTCGGGAAGTCGGCGAAGCAGATGGAGATGTCCATCGCCGTGATGATGATCTCGACGGCCTGCTCGAACCGCTCGGCGTCGAACGTGTCGTCGTCGCGCAGGAACTTGAGCAGGTTGAGGCTCGCCAGGTTGCAGGAGCTGTTGTCCAGGCTCATGTACTCCGAGCACGGGTTCGACGCGGTGATGCGCCCCGACTCCGGCGTGGTGTGCCAGTCGTTGATCGTGTCGTCGTACTGGATGCCCGGGTCGGCGCACTCCCACGCGGCCTTGGCGATCTTGCCCCAGAGCGAGCGGGCGTCGATCGTCTCGATGACCTCGCCGGTCGAGCGGGCGCGGAGGCCGAAGTCGGTGCCCTGCTCGACGGCACGCATGTACTCGTCGTTGACCCGGACCGAGTTGTTCGCGTTCTGGTACTGCACCGAGGTGATGTCGCGGCCGCCCAGGTCCATGTCGAAGCCGGCGTCGCGCAGCGCGCGGATCTTGTCCTCCTCGCGCGCCTTCGTCTCGACGAACTCCTCGATGTCGGGGTGGTCGACGTCGAGGACGACCATCTTGGCCGCGCGGCGGGTGGCCCCGCCCGACTTGATCGTGCCCGCGCTGGCGTCCGCGCCGCGCATGAAGGAGACCGGGCCCGAGGCGGTGCCGCCCGAGCTCAGCAGCTCCTTGCTCGAGCGGATGCGCGAGAGGTTGAGGCCCGCGCCCGAGCCGCCCTTGAAGATGAAGCCCTCTTCGCGGTACCAGTTCAGGATCGAGTCCATCGAGTCGTCGACCGACAGGATGAAGCAGGCGCTGACCTGCTGCGGGGACTTGGTGCCCACGTTGAACCACACCGGCGAGTTGAACGAGAAGTGCTGGTGCAGCAGCAGCCAGGTCAGCTCGTGCTCGAAGACCTCGGCCGACTCCACGTCCGCGAAGTAGCCGTAGTCCTCGCCCGCGCGGCGGTAGGTGTGCACGACGCGGTCGATGAGCTGCTTGAGCCCCTGCTCGCGGACCGGCGAGCCGAGCGCGCCTCGGAAGTACTTGGTGGTGACGATCGTGGAGGCGTTGACGCTCCAGAAGTCGGGGAACTCGACGCCGTGCTGCTCGAAGACGGTCTCGCCGGTCTTCCAGTTGGTCTGGACGACGTCGCGACGCTCCCAGGTGACCTCGTCGTACGGGTGGACCCCGCTGCTGAAGACGCGCTTGAGCGTGAGCCCGGCGCCCTTCCGGCCGTTCTTCACGGCGTTCTTCACGGTGTCGCCGCGGCCGTTGGCCGAACGCGTGGTCTCGGACATGTGTCCTTCTCTCCTGACGTGCATCCCTGCTCGTATAGAACGGTCTGCGCTGGGTTGGTAGTCCCCGTGGTGCTCGTCCTGCGGGTCGTTCTTGTCCTGCTGCGTCGCCGCTGCGACGGTCGCCCCGGGGGTGACGACGGTGCGCGGCGGGAGTGGTACCGGAGCCGGGTGCGCGCTGCCTTCCCCTGCGACGCGCTCCCGGCCCCGGAGTCGGGGCGCCCCTCAGGGCGGTGGGCGGCCGCCGTCGCCGGCGGGCCGGCGCCTCGGGGTGAGGCGGTGCGGGGTGAAGCTGCCGACCTTGGCGTCGGCGACCGGGACCGGGATCAGCGGCTCGATGCCGGCTGGCTCGCCCTCGGCCCGCAGCAGCGCGATCTCGGCCTCGAAGTCGTCGACCGAGCGGAACTGGCGGTAGACGCTGGCGAAGCGGAGGTAGGCCACCTGGTCGAGGTCGCGCAACGGGCCGAGGATCGCGACGCCGACCTCGTCGGCGGGGACCTCGGGCTGGCCGGAGGCCCGCAGGCAGTCCTCGACGAGCTGGCCGAGGCGGGCGAGCTGCTCCTCCGTCACCGGCCGGCCCTTGCAGGCCTTGCGGACCCCGGAGACCGCCTTGTCGCGGCTGAACGGCTCGACGACGCCGCTGCGCTTGACCACGACGAGCTGCATCTGCTCGACCGTGGTGAAGCGCCGCGCGCACACCGGGCACTGACGGCGACGGCGGATGCTGCCGCCGTCCTCGGCGGTCCGCGAGTCGAGGACCTTGGAGTCGCCGTGGCGGCAGTACGGGCAGTGCACGACGGGCTCCTCTCGACCGGCTGGCGACCTGCTCAGCGCCCTCCCTGGGGACAACCCTGGGGAGGACGTGTGGATCAGGCTGTGGACTTCTGTGGGTAACCGACCACAAGTTGTGGATGAACTACAGCGGTGTAACCACTAGATGTAGTGACCCTACGACCGAGGTCCATTCTGCGCAAGAGGACTGACACTTCGGGCGCGGCGTGTCGTGGGGACACGCCGCGACGCGCCGGTGACACGCCGGGGACACGCCCGGGACACGCCGGCGACGGCTCGCCGGGCGGCGATCTGGGCGAGGGGAAGGCGCGACGCGAGGGGTCCGACCCGCACGCGGTGGGCGCGACCGAGCGACCGCCGGGCCGGAGGGCGCGCGCGGGAGGGAGCGGTGGTGACGGGGCGACGCCACGGGGACCGCGGCGCGCCAAGGCTCAGAGCAGGTTGCGCAGCACCGTGTAGACGATGGCGACGACGAAGAAGGCCGCGAGCCGCTGGCGCTGGGTCGTCCTGACGAGACGGGTGCGCAGACCGGCCGGCGGGCGGACGACGGGCCCGCCCAGGGCCTCGACGACCCACAGCACCCCGAGGACGCCCAGCACGGCGATCCCGACCAGCGCGACCGGGTTGAAGGCGAAGGCCGCAGCGACGTCGCCGTGCAGCAGCGCGCTGCCCATCCGGGTACCGCCGCACAGCGGGCAGTCCCAGCCGGTGACGACCCGGAACGGGCAGCTGACCCCGACCCCCGTGGTCGCGTAGAGGGCGCTCAGCCCGAGGCCGAGCGCGAAGAAGCCGGTGAGCGGCCGGAGCGCGCTCGTGGCGCGGAACCCGACCCGGGCACCGCGGTCGACCTCGAGGTGCGCCACGCCGCCATTCTGCCGCGACCTGGGGCCGCGCGGACCCGGCTCGCCCTAACGTGGGCGACGGGCCGGCCGACCGGACCGGCCGCAACGGCACCGAGGAGCAGCGTGAGCGACCAGCCGCCCGACCGACCGCTCTCGGGTGGGGACGCCGCGGACCGTCGCCCCACGTCGGCCGGGCCGTCGTCGTCATCGGGCTCCCCCACGTCCGCCGGACCCTTCTACGGCCCGGTGCGTCGGCACCCCGCCCCCACGGAGGGCCGGCCGGACGGGCGCCCCGTCCCACCGCGGCCGGCCGGCACGCCGGGTGCCGCCGCCCCGCTGTCCCCGGCGGCCTCCGCACCGCACCAGGGGCTCGCTCCCGCCGGAGCTCCCGCTCCCTGGCCCCCACCCGGCTCGGGCTGGTCCCCCGCGGGTCCGCAGCCGCCGGCGTACGGGTCGTGGTCCCAGACGCCACCGATGGTCCAGCCGTGGGGTCACGTGCCCCCGGGGACCTTCGCCGGTGGCTGGCCGGTCCCCCTGCGCCGCGACTACGCCTCCTGGGGACGCCGAGTGGCGGGCGCCGCGATCGACGCCGTCCCGGGCTGGGTGGCCGCGACGGTGCTCGCCGTCGCCTACCTGCCGACCTACCTCGGCTTCTTCCGCGGTGACCTGACCGTGCCGCCCCGCTACGGCCTGCTCGTCGTCGGCACGGTGCTCTACCTCGGCGCCTTCGGGCTCGCGGTCTGGAACCGCTACTTCCTCGCCGGCCGCACCGGCCAGACCATCGGCAAGCGCATCATGAAGACGTGGCTCGTGGGCCGGGCGTCGGGGCGGCCGATCGGGCCGCTCGACGCCTTCGTCCGCGACCTGCTCCACGTGCTGGACGGCGCCGCGTACGTCGGCTACCTCTGGCCCCTCTGGGACGACGAGCACCAGACGCTCGCGGACAAGATCGCGCAGACCGTCGTGGTGCGGACGCCGGTGCCGCCGCTTGCTCCGCACGAGCGCCGGACCTGAACCGCCGGCCGGCAGCCGGCGGGCGTCAGGGCTGGACGAGGACGGGAGCCGACGCCGAGCTGTGGCTCGGGCTGTAGCCCTCGCTCGTCACGCGGAGCGCGGTCAGCCCCACGACCGCGATGCTCGCGGCCACCAGCGCGGCCGCGACGACCAGCACGACGGCCAGGCCGCGCTCGGTGAGGTGCCACGTGCGGGCGACCGGTGCCGCCGCGACGCCCTCGCACGCCCGGGGGCCCGGTCGACGTCCGGCGACGGCCGGCGCCGTGAAGCGCACCCGGCGCGGGCGTGCGGTGGGGCCGACTCCCGGACCGGGGCGCCGGGGGGTCGTCCGCGTGGGCGCAGGGCCCGGGCGACCCACCCGCACCTCGGTGCTCGGTCGGTCCAGGACGGGCTCGGCGAATGCGACACTCATCGTGATGCTCCTCAGCGGGTCGGGCGTCCGGTCGAACGTAGGTTCGATCGAACGCGTGTTCGATGTGTATCGCACCGCAGGCTCGAGCGCAAGCACATTCGAATCGGTGTTCGACGACGTCATGTCCCAGAGCACACCAGAGGGGTCTGACAAAATCCGTCGGGCGCGGGTCCGGCGGGCGCGCACCAGGTGTCGTCGGGCGCGCACGTCAGAAGTGGAACGCCGGTCGATCGGCCTCCCGCCAGTGCACAGACTGCGGGGCTCCAGGCCGGCCCGATTGGGCGGCCGTTGCACATCCGGCCGCGACACGCTCGAACAGGTGTTTGAATGTGTTCGACGTCATCCCTAAAGTGCCGTTCATGGCTCACGACGACACGCCTGACACCCCGCTCTCCGCACCTGAGCGTCCCGGCCGACGCCGAGGGCGGCCCACCAAGGCCGAGGTCGCGGCGCAGCTCGGCGAGTCCGCGTCGGTCAGCTCGCTGCCGGACGGGCCCGCCGACAGCACGGGCCTCACCCCGCGCCAGCGTCGGATCCTCGAGGTCATCCGCGACACGGTCGAGTCCCGGGGCTACCCGCCCAGCATCCGCGAGATGGGTGAGGCGGTCGGCCTGGCCAGCTCGTCGAGCGTCTCCCACCAGCTGCGCGCGCTGGAGCAGAAGGGCTTCCTGCGCCGCGACCCCAACCGGCCGCGCGCGCTCGAGGTGCTGCTGCCCGGCGAGGACCGGCGTGCCGCCGCATCAGCCCCGGCCGCGCCGTCGCTCCCGAGCAGCCGCCCGCGGCTCGTCGAGATGGACGACTCCGGCGTCAACGCCTACCCCGAGCCCGTGCACGTGCCCGTCCTCGGCCGTATCGCGGCCGGCGGGCCGATCCTCGCCGAGGAGCGCGTGGAGGACGTCTTCGCCCTGCCCCGCCAGCTCGTCGGCGAGGGCACGATGTTCACCCTCGAGGTCCGCGGCGACTCGATGATCGACGCCGCCATCTGCGACGGGGACTGGGTGGTCGTGCGCCAGCAGCCGAACGCGGACAACGGCGACATCGTGGCCGCCCTGCTGGACAACGAGGCCACGGTCAAGACGTTCAAGCGGGAGCCCGGCCACGTGTGGCTGCTCCCCCACAACCCGGCCTACAGCCCGATCGACGGCAACCACGCCACGATCCTGGGCAAGGTCGTCGCGGTCCTCCGCCGCCTCTGAGCGGTCTGCTCGCGCGGGCGCGCCGCCGTCGAGCGGCGCGCTAGTCGCGCTCCGCCAGCCGACGCAGCGCGCCCACCGCGGTCTCGCGGTCGGTGGTCTCCCACATGTCCGGCATGGACGCCCGCAGGAACGAGCCGTAGCGGGCCGTCACCAGCCGCGGGTCGAGCACCGCGACCACGCCGCGGTCGCTGCTCCTGCGGACGAGGCGACCCGAACCCTGGGCGAGGAGCAGCGCGGCGTGCGTCGCCGCCACGCTCATGAAGCCGTTCCCCCCGGCGTCGGCCACGGCCTTCTGCCGCGCGAGGGTGAGCGGCTCGTCCGGCCTCGGGAACGGGATCCGGTCGATGATCACGAGCTGGCAGGTCGCGCCGGGCACGTCGACGCCCTGCCACAGCGAGAGCGTGCCGAAGAGGCTCGTCGTCTCCTCCGCGCTGAAGCGGCGGGTCAGCTCCGAGAGCTGGGCGTCGCCCTGGCACAGGACGGTCAGCTTGGGCAGCTGGCGGCGTACGTGCACGGCCGCCGCCTCCGCGGCCCGACGGGACGAGAAGAGCCCGAGCGTCCGGCCGCCGGCAGCCCACACGAGCTCGGCGATCTCGTCGAGGACCTCCTTGGACATGCCGTCGCGCCCGGGGGTCGGCAGCGTCCGAGCCACGTAGCGGATCGCCTGGTGGCGGTAGTCGAAGGGCGAGCCGACGTCGAGGCCGCGCCACGGCACCACCGCGTCGTCGGCGGACGGATCGTCCGCGCTCGGTCCGACGTACGCCTCGGGGGCGTCGTCGCGGTCGCGCGCCCGGAGGCCGAGGCTGCTGGCGCTCGGCCCGAAGTCGTCGCCCAGCTTGAGCGTGGCCGAGGTGAGGACCACGGTCCGGTCGCCGAACACGGCCGAGCGCATCAGGCCGGCCACGGAGAGCGGGGCGACCCGCGCCTCGCGCCCGGACCGCTCGCGCTCGGTCACCCACACGACGTCGTAGACGGACAGCGCCGCCATCCGCTCGGCGACGTCGAGCACCTCGCTGACGGCCGCGGCGGCCTGCCGCTGCTCCGGGCTCGCCTTCTCGGCGCCGGTGGTCAGCCCCGACACGGCGGCACGGGCGGCCGCGCGGACGCGCTGGGCCGCCGCGACGAACGCCGACGACGGGTCCTCGACCCGCTCCAGCGGCGACTCGTCGAGCGCGGTGCGCAGCTCGTCGGCGGACTCGAGCAGGTCGAGGGCGGTCTCGTCGGTCAGGAAGGTGACCGCGCGCTTGCCGACCCGGTCCACCTGCTGCGGGCTCAGCTCGCCGGACGCGGCGCCGGTCACGCGTGCGACGAGCTCGTGCGCCTCGTCCACGACCACGGCGTGGTGCTCGGGGAGCGCCGTGCCGCCGTGCATCGCGTCGATCGCCAGCAGCGCGTGGTTGGTGACGACGAGGCTCGCGGACCGGGCGCGGTCGCGGGACAGCTCGACGAGGCAGGACTCGCCGTACGGGCAGCGCTGGGCCCCCAGGCACTCGCGCACCGGGACGGACACCTGCTGCCAGGCGCGGTCGCTGTGCGCGGGCGCGTCGTCGCGGTCCGCGACCCCGCCCGTCGACGCCTGGTCCTCCGCCCACTCGCGCAGGGCCAGCACCTCGGTGCCCAGGGCCGACTCGGCCGTGGCGCTCGTCCGCGCGGTCGCGGCCAGGTCGCCGGCGGAGATGAGCGTGCCCTGGTCGGACGTGCCGCCGTCGCGGACCCGGAGCAGGCACGCGTAGTTGCTGCGGCCCTTGAGCACGGAGAACTCCGGCCGCTTGCCCGTCACGTGCTCGACGGCGTCGAGCGCGGTCGGGATGTCGGCGTGCGCGAGCTGGGCCTGCAGGGCGAGCGTCGCGGTCGCCACGACGATCCGCTTCCCGGGGTTCTGGGTCAGCCAGACGAGGGACGGGGCGAGGTAGCCGAGCGACTTGCCCGTGCCGGTGCCGGCCTGCACGAGCAGGTGGCGCCCGTCCTCGAACGCCTGCGCGACGGCGTCGGCCATCGCGTGCTGGCCCGGCCGGTCCGCCCCGCCGATGCCGGCGACCGCGTCGTCCAGCACGCGACGGTGACCGGCAACGGGCGCGTCCGGACCCGCAGCCGTCGCCGACGGTGCCGTGAGGGTCCGCTCAGCCACCGCGGACGGTCGGGTCGAGGCTCTCGCTCCCCCGGTCGAAGGCCGCCAGCTCGCCGGCGAGGTCCGCGTTGACACGCGCCACGACCAGCGTGCCGTCGCCGGTGTGCTCGGTCGTCAGCAGCTCGCCCGCCTGGTGGACCCGGTCGAGCAGGTCGCCGCGCTCGTACGGGATCAGGGCCCGGACCTCGACCTCGGGCCGCGGCAGCCGGCCCTCGACCGTGCGTCGCAGGTCGTCGATGCCCTCACCCGTGCGAGCGGAGACCACGACCGCGTCGCGATGACGGGAGCGGAGGTTGGCGATCGCGTCGGGCGTGGCGAGGTCGGCCTTGTTGATCACGATCAGCTCGGAGACCTTGCCGGCGCCGATCTCGGACAGCACGTCGTGCACCGCCCGGATCTGGCCCTCGGGGTCGGGGTCGGAGCCGTCGACGACGTGCACGAGGAGGTCGGCCTGCGCCGACTCCTCGAGCGTCGACGCGAAGGCCTCGACCAGGTCGTGCGGCAGGTGCCGGACGAACCCGACGGTGTCCGTGAGCGTGAACACCCGCCCGTCCGGCGTGGCCGAACGACGCGTGGTCGGGTCGAGCGTGGCGAACACCGCGTCCTCGACCAGGACGCCCGCGCCGGTGAGCCGGTTCAGGAGGCTGGACTTGCCGGCGTTCGTGTAACCGACGATGGCGACGGACGGCACCTGGTGGCGCCGACGCTCGGCCCGCTTGGTCTCGCGGGTCCCGTCCATCTCGCGCAGCGCGCTCCGCAGCTTGGCGATGCGGCTGTTGATGCGGCGCCGGTCGGTCTCGAGCTTGGTCTCACCCGGTCCGCGACCACCGATGCCCGCACCGCCCGCGGCCCGGCCACCGGCCTGGCGCGAGAGGTTGCCACCCCAGCCGCGCAGCCGCTGCTTGAGGTAGTTCAGCTGGGCCAGCTCGACCTGGGCCTTGCCCTCGGCGCTCTTGGCGTGCTGGGCGAAGATGTCGAGGATCAGCGCGGTCCGGTCGATGACCTTGACCTTGACGCGGTCCTCCAGGTTGCGGAGCTGGGCGGGGCTCAGCTCGCCGTCGCAGATGACGGTGTCGGCGCCCGTGGCGACGACGACGTCCCGCAGCTCGGCGACCTTGCCGGAGCCGATGTACGTGGCGGGGTCGGGGACCTGGCGCCGCTGGACGAGGCCCTCCAGGACCTGGGAGCCCGCGGTCTCCGCCAGCAGCTTGAGCTCGGCCAGCGAGTTGTCGATGTCGACCTGGCTGCCGGTCGTCCAGACGCTGACGAGGACGACGCGCTCGAGCAGCAGCTGGCGGTACTCGACCTCGGAGATGTCGGCGAGCTCGGTCGACATGCCGCTGATGCGGCGGAGCGACTGACGGTCGGCGAGGTCGAGCTGGTCGCCGTCGGCGCCGTCGGTCTCGGGGGGTGCGGGCGTACGCGTGCGCCGGACGGTCTCGACCACCAGCTCGTCGTCGGTCCGGGCGTCGTCGTCGAGCCCGTGGGATTCGGTTCGAGGCAAACTCATCGTGCTCCCCAGAGTCTCATGCGGGGCCAAGCGGAGGCACCCCGATTGACCGTCGTCCACAGGGCTCCTTCCCCGTGGCCGCCGTCCGGAACGCGCCTGGGGAGCACCGGCCCGCCCTCGTACGCCGTCGTGTCGATTCGGCACGGCGGGCCGCTCTCGCTACGCTGGTGGCTGACAACGTTGTCGGAATCCGACCTCCACCGGAAGAGACACCTGTCGTGAACACCTTCGTCCTCATCGTCATGAGCGCCCTCGGCCTCGTCTGCCTCGGCATCCCCGTCACCGCCGTCGTCGTCGTCTACCGCGACGAGCTCCCGGGTCTGGTCGACCGGGTCCGCCGCGCGCTCGCCTTCGACCCGCACCACCCGTCGCTGCGCTACCGCGACGCCCGCTGACCCGAGCCCGCCGGAGGGCGCCTCGGGGCGCGAGCCTCAGGCGTTCGGGAGGCTGACCTCGCCGTGCGCGACCAGCACGGCGGGGCCGGTCAGGTGGGCGTTCCCGTCGGCGAGCTCGACCTCGACGCGGCCGCCCGGGACGTCGACCGTCCAGGTCCCGTCCCCGTTCCCCGCGCGGGCCTGGCTGGCGGCGGCCACGGCCACCGTGCCCGTCCCGCAGGAACGGGTCTCCCCCACGCCGCGCTCGAACACGCGCATCGCCACGTGGCGCTCGCCGACCTGCTCGACGAACTCGAGGTTCACGCCCTCCGGGAACGCCTCGGCCGGCTCCCACACGGGGGCGCGGGTCAGGTCCAGTGCACCGACGCCGGTCCCGAAGGCCACGGCGTGCGGGTTGCCCACGTCGACGGGCGTCGCGTCGTACGCGGAACCGTCGGCCGTCGTGACGCGCACGGTGCCCGTGCCGACCGTGACCGCACCCATGCCCACGCGGATCCGTCCGTCCGGCAGCACCGACGCCGGCTTGAGCCCGGCCCGGGTGGCCACGTCCACGTCCGGCCCGGTGGCCAGGCCCTCGTCGAGCAGGTAGCGCACGAAGACCCGGACGCCGTTGCCGCACATCTGCGCGATCGACCCGTCGGCGTTGCGGTAGTCCATGAACCACAGCCCGGGGTCGCCGTCCCACTCGGGGACGTGACGCGCCAGCACCACCCGCAGCAGCCCGTCGCCCCCGATGCCGGCCCGGCGGTCGCACAGCCAGCGCACGTCGTCGTCGGACGGCGCGAGGACGTTCTCCCGGTCGAGCAGCACGACGAAGTCGTTCTGCGTCCCGTGCCCCTTGCTGAACCGCCACCGCCGCACGCGTCGATGATCCCACCCCGCGTACGGGGTGCCCGACCTCAGTCCGCCGGGCTCGACCCCACGCGGCCGCGACCCTCCGGGCCGGTGACGACGAGCGTCGCCTCGACGAGGTCCGGCCGGTCGTGGTCCAGCCAGGTGATCCGCTCGTCCTTGCGGAACCACGAGTCCTGCCGCCGCGCGAACTTGCGCGTCCCGACCACCGTCGCCTCCCGGGCCGCCGCCTCGTCGAGCTCGCCGTCGAGGTGCTGCAGCACCTGCCGGTAGCCGAGCGCCCGCGAGGCGGTCAGGCCGTCACGCAGCCCGGCCTGCTCGAGCAGCCGGACCTCCGCGACGAGGCCGGCCTCCCACATCGCGTCGACGCGCCGCCGGATCCGCACGTCCAGGACGTCGCGGGGGACGTCCAGCCCCACCTGCACGACGTCCGGCAGGGCGTAGCGCCGTTCCGGGAGCTCGGCCGCGTACGGCTGACCGGTCAGCTCGCCGACCTCCAGCGCGCGGACGACCCGGCGGCCGTTCCCGGGCTCGATCCGGGCGGCGGCCGCGGGGTCGCGGGCCGCCAGCCGGGCGTGCAGGGCCTCCGGCCCCAGAGCCTCGAGCTCGGCCTCGAGCCGGGCCCGCAGCTCCGGGTCGGTCCCGGGGAACTCGAAGGCGTCCAACACCGCGCGGACGTAGAGGGCCGAGCCGCCGACGAGGATCGGCACGACGCCGCGGGCCAGGCAGTCGGCGACCGCCGCGCGGGCCATGCCCTGGAACTGGGCGACGGTCGCCGTCTGCGTCACGTCGAGCACGTCGACGAGGTGGTGCACGACGCCCGCGCGCTCGCGTTCCGTGGGCTTGGCCGTCCCGACGTCCATCCCCCGGTAGACGAGCATCGAGTCGGCGTTGACCACCTCGGCCCGCTGCCCCCGCGCGCCGTACGCCTGCGCCAGCGCGACGGCGAGCCCGGACTTGCCGGACGCCGTGGGGCCCACGAGCACGATCGTCACGCGGCCAGTCTGCCCGTGCGCCGCACCACCTACCCTTCACGCATGGGCATCTTCGACAAGGCACGTGAGGCGCTGCAGCAGCACGCGGACAAGATCGACCCCGTGGTCGACCGCCTCGCCGGCGAGGCCGACAAGCGCACCGGCGGCAAGCACGGCTCGCACATCGAGCGCGGCGCGGACCTCGCCAAGGACAAGCTGGGCGACCTCGCCCGCGGTGGCGACGCGTCGGAGCCCGGCCAGCCCCGCTGACGTCCGCGAGGGTCAGCGCAGGCTGCTCCCCGCCCGGTCGACCACGGCCGTCCCGCCCGCCGATGCCGTCCCGTGTAACGATCCCGTCCCCTGGACGGCACGCGCCAGCTCCGCCACCTGCGCCGCGGTGCTGGTCCTCTCCGCCTCCGCGGTGACCGCCGCGGCCCGGGCCTGCTCGACCCGCTCACGGGTCAGGCGGCGCACCTCGGCCAGCTCGGTCCGCCGGTTCCGGGCCCGCAGCAGTTCGCGCACCAGCAGACCGGCCGCCACGACCGCCAGCACGAGCAGGAGCACGCCCAACGCCGCGACGTCGGTGGCCAGCAGGACCAGGCCGAGCACCAGCGCCAGCCCCGCCCCGACGCCGGGGACCAGGAGCCGGGCCCGCGGGGTGGTGCGCTGCTGCACGGCGAGGGCGTCGAGCTGCGCGAGCCGGGCGCGGTCGGCGCCGTCCGTCCCGACCTCCACGTCGCCGAGGGGCGTGCGCGCGACCGTCGGGCCCGGGCGCTCGGCCGCCACCCGCGCCGCGACACCGGCCGCCGCGGCCTCGAGACCGGGACGCGCCCAGTCCGTGAGGACGCGACGCGCCGCGGGGCTCGTGCCCGGGTCGAGCAGGGCCCGCCGGACCAGGTCCGACGTCCCCGTGCGGGGCGGCTCGGCCCGCGGGTCGGGCTCGGCCGCCCCCGGGTCCTCGATCCGGGCGCGCAGCACCCGGGCGCGCTCGAGCAGGGCCCGCTCGTCGCCCAGGCCCGCGCCGACGAGCGCGTCGACCAGGGTGCGCAGCGCCGGACGGTCGTCCGGGGCGGACGCGTCGGACGCCGAGGGCGGTACCCACCCCGGGTCGAGGAGCTGCTGGACCCGCCGCAGGGTCGCCACCGGGCCGGCGACGTCGACCGAACCGGCGGCGAACGCCTCCCAGCCCTCGGCGGACCCGTCCAGGTCCGGCGGCCGGGCGTCCCCGAGCACGTCGCCGTAGACGCCGTGCACCACCGCGTCCCACAGCACCACCTGGGGCGCCGCGAGCGCGCCGTCGGACACGAGCAGCGGCGGGACGCGGGCCGCGACACGCTCACCCCGGCCCAGCCACCCGAGCGCCGCGACCACGAACGTCTCGTGCTCGGGCCCGGCCGTGGGCGGACCGGACGTGGAGGCACCGCCGCCAGCGAGGCCCACCACCTCGTTCGCCGCGTCGGCCAGCCAGTAGCCGGTGTCCCCCGCGTCGACCACGTCCGGCGTCCGGCCCTGCTGGAGCGCCTCAAGCGCGGCCACCACCTCGCGCCGGACGGCGGCCGTACCCGCGTACGCGGCCAGCTGCTCGCGCACGTCGCCCAGCTCGACGTAGGCGTCGAAGGCGGTCGAGAGGGCCTGCAGGCGCGACTCGATCGAGCCCTGCAGGGTCCGGAGCTGGCTGCTCAGCCGGGCGGACTGCGACGCGGAGGCCGAGGCGGAGCGCTGCAGCCCCTCGAGCTCGTCGCGCAGGAGGTTGTCGCGGCCGTTCTCGCCGGCCCAGAACCAGCTCCAGTCGTCAGGCATGGCAGCAGGGTGCCAGCCCGGAGGCTCAGCCGCAGGCGGGAGCGGGAGCCAGCGGAGCCGGGACGCCCAGGCTTGGCAGCCCGAGGCTCACCACGGGCCGTGCCGGGGTGGCACCGGCCTGCCGTGCGGCCCAGGCGTCGCCGCCGCGGGTGCGCCGCAGGTCCAGCAGCCCCTCGTCGGCGGTGAGGTGGTGCGGCGCGGCGTAGGTGACGACCACGTCGGCGACGTCGCCGGGCCGCGGCTGGTCCGCCGGGTCCTCGGGCACGCGGACGTGGACAAGCCGGTTGTCCTGCGCCCGCCCGGACATCCGCGAGGTCGCGGCGTCCTTGCGCCCCTCGCCGTCGGCGAACATGACCTCGACCGTGCGTCCGACCTGCGCGCGGTTCTCCTGCCAGGCGACGTCCTCGACGACCGCGACGAGCCGCTCGTAGCGCTCCTGCACGACCGCGCGCGGCACCTGGTCCGGCATCGTCGCGGCCGGCGTGCCCGGACGGATCGAGTACTGGAAGGTGAAGGCCGCGGAGAAGCGGGAGGCCGCGGCGACGTCCAGCGTCGCCTGGAAGTCCTCCTCGGTCTCGCCCGGGAAGCCCACGATGATGTCGGTGGTGATCGCCGCGTGCGGCAGCGCGGCCCGCACGTCGTCGATGATGCGCAGGTACCGGTCGCTGCGGTAGGAGCGGCGCATCGCGCGGAGCACGCGGTCGGAGCCCGACTGCAGCGGCATGTGCAGCTGGGGCATGACGTTGGGCGTCTCGGCCATCGCCGCGATGACGTCGGGCGTGAAGTCGCGCGGGTGCGGCGACGTGAAGCGCACCCGCTCGAGGCCCTCGACCTCGCCGCAGGCGCGCAGCAGCTTGGCGAACGCGCCCCGGTCCCCGAACTCGACGCCGTACGCGTTCACGTTCTGCCCGAGCAGCGTCACCTCCTGCACGCCCTCGGCGACGAGCATCTCGATCTCGGCGAGGATGTCGCCGGGCCGGCGGTCCTCTTCGCGGCCGCGCAGCGACGGCACGATGCAGAACGTGCACGTGTTGTTGCACCCGACGCTGACCGAGACCCACGCGGCGTACGGGCTGTCGCGCCGGGTCGGCAGCGTCGAGGGGAACCGTTCGAGGGACTCGGCGATCTCGACCTGGGCGGCCTCCTCGACCCGGGCCCGCTCGAGCAGCGTCGGCAGGGAGCCGATGTTGTGGGTGCCGAAGACGACGTCCACCCAGGGCGCGCGCCGGGTGATCTCGCCGCGGTCCTTCTGCGCGAGGCAGCCGCCGACCGCGATCTGCATGTCGGGGTTGGCCACCTTGTCGCGGCGCAGCAGCCCGAGCGTGCCGTAGAGCTTGTTGTCCGCGTTCTCGCGCACCGCGCAGGTGTTGAACACGACGACGTCGGCCGTGCCGGTCTCACCCTCGGCCTTCGCGTAGCCCGCCTCCTCGAGCAGCCCGGCCAGGCGCTCGGAGTCGTGCACGTTCATCTGGCAGCCGTGGGTGCGGATCGCGTACGTGCGCCGGGCACCCTCCGACGCGAGGTCGGGTGCGGCGGAGGTCGTCGGGGTCGCGGTGAGGGTCATGGCCCAGCCAGCGTAATCGCGCCAGCCCTAGGCTGCGATCCGTGACGAACCCCACCGGGAAGCAGCTCGACATCGCGCTCGGCGGGCAGGAGGCGACGGTCACGGAGCTCGGCGCCGGCCTGCGCCGCTACGCCGTCGGCGGGCGGGACGTGGTCAAGGGCTACGCGGCCGACGAACCGGTCTCCGGCGGCAAGGGCCAGCAGCTCGTCCCGTGGCCGAACCGGATCCGCGACGGGCGCTACCCGTGGGCCGGCAAGACCCAGCAGCTGGTGCTGAGCGAGCCGCCGCGGCACAACGCGAGCCACGGCCTGGCCCGCTACGCCCCCTGGACCGTGGTCGAGCACGGCGACTCGCACGTCGTCTGCACGTTCACGGTCCTCACCCAGCCCGGCTGGCCCGGCGTCCTGGAGGCCCGGCTGACCTATCGGCTGACCGAGGACGGGCTGCACGTCACCCTCGAGGCCACGAACGCCGGGGCGACGGAGGTCCCGTTCGGCTACGGCGCCCACCCCTACCTGACCGTCGGGGAGACGAGCGTGGACGAGGTCCGCCTGACCCTGCCGGCCGCGACCCGGCTCGAGGTGGACGACCGGATGCTGCCCGTCGCGCTGTCGCCGGTCGAGGGCAGCGGGCTGGACCTCCGCGACGGGGCCCCGGTCGGCGACCGCGTGCTCGACACCGCGTACACGGACCTGGCCCGCGACGCCGACGGCGGCTGGACGGCGGTGCTCGAGCGCGGGGACCGCTACGCCGCCCTCTGGGCCGACGCCTCCTTCGGCTGGGCCCAGGTCTTCACCGGCGAGAAGCGCCGCGACGTCGGGCTCGCTGTCGAGCCCATGACCTGCGGTCCGGACGCCTTCAACGAGGGTCCGACGCACGCCGGGATGCGCGTCCTGGCCCCGGGCGAAACCTTCTCGTGCCGGTGGGGCATCCGGGGTAGTTAGACGGACTATATGCCAAGCGCACGGTAACAATTGCGGTTCAAAGCCCCTCGCACCCGCGTCGGGGATGGGCTCCGCGGCCGGTCCCCCGCTACTTTCGGACGATGGAAGCCCCAGGCGCCGGCCAGCCGCTGGTCGTGCTGAAGGACGTCGACAAGCACTTCGGCGACCTGCACGTCCTGCAGGACATCAACCTCAGCGTCGCCAAGGGCGAGGTCGTCGTGGTGCTCGGCCCGTCGGGCTCGGGCAAGTCGACGCTGTGCCGGGTGATCAACCGGCTGGAGACGATCGGCTCCGGATCGATCACGATCGACGGCGAGCGGCTCCCCGAGGAGGGCAGCGCCCTCGCCCACCTGCGCGCCGACGTGGGGATGGTCTTCCAGTCCTTCAACCTCTTCGCGCACAAGACCGTGCTGGAGAACGTGACCCTCGGTCCGATCAAGGTCCGCAAGGTCCCGGCGGCGCAGGCCCGGGAGCGCGGCCGCGAGCTGCTCACCCGCGTCGGCGTCGAGTCGCAGGCCGACAAGTACCCGGCACAGCTCTCCGGCGGTCAGCAGCAGCGGGTCGCCATCGCGCGGGCCCTGGCCATGGACCCCAAGGTCATCCTCTTCGACGAGCCGACCTCCGCCCTCGACCCCGAGATGGTCAACGAGGTCCTCGACGTCATGGTCGGGCTGGCCGGCGGCGGCATGACCATGATCGTCGTCACCCACGAGATGGGCTTCGCCCGCAAGGCGGCCGACCGCGTCGTGTTCATGGCGGACGGCCGGATCGTGGAGGAGGGCGTGCCCGAGTCCTTCTTCACCGCCCCGCAGAGCACCCGGGCCCAGGACTTCCTGAGCAAGATCCTCACCCACTGACTCCCCGCCGTGCGCCGCCCGGCGCACGGACCCCGTACGACAGCGCGCGACCGGCGCCCCACGCCGGCCACGCGGAACTCGGAGGCGAACGATGAGAACCACCCAGCAGATCCTCGGCGCGGCCGCCGCAGCGGGCTTCGCGCTCACGATGGCGTCCTGCGCCAGCGCGGAGAACGCGGTGCCGGAGAGCGGCAGCGGCGGTTCCGCCGGCGCCGGCGGGCCCGTCACGGTCGGCATCAAGTTCGACCAGCCCGGGCTGGGCCAGCAGGTCGGCAGCGACTTCAAGGGCTTCGACGTCGAGGTCGCGAAGTACGTCGCCAAGGAGCTCGGCTACACCGACGTGACCTTCAAGGAGGCCCCCTCCGCGCAGCGCGAGACGCTGCTGCAGAGCGGCCAGGTCAAGATGATCTTCGCGACCTACTCGATCACCGACGACCGCAAGCAGAAGGTCTCCTTCGGCGGCCCGTACTTCGTCGCCGGCCAGGACCTGCTCGTCAAGGCCGACTCCGACATCACCGGGCCCGACGCCCTGAACGGCAAGAAGCTCTGCTCCGTCACGGGGTCGACCTCGGCCAAGAAGGTGCAGGACCAGTTCGCGGACCAGGTCCAGCTGCAGGAGTACGACACCTACTCCAAGTGCGTCGAGGCCCTGAACAGCGGCCGCATCGACGCGGTCACCACCGACAACGTCATCCTCGCGGGCTTCGCGGCCCAGCCGCAGTACGAGGGCAAGCTCAAGGTGGTCGGCCAGACCTTCTCGACCGAGAAGTACGGCGTGGGGCTCACCAAGGGCGACACGGCGACCTGCGAGAAGGTCAACGCCGCCATCACCAAGATGGTGGGCGACGGCTCCTGGGAGAAGGCCCTCGCGGACACCGTGGGTGCCGACTTCAAGCCCGACGCGAGCGCCAACCCGCCGAAGCCGGAGCCCTGCTCGTGACCCTGTCCCTCCGGACGGCGGGCGCGGTCTGATGGGCGCCCTCACGACCCTGCTCGAGAACTACGACGTGTTCGCGGCCTTCTGGATGACGGTCAAGCTCACGCTCGTCTCGGCCGTGGGGGCGCTCGTCATCGGGACGGTCGTGGCCGTCTGCCGGGTCTCCCCGGTGGGCGTGCTGCAGGCCTTCGGGACGGCGTACGTGACGCTCGTCCGCAACACCCCGCTCACCCTCATCGTGTTCTTCTGCGCCTTCGGCCTGCTGAACACCCTCGGGCTGAGCCTCGCCTCGGCCGGTTCGCCGACCGAGATCGTGGACAACAACTTCCGCTTCGGCGTCATCGCGCTGTCGGTCTACCACGCCTCGTTCGTCGCCGAGGCCCTGCGGAGCGGCATCAACACCGTGCCGCAGGGTCAGGCGGAGGCCGCGCGGGCGATCGGGCTCGGGTTCGGTGCGTCGCTGCGCGAGGTGATCCTGCCGCAGGCCTTCCGGGGCGCGATCGCCCCGCTGGGCAACACGCTCATCGCGCTCACCAAGAACACGACCGTCGTGGCGACGATCGGCGTCGCGGAGCTGTCCTACCTGATGCGCGGGATGGTCGAGTTCAACCCGTCGCTGCTCTACGCGATCTTCCTGCTGGTGGCCGCCTGCTTCGTGCTGCTCACCCTGCCGACCGGGCTGCTGTTCACGAGCCTCTCCCGGCGGCTGGTGGTGCAGCGGTGAGCGCCCAGGCCGTCCTCTTCGACGCGCCCGGCCCCAGGGCCCGGGCGCGGCACCGGGTCCTCGGCGTCGTCGGCGGTCTCGTGCTGGTCGGGCTGCTGGCCCTGCTCGTCCGGGGCCTGGCATCGCCCGACAACAACCAGTTCACGGCCCAGAAGTGGGCCCCCTTCGTCGACCCGGAGACCTGGACCTCCTACCTCCTGCCCGGCCTGCTCGCCACGCTGAAGGCGGCGGGGGCGGCCGTGGTCCTCTCCGGCGTCCTCGGGGTCCTGCTCGGGCTGGGCCGGCTGTCCGAGGCGAAGGCCGTGCGGATCGTCTGCGGCGCGCTCGTGGAGTTCCTGCGCTCGGTGCCGGTGCTCGTGATGATGCTGTTCGTCTACTACTTCTGCATCTTCGTGCTGGGTGTGCTGGGCGACACCTCGACCTTCGTCGGCGTCGTCGGCGGGCTCACGCTCTACAACTCGGCCGTCATCGCCGAGCTCATCCGCTCGGGCGTCTTCGCCCTGCCCCGCGGCCAGCGCGAGGCCGGGCTCGCCATCGGCCTGACGCCGCGCCAGACCCTGCTCACCGTGCTGCTCCCGCAAGCGGTCACGGCGATGCTGCCGTCCCTGATCAGCCAGCTCGTCGTGATCCTCAAGGACACCGCGCTCGGCTACATCATCAGCTTCACCGAGCTGCTGCGGTCCGGGACGACGCTCTCCACGGCGTACGGCAACCTCATCCCGACCCTCATCGTCGTGGCGGCGATGTTCATCGCCATCAACTACACGCTGAGCCTCGTCGCCCGGGTCGTCGAGCGCCGGCTGCAGCGGGGCGGCCGCACGTCCGGGCCGGTGGCCGGGGCAGCAGGGACCGGGGAGGCGGGCGCCGTCGGCCTCGCGGCCGCGGAACCGGTGGGCGTGGACGGCACACCGACGCGCTGAGGTCGTCGTCCGCGTACGCGTCGTCCGCGGACGCCGTCGCCCGCGGGGTTCGTCCTTGCCGGAGGGCGGGGGTTCAGCGAGCGGTCTCGGTGGCCCTCGACTCGCGCACGACGACGACCTTGATCTGACCGGGGTAGGTCAGGTCCTCCTCGATCTGCTTGGCGATGTCGCGGGCCAGCACCTGGGCCGCGATGTCGTCGATCTCCTCGGGCGCCACCATCACGCGGATCTCCCGGCCCGCCTGCATGGCGAACACCTTCTCCACGCCGTCGCGCTCCCCCGCGATCTGCTCCAGCTTCTCCAGCCGCTGCACGTACGCCTCGAGGGTCTCGCGACGTGCGCCTGGACGACCGCCGCTGATGGCGTCGGCCGCCTGGGTGAGGACCGCCTCGACCGTGCGCACCTCGACCTCGTTGTGGTGCGCCTCGATGGCGTGGACGACGTCCGGGTTCTCACCGTAGCGGCGGGCGAGGTCCGCCCCCACGAGCGCGTGCGAACCCTCGACCTCGTGCGTCAGCGCCTTGCCGATGTCGTGGAGGAACGCCGAACGCTTGCACTGCGCGATGTCGAGGCCGAGCTCGCCGGCCATCAGGCCCGCGATGTGCGCGCTCTCGACCATGTGCTTGAGCACGTTCTGCCCGTACGAGGTCCGGTAGCGCAGGGTTCCGAGGATGGGCACCAGCGCCGGGTGCAGGTCGGTGATGCCGACCTCGGCCATGGCGTCCTCGGCGGCCTGCAGACACAGGGCCTCGATCTGGTTGCGGCTGCGCTCGTGCACCTCCTCGATCCGGGCGGGGTGGATGCGCCCGTCCTTGACCAGCTCGGTGAGCGTGAGGCGGGCCGTCTCCCGACGCACGGGGTCGAAGCAGGACAGCAGGACCGACTCGGGGGTGTCGTCGATCATCACGTTGACCCCCGTCACCTGCTCGAAGGCGCGGATGTTGCGCCCCTCGCGGCCGATGATGCGGCCCTTCATCTCGTCGCCCGGCAGGTGTACAGCCGATACGACGGACTCGGACGTCTGGTCGGAGGCCACGCGCTGGATGGCGCCGACGACGATGTTCCGGGCGCGCTCGTCGGCCTCGCGCAGCGCCTTCCGCTCGATCTCCCGCGCGACGAGCACGGACTGCCGCTTGGCGTCGTGCTCCACGCCCGCCACCAGCTCGGCCTTGGCCTGCTCCGCCGTCAGCCCCGCGACGCGCTCGAGCGCCAGCAGCCGTTCGGCCTCGGCGTCCTCGAGCTGGCGGCGGCGGTCCTCGAGCTCCGCCCGGGTCAGCTCGACTGCACCGTGCTGGTCGTCGAGGGCCCGCAGCTCGCCGTCGAGCCGCTCCTCGCGCTCGGTGAGCCGCTGCTCGCGACGCTCGACGTCGGAGCGCTGCGACCGCAGCTCGTCGCGCCGGGCCTGCATCTGCTCCTCGAACGCGGCCCGTGCCTGGGCCACCGACGCCATCAGCTCGGCGGCACGTTCCGCCGCCTGGCGGTCCGCGGCCTCACGCTCGACCTGACGTTCAGCGGCCTGCCGCTCGGCGGCCTGGAGCTCGGCCTCACGCTCCGCGGCCTGCCGTTCGGCGGCCTGCCTCTCGGTGGCCCGGCGCTCCGCGGCCGCTTCGGCATCCGCTTCGGAGGGTGCGCCCGCTGGAGCCACGAAGGTCGCCGGTCCCGCCTCCGTCGACGCCGCGGGGTCGAGATCACGCTCGACGCGTCCGTCCTCAAGCCGGGCACCCCTCTCGGGGGCCGTGGCCGTCTTCGGCCGCCGCAGCAGGACGACGGCGACGATCGCGACGACCACCACCACGATCAGCAGCAGGACGAGGACGAGGGCTTGGAATGCTCCACCCGTCATGGTGACTCCCTCCTCACGTGCGCGTGCGCGCACCACCGAGGGATTCGTCAGCGCCCACCGCGACCCCTGGCCGAGAGCGTCTCTCCCGAGCAGGCACCGCGGTGCCGTCAGATATGTCAGTCCGCCTGAGCGGGAAAAGTCACTCCGCCGGTTCCTTCCCAGAATCGGCGGTCACACAACGAATAGGTCGAGCCAGCGTTCAGAAAACCTCGTTCTCGCAGGTTAGGACCGGCCCCCGGCAGGGTCAAGCACCGACGGTCCGACCGAGCCGGCGCCGCAGTCCGAGGCCGTCCCGCACCCTCGACCGCCCGCTCCCGACCGCTTGCCGTGAGCAGACGCACGTCGGGTGACGACAGAGCCCGGACACCGTCCCGACCTGAGGAGGTCGCGGCTCAGTCCTCGTCCGTGCCGTCGAGCACCTCGGACAGCACGCGGGACGTGATCGAGGAGGAGAACCCACGCCGGGCGAGCATGCCGCCCAGCCGGCGGTAGGCCACCTCACGCGGGAGGGCGCTCATCGCGCCCGCCCGCCGCCGAGCCAGGTCGAGCGCGGCCCGGTGCTCGTCGTCACCCTCGACGTCGGCCAGCGCGTCGTCGATGAGGTCCCGGTCAACCCCCTTGGTCTGCAGCTCCCGCCGCAGCGCCATCTTGCTGAGGTGCCGGCGCTGCTGGCGCGAGGCGACCCAGTCCCGCGCGAACGTCGCATCGTCCACCAGCCCGACCTCGTCCATCCGGTCGAGCACGCTGGCCGCGGCGTCCTCGGGGACGTCCTTGGCCTTCAGCGCGCGTTCCAGCTCGCCCCGGGTCCGGGCCTGCACCGCGAGCTTGCGCAGCACGATCCCGCGGGCGGCCTCCACCGGGTCGGCGTCCGGGTCGTCCGACCAGAGCCGCGGGCCCGGCCGGGACCTTGCGCCCTGACCCTCGACCTCAACTTCAGACTTCTGGCGCCGCCCACGTCCGCCCCGACGCCGGTCGCCTTCACGTCCCTCGGGGTCGGACGACGAACCACCCCTGCCAGTAGCTCCCCGGCCACCCCGAGCGGCCGGTTCGCCACCCGCCTCAGAGCGGCGGCGACCTGGTCCACCTCGGTGGATCCCGCCACCTCCTCCGTCGAGACGTCCGCGTCGCCGGGCACCGGTTAGAACTCCACCTCGCCGGTGACCGGGTCGACCCCGGCCGGGGCGTCGAGACGCGGCCCGAGGCCCATCTTCTCCTTGATCTTCTTCTCGATCTCGTCGGCGATGTCGGGGTTGGTCTTCAGGTAGTTGCGGGCGTTCTCCTTGCCCTGACCGAGCTGGTCGGCGTCGTAGGTGAACCACGCACCGGCCTTGCGGATGATCCCGCACTCGACGCCGAGGTCGATCAGGCTGCCCTGGCGGCTGATGCCGACCCCGTACAGGATGTCGAACTCGGCCTGCTTGAAGGGCGGCGCCATCTTGTTCTTCACGACCTTGACCCGGGTGCGGTTGCCCACCGCGTCCGAGCCGTCCTTGAGGGTCTCGATCCGACGGATGTCGAGGCGGATCGACGAGTAGAACTTGAGCGCCTTGCCACCGGTCGTCGTCTCGGGCGAGCCGAACATGACGCCGATCTTCTCGCGGAGCTGGTTGATGAAGATCGCGGTCGTGCCCGCGCCGCTCAGGGCGCCGGTCATCTTGCGCAGCGCCTGGCTCATCAGCCGGGCCTGCAGGCCGACGTGGCTGTCGCCCATCTCGCCCTCGATCTCGGCGCGCGGGGTCAGCGCGGCGACGGAGTCGATGACGATCAGGGCCAGGGCACCGGAGCGCACCAGCATGTCGGCGATCTCGAGCGCCTGCTCGCCGTTGTCGGGCTGGCTGACCAGCAGCGAGTCGGTGTCGACCCCCAGCCGGGCGGCGTAGTCCGGGTCGAGCGCGTGCTCCGCGTCGATGAACGCGCAGATCCCGCCGGCCGCCTGGGCGTTGGCGACCGCGTGCAGCGCCACCGTCGTCTTTCCGCTCGACTCGGGGCCGTAGATCTCGATGACCCGCCCGCGGGGCAGACCCCCGATGCCCAGGGCGACGTCGAGCGCGATCGACCCGGTGGGGATCGTCTCGATCGGGACCCGGACCTCGTCCCCGAGGCGCATCACCGAGCCCTTGCCGTACTGCTTGTCGATCTGCGCGAGGGCTGACTCGAGCGCCTTGTCGCGGTCGCCTGCGGCCATCGTGATCCTCTTTCCTCGCCCTGCGGGCTTCGTGTCGTTCGCCTCGTCGGCGTGACTGCTGTGGTCCTTGGCGAGACTGTAAGGACGGGTCCTGACAATCAGCCGCTCTCGGCGCCGGACCTGTGGAGAACCCGGCTCGGCGAACCGTTGCGGTGGACAACTTACCGAACAGGTGTTCGAGGGGCTAGGCGACACGCCACGAGCGCGGCGAGGTCGCCCGACCTTCCTCCGGCCCCTTCCGTCTGGGCCCCCGGGTCGTCCACCATGGCGGCATGAGCATCAGCCTGCGGGCCGCCGTGGCCCCCACCTGCGCGGCCGTCGCGGCCGTCCTGCCCGACCTGGCCGACCTCCCCGCCGGCACCGTCGACCTGTCCGCCCCGACGCCGTGCACGGAGCTCGACCTCCGGGGTCTCGTGGAGCACTTCGTCGGGACCAGCGGCGCCATGGCCCGGCTCGGGCGGGACGAGCCGCTCGACGCCGACGACCCGTGGGGCGGCGGCCAGGGCTCGGCGGACAGTGACTGGGCCGGCCGCCTCCGCGACAACCTCGGCGCCGTCGCGCACGGCTGGGACCGGCCGGAGGCCTGGACGGGAGAGGCCCGGGTCGGGGGCGCGGCGCTGCCGCGTCCGATGCTCGGCGAGATGGCGCTGGTCGAGGTGGCGGTGCACGGGTGGGACGTGGCCCGGGCCCTCGGACGCACGCTGGAGCTCGACCCGGAGGTCGCCGAGGCGGTCGACGAGGCGGTGTCGCGCACCGCCGAGCTCGGCCGGCAGATGGGGGCCTACGGCCCGGAGGTCGCGGTGCCCCACGACGCGGACGGTTTGGCGCGGGCCCTCGGCAAGGCCGGTCGCGACCCCCGGTGGTCGGCCTGAGGAACCGTCCTCAGCGCTCGCTCGGGGGCAGCTCGAGCGCGGCCCACGCGGCCCGCCAGATCTCCTTGCTCGGCACGCCGGCCTCGAGCGCCTGCACGACCGTGCGCCCGCCGAGGTCGCCGAGGTTCTGCTCCATCGCCCAGACGCGGTAGTAGCCCGCGCCGAGATGGCGCTGCAGGCGCGCCCACAGCTCGGTCTCCTTCATCGTCCCCCTCCGGCGCCGGCGGCGCGGTCGCCGGCGGACGCCCACCGTAGCCGCGGGGCCGCCCGGCGTCCGGCCCCCACCGACCCCGCGGCGACCCCGCCCCGCGTCCACGAGGGAAACTGTCGGAGGCCGCGGGCAAGATGGAGGACGTGACCGCGACCCTGGCGCCCGCCGACCCGCTCGACGGCTTCACCACGGCCACGTCGACGTGGTTCCGCGAGGTGTTCGCCGAGCCCACCGAGGCGCAGCGCGGTGCCTGGAGCAGCATCGCGGCCGGGCGGAACGCGCTGGTGGTCGCGCCCACGGGTTCCGGCAAGACGCTCGCCGCCTTCCTCTGGGCGCTGGACGAGCTGGCCCGGGAGCCCGTCCCGGCGCCCAAGGAGCGCTGCCGGGTCCTCTACATCTCGCCCCTCAAGGCGCTGGCCGTCGACGTCGAGCGCAACCTGCGGGCCCCGCTGACCGGGATCACCCAGACGGCGCTCCGCGTCGGCCAGACCCCGCCCAGCGTCACGGTGGGCGTGCGGTCCGGTGACACGACACCCGCCGAGCGACGCAGCATCGTGAGCCGGCCCCCGGACATCCTCATCACCACGCCCGAGTCCCTCTTCCTCATGCTCACCTCGTCGGCGCGCGACGTGCTGCGCTCCGTCCGCACCGTGATCCTCGACGAGGTCCACGTGCTCGCGGGGAGCAAGCGCGGCGCCCACCTGGCCGTCTCGATCGAGCGCCTCGAGGCGCTGACGCAGGAGTCGGGGGCCGAGCGGCCGCTGCAGCGGATCGGCCTGTCCGCGACGGTGCGCCCGGCCTCCCGCGTGGCGGCCTACCTCGGCGGGCCGTACGACGTCGACGTCGTGGCGCCGCCGTCGGTCAAGCGCTGGGACCTCGACATCGTCGTCCCGGTCGAGGACATGACCGACCTCGGCGCGTCCTCCGCCCCCGGTCAGGTGTCGCTCGAGGACGACAAGCCGGCCCGGGCGCCCTCGATCTGGCCGCACGTCGAGAACCGCATCCTCGACGTCATCTCCTCCCACCGGTCGACCATCGTCTTCGCCAACTCCCGCCGGCTGGCCGAGCGGCTGACCGCCCACCTCAACGAGCTGAACGCGGAGCGGCTCGAGGCCGCGCGCGTCGAGAGCGCCCCGGACGAGGGCGAGGACGGTGACCTCGAGGGGCCGCCGCCGCCGAGCAGGCCGCCGGCCCAGGTCATGGCCCAGTCCGGGTCGTCCGCCGGGCACGACGGGACGTTCACGCCGGTCGTGGCGCGGGCCCACCACGGGTCGGTGAGCAAGGAGCAGCGGGCGGACATCGAGGCCGCGCTGAAGTCCGGGCAGCTGCCGTGCGTCGTCGCGACCTCCTCCCTCGAGCTCGGCATCGACATGGGCGCGGTCGACGTCGTGGTGCAGGTCGAGTCGCCGCCGTCGGTGGCCAGCGGGCTGCAGCGGGTCGGCCGCGCGGGCCACCAGGTCGGGGCGGTCTCGCGGGGCGTGTTCTTCCCCAACCACCGCGGCGACCTCATCGAGTCGGCGGTCGTCGTGGAGCGCATGCGCGAGGGCGCGATCGAGGAGGTCGCCGAGCTGCGCAACCCGCTCGACGTGCTCGCCCAGCAGATCGTCGCCGTCGTCGCCATGGAGGAGACCAAGGTCGACGAGCTGTACGCGCTGGTGCGGCGGGCGGGCACCTTCCGCGACCTGCCCTGGAGCGCGTACGAGTCGGTGCTCGACATGCTCAGCGGGCGCTACCCGTCGGAGGACTTCGCCGAGCTGCGGCCGCGCGTGGTCTGGCAGCGGGACACGGGCGTGCTCACGGCCCGGCCCGGGGCCCAGCGGCTCGCGGTCACGTCGGGCGGGACGATCCCGGATCGCGGCATGTTCGGCGTCTTCCTGGTCGGCGAGGGGAACGCGTCCGGCCGTCACGAGGCGGGCCGGCGCGTCGGCGAGCTCGACGAGGAGATGGTCTACGAGACCCGCGTCAGCGACGTCTTCACCCTGGGCACGACCAGCTGGCGGGTCGAGGGCATCACCCACGACCAGGTGCTGGTCTCCCCCGCCCCGGGCGTCCCCGGTCGGCTGCCCTTCTGGAAGGGCGACGCTCCCGGCCGGCCGCTCGAGCTGGGGCGGGCGTTCGGCAGGTTCGTGCGCGAGCTCGGGTCCCTGCCGCCCGTCGAGGCCGAGAACCGGCTGTCCGGGGCCGGGCTGGACGACTACGCCTCGAACAACCTGCTGACCTACCTGCGCGAGCAGGAGGCGGCGACGGGCTCGCTGCCCACGGACCAGACGATCGTCTTCGAGCGCTTCCGTGACGAGCTCGGCGACTGGCGCGTGTGCGTGCACAGCTCCCTCGGCACGGGCGTCCTCACCCCGTGGGCGCTGGCCGTCGAGCGCGCGGCCCGCGAGCGCTACGGGCTCGAGGTGCAGGCTACCGCCACCAACGACGGCATGGTCCTCCGCGTGCCCGACACCGAGTCGGCGCCGCCCGGGGCCGACCTGATCATCCTCGACCCCGACTCGATCGAGGGCGTCGTTACCGACGAGGTCGGCGGGTCGGCGCTCTTCGCCTCGCGCTTCCGCGAGTGCGCGGCCCGGGCGCTGCTGCTCCCCCGCCGCGACCCGAAGTCGCGCTCGCCCCTGTGGCAGCAGCGGATGCGCTCGGCGCAGCTGCTGACCGTGGCCGCACAGTACCCGGAGTTCCCCATCGTCCTGGAGACGATGCGGGAGTGCCTGACCGACGTCTTCGACCTCGACGGGCTGCTCGAGGTGCAGCGGCAGGTCGCGTCCCGCTCCATCCGCATCGTCGAGGTCGAGACGAGCGAGGCGTCGCCCTTCGCGCGGTCGCTGCTGTTCGGCTACGTCGGCGCCTTCGTCTACGAGGGCGACGTCCCGCTCGCCGAGAAGAAGGCGGCGGCCCTCTCGCTCGACGCCACGCTGCTCGCCGAGCTCCTGGGCAAGGACGGGCTCAAGCAGCTGCTCGACGCCGACGTCATCGCCCGCACCGAGGCGGACCTGCAGGGCCTCAGCGCGGAGCGCCAGGCGACCGACGCTGAGCGTCTCTACGACACCGTGCGCACCGCCGGTCCCTTCACCCTCGACGAGCTGCGGCTGCGCTCCGCCGAGGGCCTCGACACCGCCGCGGCCGTCGAGAAGCTCGTCCTCGATCGCCGGCTCGTCGAGGTCCGGATCGCCGGCCGGCCGATGGTGGCCGTGGCCGAGGACGTCCCCCGGCTGCGCGACGGGCTCGGCGTACCCGTGCCGCCCGGCGTAGCGGCCAGCTTCACCGAGCCGTCGCTCCGGCCGATCGAGGACCTCGTGCTGCGCTGGGCGCGCACGCACGGGCCGTTCCTCGCGTCCACGGTGGCCACCCGCTACGGCCTGGGCCGGGCCGTGGTCGAGGGGGCGTGCGACGCGCTCATCGCGGCCGGGACCGTCGTGGCCGGGTCGTTCATCGAGATGGGCGAGGCCGAGGCCGACCGCCGGCAGTACTGCCACGGCCAGGTCCTCGCGCTGGTCAAGCGCCGGACGCTCGCCGCGCTGCGGCGCGAGGTCGAGCCGGTCGAGCAGGTGGCGTTCAGCCGGTTCCTCGCCGAGTGGCAGGGCATCGGCTCGGGCACCCGCGGCGCCGACGCCGTGCTGGCCGTGCTCGAGCAGCTCGACGGCTGCGCCCTCCCCGCGAGCGCGGTCGAGAGCCTGGTGCTCCCGGCCCGCGTCGCCGACTACCGGCCCGCGATGCTCGACGAGCTGATGACGGCGGGCGAGGTCGGGTGGGTCGGCGACGGCGCGGTCGGCGACTCCGACGGCTGGGTCCGCTTCGTCATCTCCGGGATGGAGCCGCCCGCGGCCGGGGCCGAGCCCTCCCACTACCGCGGGCAGGAGCTGCTGGCCGCGCTGGGGGCCGGCGGGGCCCGCTTCTTCGACTCCGTGCTGCCGGTCGGGGTGACGGACCGGGCCGAGTACGTCGCGGCGCTGTGGGACCTGGCGTGGGCGGGGCTCGTCAGCTCCGACACCTTCAACCCGGTGCGCGCGTTGGTCGCCGGCGGCGGTGCGCACCGCAAGCCCACCCGCCCCGCGGCCCGAGCGCCCCGCGCCCGGCTGAACGGCCAGGGGCTGCGGCGACCGGGCCGCGCGCCCCGCCTCTCCTCGCCCACCACCGCGGGACGGTGGTCGCTCGTCGAGCGGACGCCCTCCACGCCCGCCGAGCAGCTGGCCGGGCACATCTTCGGGCTCCTCGACCGCTACGGCGTGGTGACGCGCGGCACGGTCATGACCGAGAACACGGACGGCGGCTTCGGGGCCGCCTACCGGGCGATGTCGACCATGGAGGAGACCGGGCAGTGCCGGCGCGGGTACTTCATCGACGGCCTGGGAGCGGCGCAGTTCGCGCTCAGCGGCGCGGTGGACCGGCTACGGGCCCAGCAGCGGGAGCCCGACGAGCCCGTGGCGACGGTGCTGGCCGCCTGCGACCCCGCCAACGCGTACGGCGCCGCCCTGCCGTGGCCCGAGCGTGAGGGCCACCGGCCGGGGCGCAAGGCCGGAGCGCTCGTCGTCCTGGTCGACGGGGCGCTCGTCTTCTACGTCGAGCGCGGCGGGAAGACGCTGCTGTCCTTCACCGAGGACGAGCGGCGGCTGCGGCCGGCCGCGGGAGCGCTCGCCTCGGCGGTGCACCAGGGGCACCTGGGCAAGCTGACGGTGGAGCGCGCCGACGGAGGTCACGTGTTCGGGTCGGCGGGGGTGAGCACGGCGCTGCAGGAGGCCGGGTTCCGGATGACCCCCCAGGGCCTGCGCCTCCGACCGTCGGTCTGAGCCGCCCGCCGGGCGCGAGTACGCCGCAGGTCCGGGTAGGGGCGCCAACCCCGACGACCCGGGAGGCTCCCGCGGGGAGAGGTTCCGTAGGTGACGAGGTCAGGCGGTGGGTGCCGCCGACGACGCGGACGCAGTCAGGCGGCCTGGGCCATCGCCCGTACGTGCGGCAGCGGGGTGACGCGGGCGTCGAGGCGCTCGACGGCGGCCATCTTCTCGCTCGTCACGTTGAGCACCACGGAGAGCGGCAGGTCCAGGGCGCTGCAGATGGACGCGAGCAGCTCGCTCGACGCCTCTTTCTGACCGCGCTCGACCTCGGACAGGTAGCCCAGGCTGACCCGCGCCGCCTTGGACACCTCGCGCAGGGTCCGGCCCTGGTCGGTGCGCGCCTCGCGCAGGGACTCCCCGATGAGCTCACGGACCAGCACCTGCTTGACCGGAGTCAGAGACGACATAGAGAAACTGTACCCACCCCCGTGGGTGCCCCGGAGCGCACCACGCTCAACCCTGTCCGGGATCACGGCAGACCGGCTCAGGAGAGCGGGATCGCCTCCGTGGCGAGGGCCTCGTCGAGCAGCGCGAGCACCGCGTCGAGGGTCTGCTCCCGGATCGCGCGACGGTCGCCGGTCAGCCGCAGCGGGCGTACGCGGGGCTCCTCGCCCGGCAGGCTGACGGCCACGTAGACCTCCCCGACCGGGTGCCCGTCCTGGGGGCTGGGCCCGGCGACGCCCGTGGTCGCGGCGCCCACGTCGGCGCCGCACACGCGGGCCGCACCCGTCGCCAGCGCGGCGGCGGTCTCGGGCGCCACGGGCCCGTGGGCCGCGAGCACGTCCTCCGGCACCCCGACGAGCCTCGCCTTGAGGTCGGTGGCGTAGCAGACGACACCGCCGCGGTACACGTCCGACGAACCGGCCACCGCGGTCAGCGCGGCACCGACGAGGCCGCCGGTCAGCGACTCCGCGGTCGCCAGCGTGAGGCCCCGCCCGCGGAGCGCGGCGAGCACGTCGGCCGCGGCCGACCCGGCAGCGCTCACGCCGTGGTGGAGCCGCGGCGCAGCCGCAGCGCGGAACGCACGTAGTTGGCCCCGGTGAGGACGGTCAGGACGAGCGCCGCCACCATCACCACCCAGCCGACGGTGTGCACCCAGTGCAGGCCGTCGAGCATCCGGAACGGCAGCAGGAACAGCGTCAGCGCGACGGCCTGCAGCACGGTCTTGGCCTTGCCCCCGCGGTCCGCGGCGATGACGCCGTAGCGGATGACCACGAAGCGGAGCACCGTGATGCCCCACTCCCGCACGAGGATCACGATGGTGATCCACCAGGGCAGCTCGCCGAGGACCGACAGCCCGATGAAGGCCATGCCGGTGAGCGCCTTGTCGGCGATCGGGTCGGCGAGCTTGCCGAAGCTCGTGACGAGGTCGTACTTGCGCGCGACCTTGCCGTCGACGAAGTCGGTGAAGATGGCGACGACGAAGATGGC
Organism: Microlunatus spumicola; assembly: GCF_039536445.1. Lineage (NCBI taxonomy): Bacteria > Bacillati > Actinomycetota > Actinomycetes > Propionibacteriales > Propionibacteriaceae > Microlunatus > Microlunatus spumicola. The sequence continues at coordinate 16,886 of NZ_BAAAYR010000001.1, read as the reverse complement.
GGTCGACCCGACGCGCCAGCCGATCGAGTCGGGGTGCGCGAGCAGGGCCCAGGCGAAGACGGGCACCATGACGAGCCGGAGGACCGTCAGCGCGTTGGGGACGTTCCAGGCGCTGACCTCGCGCGGCGGGGTGCCCGTGCTGGTCTCCCCGCTCACGCCACCGCCCTGAGGTCCGCGCCGTCCGTCTCCGTCACCACGGCGTCCACGAAGGTGCCCACCACCCCAGCATGACCGAGGTCGAGCGTGACCGAACCGTCGACCTCCGGTCCCTGGTGCGCGGCGCGGCCCACGGTCTCGGTCGCCTCGCCCTGCCCGGCGACCTCCTCGACCAGCACGCGGACGCGCTCGCCGATGCGGTCCTCGGCGCGCTGGCTGACCAGCTCGTCGGCGAGGTCGGCCAGCGCGGCCCGCCGCGCCTCGATCTCGTCCTCGTCGGTCTGCCGGTCGAGCCCGGCGGCCTCGGTGCCGTCCTCGTCGGAGTAGCCGAAGACGCCGACGGCGTCGAGACGGGCGTCCACGAGGAACTGGCTGAGGATGTCGACGTCCGCCTCGGTCTCGCCGGGGAAGCCGGCGATGACGTTGCTGCGGATGCCGGCGTGCGGGGCCGCCTTGCGGATGCTCTCGATCAGGCCGAGGAAGGAGTCCGGGTCACCGAACCGCCGCATCCGACGCAGCACGCCGGGCGAGGCGTGCTGGAAGGACAGGTCGAAGTACGGGGCGACGTGCGGCAGCGACGTCATGACCTCGACCAGCCCGGGCCGCATCTCGGCGGGCTGCAGGTAGGACACGCGGACGCGCTCCAGGCCGTCGACCGCACCGAGGTCGGCGAGCAGCGACTCGAGCAGGCGGATGTCGCCGAGGTCCTTGCCGTACGAGGAGGTGTTCTCGCTGACGAGCATCACCTCGCGCACGCCCTGCTCGACCAGCCAGCGCGCCTCGTCGACGACCTCGGCCGGCGTCCGCGAGACGTACGCGCCGCGGAAGGCGGGGATGGCGCAGAAGGCGCAGCGCCGGTCGCAGCCCGAGGCGATCTTGAGCGGGGCGTACGGGCTGCCGTTCAGGCGGCGACGGTAGGCGCGAGGCCCGCTGGCGGGCGCCAGACCGTCGGGCAGCGGGGTGACCGGGCTCGTCTGGGTCGGCACGCCGGGGATCGCGGTGCCGCGGGCCGCCGCGCGCCGCTGGGCGGGCGCGAGAGGCAGCAGCGTGCGCCGGTCGCGCGGCACGTGGGTCTCGTGCCGACCGCCGGCCAGGATGTGCTGGAGCCGGCCCGCGACGTCGGCGTAGTCGTCGAACCCGAGCACGGCGTCGGCCTCGGGCAGCGACTCGGCGAGCTCGGAGCCGTACCGCTCGGCGAGGCAGCCGACGGCCACCACGGCCTGCGGACGACCGGACGCCTTGAGGTCGGCGGCCTGCAGGAGGGTGTCGACCGAGTCCTTCTTGGCGGCCTCGACGAAGCCGCAGGTGTTCACCATGACCGCGTCGGCGTCCTCCGGGTCGTCGACGAGCTGGAAGCCGCCGTCCTCCAGACGGGCGGCCAGCTCCTCGGAGTCGACCTCGTTCCGGGCGCACCCGAGGGTGACGAGGTGGACCGCCGTGAGCGGTCGGGACGGGCTGGTGAGGGGCGCAGGCATGACGCTCCAGTATGACCGGTCCTGCGGCAGGGGCGACCCGCCCGGACGCGGGGCACGACACGCGGGTCAGGTGGCGGGCACGCCGCCGGCGGTGGCGTTCACTGAACTGCGTTCGTCCCAGCAGCCCCAGGAGCCCCCGTGCCCGTCCCGTCCTCCCCCGCCGCGCTCCCGCTGGCGCTCGTCGCCGGCACGATGGTCGTCACGGTCGCCGCGTGCGGCGGAAGCACCGCCCAGGCCCCCACCGCGACGAGCCCGGCCGTCGCCACCAGCAGCGTCGTGGCACCGACGACCTCGACGGCGCCCGCGACCTCGGCGGCCGCGAGCCCGACGAGCGGTTCGAGCAGCACGCCGAGCGGTTCGCCAGGCGGGTCGGGCAGCGGCTCCGGCTGCGGCGTCGGCAGCCTGAAGATCACGTACGCCAACGACACCGGCGGGGGTGGGGCCGGCAGCGTCGCGGGCGCCCTGACGTTCCGGAACACGGGCTCGACCGCCTGCACGCTGAGCGGCTTCCCGGGCGTCTCCTTCGTCGGCGGCGGCAACGGGACCCAGGTCGGCCAGGCGGCCACGCGGACGGACGGCGCGGTGAAGGAGCGGACGCTCGAGCCCGGCAAGGCCGTCAAGGCTGCCCTGCGGCGCACGCAGCCCGGGAACTACGGGGACGACTGCGGGCAGACCAAGGTCGACGGCTTCCGGGTCTTCCCGCCCGGGTCGACCGAGTCGGCCTTCGTGGCGTTCCCGACCACCGGCTGCAGGAGCGCCGACGTCCCGCTGCTCCAGGTCGGCCCCGTCGGCTGATCGGCGGGGCCGGTCACCGGTTCGTCGCCAGGCCCCGTCGAGAGCCCCTCCACGACCCCCGGGCCGTCCAGGCGACCGGGGGCGTCGTCAGGGCTCAGCCCAGGCGGAGGTTCTCCACGACCTCGTCGAGCTCGTCGGGCTTGACCAGCACCTCGCGCGGCTTGGAGCCCTCGGAGGGACCGACCACGCCGCGGGTCTCGAGGATGTCCATCAGGCGCCCGGCCTTGGCGAAGCCGACGCGCAGCTTGCGCTGCAGCATCGAGGTCGACCCGAGCTGGAGCGTGACGACGAGCTCGACGGCCTGCAGGACCAGGTCCATGTCGTCGCCGATGTCCTCGGCCACCTTCGTCGACGCCTCCGGCGCGGCGGTGACGTCCTCGCGGTAGGTCGGCTTGAGCTGCTCGGTGACGTGCGCGACGACGGCGCGCACCTCCTGCTCGGTGACCCAGGCGCCCTGGATGCGGATCGCCTTGGACTGGCCCATCGGCAGGAACAGCCCGTCGCCCTGGCCCACGAGCTTCTCGGCCCCGGGCTGGTCGAGGATGACGCGCGAGTCGGTCATCGACGAGGTCGCGAAGGCGAGCCGGCTCGGGACGTTGGCCTTGATCAGACCGGTCACGACGTCGGTGGACGGCCGCTGGGTGGCCAGCACGAGGTGGATGCCGGCCGCGCGGGCGAGCTGCGTGATCCGGACGATCGAGTCCTCGACGTCGCGCGGGGCGACCATCATCAGGTCGGCCAGCTCGTCGACGATCACCAGCAGGTACGGGTAGGGCTCGAGCACGCGCTCGGAGCCCGGCAGCGGCTTCACGCCGCCGCCCCGCACCGCCTTGTTGAAGTCGTCGATGTGCCGGAACCCGAACGCGGCGAGGTCGTCGTAGCGCAGGTCCATCTCGCGCACGACCCACTGCAGCGCCTCGGCGGCCTTCTTGGCGTTCGTGATGATCGGCGTGACCAGGTGCGGGACGCCCTCGTAGATCGTCAGCTCGACGCGCTTCGGGTCGACCATGAGCATCCGGACCTCGTCCGGGGTCGACCGCATGAGGATCGAGGTGATCATCGAGTTCACGAAGCTGGACTTGCCCGAGCCGGTGGCGCCGGCGACCAGCAGGTGGGGCATCTTCGCGAGGTTGGCCACGACGAAGCCGCCCTCGACGTCCTTGCCCAGCCCGACCGTCATCGGGTGGTGGTCGTTGCGGGCCTTGCCCGACCGGATGACGTCACCGAGGGAGACGACCTCCTTGTCGGTGTTCGGGATCTCGATGCCGATGGCCGACTTCCCCGGGATCGGGGACAGGATCCGGACGTCGGCGCTCGCCACGGCGTAGGCGATGTTCTTGGACAGGGCCGTGACCTTCTCGACCTTGACCGCCGGGCCGAGCTCGACCTCGTAGCGCGTCACCGTCGGGCCACGGCTGTAGCCGGTGACGTGCGCGTCGATCTCGAACTGGCGCAGCACCTCGGTCAGCCGGCCGACGACCGCGTCGGAGGCCTCGGTGCGGGACTTGTGCACGCTGCCGGGCTTGAGCGTCTCGGAGTCGGGCAGCAGGTAGCTGACGTCCCCGGACAGCTGCAGCTGCTCGGCGCGCTGCGGCATCGGGGTGTGCGCCGGGGCCTCGAGCTCGGGGGTCTCGTGCACCACGAACGCCTCGGGCAGCGGCGCGGGGGTCGCGACCGGGGCCGGGCTGCCCGCCGGGCGTCCGGCCGTGACGGGCTTCTTGAGGACCTCGGTCGGCTCCGCGTCCGCCCCGGTCAGGTCGGCGTCGCGCTCGTCGGTGCCGAGGTCGACCAGCGGGGCGAGCGGCTCCGGCGGCCCGATGACCTTGGCCGCGCGGCCCTTGCGGCGGGGCGCGCGCTCCTCGATCACCGGGGTCTCGTACGCCTCGTCGACGCCGTACTCGAGGTCGTCGTCCAGCACGGTGCCCTCGAGCGCCTCGGGCTCGGCGGTGAGCCGCGCCGTCGCGACGCGGGCGCGGTCGACCAGCTCGTGCAGCGGGATCCCCACGACGACCAGGACCCCGAAGAGCAGGAGCAGGACGAGCAGCGGGACCGCGGCGTAGACGGTGACGAGGTCGGCCAGGATCGAGCTCGACAGGTAGCCGAGGATGCCGCCGGCCTCGCGCAGCCGCTCGGGCTGGTCGGTGAGCGGCAGGCCCTTGGCGATGTTCACGAGGCCGAGCAGGCCGAAGAGGATCGCGCCCCAGCCGACGACCTGGCGCCCGGCCGGTCCGTTGTGGTCGGGGTGGCGCAGCGTTCGCCACGCCATCACGCCGAGCAGGATCGGGGCCGACGTGGCCAGCCAGCCGATGATCGTCGAGACGCCGACGTGGACGATCTGACCGAACCGGCCGGGCAGCCCGAACCAGAACTCGGCCGCGATGACGACCGCGAGGGCGAGGACGAACAGCCCGGCCCCGTCGCGGCGCAGCCCCGGGTCGAGGTCACGGGCGCCGTGCCCGATCGCCCGCGCGGCCGTGCCGGCGCCGTGGGCGAGACCGCTCCACAGGACGGCGAGGCCGCGGACGAGCGACCCGAGCACCGAGCGCCGCTGCGGCGCGCGTCCCCGCGGGGCCGGCCGCCGGTTGGCCGGCCGGGTTGCGGTCGAGGTCGAGCGTCCTGGAGTCGTACGGGGACGCGAGGACGTGCTCTTGCTTCCGGACGCACGCGGACGGGGAGTGGTGCTGGACGAGCCAGTACGACTGCCGGTCCGCGCGGGGGAAGACGCGCGGGTCGCCATGCCCGCACTCTAGGCGGTCACAGCCGTCACAGGGGTCACATAGGCAGCGCGGGTCGGAGCTCCCAGAGGTGGTCGGTCGGGCCGATCCCGGCCCCCAGGGCGAACCCGCCGGCGATCGCCCCGGTCACGTACGCCTTCGCCGCGCGCACGGCGGCGGGGACGTCGTCGCCGAGCGCGAGCCGCGACGCGATCGCCGAGGCGAGCGTGCAGCCGGTGCCGTGGGTGTGGGTGTTGTCGTCCCGCGCCGCGGTGAACGCCTGGTCGGGCACGCCGCCGCCGACGAGGACGTCGGTCGGGTCGCCCTCGGCGTGGCCGCCCTTGACCAGCACCCAGCGCGCCCCGAGGCCGAGGAGGACGTGCCCCAGCCGGGCCTGGTCGGCCTCGTCCGCCGCCTCGGGACCGACGAGCGTGCGGGCCTCGTCGAGGTTGGGCGTGGCGATCGTCGCGAGCGGGAACAGCCGCTCGCGCATCGCCCCCACCGCGTCGGCGTCGATGAGCGGGTCGCCGTGCTTGCTCACCGCGACGGGGTCGAGCACCACCGGGACCCCGGCCGGCAGCGTGGTCAGCAGGTCGGCGACGAGCACGCACGTCTCCGCCGTCCCGAGCATGCCGATCTTCACCGCGTCCACCCCGATGTCGTCGACGACGCTGCGGAACTGCGCCGCCACGGCCGCTGCGGGCAGGCCCCACACGCCCTGGACGCCGACCGAGTTCTGCGCGGTGACCGCCGTGACCACGCTCATCCCGTGCACGCCGTGGGCGAGCATCGTCTTGAGGTCGGCCTGGATGCCGGCCCCGCCGCCGGAGTCCGAGCCGGCGATCGTCAGCACGCGGGCGGTCGGCAGCGCGCGGGCCGACCCTCGCCCTGCGCTCACCGGCGCGCGCCCGGGCGGAAGTGGTCGAAGCCGGGCACCCCGGCGAAGGGCGCCCCGTCCACGAGCACGACGCCGCCGTCGCCCTCGGCCGGCCCGACGGCGCCGATGGTCGTCCAGCCGGCCGGCACCCGGCCGGGCGGGAAGGTCGCCACGAGCGCGTGGTCCTCGCCCCCGGTGAGGACCAGCAGCAGCGGGTCGACGCGGGTGGCGGAACCGACGGTCTCCAGCGGTTCGGGGATCTCGAGCGTCGTCGTGTCCACGTCGATCGTCACGCCGGAGGCTCGCGCGACGTGCCCGAGGTCGGCCAGCAGGCCGTCGGAGACGTCGACCATCGCGGTCGCGCCGGCCAGCGCGGCGACGGCACCCTGCCCGTACGGCACGTGCGGCACGCGCTGGACCTCGACGACCGCCCGCGGGGAGCGGAAGCCGCGGGTCAGCACCAGCAGCCCGGCCGCGGCCCAGCCGAGCCGGCCGGCGAACGCGAGCACGTCGCCCGGCTGCGCGCCGTCGCGGCGGACCGGGGCGCGGCCGTCCAGCGTTCCGAGCGCGGTGACGGAGAGCGTCACGTCGCGACCGCGGGTGGTGTCGCCGCCCAGCAGGCTCACGCCGGCGGTGGCGCACTCGGCGCGGAGGCCCGTCGCGAGGTCGAGCGTCCAGCGGACCTCGGTCTCCCCCGGCGCGGAGAAGCCGACGACGACGCCCTGCGGACGCGCGCCCATGGCCTCGACGTCGGCGACGTTGACCGCGATCGCCTTGCGGCCGATGTCGGTCGGGCCGCTCCAGTCGCGACGGAAGTGGACGCCCTCGACGAGGACGTCGGTGGACACGACGACCGAGCCGCCGACCGCCAGGACCGCACCGTCGTCGCCGGGCCCGAGGAGGACCTCGTCGGACGCCGGGAGGTCGCGGACCATCTCCGCGATGAGGGCGAACTCCCCGAGCTGCGCGAGCGTGGTGGGGCCGGTCCCGCCCGGGCTCATGGACGACGGACGTGCGTCGACGGAACGGGGCAACCTGTAGGTTGCTGCACACCGGTGAGCGTACGTGGTCGGCCGCCGGGCCGGGCAGCGTGGCTCTCCTCCCCCGGAAGGTTCTGGCCGCAGCACCGGAGGACACACCATGGTCGTGCAGGCCTACATCCTGGTGCAGACCGCCGTCGGCAAGGCGACCGAGGTGACGACGCAGATCCGGCGGATCACGGGCGTCACCCTCGCCGAGGACGTCACCGGCCCGTACGACGTCGTCGTCCGCGCCGAAGCACCCGACATGGACGAGCTCGGGACGCTGGTGATCAAGCGCGTCCAGAGCGTTCCCGGCATCACCAGGACGGTGACCTGCCCGGTCGTGCACGTCTGACCCGAGCTCCTGTGGTCCGGAGAGAGGGCGGGACGGGTTCGACGCCGCCTCGCAACCATCCGCCCGGGCGCCGTGCGGTTCGTCGTCCGGCTGTCGATCTCCGACGCCCGGGCTCCCGCCAGGCCCATCCACGCTCCGCGGCGTCGAACCCGTCCCACCCTCTCTCCGGCTCTCGTCGCTCGGGTCGGGCGGGCGCGGGTGGGCTGGTCGCCGTGCTGGTGACCTTGTCCACGCTCCTCGCGGGCTGTTCGCGGGTGGCGGTGGTGGATCCGACGCCGGGGCCGGCCGAGGCGGCGGTCTGCACCGCGCTCATGGCGGACCTGCCGGAGCAGGTGCTCGACCAGGACCGGCGGACGGTGGAGCCGGGGACGTTCTCCGCGGCGTGGGGCAAGCCCGCGATCGTGCTGCGGTGCGGCGGGCCGGCGCCGCCGACGCTCACCCCGTTCAGCGAGTGCTTCGACGTCAACGGGGTCGGCTGGTTCTCCGAGGAGGCCACCGGCGGGATGATCTTCACGACGATCGGGCGGGCCGCGTACGTCGAGGTCGCAGTGCCCACGGCCTACCAGCTCGGTTCCGGTGCCCTGGTCGACGTCGGTGCCGCCGTGTCGGCGCACGACCCGGTCGTCAAGCCCTGCGCCGGCTGACGGGGTCCTCGGCTAGCGGAGGCCGACCGGGCGCTGCAGGGCGAGGGTGATCAGGCTGTCGATCAGGTCGGGGTAGGCGAGGCCGCTGGCCTCCCACATCCGCGGGAACATCGAGTGCGCGGTGAAGCCGGGCATCGTGTTGATCTCGTTGACGACGACGCGGTGGTCGTGGGTCAGGAACACGTCGACGCGGGCGAGGCCCTCGCAGCCGATGGCCTCGAAGGTGCGGACCGCGAGCTCGCGCACCTCGTCGGCGACGGCCGGGTCGACGAGCGCGGGGACGTCGAGGTCGACCTGCTCCTCGGGGAGGTACTTGGCCTCGAAGTCGTAGAAGCCCGAGGGGCTGTGCACGCGGATCTCGGCGATCTGGCTGGCCAGCGGGCGGCCGCCGTCGACGTCGGACAGCACGCCGCACTCGAGCTCGCGGGCGTCGACGAAGCCCTCCTCCACCACGACCTTGGGGTCGTAGCGCTGGGCGTGCTCGACGGCGGCCACGAGCGCGTCGTCGCCGTCGCCCGCCTCGACCTTGGTGATGCCGAGGCTCGAGCCGCCACGGGCGGGCTTCACGAACAACGGGCTGCGCAGCGTCGCGACCGCGTCCAGGCAGGCGGCGCGGTCGCGGGCCCACTCGGCGGCGGTGACCGTGACGAACGGGCCGACGGGGAGGCCGGAGGCGCTGAGCACGAGCTTCATGTAGTGCTTGTCCATGCCGACCGCGCTGGCGAGCACGCCGGCGCCGACGTAGCGGGTGCCCATCATCTCGAACAGGCCCTGGATCGTCCCGTCCTCGCCGAACGGGCCGTGCAGCAGGCTCAGCGCGACGTCGACGGGCCCGAGCCAGGACAGCGCGGAGTGGCGGTCGACGTTGCCGTACGAGACGTCGTCGCGGACCGCGAGGCGGCTGCCGGGACCGTGGGTCATGAGCACCGCGTCGGGGGCGTCCTCGCTGAGCTCAGGGAGGCGGCCGTCGACGACCTCGAGGCCCCGCAGCGTGTCCTCGTCGACCAGCACCCAGCGCCCCGTCTGCGTGATGCCGACGCCGAGGACCTCGTAGCGGTCGGGGTCGAGCGCGGCGAAGACGCCGCCCGCGGTCAGGCAGGACACCCCGTGCTCGCTGCTCACGCCGCCGAACACGAGGGCCACCCGCACCCGGCCGGCCGCCTCGGGGCGTGCCGCCAGCTCCGGCTCCGTCGTCACTGCACCTCCGCTGAAGCTCGCCCGTCTGCCGCGCAGACCTTACCGGCGCGACCCCTCGTGGCCGGTCCGGCGCGCGCGGGGCGGGAGGATGGACCCGTGAGCAGCCACTCCGACCTCCGCCCCGAGACGCTGGCCGTCAGCCTCGGCCGGCCCCCGCACACGCCGGGCGCCGCGCTCAACGTCTCCCCCGTCATGGCCTCGACGTACGTCGGCGCCCACGACACCTCCGGGCCCGGGCTCGGCTACGGCCGCGACGGCAACGCCACCTGGACCGCGCTCGAGGACGTCCTCGGCGCCCTGGAGGGCGGGCGCGCGCTCACCTTCGCCAGCGGCATGGCGGCGGCGAGCGCGGTCCTCGACCTGCTGGACCCGGGCAGCACGGTCGTCCTGCCCACGAGCTGCTACCTCGGGGTCGCGGCCCTGGTCCGGTCGCGGGCGGAACGGTTCGGGTGGACGCTGCGCACGGTCGACGTCGCCGACACCGAGGCGGTCCTGGCCGCCGCGGACGGGGCCGACCTCGTCTGGCTCGAGTCGCCGACGAACCCGCTGATGGAGGTCGCCGACCTGCCGGCGATCGGCGCGGCGCTGCGCGGGCGGACGCTGACCGTCGTCGACAACACCTTCGCCACCGCGCTGCTCCAGCGGCCGCTCGAGCACGGCTTCGACGCCGTGGTCGAGTCGGGCACCAAGTTCGTGGGTGGGCACTCCGACCTCCTGCTCGGCGCCGTGACCGTCCGGCCGGACGCCGACGACCTGTTCCGCTCGATCGCCGACGTGCGCCACGACCACGGCGCTATCCCCGGTCCGATGGAGGCCTGGCTCGCCCTGCGCGGCGTGCGGACCATGCCGCTGCGCGTCCGCGCCGCCCAGGCGAACGCCGGGGTCCTCGCCGAGCGCCTGGCCGCCCACCCGGCCGTCGCCCGGGTCCGCTACCCCGGGCTGCCCGACGACCCGGGCCACACACGCGCCGCCGCGACGATGGACGGCGCCGGCTCGCTGCTCTCGGTCGACCTTGCCGACGCGAGCGCCGCCGAGCGCTTCATCGACGGCTGCACGCTGTGGACGCACGCGACGAGCCTGGGCAGCGTCGAGTCGACCTTCGAGCGCCGCCGCCGCTGGTCCGCCGAGCTGGACGTGGTCCCCGAGGGCCTCGTCCGCCTCTCGGTCGGCGTCGAGCACGTCGAGGACCTCTGGCGCGACCTCGAGCAGTCGCTCGACGCCCTCTGAGGGCGACGCACCCGGGATCGGGGACGATCCGGCACCGCAGGGGTGCCGGATCGTCCCCGGTCCTGTCGCAGCCTCGCGTCAGTCCCGTTCACGCCCGGGGGCGCGGCCCATCAGGTCCTTGACGCCCTGAATCGGGGTGAGGTCGCCGGCGATGACCGCGGCGACGTGCTCGACGATCGGCATCTCGACGCCGTGCTCGGCCGCCAGGGCCTGCACGGACGCGCAGGACAGGACGCCCTCGGCGACCTGCCGGGTGGAGCGGCTGATGTCGGCCACGGATCGCCCGCGACCCAGCTCCTCGCCGAACGTCCGGTTCCGTGAGAGGGGCGACGCGCAGGTGGCGACCAGGTCGCCCAGGCCGGCCAGCCCCGCGAACGTGTAGGGGTCGGCCCCGAGCGCGACGCCCAGCCGGCTCGTCTCGGCCAGTCCACGGGTGATCAGCGAGGCGGTCGCGTTCGCGCCGAACCCCAGCCCGACGGCCATGCCCACCGCGAGGGCGATGACGTTCTTGGTCGCCCCGGCCAGCTCGCAGCCGACGACGTCGGCGTTCGTGTAGACCCGGAAGGACGGCGTGTGGCAGAGGCGCTGCACGTCGAGCGCCGTCTCGTGCGACGCGCTCGCGGCGACGCTCGCCGACGGCTGCCGCGCGGCGATCTCGCGGGCGAGGTTGGGTCCGGTCACCACGGCCAGGCGGTCCGCCCCGACCCCGGCGGCCTCGGCGACCACCTCGCTCATCCGGCGGCCGGTGCCGAGCTCGATGCCCTTGGCCAGGCTGACGACCCGGGCGTCGCGCGGGACGTCCCAGCCGCCGAGCGTCGTCCGGAGCAGCTGCGAGGGCACCGCGAGCACGACCGCGTACGCGCCGGCCATCGCCTCCGCGGGGTCGCTGACGGCCCGGAGGGTCGCGGGCAGCTCGACGTCGGGCAGGTAGTCGGGGTTGCGGCCGGTCGCGTTGATCGCGGCGGCCAGCTCGGGGCGCCGCGACCACAGGGTGACCTCGTGACCGGAGTCGCAGACGACGAGGCCGAACGTCGTGCCCCACGTCCCCGCGCCCATCACGGCGACCTTCACGCCGCACCCGCCCGGGGGTCGAAGGGCTGCTCCGGTGCCGACCCGTCCCGCAGCTGCGCGACCAGGGCGGTGATCGCGGCGACGATCCGCGCCGTCGCCTCGTGCAGGACGTCCGCGTCGACCTCGCGCCCGCGCAGGTCGTCGAGCGGGACGGGCGGGCCGACGAGCATCCGCAGCGTCGGCCGCGCCCAGAGGCGCGGCAGCCCGACCTTCCGGCCCCGCAGGAACTCCTCGGCACCCCACTGCCCCACGGGCACGACCGGGCAGCCGGTGGACAGGGCCAGGCGGGCCGCCCCCGTTCGCCCCCGCATCGGCCACAGGTCCGGGTCGTAGGTGATGGTGCCCTCCGGGTAGACGACGACGGCGCGGCCCGCCTCGACCGCCCGCCGCGCCTCCACGAGCGCGTCCCCGGCGTGGCTGCCGCCCCGCTCGACCGGGATCTGCCCGGCGCCGCGCAGGACGGGACCGACGACCGGCACCCGGAACAGCGAGCTCTTGGCCAGGAAGCGGGGCCAGCGGCCCGAGTAGGCCAGGAACTGCCCGAGCGCGAGCGGGTCGGCGTTGGAGATGTGGTTCGCGACGACGATCACGCCGCCGGTGGCGGGCAGGTGCTCCTGGCCCCGCCAGTCCCGCCGGCTGAGCGGCGCGAGGACGACGTTGAGCAGACGGACGACCGTGCGGACCGTCTGGGCTCCGGGCTCGTGGTTGACCGCGGCCAGGGCCGGCACCCGGGCGGGTGAACCCTCGTGACCCCTGGCCATGCTGTCCGCCACCCTCCGGGTCCGCCCGCGGCGCTCCGCCCCGAGGTCGCGCCCACCCTAGGGCGTGCCTCCCCGCGCGAGGCGGCACGCCCTCGTGCCGCGCCGCTCCCCGGGGCGACGCCCGGGCCGCGCTTGGCGGCTGTGGCAGCATCGGTCGCCGTCATGCCCCCCGCCGACCCGACCGCCCCCGACGGCAGCGCCCCCGTCGCCGAGGAACGGGCACGGACCGGTGCCGGGACGGGCGCCGTGGTCGCGCTCAAGGCGGGCGAGCACGTGAAGTCCCGGCTGGCCCCGCTGCCCCAGGCGCTGCGCCGGCGGCTCGCGTGGACGATGGCGGTCGACACGCTGCACGCCCTCGTGCCGGCGGTGGAGGCGGTCCGGGTGGTCAGCGACCAGCCCGGGCTCGCCGCCCGTCTCGCGCGCGCCGGGCTCGGCGACGTCGTGGTCGTGCCGGAGACGCGGCCGGCGGGCCTCAACGAGGCGCTGCGCCAGGGCGAGGCCCGGCTCCGCGCCGACGGGCTGACCCGGGTGCTCGCGTGCGTGGGCGACCTGCCGGCGCTGCGTCCCGCGTCCGTCGCCGTGGTCCTGGCCGCCGCCGGTCCGGGGCGGGCCTACCTGCCGGACGCGACGGGGATCGGCACGACGATGCTCGTCTCGGGCGGGAGCGAGCCGCTGGCCCCGCACTTCCAGGGACGTTCCGCGGCGGCGCACCACAGCTCGGGGGCCACGCCCCTGACCGACGAGCGGCTCGGCACCGCGGTGCCCGACGCCCGCCGCGACGTCGACACCGAGGTGGACCTCGGCGACGCGGCCGGTCTCGGCCTCGGCAGCGCCACGCAGACGCTGCTCGACCCCGGGTCGGGCCGGCTCGGCGCGTACGCGGTGGTCACGACGACCGGGTCGACCGGCCCGGACGGGCAGGCCGTGACGGCGGACGGCGTCCGCGTGACGCTGCCCGAGGACGCGCTGGCAGACGGGCTCCGCCCGCTGCGACCGGGTCAGCGGCTGCACGCCGTGCTCGTGGGCACGACGGTGCTGTCGGCCTGGCTCTGAGCCTCCCCCGAGGCTCCCGGAACCGGCCTAGCCCGCCTGCTGCTCGCCGGCCACCGACGACTTGAGGTCCGTGCCCGGACGGAACCGCACGACGGACGTCGCCGCCGCCTCCTTGCGCTCCCCCGTACGCGGGTTGCGCACGGTGCGCGCGGGACGGTCGATCTTCTCGAACACCCCGAAGCCGGTGACCGACACCTTCTCCCCCGTCGACACCGTCGAGGTGATGGTCTGCACCACCGCGTTCAGCGCTCGGGCCGCGTCGGCCTTGCTGCCGTCGAAGTGCGACGACAGCTCCTTGATCAGCTCAGCCTTGTTCACTGGTCCTGGTCCTCTCACCTGCGCGCGAGGACGAGCCCTCCTCGTTCCCGCAGCCCCACTGCGGCGCGCGCGAGAGGAACGCTAGACAATCCAATGCCCTCAAGACAAATGCTGTAAGGCTCGGATCTCCCGCCAGGCGGGGATCCCGGTCAGGAGGCGGAGGCGATCCGGGCCGGCAGGGTCGCTGGCTTGTAGGACGGCCGACCCGCCTCGTACGCGTCGATGGCGTCGCCCTGGCGCAGGGTCAGGCCGATGTCGTCGAGGCCCTCGAGCAGGCGCCAGCGCGTGTAGTCGTCGATCTCGAAGTCGGTCTCGAAGCCCGGCGCCGTGATCGTGCGGGACTGCAGGTCGACGGTCAGCGGCGCCTGCGGGTGCTCCTCGACGTAGTCCCACAGCTCCTCGACGACCTTCTGGTCGATGCGCGCGACGAGCAGGCCCGCCTTGCCCGCGTTGCTGCGGAAGATGTCGCCGAAGCGCGAGCCCACGACGACGCGGAAGCCGTAGTTCTGCAGGGCCCACACGGCGTGCTCGCGCGACGAGCCCGTGCCGAAGTCCGGGCCCGGGACGATGATCGTCGCGCCGGCGTGCTGCGGCTGGTTGAGGACGAAGTCCGGGTCCTTGCGCCAGGCGGCGAAGAGCCCGTCCTCGAAGCCGGTCTTCGTCACCCGCTTGAGGTAGACGGCCGGGATGATCTGGTCGGTGTCGACGTTGCTGCGCCGCAGCGGCAGCGCGGTCCCGGTGTGCGTGGTGAAGGCGTCCATGCTCTGCTCCTGCCTCAACGGCTCTCGGGTGCGCCGACCAGCTGGTCGACGTGGTCCTGCCCGCGGGGGCCGAGGTCGGCCGGCGAGCTCAGGGTGCCGCGGACGGCGGTGGCGGCGGCGACCAGCGGGCTGACCAGGTGCGTACGCCCGCCCTTGCCCTGCCGGCCCTCGAAGTTGCGGTTCGAGGTCGAGGCGGAACGCTCGCCGGGGGCCAGCTGGTCGGGGTTCATGCCGAGGCACATCGAGCACCCGGCGGCCCGCCACTCGGCGCCGGCCTCCTTGAACACGACGTCGAGACCCTCGGACTCGGCCTGCAGGCGGACTCGCGCCGAGCCCGGGACGACGAGCATCCGGACGGAGTCGGCGACGTGGTAGCCGTCGATGACCGCGGCCGCGGCGCGCAGGTCCTCGATCCGGCCGTTGGTGCACGAGCCGAGGAACACGGTGTCCACCGCGACCTCGCGCATCGGCGTGCCGGGCAGCAGCGCCATGTACTCGAGCGCCTTGGTCGCGGCGACCCGGTCGCTCGCCTCGACGAACGTCTCGGGGTCCGGCACGTCCGCGCCGAGCGGCACGCCCTGGCCGGGGTTGGTGCCCCACGTAACGAACGGCGTCAGCTGGGAGGCGTCGAGGTCGACCTCGACGTCGAAGACCGCGTCCGGGTCGCTCTTCAGCGTCGACCAGTACGCGACGGCCGCGTCCCAGTCCTCGCCGGTCGGCGCGTGCGGGCGGCCCTGCAGGTAGGCGAAGGTCTTCTCGTCGGGGGCCATCAGGCCCGCCTTCGCCCCCCACTCGATGCTCATGTTGCAGATCGTCATCCGGCCCTCCATGGAGAGCGCCTCGATGGCCGACCCGCGGTACTCGACGATGTAGCCCTGGCCGCCGCCGGTGCCGACCTTGGCGATCAGCGCCAGCACGATGTCCTTGGCCGTGACGCCGGGGGGCAGCTCGCCCTCGACGTTCACCGCCATCGTCTTGGGCTTGGCCTGCATCAGCGTCTGGGTGGCGAGCACGTGCTCGACCTCGGAGGTGCCGATGCCGAAGGCGATCGAGCCGAAGGCGCCGTGCGTGGAGGTGTGGGAGTCGCCGCACACGATCGTGAGGCCGGGCTGGGTGAGCCCCAGCTGCGGGCCGATGATGTGCACGATGCCCTGGTCGAGGTCGCCGAGGCTGTGGATCCGGACGCCGAACTCGGCGGCGTTGTTCCGCAGCGTGTCGACCTGCGTGCGCGACACCGGGTCGGCGATCGGCTGGTCGATGTTCAGCGTCGGGGTGTTGTGGTCCTCCGTGGCGAGCGTGAGCTCGGGGCGGCGGACCGGGCGACCGGCCTGGCGGAGGCCGTCGAAGGCCTGCGGGCTGGTGACCTCGTGCACGAGGTGCAGGTCGATGTACAGGAGGTCCGGCTCACCCTCGACCGAGCGGACGACGTGGTCGTCCCAGACCTTCTCGCTCAACGTCCTACCCATGGACCAGGCTCCTCTTGGCTGCGGTTCCGGGTGGTCCCCGGTTGTCTCCGGACTCTCGTCCTGCTGCTGCGCGCCGCGTTTGCGTTCCAGCATCCGAGACGGCAGTATCAAGGCATGGACAACTCTAGCGGTGTCGGCGTGCTGGACAAAGCCGCCATGGTGCTCGGCGCGCTGGAGACCGGCCCGACGACCCTGGCGGGCCTGGTCTCGGCGACCGGTCTCGCCCGCCCGACCGCGCACCGCCTCGCCGTGGCCCTCGAGCACCACCGGCTCGTCAGCCGCGACCTCCAGGGACGCTTCGTGCTCGGCCCGCGCCTCGGCGAGCTCGCCTCAGCCGCCGGCGAGGACCGCCTGCTCGCCACCGCCGGCCCCGTGCTGGCCCGGCTCCGCGACATCACGGGCGAGTCGGCGCAGATGTTCCGTCGCCAGGGCGACTTCCGCGTCTGCGTCGCCACGGCCGAGCGCATGTCCGGCCTGCGCGACAGCGTCCCGGTCGGCACCCAGCTGACCATGCAGGCCGGTTCCGCCGCCCAGGTGCTGCTCGCCTGGGAGGAGCCGGACCGCATGCAGCGCGGCCTGCGCGGCAGCCGCTACTCGGCGGTCGCCCTCGCCGCCGTACGCCGTCGCGGCTGGGCCCACTCGGTCGGCGAGCGCGAGGCCGGCGTGGCCTCGGTCTCCGCCCCCGTCCGCTCCCCCTCCGGCAAGGTCATCGCCGCGGTCAGCGTCTCCGGCCCGATCGAGCGCCTGTCCCGCCAGCCCGGCCGCCTGCACGCCCCCGCCGTCATCGCCGCCGCCGAGCGCCTCAGCGACGTCCTGCGCCGCAGCGGTTCCGAGGGCTGAGCCCGCCCGTCCGCAGGCACCTGCGCCTCAGGACTTTCACGTTTACGTGAAAGTCCGGTACTCACCACGGCAGATCTGCCGGGCAAGGTAGGGGACTTTCACGGTCAGATCTCGTGATCGTTGCAACGCCTGCCGAGGAGGGGTGGCAGGTGAC